>NZ_JAOQJC010000099.1 GCF_025567625.1 Paenibacillus sp. J5C2022 | reverse complement strand
AGGTAATTTGACAAGAGTCATAAAGATGTTATCGAAAACACGGAAAAGCTCTTGACTTTTTGAAACCACCACAATAATCGAGAAGGATACCCTTTCAACCGGGTATATCTCTCCGATTATAGGTGATTCAGATATGGAACCAACTTTGGAAAAACCACGATTTCGCAAGCTTTCGATCAGTGAGTGCGCTGGTGCGCCTATTCTTCGGACGCTATGGGATCAATTCGACTTTTCTTTACTGCTCACGCGATCCGGCATATCCAAACGAAACGGTACACCTGCCTGGATGCTCTGTTTTCTCTATGTGA
This sequence comes from Paenibacillus sp. J5C2022, assembly GCF_025567625.1. Lineage (GTDB taxonomy): Bacteria > Bacillota > Bacilli > Paenibacillales > Paenibacillaceae > Pristimantibacillus. The sequence goes on along the minus strand of NZ_JAOQJC010000099.1, from coordinate 1,343 downwards.
TTGGGCTATCTTCTGGCTGCACAGCCGTCTCTCAGATGGCAGAATTGGCGGCCAAAGATGCCTTGCTTATTGAGATGTTTAGACCGTACAAATTGGCGCAGTACACGCTGAGCCGGTTGTTTATCAAGCCTTTTGCTTGGCGTACCTTCGGGAAAAAACGAGTCGAGAGGCTCCAACAAGATGCGAATACGAAATTGCATGAAGGCGATATTATCAATTTGGATGACACCCACAGCAATCATCCATTTGCTAAATTCCTGCCTTATCTTTGCTGGCTCAAGGACTCCTCTACGAAGGCATATAGCTGGTGCATGAATCTGGTTGTATTACAAGCGGTACTGCAAAACGGTTTGGAGTACCCGCTTTACTTCAGCATGTGGCGCAAAGTCGAAGAAGGTGAGCATGGACTCTCCAAGCTGGATTTAGCCAAGCAAATGCTCCTGATGCTGCGTGAAAACGTCTCGTGCCGCTTATGGATTGCCATGGATCGGTGGTATCTCTGTAAGGATTTTTTCGTGTTCCTCATGGAGCACAACTTTGATTGGGTGACCAAGGCCAAACGCAACACCGCCCTGTTTCGACTCGTGAAGGAGCCTGGCCGACGGGAACGGTATATTCCGGTGTCCGCACGCCAATTGATTAAAGAAGCGTACAAATCCCTTGTTAGTAAAGGGAATTCCGGTTTATCGGCGATCGCGCTTGCCGACATTTATATGAAATTGCCATTCCCCGCTATTGGACGAAAAGGGCAGCCTACTGTGAAGCATCGCTATATCCCCATTGCCGCTGTCGTTGCCATTCGTTTGAAAGAAGACGAAGAAGCAACCGCAATTGCTGAGGAGGGTGCAGATTCTCTTGCGACGTACAAAGACGCCTATTTGATCATTAGCAACCGCCATGATGTTCCGAAACAAGCACTTGAAGTCTACGGTAAACGCTGGCGCATTGAAGTGTTCTTTCGGATGGCCAAGCAGGAACTTGGCTTTGAATCTTGCCATTCCACATCCGAAGCGCATCAGCATGCGCATATGGAATTGCTATTCGCTACTGAGACGCTGCTTGCGTATGCTTTGTGGCAGGTAAACAAAGAAAAAACGAGTGATGATGAAGGCTACACCCACGGCGAAATGGTTCGTGGCCTCTTCCACACTCGTTGTCAGGTTCGTCGCAGAAAACATAAGAATTCCGAACGAATCTACATTGATTTTGACATAGAAGTACGCCGGTTTGCAAGCCTTATTTCGGCTTATTGGCCGCCCCAGCTCTTAATGACCTGGTGGCCGGTTTATTCAAGCATAGATTCTCACAATTACCAGTTAATCTCGTGAACTGCATAAGTCATG
>NZ_JAOQJC010000098.1 GCF_025567625.1 Paenibacillus sp. J5C2022 | reverse complement strand
GGAATGTTATGAAGAGTATTGAACTTATCCATGTCAATGGTTTTTGGAAAAGCGGATTTTTTCCATACAGCAGGAGAAAGAGGCAAACGAAGGATTGATGGGTGCACGGGTTGACCATAAAACGCTTGGCATCGGAAAAAGTTGCGTATCGACGTGATCATGCGCCCCTTTGAGGAATCTGAGAGTTTAGCAAGCCGCTCCAATAGATATCTTCGGATGTCCTCCGCCATTAACCCATTGACGAACCTTTGCGGATTGTGCTCAAAGGTATACTCCAGTAATCCTCTCACATGATTGATTTCCGAAGAGACTGTGCCTTCTTCGAGGTGCTTGATCGTAAGCGAATATTCACGAAACCGTTGAAGCAGGATGGCTATTTCAGGAACAGCACTTGTTTCTGGACGCTCCCTCAGGCTATCTCCTGCAACCATCCTGCAATACGAATTCAGCGCAGCACGGCAATGTTTGAAGGTTCGCGGGTGACTTATTCTTTCTGTTTCGAGGAATGCTTCTGCAGCATCTTTTAATGCACCTACTTCCAGTGGGCCGTTCTGCTGCCGCAGAAATCGCGAGAGATAGGTACGATACCCTGTGACAGTCCTATCGGTGTACTCCTGTTTTTGCATGTACTCCTTGAATTTGTTGAGCTCGCGACGTGTACTTTCATTGATGTTGATCGTTGACATAACAGCGCTCCTTTCTAAATTAGCACTGCTATTCTACTAAATTTGAAGCTTACCCGCTTATGCTGAGCACATAAATATATTGGACACATAATTACGTCCTACTGTAAAGGGACGAATGCTGTTCTCAGCTAGATTGTTCGAGATCACACAGTTTCCATCCTGTAAGTAATTCAACAACTCTTGCTTATGGTTACATGCATACCTCAGCGCTTCGCCCAACTTGGATTTGGGTAGTACCTTACCTTTGGCCATTTCTACCCACGTCCAAAAAGCATCGAGTACAGGCTTTTCCTGCACAAGACGTTGCTCCTTTCGTTCTTCAGCGGTAAGTGACGCAAGCTGTGCCTCCAGCTCAAAAAGCTTGTTGCAATAGGCTACCCCCTCCGTGGCAAGAGTCCCTTCCGGATTCTTTGCCTCCGGTGGCAATGCCTCAACAAACTTACGTCGAAGATGTGCCCAGCATAGGCAGGATGTCGTCCCTGCTAGATTCGCATAACCCGAGTAAGCATCGCTATGTAAGTATCCCTTGAACCCTTTTAGGAACGCTTGCGGGTACTTCGCCCCTCGTCCTGGCTGGTATTCAAAGATCCTTATGGGATGCGTACTATGTTGACCGCTGCTGTAGATCCACATGTAGGAGGAGGTCGTGTTCTTCCGTCCCTTCTCATTCATCACCTGCACGGGTGTCTCGTCGGCATGCAGATATCGCTCTTGTACGAGCAGCTCATGCAGTCGATTCACGAGTGGCTTCAGCCAGTCTCTCGTGGTCGCGATCATCCAGTTGGCCATGGTGGCCCGGCTCAGATCAAGGCCAATGCTCTTCCATTCCTTCTCCTGACGGTACAGCGGCATGCTATTCACAAACTTCTGGTACATGACCCATGCCACAGAGGAAGCCGAGGCTATCGAATGCTGGATGACCGGTGCTGGAGTCGTCGCCTTTTTCATCTGAGGCTTGTCCACTTTCCGACAGGTCCGGCACTCTAAGGTTTCTCTGTAGATATCAATGA
>NZ_JAOQJC010000097.1 GCF_025567625.1 Paenibacillus sp. J5C2022 | reverse complement strand
ACTTGGGTAGGGGAGCGTTGAATATGGGTAGAAGGTGTACCGTGAGGAGCGCTGGACTGTATTCAAGTGAGAATGCCGGTATGAGTAACGAAAAGATGGGTGAGAATCCCATCCGCCGTAAGCCTAAGGGTTCCTGAGGAAGGCTCGTCCTCTCAGGGTAAGTCGGGACCTAACGCGAGGCCGAAAGGCGTAGTGGAAGGACAACAGGTTGAAATTCCTGTACCACCGTAAACCGTTATGAGCAATTGGGGTGACACAGAAGGGTAGTGACGCGGGCTGATGGAATAGCCCGTCCAAGCAGTGAGGCTGATCGGTAGGCAAATCCGCCGGTTATAAGGCTGGGCTGTGATGGGGAGCGAAAATTGCAGTAGCGAAGGTCATGAGCTCCGGCTGTCGAGAAAAGCCTCTAGCCAGGTGAAGGTGCCCGTACCGCAAACCGACACAGGTAGGCGAGCAGAGCATGCTAAGGCGCGCGGAAGAACTCTCGTTAAGGAACTCGGCAAAATGACCCCGTAACTTCGGGAGAAGGGGTGCCTCGGTAGGGTGAATAGCCCGAGGGGGCCGCAGTGAAAAGGCCCAAGCGACTGTTTAGCAAAAACACAGGTCTGTGCGAAGCCGCAAGGCGAAGTATACGGGCTGACGCCTGCCCGGTGCTGGAAGGTTAAGGGGAGCGGTTAGGGGTTTACCCCGAAGCTGTGAACCGAAGCCCCAGTAAACGGCGGCCGTAACTATAACGGTCCTAAGGTAGCGAAATTCCTTGTCAGGTAAATTCTGACCCGCACGAATGGCGTAACGACTTGGGCGCTGTCTCAACGAGAGATCCGGTGAAATTTTAATACCTGTGAAGATGCAGGTTACCCGCGACAAGACGGAAAGACCCCATGGAGCTTTACTGCAGCTTGATATTGGACTTTGGTACGATCTGTACAGGATAGGTGGGAGCCTAAGAAGCATGAGCGCCAGCTTGTGTGGAGGCGTCCTTGGGATACCACCCTGATCGTATCGGAGTTCTAACCTGCTACCGTGAAACCGGTAGAGGGACCGTGTCAGGCGGGCAGTTTGACTGGGGCGGTCGCCTCCTAAAGAGTAACGGAGGCGCCCAAAGGTTCCCTCAGAATGGTTGGAAATCATTCGAAGAGTGTAAAGGCAGAAGGGAGCTTGACTGCGAGACCTACAAGTCGAGCAGGGACGAAAGTCGGGCTTAGTGATCCGGTGGTACCGAATGGAAGGGCCATCGCTCAACGGATAAAAGCTACCCTGGGGATAACAGGCTTATCTCCCCCAAGAGTCCACATCGACGGGGAGGTTTGGCACCTCGATGTCGGCTCATCGCATCCTGGGGCTGAAGTAGGTCCCAAGGGTTGGGCTGTTCGCCCATTAAAGCGGTACGCGAGCTGGGTTCAGAACGTCGTGAGACAGTTCGGTCCCTATCTGTCGCGGGCGTAGGAAATTTGAGAGGAGCTGTCCTTAGTACGAGAGGACCGGGATGGACGTACCGCTGGTGTACCAGTTGTTCCGCCAGGAGCATAGCTGGGTAGCTACGTACGGAAGGGATAAGCGCTGAAAGCATCTAAGCGTGAAGCCCCCCTCAAGATGAGATTTCCCAATTAGTAAGACCCCTTGAAGACGACGAGGTTGATAGGTTCGAGGTGGAAGCACAGCAATGTGTGCAGCTGACGAATACTAATCGGTCGAGGGCTTATCCTA
>NZ_JAOQJC010000096.1 GCF_025567625.1 Paenibacillus sp. J5C2022 | reverse complement strand
ATATTCTTTAGACACAAATCCAGGTAAATTATGTACAGCACTTGCCAATACACTTGCCTTTTCATATTCTTCAAGTTCTAGGTTCTTAATTAATTCTGTAAATATGTCTATAAAGATTGGAATACTCCGTTCGACTCTTTTCATCGAATACTTCTTTAATGGAAACGACCATTTTTCTAAAGCTCTTACAATTGATGAATCCTTTGGCACTCCAATATTAAGCAATTTCTTTTTCAATTCTTCATTTAATCTTTTGTTTATTCCATTCTTTAATAATTCATATCTGTAAACTTTTAAGGTTTGAGTATGTAAAGGATTTCGAGGATTGGATCGAATAAAAATAAAAACGAAATACAATGATTCAAGTATCCTGCTAGAATAGATTTTTTGATTTATGATAATCACCTACCTTTCAAGGTGGAAATGAAATTGAGCTTTAGGGAGTTTCCGATAACGTTTCATATATTCACGACGCTCGACGAAGTCGAGTGTGTCCACAGCAACCACTTCTTCGAATCCGCTTCTGGGACCGAGGGGCGTAGCCCCGATGCGTGAATATGGTGTTAGGCGATGTTGATGACATCTTGATATACTAAAAATTCATTTTATTTCAATGCTTTTAATTCCTGTTTGTGTATTAGGTAAAAATTCAATTCTATACTTTCTCCCGACCTCTAGGTTTGAATCAAATAAAAAAGAAATCGTTATGCCATTAAATTCAACATATTCTCTTAAGTCCTTTGATTTATGATCTATCTCTTGAACATAATCTTCAATCACTAAATATCTTCCTGATATTAGCCAGTAATTATCTTTCCAATAGTCGACAGAAGCAAACGAAATAAACACTGCAATTAAGATACAAAATATTCTGCCCACTGCAACGGTTATTGATTGAGTTCTACCTGAAACTGGTTTCCTCCATTTTAAGTTTTCTATTTTAAAGATTGAAACGATGAAAAACACAATCGTACAAACTAATAGAAGTGTTGTTAGAGGAACTGATAAGTATTGCATCGTGTTCAATATCTGGCTTCATCCTTTCTTATATTTAATTCATCAATTTCGCCTAACGTTTCGTATATTCACGACGCCCGGCGAATGCCGGGTGTGTCCACAGCAACCACTTCCTGAGGCCTCTTCTGGGACCGAGGGCGTATGCCCGATGCGTGAATATGGTGTTATAGGATGTCAACGCCTTCTTCGAACTTCATTCAGTTAATTTGAATTTCAACTTGTCTTTGCAAAAATCATTATGTCCCTTAAACTGCTATCATTAATTGATAACCCACTATTCTTTAGAATCCCTTCTAATGTGTACCCCAAACGTTCTGGTATTGCTTTACTTCTATAATTTAAGGAATCACAGCGAATTTCTATTCTTCTCGCATTTAATTCTCTAAAAGCAAAATCTGTTATTCCTTGAACAACTTCGGTCATGAGTCCTTTACCACTAAACCTAGAATCAATCCAGTATCCAATCTCAAATTTAGGGATTGCCCAATTTATTCTATGTAATCCAGATGAACCTACAAATTCATTCGTTTCCTTATTAAAGACTAATAACCTGAGGTCTTCTCTCTTTAAAAATTGCACATGAGATTCCCTTATATTTTCTTCAACTTTTTGCTCAGTTTGTTCATATCGCGCAAACGGCAGCCACTCTTTCAATTCATGTATTGATGCTTGAATGCTTTCAAAAACTACTTTACCATCACCAGGGAGTGGCATTCTGATGAGTAATCTTTCTGTTGAAAATTGATGTGGAAAATCCAACAAAATCGTATTCACACTAATCACTCCAATCACTTAAATGCTCTAATATCTTGCGTTGATTTCCT
>NZ_JAOQJC010000095.1 GCF_025567625.1 Paenibacillus sp. J5C2022 | reverse complement strand
AAGCCCAGCGGTGTAATGTCAAGTAGTTAATTTTGCGTAACTGGAAAAAGAAAAGCTCAAATTGCCTTTCGGCACGAAAAAAGAGTACACCAAACTAGACCCACCATGTTATCGAAATTTTCAGACAGGTATTTAGCGTGGGCGAACTGTTAGAAGTGTAAGAATCCGGTAAATCTATGGATTCCTCCTCTCAGGTGGTGTGTACAGGGTATTGGTCTTCAGTAGCATGAATACCAATCGTACCAATTTTCGTGCAGAAAGGACGAGTGCTCTTTTGTGCTTGTGCTTCGGTACTTCGTCATACTTCTTTTTGTAGAACTCAGTGTATTCGGCGTCATGCTTACGTACAGAGTCGGCAGCTTGGACCAAATAATAACGCAAGTATTTGTTCCCTGTTCGCATGCGCGACGTTTCGTCGGCTTCGAATTCACCGGACTGGTGCTGGCTCCAGACGAGCCCTGCATACTTAGCTAAAGCGTTGTGATCATGGAAGCGGTCAATACCGCCAATTTCCGCAAGAATACCAGCAGCGAAGACAGGGCCTATTCCTTTGACAGAAGTGAGCGTCTGCGGGATCCCCCTCATAATCTTGGCGATCTCTTTGTCGAGTTTCTTGACCTCGGATTCCAAGTGCTGAATCACACTCAGCGTCGTTGCCATGGAAATATTCACGGGATCGCTCATCGCTTTATCGAGTCGGTAAGAGGTACGCGCGATCTTCTTTAGATACGCAGCGATCTCCTCGGGATTGTCGAACTTGTTTTTACCCTTGTCTTGTAAGAATGAAATAAGTTCTTCAACAGACATCGTCATAATTTGCTCAGGCTCTAGCTCTTGAATAACAGCAAGCGAGGTGCTGCCGAACGTATTGGAAAACGGATTGTCTTGGCGCATGCCACTAAACTTCAAAAAGACCTGATTCAGAAAAAAGGTCTTGTCTCGTTTGATGTTATTGATCAAGTAAAACCGCGTGCGGGTGAGGCGCTGCAAGGCTTCGTATTGGATGATATCTTTCATCTCATGAGGCAGTCGTCCAAATCGCAAATGGTCTGCAATCACCCAGGCATCGATGCGGTCATTCTTGGGAAGAGCTTCATAACTCTTCTTGAACTTGGCCACTTTTCGCGCATTTAAGACGTAAATCTGGGATTGAACGTTGGGTTCATATCCCTGAAGCTCGGTTTTCAGATAGTGAGCAAGATGCCAGCCGAGATTGGAGGTCGCCTCCATCCCGATGCGAAGTTCTCGCGCATCTGCTTTCGATGCGGTGTCCAACATCTTATGAATAAGGGAATCAGCCCCTGCTCGATCATTGGGCACGGCAAAGGAAGCGAGTGAGGAACCGGTCCCATCCATGAATTGTACATGGTGAGACTTTAAGCTAACGTCAATTCCAATCAGCATTGGTGACATAGAATCACCTCCTATTGTGGATAAAATCAAGCAAAACTCAGACCTGGGTGCCCGTGGAAACCACCGACTTCAGCCTCGTCATTAGCACTCATCCGCAAGCGTCCGACAATTGATGGGTGCTACGCCCCGGACGCAAGAGGAGGCGCATCCAGCGGTTAGAACATGAGTGATGGATCACGGGTAGCAGGCTTTAACAGCAGTACCTTTCGGTCCGCAAGGAGAATAAGAAATACCCTGAGAGATGCTTGTTGATCCCATTGTTCCACAGGCAGGTCTGAGAAGTCTATAGCCGATTACTGGCGATGGGGACATAGCCCATCTAACGGCCACGGATATGAAGTTTTCAAAAGAGCGCATAACAAAGAAGTGCAGCTAAGAGTTAATGTACTGCAGCAATAAAGATTGGTATTTCACTTCAGCTTCCTCATTCGAGGCAAAACGATAAAACAGGTGAAACGGGTAAATCAGGAATGAGGAAGCTGAAGCTTCTTTCAAACCGTGGGCTGAGCCCTCCAGATGGGCCCCAACTGGAAATTCCCTTGATCCCTTTTCAACTGTCCGGATCAGCTGGAAAAAGAGCAAAAAGATCTTACAAAGACGATTATACGAGGAGA
>NZ_JAOQJC010000094.1 GCF_025567625.1 Paenibacillus sp. J5C2022 | reverse complement strand
TTGCAGCAGCTCCGCCCGTTCGCCTACCTGCTTCTTTCGCTGGTAGCTTTGAATGTGCTCGATGGTTGGCTCCGGCGCAGTGCGTGAAGCTGCCGTCTCTGGCTCATCAAATAAAGACAGCTGCTCCATCCCTACTGGGAGGGAAGCTGTTTTCTCGGAGCTTTTGCCGTACAGCTTCTGGGTTAGAAATTGTACGGTTTCCTGTAGCCATTTATTCTCTTTTTCCAAGTCGCCGATGCGATGCTCCATCTTTTGCAGCTGTTCCAAAGGGCTCATGAGATACCGTTCCTTCACTGTCTTCTATACCTATTATTATACCATAAAAGCAGGCATTAACCCAGATTTTACAAGGGTTTTCGACTTCTTTTTCGGCTTACATGGAAGGGATGAAAGCAAGCTTTTTGACCGCTTTCGGCTGATGAAGCGACAGGCCTTCCAGCAACCACCGGAACTCCTGTGGCGTGATCGAGCGTACGGCCTCGGCATCCATGGGCCACTGGTATTGACCGGATTCCAGTCGTTTGTACAACAGGACGAATCCATCGCCTTCCCAGTACAAGGCTTTCATCCGATCACGCTTGCGACCGCAGAACAGAAACAAATGATTCTGGAACGGGTTCAATTGTAGCTGATGCTGCACTAAGTGAATAAGACCGTCAATGGATTTTCGCATATCCGTATATCCACAGGCGATATACAGCTGATCGGCCTTCGAGATGTCACCGAACATACTGAAGGATGCGCAGCGTCTGTTCGAGAAGTACGGTAGACGCATGCTGATGAATTTCGATCGTAACGGCATCTGTTCGAAGGATAATCGCCGCTTGTTCATGACTTGCTTCGGAACGAGGGGCGTTCGTCAGCAAAGATGGAGGGACCGGTACGAGAGTTGGTTCATTCGGGGTGGAGCAAGCAGGAAGGGATTCGATAGCAGCTTTACGGATTTTCTTAAGCCAGTAGTAATAGCTTTTCACGCTGACTTCGTGATCGGCACACCAACGAACCACGGTCTGACCACTGGAACGGCAGTCACGAATGATTTCGGTCCACTGCTGAAGTCGATAGTGATTCCTCATCTCTAAAGTTTGCAATTGGACACACTCCCATTAGAGTTTTTCAAGTAGAGTCGAAAAACTCCAACGACTACTCTAACGGAATTGTCTCAAAAGTTAGACTGCGATGGAATACACCTTCTTGTTTGACGCTTACTGTGTTCTAGTGGCGTTCGTTTCAGCACTTTGAAAAATAAGTTTCCCGAAGCACATCTCGAAATAGCCAAAGGAACATCTGAACAGAATCGTGATTACATTGCTAAAAGTGGTAAATGGGAAAATGATAAGAAGCATGGCACTATAATACCAGGCACATTCGAAGAGTTCGGTGAAATGCCCGTCGAGCGACCTGGAGCACGTAACGATCTTGCCGATCTCTACGATCTTATCAAATCAGGCGCTTCAAACTATAAAATTATGGAACAAGCCCCAGAATACCTTCTTCATATAGATAAAATGGAAAGGGTTAGGCAAACCATCAAGGCTGAAGTATTCAAAGACAAGTTCAGAGAATTAATTGTTACTTATATTTGGGGCAGAACGGGAATCGGAAAGACAAGAAGTGTCATGGAGAAATACGGTTACTCAAGTGTTTATCGCGTTACAGACTATTTACATCCATTCGACAACTATAAAGGCGAAGACGTAATATTGTTTGATGAATTTCGAGGACAACTTAAAATCCATGACATGCTTAACTATTTAGATGGGTATCCACTGGAACTCCCATGTCGGTACGCCAACAAACAAGCCTGCTACACCAAAGTCTATATTATCTCTAATATCAGCTTCGAACAGCAATATCCAAATATTAAAGACGAACAAGCTCAAACTTGGCTTGCATTGAAACGCCGTATCCACAACTATCAGTTATTCGGACAACAAGAAGCGAAAGACATACTGGAGATGTTTTCAAAGGGTAATCTATATATTCGGCAGTAAACCATTGGAATAAATTTCTGGACAGTAAGTGCAATGTCGTATATCGTAAAATCAAGCCTATGAGCCAGCGAGGTGCGACAAGTGAAACTACCAAA
>NZ_JAOQJC010000093.1 GCF_025567625.1 Paenibacillus sp. J5C2022 | reverse complement strand
TTGGTCAGAGCAGCGGATAAGGCCGGCAATATAAGCTCACCGTCTCGCATGATCAATATCAGTCGTAGCGGATTGGAGCTCGATGTCGCCTTGAAGCTGGACAACGGCAGCACATACACCGCTGGCGATTGGGTGAACCAAAGCGTGACGGCAAGCGTCAATTCAAAGCAAACGACAGGTGGTGTTACGGTAACCTCCACAACTTATTCCCTGGATGGAGGATCGTTCTGGCAGCCCTATGTCGCACCGTTCTCCTTCAGCAGTGAAGGCCAGCATACGCTGGATGTGAAGGCGGTAGACAGTGCGGACAATGAGCTGACAGCATCCTACGTTGTCCGGGTGGATACAATCGTACCGGTCGTACATTTGGGCACGAACGGTAATGAGACATATGCAACATCGGCTTCCACTGCCGTAACTGTCAGCGATAATGGAGGCGGCATCGATCTGTCCAGTCTGCAATATGTATGGACGCAGAGCATAAGCACACCGGACGGGGGTGCGGCATGGAGCGGCTTCGCAAGCGGAGACAGCTTGTCGAAGACGGGCGTTGACGGCGACTGGTATTTGCACGTGCAAGCGAAGGACATAGCGGGCAATGAGGTACAGGTCGGTTCGAATCGCTTCCGGCTCGACAACAGCGCCCCCGAGGCTGTCTTGGGTACGAACGGGAAGGAAACGTACGCGATGTCGGCCTCCACTGTCGTAACCGTCAGCGATAATGGAGGCGGCGTCGATCCATCCAGTCTGCAGTATGTATGGACGCAGAGCGCAAGCACACCGGACGGGGGTGCGGCATGGAGCGGCTTCGCAAGCGGGGACACCCTGTCGAAGTCAGGCGTTGACGGCGACTGGTATGTGCATGTGCAAGCGAAGGACGTAGCGGGCAATGAGTTACAGGTCGGATCGCCCCGGTTCCGGCTCGACAACAGCGCTCCCGAGGCTGTTTTGGGTACGAACGGGAATGAAATGTACGCGATGTCGGCCTCCACTGCCGTAACTGTAAGCGATAATGGAAGCGGCGTCGATCCGTCCAGTTTGCAGGCAGTATGGACGCAGAGCGCAAGCACACCGGACGGGGGGGCGGCATGGAGCGGCTTCGCAAACGGAGACATCTTGTCGAAGTCAGGCGTTGACGGCGATTGGTATTTGCATATCCGGGCTGTCGATGCAGCAGGCAACGCCATGGACGCCGGATCGAACCGCTTCCGGCTCGACAACAGCGCACCTGAGGCCGCCTTTGGCACGAATGGGAATGAATCGTCCGCGAACTGGGCCTCGACAACCGTAACTGTCAGTGACAGTGACAGCGGCGTCGATCCGTCCAGCCTGCAATATGTATGGACGAATAGCGCCAGTGCGCCGGCTGGGGACGAAGAGTGGACCGGTTTTGCAAGCGGAGATGACTTGAAGAAGAGTGGCGTTGACGGAGAGTGGTACCTGCATGTGAGAGGGATGGATTTCGTTGGCAACACACTGCAAGCCGTATCCAACCGCTTCAAGCTGTTCACGCTAGTCCTCCCGATCGTCAACAACCAAGCCGGTTTTTACGAAGATTCACAATTGCTCGACAGGATCAACACCATCCAAAAGATGACTCGGGCAGATGGTACCACCATTGAGAAAGTTACCATCTATGAAGCCACACTAAACCAAGCGCTGAAGAAACTGGAGAAGGATCTGCTGACGATTCGGGTGAATGATATGGAGCGTGTAGTGCAAGTGCAACTGCCGGCTAAATCTCTCCAATCGGCTGTGCAGTCTGAACCGAATCTTACTATTGAAGTGGAGCTAAGCGGTTCACGCTATCAGCTGCCGATGTCGGCAATCCATTGGGAGCAGATAGCCGAGAAGCTTGGCCTAGCGCTGGAGAACATGAAGGTGAACGTAACGCTGGAACAGATGAATTCGGACAGCGAAGCGGGGCTCCGGCAGCTTGCCGCCGATCAAGGACTGCGCCTGGCCAGCCGCGTCATCGACTTCAAAGTGACGGTGGAGGCGGGTGGTGAAATATTCGAAATCGGTGATTTCGGCGGAACCTATATGACCCGGGCGATAGTGATCGATGAGGCAGAGGAAGTCTCCACCCTGATTGGCGTAAGGGTAGAGCCGGAGAAGAACACATTCCGCTTCGTCCCTTCCTTGCCGGGAACGCGTGCGGACGGAAAGGCGGAAA
>NZ_JAOQJC010000092.1 GCF_025567625.1 Paenibacillus sp. J5C2022 | reverse complement strand
ATGGTCAGAGCAGCGGATAAGGCCGGCAATATAAGCTCACCGTCTCGCATGATCAATATCAGTCGCAGCGGATTGGAGCTCGATGTCGCCTTGAAGCTGGACAACGGCAGCACATACACCGCTGGAGATTGGGTGAACCAAGGCGTGACGGCAAGCATCAATTCAAAGCAAACGACAGATGGCGTAACGGTAACCTCCACCACCTATTCCCTGGATGGAGGAGCGTCCTGGCAGCCCTACATTGCACCTCTTGCTTTCAACAGTGAAGGCCAACATACGTTGGAAGTGAAAACGGCAGACAGTGCGGACAATGAACTTGCGGCATCCTACGTTGTCCGGGTGGATACAACCCAACCGGTCGTGAATTTGAGCTCGAACGGTAATGAAACGTATGCCACATCGGCTTCCACTGCCGTAACTGTCAGCGATAATGGCAGCGGTGTCGATCCGTCCAGTCTGCAGTTTGTATGGACGCAGAGCGCAAGCACACCGGACGGGGGTGCAGCATGGAGCGGCTTCGCAAGCGGAGACAGCTTGTCGAAGTCGGGCGTTGACGGCGACTGGTATTTGCATGTGCGAGCGAAGGACATAGCGGGCAATGAGGTACAGGTCGGTTCGAACCGCTTCCGGCTCGACAACAGCGCTCCCGAGGCTGTTTTGGGTACGAACGGGAATGAAATGTACGCGATGTCGGCCTCCACTGCCGTAACTGTCAGCGATAATGGCAGCGGCATCGATCCGTCCAATCTGCAATATGTATGGACGCAGAGCGCAAGCACGCCGGACGGGGGTGCGGCATGGAGCGGCTTCGCAAGCGGGGACACCCTGTCGAAGTCAGGCGTTGACGGCGACTGGTATGTGCATGTGCAAGCGAAGGACGTAACGGGCAATGAGTTACAGGTCGGATCGCACCGCTTCCGGTTCGACAACAGCGCTCCCGAGGCTGTTTTTGATATGAACGGGAATGAGACATATGGGACATCGGCCTCCACTGCCGTAACTGTAAGCGATAGTGGCAGCGGCATCGATCCGTCCAGTATGCAATATGTATGGACGCAGAGCGCAAGCACACCGGACGGCAGTGCAGCGTGGAGCGGCTTCGCAAGCGGAGACACCTTGTCGAAGTCAGGCGTTGACGGCGATTGGTATTTGCATGTGCGGGCGAAGGACATAGCGGGCAATGAAGTGCATGCCGGATCGAGCCGCTTCCGGCTCGACAACAGCGCCCCCGAGGTCGTATTTGGCACGAATGGGAATGAATCTTCCGCGAACTGGGCCTCGACAACCGTAACTGTCAGCGACAGTGACAGCGGCGTCGATCCAGCCAGTCTGCAATATGCATGGACGAATAGCGCCAGTGCGCCGGCTGGGGACGAAGAGTGGACCGGCTTTGCAAGCGGAGATGACTTGAAGAAGAGTGGCGTTGACGGAGAGTGGTACCTGCATGTAAGAGGGATGGATTTCGTTGGCAACACACTGCAAGCCGTATCCAACCGCTTCAAGCTGTTCACGCTAGTTCTCCCGATCGTCAACAATCAAGCCGCTTTTTACGAAGATTCACAATTGCTCGACAGGATCAACACCATCCAAAAGATGACTCGGGCAGATGGTACCACCATTGAGAAAGTTACCATCTATGAAGCCTCATTGAACCAAGCGTTGAAGAAACTGGAGAAGAATCTGCTGACGATTCGGGTGAATGATACGGAGCGTGTAGTGCAGGTGCAACTGCCGGCGAAATCCCTCCAATCGGCTATGCAGTCTGAACCGAATCTTACTATTGAAGTGGAGCTAAGCGGTTCACGCTATCAGCTGCCGATGTCGGCAATCCACTGGGAGCGGATAGCCGAGACGCTTGACGCAGAGCTGGAAGAGTTGAAGGTCAATATAACGCTGGAACAAATGGATGCGGACACCGAAGCGGAGCTCCGGCAGCTTGCCGCCGATCAAGGGTTCCGTCTCGCCAGCCGCATCATCGACTTCCAAGTGACGGTAGAGGGGGGCGGCGAATCGCTCGAAATCAACGATTTCGACGGAGCTTATATGACCCGGGCGATTGTGATCGATGAGGCAGAGGAAGCCTCCACCCTGATTGGCGTAAGGGTAGAGCCGGAGAAGAACTCATTCCGCTTCGTCCCTTCCTTGCCGGGAACGCGTGCGGACGGAACGCCGGAAC
>NZ_JAOQJC010000091.1 GCF_025567625.1 Paenibacillus sp. J5C2022 | reverse complement strand
CTCTTGTTAAAAATACCACTGTAGTAAATATGTGAATTCCCTTTCGAATCCGTCGTATACACTAAAGGATTAAGGCCTGATTCTAAATATGTTTCTAGGATCTGTGCCCCTAATTGATTGGATAAATAATTGCTCTGGATATATTGGTTAGTATTTGTATCTAAAATAAAGACACCATTTATTAAAATAATCGGCAACTTTAAGTGTAATTCTTTAATTAATTCTCTGACTGATTCAATCGATCGAGCCGTTGCAATTGAAAAATTCAATCCTTTTTCGATTAATTGATTAAGTATTTCAATTGTTTCCACATCAATCTCTTGTTTGTCATTCAACAGTGTTCCGTCTAGATCTGTAACAAATAATACTCCCATGAGACCACTTCCCAAATTTATTTTTTGCACCAATTTCTGATAACGTTTCGTATTTTCACGACGCCCGGCGAATGCCGGGTGTGTCCACAGCAACCACTTCCTTGAAGCCGCTTCTGGGACCGAGGGGCGAATGCCCCGATGCGTGAATATGGTGTTAAAGGATGTCAGCGCCTTCCTCGATTTTCACTTTCAAAGATATCACTTTAATTATTTTTAAATGTTTGAATTGGTCCATTCCAGTCTTCTCTATCTAGAATAATTTCATTATATGAGCCTTCAGTATATTCTTTTATTACTTTGTTCCAAAACCGATTTGCCGGAATGTTGCCTCTAGTCTGTCTAATCTCCCATGCACCTGGGAACTGATTAAATATCTGAAATGCAACTTGTTTTCCGTAGTTTCTACCTCGAAACTTGCGTAATATGAAGAAATCACTTATTACATTTGTTTCAGGTGAAGTGCTTACCTTCACAAATTTCTCTGGAACATTCAATATTAACAACACAAAACCAGCCAATTCATCATCTACTTTAACTAGAAGGGGATGCCGATATTCATCCGTCCATTGATGATCTAAATACTTATATAAATATAGTCCATGATCATTTAATTCATGTCCGTCATATTCACTTGAATCGTGTCTATATAATTGTATTAAATTTTGAAGGATGATTTTATCCTCGTATTGTACCGGAGTAATATATAGCATTTGAATTATCCCTTCTTTCTTTAGGGTTTTGTTTATTGGTTTTACGCTGATTTCCTATAACGTTCTTGTATTCACGACACCGGCGAATGCCGGGAGTGTCCACAGCAACTACTTCTCCGAAGCTGCTTCTGGGACCAAGGGGCGAATGCCCCGATGCGTGAATATGGTGTTATATGACGTACCACGCATCTTCGAGTTTACCTTCTAATCGTTTCTTTACTTCTTTCCACTCATCATTAATAATGCTATAGATTATGTAGTCTAAATTATGATATTTCTTTCTAAGTATCCCTTCTTTAATAGCTCCTAATCTTTCAATAGCCTTTTGAGATTGGTAGTTCTCAGTAGTTGTTATTATTTCGACTCGGTTTACATTTAAAGTTTCAAACGCATATACCAACATCAAATATTTTGTTTCTGTGTTTACCACCGTCCTCCAAACGATTGGGTTATACCAAGTTGATCCAATATTTAAGTTATTATTTGCTTCAGAT
Organism: Paenibacillus sp. J5C2022; assembly: GCF_025567625.1. Lineage (GTDB taxonomy): Bacteria > Bacillota > Bacilli > Paenibacillales > Paenibacillaceae > Pristimantibacillus. The sequence goes on along the minus strand of NZ_JAOQJC010000091.1, from coordinate 709 downwards.
ATCCTAAGGTAACGTGTAGAACCTATAAATTTATTAAGTTCTTTATCATATACTGCAAAAGGATACTGTTCTTTTCGATCTAGCCCTTCTAACGCTTTCATGACAAAGTTCTGCATTTGATCATGCGATTCAATCGTAATGGGGTATTGTTTCCATATTTCTGGTTCTTGCGCTACCTCAAACAGAGAACGCACATGTTCTAATTCTAGCGGAACTAACTTTACTCTTCTTCCTTCAAGACTTGTAAAGGAAAACATTATCATCCCTACCTTTATTCTTTGGGGTATGCCATATAACGTTCTTGTATTCACGAACCTTCACTGCCTTAAACGACCAAAGGAAGTGATAACGACGCGGTTAGGCAGTGCAGGCTTGTCCGGCTGATTTTACTTCCCCGCTACTGAAACAACTTCTTCTGAAACACTTCTTCTAGCTTCGGCCGGACCAAGGAGCGATAGCGACGCTGCGTGAATACGGTGTTAGGTGATGGGGATGACCTCTACGAATCGCTTGCATATTCTCTTATACTATTCCTGGATCTCTCATTGTTGTAAATATCATTTTTGGTTCAATATCAGTTCCTCTTGTTAGTATCCCTATATATGTATCATCAGTCTTAATTCCGTTCTGAAAATAATGCTTGAACATTTCATCAATTATCATTGGCATTTCAAGTGTTGTCGTCAGTTTATGATCTATCCAATGTAAT
>NZ_JAOQJC010000090.1 GCF_025567625.1 Paenibacillus sp. J5C2022 | reverse complement strand
CTTCTGTATGACCCAGTTCTTGTTGAGAAGTCTTCCCAAAATAAACAAATTGCTCTCTGACTTCATTCTCTTTCTGTCTAATTAATATGTATCGCAATGAAAGGTCAGATATTTCACTGCTTTCAATTCCTGTTTCTTCATATATTTCTCTGACACATGCATATTCCGGGTTACCCATTTCATCTGGTTCGATATGACCACCGATTCCTGTCCAAATACCAGGAACAAGTTTCCTATCTGCAGAACGTTTCATCATTAAGATCTTGTCATTATTAAATAGAAAAGCGGTAGACATTAACCGAGTATTCATAAAAATCTCCTTTGGGTTTATAGGTTTATTCGCACTTCATCCCTTTCACCTAACGTTGTTGTATTCACGAACCTTCACTGCCTTAAACGCGGTTAGGCTGTGCAAGGTTGTCCGGCTGAATTAGCTTCCCTGCTACTGAATCCGCTTCCTCTGAAACAACTTCTTACTGCTTCGGCCGGACCAAGGAGAGTTAGCGACGCAGCGTGAATACGGTGTTAGCTGAAGTTGACCACTTCTCTGAATCACTTTCGAACTCATTCTAAATATTCACTTCTTCCCAGTTTTTAATTACATACCCTAGTTGAAGTATGAATATTAGGATGTAAGTAATGTTGATTATAAAATTTACTTTATGTTTTTTTAGTACGATCCTATATTCTTTTTCGTTTTTCATAACATCTTTAAATTTTAATTTTTTTTGTGCTTTTAGTAATTTCAATAGATCAAGTATTCCCATATACCCCCACATCAAGGTAAAAACTAATAATAGTGAATTAGCAACCGAAATTGACATACCTAATCCTACATCTGTGATTCTTATTAATCTGTAACATATATGAACTAGTAGTGTTACTGCGAACAGTCCCAATCCAATAATGCTAGCTAATGGTGTGTGAGTTGTGTATTTTATGGTTTTCACGCCTTTCAGTCAATTTCAGCTAACGTTTTTGTATTCACGAACCTACATTGACTTAAATGACCACAGGGAACGACCGCGACGCGGTAGGCAGTGCAAGGTTGTCCGGCTGAATTGACTTCCCTGCTACTGAATAACTGAAAAATATGGTGGCATGAATTCTTCTCCTTAAGAGTTATGATCTTGAATAATTTCACATAACGTTTCCGTGTTCACGACGTCCATTCACCCTAAACTGCTAGACCGAACGACTAGTTCGATCAGCTGGCCGCGATGCGGTTGGCTGAATGGATGTGTACCGGCAAGCACTTCATCGACTTCTCATCCGGGACCGAGGCGGCTTGTCCGCCGAAGCGTGAACACGTTGTTATCAGATGTCATTGCCATCTTCGAGTTGCCTACTCTTCATGGCTTTTATCCCCAAAATAAACCCCTATTATCTTGGTCTACTATTTTTAGTTGCTTTTCAAAATTTTCGTCAGGGATTATATCATCAACAAAATGCCATTTATTCTTGCTATCTCTCCAATAGACTTTCCATTTGTTTTCTGCAAATCGAAATTGGGCTACGTCCAATTCAACCCATTGTTCACTTCTAAATGCAGATCTTTCTTCGAATAGAGTAACGTTATTCCCTCTGAATTTATAGTTAAGTCTTACTTGGTTCCTAATATGTTTAGGTATCTTCTGTTCAACATAATCTGATAGAAGCTTTTCAATTTTCTTTTTTGTAAATGCATCAAGCATATGTGCACCTCATTGATTGTTTGGTTATATGTTTTTTACATTTTGCAATATTTCTTATAACGTTTCGTATATTCACGACGACCGGCGAATGCCGGTTGTGTCCACAGCAACCACTTCCTCGAAGCCGCTTCTGGGACCGAGGGCGTAGCCCGATGCGTGAATATGGTGTTATCGGAAGTTACCGGCTTCCTCGATCAACATACAAACAATGGCCTTATTATATTTTCTTCAAGATCCACGAGTTTAGAAACAGCTTCTATTGAATAGCCCTCTTTAATAGCTCTTTTTATTACTTCAACTTTTATTGTCCCTTCTTTGATTGTCGTATCTATATATTTTTCGAAATGAATTACATCATCTTCAAGATTACCCTCAAGGGTAAAGATCATTCTATAATCTCCAATACTTTCTCCCAAATATAAAATTCTTAAGTTACAATAAATAAAATCATCGTATCCACTTATATGTGTAAGTTGGATCGAGTTAAGCTCGGTCTTCAATAACTTCAGATTCGATTTGCCCTTGAAGGTATCAAAAAAATCACTTCTATTTTCTTTCTTCCAGTTTTCTAGGTAGTTAATAAATCCTTGTTCCGTTCGGTCTATTATATTATTAGCTTCTGACCATTCAATTAGAGATGTTGTATTCATATTCTTACCTCTCTTCGGTAATTTCCGATAACGTTTCGTATATTCACGACGCCCGGCGAATGCCGGGTGTGTCCACAGCAACCACTTCTTCGAAGGCG
>NZ_JAOQJC010000009.1 GCF_025567625.1 Paenibacillus sp. J5C2022 | reverse complement strand
GTGACGCTTGAGAAGTTTTTTTGGTCTGGAAGAAAGCGCAGGGTATTTCTGAACAGACGATGAAGGACTATAGGGAGCGTGTGAATCGATTCTTCCGTCGTTATCCAGAAGCAAGCAAACCACAGAGTGCAGTTGCATGAATTCACAAATATCCTGATAATCTAGTGCTCCTGATTGCTTGACGACATTCCACGATGTCTTCAATTGGAGCCAGTTTCAAAGAGATGCACCTCCAAGGGCACAGCCACTTTATTCATCAGTTCCGGTTATCGAAAGTAACTTATATTTGTTTTTTACAACGTCCCGCCATCCGTAGTGGGCACTTTCAATGGATTTGGCCAATAATTCGGCGGAAGCGATATTGGTTGCGAGTGGAATGCACTGCACGTCGCATAAGCGAATAAGTGCGGTAATATCAGGTTCATGAGGCTGGGCAACAAGTGGGTCTCTTAAAAAAACTACAAGATCAATTTCATTCGATGCCACCATGGAACCGATCTGTTGATCGCCGTTAGTGGGCCGGATTGCAAGCGATTCACCTGAACTCTGCTTTCCATCATAATTCTAAGACCAGTTGTGCCTGTGGCATAGATTTCGTGTAAGTTAAAGATGTGTTTATAAGCGATAACTGAATATTTCGGTTCAATAGAGCCGCCATTCCGTTGAGTAGTGAGCCAGTCCTCCGGTAAAATTGAGCCACTTGTCCGGAGGTGAGGACCAGCTTCAAAGCCCTTTACATGGAGGGGGCGGGTGTGATAGGCTGCTAGCCACGCGATGGGAAGTCCTTGCCGCCTCGCCTAATTGCGGGAGATCACACCCGCTAGAGGCTCCATGTCAAGGGCGGATTCATAGTTTCTAAGCAAATTACCAGTGGCTCACCCCGTCCGGAAGGGTGGCTCAAAAACACCGGAGACGTGGCTCTCACTCATCGGAACGATGGCTCAATCTGCTCCGGAGTATTCAATAACAAAGTTAACCATTTCGTTCTTTTTGGAATCATGTGCAATTAGAGCGATTTTCATTGCGGTGTTCTCTCCTTTAACTCTATATATATCTTGTCAATTATGTGTTACATACTATAATATAAAATAAAAATACAATCAATTTTCATGAGAACGATAAATATTTTTAAAAAAAGAGAAAAAATGCCAAAAACATGATATAAATCTGCATAATCCTCAAATTAGTATTATATTATATAACATAGTGTGTTGATTATAAATTGAACCAAGATGCAAGTTATTTCAAAACTGGAGGTTATATTCTAAAATGAAGAAAGAGCCGTGAGGTGCCCCCGGCTCTAATTATTTATGTCTCACAAGCTATACCGTCACCGTCTCGATCAAGCTTCGTGCTGTATCCCGGATCGCCTTTACGGAGGGGAGCAGCTCCGGCTTCACGCACTTCAGAGCAGCTTTTATAGGTGATTTTTCCATCAGCGGATTCGCTGGTTGGAAAAATGTTCTCTGGCTTTTTCACAATAAATGCAACCTTCGTACCGTCTGGATAGTCTGCCAATTGATTGCCGACCCATGATCCGGCTCCGCGATTATCGCTTGGAGCAATATAAGCGACACTGGCTCCTTTGCCGCCTTCCTTACACATTGCCATAGGCCACTCGTCTCGATCATATCCATTTCTCGTATCAATGCCTGCTAATGATTCCTTGCGGTTTTCTTCAGCTCCAACTCTGTCGATTGTACAAACATTGGAGTGACCTTGAGCAATCGCGCCTGATATGTGAAGAGCCGTTTCCGGATATTTGTCACTTGGAAAAATGAGCTCATAATCATTGTGGCCGGACGGATTGCTCGTTATTGCACATGCTGAGATTAGGAACATGACTGATGAAAGCAATAGCAGAAAAATCTTCTTCAATTATGTATGTCTCCTTCAGTAAGTAATACGAATAGTTTATCACGTTTATTCAGATTGCAGAACATATGTAAACCTATTTAACTCTATGCGTCAGGAGCAGAGCCAAGTATGATTCTGGGGTCATGGATTGAGATATAGGAAGCAGTTGAAAAAGCAAAGCCGATACTGTCGCTCATAAAAAGCGGCAAGTATCGGCTTTATGGCGTTGCTAGGAAGCGTTCACTACAGGATCAGTTGGTTCTACGTCCGTAGACATATCCATATCTTCTACAGCTTTCGGCAGCACCGGCGTGTATTCGGAACCAATGTATGTCGTTACGCTGACCTCAGTAATCACTTGCGGATACATCCGATCGGGATCAGGCAAGATCGGCGCCAGCTCGATATGCGCCTCATCGCCTTGGAACGAGATGGATGCTACGCGTAGCCCATAGCCGGGATGCGGCATTTCTGCCGTAATCGTAACCTGATTAACGTCATCATTGACCGGGGTTACGTCCATGTCCAATTTGTATGCGGGCAACTCGGTTTCAGGCTCGGAATCGATGGGAGTCATTGTTTCTACGAACTCGATACCGTCGTGCAGCCATGCTGCAGCTGTTCCGCGGGTTATATGCTGTTGTGGATAGAAGTTGTTCTCATCGTCCAGGACCGCAATTTTGCTGATCAGCAGCTTCTGTATGCTGTTCATGTATGCCGGGTTGACGTCGGCTTCATCATTGATCATCATGAAGATTTCGATGAAGGCGAAGTCGCCTTTCGTCATCATGGCATTGAACAGATGATGTGCGAATTGTTCCTTCGTCATCTTGTCGCTGGCCTTTACGTCCTTCGGAATATCCAATCCGTTATGGAAGGCGATGATGAAGTCATCCGCATACCATGCATTGTCGTTCAGCTCAGGAAAGTAATCCGTCGCTTTCGGTTCTTTAATGAAACGCAGGTTGTCAATATTGAGGTCAAGACCTTTGACAATCATGGATACGCCTGCCGCATACGTCAGCTTGCCATTGGGTTTGAACGTGTTGTCCGAATACCCGCTAATAATTCCCTTCTCCTTCAGTGAGGCAATCTTCTTCTCCTCGGGCGTACCTGCCGTATCGGAGAATGCGAATACGGATTGTGCCAGAATGAGCATCAGCATTGCTGTCAACGTGACAATCAAAAACGGTTTCTTTTTCAATTCCTTTCACCTCATCTAGTCGTTTTATGCAGCTGCTAATGTTATTGACGGAAACAATATCTAAGATGTTGCACATGGGATTCAACTTGTATGAATGCTTCAATGCTTCCTGCTGTGCAAGCTCTCGCTGCGATAGCGATTCGGTGACAGCAGGAAGTGGCTCTTGAATGCTCGCGAGAAGTTGTATGCGCTGTCATAGCCGACCATTCCCGCGATTTCATGAATTCGAATCGTCGGATCGCCAAGCAGTTTTTTTGCTTCTTTCATCCGGATTTTCGTCAAATAGGATGTGAAGGTCATACCGGTTTCTTTTTTGAATAAGGTGCTGAAGTAAGAATAGTTCATGGAGAATTCATTGGCCACATTAGAGAGTGTAAGCGGTCGCTGAAAATTTTGCTGAATATACGTTTTGGAAAGGTCGATAATCGAGCCTCGATCGGCTGTGTCATCATCCGCCTCGCTCGCCTCGCTTCTTCTCGAGTCCACAAGCTTAATGGCGGCAAGCAGTTGCTTCTGAAGATCGGTAAAGCTGACCGGCTTTAGCAGATAGTCCGCAGCTCCGTATTTGAATGCTTCTCTTACATAGTTGTAATCGCCGAAGCCGCTTAAGAAAATAAATGTAGCTCCCCGGTACTTTGCAGATGTCGCTTTCATGAGTGAGATGCCGTCCATATCCGGCATTTTGATGTCGCACAGAATAAGGTCAGGTACTTTGGAAGCCATCTGTTCCTGGGCGTGCACTCCGTTGTATGCGATTCGGATGCTGCTTATATCGACGCGGTTCATACGCAGCAGCTTGGATCTGATCCCTTCGCAGATGAGCGGCTCGTCATCAACAATCAATACTGAGTACATAAGCTTTATCCCTCCTGTTCCCGCCAGGGAATTTTGATCGAAGTTATTGTACCTGTGCCAAGCCGGCTTTCCATCGTCAGATGATAGCGATCACCGTAATATAACTTCAGTCGCTCGTTAATATTGCGTAATCCGATGCCGATGGATCGATCCGGCGTATGCTGTCTATTCGACGGGCTTGTAAATAGGTTGTTGAGCGCATCCACTTGATCGTGACGCATGCCATTGCCGTTATCCGAGATGGTGATCTGAACGTTGCGGCCTTCAATCAGCGTCGCTTCAATTGACACGTCCAGCCTGTCTCTATTCCCGAAACCGTGTTTGATGCTGTTCTCGACAAGCGGTTGAATTATAAATGTGATCATGCAAGCGCTCAGCAACTCATCCGGTATATCGACGTTTACCCGAAGACGCTCGCCGTATTTCATTTTTTGCAAATTGGCATACCGCGACAGATGATCGATTTCACTCTCGAGCGTCGTATACATGGAGGGATCATCGATCGTATAGCGCAAAATTTTGCCGAAATCCGAAAACGCTTCTGATACGTCATATTGCCCAGCAAGCTCCATTTTCGCGCTGAAAATATCGATTGTATTGTAAATGAAGTGCGGATTGATCTGATATTGCAGCGCTTTTAGCTGCGTGTCCTTGTGAAGCAGCTCCTTTTGCACCATTTCCCTCATGAGATTCTGTATTTTGAGCAGCAGAGTATTGAACTTATCGGCAATGACCCCGAATTCGTCCCTGCGATCTAATGGCAGCTGAAGCGGCAACCCTGTGTCTATTGCATGGTCCATAGCGGAAATGCTTTTTTTGAACAATGCGAACAACATTTTGATTACCTTATAAAAAAGGAAGATGGAAATCACGCATACCCCAATAATGGCAAGCGTAGCAGCCAGCAGCTTGGAATTCGCAGCTTGAGCGTTCTCAACCATAATGCCGAGCAATACATGCAACGCCGTTAAGTCACTATATACGACGATGCTGTCCTCATGACGAAAGCTGCCTTGCATCGACCGTGACATCTCGGATTGCCTCTTATCGGAGTGCCAGTTGAAAATGTCGCTGCGTTGCTGCATAAATGCGCCACGGGCGGGGTCCAGCACGAAGGTGAAGGCATCTTCCGAATCGCCGGTCAGGAAGGAGAACAAATCCTTCTGCAATATATCGACGGTCACGATTCCGAGAAACTCCCCATCCATGGAATAGATTTTATGCGCGTATGTATAGATCGCTCCCACGATGCCGGAATGATCGATTGGAACGCCTTCATGACTCCACCATTGCGTATTGACATCGGATCGTATGAAGTTCTGATACCATTCTTCACCTCTCAACGCCGAGATATGCCAGACGACGCCGTAGCCTTCCGGAATCGTACGGTTCGAAACATATAAGGCGATGTTGTGAATATTGAATTGATTGAAATAAGTGCCGTATTTGAGCAGAGGCACGATCTTCTCCCGGTACATGTCCATGGAGTCGCCGTTCACAATGAATGGTTCGCTCAGGAAGTTGCGTAGCGTATCGTTGAATGCGATATGATCGCTTGCACTCGTAACAATATTCATTTTGTTGACGACATTGGCTTTCGCTTGCGAGAGGGCGATGCTGGAATTGCTTACAATTTGCGCTTGGATATACTGGTTCGTCTGATAGTAGAAATAACTGCATAACACAGTAATCGGCAGCAGAATCAGCGCGGCAAAAGCGATCATGATTTTCCTTCTAATGCTCCCATTCATCAGTTGTGTTCTCATCGGCGCATTTCCCTCCGGTTGATTTTCTTTATTATACAAGCAAATGTAAGCGTTTTAAACAAACTCCAAAATAATGACAACAGAAACAAAATGACGATATGTTTTTCGGCAGGGAGAATCATTAGAATGAAGAAAACGCTCACATCAGGAGGTTGTACATGCAAAAAAAATGGAGAAGTCAGCTCGATATTCAAAGCATGGTTTGGCCGGGACTGATCTTTTTATTCGTCTTTTCTTACATCCCGATGTACGGAATCGTCATTTCGTTCCAAGATTACGATTTGTTTGCCGGCGTATTCGATTCGCCATGGGTTGGATTCAAGCATTTCCAAGAGTTTTTTAATGACCCCAACTTCGGACAAGTCATTCAGAATACGCTGGCAATCAATCTATTGGGATTGCTAATCGGATTTCCGGCGCCTATCTTGTTTGCACTATTATTGAACGAGATTGCGAGCATGCGGTTCAAGCGTTTCATACAGACCGTATCTTATTTGCCGCATTTTGTCTCGTGGGTCGTATTCGGCGGTCTCATCATCAATGTGCTGTCACCGGCCAACGGTATTATCAACGCAATATTGGTTCAAGTGGGAGTTCTGGCGGAGCCCGTCAACTTTATGGGGAATGCGGATTATTTCTGGTACATCCTCGTGCTCGGCGAAATGCTGAAAGGATTGGGATGGGGGGCGATTATTTATATCGCCGCGATCGCAGGGGTCGATCCCGAAATGTATGAAGCGGCCACAATCGACGGAGCGAACCGGTTTCAGAAAATCTGGCATATCACGCTGCCAAGCATTATGGGAACAATCGTCATCATGCTGATTTTTGCCATTAGCGCTTTGTTGAATACGGGCTTCGAACAAATTCTGGTGCTGCAAAATCCGCTTAATCTGGAAACGAGCGAAACGATCGACACCTATGTCTACAAGCTTGGCCTGCGCAACATGAGGTATTCTTATTCGACTGCAGTAGGGCTGACCAAATCCGTTATCGCCTTGTTCCTTCTGCTGTCAGCGAATTATGTATCCAAAAAAATATCCGGCAAAGGCTTGTTCTAAGGGGGGAACTGCATTGAAAGCGATAAGCAAAGGCTCGCTTCTGTTCAATATCTGCAACGGCATAATTATGCTGGGCATTATAGTCGTTACACTTGCGCCGTTCTGGTTCACGATCGTCGGTTCTCTGAATGACGGCATTGATTATATGCGCGGAGGTGTCAATTTGTGGCCTCGGGAATTCACTTTCGCGAATTACAAAGCCGTCTTCTCTGACGATACGATCTATGAAGCCTACTTTGTTACAGCCGCTCGGGCAATTATCGGCACTACGGTGCATGTTCTGTTCACCGCACTGGTTGCGTACGGTCTGTCGAAGACGCATCTTATCGGCAGAAATGTGTATTTGATCTATATTATGATCACGATGTTTTTCAGCGGAGGCTTAATCCCGACTTATCTGTTGTACAGGGATATAGGCTTATTGGATAATTTCCTGGTGTACATTATTCCGAACATGTTCAACGTATGGGACTTAATCATTATTATGTCGTTCATGCGCACGATACCTGAGAGCATATTGGAATCGGCGAGGATGGACGGAGCCGGCGAATACAAGCTGTTTGCCCGATTTATTCTGCCATTGTCCAAGCCTGTGCTGGCGGCTATCACATTGTTTAACGGGGTATTCCATTGGAATTCATATTTTGATTCCATGATGTTCACAATGTCGAGCTCCCTTCAGACGGTTCAATTATTTCTGATGAAGATGGTTACTGACGCGTCCTTCGCCCAAGGGGTCGGATCGGTAGCCGCCGCAAATGTTCCGCGCGAGGCGATGAGCATTAGCCCGGAGACGCTGAAACTGGCGATGATGATCGCCATTACGCTGCCGATCGTTGTGATCTATCCGTTTTTGCAAAAGTACTTTGTGAAAGGAATAATGATCGGCTCCGTGAAAGGATAGCTATGTGCGCCTCCGGGCGCAACGGAGTTCATCATATAATAATATATTGAGGGGGAAGTATGCATGAAAAAGAAATCATGGTTGATGTTGTTGTTCATTATTGTATTGACTGTGGGCACGATACTGGCGGGATGCTCGAAGGGAGATTCGAAAGCGACGGGTACGGATACCCAAGGGGGCAAGGCAACTGGAGGAAATAATGCCGGCAAGTCCGAAGGAGACAAGACGCCTGTTGTCACACTTGACTGGTTCGTGGCGGAGGAGTGGTTCCAGAGAAATTGGGACCCCGACAACAATCTGATGGACAAGAAAATGCTGGAGGACATTGGAGTGGAATTGAATTTCACGTCCGGCAGTTTGGAGAAGCTATCCGCGATGATCGCCTCAGGGGATATTCCCGATCTCGTCACCTTGAACAATCAGGCGGCTCAGCGCGGGGTATTGGAGCGTTCCGGCTACGTCATTCCTTTGGATGAGCTGCTGTCCGAGCATGCACCGAACATGGTCGTTCCGCCATCCGTGCAGGATTGGTTCAGGGCAGAGGACGGCCATTACTACGGGTTGCCCAATTACTTCTATGCACCCGAGGATATGACGGACAAGCACTTCTATCCAACGCATAATACGATGCGGGCACGGCAGGATCTGATGAACCGGCTCGGTATTGAGGCGAGCGCATTCGATACGAAGGAAGGTACGCTTGAAGCGCTCCGCAAGGTGAAGGAAGCGAAGTTGGAGTATGACGGATTTGAAATCGTGCCGGCGTATTTCTTCTACGATAATCTGATCCAATTTTTCGGGGCCGATCGTGAGGATGAGCAAGGCAATTACGTTGATATGTTCCGGGAGCCTGAATCATTGGAAGTCTATAAGTTTCTGAATCAGCTATACAGGGAAAGGCTGCTGCCGGAAGACAGTCTGACATTGACGGAAGCGCAGGTGCAAGAGAAGGTCAATGCGGGAAGCGTATTCGCCTACACCAACTGGCGCATCAAGTGGAACGGCCTGTTCCAGTCCGACGAAGAAGCGGTATATGTGCCTGCAGGGCCGATTAAAGGGGATGACGGCAATCCGTTTCACTTCAAGCCAAGCTCGCTGGGTGGCTGGACTATGACGATGGTCGGCAAAAAGACGGAGCATGAAGAACGGGTCGCAAAGCTGCTGGAATATTTGTCCCAGGATCAAATGTCGCTTGAAGCGCTGTACGGTCCCGAAGGGATCGGATGGAAGTATGATGATGGGCATGTCAAATTTACGGAACAATACTTGCAGGATTATGCGAAGGACCCTACCGCTGCCGACATGAAGTACAAGGGAGTGGAGTGGCTGGTCAATTGGCTTGACGTACAACCGGCCTTCCCGCTGCCAACGAATGAGAACGAACGATTGGAATCCGTTACGGAAGCCCACTTCTCCCAGTATAGCTTCAATACGCTGCCGTTCGAAGCCGTAACCCCGAAGGGAGGCACAGAAGAAGCGGCGATCAACACCAAGATAGAAGAATATAGGGAAAGCATGGGAGCCAAGATGGTACTGGCGAAATCGGAGGATGAGGTTGAGAAGCTGTTCAACGACATGCAGGCGCAAGAGGAGAAGCTTGGCTACGACAAGCTGTATGCCTACTGGAACGATCACTTCAAGGACACGAAGCAGAAGCTTGGAATGGATTTCGCTTGGCCGGAAAATCAATAACGTATGAGGTATTGCAATGGGGAAAGAGGACCGTTGTATCAAGATGGCAGCGGAAGATGAAAACAGTGACTTAATCTAGTTAATCCAAGGGAGCCCTAATGGCTCTCTTTTTGTTTCGATGTGAGCAAAATGAGCGATAGTGCACACTTTCCTCTACTTTTCCGAGTTTATGTGCAAATGGAATTGCTGTTCGCTACAGAGACGCTGCTTGCTTATGCTTTGTGGCAGGTAAACTAAGAAAAAACGAGTGATGAAGGCTACACCCACGGCGAGATGGTTCGTGGCCTCCTCCACACTCGTAGTCAGGTTCGTCGCAGAAAACATAAGAATTCTTAACGAGTCTACATCGTTTTTGACACAGAAGTACGCCGTTTTGCAAGCCTTATCTCAATTTATTGGCCACCCCAGCTCTTAATGACCTGGTGGCCGGTTTATTCAAACATAGATTCTCACAATTCCCAGTTAATCTCGTGAATTGCATAAGTCATGTAAGTCATAACTAAAAGTTAATATATCTGAAATTTGAGATAATATGATAATAGTGAAGCGGTGATTGGAAAAGCATGCTTAATCAGTGAAATCATTCATTGATTAAGCATGCTTTTTCCGTGAAAATAATTCAGGGTAGGACATGTATGCGAAAATCGGCTATATACAATTTCGCCCAAGCAGAGCTGTAACTGGATAATCGTATACCGAACAGAAACTTGTGTATGGCGTTTTCTCCCGCAGTCCGTTTGAATTAGAGCTAGAAAAACTATCATAATCTTGCGGATAAGGAGAAAAGCAGATGAATCCTCACTTGGAAACAAAAGAAGCAATATATCAGAAAACTCCGGCGGTTCAAACATCGGAGGAAAGGCTCCAACGGAGACGACGCTTCAACATGAACGTGCCCCTCATGATCATGTTTGCGCCGATTTTGGTTTACTTCATCACTTTCAAATACATACCAATGGGGGGATTGATTATCGCCTTCAAGAGCTACAATCTAGCGGACGGCATTCTTCACAGCCCTTGGGCGGGCTTGGACAACTTCCGGCTGCTGTTCAACAATCCGATGATGCTTACCATTATCAAGAACACGTTTTTTATTAGCGTGCTGACCATCGTGGTCTCGTTTCCCTTTCCGATTATTATGGCGATCCTGTTGAACGAAATCAGGCTCATGTTCTATAAGCGTGTCATCCAGACACTCGTTTATTTGCCGCATTTTTTGAACTGGGTCATCGTTGGCTCGTTCATCGTCCTGATCTTCGCTCAGGAACAGGGGATTATCAATAAACTCATCAGCGCATTGGGCGGGGAAAAGATACAGTTTCTGTATAACAAGTTGGCCTGGCTAAGCATTTATCTCGGTTCGGGGATTTGGAGGGGAGTTGGATTCGGGGCAATCATCTATTTGGCGGCGCTCGCCAATATCGATCCGAGCTTGTACGAATCGGCGAGTATGGACGGTGCCAATAAGTTGAGGCAAATCTGGCATATTACGCTGCCGGGCATTACGCCGGTCATCATTCTGATGCTGATCCTTTCGATGGAGAATGTGATGGATGTCGGATTTGATCAAATATTTGTGCTCAAAAATCCAATGGTTAGCGATATTTCTAATGTCATCAGCGTGTGGAGTTATGAAGTCGGTCTCGGGCGCGGCCAATTCAGTTTAACGACCGCTCTAGGATTTTTCACCTCTTCAGTCGGACTGGTTCTTGTGTTGGTCACGAACAAAATCGCCCGTAAATTCGACCAGGGACTCTGGTAAAAGGAGAATAAGACATGAAGCCTACATTCGGCGAAAAAATCTTCTATGGCTTTAACTATGTGCTGCTCGGTTTATTTGGTATCAGTTGTATCCTGCCGATTATCCATATCCTGTCGCTCTCCTTAAGTTCGGAGCATGCCGTCCTCTCTGGATTTGTCGGGCTGTGGCCGGTCGGTTTCACACTGAATTCGTATAAGCTGTTGATCGAGGGAACGAGAATCGTACAGGCGTTTCAAAATAGCGTCCAGATTACCGTCGTCGGAACGATATTGAATTTGGTATTCACCATTCTTGCGGCATACCCGCTTTCACGCACTTATTTTTACTATCGGAGACCTTTAACCTTGATGATTCTCTTCACTATGTTATTCTCCGCCGGACTCATTCCGAGCTATCTGCTGGTCAAAAGCCTGGGACTGGTGAATACATACGGCGCTTTATGGATACCCGGCCTTGTCGGGGTGTACAATTTGCTAGTCCTGAAAACCTTCTTCGAGAATATTCCGAGCGAGGTGGAGGACGCAGCGCGGATCGACGGATGCAGTGAAACCCGCCTGATTATGCAAATCATGCTACCTCTGTCGATGCCTGTGATAGCCACGCTCATCTTGTTCTCCGCCGTCGGCCATTGGAATTCGTTTTTTAGCGTCATGATTTATATCAACTCCTCCGAAAAGCATAATTTGACGGTGATGGTGCAGCAGATGATCATGAACAACCAGTTGGCCCAACAGGTTACGGAAGGACGTTTGAGCGATGCCATGATGGAGTCCATCACTCCACAGTCGATACAATCGGCAGGCGTCATAGCTATGGTGGTTCCGATGTTAGTCGTCTACCCGTTTTTACAAAAATATTTCGTCAAAGGCGTCATGATCGGGTCGATCAAAGGGTAGAGGTTTGGCCGCAGTGAATTTGCCGAAAGGGGGGATGAAGACGATCACGCAGAATGGATGATGCAAAGTGGTGAGGCGGAATTTCCTTGTTTATCCCAATTATGAAGGAGGAATCAATATGCCAAATGAAAAGATGGAGCAGTACACCGAAAAAAGTTTGGACCAGGATCAGCCGGGGGAGACTGACGTCAAAGTAAGCCGTAGAAAACTGTTGACTGCCATAGGCATGGCCGGCGCAGCGATAGCAGCGGGCAGTATGCTCCCAGTGTCAACTGTCTTCGGGAAAGAGGAAGCATCGGTAACCGAATCCGTATATGGAGAGCTTAAAGGCAAGGGGAAGGTGCCGATCCTAAAAGCGGCGGATCTGGTCATGTCGACTACGATTGCCGAAATCCGGGCCAATCCCAGTCCCGACCCAGAGTTTCTCTATTTTGTACGGGATGAAGGAAAAGAGGGTCATTTTCGTGTCGATCTTGCCGACACCACGTCCGTCGACAATACGGGAACGATTGTCGTATCGGCGTCCGGTGCCCGGTTCAAACGGTTGATGGCGGACGATACGATCGATGTCCGGTGGTTCGGCGCAAAGGGAGACGGAACAACCGACGATACGGAAGCGATCCGTGGAACGATAGCATACGTTTCATCCTCTTTTCCGGGTGGAGGCGTCGTCTATTTCCCCAATGGGAAGTACCGGATCACAGACGGGTTTACACTAACAGGACAAAAAGTGAGCTTACTGGGTACGAAAGCGGAACTTTTTCTAGACAATACGTCCGATACCATTACGATACTTACTTTCCTTAACTGCACCGAATTCTTCGTGGAAAACCTGAAAATATCCAGCTCGAAAACGAC
Organism: Paenibacillus sp. J5C2022; assembly: GCF_025567625.1. Taxonomy (GTDB): domain Bacteria; phylum Bacillota; class Bacilli; order Paenibacillales; family Paenibacillaceae; genus Pristimantibacillus. The sequence continues at coordinate 187,664 of NZ_JAOQJC010000009.1, read as the reverse complement.
GAATATGTTTTCCAAACAAGCGCATGGGATATATGTCCAGGATTCGAGCAAGTTCAAACTGTCATCTTTGGATGTCACTTATCGTACGGATGCTATGAATATCACTCACTGCAACAATTTCACGGTAGAAGGCAATGACGTTTATTATTTGGGCGAAGAAGGAATAAGGATTGGAGGGAGCTGGAATTGGCGCGTAGCCAACAACCGGATCCATCACCATAACGGCGACGGTATTTTGCTTAAACACGCCGGCAGCCCGGAGGGCATGTATAATGGTGAAGTCATCGGCAACTTCCTGTACGACGGCGTGAGTACGTTCGGTCTCTCCAATTCAATCGGCGGCGGGATCAATTCCAATGATGAAGTGTTAGGAACTGCTGAAAGCAACCTCCATAATATGGTCATTAGCGGCAATACACTTAAAAACCTGCGTTACGGTATCGCGCTCGCAAGCATTACGAATTTTACTGTTTCCGGGAATGTGATTAAGAATGTCAGAACCGCCGGGATCCGGATGGACAATTCCGTCGGCAACAATCCCACTCATAATCCGGGAGGGGAAAGCTCGATAACGGGGAACACGGTCGAGAACGTATCGGACGGGGAGGGCATACAATTCCTCACTAACCAGGCTGTTGTGGAGAAGGTGTCCATCACAGGAAATCATGTCAGAGGGGTCATGCATGCAGTTTCACATTACCCGGGCATAGTGGCTTCAAATGCCGCCGTCTCCGGCAATATGGTAAGCGATTGCAAGGTTCTCCTGCAGGCCAGCAATTGTACGGTGTCCGGCAATCGCTTTATCCAAGGCGGATTTACAGCTTCAGATGCAGCGTCCAATTCTATTAAGCTAATCGAATCTTTCGTATTTACAGGGAACACGTTCGAAGATACGAATGGCCAAATCGGGATCAGCAACGGATCAGGCATTATAAGCAGCAATTTGATCAAAACAGGCTCAGGCTTAGGTGCGATCCGATTTAGAAGCAATCCGAAAGGCAACGTGTATATTATGAACAACAGTTACGATTGCCCGAACGCCGTGGAGAAGATTACATACGAGACGGTTGTGACGGAAAGCGGAGCAGAAAAAATAAGCAGCGACTTTACGCTGTCTGGAGCCCTCCAACGTTACGGTACTGCAGTTCCAACGGCAGGAACTTATACACCGATGTCCATTATTTGGAGTAAAGACATTGGAAAAGGGAAGCCCATCGGCCATGTCTGTGTCTCAGGCGGCACCCCGGGCGTATGGTCTCCGTTCGGCTATATCGGCCAAATCAACCACGGAACTGCTACGATAAGCGGATTGACGGATTCCGTCATCGTTGAACACGGTCTTAGCGATTTGCCGGAATACGTCTCCCCGACTCCTCTTGGCAATATGGGGCATGTTTGGATTTCGGACATGACAGCTACGCATTTTACGATACGATGCTCCGCAGCTCCATTAGTGAATACCCCAATATTATGGGAAGCGAGAGCTTAACGAGGGGGAAACTATATGATTGTTCGCGCGGAGCAGTTTGGGGCGAAGCCGGAACAAGGATTTGACAATACACTGGCCGTACGATCGGCACTAGAGTCATGTAAAGAAATCGATGGCGCTAAGCTCGTGTTTACGCAGGGTGTCTATCATTTTTGGCCCGATAGAGCAATAGAGAAGCAGTTGTTTATTTCTAATCACGATCAGGACGGATTGCGCCGTATAGCCTTTCTCTTGACTGGTAGAAACGCGTTTACGATTGATGGACAAGGCTCGGAATTTATTTTTCATGGTCCGATGATTCCGTTTGTAATGGAAGACTGCAGCCATGCAACGATTCGCAATCTCGTGATCGATTGGGAGAAACCGATGTTTGCCCAAGGAATGGTCTGCCGCATCGATGCCGAGTCGTTCGACATTCGGCTGCCCGAAGGTGTCTACTATAAAGTTGAGAGCAACGCCGTGTGGTTCGAGTATGGTGGGAAACTGGAGAAGGTATGGGGACTGAATGAATTCGACATACAGACAAAGGCGCCTGCCTATCAAAGCGGAGACAGGCTGAGCTGGGGCGCTTACCGCAAGATGCGGGTTGAGGAAGCAGCCGCAGGCGTGATCACGTTTCGAGGTGACAACATCAAGCTGCCGCAGGCAGGAAACGTTGTCGTCATGCGGTTCGGCAGAAGAGAGGACCCGGCTTTTTTTATCGATGGCGGGGAACAGATCAGTTTGGAATCGATCCATGTCCATCATGCCCCGGGGATGGGGCTCATTGCTCAGAAGTGTACGCATATTCACTTGTATGAATTCAACGTGATGCTTAGACCCGGAACAGACCGACTCGTAACCGCCGCCGCCGATGCCACTCATTTTGTCAACTGCAGGGGGCAGATCGTGATCAACCATTGTTTGTTCGAGAATCAATTGGACGATCCGTGCAACGTACACGGCATTTATGCCCGGATTGCAGAGCGTCTTGGCGACAACAAGTTATTGATCGAGCTGGTTCATCATATGGCCAAAGGCATTCCGATTGCCGAGCCGGGAGATACGATCGAATTCGTTCGCCGTGATTCGCTGCTTACGTATGCTGTTTCTACGATTAAAGATGTGAAAGCGCTGAATAAGGACTATCTGCTGCTGACATTCGAGCAGCCGCTGCCAAGCGACGCGAATGTCGATGACATGATTGGAAATACGACATGGAATCCCGATTTGATGGTCGTGGGCTGCACTGTGAGGTCAAACCGCGCTCGCGGTTTCTTGATTAGCACATCAGGGCACGTGCTGCTTGAGGGTAATAGGATCAGCGCCCCGGGGGCCGGTGTTAAAATTTCCGGAGACGCCAATTACTGGTTCGAGTCGGGGGCGGTGAAGGAAGTTGCAATTCGCCATAACGAATTTTTGGATTGCAATTATTGCTGTCCGGACTGGGGAAGAGCCATCATTGACATCGATCCTGAGATTGAGCGTCAGGAGTCATTTGCGGACTGTTATCACCGCAACATTTTGATTGAAAACAATGTTTTCGCTACGTTCGATGTCGGCATTGTGTATGGTCATTCTATCGACGGAATCTCCTTCGCCAACAATGTAATAACGAGAAGTGATTCCTATCCGCTGCATAACGTCATGCAATACCCGATTCAGCTTTATGCATGTAAGAACGTAAATATTGTGAGCAATCAATTTGCGGACGGGACAAAAACAATTGCTCTGATCAACGATGTCGAGGTGGACATAACGTAGGCGCAGAAACAAACGAGTATATGTCCGATAAGCGATAATCGGTTATATACAATTTTTCCAATATAACGCCAGAACTGGATTATCGTATACCGAACCGAAAATTTGTGTATTGCATCTCCTCCTGAACTCCTATTGAATTAGAGCTAGTCATAACGAGATTTTAGTAGGGGGTGATGCTCAAGAGATAAGGTTGTTGCCGTTTTTCATAGTTAAACGTATAGGCTTCTACTAAAAAAAGGGAGGATTATCTGTGCAAAAAAGAAATAAAACGATCATATTGGTGCTTATCTTAATGTTGGCTGTAGGATCCGCGCTCGCAGGCTGCGGCAGGGAGAGAGGAAACGAACCCTCTGATCAGCCGGCTACGGATGAAGCGCAAAAAAGAGGGAATATTTCCGTCATGGTCTATGACAGAGGCCGTGTTCCCGCAGATGAAGGCACCTATGAGAAAAACCGTTGGACCGAGTGGATCAACGAAAATGGGCCGGTCGATGCAACTTTCGTGCCGATCTTGCGCAACAATCCGGGAGAAAAACTGAACGTCCTGCTCGCTTCGGGCACTGCGCCGGATTTTATTCAGGATTACGATGCTTTGAATAAAAATGCCTGGTACACGTCCAAGCAGCTAATGCCCTTGGATGATCTCATCGAAGAACACAGCGTGGAATATAAAGCGCTGTTGAAGAAATATCCAGTTCTCCGCAAACTGGGCACCCAGGACGACGGAAAACTTTACGAGATCGGAGCTTTCGTTCCAACGGACATTAACTGGGTTTTCTTGGTGCGGATGGATTGGCTCAAGAGGCTTAATCTGGAAGTTCCCAAAACCACCGAAGAATTGTATGCTGTCGCCAAAGCATTTACGGAGAACGATCCAGATGGAAACGACAAGAAAGATACGTTCGGCATGTCGCTTGGGGGCGGGTTTAACCAAAACATATTCAGCTGGATTTTTGGGGTGCCTGGCGCTGGCTTAGCCTTGGAAGACGGGAAAATGGTATATCCTTGGAAGCAAACGGAGGCAATCGCCGAATTTAAGAAGCGGTTGTATCAGGATGGCCTAATCGACAAGGATTTTGCCGCCGATGCGAATGGGGAAAAGGCAAAGCGTGATTTCGTAAACGGCAAACTGGGCTTCTATACAATGCAGTGGGCGGATGTAAAGACGACGTTCGAGGCTTTCAAGAAAAACGTGCCTGAAGGCGAGCTCGTTCCGATCATGCTGCCGAAAAGTCCGTTCGGCCAGTTCGCTCCAGCGCTGTCCGGGCCAGGAGCGACACCGGGCGTTATTAACGCGAATGCGAAGGATCCGGTATCCGTCATCAAATATGTCGATTTTCTGAATAAAGAAGAGACGGTGAAAGCGCTCAAATGGGGAGCCGAGGGAGAACACTACAAATTGGATGCCAATGGTTGTCCGGTTGCCATCGACCTTGAGAAAAATCAAAAGGAACTTTCCTGGAACGTCGATTATTCCATGGTGAGCAATCCGACTGATGCCACCCTCAAATGCGACCCACGAGTTATGCAACTCGACACAAGCACTTCCGTCGGCCAGGAATATAAAGCCATTTTGGAGACAGCCCGTAAAATCTATTTGAATCCGCAAACACCGATACCCGGCTATTTCCTGAACACACCGGCTCTGCCGAACGACTTGAATATGATCAATCAGAGCGTTTCCAAATTGGGAGACGAGTATTCGAAGGCGATCGTCACCAAGGACTATAGCGTGCAAGAGGCAACTCAAAGGGCGAAGGACATGTGGACTAAGGCAGGCGGCGGTAAAATCGAAGAGTGGTACAATACGTATTACAACAATAATAAAGACAAGATCGTTACAGTCATGGATATCTACGAGGAAAAATAAGTAAGGAATGAAACGGCGCCCTCTGCGGAAGGCGTCGTTTATATTTAGGATGAAAGAAACTTGTGGTTGCAGGGTTAATAGCAGGCAGTGATACAATAACGTATATTGACGGAAAGTTGTATATTGACCAGGACGGTTTTTTCAACGATTCTGAACGTATATCTCCGCTGATTGTTCATAAGTCTAAATGCTATTCAAACCTATTGGGGGGGGCACCATATGCCGGGCAAATGGTTTATTCGGCTCTTACTTTCTTATCTGCCGATATTTATCCTCGTCATATTTAGCTTGTCGATTATCTTTTTTGCTATTGTGAATAATGTGTCTCGTGAACAAGCTCAACGGGCGAATGAGGTGTTCATGGAACAAGTTCTCGTCCAATTGGACCGAACGCTGGAGTTCAATAGCCAACAAATTATGAAGGAAACGAGTTATAACAATGAACTGAAGGGTTATTACTTCAAATCATCGGAAGAAGTGTTCGAAAGCCTTGTCGTGCCATCCAAAAAACTGCGTGAAACGATCGGATCCCTGCCGCTTGTCGATTCAATCTATATGTATCGCACGGCAGATGAAATGGTGCTGAGCAAAAACGCAATCATGCCGCTAAGCCAGTTCGGCGACGAAGAGTTTGCAAGAAAAATATTGCTGGAAGGAGCGCCGCCGAAATGGTTTCCAGTTCGCCCGTACAGGGAGTTTGCAGACGAGCCTCCGACAAACGTCATCACTTTGGTGCGTAATGTGCCGCTCCTGAGCGGAGAAAGAGGCTTTATTGTCGTCAACGTAGGTGTTCAGGCGATCGCCAAGTACATATTAGACATTTCCAGCTCCGATTTCAGCTATATTCGACTGGAGGATCAGAATGGAACCGACATTCTGAACGCCAATGCTCCTCAAAACGGGTCTGAAATCAATTCCGCCGTTTCGAATTATACCGGTTGGAGTATTTACAGCGGGCTTCGCGATGGCGGCTTATTTCATGTGTTTTCCCGTATTCATTGGATCTGGCTGGGAATAACTGCTGGTACCCTGATCATGGGGTTAGTATGGTTTATCGTGGTCACAAAAAGGAACTATCGCCCTGTTGAAGGGATTGTCGAGCAAATCCGGCATTTTGCCAAGCAGAAAAGCCAGTTGCTCATCGCAAATGGTGGAAATGATGAGTTTCGGTTCATTGAGACTGCGCTGAATCAGTTGGTTGAACAATCCAACAAATATGAACAGCAGCATCAAGAGGATTTGTTGTACCGGCGTCAATATTTTTTTCAGGAAACAGTAAAGGGCACCAGGGCGATTTCACCGGAGGAGTGGATTGGGGAACTTAACGGTTTGGGGTGTACCCATGAGTTGAATTGTTTGATTGTGGCAGTGATTGAAATCGACAAATATCAGGAGTTCACAAGCGCTTATCATCAGCGGGATCAGAGTTTGCTTAAGTTTGTTGTGAAAAGCGTCGTGAACGAAATTGCCGGAAAGCACGCCATCCCTGTTTGGTCGGAGTGGATCGCCAATGAAAGGCTCGGCGTCCTGTATGGAACGGCAAGCGATGAAGAAGCGAGCTTGCAAACACTCAAGAACATGGGAAAAGATCTCCGCGTATGGGTGGAGAACCATCTTCATTTTTCGGTTACTTCAGGCATCGGTTCCGGTGTGGAAGAGGTTACCGAAATTCCGCTTTCCTTTGAGGATGCAATTAATGCATTGAAATACAAGACTGTGCTAGGTGGAGCGGGAACGTTTTTATATTCGGAGATGAATGCCAAGTCTTCGGATATGATTTATCGCAATTTGGATATTATCCGTAAGCTTACCTCCTGTTTCAAACAAAATAATGAGGAATGGGAACTGATTTTCGAGAAAATGTTTTTGAATTTACGTAATAATCTAAGTTCAAAGGAAGAGATCATCATTGCGGTTAATTACTTAAACTATCATCTAAATCAATCCTTGGAGGAATTGGCGTATGAATACCGCAGACTCTGGGATTTGGAAATATATCCTAAACTTTCGGGAATAGTAGAGAAGTTTGAAACGTTGGATGAAATCAAAGTGCAGTATCATGATCTTCTTAAAGAAACATTTGATCATATTAGCCGAATGCGTGAGAAGCGGAGCGGTCACACGTTGATTCTGGACATTAAATCGTATATTGAAGAGCAATATGCGGATCCGAATTTATCATTACAAATGATCAGCGACCATTTTCAATTAAAAACTAAGTACATTAGTCAGTTGTTTAAGGACGAGATGGGGGAAAAGTTTGTCGATTATTTGGCGCTTCTCCGCATTCGTCATGCGAGGCAGTTATTGGAGAAAACAAATGCTTCTATTCAAGATATTGCAACGAAGGTGGGCTATACACATTCCCTCTCGTTCATTCGTTTGTTTAAGAAAGTGATGAACGTAACGCCAGGCGACTACCGAAAGCAAAAGGCAATATAGCAATTTGTTTTTGTAATTGATGAACATAACCGACAGATTCTTTTTTGCTGGATGATTCTGCACACACAAAGCACAGAAAGTGAGAGGGTTGCAGCATTTGGTATAGTCTTGCTTCATAAAAGCAGCGGCACATCAGGAACACGATCACCTGCTTGCAAAGCTGGTTTAGGGAGCTTGGGATCAAACAATACTTGATTGTGCTCCACCTTTCCTCATGGTAAGTATCAAGAAAAGCAGGTTAAGCGTAGTTCATTATCGTTTGCTGAAAGTGATTCGTCGATTTCTGTATGAAACAATCGATCAATTAAAGCACGATTCAAGTCGGGAAAGTGATGCTAAGGAGATCGTCGTGCATTATGTTTCTTCAGCTATAGTTGGCGTATTTTACTATTGGATCGAAAGTGACTTGAAATACTCGAAACAATATATGGCGATGCAAATAAAAGAGCTTGAGACTACTGGCCCGATCAAGGCGATGGGTTGCATTAAAGGCAAGCGAGGAGTTGGAGTACATATGCGTAAGAAACCGGTGACACTTTTGGTTGCATGATAATGAGGCGTGAGGGCGAAACGCACCAAAAACGCACCAACTCCAAAATTCGCAGTGAATATGCGATGGATAATATAAAATGAAACGCCGCAAACCCAGTGATATCAAGGGCTTGCGGCGATTCTTAAGTATGATCTGTAGTGGGCTCGAACCACTGACCCCCACCCTGTCAAGATGGTGCTCTCCCAGCTGAGCTAACAGATCCAATCAATCAGTGACAAAATATAATTTATCATATTTCATTAGAGCCGTCAATAGCTTGATCATAATTTTTATATGATTTGTTGCAACGGTTGAGAATTGGCGCATCTAACAACTTAATTCTGTTCTATATAATCGCATAATTATGTGAATGATACAAATTGGAAATAGGCTTTATAGTAATTGTAAGAAGAGGAGGAATCCACTGATGAAGAAATTAGCATTGGGCAGACTATGGCAGCATCGAGTGTTGCTTCTGATGTTACTTCCTGGTTTGGCTTGGTTTTTCGTATACCGATATATGCCGATGTATGGAGCTGTTATTGCCTTCAAGGACTATCAATTTCTAAATGGAATTGTAGGAAGCCCTTGGGCGAATCCATGGTATAAGCATTTTCAGTATTTTTACGAATCGCCGTATTTTTCTCAGCTGCTGAACAATACGTTGTTGATTAGTATGTACAAGCTCCTATTCGGTACGGCTCCGCCCATACTATTAGCAATTTTGATCAATGAATGCAAGGTGCGATGGTTTAGCCGGTTAGTTCAGACACTCAGCTATATGCCGCATTTTTTGTCATGGGTCATTATATATGGCATTGCGCTCGCATTTTTGTCCCAGTCGACGGGATTGGTTAATCGTTGGTTAGAGAGCATGGGATTGGATGCCATTCCATTCTTGCAATCAACGGAATGGTTTCGTTCCATATTGGTCGGCACTGATGTTTGGCAAAATCTAGGCTGGGGCGCAATCATTTATTTAGCGGCCATTGCAGGCGTTGATCCGACCCTTTACGAATCGGCAAGAGTGGATGGTGCTAGCCGGTTGCGAATGATTTGGCATATTACACTTCCTGGTATCCGCAGCGTCATAGTGATGTTATTTATTATAAAGCTCGGTCAAGTGATGGATGCAGGATTTGATCAGATCTATATTTTTTACAATGTGCTTGTGTATCCTGTTGCAGATATTATCGATACATGGGTATTCAGAACAGGGTTGGAACAGATGAATTTCAGTGTAGCATCAGCTGTAGGATTGTTTAAATCTGCCATCGGGTTGGTACTCGTACTAGCCGCCAATAAAATGGCAAAGAAATGGGGAGAGGGGATATGGTAAAAAGGCTGGATGATAAAGTGATGGATGCTTTCGTATATGTTATTCTATTGTTGGTCGGGCTTTCGGCTATATTTCCGCTGCTGTATGTCGTTTCTGTATCTTTGACACCGATAACGGAAATGATCAAGCATGGCGGATATATCGTTATTCCGAGATCCATTAGCTTTGATGCTTATCGTCAATTGTTAAGTGAATCGGAGTTGTTTAACGCTTTCAAGGTGACGATATGGATAACGATTGCCGGAACGTCAACTAGCTTGCTGTTGACGACACTCACTGCTTACCCTTTAAGCCGAAAAACATTGCCATATCGAAGCTTCTTCTTGCTGGTGATCGTTTTCACCATGTTGTTCAATGGCGGTGTTATTCCAACTTATCTAATTGTGAAGGATACGGGCTTGCTAAATTCGGTATGGGCAATGGTTGTGCCAAGTGCAATCGGAGCATTCTATGTTCTTATTATGAAGAGCTTTTTTGAAAGCTTGCCTGAAGAGCTGTTCGACTCTGGCCGAATCGACGGGGCCAAGGAAGTTCGTATTTTGCTGCAAATTGTGTTGCCGCTCTCCATGCCGGTAATGGCCACTGTTGGACTGTTTTATATCGTTGGCTACTGGAACACATTTTTTCAAGCGATCATGTATGTAACCGATCAGGAGCTTCAGCCGATTCAGGTGCTGCTTCGCAGAATTTTAACGGTATCTGATCTGACAGAATTCAACCCAGAAGCGAATGTTCCTACGGACTCGACAAGAATGGCTGCAGTAATTGTTTCAAGTTTACCCGTTATTATCGTCTATCCATTTATTCAAAAATATTTTACCCAAGGTATGCTGATTGGCTCTATTAAAGGCTAGAAGAACATTAATCTGATGATCAATGATACGGATGTGATACGATGAAGCTGAAAAACCGGATGTTTATCGCATTTGTTTTATTGATTTTAATTCCATATATGATGATCCAGGCTTATCATTTTTGGAAAGTGCAGAAATTGATGGAACAAAATATTAGTAAATTGAATCAAACCTCGCTTGAGCAAATGGCGAGAGATTTCAACGAATTAAAAACCTCCGCTATGAAAGCGCTTCTTATGCTGGAAAAGAATAAAACTACCGGCATGATATTGCGCGACCCTAAAAGCTATGACGAAGCAGAACGCAGCAGTGCTATAATGGAACGCTTTCAGATGATGCAGAGCTTTGTTACGGATAGCAGCTTTGTTACTTACACGATTCTTGATTTATACAGAAGTGTTTATGCCTCTCATCATACGGTAAATAAATTCTCCTATGACAATCTGGTGAATGAAGCGGGATTTACGGAGCTGCTGCAGTCAGGAAGCTCCTATCAGTGGAAAATTCATGGAAATGGGATGGCGGAGACCGGCTCAGTGCTGTTCTCTCTTTACTCATTATCCAAGGATGTGAATGGTGAACCCTATGCAATGGTGAAAATCAGTATTGATCTCCAGGAGTGGTTCCGCTCCAATGCGAAAGAGCTGTCTACGGGACAAAATTATTTTATCGTCGGCCGTAAAGACGAGCTTATTGCATCGACGAGAGCAGGAAGCAAGTTGCCAGACCATTTGGCTCAATATTTATATTCCGGCTCTAACCAAGACTATCATGTGGATAAGGCGTCTATTATTAACATTTGGCCGATTACGTCAATGGATTGGCATATTGTCAGTCAGTTTCCCGTTGACCGCTTTTTTGGAGACCTGCAAAATATGCGGACGCAGGTTGTCGTTACTTTGCTGATCACGACAATTATTTTTGTATTCATTTCCTTCTTCATTACGCATTCCATTACTCGCCCATTGCGAGTTTTACAGAAGAAGATGACGGATATGGTGAGAAATAATTTGAAAATAAAACTTCCGGAAAAGAAGTATAAAGGCGAGATTCTCGCTTTGAACCAAGCTTTTAACAAAATGGTCGATGATATGAATGAATTGGTGCATCGCTTAAAGCTCGAAGAGAGGCAGAAGGAGACCGCCCATTTTCAAATGCTGCTTCATCAGATCAACCCTCATTTTTTATTCAATACGTTGAATACGGTCAAATGGCTGGCGCTTGACATGAAAGCAAAGCCCATTTATGACTTATGTGTTTCTCTTGGGAAACTGTTAGAGACGAGTTTAAACTCCGAGGTGGAACTTATTTATTTGAAGGATGAGATGGAGCTGGTGCAAGCATTCGTCTCCATTCAGAAATATCGTTATGGAGATTTGTTTGATGTGCACTATGAAGTAGAAGAAGGGACGGACTACGCTCTCGTTCCCAAGCTTAGCTTGCAGCCGTTAGTAGAAAATTCAATTCAACACGGATTTGCACAGATGGAAAGCGGAGGTAAGATTGGCATACATATTTTCACAAAGGAAAGGCAGCTGTACATGGAAGTGGAAGACAATGGAGCCGGCTATGATGATACGGTTCCATCTGCCTTGCATCACGGACGTCAAGGCATCGGATTGGCTAATATTCGGACAAGGCTGCAATTTCTGTACAAGGAAGAAGCTAGATTTGAGAGGCTTCCAGTTGACGAAGGGACTTGTATACGTTTAAGCTTTCCGTTGCTCAAGTCCGTGCCTTATCAGAAAGGGGAGGGTTCTCTTGTGGACGATACTGATCGTTGAGGATGAAATTAACGTTCGCACGTTTCTTAAGAAGCATGTGGACTGGTCAGCCATGGGCTTTCGGATTATTGCCGAAGCAAGCAACGGTGTACAGGCTTTGGAACTCATTAAGGAGCTTCGTCCCCATTTAGTATTATGCGATATTGTTATGCCGCTCATGAATGGCATTGAACTGCTGCAGCATGCGAGGGAGGCCGGAAGCGACAGCAGCTTTGTCATGCTGACGTGTATGAATGAATTCGAATACGCCAGGATGGCATTGAAGCATGGTGCGTCCAATTATATTTTGAAGTTGTCTATGAGTGTAGAATCACTCCAGGAAACATTGGCAGATATCGATAAAGAGCTGACGGAGAAAGCGCAGCAGCATACGAAACAATTGCTATATGAATATCAACCGGTTTATCAGCTCTTGTGGGAACAGCTGACGGGCCTTAGAGAGATGAATGATCATGTGCGGGACACGGTGAATCATGCACTGTCACAAGCATTGCCGCATGTAATGATCGTTGCTTTGCTGCACGGCGCCAGCGCTTTCACAGCTGATGATCTATTGGAGCTCAATCTGATGGAACGGGAAAGAAGCATCGTCATTCATTCCTTTACTGTACTGAGCCATACGACATTCTTCTGTTGGAGTCGGAATGAAATCATTGTTCGATCCCAACCTTCAGGATGGAACGAGAGATTTCTTCACACTGCCGTATATTGCCCTGTCGTTGACAAGACTGGTGTATCGCAAGTATGGGGGCGTATGCTGCAAGAGCTTATCGCGTTGCGAGGCGCCGGATTTAAAGGCATTCAATGCATGGACGACGCGCAACTCATTCAAGAAGGGAATCGCGTTGTGAAGTGGGATATTATTACGAAGCTGGAACAATACTTATCTTCCTTGAACCGAGAGACCCCTAAAACCGATCATGAAGAAATTAATAAAATTATTGAATATATTCACAATAACTATAACGAACCGATTACTTTGGAATCTATGGCCAAATTCGTAATGATGGACAAAAACTATATTAGCGGATTATTCAAGAAAAAAACCGGCGAGACGTTAATTGCCTATTTGCATATTGTTCGTGTTGAGAAGGCTAAGCGTCAATTATTGAATCCGGGCATGACGGTCAGCATGGTGGGCGAGCGAGTAGGTTTTGTCAACGATAATTATTTTATCCGGATCTTTAAACGTCTCGAGGACATGACACCAGCCGAATATAGAACTTTGCACACAAAATGAAGGTGATTAATAACGTTAACCTGTTACAGGCAGCGGTACAATTCCGAAAGGAAATCAGTCGCAGATGACAGGTTATTTGCTGTTTTTTTATTTGATGGGAGGGACAGGGATAGCGCAAAAATTCATAATTTCGTGCTATTCAATTGCTTAATTATGTGAATGATGGTTTAGGAAATCTGATGATATAGTGTCAGTAGATTTTAAAATTGTTGTAGGAAAGGGTGAAAACGTATGCAAAAGGCGAAAGGTTGGTTGGTGGTTGTCATTTGTTTGGCATTGCTGTCGGCATGTACAAACGGGGGAACGAAGAACAACAATGGAGGCCATGAAGATGCTAACTCAAGCGATAAGGGGGATTCGCCGTCCAGTAAGCTTGTGGATATTGAGTACATGACGGTCGTGACTGGATCAACTCCACCTGATGAGGACAAGGATTACGTAAGGAATAAGTTTAGAGAAGAATTAGGTTTATCTATCAAAAGGACACTGTTTAACGATCCTGCGGAATTCAAGAACCAGTTTAATGTGAGGCTAGCAGCGGGCAATTACCCCGATATATTTACAGTAGACCGTTTGAGCATGAGTGAATATGTCAATCAAGGCTTGCTTCTGGATCTGACTCCTTATTTAGACAAGCTGAAGCCTGTAATGGGAGTTCTGAGTGAAGAGGATCTGCGGAAAGGACAGGTCAATGGAAAACTATATGCGATTCCGAAAAGACCGTCTGGGACGTACGCATCGACATGGATTCGTAAAGATTGGCTTGATCATTTGAATCTGGAAGTGCCAAAAACGCTGGATGAGTTTCTTGCCGTTGCCAAAGCTTTTACAGAACTAGATCCGGATGGGAATAACCAAGACGACACGTATGGCGTGACGGGAACAGGACTGCTCACTTTCAGCGCCATATTCGGAGCTCATGGTGTTGGGATGCCAGGTACAACTTATTTGAAGGAAGGTCAACTGACGAATAGCTTGTACGACCCGCATATGGCTGACGCTATTAACTATATTAAAAATATGATGGACATGGGTGTTGTCGATCCCGACATATTATCTTACAGCGGAGCTGAAGCAGCAGATAAGTTATATGAAGGAAAAGCCGGCATCAGCTTCGTATCCTTCGTGTACTTGACCTCGGTTGCTAACAAACCGAAGGTGACCGCTTTGGACCCCCATGCGGAATGGATTCAAATTGCGCCGCCTGCAGGTCCGGGAGGCAGCTATGACGGCAGCAATGATATTGGCAGCACTCCAGGATTGCTCAGCTTATCCAGTTCATTGGCCGAGGAGCCGGAGAAGTTGGATAAGATTATCGAGATGTTGAATTATGTAGCGACTCCTGAAGGAGAGTTAGTCGTCACATTAGGCGAGGAAGGAAAGCACTGGGAACAAAATGACGAAGGTGTCAAGAAGAGGACGCCGGGTGATCATTCGACTGAACTGACTTTTATTTATCAATTCCTCGGCCGGAACGATTTATCCCATCTTGCAAGCATTGGATATGAAGAAGATGTTGTCAAATTTGCAGCATCCACGCCGCGAATAGAGACCTATGATGCCTTTACGCTTACGCCTGACCATTTCAACCGGGCAGACGCTACGCGATTTATCGAAGAGGAAATGGCAAAATTCGTTTACGGCAAGCGATCTATTAGTGAATATGATGATTTTCTGCAAACACTCGGGACAACATTTGGCTATCAAACGTTGATGGATTCCGTAGAGCAGCAGCTTAAAGATTTAGGTATTGGAAAATAGAGCAACAATAGGAGGGCTTAACATTGACGCAGTTGAAGAGAAGTACCTTGAATTCCTATAGCGGCATTTATCCGCATCTGGCCGTAACGAACGGGCCGGAACAAATGGAAAGCGGCATCGGCGCTGTCGTTCCATGGGCAGGGAAGCTGTGGTACCTTACTTACCCCGCTTCTTCATGGAAAGGAAGTGACGGGGACAAGCTGTATTCGCTTAATCAGGACCTGCAAGTTGAAATAAACACAGAAAGTGTAGGCGGAACGCATGCCAATCGTATGATTCACCGTGAGTCCGATCAGCTCATCATTGGCCTTTATTTCATTAATGCAGCAGGTACTGTAAGAACTGTCCCGCCGGAGCAAATGCAGGGCAGATTGACAGCAGTGGCGCGCCATCTTACAGATCCGGTTAATAGAGTTTACTTTTTTACGATGGAAGGCGGCATTTATGAGGTCAATGTGCATTCGCTGGAAGTTACAACACATGCGCCTGATCCAATGCCCATTCAAGAGGATACGATTCACTTGCTGGATGGCAAGCATGCGAAGGGAGCTTATACCGGTCAAGGCAGATTTGTAATTACGAACAATGGGGACGGCGGAGGACTTGTCGAATGGACAGGCAACGGTGATATGGGAAATCGGGACAATTGGACAACGGTAGACCGTAATAAATATACGGATGTAACGGGTCCGGGAGATATATATGGATCGCCTGATGATACAACGCCCCTGTGGGCGCTAGGATGGGATCATAAATCGGTATTGCTTAATTTGTGTGAAGAAGGTAAATGGACGCGCTTCCGCTTGCCGAAAGCCAGCTATACACATGAAGCTGATCATGGTCATTTTACAGAATGGCCACGAATTCGCGAGATTGGTGCCGGTAAGTGGTTAATGGATATGTTCGGACAGACATTTTCTTTTCCGCCTACATTTTCGAGAATGACTACAGCAGGTATTCGTCCGCTCTCGGTGCATCATAAAATGATTGTCGATTTCGCCGCTTGGAATGATCGTATCGTGATGGCTTGCAATGATGCTTCCAGATTTGACAATGCCATTGTGGGCCGTCAACAATCCAATTTAATGTTTGAAAAATATGAGAATTTGAAGCATGGTCATCAACCATTTGGCTGGGGAGGCGTATGGATGGAGGAGGCGGTAAAGGCAAACGCTTCTTCGGAGCCGTTCCTGCTGGCAGGTTATAAGAAAAGAGTACTCCATCTGAGTCACACAGAGAAGCATGAGGTTGCTTTCCAATTGGAAATGGATAGAGAGGGCAATGGCGAGTGGGAATACTTTGACAACGTGAAGGTTAGTGATAACGGTTATAAGTATTATGTGATTCCGGAAGAGATAGAGGGAGAATGGGTTCGTATACGAGTCGAACAGGATGTGCAAGCTGCGACTGCATTTTTCTACTACACCTCGGCATGCAGTAGTGGTCCAGAGCAGGAAATGGTGCAAAGCTTGTCACGGATTGGTGATAGTGGGTATACAACGGCCGGCATTATCCGTCTTGCTGAAGATGATAAGTTAACCCTGCAGCTAGCCGCAAGCCTGTTAGACAACGAAGGACGGATCAAGGAGCAAGGCTACTATGAAATCGGTCAGGATATGGTATTAAGAAAAGCCGATAAAGCGATCGAAGAAAGCAGGCTTCGCAATGAATTCGCTCCTGTTGCCGAATATACAGTTGATGATGCTTCTTTCATTATGATGGATAAGACGGGCCGGCGGTTTCGCTTGCCGAAATGCGATAACAGGTTAGATTCATTTGGCGAATTAGGCGCGAATCGCTGTATTAGAGAAGTTGTAACCGAGAGAAGCCTGATGCATATTGATGGAACGTTCTACGAGCTCCCCCGGGACGAATCAGGTGGCCTGGCGAAGATTCAGCCGATTAGCTCACATGCCTTCCAAATTTATGATTTTGCATCGTGGAGAGGCATGCTCGTCCTGAGCGGCTGCCGATTGGATGCCGAAGAAGACAGCCACTATTTGAAATCGGAGGATGGCAAAGCCGGGTTGTGGCTCGGCAATGTTGACGATATCAGACGTTTTGGGACTCCTCGGGGAGTAGGCGGACCTTTCAAACAGACATCTGTTCAAGCAGGAGAGCCTTCTGATGCATACTTGATGTTGGGCTACGTGCATAAGTCAGTCGAGTTCTCCCACAACCTGGAACAAGAAGTTGAATTTTCAATTGAAGTGGATATTCATGCCAGTGGCAATTGGCTCCTTTACGGTACATGGACGGTTGCGGCTGGAGTAACGAAGTCACATCGTTTTCCTGATGAATATAACGCCCATTGGGTTCGAGTGACGGTCGATCAAAGCTGCAGCGCTACGGCAACATTTATTTATGAATAAGGAAGCAGTTAAGGAGAGGGATTTATTCAATGAAGCTGGGAGTTAGCACTTATAGCCTGAATGCCGTACGGCTATTGAGGTTGGCATCGAACTCTCCAATTATACTATTGCCGCGAACTTCGCTAACTTGAATGAGGATGAATGGGAGAAAGAAATTGCGAGAGTGAAGACAGAAGTTGACGTATGTGCGGCGCTTGGGATTAGACAGATGCGTCATGATGTAGACAATTCTCAAAATGATGTGTCAATCATGAGCTTCCTGGCGCAGCTGCCAACACTTGCAGAAGCTTGCCGGCGAATTGCAGATTATGCGAAATCGTTCGGCATTACAAGCAGCGTTGAGAATCACGGAACATTGTAAAGGAGAGCGGTGATGATGGCTACATCTCTATCGAGTTTGAAGGGATGGAAGAGTGTCGCAAGGGCACTCAGCTCGGCTTTAACTATGTAAAGCAATTGTGGGAATCCATTTGAAAACAAGATGAACGGCATACAAGAACATAATAAAGCCGGCACACTCGCCAAAGCTATAAATAAAACCCGCCAATGGCGGGTTTTATGCTTGTCGGAGAGGAGCGATTAAACGCGAATGTCGAGGTTTTTTCCGACATTGGGATTGAGACTGGCGTTCATCATCTGTACAAGATTCTGCCCTTGCTGTTCCGCTTGGCCTTTCGCCATATTCATTACCTTCAGGCTGGCAGCTTGCGACAGGGCAGCCTGATTCATTGCGACGGATAGTGCAGCGATATCCACAATAACACCTCCCTACTTCCAATATCGGCAGGCTGTATAAAAATCGTTAATCGATCTTTGGCGAAAAAATGTAGAGAAGCCATATCAGTAATATTTTGGTATACTAGGGTGAGATTTCGCAGCATACACCCAATAGAACGATCGATTTTTTCATCGGGGAGGAGATCTGAATGGCAGTAAAAGTATGCAGTAACTGCGGCGAAGCTAACAGGGAAAATGCGTTTCAATGTACAGTGTGCAATTATTCGCTCAAGGATGCCAAGCTGGAGGGAATAAGCAACGAAGAGAAAAGAAGATTGTTCGGAACAAACAAGCCTCGAAACTCAATCTGCTCGCATTGCGGTGAAACGATAGATGCACAATCGTTGAAATGCAAGTATTGCGGCAATGTGAACGTAAAGCCGACGACTGGCAAAGCCTATTATCCGCAGGAGAGCAATACAGGCTGCGGCTGCTCCATGATTCTGCTCTTCATTGCGACTTTTCTGATACCGCTGGTAGGATTAATCGTAGGAGGGATATTCGCATTTAGCGACGACCCCGACAAGCAGGACTTGGGAAAAATGCTGCTCATATTCGGAATCGCAATGATCGTAATCGGCATTATTGTGGGCATCATCTTCATTTAGATGGTCATGCGAGTTGTGCACATGCGTGCCGGGCGTACTCGTAATTCTTCTTCTTCCGCATCATGACGGGCACACTGCAAGAGTAAAATGTAGCATGCGGACTTTCTCACTGTACGCATCGGTTGTACAATCATGGAAAACCTTGAAAGGGTGTGAAACGATGTACAAGACGATTATTTTCGATGTCGATGGGACGCTGATCGATACAGAAAAGGCGGTGCTTGGATCGTTGCAACGGATGCTGAAGCTGGAATACGGGCTATCTTACGAACAGGCCGAGCTTGCCTTCGTGTTAGGAGTGCCGGGCGCGAGCGTCCTGCCGAGACTTGGCGCGCATAATGTGGAAGCGGCTATCGAGCGCTGGAATGAACATATGAAGGACTTCAAACACACCATGCGAATATTCGAAGGCGTTCCGGAGCTGCTGGGCCAGCTGTACCGGCGTGATGTGCGGACGGGGATCGTGACGTCCAAGACAAAGTCGGAGCTAAGGGACGACTTCATTCCGTTCGGATTGATGGAATACCTGTCCGTTGTCGTATGCGCCAGCGATACATTGCTTCACAAGCCCCATCCGGAGCCTCTGCAGAAGTTTCTGGAGCTGTCGGGAGCCGATCCGCGAACATCCATTTATATAGGGGATACAATTTATGATTACCAGTGTGCGCGTGACGCGGGGGTAGCCTTCGGACTGGCATTATGGGGTGCCAAGACCAGAGAGGGTATTCATGAACGGCATGTGCTGGACAGTCCTTTGGATGTGTTGACGCTTATAGACGGCTAAGTGTGATTTTTCTCATTTACTTTTAATTATTTCTGTTTTAGAATGATTATTATAAAGTTGCCTCAATGCAAGAGGCGGGACAAAAGAATAAAGGCGAGACTAGTCTCGCAGTACGTGCTGCTTCCGGAAACGGAAGCAGCATGTGTCATTTTTGGGGCATTAAAAGTGTGAATCATTATCAATGAAGAGGAGTGGGACATCATGACGGCATCGCATGTCAGCAAGCTGATCAAGAGAAATTTGGAAGGTGTCGCGGCGTTGGCGAGCGGAGTACTCATCGTACTTGCTTGGAGAATGGAAGCGAGCATGGAGGAGCTATCGATCGTACTGTATCTGCTTGCCTTCGCAATTGGAGGCTTCTACAAAGCCAGGGAAGGTCTGCGTACCTTAGTTCAGGAGCGGGATCTTGACGTTAATATGCTCATGCTGGTAGCTGCTGTAGGAGCGGCAAGTATTGGTTACTGGATGGAAGGGGCCATATTGATCTTTATATTCTCATTGAGTGGAGCATTGGAAAGCTACACGATGGAACGCAGCCGTCGGGATATATCCCGTCTGATGGAACTGAAGCCGGAATCTGCCGTGCGCTATACGGATGGTCAGGAACAAACAGTGCCGATCGAACAGCTTGTGGAGGGGGACATTATCGTTATCAAACCCGGCGAGCGTATAGCTGCAGACGGCATCGTCACGACAGGGAGTTCCTCCGTCAATGAGGCGACCATTACAGGCGAGTCGATACCGGTGGACAAAGAGGTCGGAGACAGTGTATTCGCAGGTACGATGAACGGACAAGGCGCTCTGTTCGTAACCGTAACGAGGTCAAGCGAGTCAACGCTGTTCTCCAAGATTATATCGCTCGTGCAAGAGGCTCAGAGCGAGAAGCCGGCATCTCAACGGTTCATGGAACGGTTCGAGCGGATTTATGCCAGAACCATCCTAATCGTCACCGCGGCCATTATCGTCGTTCCTCCCTGGCTGCTGGATTGGACTTGGCTGGACTCGCTTTATAAAGGTATGGTGTTTCTTGTCGTAGCCTCTCCTTGCGCCCTCGTGGCATCTATCATGCCGGCGATGTTGTCCGCCATTGCGCGAAGTGCGAGACAAGGGGTGTTATTCAAGGGCGGAGCCCATCTGGAGCATCTGGCAGACGTCAAGCTGGTCGCCTTCGACAAGACGGGAACATTGACGCAAGGAAGACCGGCCGTAACAGATCTTATCGGTTATGGCGGCTACGAAGAGAAAGAGGTTCTGCACGCCGCCGCGTCCATCGAGAGTCTGTCGGAGCATCCCTTGGCGAAAGCGATCGTCCGCTGCGCTCAGGAACGGGGTATTGAGCCTGACCGCGCCCAGTCTCTGCAAGCGGTAACGGGGTGGGGCGTGGAGGCGCAATGGCAAGGCTGTCTATGGCGGATCGGGAAGCCATCCCTGCTCGACAGGAATAGCCTGACAGAGAAGCAAGAGTCAGCCATTCACCGATTGGGACAAGAAGGAAAGACGGTTATCGTCATCGCTCGAGAAGTTACCGTCATCGGGATCATTGCGCTGCAGGATACGATCCGGGCAGAGGCAACCGGGACGATAGCCGCTCTACGGGAGCTGGGCATAAAGGCGGCCATGCTGACCGGCGACCAGCAACGGACTGCAGATGCGATTGCCCGAGAAGCGGGGATTGACAAGGTGTTCGCCGAGCTGCTGCCGGAACATAAGCTGCAACTGATCAAACAACTGAAGGAGCGTTATGGGCATGTTGCAATGGTCGGCGACGGTGTTAATGATACACCTGCGCTTGCTACGGCAACAGTGGGGATTGCCATGGGAGGGGCGGGAAGCGATGCCGCACTCGAGACGGCCGATCTGGTGCTCATGAACGACGGCATTGACAAAATCGCATATGCGATCCGGTTAAGCAAGCGGGCGCGTCGCATTATTAGGCAGAATATGATTTTCTCAGCAGTCGTTATTGCGATTCTGATCATAACCAACTTCACATCGGGCATATCGCTTCCTCTCGGTGTAATCGGTCATGAAGGCAGCACCTTATTGGTTATACTGAACGGGCTGCGCTTGTTGAAGCGTTAGGCCGGGAAAGGGTTGACAATCTCTCTTATTATGTCATAATGATAATATCAAATTGATAATATAGACGTGATAGATTTGAAAGGGGTGATAGGGTGAATGATGCATCTTCCCGGAGCACGTACGACGCAAGCAACTATCGGACGCCGGACGGAGCTCCCAGCGATATCGTGATATTCACAATTGTCTCCAAATCGAAGGAGCAGGGCAAGAAAGCTCTCCCAGCGCGCGAGCTTCAAGTATTGCTAATCCAGAGGAAGAGTTGGCCATTCGAAGGCTGTTGGGCATTGCCGGGAGGCTTCTGTCATGAGGATGAGAGCATGGAGTCGTGCGCGCGACGCGAGCTGCTGGAGGAGACAGGCGTGCAGGATGTGCATATGGAGTACTTCAATGTGTACAGCAAGCCGGGCCGCGATCCCCGAGGGTGGATGATCTCCCACGCCTTTGTCGCACTGGTAGAGGAGCAGCAGCTGTTGGGCAGGAAAGCCGCAGATGATGCGGCGGATGTACGATTATTCCCGGTTGAAGCGGCGTTAAGCATGGAGCTTGCATTCGATCATTCCGTCATTCTGCGGGATGCGCTGGGCAAAGTAAGGGAGAATATGCTGACCACAACAATTGCGAAGCAGTTCCTGCCGCAGGAGTTTGCCATTAGCGAGCTGTACCA
The DNA here is from genome assembly GCF_025567625.1 of Paenibacillus sp. J5C2022. Taxonomy (GTDB): domain Bacteria; phylum Bacillota; class Bacilli; order Paenibacillales; family Paenibacillaceae; genus Pristimantibacillus. The sequence goes on along the minus strand of NZ_JAOQJC010000009.1, from coordinate 165,323 downwards.
GGTCATTCAAACCGTCGTGCCGGATTTTCAGGAGCAGAATTTTATTCGAAAAATTACATCGACGAAGAGCAGAAAGGGCATTATTGAAGAAGTATACGATGAAAGAGGGGAGCGAAAGCATTCCAATCGCTACTCACAGCGTGCGGCGCAGCTATATGCGTTCACCGATTATGCTCCCCGTCTTTCTATCTACAGCTGAAATCCATACGAAAAGAAGGAGGCTGACAGCTATGAAAGCACTTATCGTCATCGATTACACCAATGATTTCGTAACGGGCAAGCTGCCTTGCGGAGATCCGGCGATTGCGATTGAGAAGCCGATCGTTCGGCTTGTGGAACAATTCCTGGCAAGTGGGGACGAAGTCGTGATGGCTGTCGATCTGCATCGGGAGGAAGATCCCTATCACCCTGAGACGAAGCTGTTCCCGCCCCATAACATCGAGGGGACAGAGGGAAGGCGCTTGTACGGCGATTTGCATTCCCTTTACAAGCACCATGAGGAAGAGATTTATTGGATGGATAAAACGAGGTACAGCGCTTTTTGCGGCACGGATCTCGACATCCGGTTCAGGGCAAGAGGGATAACGGAGCTGCATCTTGTCGGTGTATGCACCGATATATGCGTATTGCATACTGCAGTAGACGGCTATAACAATGGGTACTCGCTTCATATTCATGAAGATGCGGTGGCAAGCTTCAACGAGGCGGGACATGTTTGGGCGCTTGGACATTTCCGGCATACACTGGGAGCCCGCTTATGGCGCAATGGGAGCTTGCAGCAGCCAGAATAAGGAGACAGACTTCGAGGAGTGGACATAATGACCTATGACAATCTGACGCTACATACCGATAAATACCAGATTAATATGATGTATGCACATTGGAAGCAAGGGACCGGCGGTCATCGCGCCGTATTCGACGTCTACTTCCGCAAGCTGCCGTTCGGCAACGGATTCGCGGTGTTCGCAGGACTGGAGAGGGTCGTCCGTTATATACAAGGCTTGTCGTTCGGCGAGGAAGAGCTTGCCTATCTGGCCGGACAAGAGGAAGCTTACGAGCAGGCCTTCCTGGAGGAGCTGAGAACTTTCAAGTTCAGTGGCGACTTGTTCGCAGTGCCGGAAGGGACGCTGGTCTTCCCGGGCGAGCCCATCATGCGAGTAGAGGCACCGGTATTTCAAGCGCATCTGATCGAGACGGCCGTTCTGAACTTCGTGAATTACCAGACGTTGATCGCGACGAAAGCAGCACGCATTAAAGGTGTAGCGGGGAATGACTCGCTTCTGGAGTTCGGAACGAGACGGGCGCAGGAGGGCGATGCGGCAATATGGGGAGCTCGGGCTGCATATGTGGCCGGATTCGACGCTACATCGAATCTGAGAGCGGGCATGTTATTCGATATTCCGGTCAAAGGCACGCATGCACACGCCTGGGTACAGTTCCACGACGACGAACAGGAGGCGTTCGATCGATATGCGGACAGTCTGCCGGACGGCGTCACTTTGCTGGTGGACACATACGATACATTAAGGAAGGGCATACCGCATGCTATAGCGACGGGGCTGGCGCTTCGCGATCGCGGCAAGGAGATGAAGGGCATTCGGCTCGATAGCGGCGATCTGGCCTATCTGTCGAAGCAGGCGCGCAGGATGCTGGATGAAGCAGGTCTGCACGATGTGAAGATCGTGGCGTCCAACGATCTTGACGAGAATATCATTTTCAATTTGAAGGCGCAAGGCGCGGCCATCGATATTTGGGGCGTCGGAACTCAGCTGATTACGGCTGCGGATCATCCGGCTCTCGGCGGTGTGTACAAGCTGGCAGCAAGGGAGAAGAATGGAGCGTATGAGCCCGTCATCAAGATTTCTTCCAATCCGGAGAAGGTGACGACCCCGGGGGTCAAGGAAGTGTACCGGATCATTAATAAAAGCACAGGAAAAGCGGAAGCCGATTACATGATGTTGAAGAATGAGCGAGCTATTGACGGAACCCCCCTGAAGCTATTCGATCCCGTACATCCTTATCTGCGGAAGATTGTGGAGAATTATAAAGCGTACCCGCTGCTGCAGCCTGTCTTCCAGGATGGCGAGCTTGCGTATACGCTCCCTTCGCTGGATGAGATCCGAGCCAATCATCGCGAACAGCTGGAGTTGTTCTGGCCGGAATATATGCGAAAGCTGAATCCGGAGAAATATCCCATAGACTTGAGCGAGGAAGTATGGCAGCTGAAGCAGGACCTGCTGCAGAAGCATCGGGCATGAGCGGAAAATAGCGGTCACTTCGCCCATACCATATCCGCGGTTGTGCATAGACTACTATCATAACTTATGGATGGGCAGGTTGCACGGATTATGTCCAAAAACAACACTGACAACAAGGAAGGATTGAACGCGGAAGATTTGGCGCTGATCGCAGCGATCTTGGTTGTCATTGGCGACCTTGTCGCACTTTGGGCGGTCATCGCAGCGAGGAATGAAAATGCAGATGTGGCACCGGAGGCTGCCTCCATCAGCCGTCATAAGAAGAAAAAGCCGCGAAGAAGGGCGTAACTGGCCTGAGTCCGCGGCTTTTGTGTATGCTGCATTTTATGTTTCTTTTGGGATATCGCACTTGTTTTGAATGAAGCGGATCTGATTGTTCAGATGATTGATTTCGTCTTTTGCGCTCTGTTCTTGTCCGCCGCTTGCTTGCAGCAGTTCCAGCCGGGCCATCAGTTGCGGCAAATCCGTTGAGGCGTTGGCGCAATCGTAGCTGCTGTCCAATGATTGGTTCATCTTTCATTCCTCCTTGATCGAGATGCGAATTTTGGGAACCGTTCTATTTTTGTTCATTATCATCGATTATATGCCCGCTCAGACCTACTATTTTTATTCCTTTACGCATACGTTGGTACAAAGCGAAGGGGAGGGCATTGCTTATGGGAACCTTTTATGCCGAGCTGGCCATCTGGCTTACCGGCCTATTCGGACTGCTTGGTCTATTGATCACATCGATATACGCATTTGTGAAGAGCGATTCCCGGGATTACGACGAGCGGAACGTGTGGCTGCGAAAAGTAAAGGAATAACGGGTCGCAAGCAGGGGGCATGCTATATGCGAAGATATCACATCATCCATGAGGAGGATCACAATAGTGGATACGACGAATGGCATGCAAGACATGAGAGAACAGTTCGTAGCAGTGCAAAAAAACGGCGACGGCGACTTGACGGCATTCAAGACTTCGTCCGGCAGGGTGCTGGATTATCAGTCGGCGCTGCAGGAAGTGCAAGCTGGACAAATTTCGGGAGTGAACGCTTTTAAAGGAAGAGACGGCGAAACGTATATACGTGGCGACGCCGATGGCGACCCAACGAACAATCTGGATCAGCTGCCGCTTTTTTAATCCTTCAGACGATTGCATTGCATAATGGCCAGACAAAAAGGCCGTCCCTTACTCCGGTAATTGGAGCTTGAGGGGCGGCCCTTTCTCATATCACGGCATGCGGCTTAAACGGAATAAGACTTTCCCTGCTCCACTATGCGCATTGGTCCGGTACGACCGCGATAATTCTCCATCGCATCGCCGTAATGCATGAGCCACACTTTGTCCTGAATGTCTTTGGGGAGCGTCAGCAGCTCATCGAGCGTAGCATGCACCACGCCCGGAGGCTCCAGCTGACAATCGTGATAGATGGTTGTTACGCCTTCCTCGACGAGCTGCATAATCAGTTCCTTGTTGAACCTCATATCGGCGGAATAGAAGAAGCAGTCGTTGAATAGGAAGGAGTAGCTGTCTTTGTTCGGAATGTGCTTGGTCTGTATGAGCTTCACCTTCAAGTCTGGAGCAATCGTATAATCTTGCCCCGGCACAAGCGGCTTCACCACGAAGAAGTCTTCAAGCGAAGTGAGATCGCCTTGCGTCAGCCCGCCTCTCAGCGTCTGCTCCCACAACGGCTCGACTAACGTGTCGGCAATATAGAGGAGCGGCTTGCGGCCATGCTTGAACAGCATCTGAAAGGCATATTCCTCCAGACCGCCTACATGATCGCCGTGCATATGGCTGATTAGTGCGCCGTCCAAGTCGCCGAACTCGATTCCCGCCTTGTGCAGTGCGGTGGGCAGAGTAATGCCGCAATCGACAAGCAAGCGGCAGCCGCCCGCCTCAATCAGCGCATTGTTGTTGTAATACTTTTTGGCGAACGCGCTGCCTGTCCCTAACATTGTAATTTGCATGATAAGTGTTCCCCCTGTCGCTTATATCTGCATACGCAGCTTCTCTTCCTTCACTTTATCAAATTACACGGCGCTTTACCAAGGTCGAAGGGAAATTTACAATAATCTAATTTCCCGGGCAAGCGCAAAAAGCTACAGTGTTTGACAAGCTTGGCGCAAGCGGAGCCAATCATTAATTCCATAAATGAATCATCGCAACTTTCGGCTTAAGTCGGAGTATAACCATACATCTGACAAGTAGCGGAAGGGGGGTATTCATGGGGATGAAATTACGCAAGGTTGCCATCTGGCTCGTGCTTCTTACTCTCTGGGGAGGAACGATGCTCGCGGCCGAAGCCGCTTCCCAGAAGGTAACGGTATTCGTGAACGGCATCAAGCAAGGCGAAGGCGGAGTTCTGATGGATGGCAAGACGTACCTGCCCCTGCGACAGCTCGCGACGGCAATGAACGCGATTGTCGAATGGGACGGCGAGAGGAATGAAGCTTCGCTGCATAAACCCAATGTGCATATGTTTGTTTACCATATTAACAAAGAAGGCGACAAGCCGTTCGGCGCAGTCAACAAAGGATTTCCCGGCAATATAAAAGTTTTCGCCCAGGTCGACAATTTGCAGACGGAGATTAATGCCATTAAAGTGACGATCAAAGATCCGTCCGGTCAGGAAAAGCTGTTGCAGAGCCAGGATGACAAGTCGTTCAATGACAACTTCTGGTTCGTAACGGAGGAAAGCGAATACAAGTTCGATCAGGCAGGCAATTATACGATTCAATTCCAGATGAGAACGGCAAGCGATGACAAGTGGCATATAGTCTCGGAGAAGAGAATCCATTCGAAGTAACAGACTTGTCGAGCTCCGTTTGACCGCCCGCATGCGACATGGTAACATGTGTGAGTGTGATTAAAACTGCGAAATGGGGTAAGATTTCATGAGCGAGCATCAGCATGGAGCGGATTGCGGCTGCGGGCATGACCATGATCATGAACATGAAGAGCATGTGTTCATCGTAACCAACGACGAAGGCGAAGAGCGCGAGATGGTTATGGTGTATACATTTGAATCGGAAAGTAATGTGTACGCTGTGCTGCTGGATCGTCAAGATCCGGAGCAAGACGGCGTTATTTTCCGTATTGAAGAAGAGAACGACGAAGCATTCCTTGTTGGCATCGAGGATGATGCGGAATGGGATCGCGTAACGGCGATTTACGAGGAGATTGCGCGTACGGAGAACGAACAATAAGACCAGATTAAAAAGGCTGCTTGCCGTCAAGGGGATCTTGGCGGGGCAGCCTTTTCGTTATTACAAACCGTTTTCGTTATTTCCTGGGGTAGTAGTAGACGGTTCTGCCGTTGAACATCGTCAGCTCCGCCTTCCACGCTTTGGCCAAATATTTGCTTAGTTCATTGCCTTTCGCCTTGTCGCCGTGCGTCGCTTCATCCGGCAGCACCATCTGAATGCATGGAACGTTATCTCCCGCCGCGCTGGCGTAATCGCCAAGGCCGATTATAATATGTCGGTAATGCGAGTTGATGCCTTGAAGGTAAAACCAGCGATCATCGCCAGAGGATTTCACCTCGTAGGGAAATGCCGCCTCCGAGTAATTCCAACCTAGCTGCCTCCCCGTGAGAGCCGTCTGCTGCCGGTATTGCTCCAACTGCTTCTCTACGTCTTCCAGCGTCAGCTGTTCGGCTGCCGATTCCGGTACGAGCTTGATATAAGCGCTTTGACTCATCTCCCATCACCTCACCCTCATCTTAGCATGAGTTTCCAGGCGAGACAATAAAGGGTTTTCGGCATTGGTTAGAAGATGGCAGTCTCCTCCACGATGACTTTCACGAATTGAATGCTGCGATCTTCAGGACCCTTCACCGGCAAGCCAACTTCGACATGGTCGACGATATAATCGATGTTTCTCTGCGAGATCACCTCGCCGGGCAGTAGAATCGGGATGCCAGGCGGGTAGACGTAAATGAATTCGGCAATGATTCGTCCTGCTGATTCCTTGAACGGGATCACTTCTGTCTCGGCGTAGAAGGCATCGCGCGGCGTCAAGGAGAGCTGGGGAATGTCCGGAATTTTCACAATCAGTTCCTTTGATTCTGCGCCTGCATAATACCGCTCGGACAGCGCTTTGAGCGCTTCGACCAATTTTGTCGTTGTATCCGATGTATCTCCGGGGGTTACTAAGCAAAGAATGTTATACATGTCGCTTAGTTCGATTTCCAGATTGTAGTTGTCGCGCAGCCAGTTCTCGGTCTCGTAGCCCGTAATGCCGAGATGGCGCACATGAATCGTAATTTTGGTCGGATCGTAGTCGAAAGTGGCTTCGCCGCCAAGAATATCTTCTCCGAAGCAGTACAGGCCGGGAATAAGGTTCACCTGCTCGCGCACTTGCTGCGCCAGTGTGATCGTCTCTTCCGCAAGCGCATATCCGTTCATGGCCAGATTGCGTCTGGACGTGTCCAGCGATGCCAGCAGGATGTACGAGGTGGACGTCGTCGTCAGCATGCTGATAATCGTCTGTACGCGCTGCGGGTTGATTCTGCCCTTGCGAATATTCAGCACGGAGCTCTGCGTCATGGAGCCGCCCAGCTTGTGCACGCTCGTCGCCGCCATATCGGCACCGGCTTGCATCGCCGACATCGGAAGCTTGTCGTGGAAGTGGATGAGCACGCCGTGCGCCTCATCGACCAGCACGGGAATATCGTAGCTGTGGACTAGATCCACGATTTCCTTCAAGTTCGCGCAGATACCGTAATAAGTCGGATTGATGACGAGCACGGCCTTGGCGTCGGGATGCCGCTCCAGCGCTCTTCGCACGGAGCGGGTCGTAATGCCGTGGTCGATGCCCAGGTTGCTGTCCCGCGCAGGCGAGATGAATACGGGTCGGGCTCCGGCGAATATGATGGCGGACATGATCGATTTGTGCACGTTGCGGGGCACGATGATCTTCTCGCCCGGAGAGCAGACCGACATGACCATCGTCATGATTGCCCCGCTTGTCCCTTGAACGGAGAAGTAAGTGAAGTCGGCACCGAACGCATCGGCGGCGAGCTTCTGGGCCTCTTCGATGACGCCGGTAGGCTGGTGAAGATCGTCCAGCGGCGCTATATTAATGAGATCGATGGACAGCGCGTTGTCTCCGATGAATTCGCGGAATTCGGAATCGCTGCCCTTGCCTTTTTTGTGTCCGGGAATATGGAACTGTAAGGGATTTTGGTCCGCATGCTTGCGCAGTGCTGTAAACAGCGGAGTTTTGTTATGGTCCATCTTCTGTCATCCCTGCCCTTCTTAGATATGCAAACAAAGTAGAGTATAACAAAAACGCGAGGGAATGCAAGAAACTTTTTGACGCTTGGAAGTCAGCGTGCAACAGGCTTTATTCCGGCATCGAATTTGTTCTATAATTGTTCATACATCGCCGGTCCGTCAATATGTTACGATAGGTTTCGTGGAGGGGTTGCAGCATGAAAGATAACCGTATGGCAATTGTAATGGCCATATTAATGATTACGTTCATAGGCTTCGGAATTATCATCCCGGTCATGCCGGAAATTATCCATGCGGTGGACCCGAATGGAGCGGAAATACATACCGGGCTAATGCTTGCTTTATATTCGGCAGTCGGCTTTATTATGTCTCCTCTATGGGGGAGATGGTCCGACCGCATCGGCCGCAGACCGATCCTGCTGGTCGGGCTGGTAGGCTTCTCCGTCAGTTTCCTGCTGTTCGGGCTGGCGGGTGAAAGCCTGCTGCTTATGTACTTGTCCAGAGCGATGGGCGGACTTTTCTCGGGAGCCGTCGCATCCGTCATCGTTGCGTATGTGGCGGATATTACGCCTCCGGAGAAGCGGACGAAGGGCATGGGGCTTGTCGGGATGTCGATCGGGCTGGGCTTCACGTTCGGACCGGGCTTCGGCGGCTTGCTCAGTGATGTATCCAATGAGACGCCGTTCTTTACGGCGGCAGTGTTGTCGTTCATCACGTTCCTGTTCGCTGTGGTCAAGCTGAAGGAATCGCTGGAGCCGCATCAGCGGAAGGCGGGAACGGGGAAGAAGGTATCCCGGTGGAAGGCATTCCAGGGACCGCTCAAGTATTTGTATGTGCTGGCCTTTTTCGTTACGTTTACACTGGCTGGCATGGAAGCGACCTTGCAATTTTTCGGTATGAACCGCTTCGACGTAACGCCGCGGCAAGTGGGCTTGCTATTCTTCGTCGTAGGCATAGTCGGTGCGCTTGTGCAAGGGGGCTTCGTGCGACGCAAAATCAAGAAGGGCGAAGAGCCACGCTACATTGCGCTTGGCTTGGTCTTGTCCGCCGGCGGTTTTTTCTTGCTCTTGTTCGCGCATTCCCTCTCGTGGACCATTCTGTCGCTCGTCGTATTCGGCATCGGGAATGCACTTATCCGCCCTTGCGTCACATCGCTTATTACGCAGAAGACGCAGGTGGGTCAAGGTGCCGCTTCCGGACTCAGCTCCGCTATGGACAGCCTGGGAAGGGTTGCGGGGCCGTTGCTCGGCTCCATGCTGTTCACAGTTGAGATGGGCTTGCCTTACCTGCTGGGCGGCATTCTATGCATGCTGGCGCTGCTGCTGGTCATGCGATTCCGCCAGCTGGACAGTGTGGATTCGGACGAACAGCAGTTGGCTGCACGACAGTAAATATTAGATAGGACGGAACCGACGCTGCACTTGCAGCGCCGGTCTTTTTTATATGTATCGATTTGCCACAATGCTTATTCGTCTCAAATAAGGCTAACATGCGCATTCCTTTCAGTTGCCGGCTGCACAGCAGCCTTCTCCGTCCCCAGACCCATTCTCCCCTCGGCCCAATGAAGGGGGAGAATAACCGTCCTCAGACGATTATGGCCTTCCCTCATCTCCCTTAAGATGAATAGTGTTGAGTGTAACCAATAGATGGATATCAGGGAGAGAGATCGAATGAGGAAAATTACGGAATGGTCATTTCGAAACAAGGCGGCTCTAAGTCTGATGATCGTCATGGCACTGGCCATGGGACTGATGAGCTACTTGAGGCTGCCGATGGAATTTATGCCTCCGGCGGACAATCCGCAGGTGATGATTACGACAATCGGTCCCGGAAGCAGTGCGAAGATGATGGAGCAGCAAGTGACGGAGCGGGTGGAGCAGGCTGTCATGTATATGCCGGGCAAAACGTCGATGCTGTCTGCATCCGGCGACGGCTACTCGCAAGTGACCGTCAACTTCGGCTCCGGCACGAATATGAAGGAAGCGACAAATGAAATTGAACAGGCGTTATCCGGCATCGAGCTGCCCCAGCATGTCATGAAGCCGTTCGTCTTGCAGTTGAATACGACCATGATTCCGATCTCATGGATTACGCTGGCGTTCGACCCGGACTTAAGCGAAGGGGAGCGGTCATCGTGGACGGAACGGGTGACCGGTGAATTGAAGGAGGTGGATGGGGCGGGCGAGATCAATGTAACCGGCGCTGTTAAGCCAATCCTCTCGATCGCTCCGGATTCGGCCAAGCTTGCCGAGAAGGGCATCCCCCTTCAGTCGCTGCTTGGCGTGCTGCAGGGAAGAGACGTATCCGCCGCATTGGGAGAGCGGAATATCGACGGACAGACGGTCCACTTCAAGCTTACGGATCAATTGACAAGCCTGGAAATGTTACGGAAGCTTCCTGTTGCCGCGGGGGTGGAATTGGCGGATGTGGCCGCAGTCGAATGGTCGAACGGTCAGGAGGGCACCAGCAGAATGAACGGGAAGGACGCAGTGCTGCTGACGGTCTCCAAGACGGCGGAAGCGAATGCTGTCGCGGTAGGAGGCGAGATCGAGCAGGTCATTCGGCAGCTTCAGAGCGAACGGTCCGATGTGGACGTCGTTCAACTGATCAGCACAGCGGACTCCATTACGGGGTCGGTTAACAGCATGCTGCGCGAGGTGCTGCTGGGAGCGTTGTTTGCGACTGTAGTCATCTTGCTCTTTATGCGCAATTTGAAAGCGACATTCATTACAATCATCTCTATTCCGTTGTCGCTTGGCATAACATTGTATCTGCTGCAGTTATCCGGCATCTCTCTGAATGTGATAACGCTTGGCGGCGTTGCCGTTGCGGTAGGGCGGCTAGTGGACGACAGCATCGTCGTAATCGAGAATATATACCGAAGGCTGCAGCGGGAAGCGTTCTCGATCCGGCTCGTGACGGATGCCACGAAGGAAGTGGCGGCTGCGATTACTTCTTCCACGGTCGTGACAGTGGCCGTATTTTTGCCGATGGGTCTGCTAAGAGGCTCGCTGCAGGATTTCCTGCTGCCGTTCGCGCTGACCGTGTCTTATTCTCTGCTAGCTTCGCTGATCGTAGCCTTGACTGTCGTGCCGGTGCTCAGTGCGTGGCTGCTTAAGGGGACGAAGGAACGTGAGCATGCGAGGCATGCCGCATTCGCGTCGTTCGTTAGATGGAATCTGGAGCGGAAGTGGCTGCCACTGACGCTGTCCATCATTCTGCTTGCAGCATCCGTAGGCGCTTATATCGCCATGCCGAAAGGCGCAATGGATGCCAGCAGCGCGCATCATGTCAACGTCACCTTGCAATACCCGAGCGACATGCCGCTTGAGCGCGTAAGGGCGGGCGGCGAAGAGCTGGAGCGCTACATGCTTGGCGACGACAGAGTGGAGTGGGCTCTGCTGACTATGGGCAACAGCTCCGATATGGCGCGCTATGGCTCGGTTACTTCTCCGACACTTGTCACTATGCTGGTTGATTTGAAGGAGGACGTGAATGCAGAGACATTCATGAAAGATTTGAAGGCGGATCGGGACAAGTACGACGGAGCGGAATTGCAAGCAAGCGCAATTGACATTATGATGGGCGGCGGCGGAACGAGTCTGTTGTTAGACGTTACCGGGGACGATCCGGAGCTTCTGGCGGATACCGCTTCGACGCTGACCGAACAGATCGGGAAGCTGAAGTCCATCCGTACCGTTGAAAGCAATCAGCAATCGCTGAAGCCAGTCTATTCCTTCAAGCTCGATCCCGAGAAGGCCAGGGGCGAGGAGGTGGTTATTCAGCTGAACAGCCTGTTGAACCCACTCCCGATAGGCGCGGTAACGCTGGACGGTGCAGACGTGCCGGTTGTCATACAGCCAAGCGCGGACCCGGTATCCGAGCGGGAGCTGAAAGAGTTGTCTATTATGACTGCAGACGGCCCAACCGCACTGTCCCAACTGGGGGAGTTCGTCCGGACGGAGGAACCAAGTCTGTTCTACCATAAGGAAGGCAAGCCGTACATTCGGATTACGGCTACGGCCGATCCGGAGCAGTTGTCCGTGGCAGGAGACGATATAGGGAAGCTGGTTGACGGGCTAACGCTGCCGGAAGGCGTTCATGTGGCTGTGGGCGGAGCTTCGGCTGACTTGAATGAGGATTTCGCAGATCTGGGATTGACCGCCTTGATTTCCATCGCACTTGTCTATCTGATCATGGTGCTCACCTTCAAGACGCTGCGTGCGCCGCTGGCCATTATGGTGACCTTGCCGCTGGCGGCGATCGGGGCGGTTACCGGCTTGCTCGCTACAGGCGTGACTCCCGACTTCACGGCGATGTTCGGCGCGTTGATGCTGATCGGCATCGTCGTGACGAATGCGATCGTACTCATCGACCGGGTGAAGCAGAACGAAGCGGATATGCCGATACGCGAAGCGCTGGTGGAAGCTGCCGCGACGCGTATGCGCCCCATCGTGATGACCGCATTGGCGACGATATGCGCGATGCTGCCGCTTGTATTCGGCGAGCATGCCTCGACCAATATCGTATCCCAAAGTCTGGCGATTGTCGTCATTGGCGGCTTGGCTGTAGCGACGCTGCTTACGCTGGTCATTGTGCCTTGCATGTATGAGCTGCTCTTCTTCCGCAAAGCGCGCAGACAGCGCAGAACTGCCGGGTAGCCATACGGATACAGAGTCTGGAGTCTCCTTTCCCCTCACCAGGAGTAGCGGGAAAGGAGGCTCTTGCTGTTATTGCACATCTGTTGCGATACGATACAGAGGCAGAAGCGTCTCGTAGGTCGAGAGCGCGAACGTCGCCAATTCATCTTCGTCGCGCAGCACTTCGTCATCGGCAGCCAGATGTCTTCCTATAAGAAGCTCCGCTTTGCCGACATCCCTGAAGCGGACAAGCGCCGTCCTCCAGTCCTCTTCGCTCATATCTCCCGCCGCGACGGCTTCCTTCTTCATGTGATCCTGAGAGACGACGAAGCTGTCGGGCACGGCTTCGGTGACGTCATCCAGCCTGTTCAAGTAAGCGGATGCGATGTTCTTCTTGTTCGGCACCTCATAGATCAACGCCAGCCACAGGAACAGGTGGTCGTCGAACAAGCCGAGCTGGAAGTGGGGATGCGCTTTGTAACCGCGCTTGTTGCTGCATATGGACAGCCATGTGTCTTTGGGAGGATTGACCTTGCGCCGGGCATGTCTGGCGATATGCAAGTGCATTTCCCGCCCGCTCAGCAAGGTGAGCTCCTCCGCCAGTCTTCCGCCAATGCTGCGGAATTTCGGTTGAATCTGATTTTGAATCGCCGTCATTCGCTCATCCAGTCCGGGCAGCTGGAATACGGCGAAGTCATCTGAAGTAAATCCGGTATATGGAGTAGCAGTGGACGTAAGCATGATGACAATCTCCTTTACAGGCATAATTGAAAATTATAGCACAGCCAAAAAGGACTAGTCCGTGATTTCATCAGATTTTCATTGTTCCGCTTATCTATTTAACATCGCAGCTGCGTAAAAATAGTCAATAAACCAAGTTGCCAGAACATAAGATGAAGTATAAGATATTAGTAAGATCAAATTATCAGAACATTTCGTCAATAACCCGGAGTAAGGAGGGATTGCCGTGAACAGGAGCTATGAAGTGGAATACTGCAATCTGGAGCTGCGATTCGAACGCCGGCAAATCCAAAATCTCATCCGTGATCTCATTCAGGAAGGGTACTCCTTGTATTGGAGCGAGACAGAGGGACAGTTCCTCGTATCCATTCGAACTGGCCGTAAGCTCGTCAAGCTGCAATTTCAGCGCATGCACAACCGATACAAAATCGTGGGCGATTATGTGATTAAGGATGAAAAGCTGTCGGAGCTGTTGGAGAAGCTGATTAACGATACGCGTGGTCATGCTGTGGTAAAGCGGATCAAGGACCGTCAAATCGTCATTGAAAGCATTATGTTCGGTGAGATTATACGACTTGTGGAGGTGTCTGGCATGGAGCATCGCATAATTTACCAGAAGAAACCGTTCGTCACGATAGAGGAAATGATCAAAGCCTTTCAATCGAAGCGCGCAGAAGAGAGAGCCGTTGTGTTGCGCTACGAGCTGGATTATGAGTTGTCTGTGCTGCATGAGGCATTAGAGGCGAAAGATAAGGAAGCGATTACAAATTCGAAGGAAAAGCTTGGCGTGCTTCGCACAGAAATGCTGCAACTGGAGCTTTAGTATGAATGGTTATGTCGCGTTCGGCCATTAAACGGTCAAATAATCAGTGGACACACTGTTTATTTGACCGTTTTTGAATAGTTTGAAAAGATGTTTTTGCACACAAATGGTTTTCATCTTCGCGCAAAAAGAGTAGAATATAGCTATTGTGATTCAAAATAGAGGAAAAAGGGTGGAGGCACGGGATGTCAAAACAACAAATCGGCGTTATCGGAATGGCAGTAATGGGCAGAAATCTGGCCCTTAATATTGAGAGCAAAGGATTCACCGTATCGGTGTATAATCGTTCGCGCGAAAAGACGGACGACCTGATGAAAGAGGCAACGGGGAAAAATCTGGTGCCGACTTATTCGGTAGAGGAGTTCGTGCAATCCCTTGAAGTACCGCGCAGAATTCTGATCATGGTGCAAGCGGGCGCCGGAACGGACGCGACAATCGAGTCTCTGCTGCCTCATCTGGATCAAGGCGACATCATTATCGATGGAGGTAATGCATACTTCCCTGATACACAGCGCCGCAGCAAGGAACTGGAGGCGAAGGGCTTCCGCTTCATCGGCACAGGCGTATCCGGCGGGGAGGAAGGCGCGCTGAAGGGCCCGTCCATCATGCCAGGCGGACAGAAGTCGGCATATGAGCTTGTCGAGCCGATTCTGACAGCTATCTCTGCGAAAGTAGGAGAAGATGCATGCTGCACGTACATCGGTCCAGATGGCGCCGGCCACTATGTGAAGATGGTGCATAACGGCATCGAATACGGTGACATGCAGCTGATCTGCGAAGCTTACGATCTGTTGAAGAACGTGCTGGGCGTGACTACGGAGGAGTTGCACGAGATTTTTGCGGAGTGGAACAAAGGGGAACTGGACAGTTATCTGATCGAGATCACCCGCGACATCTTCTCCAAGTACGATTCGGAGACAGGCAAGCCGATGGTGGACGTTATTCTTGATTCCGCAGGACAGAAGGGCACAGGCAAGTGGACAAGCCAAAGCTCCCTGGATCTTGGCGTACCGCTGTCCATCATTACGGAATCCGTGTTCACCCGCTTCTTGTCTGCCATGAAGGAAGAGCGCGTAGCGGCAAGCAAAGTGCTTAGCGGCCCGCAAGCGGCTCCGTTCCAGGGAGACAAAGCGGCATTCATCGAATCCGTTCGCAAAGCGCTGTTCGCCAGCAAAATTTGCTCCTATGCCCAAGGCTTTGCCCAAATGCGTGCGGCATCCGAAGAATACAACTGGGACCTGCGCTACGGGGATATCGCCATGATCTTCCGCGGCGGCTGCATTATCCGTGCGCGCTTCCTGCAAAATATTAAAGACGCTTACGATCGCGATCCTGCTCTCCGCAATCTGCTGTTGGACGAGTACTTCAAAGGCATCGTGGAATCCTACCAAGGCGCTTGGCGCGAAGTCGTATCCGCAGCGGTGGCCAACGGCGTGCCGGTACCGGCGTTCTCCAGCGCCCTTGCTTACTTCGACAGCTATCGCACAGAGCGTCTTCCTGCCAATCTGCTGCAAGCGCAGCGGGATTACTTCGGTGCGCATACATTCAAGCGGATTGACAAGGAAGGCACGTTCCACTTCAATTGGCTGCAATCATAAGGGTGAGGAATCGTCGCCCATTAGGCCGAATGCCGCTTCTCTTAACCAATGGCGAATGCGATCCGCTTCCTGGTCGCAATAATGCTTGCGCTGGAGGAGCGCCATCGCCGCTTCGGCGAAGCTGAGGAAATTATGCATCAGACGTGGCTGCGAGAGATCCGAAAGTAGCGGATCTCCGTCGGCCACCTTTTTTTTAATATAACCGAGCATCCATATGACATCATCGCGGCAGAGAGGATGGGCGGGGTCCAAGATTCGACGAACTCTCACGTCCGTGGAATGCGCTACCGGCGAGTGGGGTTGGCACATCATTGCGGCTCACTCCTCTTTATTATAAATGGCATTATTATCAACCATACGGCATATGCCGCTTTTTTATACCCCTGTCCAATAAAAAAATGATATGATTGGTTGGATAACATAAGGCAAAGGATGGAACTAGTCATGCAGCTTCGGCAACAGGGCAAATTGATTCTTGTCGGCTTCATGGGAACGGGCAAGTCAAGTGTCGGCAGCAGGCTGGCAGAGCGGCTGGGCTGGCCACTTATCGATTCCGATGCGGCGATTGTAAGGGATCAAAATCGGGATATATCCTCAATATTCGCAACGGATGGAGAAACCGCATTCAGAGAAATTGAGTCACGCGTGCTGGCCTCCCTGCTTAAGACGCCGGATTGTGCCGTCGTCTCAACGGGCGGAGGAGCCGTCCTGAAGGAGGAGAACCGCAAGCTAATGCGGAAGACGGGGATAGTTGTTGCATTGAAGGCAAGTCCCGAGAGGATCGTCTCCCGCGTCCTTCAAGACGAATCTCGGCCATTGCTTGATGGCGATGTTCGAGGAAGAGTATACCGGCTGATAGAGGAGCGGAAGCATGCATACGATTTCGCTCACTTTACGCTGGATACGACGGAGATGAGCGTGGACGACGTAGCGGCAGCAATATTATCAATGACTAATCATGTGGCGAAGGAGAATACTTAGAATGGATGTACTCGTAACACCAACGGCTACACTGCAAGGCGAGCTTGGCGCGCTCTCCTCCAAAAACTATACGACGCGTTATTTGCTGGTAGCGGCGCTTGCCGACGGCACCAGCACGATCTATTATCCGGCCCATAGCGAGGACAGCGACGCCATGAGGCGCTGCATACGCGATCTGGGAGCGATCGTAGAGGAAGACGAGGAGAAGATTGTCATTACCGGATTTGGACGTCATCCGAAGCCGGTCGATAAGCTGGACGTCGGGAATGCGGGTGCGGTGCTCCGCTTCCTGATGGCGATTGCTTCGCTCTGTCCCGATGTGACATTCATTAACCGATACCCGGATTCCTTGGGCAAGCGTCCGCATCTGGATCTGATTCATTCCTTGACTTCCATGGGAGTCGACATCTCTCATCAGGACGGGAAGCTGCCGATTACGATCAAGGGCGGCAATCCGAAGGGCGGTCATATTCAGGTGTCGGGCAACATCAGTTCCCAGTTTCTAAGCGCACTGCTCTTCCTCACGCCGCTTCTGGATGAGGATAGCGAGATTGAAGTGCTTCATGACTTGAAGTCGAAAGTCGTCGTCGGCCAGACGCTCGAGGTGCTGCAGCAAGCCGGCATCGTCATCCATGCGGACGAAGACTATATGCGCTTCCGCGTGCCTGGACGCCAGCGCTACCAAGCGAAAACGTACACCGTTCAAGGCGACTATCCGGGATCGGCAGCCGTTCTGGCGGCAGCGGCGGTAACTCGATCTGATGTGAAGCTGCATCGGCTGCCGGTGGACAGCAAGCAAGGCGAGCGGGCTGTAGTCGATGTGCTGCGCATGATGGAATGTCCGTTGACGCACGACAACGATATCGTGCATGTGCAAGGCAACGGCAAGCTGAAGGCTGTGGAATTCGACGGCGATCACGCCACGGATGCCGTACTGGCCATGGTTGCCGCAGCCGTGTTCGCGGAAGGGACTTCCCGCTTCTATAATGTAGAGAATTTGCGCTACAAGGAGTGCGACCGGATTACCGATTATTTGAATGAGCTGCGCAAGGCGGGCGCCAACGTGGAAGAGCGCCAAAGCGAAATTATCGTTCACGGACGTCCTGAGGGCGTCGAAGGGGGAGTGGAGATCAATGCGCATTATGACCACCGTGTCATTATGGCGCTTTCCATCATCGGTCTCCGTGCCGCCAAGCCCCTCGTCATCAAGGACGCGCATCATGTAGCCAAGTCATACCCCAATTATTTCGACCATTTAAAGGCGCTCGGCGCCAATGTGGAATGGATTGAAGGCGTATAATCTAGCTGGAGTGAGGTGATTAGGATGGCTTATACCAATCCAGGCCGAGACGAGATCAAGAGCATTCTGGAGAAGAGTATGACGATTGCGGTAGTCGGCTTGTCGGACAAGAAGGACCGTGTCTCTTATATGGTGTCGGAGGCTATGTAGGCCAAAGGATACAAGATCATTCCCGTCAATCCCAATAGCGAGTCGATTCTGGGAGAGACATGCTATGCCAGCCTTGCGGATATTCCCGTACCTGTCGACATTGTCAATGTGTTCCGCCGGAGCGAATTCACTCCCCCAATTGCCGAGGAGGCTGTCGCCATTGGAGCGGGAACGTTATGGCTGCAGTTGGGCATTACGAATGAAGAGACAGCCCGGATTGCCATTGCAGGCGGATTAACTTACATCGAAGATCGTTGCATCAAGGTGGAGGATTCCATTCTGCTGCCGGAGGGCAAGTCATCCACTCCCAAAACATAACGGTTATAATTCAAAGCGCGACACTCCACAATAAGAAAGGCTTCAACGGGCAATGATCGCTCGCATGAAGACTTAAGCTTACATTCCAAGGAGGGCGCAACGTGAATTATATGTCTCAGCAACCGTCGGGTTTTGGAGCACAGGGTTATCAAAGCGGCAATCAAGGTCAGCAACAGCAATATAAGCCAAGCGGCTTTGTTCAATCCCATTATCAAGGACAACTGAGCCAGCCTAACTTCGGACAGGCACAAGGACAAGCCGGAATGTCCTCGTTCCAGCAAGCGGGCAATATGAGCAATCAAAGCTCGAATCAACAGGCAATGGGACAGCAGCACGCTGCATCGTATCAATCTCATGCTCCTGTACAAAGCCACGCCAGCTCGCCAGCTGCGGCGTTCGGCAATGTGGGACCTGTCATCGCGCATACCGGCGGCTATCAAGCTGGCGGACAACAACAAGCTCATGCGCAACAACAGCAATCCCAATCGCTTTATCAACCGCAATCTCAATCCATGTCGTATCAAGCGGCTTCGAACATGCAAGCCCAAGGCATGTCTCAAGGTATGCAAGCACAAGGCACACAAGCCCAAGGCATGCAAGCAGGTTCGCAGGCGGCTTCTCAATACGGCATGAGCTATACCCAGTCGCATACGGGACAAAACCCTGTATATCAAGCGACGAACGCCTATCAGCAAGCCGGTCCGGTCATCTCTAAGCTTGGCTGGCAAGCCGGTCAGCAGACTCAGCACGGAGGAAACATGCGTTAAGCTGCCGGCTGGCGACATGAAGGAAAAGAATCATCAACAGGGCGGGCCTTTATAAGGTCCGCTTATTCATTTTGACAAATTCGCCGCTTGGGCGTAACATCGTATAAGATGACAGTTAGGTTGTATTAGGAGGAGAAAGATGACGTTTATAGGAAGCTTGCAGCAGCTGGGACGAGCATTAATGCTGCCTATGATTGTGCTTCCGGGAGCTGCCGTATTTTTAAGCTTGAGCCAGCTGCCATGGTCATATATCGGATTGCCCGCGATGCCTGAGCATCTGCGCGCAGCCAGCGAAATTATATTTCACTATTTGCCTCATTTGTTCGCGATTGGGGTAGCTTTGGGGCTGACAGGCAATGCGATGGCGGCAGGAGTCGCTTCACTCGCCGCTATTTTCATCTATTCCGGCATTACGGAGTCTGCCAATCCTGCCATACATCCGACGGTTTTTATAGGCGTTCTGATCGGACTGACAGCAGGGAAGAGCTATGAGCGATTCAAGGATCTCCGGCTGCCGGAATACATACAGTTTTTTGGGGGCCCGCGCTTTGTTCCGTTATTTGTCAGTTTTTTGGCGCTATTGTTCTCTATCGGCATGGTCAATATTGCGCCGTTCCTGCAAGATCAACTTGTTAAGCTAGGCGATGTTGTGGCGTCAGCCGGCGGCTTCGGGGTTTTCCTTTACGGCTTCGTGCACCGCATACTCGTCGTATTCGGCCTGCATCATCTCGTCAGTCATGTATTCTGGTTTCAGATCGGGGGCTACGAGAACGAATACGGCAATATGGTGTACGGCGACTTGCCGCGCTTCTTCGCAGGCGATCCTACAGCAGGCGCGTTTATGGCTGGGCTTTACCCGACGATGATGTTCGCCTTGCCCGCGATTGCCTTCGCGATTATTCATGAAGCGCGTGAGGATTTGAAGCCGAAAATTCGCAAAACGTTCCTTTCCGCGGCGCTCGCCTCTTTTTTGACGGGTGTGACTGAGCCGGTAGAATTTGCCTTTCTGTTTGTCGCTCCATACCTGTACGTCGTGCATGCGGTTCTGTCGGGCATCATTATGTGGATTACTTACGAGCTGGGGGTAAGGCACGGATTCTCATTCTCTGCGGGTGCGATCGACTTCGCGATCAACGAGCATCTGGCTACGAAGGGCTGGCTGATCATTCCGATCGGCATCGTCGTCTGGATCGTGTATTACTTCCTGTTCCGCTGGGCGATCAGAAGGTTCCGCATTCCGACTCCCGGACGCGAAGAGGGCTCGCCTCTGGATGATTGGGCGGGGGATATTCCATATCGTGCGCCGCTCATTCTGCAGGCGATCGGCGGGAAAGAGAATATATTGCAGATGGAATCCTGCATTACGCGGCTTCGGCTGAAGCTGGCCAGCGAGAAGGAATTGGACATCAATGCGCTTCGCAGCTTGGGGGCTGCCGGCGTTATCCGGCTCGGCGGCGGGCATGTACAGGTCGTATTCGGCACTTATTCTGAGCTGATACGCGAGGAAATGCTCAAGGCGATTCAGCGCGATCAAGACCAGGTGCTGTTCCATTCGCCAATGCAAGGCAAGATGATCCCGCTGGACGAAGTGCCGGACCCCATCTTCGCAGGCAGGCTTGTAGGCGACGGTGTCGCGTTCTTGCCGGACCGGGGCGAGCTGGTATCGCCGGTGAAGGGAACCGTAATTCATATTTATCCGACGATGCATGCGATCGGCATCCGGACGGCCGAAGGGCTGGAAGTGCTTATGCATATCGGCATCGATACGTCGGGCCTGGCCGGGAAGTCGTACTTTCAAGCGGTCGTTAAAGAAGGGGACGAGGTTCTGCCGGGTGATCTGCTTATTCGCTTCAATCTGCAGCGTGTGCGCAAGGAGAGCAAGTCGCTTGCCACTCCGATGGTCATTACCAATGTGGAAGCGGTACGTTCCTGGCGTTTCGCGCCATTCAAGCAAGTGAAGAAGGGGCAATCCTCAGTGATGTCAGTCGTACTCAATGAGAGCAATGGTGGAGGGGAAACACAATGATTCAGGGAATAGGTGCTTCAACGGGCATTGCCATAGGAAAGGCATTTGTGCTGCCTAATTGGGAGTGGGAAGTTCCCGATCAAAAAATAGATGTAGCCGATTTCGCCCGGGAGTTCGAAAGGGTCTATGAGGGCATACGCACCTCCAAGCATGAAATCGAACAAATAAAAGATGAGCTCAGGGAAGTCGTAGGCACGGAGCAGTCGCAAATATTCGATGCCCATCTTGCCATTCTGGATGATCCTGTATTTATGAACGAGATCCAGGGCATCATTCAGCGTCAGTATACGGCGGCGGAAGTGGCGGTTAAGGAGGCCATCGATCACTTTGTGACGATGTTCGACCTGCTGGACGATGACTACATGAAGGAACGGGCGCTTGACATCAAGGATGTCGGCAACCGGTTGCTCAAGCATCTGCTCGGCGCTCCGGAGATTACGCTGCCTTCTGACACGCAGCCGTTTATTCTCGTGGCGAAGGAACTCTCACCGTCCCAACTGGCGAACTTGAACCCGGATCATGTGCTCGGCATTGTCACTCTGGCGGGCAGTACGACTTCACACTCCGCCATTATGGCGCGTGCGCTCGGTATCCCCCTTGTTGTCGGCATCGAGCATAAGCTGGCGGAGCCGATTATAACGGGACAGTTCATTATCATTGATGGCGGGGAAGGTACCGTCTATATCGGTCCCTCGGGAGAGGAGATCGAGATGTACCGGGAGCTTCAGTACCGGATGGACAAGGCGAAGGAGAAGCTCCATACGATTGCGTCTCATCAGTCCGTCACGCCCGACGGTAAGCAGGTGCGGCTCGAAGCCAATATCAGTTCCTTGAAGGAACTGGAGATTGCGCTGGCCAGCGGAGCTACGGGCGTAGGCTTGTTCCGAACGGAATTTCTGTACATGGACAGGAATCGCTTCCCGAAGGAAGAAGAGCAATATGAGGTGTATGCGAGCGTTGCGAAGCGCTTGGGAAGCGAGCCGCTCGTTATTCGCACGCTGGACATCGGCGGAGACAAGCAGCTGGATTATTTCGAGCTGCCGGAAGAAGACAATCCGTTCTTGGGATACAGAGCGATTCGCATCTCGCTGGTGCAGAAGGAGCTGTTCAAAACGCAGCTGAGGGCGATACTGCGAGCCGGCATACATGGAAACGTCAAACTGCTGTATCCACTCATTACGTCGGTAGAAGAAGTGCGGGCGGCCAATGCGATATTGGAGGAAGCGAAGCAGGAGCTTCTCCGTGAAGGCGTAGCGTTCGCGGCCGACATGCCGATCGGAGTAATGATCGAAGTGCCTGCAGCCGTTATGATTGCGGATTTGTTGGCGCAAGAGGTGGATTTCTTCAGCATCGGGACGAATGACTTGCTGCAATTCACGCTTGCGGTCGACCGAATGAACGAGGAGATATCCTATCTGTACGAGCCGTTCCATCCTGCGCTGCTGCGCATGCTGCAATCTACAGTGGATGCGGCCAAGCGGCACGGCATCAAGGTAGGGGTATGCGGAGAGATGGCGGGCGACTTGCGGGCATTGCCGATCTGGCTCAGCCTGGACGTAGAGGAACTCAGCATGTCGGCCCATTCCATTCTGCCGTTGAAGGAGCGTCTGCTCAAGACGCGCCAGCAAGAGAGTCTGGCCATCTTCGGGCAGCTCCAGCATTGCCGGACGAGTAAGGAGATTATCGCTCGTCTTGAGTCGTTCCTGGAGAAGCAGGAAGAGAAAGCAGCGAATGGCTAACCCATTCGCTGCTCCAGCGCGTCTACGAAAGCTTTGGCATATGGCGGCAAGTCCGGAGGTCTTCTCGCGGAGATGAGATTGCCGTCGACGATGACGGGTTCATCGTACCAGATGGCGCCTGCATTCTCCATATCGTCTCTGATGCCTGGCGTTGACGTTACTTTGCGTCCCGCCAATATTTTCGCGGAGACGAGCACCCAGCCCGCATGACAGATCTGGCCGATCGGCTTGTCTTGTTCATTCAGCTCTTGCACGAGGCGGAGCACCTCGGGGTAACGTCTAAGCTTGTCCGGCGCCCAACCTCCCGGCACAAGCAGTCCGATAATGTCATGACTGCTGACTTCCTGGAACGATACGTCGGCAACCGCCGGCACGCCGTATTTTCCAATGTGCTTCCCGCCTTTCTCAGGACCGGCGAAGAGCACGGTGGCTCCGGCTTCGCGGGCACGGTACACGGGATACCATAATTCCAAATCCTCGAACTCATCGTCAAGCAAGCAAATCACGGTTTTGTTCTGCAAGGACATGCCAATACCCTCCAATACGTACTAATATGATTTCATTCCTATTGTATCGAAGGAGCATGGACGAAGCAAATGAAGAAGAGATCCCGGGATATTTACAAAAAAACAATAAAATTCGTGCCGGCAATAGGTTGGATGACCGTCATCTTTATTCTGTCTTCGCGCACCGGCGACGAAATGAATCAAGTTTTGCCTCTTTTCCAGAAGTGGTTCCCATTCATGAACGATTTCAACTGGGGACATTTCGTCGCTTACTTCCTGTTGGCGGCCGCGCTGGACTACGGGTTCGGCAGGCGTGCGGAGCGACTCTCTATGAAGCTGCTGATTGTTGCGCTGTGCGTGCTGTACGGCGTGACCGATGAATACCATCAGTCCTTCGTCGGCGGCCGAATGATGGACATGAAGGATCTGCGGAACGACGGCATTGGCGCTGCCGTTTGGGTAGCGTTCGCATCCATTCCGGCCATACGGAATATTTGGCGGAGAATCGCCGGAACGAACAAGGAATCGCCGCCCGATCAATAGGCAGAATTGGCTACCGTAGTAAAAATTGCATAGCGGCCAAAAGCAGGATTTTTAGCAAAAAAGGTCGAATGGGTAAGCGACTGAACTTATGTGCGAAATAGACTGGATTGATAGTCGTGCCTAGGGGGAGCTGACCACCATGCAGAAGCCATGCCAATGCGGCGATACGATGACCATGAAGTTAAGAACTGTTATATACTCCGGTAAAGTGGAAATCGACAATGTCCCGATTTTCAGCTGCGACAGCTGCAGCAAAAGTGAAGTGATCCCTGAAGTGAAATCGGACTTGACGGGACTGATTTCTCAACTGGGCTCCGAGCCAAATAAACAGACATTCCTGTTTAACGAGTGCAATGAATGGGCAGATTTGTTAGTAGAGGCCAAAGTGACGAAGCAGCTTCCCAGCGATGCCACGATGCAAGAGCTAATGAAAGGGCGAATCAATGCGCTGCTTGACATGTATTTGCTTGCCCAGTCTTTGGACGACAAGGAGTGGCTTGAAGATGTGAAGAAACGGCTGGAGCAGCTGAGCAGACGGCCATTGCATACATAGTTGGGGTCAACATTGCGAAAAGTAATATTTTGTCGTATCATTACGTTAATATGCGGAGCACGTATGAATCACGTATGAATAGAATTAAAAATTTGAACAAATGGAGAGAGAATCCGTGACGGTAACCATTTATGATGTAGCAAGAGAAGCAGGCGTATCCATGGCTACAGTATCGCGGGTTGTCAACAACAACCCGAATGTAAAGCCAGCTACTCGCAAGAAGGTATATGAAGCGATTGAGAGATTGGGCTATCGCCCGAACGCTGTTGCAAGAGGATTGGCAAGCAAGCGGACGACGACTGTGGGCGTCGTTATTCCCGACATCTCCAATTCGATCTTCGCAGAAGTCGCTCGCGGTATCGAGGATATCGCCAACATGTACCACTACAATATTATTCTGTGTAACGCCGACAAGAAGAAGGACAAGGAAATTCGTGTAGTCAATACACTGCTGGAGAAGCAGGTCGACGGTCTGCTCTTCATGGGAGGTGCGGTGACGGAAGATCACCTGCAAGCGTTCAAGACGGCGAATGTTCCGGTCGTGCTGTGTGCCACATCCGACGAGAGCGAACAGATCCCTTCCGTTGACATCAATCACGAGGAAGCGGCTTATGACGCTGTCATGAAGCTTATTCAGAACGGACATAAGCGAATTGGAATGATTAGCGGTACGCTTCAGGACCCTGCCAGCGGCTATGCCAGATTCCAGGGGTACAAGCGGGCGCTTCAAGAGAGCGGCTTATCCTATGACGAGTCTCTGGTTCGAATCGGCAATTATCGCTACGAATCAGGAGTCGAAGCGATGAAGTACTTCATCGAGCTGAATGAGCGGCCTACCGCAGTATTCTCCGCTACCGACGAGATGGCGATCGGGGCCATTCACTGCATTCAGGATTCCGGACTGCAAGTGCCGGGCGATATCTCCGTTATCAGCGTAGACAACAGCCGTATGGCTTCTATGGTAAGACCGCAGCTGACGGCGGTGGCACAGCCGATGTACGATATCGGGGCGGTGTCCATGAGACTTCTGACGAAGCTGATGAAGAAGGAGCATGTAGAGCAATACAAGGTGACGCTTCCTCATGAGATCGTCATGCGTCAATCGGTAGGGGGAGTATAACGTACATGTCCTGGAATACAATCGGAATTATCGGTGCCATGGAAGAAGAGATCAAGCAGCTTCATGAGCATGCAGACGTGGCGTCGCAATTTACTCAAGCAGGCATTACTTATTATAAGGGCACGCTTCATGGGCGGTCCGTCATCTATTGCAAGTCGGGTGTGGGCAAAGTGAACGCTGCGGTATGCACGCAGCTGCTGATCGGAGAAGGGGTAGATTGCATTCTGTTCACCGGGGTTGCCGGTGCGCTTGATCCCAGGCTGGACATCGGTGATATCGTCGTCTCCACGAGCTGTATCCAGCATGATATGGATTGTACGCCGCTCGGCTTCCCGCAGGGCGTTATTCCGTTCCAGGAAGTATCCGAATTCGTCGCCGATCCGGAATTGGTGAAGCTGGCCAGCGAAGCGAGCGAGCTTCTCTTCCCGGGGCGAAGCCTTGCAGGCAAAGTGCTGTCCGGCGACCAGTTCATTGCCAGCCGCGATAAAGTGAACGAGCTCCACGAAGGGCTGCAAGGCGCTTGCGCGGAGATGGAAGGGGCAGCAGTGGCGCAGGTATGCCAGATGAACGGCACTCCGTTCGTCGTCATCCGCTCCATGTCGGACAAAGCCGACGGCTCGGCTCATGTGAATTTTGAAGAATTTACCGTGAAGGCATCCGATCACTCCATGCGTATGATCGAAGAGATGCTGAGACGCATGTCCTAATCGCTATTATCCCTAATAGCAGTCGTTCAGATAAGTCGGAACGACTGCTTTTTTCGTATTGTCCGTGCCGGAAGCTACAAGTCTTGAATAACAATCTCCTGCACATGGCGATTTTGCGCCCGAATCTGCTCCCGGCGGGGCATGGCGGGAAAGGCGGAAGTGTCATCCAGCCAACGGCGGGGCAAGAGGAACGGACTGCTGTCTTGCCACCTGTGCACCCATGGCGCCGGCAAAGCCTTCCCGTCCAGTGACGACAGCAAGGGATGATCAGTCATCTCCAGCCATACAAGCGACCATGCGCGAGGAACGACGCGCCACAAGTCGTAGCCTCCTCCGCCAAGCGCGATCCATCTGCCTTCCGTGAAGCTGTGCGCCAGCTCATGAATGATCGCGGGCATCTCCTTATAGATGCGCATCGAGCAGTGGATATGGGAGAGCGGGTCGTAAGCGTGCGCATCGCAGCCGTGCTGGCTCACAATGACATCCGGCTTGAAATGCCGGATAACCTTCCTGATCGTTGTATTGAAGCTCTCCAGCCAGGAATCGTCTTCGGTATACGGCTCCATCGGCACGTTGAAGCATGCTCCGAAGCCCTTGTCCAGCCCTTTCTCATAGGCGAAGCCCGTCCCCGGGAACAGGAACTTGCCCGTCTCGTGAATGGAATACGTGCAAATATCCGGGTTGTCGTAGAAGCTCCATTGTACGCCGTCACCGTGATGCACATCCGTATCGATATACAGGACGCGGGCGCCATACATATCGCGAATGCGCTGAATGGCGATTGCAGCATCATTGTATACGCAGAAGCCCGCAGCGCGGTCTGGAAAGGCGTGGTGCAGACCGCCCGCCATATGATAGGCATGGAGCGTCCGTCCGCTCATAACTGCATCTGCGGCTGCGACGGAGCCGGATACGATGGCAGCCGCCGCTTCATGAATGCCTTCGAAGTAGGGGGTATCTTCGGTATGCATCCCGTATTGATTGGCGAGAGATTCATCACTGGTCCAATTGGCGGCATTGCTCAGCTGCTTAACCGCTTCCACATAATCGGGGCGATGGACGAGCTGCAGAAGCTGATCCGTCACCTCGATCGCGGGCATCTCAATGTTCTCATCCTTCAGCGCACCTGAATCCTTGAGCAAGTCCAGCGTCAGCTCATAACGGATCGGGTCGAAGGGATGGTCATCGTAAAATTTATATCGGGCTGCTTGCGGGTGATGAAAGAACAATGCATTAGACGACATGTTCAGGCTCATATCCTTTCTGCCAAGATAGGCATATCAATACATGAATCTTCCTCGGAATCTTACGCGGTCGAACTGCTCTACGGAGCTGAGCGGCACTTCCTTGCCGATCCGCACCATTAAGCAGTTCGCCGGATGCGAGCATATCTCTGGATCGTCCGTCGCGAACCAGACCATATCAACGGACTTCATCAAATTCTCCATCATATTGCGGTAGTCCCATACGCTGAGCTTGGTGCTCTCCAAGTCCCAGTGCCAATAATACTCCGTCGTGTATACGATCGCATTCTCCAGCTGCTCCTCGGCGAAGGCAAGCCGAATCAGCTTCTTCCCGAGACCGTAGCCCCGATAATCGTTGGATACTTCAATCGCACCGAGCTCGATCAAGTCGGACATGCCGCCCTCCGACCAGCGCTCCAATTCGTCGGGATAGTGGAAGGTTACATAGCCGACGATGACTCCATTCTCCACCGCTGCGATAATGCGTCCTTCCTCCAGACCGGCAATGTCGACCAGCGCCTCGTGCTGCTCCATGGGGCGGCGGAACGCATCCAATTGAGGGTGCATCGTGTAATCTTTGAGACGGTGGGGCGGAATCGGGCCTTCAAGGATGAACTCACGTTCATTATCTACAGTTATCTTCTCGGTTTGAAACCGTTTTCGATGCTCCATGGCCTCAAGCTCCCTTGTATGTAATCAATAAGATTCGTCGTATTATGCCTCTATATGGTTATAACAAACAATCAATCAAATGAAAAGCATAGTCGAAAATAAACTTTATATGCTATAATAACAAGGAATGTTTTTGAAAGCGCCTTCTCTTTGGAGGGGGTATATAGATTTGATGGGAGAGTGATAGGATGATCAACTTACATCAAGAGCGCGTACCGGCAACAGCGACTAATCCGAATCTGAGAAACTATGAAGAAGCGGCGGCTTCTTTCAACTGGGAAGAAGTAGAGAAACAATTCAGCTGGCACACGACCGGGAAGGTCAACATGGCTTATGAAGCGATTGATCGCCATCTGGAGCGCGGTCTGGGAGACAAGACCGCGCTATATTATAGCGACAGCGTTCGCGATGAATCCTATACGTACCGCCAGCTCAGCGAGCAATCCAACCGGTTCGCCAATGTGCTTCGCAGTCTTGGCATCGGCAAGGGCGAGCGCGTATTCATCTTCATGCCCCGTACGCCTGAGCTTTACTTCAGCATTCTGGGCGCCGTGAAGATCGGTGCCGTCGTAGGACCGTTGTTCGAAGCGTTCATGGAGACGGCGGTGAAGGACCGGCTGCAGGATAGCGAAGCGACTGCCATCGTGACAACGCCTTCATTATTGCCTCGCATCAAGCGGGATGAGCTGCCGAACTTAAAGCATATTATCGTCTTCGGAGAGGATATTCCGCAAGAGGAAGGCATTATCAATTATCAAGCGGAGATGGATAAGGCTTCCGATCAAGCCGAGATTGAATGGCTGGGACGGGAAGACGGACTGATTCTCCATTATACTTCCGGTTCCACTGGCAGGCCGAAGGGCATACTGCATGTTCAGAACGCAATGATTCAGCATATGTATACCGGTCAGGTCGTGCTGGATCTGAAGGAAGACGATATTTACTGGTGCACGGCCGACCCGGGCTGGGTTACGGGGACTTCTTACGGCATCTTCGCGCCTTGGCTGAACGGCGCATCGAACGTTGTGCGCGGCGGACGCTTCAGTCCGAGCGACTGGTACAGCGTCATTCAGAAATACGGCGTAACGGTATGGTACAGCGCGCCTACCGCATTCCGAATGCTGATGGGAGCAGGGGACGACTTGTCGCAGCAGTTCGACTTGTCCAGCCTCCGTCATGTATTGAGCGTAGGCGAGCCGCTTAATCCTGAGGTTGTCCGCTGGGGCATGAAGGTGTATGGTCAGCGCATCCACGATACATGGTGGATGACGGAGACAGGCGGCCAGCTCATCTGCAACTATCCAAGCATGGACATTAAGCCGGGCTCCATGGGCAAGCCGCTGCCGGGCGTTCAAGCGGCCATTATCGACGACAGCGGCAATGAAGTTCCTCCGTACCGGATGGGCAATCTGGCCGTACGCACGCCATGGCCGTCGATGATGCGGAAAGTATGGAACAATCCGGCCAAGTATGAAGAGTACTTCCGTCTGGAAGGCTGGTACGTCTCAGGAGACTCCGCTTATATGGATGAAGACGGCTACTTCTGGTTCCAGGGCAGAAT
The DNA here is from genome assembly GCF_025567625.1 of Paenibacillus sp. J5C2022. GTDB lineage: Bacteria > Bacillota > Bacilli > Paenibacillales > Paenibacillaceae > Pristimantibacillus. Next base: position 135,852 of record NZ_JAOQJC010000009.1, on the reverse strand, counting down.
TGACGATGTAATCAATACGGCAGGCGAGCGTGTAGGACCGTTCGAAGTGGAGAGCAAGCTGGTTGAGCATCCTGCAGTTGCCGAGGCCGGCGTAATCGGCAAGCCAGATCCGATGCGCGGCGAGATCATTAAGGCGTTCATCGCTCTGCGTGAGGGCTACGAGCCGTCGGATGAGCTGAAGAAGGATATTTCCCAATTCGTGAAGGTAGGTCTGTCCGCGCATGCGGCGCCGAGAGAGATTGAATTCAAAGACAAGCTGCCGAAGACGCGCAGCGGCAAAATTATGAGACGTGTGCTGAAAGCTTGGGAGCTTAATTTGCCAACCGGCGACTTGTCTACAATTGAAGATTAATCAGTTATTCGGAAGGGTTGACTCATAAGCAGGTTTGCTCGCTTGATGAGATAGCCCGCCACCCAGGAAAAAATGGAAAATAATGAAATGGCGATGCTTAGGGAGTTCATCCCCGCATCGCCATTTCTGGTCTATAGCTGCCGAAAACGATGGAACTCCCGTCTGTCGATGCGTAACATGGATATTGATGAAGCCATAGGTATTTACCAGGAGGCTAATAATCGATTCAATAGCCGAGAGTAGTGCCCCTCACGACATGGCCGAGACGTATGAAGTTCCATAGCTAAAGCAAGCAAGGACACCCATGCCGGGTGTCCTTGCTTGCTTTAGTTATTCGTTTCGTATGCAGTAATTCCTAGTTTTACTTGATGCTGACTATAGCGGAACGTTCGGAGACACCCTCATCATTTTCTGCTGTAATGTAATAGGTGCCAGCGGTTAACGTGCCCAAATGTTCAAAGCTGGTCTGGGAGGTTGCGGCGATACGTGTATACTTGCTTCCGCCGTCTTCCTTATAGTAGACGTTATACTGGACGACCTGATCCGATACGGAATTGGCCGACCAGCTGATAGTGACGCTCAGATCCGATTGTACAGCTTTAACGCCGGTAGGGGCTGCAGGAACAGGAGTGCTTCCAGACTGGTTGTCCCCATTGCCGCTGTTGTCGCCGGAATTACTGCTTCCGTTGCCGTTGTTGTCGCCGGAATTGCTGCCTCCGTTGCCGCTGTTGTCGCCGGAGTTGCTGCCCCCGTTGCCGTTGTTGCCGCCGGAATTGCTGCCTCCGTTGCCGTTGTCGCCCCCGGAATTGCTGCCTCCGTTGCCGTTGTCGCCGCCCTCTCCGTTGCCATCCGGGTTCTCCGGATCGACAGGCAATGAGCCGAACTGCAGAATGACGCTTGGTGCGGATTCCTTGCCGACGACATCGACTGCAGTTACATAATATTTGGTGAGGGCATCTTTCTTCGCCATTGTCGGCATAATATAGTTATCGCCGAGATGGAAGGAGTCTCCCAGTTTCTTGAACTCCTCGTCATTGAAGGAGCGGTACACGCGATATCCCACGACATCCTTAGACGGACTGTCTGTGAACGTAATTTTCACCTCGCCGCTATCAGATGCTTCCATCTTGACATTTTGAGGCGGAGTAGGCGGTGCACCGTCGTCATTGCGAGGGTCCGTCTTGGATGGAGCGTTGTTCTCCGCATCAGCAGGCAAGTACCTCTCAAGCGGCAGCCTTTTGCTTCCGGGGAGTCTGGCTTGCGCCGCTTTGATCTCATCCATCAATTCATCCAGCGGTTTCTTCCGTTTAATGACGACCTTCTTCTTAAGGAACTCCGAAGGCGTCTTCTCATTCGGCACATAGTTGATGCCTTCATAGGTGATATACTCCATCTCTACAAGAGATTCGTCTTTCTTCTTCGGGATATGCTTCTTGTCGAACCAATCCGTTACCAGCATGCCCGCCGATCTGGTTAGAGCGGTTGGGAGCAGTCCGCTTGCACTGGACACCGTTGCTTTTGTAACGCCTTCCGGTCTTTCGAACTCTTCCGTTTTGAACATCTCCGGCTTGGCGTCCGACACTTCGTTCAATATTTTGGCCCAAATTTTCCGTGCGCGCCATCTGCCCTCATACGTAAGCGAGTTGGCTTGCTTCTCGTAGCCTGCCCATACGCCCAGCGTCACATCCGGCGTAAAGCCCATGAACCATACGTCGCCGTACCCTTGCGTCGAGCCAGTCTTACCGGCTATCGGAATGTCCCCGTACTTGTCAAATTCTCTTGTGAGATTGTAGCCGCTGCCTGAAGGGCTGGATATAACCGTTCTAAGCATATCTCTCATCAGAAAAGCCGTTTGCTCCGAAAATACGGTTTTCGGCTTGGCTTCGTGCTCGTAGACGGTTTTGCCGTTGGAATCCGTTATCTTCTCAATCAGATAAGCGTCGTTGAATACGCCATTGTTCGGAATCGAGCCGTAAGCGTTCGTCAATTCCTCTACCGTCGTGCCGTACTGCAAGCCGCCGATTACACCCGTCTGGGAATGCTCGTCGGCAGGGTCCAGCGTGGTGATCCCAAGCTCACGTACGAACTCCAGCGCCACCGGAATCGTAACCTGCTCGTTGTAAATCTTGAGTGCCGGCAAATTCAACGAGCGGTTGAGCGCATCTCTGGCCGTAACCAATCCTCTGAACTTCCGCGTCACATTCATCGGAATATGAAAGCCCTTCTGGCCGTCTTTCATGACCATGGGAGCATCGTCAATGATGCTGGCGGGCTGCACGATGCCAAGGTGAATACCGGGAAGATAGGCTGCGATCGTCTTCATGGTTGAACCCGGCTGACGGACCATTTGCGTCGAAAAGTTCATTTGCTCTTCATAGAAGTCCCGTCCCTCCAGCATACCGAGAATCGCACCGGTGCGATGATCGATCATCATGCCTGCGATTTGCTCCAGACCTTTCGTCTCGCTGTAAGGGGTGAAGTTGTTCTCATCGCTGCCGATTTCCCTCATAATCTGGTAAATCTCTTTATCAATCGTCGTATGGATATGATAGCCTGCCCGCAGCAGATGCTGTCTGGCTTCTTCGATTCGTTCCGCATTCTCCGGCTTGCGCAAGTCCTCTGTCGTCAAGCTGGGATCTTCCTTCATCAGCAATACTTCCGCCGCTTTGCGCTCTGCTTCCAGCATTAAGTACGGATAAGTCGTATAGCCCTTCTCGCTTGGCGGGGCGATCGTTGCACGAATGTCGAAGTTAACGGCATCATCGTATACTTGCTGTGTAATTCGGCCCGTCTCCAGCATTCGCTTCAGAACGAACTGCTGGCGCTTCATCGCTCTCTCGAAGCCGGTTTCATTGAATTTGCCGGCGCCGGTGAAAGCGGAGTAGCGGGAAGGCAATTGCGGCAAGCCTGCCAGATAGGCGGCTTGGGCGATATGCAGATCGTTCAGATCCTTCACGCCGAAGATGCCTTTGGCGGCGGCTTTAATGCCGTGTACCTGATAGCCGTTGGAGCCGTTGCCGAACGGCATCTTGTTCAAGTAAGCGGTCAGAATTTCTTCCTTGGTCAGATAGCGCTCCATGCGCATGGACAGGAAGATTTCCTTCGCCTTGCGGCCGTCCGTCTGGTCCAAGCTCAGGAAGACGTGGCGGGCCAGCTGCTGGGTAATGGTGCTTCCTCCCGTCTGAACGTCTTCGTTGAACAGCCTTTCCTTCACAGCGCGGCCGAGACCGGTAATATCGATGCCGATATGCTCCATGAAGTTGTTGTCTTCCGTTGCCAGCAAGGCATCCTTCACGCTTTCCGGAATCTCTTCATAGCTGACTACAATGCGGTCCTCGTCCGTACGCAGCTGACCGACCAGCGTCGCGTCGTTGAAGTACACGTATCCCGTCATGGCATATTCATCCACTTTGTTCTCGATAACGGTTCTTGGGCGAACTTCATCACTCTTAACAAGTGCGGCCACGTAGCCGGTTACCGCACCGCCGGCAAGCAGACCTATGAATATGCCGAAGTAGACAAGCCACTTCACTGTCATAAAGCTTACTAAACCGAACAAACGCCATTTGCTGTATCTTGGTTTGCCACGTGATTGCTGTTGCTCTTCCTGCATGAGTTCCCTTCCTCCTCCAAAATAACATTACTATTATAGCAAATAATCTCCACCAGGTACACGACTGACCATGACAGCAATCGAACAATTCCATACGATATCCGATAAAAGAGAAACGTATGTCGGTTTTCGGCGTATTAAAAGACGGCAATGATTACAGGTTATGGATGAAGAAAGAGGGTGATGAGTTTGGAAACCTTGTATATGGCTTGCCTGATTGGCGGAATTCTGTTCGCGCTCGTTAGCATTGTTTTCGGAGATTGGCTCGGTCAGGCGCTGGATGGCGTGCTGGACTTTCTGTCCGCGGATGGTCTGCCCTTCCTGCAGCCGATGACGCTAATAGGAGGCATTACCGTATTCGGAGGCGCAGGCATTCTGCTGGAACGCTACAGCCCGCTTGGCGCATTCGTGATCGCACTTCTTGCTGTGCTGATTGCGATTGTGGCGGGAGCGCTCGTCTTCTTCCTCTATGTGCGTCCGATGGAGAACAGCGAGAATTCCATTGCGTTCTCCGTGAAGTCGCTATCTGGAGCGTTGGCCGAAGTGATCACGCCGGTGCCGGAGAAGGGATACGGCGAGGTGCTGGTGAAGGTGGGAGCCGGCGTAACCAACCAGATTGCTGCCAGCTTCGAAGGGAAACCGATTGCATCGGGCGCGACAGTCGTAGTCGTCGAGGTGAAGGATGACACCCTCTATGTTTCTGAAGTGGACCTGCATCTTAATTCCTGAGAGGAGATGTTCAAGTGCAAGACGCATTACTTATCCCCATTATCGTTGTAGGTGTGCTGGTTGTTCTCGGTCTGGCATTCTGGGCGCGTTACAAGACGGTCAGCCCTGACGAGGCCATGCTTGTAACCGGTTCATTCCTCGGCAATCGCAATACGCTTGTCGACGAATCCGGCCGGAAGGTGAAGATAATACGGGGCGGGGGAGCGTTCATTCTCCCTATATTCCAGAACGCTGAATTCCTCTCGCTGCTCTCGCACAAGCTGGATGTATCTACGCCTGAGGTGTATACGGAGCAAGGGGTGCCCGTACTGGCGGAAGGCGTGGCGATTATTAAAATCGGCGGATCGGTGGAAGATGTCGCTACAGCTGCGGAGCAATTCCTGGGCAAACCTACAGAAGCGTTGAAGGGCGAGGCGCAAGAAGTGCTGGAAGGTCATTTAAGGGCAATATTGGGTACAATGACCGTGGAAGAGGTCTATCGCAACAGAGACAAATTCGCCCAGGAAGTGCAAGGTGTGGCGGCGAAGGACTTGAAGAAGATGGGCTTGCAGATCGTCTCCTTCACGATTAAGGATGTGCGCGACAAGCACGGCTATCTGGATGCGCTCGGCAAGCCGCGCATCGCGGCAGTGAAGCGCGACGCGGAGATTGCCGAAGCGGAAGCGGTACGGGATGCACGCGTGCAGAAAGCGCATGCGGAGGAAACTGGACAGAAGGCGGAATTGCTGCGTGACACGAATGTTGCGGAGGCGGAGCGCGATAAGGAGATGAAGGTCGCTTCCTTCAAGCGGGATCAGGATACGGCGAAGGCGGAAGCCGACCAGGCTTACTCCATTCAGGAAGCGCGCGCCAAGCAAAGCGTGGTTGAGGAACAGATGAAAGTAGAGCTCGTTCGCAAGGAACGCGAGATCGATCTGGAAGCGAAGGAAATTCTGCGCCGCGAGAAGCAGTATGACGCGGAAGTGAAGAAGAAAGCGGATGCCGATCGTTATGCCGTAGAGCAGTCGGCAGAAGCGGATAAGGCGAAGCGTATGCGTGAAGCCGATGCGCATCAATACCGGATAGAAGCGGAAGCGAAGGCGGAAGCGAACAAGAAGCGTCTTGACGGTCTTGCCGTTGCGGAAGCGGAGAGAGCGAAAGGTACAGCGGAAGCGGACGTTATCCGGCTGCGGGGTCTTGCGGAAGCGGAGGCGAAGGAGAAGCTGGCTGAGGCGTTCGAGAAGTTCGGAGAAGCGGCCGTATTGGATATCATCGTCAAAATGCTGCCTGAGCTGGCAGGCAAAGTTGCTCAGCCGATCAGTTCCATCGATAAGCTGACAGTTGTCGATACGGGCAAAGGAGAAGGCGCAGCTCGCGTCAGCAACTATGTGACAGAGCTGATGTCCACCGCTCCGGAGATGCTCAAGAGCGTATCTGGCATAGACGTGAACAAGCTGATTCAAGGCTTTACTTCCAAGGCGGTTGGCGGATCGGCGGAAAAGGGCGAAGGTTCGGGCAAGGGGATTCAGGCATTGCTGAAGCAAGTGGATGGATTGCATTCGGAAGCTGAGGCACCGGAAATCATCGATGTGAAGAAACCGGAGTAGGTATCAAGCAAGGCTCATTTAAATAATGCACTTACAAAAAACAGGGCTTTCTCGACTGCAGCTGCGCGCTGCAATGGGAAAGCCCTGTTCCAGTTATTAACGGCTGTAGAATTCGACGATTTGCTTCTCGTCAATTTCTTGTGTCAGCTCGGAGCGGTCAGGCAGGCGAACATACTTGCCTTCCATTCCTTGCTCATCGAACTCGAGATAATTTGGCAGGTGATTGCGGCCTTCCACTGCCTCTTTAATGGATTTCATGCCGCGGCTGCGCTCACGAAGACCGATAACGTCGCCAATGGATACCGTGTAGGAAGCAATGTCAACCTTCTTGCCGTTCACAGTCACATGACCGTGAGCAACCAGCTGGCGCGCTCCTGCGCGGGAATTAGCGAAAGCCAGACGGTAAACCAGGTTGTCCAGACGGCTCTCCAGAAGAGCCATGAAGTTTTCACCGGCTTTACCTTTCATTTTTGTCGCTTTGTTGTACAGGTTGCGGAATTGCTTCTCGTTCAAGCCGTACATGTGGCGAAGCTTCTGCTTCTCCATCAATTGCAGGCCGTATCCGCTGATTTTTCTGCGTTGGTTCGGTCCATGCTGGCCCGGAGGGAATGGTCTTTTCAGATCTTTGCCTGTTCCGCTCAAGGAAATGCCGAGGCGGCGGCTCAGTTTAAATTTAGGTCCTGTATAACGTGCCATGTGTCAAGTTAACTCCTTCATCAAATAAAATTTTGTGAATGGGGTTGTGTTTCGCGGATATATTCCGATTGTTGCTGGCAACACTCGCCAGCTCTGCCGGACAGTTCAGCCGCTGGTTCGACAGCCGGAACATATCCTGAGGGTGACACAAAACCCTACGCCCATATTTTCATTAGTATATTCTATATGAAATGCGTTCTGGAAGTCAAGAACGAGCTTGATCAAATTTGAGAAAGGCACTAGCGGAAAAAGAGTCGAAAGTCCTATAAAAAATAGCAATGCTAGTGCAAATTTCTTAAAAATGAAGTATGATTGATAGATGATAGCTCATTTTCCTGCGAGAAGGGAAAGGGATGAGTGATAGATGATGGAAAGAGAAAACCATATAGCGGATTGCGATCTCTGGTTCTCCACTGCGGATATCACTGATGCGGATGAGCCCTATCTTGCTTCTCTACTGACCGAGAGTCTCGAGCTGTGGTCTGATGAGGCGGAGATCCACCCTTTCTTGCAATCGGCCCAAATTCGCTTTTACGGCAAAGAAGGAGATCTGTTATGCAAGGCGGGCGCGGTTCCGCCTGCGGGTACGGAACGCGATGCTGAGCAAGCGGCGGAGCTGGCAGCTCAAGCCGGCATGCAGTCTGTGAATCCGGTCCGTAGCGAATTCGGCTCTCTGCTGGCAATTGGCATTCCGTTGAAGCGGAGAAGCGAGCGATCCGTATTTGCCAATATTGTATTCATAATGGAATTGTCCGAAGCGCGCAGCGAAGCAGAGCTTCAAGCCTATGCGCTGCATTATAGAAGTTGCTTCTACCGAGCGTTCGAAGGAATGTTCGTGAAGGATATGATGTACCAGCAGCGAATGAGGAGCAAGGAGGCTGAGCATCGGGACAAGCTGTTCTTGGCAGTCAAGCGATTGTACAACGAGATAGAGGCCACATCCGTATTGACGGAGATGCTGCACAGCCTCGAGAAGCTGTATCCGGGGTCGGAAGCTCATCTGTATCTCTCCCAGGACTATGTGGACGGCGACGATCGCGTGCGTCCGCTCTTGTTCAAGAATACGGCTCATGATATTGTCGCTCAGGCGTTCCTGGAGGGTAAGCTGACGAAGGAGACCGAACGAGACGGGAAGATCCGGCTGGCTGTCCCCTTGGCGGGCAAGCAAGCGGCTTACGGTGTGCTGTGCATGTGCGTCAGGAGCGGGGAATGGGACGAGTCGGAGTTGCCGGCTTTTCTGCTGCTGGCCGACACGGCGGGGAGCGCCTTCGAGAATGCCAAGCTGTACGAGCAGTCCAATCTGCTCATTAACGAGCTGCGGCTCATTAACGAGATGACCAAGAGGCTTAACCAGTCGCTGCAGCTTACGGAGATATTCAAGTTCGCCACGGGAGAATTGCTCAGCATATTCGAAGCCGATTATTGCTGTGTGCTGCAATTGAACGACAGTAAGGAATTTATCGTGAAGTCGAGCAATATTCCTACCATGACAAGCGAGAAGTTCACACCGGATTACGGGTTCTGCGGCATCGTATACCGGACAAGAGAGCCGCTTATCATATCGGATTACTGGAATTCGCGCGTCGTTACCTCCAGACTGATGGACAATACCGGCTCACGCTCGCTTATTGCTGCGCCTATCATCGTCAAGAATGAAGTCGTCGGCGTTATTCTGGTGACGCACAAGCTTCCTAATTTTTTCTCATACGACAATTACAAGCTGCTTCAGGTAATGAGTACCCATATCGGACTTGCCGTTACGAACGCTTCACTGCATGCCGAGATGCGGAGGCTGGTCATAACCGATAATTTGACAGGCCTGCATGCCAGACACTACCTGAACGAACAGATACAGCGTCGACAGCGCAAGGACGACTTCGGGTCGCTTGTTCTGGTCGATATTGACTTCTTCAAGCAGGTCAACGACACGTTCGGCCATCAGATCGGAGACCGCATACTTGTTCAAGTAAGCAATGTTATTCACTCCTCCATTCGGGCGGGCGACATCGCAGCCAGGTGGGGGGGGGAGGAACTGGCCGTATACTTGCCAGGTGTGCGGGCGGAGCAGGCATTACGCATTGCAGAGCGCATCCGGACCCATGTGGCGCTGGAGACCGATCCTCAAGTGACCGTATCGTGCGGCGTGGCGGAATGGTCGACCGAGAATGAAAAGATCAGTGTGGAGTCTTTGTTTTACTGTGCGGATATGGCGCTATATGAAGCGAAGAATAAGGGGAGAAATTGCATTATTGTAGGAGGAACGGCATAATCGACGATTATTCGTTCATACCTGAGCGGCGCCTTGCGGCGCCTATTTTTTTTGCAGTTTTTTGCATCCCGCAGGGAAGTGCGGGCAAGACTATCCATGATAAGCTTGAGATAATTAAGGGAGGCATCCTGTTGAGGAACAAGCGGTTACATAGAATAACGACGGCCGTAGTGGGTTTGGCATTCATCATCTTCGCAAGCGGCTGTTCGACATTTGGCGGCAAGCGTACAGCGGATGAATGGCTGTCGCTTGCTTATTCGGGCTTGGCAGCTACCGATCAATATAATTTTACCGGCTCCATGAGTATGGAAGTGGCAAGCGGTGTCTTGCTGGAACCTCATACGTTCCAGGGGAAAGTGGTCAATCATCAGAATATGACCATCCAATCCGAGCAGCAGGGGGGAGTATCCTATGATTGGGAGCCGCTTCAGGTGATGAAGCGGTTGAACGAATCCAATGCGTCCGTGCAATTCGTTCCTGAGCGGGAAGGGCAGCCAGAAGACACCGCTACGGTTACTCTGTTGGTGGAAGAAATGCCGGAAGCCACGAAAGCAAGGTGGGAGCAGCACTTGAAAGGCGAGATGGAGCAGCTGGCGCTGAAAGGGACCGATGCTGCGGGGGCAACGGCGGAGCAGCAGCGGCTGTTGGAGAAGGAGCTGGAACGATCCCGGCACGAGCTGGAGGCGATGCTCTCATCTCTTAAAGCGCAGGCGCAATACATGCTCGTCATCGACAAGCGGAGCATGCTTCCGTTAAAAATGGAGGAAACAACAAAGTTCCATTACGTAATGAGAGGCAAGCCCGCTGTCGAGTCGCGGCACACTTCGGTACGCTTGGATGCATTCGATGGAACGTATCAGCAGACGGTGCAATGAACGCCTTTTCGTGGTAGGATGGGTAATGAATGAGATCGAAGGAGTGAATGGCAAGTGAGAGATCCGAGATTGCAAAAGCTGGCGCAAAATCTAGTGCAATATTCCATTGATGTGCAGCCAGGAGAAAATGTATTAATCGATATGATCGGCTCAGAACGCGAGCTGGCCAAATGTCTGATTGAAGAAGTGGCGAAACGTGGTGGGAGACCGTTCGTCGAAACGAGCGACCGTTCCGTGCTACGCACGCTGCTGCAAAATGCGACGAAGGAAGGCATTGAAATCTGGTCCGAGCTTGATCTGGAGCGGATGAAGCGGATGCAGGGATATATTGCGGTCCGCTCCGGCGAGAACGTCAACGCATTGTCCGATGTGCCTGAGCCGAATATGCGCCTGTATGAGCAGCTGTACCGCAATCCCGTACATACCGAACAGCGGGTAAAAGGGACGAAGTGGGTCGTCCTTCGCTATCCGAATGCCTCTATGGCGCAGCTCGCCAACATGAGCACGGAAGCGTTCGAGAACTTCTACTTCGATGTGTGCAATCTGGATTATGCCAAGATGGAGAAGGCTATGCAGCCGCTGGAGGATCTGATGAACCGGACGGACAAAGTGCGCATCGTGTCGCCGGGTACGGATCTGACCTTCTCCATCAAGGGAATCGGAGCCAAAAAATGTGCGGGACACCGCAATATACCGGATGGAGAAGTGTTCACAGCGCCGGTCCGGAATTCCGTGAATGGCAAAATTACATACAATGCGCCTAGCGTATATGCAGGAGTCACTTTCCAGGACATCTCCTTCACGTTCCAGGACGGCAAAATCGTGCAAGCGGAAAGCAATAATACGGCAAGGCTGAATGAAATACTGGATATGGACGAAGGCTCGCGTCATATCGGAGAGTTCGCGATCGGCTTCAATCCGCATATTCTGCATCCGATGAACGATATTTTGTTCGACGAGAAAATTGCGGGCAGCCTGCATTTCACTCCGGGGCAGGCTTATGAAGAGACGGACAATGGCAATCGCTCTTCCGTCCATTGGGATCTGGTGCTGATTCAGCGGCCGGATTACGGCGGCGGAGAAATCTATTTCGATGACGTGCTTATCCGGAAGAATGGCTTGTTCGTGATCCCAGAGCTGGAAGCATTGAATCCGGATAAGTTGAAATAATGGCCGTTGCTCTGTCCGATTAGCCGGATATACCGCGGCAATAAGCCATTTTTCTCAATTCTACTTGATGGATGCCGGTTTTCGGGGTATTATGGTGTCTAAGGTAAGCTTTACAAAATAAACTGGAGGGATCTCCCATGTCCAATAATGCAGCGATTGTAGAAATTTCTCAAGCGGCCAGCAAATTTACTTCATCCATCGTGCTACAGGCTGACAGCAAATACATCGACGTGAAGAGTATTCTTGGTCTGTTCACAACGTTGGTGGGAGGTCATCAATACGAGCTGCATGTACACGGCCCGGACGCTGAGGAAGCGAAGAAAACGATGGCCGAAGTGTTTGCCAAGCACAATTTGAACGTCAATGTGATTACCGACTAACTATACGAAGGCTTCATTGGTGCGCGCTCGTTCATCCGAGTGCGCACTTTTTCGTTTTGTCCTTGTGTATTGGGACTATTTCGTCTAATATAAAAGATATAGCAGTCGGCTGATAGATGCACAGGGGGGGAAACTTTTGTCTGCACCGGAAATGACCGAATTTATGCATGAGAGAGCGATTCGTCTGCTACAAGATGACGCTGGTAAAATAGAAAAGTTAATCGAAGTTCAAATGGAAAATTTGACGACACGCCATTGCCCGCTGTACGAAGAGGTTTTGGACACCCAAATGTACGGCTTCTCGCGCGAAGTGGATTTTGCGATACGCGCCGGACTGATCTCGGAAACGGACGGCAAAGAAATTCTTAGCCGGCTTGAACGCAACCTGGCTACATTGTACGAAGCGTTGGACCGCAAAAGGTAAGCTCTCAGCAGCTTGCCTTTTTTACATGTTAGCATTTTATAAGTTCCGGGGTTAATTTACATATCGCCGTCATGCCGTGCGGTTGTCTTGCTTCATGCCGTGTGATCTATTACAATAAGACATATGGCAAAGTGAGGAGTGGATGACATGACCGAAGATAATCAAACAGGCATTATTCGCATTTCAGATGATGTAGTAGCTACAATTGCGGGACTTGCGGCACTCGAGACGCCAGGAATTGCGGCGATGTCAGGAGGCATATCGGAAGGCTTGGCCAAGCGTCTGAGCGGGAAGAACGTGCAGAAGGGCGTCTCTGTTGAAGTCGGTCAGCTGGAAGCTGCAATAGATTTACGCATTATCGTACATTACGGCATTCCGATTCAGGAGGTATCCCATCAGCTTCAACGGAACGTTAGAGAAGCGGTTGCAAATATGACCGGTCTGCAAGTCGTTGAGGTGAATGTGAAAGTGGAAGGCGTCGCTTTCAAAGAAGAGGAGCCTGAGGAGCCGCAGCAAAGATTAAAGTAGACATAACGACAATACGGCGCATTTGCTGTCATCGCAAATGCGCCGTATTTTTATGCGCGGGGCCTTTCGTTCAAGTCGACTTGCTGCGAATGCTGCGATCGTACTCGCGGGATATGCTAAGCAGGATACCTATGCACATCAGCGTGACGATGAGAGAAGAGCCGCCGTAGCTGATGAATGGCAGCGTCACGCCCGTGACGGGAATCGCTCCGGTTACACCGCCGATATTGATGAAGGTCTGTATCGCAAGCAGGCCTACTATGCCTACCCCCACGACTGTCCCGTATTGATCCGGACAGCGAACGGCGATGATCAGTCCCCGCCACAAAAACATCAGGTAGAACAGAATAAACAAAGTGCTCCCGATGAAACCGAACTCTTCCGCAATAACCGAAAAGATAAAGTCATTGTACGGATATTGCAAATAGTGCAGCTTCTGCACGCCTTCGCCAAAGCCTGCGCCGGTCACGCCTCCATGACCGAGAGCCTGCAGGGAGGAGACGAGCTGGAAGGCGCTGTCCTGCTTGTTGGCTATGGGGTCCATGAATGCCCGAAACCGGTCGAGCCGATATTCCCAAGCTTCCGGCTTAATCGCCATGGAGATGCTGAAGAGCGATGTAATGACGAGCAAGCATGCCGTACCGGCTACAAATACTTGCTTCAGATTGGCTCCCCCTGCCAGTATCATAATACCGGCGCTGGCGGCAAGCACCAGGCTCGAGCCCAGATCGGGCTGGAGCATAATCAGTCCGCATACAAATCCGACGACGATCATGACAGGCAGCAAGCCGCGCTTGAAGTCGCGGAACTTCTCGCCTTTCTTGGTGATGAGCGCGCCCATGTACAGGATTAGCGCCAGCTTGGCGAATTCCGTCGGCTGAATGCCGAAGGAGCCTATTCCGAACCAGCTTCTGGCGCCATTAATCTCATCAGCCGTGAAAGGGACGATCAATAGCATCAGGATGACAGGGATGAACAGAAGAATGAAACCACGCTTGAACACTTGATAGCGCAAGTTCATCAGGAACAACATGGAAAACAAACCAAGCGCAGCGAATACGAGCTGGCGCTTGGTGAAGTAGAGCGGGTCTTCATTGAAATTCGGATTGACGACAGCTACGCCGGAGCTGGCGCTGAACACCATGACGATGCCAAATCCGACAAGCAGCAAGGTCATAATGAGAAGCAGGAAATCCGGTCTGCCACGACTGCCTTTCTGAGCAGCTTTCATAGGCAGCCTCTACGCAAGCAGAGATTTCAGTTGCTGTAATTTCTGCTCAGCTGCTTCCAGTATATGCTTCGGAATGGGCGACTCGTAATCGAGGCCGTGAGGGAACGTCGCTCTGCCGATGTAGACGGCTTCGATGTTCAGTACCGCATGTGCGGATTCCAGCTTTCCTTCCACTGCGCGGGTGTTCAGTCTCAGGAAATAATCCGAGCTGGTCGTGCGGTCAGTCAGCTTCAGATCGTATGTAGCGCGATAATATTCCCATTGCCAACGGACAAAGCCGACTTTGTCCGCAGCATCGTCCAAGTGATGAAGCTCGCTTTGAAGGCCGATCAGGCCACTGTTCTCAATGATCATTCTATTTCCTCCCAATTACAATAGACATAGTTGTACATTCTTTACCCATGATAGTATGTTTCCCCAGCCAGCGCAAGCCTTACTCTCCACCGAACGTGGAGAGGACCAGAAAGTTCGTGAAATGTACACAGCACGTAGCTGGGAGGCCGGGAGATTTGTTACACTATTAATAGACCGGTGTCATTAAACTTGGAACAAGGAGGCTACGCCTTATGCAGAACGGGCAGATTGCGCATTCGCTGGAGCAGTTGTATCCCAAAATGGTTCAATGGCGGAGACATCTGCATCAATTCCCGGAACTATCCTTCCACGAATCGGCAACAGCCGCGTGGATTGCGGAGCGGTTGGTTGCGATGGGCTGCGAGGTTGTGCGCGACGTAGGTGGGAACGGCGTCGTCGCCGTCATCAGGGGAACGGAGCCGGGGCCGGTCGTGGCGCTTCGAGCCGATATCGACGCGCTGCCCATCCAGGATGAGAAGACATGCGAGTATACCTCCAAAGTGGCGGGGGTGATGCATGCGTGCGGGCATGATGCCCATACCGCGACGCTGCTTGCGGTAGCGGATCATTACTCGCGGCACAGACACGCCTTCCGCGGTGAGCGCAGGCTGCTGTTCCAGCCCGCCGAAGAAGTTACGCCCGGGGGAGCCATAGGCATGATTGAAGACGGCGCTCTGGGCGGCGCGGAGGCGATTTACGGCGTACATCTGTGGACGCCGCTGCCCTATGGCCAAGCTGCCTCCAGAGCGGGTGCCTTCATGAGCGCCGCGGATGAATTCACAATCGATATATGGGGCAAGGGGGGGCACGGCGGCCTTCCCCATGAAGCTGTTGACGCCATCTTCATCGGCTCGGCCTTCGTGCAAGCTGTGCAGTCAATCGTCAGCCGCAGCGTGAATCCCGTGCAGCCCGCCGTCGTCACGGTAGGTTCCTTCCACGCCGGCACGGCCAATAATGTTATCGCAGAGTCCTGTCAGCTGAAAGGGACGATCCGCTCCTTCGATGAAGAGGAGAGAAGGCGGATTCATAAGCTTCTCGAGAAGCTGCTGGAGCATACCTGCGAGATGTACGGAGCGACCTGTCAATTGGATCTTCGCCTGGGCTATCCGCCTGTCGTGAATGAGCAAGCAGAAGCGGCGCGGTTCTTCAAGGTTGCTGCAGAATTGTTCGGACGCGATCGCGCGATCGCATCGGAGCCGATAACGGTGGCGGAAGACTTCGCTTATTATTTGCAGCGTCTTCCGGGCTGCTTTATGTTCGTTGGCGCCGGCAACCCGGATACCGGAGCGAATTATGCTCACCATCATCCTCGATTCGATATCGATGAACGCGCCATGGTCCGATCCGCCCGCCTGCTGATTGCCATGGCGGAGGATTTCGCGGTATTCGGCCGATAAAGAAGAGCTAGCAGCGGGGAGGCGCTACTTATCCTCCCATATCGCTGCAAGCTCGTTTTTTTCGTTATATAGCTCTGCGGGATCTTCCTCGTAATTGTTCCATACGTTATCCACTTCCCAGATGAGCACATGCGTCAATTCGTCTTGTGCCGTCTCGCTGCTGGTTGCCTTGTTTTTGCCGGACTTGATCATGACTTTTCCGCCAGCAGGAAGCTCGAAGGAGTCGAAGGTGTAAGTCTGGTTGCCCCTGACGCTAACGAGCTTCCACCCTTCCAGATCGATCGGCGACGACGTCGTATTCGCAATCGTGACAACCTCCGCTGGTTTGTCCACTTCCAACCGCAAGCCGGTATCGGCCGCTTTCTTCACATGAACTTCGGGAATGCTGGCTTCCTTCCCGGAGTTCCACAGCCCCGCTTTGTTCCCTTTCGCTTCTTGCTCAAGCTGCTTGTAGATATTCTCCATCTTCACATTGGGCTCGATAATGAGCACTTTGGCGAGTCCTTGTCTGAGCAGCTGTTCGTTCAGGATTTGTCCGTCCCTCAGCTCCACTACGGCAAGCGTCCGATCGTATCGGTCCTTCAGCTCCTTGTCGAACGTTAATCGGACTTCGCCGGATTCCTCGAGCAGCTTCTGGGTATAGGCAGCCGCTTCTGGCCCATACGGCTCCGCAGGCGTGTTGGACTTATTAATTTCGGGCGTATCGATATATAGCAGACGAATCGCTTCCATCTCGTCCCCGACTTTGACTTTGAATGTATCCCCGTCTATATAATCCGCTACCTCGTACCATGTATTCGGTTTCGCTTCCTGGCTTGACTGGCCGCCCGTCAGCGAGCAGCCTCCTGCAATAGCTGCAGAGGCAAGCAGAAGAAGAGCAAAGCGCAAATATTTCATCATCGTTAGTTGTGCCTCCGGCTGTAAGGATTAAAATTAGTTCATCTTTTCATAACTACTATAACATAGTTTGCCGAAAATCGCCCATCGCTTTGCGTACAAGGGCTGCCAGCGGGTTCAGACGGCCGGGAAGAAAGCCGAGAATAGGGAAATCTAGCCCCTTGAAGCATAAATGATACGCATTTTTTTCATACTGAGTGACAGGATGGTGTGGAAAGGTGGAATTGAAATGAAGAGCGGAGGCGCGCTAATTGTGCAATCCGATCTGATTGTGCTGCTGGATCAGAGGTACGGTGAAGCGGAAGCGGCGCGAGAGCTTCTGCTTCGCTTCGCGGACGTTGTCAAAAAGGCGGGCATGCTGCATACGTACCGGATAACGGCGATGTCGGTCTGGAATGCGATGACCTCCGGCATGCGCTACGAAGAGATGGCGGAAGGGCTGCGGACGCATGCCCGTTTCGGAGTTCCCGCCGCAGCGGAGGCGTCCATCCGGCTATGGGCGGTCAGGTTCGGCAGATTGAAGCTTGCCAGCCGGAACGGGCGGCTTGTTCTAACCGGCGACCAAGAGATTATGGGACAACTGCAGTCGTATACTTCGCTGTCGGAATGGATATTGCAGCGAAGCGATGAGGGCTGGCACATCGATCCCGCCAGCCGTGGTGTATTGAAGCAGGAACTTACAAGGCTTGGCTACCCTGTTCTGGATACGGCAGGTTATAAGCGGGGCGAAGAGTTAGCTGTACAATGCCGCGAACTGACGCGCGGCGGCGTCCCGTTCCGTCTTCGCGACTATCAGCACGAGGCAGTGGAGCGATTCACGGCAACGGAAGGCTTCGGCGGGGGAAGCGGCATCGTCGTATTGCCTTGCGGTACGGGGAAGACGATTGTGGGGATCGCAGCGCTGGCCGCGATGAGCGCGGCCACGCTTATCTTGACCTCCAGCGTTACCTCGGCAAGTCAATGGAAGGTCGAGCTGTTGGAGCGGACAACGCTGGGGGATGAGGAAGTAGGCCTGTATTGCGGCTCGCACCGGGAGGTTCGTCCCGTCACGATCGCCACTTACAATATTTTGACCCATCGCAAGGCGAAGGCGGATACATACAGCCATATGAAGCTCTTCTCCGACCGCAATTGGGGTCTCATTATATACGACGAGGTACAGCTGCTGCCGGCGCCCGTCTTCCGGATGACCGCGACTATTCAGGCTACGAGGAGGCTCGGGCTGACAGCTACGCTTGTCAGGGAGGACGGCTGCGCGGAGGATGTGTATTCCTTAATCGGGCCCAAGCTGTACGATATGCATTGGAAGGCGGCTGAGGGCAAGGGACATATCTCAACCGTTCATTGCACAGAGATACGGCTGCCGCTCTATACGGGGCGAACGGTCTACCATGCGGCAAGCGGGCACGAACGGCTGCGGATCGCAGCCGAAAATCCGGGCAAGCTTGACGTCGCAGAACAACTGGCAAAGCAGCATGAAGGGGAACCGACGCTTGTAATCGGCCAGTACTTAAGCCAGCTGCACGAAGCGGCGGACAAGTTGAACGCCCCATTGCTGACGGGAGAAGTTCCGCACACGGAGCGTGCCGACATCTATGAACGATTCCGCAATGGAGAGATCAAGCTTCTCGTTGTATCCAAGATCGCCAATCTTGCCGTCGACTTGCCTGACGCCACCGTAGCGATTCAATTGTCGGGGAGCTTCGGTTCCAGGCAAGAGGAGGCGCAGCGAATCGGGCGCTTGCTTCGGCCCAAGCAATCGGGCAATACGGCAAGGTTCTATTCTCTTGTGACGGAGGAGACGAAGGAGACGGAGTTCGCATTGAAGCGCCAGCTCTTCATGCTGGAGCAAGGTTATGATTATACGCAATGGCGAGCTGCGGAAGGAAGCGGCGAGCAGTGGACATTTCAGGAGGTGGTCAAGACATGAGGCTGGCAGAGATATTGAAGGGGCTTGACGATGAACACAAGCGGGAATATGCTTCTTCCCCGCTATGGGAAGCCGCCCTGTCTCTCTCGGAAGAGCAGGGCTGGGAGAAGGCTCTGCTTGATCCGGTGACGGTGTGCAGGCTGAGAGACGTTCTTCCTCCGCTGGCCGATCAAGCGCTGCGCTATATGCTTCAACAGTTCGGTGCACAGCCGGTGCCGGAGGAGAAGCTCGTGAAGGAGATATGCACGACAGCCGCTCTGACAGGCTCGGAATGCGAGGAGGGGCTGAACAGTCTTCAGCGGGCCGGATTGCTCTATACTGTAAGCAAAGTATGGGGGGAACGCATCTGGTTCATGCCTCCGGAGCTGTTCCTTCTGTGGTCGCCTCTGTTGTTCCCGCGCAATGCGCGGTCGATTGATGATGCTGACCGGCATGCTTGTCATGCCGCAGAGCGAACCTCCAGCCTGGGACGGAAGCTGCTGTACACATTGTCGATATTAACCAAGAGCGATACGCTGCTGGTGGCGGACGGCGCCTTGTCCAAGAAGGTTATTGATAAGCTCAAGCCCGTTGCGATAACAGAGGAGAGGCTGCTGTTGCCATTCGGATTGCAACGCATCGCCGGAGACCGTTATCCGCTTGGCGTCGCACTGCTGCTGGAGGCAGGCAGTCATCTGGGGCTTATCGGCCGACGAGGCCAATCTCTGGAGGTGAATGGCGAAGCGTTAGAACGATGGCTCGCACTTCCGGCGGTCGAGCGTGAAGGGCAACTGCGAGCATGGCTGTGCGCGCTGCTGCTCGGCGCTGCGGGAACGGGCGGGCATACCGCCGCCGCGCTGATGGCTTTGTCGCGAGACATATGGTATTCCAGCGATTGCGATAGTCCGGTCATGGGGCAGACGGCGGTCAATCCGGAAGGAGCATACGATGGCCTGCCCCAGGCCGAGGAGGCCTGGTGCCGCATATTCCATGCGATGGGCTGGATGGAGCTAGCGCTTATGGAGCATCATGAAGCGGAAGAGAAGGGCTTGTTGTTCCGGTGGCTGAATGATCTGGATGAAGAGGGGGAAGTCATTATTCAGCCCGATGGCGAGGCGATCGCTTATCCCGATTGCAGCTTCAGGGCCAGATGGGAGCTTGAGCGCATAGCGGAGCGCACCAGCGACGGGGATGTTGCCGTCTACCGGTTGACTTCGACTTCCATTGCGGGAGCAGTCGAGCGGGGGATGACTTGCGATTCCATCATTGCCGCTCTTACGGCGGCCAACGGCGGAGAGAGCCTTCCCCAGTCTGTCCATGCGATGGTGAACGAGTGGAGCGGCCGCGCCTGCCAGTATTCGTTCGCTGAGGTGATGCTGCTGCGGTGCCAGTCGGAGGACAGGGCGGAGCTTGCGGCTGCGCATCCCGATATTGCCCCGCTGCTCTTGCAGCGGATCGGACCTTGCGACTTCTTGGTTCGCACAGCCGATATCGCCGTGATCCGGCAAAGTCTGAAGAAGCTGGGCTATCCTGCGCGCCGGGGGATAAGCAACCTCGCTTCGGAGCAAGAGGAACGGACTTCTGCGGAGAACGCCGAGATGATCTTTCTTCACGAGCGCGATCCCATCCGCCACTTCCGGCTGGCAGCTCCGTCCGCCGCCCAGCATGCACCGCGGCTGCTGCCCGGGACAGAGCGGCTGCCGGTAATGTGGTGGCAGCAGTTCCGCACCTATCACTTGTCAACACGCAAGGAGATGCTGGAGCATGCCATTCAGCTGAAGACGTCGGTGGAGCTTCAGGTGGACGAGCAAGTCAGAAGCTTTATCCCGCATCGTCTGGAGGAGAAGCGGGAAGGGTGGCAGGTCGTAGGCGTGCTGAGAGATAGCGGAAGTCGGGAGCCGGTGGCGCTGCAGCCGGAGCAATGGTCCGGTATGAAGCTTGTCTTGCCAGGGGGAGGCAAGCGTATATAAACGCTATCGCTATGACGTATCACTATGTTATGATAGGTAGGAAGCGAGAAAGGGAAAGAGGGTGGATGCATGTCGGTTGCCGGTTCTTATGCGGCAGTTCCAGTCCATCAGGCAGAAGGAGGCGTGTCTTCGCTTGACATGGCATCATTGATGCTGTGTGCTTATGAACTGGGTGATTGGATTAACGCTTCGGCAGAGGTTGCCGATTATTTATATTGGAAGCAGCAGGTATGGGGAGATCAGGAGGCTGCGGAACGCCAGAAGCACTTTTTGAAAGTGAGGGAGACCTTCGAGGAGTGCCAGCGATTCGGCCGCTTCCATCCGGATTATCATGCCGCCAAGGATGCGATGAAGGAAGCCGAGGGCAGGCTGAACGAGCTGGAAAGCGTACGGCGCTATAAGGCGGCGGAGCAGATTGTCGACGAGATGCTGCATGAGGTGTCGGAGCTGATCGCCAGATCGGTATCCGAGACGATCAAGGTGCCGGGCAATGAGAAGGCGGCAGGAGGCTGTGGAAGCGGCGGGGCTTGCGGCTGCGGAAGCGGCGGCTGCGGCTAGGTCGGTTCCCGGGAATGAACGGACGGCAAGGAGGGGAGCGAAGAGGATGTTACCGGAGCGAACGGGATATATTGTATGGGTGAAGGATATGAAAGCGGCTAAAAATTTGGAGAGGTTCGGCACGGTACACTATATGTCGAGAAAGCTGCATTACGTCGTTCTCTACACGAACAGCGAGCGTGCGGAAGAGGCGCTGAAGCAATTGAACAAGCTCTCCTATGTCCGCAAGGTGGAGCGATCTTTCCGCAATGAGATCAGAACGGAATACAGCAAGGATATTGAAGATAAAACAAGATTTTACTCGTTATAACGAGGTAATCAGTTAGGAAGCTTCTGCTGCATTTTTGCGGCGGAAGCTTTTTTTTGCCGCATATGCGTATAAATTTTCGAGATGCTCGACATCCAAAATTCTTATTGACGATAAAACCAGCCTTATCCTTCCGAAGCGAGTTTGCTTTGCAAACTTTAGGTCGATCATCTTCGAAAAGCTTCGATAGAGGTTTTCTCACCGTCAATAATAAATTAGTTAAGTTTACCGAGATAGAGATAGCAAGAAATTCTATTCCACAATAATACCAACGTTTGAACGTGATCACGCATCTTCGAAAAGGAACGATAGAAGTTTACTCACCATAAAATTTACTTATATTTACATATTTGGCCCGACTTTATTTTATTGTTGAAAAATCGGACAATCATGGTAGAATGAAACTAGCACATAGGATAAAAGCCCTGGTTCCTTGGGAGGAGTGGGTTGGAAAATGAAGGATAGAATGACGAGAAGATGGAGTACATACGAGTCGTTTTATGTGGAATTGGGTGACAAAAAGGTCGTAGATGTAATCATCACCAACCACGCCAAAAGCCGCTGGATGGATCGGATTGAATCCGAGAAAACCGGCTACGAGGATATTGCGGAGTATGTATGGGACTGCTTGAAGCGAGGACGGATCGAGCCGTACTACCGCAATGAACAGGATGTATATTTAATAGACGACGACTTGGTGTTTGTAGCCGAATTTGCGGATTCCTTAACTGAAACGGACCTCCTCGGCAACCCGTTGCAAAAGATGATCGTTGTTACTTTTTTGGGCCGGATGTCCGAGACAATCGAGCTGAGAGACTTGAAGTCCTATTACTCCTGGCTCAGGCATTCCAGACGTATGACGCTGGTGAAGAACAGCCGTAAACGGAAATAATCTCGTTACTCAGTATATGTTAAGTAGGACCTCATTCCTACCCCCGGATATGGCGGAGGATGAGGTCCCTTTCCTTTTTCATGAAGCAGCCTGCGCTGTTGGGAGTGTTGAGACTGTTGAGACTGTTGAGATTGCTTCTTCTTTTTGCCCATTCGGCGATATAGTATAATGTAATGAAAGAGAAGGGGTGATTGCACAATGGCACTTAATTTCCATCAATTGCATATATTCTATACCGTGTCTGAACGGGGAAGCTTCTCCGCTGCAGCGCAGGCGCTCCACATGACGCAGCCGGCCGTCACGATGCAGGTGCAGTCGCTGGAAGATTACTTCGGCACGAAGCTGCTGCAGCGCTCGACCAAGAAGATTGAACTGACCGATGCAGGGAGGGCGCTGCTGCCTTACGCGAGGCGAAGCATAGACCTTATTCGCGATACCGACAAGGCGATGTCGGCATTCACCAAGCAGCTGAAAGGGAAACTTCAGCTCGGAGCCAGTCTGACGATCGCTGAGTACATATTGCCGAGACTTCTCGGGCCTTTCGGAGCAGAGTATCCCCATGTCTCCATTAGTCTGAAGGTGATTAATACGTCGCAGATCGTGGAAGAAATATCGAATCACCAGCTCAACTTCGGATTGATTGAAGCGCCCGTCAACCATCCCGACATGCATATGGAGCCGGTCATGAGCGACGAACTGATACTGATTGTTCCATGCGGCCATCCGCTGGCGGAGAAGGAAACGGCAACGATGGAGGAGGTGCTGAAGTATCCGTTCGTCTTGCGGGAGCAAGGGTCGGGAACGCGGCAGGTGATGGAGCAGCAGCTGCAGCAGAGGGGGATTGAGCCGGCTTCCTTGAACATCGTCATGGAGCTGGGGAGCACGGGGGCTGTGAAGTCTGCGGTCGAAGCGGGACTCGGCGTCTCCTTTCTGTCTGCTTCCTCCATTAAGCATGAAGCTGCGCTTGGACTGATCAAGAAGGTGAAGGTGGCGGATATGACCTTCAAGCGCCAGTTTTACTCTATTTATTTGAAGTCGGCCTTGCTGCCGATATCGGCCGTGACGTTTTTAACATTTTTGCGAGAGAAGGATCTTCAGCAATGGCTATGACTACAAGGGATAGGGCGGATCTGCATACGCATACGACGGCCTCTGACGGCCGTTACCCGCCGGCGCAAGTGGTACGGCTGGCTCTTGAAGTCGGCTTGCGGGCTGTGGCGATAACGGACCATGATACGGTGGCGGGAATCGGGGAAGCGCTAGCGGAAGGGCGGCGCCTCGGCATCGAGGTCGTTCCGGGAGCGGAGCTGAGCACGGAGCTGCATGGCATCGACGTGCATATTCTGGCTTATTACACCCGCAACGAGGACGCCTTGTGGCTGAACAGGCTGGCGGAGCTGCAGGGCGTCAGGGACAGGCGCAACGAGCAGATTATAAGCCGGCTGAACGAGCTCGGCGTACCGATTACGATGAATGAAGTGCGAGCAGCGGCGGGAGCGGACGATCGCAATGTTGCTGGCAACGCCGCTGGCGGCAATGGAGAGGACGCCGGGAAGCGATCGGCACGAAGCATCGGGCGTCCGCATATAGCAGAGGCGCTTGTCGCTGCAGGTGCGGCGGAGTCGGTCAGGGACGCCTTCGATCGTTATCTGGCCTCCGGCGCGGCGGCTTATGTCAAGCCGGTCCGGATAACGCCACAGACGGCTGTCAAGTGGATTGCCGATGCAGGAGGGGCAAGCGTGCTCGCTCATCCCGGCTTGTACCGGAATGACGAACTTGTGCGCGAGGTGCTCGCTTGCGGCATTCATGGCGTGGAGGCGTTCCACTCCGACCATGGTCCGGAGGAACAGAACAAGTATATGGCGATGGCAAGCGAGCGCGGCTTGATTGCGACGGGAGGCTCCGACTTTCACGGCGAGCGGCTTGGCTCGACCTATCACGGAGCGCTGGGGGCAAGGTCGGTGCCTGTGTCCGTGCTTGAGGAGCTGAAGGCGAAGGCTGGTCTGAGAGACAGGTAACCCTCATCTTTGTACGATTTATCGTACAAAAGTGGCAGACCGACAATGGAAAGCGGCGGCTTTGTACGATTTATCGTATAAAAGTGGCAGACCGACAATGGAAAGCGGCGGCTTTGTACGATTTATCGTACAAAAGTGGCAGACCGACAGTGGAAAGCGGCGGCTTTATACGATTTATCGTACAAAAGTGGCAGACCGACAATGGAAAGCGGCGGCTTTGTACGATTTATCGTACAAAAGTGGCAGACCGACAGTGGAAAGTGGCGACTTTGTACGATTTATCGTATAAAAGTGGCAGATTAGCAGTTGGGAGTAACGAAGGGAAAAACCTCTGTATCCACGAAAAGAGTGGAAGCAGAGGTTTTTTTTTCTTGTTGCGGGCATAGATCGTTAGCGAAGCCTAATGGCTTCGTCCAGCTGACCTGCTACTTCACTTCCGACGGGAGAGCCTTCAGCCGCTGCTCGTCAGGGGTGATAAACAGCGTCTTCTGGTTGTCGTAAATGACAAAACCGGGCTTCGCGCCGCTAGGCTTGCGTACATGGCGAATGAGGGTATAGTCGACCGGAACCATGCTGGAAGCTCGTGCCTGGCTGTAATGTGCTGCCAGCATTGCCGCTTCCTCCAGCGTAGCGTCGCTGTACTGCGAGCTCTTGATCAGAACGTGCGAGCCGGGAATATCCTTCGTGTGCAGCCACGTATCGGAGGAAGCGCCCAGCCGGTTGGTCACATATTCGTTCTGCGTATTGTTCTTGCCGACATAGATCGGAATGCCCTCCGAGGATGTGTAGACAAGAACGGAAGGCCGCTGCGGCTTCTTCTTGCGAGGCCCCTTGCGGCTGCGCTCCCTCATGTATCCTTGCGCGACCAGTTCGTCGCGTATTTCCTCAATATCCGCCAGAGATGCGCTATCCAACTGCTGCAGCAGCGTATCGAAGTACCGGATCTCCTCCTCTGCCAGCTCCATCTGCTCCGCGACGATGCTTAGGCTATTGCGATGCTTCGTATAGCGGCGGAAGTAGCTCTGCGCATTCTCCGACGGCGTTAGTCTCGCGTCCAGCCTTATCGTCAGCTCCGGCTGATCCTCCTCATAGAAGTTCAGAAGCGTGACCGACTCGTCGCCCCGCTTCATCTGATGCATGTATGCCGTCAACAGTTCGCCCATAATCCGGTATTTCTCCGCATCGCGTGCTTCGTGCAGCGTTTCTTGCAATTTCTTGATCTTGGTTACGTTCTTCGCTTTCTCGTTGCCGACGAAGCGAATCAGGTCGGCCGCACGCTGCTTAACCGTATCGCGCTCGGCCTTGTCGCCGTAGAAGGCTTCCAGACATTCGCTTATCGTATCGTAATTGTCGCGTTCTCCCTGGATATGTGTGAGCGGCGTAATCGAGAAGCTGGCTTTGCCGTTGGCCGCATCCGTTACGATGACAGGCTCGTAGCTCCCTTGCTCCGCTTCCTTCATTACTTGACTGAAGCTGGACCATAGTGCCTCCGTCTCAATCAGCGAACCGTCAATCCCCGCTTCAGCGGTCATCCCCTCAGGCTGCAAGCATGGCTGCTCCGCCGCGCCGCCGCTGGCCCGGTATGCAATCTCCTTCGCGAGCAGAGGGCTGATGCCGCTGAAAGTGTGCACGAGCGCGCGATGCACCGGGACGGGAGCTTCTTCGGCAGCGATACGCGAAGCGATCAGCTTGCCGAACGCTTCCTTGCTGCCGACGGACAGCGGGTCGATCTTGTCCTGCTCCGGCGGAGGCGTATAGGCGCTGCCCGGAAGCACAATTCTGTGGCTGCTGATCGCCGGCGTGACATGATGGATGCCGTCGTGAATCAGACCGGTGGCCGGATCTGACAATATGATGTTGCTGTGACGCCCCATAATTTCTACGATAATCGCTTTGTTCGTCTGATCTCCCAGCTCATCGCGATGCTTGACCTCGATATAGATGATCCGCTCGCGCCCGATCTGCCGGACGGATTCGATGACCCCGCCTTCGCAATGCTTGCGGAGCAGCATGCAGAACATGGGCGGTTCAAGCGGATTGACGTAGCTCCCCGTCGTCCAGTGAACGCGCGGATAGGTCGGGTTGGCGGACAGGAGCAGTCTGCCGTTCATGCCCGCGCCCCTGATGCCGAGAACGAGATCGTGTTCTGCGGGCTGGTGAATTTTATGAATGCGCGCTCCGACCGCCCGCTGCAAATCGCGGACGATGGCGCCGGTAACGATGCCGTCTAGTGCCATATGATATAAGTACCTCTCTTCCAGCAGTATGATTCTATCATGCCATAATCGGGACAAAAACTTAAGTGCTTCCGGGATATTTTATAGGCTGTCCGAATAGAGTGAAGTATCGGGGCTGTCCGAAGTCTGGATGGGTATATTACGGGAGGGAGTCAGTATGGAACAAATGAAATGGCACCAGATGGGACTAAGCGAGCTGCAGGAGGCGCTGGATTGCTATCCGGACGGAGGGCTGCATGCATCCGAGGCCGAGAAGCGGCTGGAGACGCAGGGCTACAATGAATTGACCGAAGGCGCTCGCTTGTCGCCGATCGTGCTGTTCCTGAATCAGTTCAAGGATTTCATGGTGCTCATCTTGATGGGCGCCACGCTCATATCGGGACTGCTTGGCGAATATTTGGATGCCATTACGATCGTCGCGATCATCGTGATCAACGCCGTGCTTGGATTCATCCAGGAATTCCGGGCTGAACGTTCGCTAAGAGCGCTTAAAGCCTTGTCCGCACCGTCGGCGAAAGTGATGCGCGGCGGCCAACTGCTGACTGTGGCGGCGAAGGAACTGGTCGCGGGCGACATGATCGTGCTGGAAAGCGGAGACCGTGTGCCGGCCGATATTCGGCTGATGGAGGCCAGCAGCCTGTACACGGAGGAGTCCGCGCTCACCGGCGAGTCCGTTCCCGTCGGCAAGCATGCAGGCGCGATTCAGGAGGAGGAGCTGCCTCTCGGCGATCAGCGCAATCTGGCCTTCATGGGAACGATGGTTACTCGCGGCACAGCCAAAGGCGTCGTCGTTCGCACCGGAATGCGGACGGAGATGGGGAAGATCGCGGGACTGATCCAGGAGACGGAAGCGATGGAGACGCCGCTGCAGCATCGCCTGGAGCAACTCGGCAAGCTGCTTATACTGGTGGCGATCGGCCTGACGATTATGGTCGTAGTCGCGGGGATTCTTCACGGACAGCCGGCATACGGCATGTTCCTGGCCGGCGTGAGCCTGGCCGTAGCCGCCATTCCGGAGGGGCTGCCTGCCATCGTGACGATTGCGCTGGCGCTGGGGGTGCAGCGCATGATCAAGCGCAAGGCTATCGTACGCAAGCTGCCTTCCGTCGAGACGCTGGGCTGCGCGTCCGTCATCTGCTCGGACAAGACGGGCACGCTGACGCAGAACAAGATGACCGTTACCGATGTATGGATTAGCGGCAGAGCGCTGAAAGTAAGCGGAGAGGGCTATGCGCCGGAAGGAGACATTACCGAGAACGGCCGGTCGGTCGACTGCAAGCATGATTTGCCGCTGAAGCGGCTGCTGCAGATTAGCGCGTTGTGCAACAACGCCCAATTGGTAAGGAATGAGCAGGAAGAGCCGAAGCGGCGCAAGCGGGGGGAGACTGCCCCGGAGGAATGGTCGCTCAAGGGCGATCCCACAGAAGGGGCGTTGGCCGTGCTGGCGGCCAAGCTGGGCTCATCGGCCAAGTCGCTGGAAATGCTGTATTCACGCGTGAAGGAGTTCCCGTTCGATTCTGAGCGGAAGCGGATGTCGGTCGTCGTCTCCCATCAGGGCGGTCGGTTGCTCTGCACGAAGGGGGCGCCAGACATCCTCATGGAGCATTGCGCTTATGTACTGTGGGACGGCAAGGTGCTTCCATTCACCGCCTCCCTGAAGCGGAAGTGCAGGGAAGCGGCGGAAGGCATGGCGCATTCGGCGCTGCGCGTGCTGGGCTTCGCTTACCGCGACTTGCGCAGCGCGGACTCCTGTGAATCCGAGCGGGAAGCGGAGAATACGCTTGTATTCGTGGGACTGGCAGGCATGATCGATCCGCCGCGCCGCGAAGTGAAGGATGCGATTGTGAAGTGCCGCCGCGCCGGCATCAAGACGGTAATGATCACGGGCGATCATGGCATGACGGCGGAAGCTATCGCCGCGAATCTGGGGATTATTCCGCGGGGCGGGCGCTCGATAAGCGGCCAGCAGCTGGAGCAGATGAGCGACGAGCAGCTTGACCGCGAGGCGGATGATATCTACGTGTACTCCCGCGTATCTCCGCAGCATAAACTGCGTATTGTAAAGGCGCTGCAGCGGAGAGGGCATGTCGTCGCCATGACGGGCGACGGCGTGAACGACGCTCCGGCGATTAAGGCGTCGGATATCGGCATTGCGATGGGTATAACAGGAACGGATGTGTCCAAGGAAGCTTCGGCGCTCGTACTGAGCGACGATAACTTCTCTACCATTGTCGCCGCGATCGAAGAGGGGAGAGGCATCTACGAGAACATCCGCAAGTTCATCCGTTACTTGCTGGCGTCCAATGTGGGCGAGATACTCGTCATGTTCCTGGCGATGATGGCGGGACTGCCCTTGCCGCTTGTGCCGATTCAGATTCTGTGGGTCAATCTGGTGACGGACGGTCTGCCTGCCATGGCGCTGGGTGTCGATCAGGCGGAGAAGGATCTGATGCAGCAGAAGCCGAGACCGGCGAAGGAGAACATATTTGCAAGGCGGCTGGGCTGGAAAATTATTAGCCGAGGCATTCTGATCGGCATATGCACGCTGGGCGCATTCTGGATTACGCTCAAGGAAGGGGCCGGAGACGCCGAAAGCCTGACGCGGGCTCAGACGGTCGCTTTTACCACACTTGTCATGGCCCAGCTCATTCATGTGTTCGACTGCCGCAGCTCCCGCTCGATCTTCCACCGCAATCCGCTGCAGAACAAGTATTTGGTGCTGGCCGTTCTCTCGTCGCTGCTGCTCATGCTGGGCGTGATTTATATTGAAGCGATGCAGCCGATATTCAAGACCGTACCGATCGGCTTCCGCGAATGGTGTCTGGTGTTTGTAGCGGCGGGAATACCGACATTTCTGATGGGAATAGGCAGTGTTCTTGGGAAACCGGGCAGCAAAAGCAAGAAATCGAAGTGGCCGATCGGCCCTCAAACCGTGTCCAGATGACGGAATAATGCAAACGATCGTGTAAAATATGAATAGCGTTTCTCTCTCTCATGCGGTATGCTATATAGAAATGACAAGCTGAGGTTTGAGCCTCTACAAGGGGAGAGAGCATATATGAAATTCACAAAAATGCACGGCTTAGGCAATGATTTTATTGTAGTGGCGGGAGAGCGCAAGCTGCCGGACAATGCTTCGGAGCTGGCGCTCTCCCTGTGCAACCGCTACTTCGGCATCGGTGCCGACGGACTCGTCTACATTCTGCCTTCCGAGAAGGCAGATTTTTGCATGCGCATTATGAATTCGGACGGCACGGAAGCGGAGCAATGCGGCAATGCGATCCGGTGCGTCGCCAAATATGTATACGACAACAGCTTGACCGATCAAGAGGAGATTACGATCGAGACGCTCGGAGCGGGCGTGCAGAAGGTGCAATTGACGGTGAACGGGGGCAAAGCGGAGAAGGTTCGCGTCGACATGGGCGCTCCGATCTTGAACGGGCTTGCCATCCCGACTACGATCGACGCGGAGCGAGTGGTGGAGCACCCCATTGAAGTGGAAGGCCGCACATTCGCCTTCACAGCCGTGTCGATGGGCAATCCGCACTGTGTTATTGCGGTAGAGGATGCGGTATCGTTCGATCTGGAGACGTGGGGACCCAAACTGGAGAAGCATCCGTTATTCCCGCGCAAGGTGAACGTGGAATTCGCGACGGTCAACAGCCGCAGCCAAGTCGACATGCGGGTATGGGAACGCGGAGCGGGACCTACGCTGGCATGCGGCACGGGGGCTTGCGCTACGCTCGTCGCTTCCGTACTGAAGGGCGAGACGGAGCGAATTGCCACCATCTCCTTGAAGGGCGGCGATCTGCTGATCGAATGGAGCGAGAGCGACAATCACATCTATATGACGGGACCGGCCGAGGAAGTATTCCGCGGTTCGGTGGAAGGAGTATAGAGATGGGCAGAGAGGACAAGGCAAGACTTCCATTCAGACAAGCTCTGCAAGAGCGCATATTGGTCGGAGACGGAGCGATGGGAACTTATCTGTACGGGATGGGATTCCCTGTCGGCATATCATATGAGGAATTCAATGTCACCCGGCCCGACGTGATCGGGAATGTGCACCGCCAATACTACGAGGCGGGCGCGAGAGTGATCGAGACCAACACATTCTCCGCCAACCTGGAGAAGCTGTCGAAGTACGGGCTGGAGGGCGAGATGGAGGCAATCAACCGCGCCGGCGTCGCATTGGCTCGCGAGGCGGTCGGGAACGACGCGTATGTAGTGGGCGCAGTCGGCTCCATTCGCGCCGGCAAGCTGAAAAATGTGAGAACGGCGGCCGTAACGGAAGCGTACCGGAGACAAATGCATGCGCTGCTGGACGCGGGGGTCGACGGCTTGCTGCTGGAGACGTTCTACGATCTGAAAGAGATGGCGATCGCGCTTCGCGTCGCCCGCGAGCTGACGGACGTCCCCGTCATTTGCCAATTCGCAGCGGAGGATGTGGGCCGCACGCATGACGGCATCGCGCTTGCCGACGCATTCCTGCAGCTGCAGGAAGCGGGGGCGGATGTAGCCGGCTTCAATTGCAGAAGCGGTCCAAGCGGCATTATGCGCGCAATGGATTCCGTCAGAGGGCGCACTTCGCTGCCTATGTCCGTCTACCCTAATGCCGGCATACCGGATTATGTGGACGGCAAGTACGTATACTCCGCGGGGCCGGACTACTTCGCGGAATCCGCCAAGCGCTTCGCCGATCGCGGCGCCCGCATTATCGGCGGCTGCTGCGGCACGACGCCGCAGCATGTGGCGGCGATGGCTGCGGCACTGGCGAATTATGAACCGCAGCTCGAAGAGAACGCCGGACGACGGGAAGCGATCGTATTGGAGGCGCCTGCGAAGGCCGAGCCGGCAACGGCAGAAGCAACCGCCGATCATGACGAGGCTGCGCCGACGATCGTCGATCTGGTGAAGCAGCGTCATACGGTAATCGTCGAGCTCGATCCGCCCCGCGATCTGGATATCAGCAAGTTCATGGCCGGAGCGGAGGCGCTCAAGGCAGTGGGGGCCGATGCGGTGACGATGGCGGACAACTCGCTTGCGGTTACCCGAATGAGCAATCTGGCGCTTGCGGCGCTGCTTCGCGAGCGCGTCGGCATCCGTCCTCTGATCCATATCGCTTGCCGCGACCGCAACCTGATCGGTACGCAGTCGCACATGATGGGACTTGACGCGCTGGGCATCGACCATGTGCTTGCGGTGACGGGAGATCCCGCCCGCTTCGGAGACTTGCCGGATTCCAGCTCGGTGTACGACTTGACCTCGTTCGAGATGATTCGAATGATCAAGCAATTGAATGAAGGAACGGCATTCAGCGGCAAGCCGCTCAAGCAGAAGGCCAATTTCGTCGTCGGGGCGGCGTTCAATCCCAATGTGAAGCATCTGGACAAGGCGGTGCAGCGACTGGAGCGGAAGATCGCATCCGGCGCCGACTACATTATGACGCAGCCGGTATACGACGCCGCGCTTATGGAACGGATCGCAGAGTCTACCAGTCATCTGGATGTCCCTCTATTTATCGGCATCATGCCGCTTGCGAACGGACGCAATGCGGAATACTTGCACAATGAGGTGCCCGGCATTCAGCTGTCGGATGAAGTGCGCCGCCGCATGTCGGGACTGGAGGGAGAAGCCGGCCGCGCGGAGGGCGTCCGGATCGCCCGGGAGTTGTTGGACAGCGCCATTCCGCATTTCAACGGCATCTACTTGATTACACCGTTCATGCACTACGACATGGCTGTGCAATTAACGTCATACGTATGGGAAAAAACGAAAAAATAATGAGCCTTGCGGCATAAATTCATCATTTCTTCTTGTTTTTGCTTGTTCGGAGCTTTAAAATCAATTAGAATAGGGCGTAGGCTGAAGGGAATAGAAACGTATGCTCTTTCCTTTTTTCGTCAACAATAGTGCAATAATGCGCAGAGATAGACCGTAGGTGAGGGGGATCTGGCTTGGCTATTAAGCTTATTAATATTGGATTTGGCAATATTGTTTCGGCCAATCGCATTATATCTATCGTAAGTCCGGAATCGGCTCCGATCAAACGCATTATTCAGGAAGCTCGCGACAGGCATATGCTTATTGACGCAACTTATGGACGCCGCACGCGTGCGGTCATTATTACAGACAGCGATCATGTTATTCTATCGGCGGTGCAGCCGGAGACGGTTGCGCACCGTCTATCCACGAAGGATGACGATAACGACGAATAGTACGGTACAGGGAGCATTGAACAAATGGGATTGTTAATCGTTTTGTCCGGTCCGGCCGGAGTAGGAAAGGGTACGGTGTGCACGGCGCTTCGCGGGCGGATGCCGGAGCTCGTATATTCCGTGTCGGCCACAACCAGGCAGCCGAGACAAGGTGAGGTTGATGGCGTCAATTATTTCTTCAAGACAAGAGCACAATTCCAGGAGATGATCGCGCAGGACGCGCTTCTGGAGTATGCAGAATATGTCGGCAACTACTACGGCACTCCCCGCGACTTCGTGAAAGAGACGCTGGCGAGCGGCAAGGACGTCATTCTGGAGATTGAAGTGCAGGGCGCGCTGAAGGTGAAGGAGAAATTCCCGGAGGCGATCTTCGTATTCCTGCTCCCGCCTTCCCTGGAGGAGCTGAAGCAGCGGATTACAGGCAGAGGCACGGAGACGATGGAGACGATCAATACGCGCATGAACGTGGCTGTGGAGGAGATGAGCCTTCTTCAGCATTACGATTATGCGGTTATGAACGATGAGATCGATGCCGCTTGTGACCGGATACGGAGCATCATCATCGCCGAGCACTGCCGCAGAGAGAGATTCGTCCCTTATGTAACGGGGATGAAGGATGCGATCGAGAAAGCATGAGTGAGGAGAATGTTCAATGTTATATCCTTCGATAGATGAAATGGTGAAGAAAGTAGACAGCAAGTATACGCTCGTCGTAGCCGCCTCCAGACGGGCGCGGATGCTTCGCGACGGCAACAAATCCGATCTGGCGGAACCGCGTTCCCACAAATTCGTGGGCGTTGCGCTTGAAGAGATTTACGGCGACTTCGTTCAATTGGAATCGCGGGACCCCAACGAAGAATAACACCAACCGAAGGCGAAGCGGAGCGTCACTGGCAACAGTGCATGCTTCGCTTCTTTGCATTGGCGCACTCTACTTTTTGCCGGCGGTTATGGTATGATAGAAGAGGAATTTTTTTGCGCCGATAGAATGTATATGATTAGTGATATGCAGCATGCGACGTGAGCGATGGAGAATATGAATGGGAGGGATATGGATGGAACAGAAGCGTTATCCGATCGGCAGATTCTTATTCGAAGGCATGACGGCTGCTCAGCAGGAGCAGTGGATTGCAGAGGTGGAACAGTTCCCGCATCTTATCAGGGAGGCGGCAGTCGGCCTAAACGATGAGCAACTGGATACTCCGTACCGCCATGGAGGCTGGACGGTAAGGCAGACTGTGCATCATATGGCGGACGCATCCATGCATTGCTACTCGCGCTTCAAGTGGGCGTTGACGGAATCCAATCCCACCATCAAGCCATTCCATGAAGGCGGCTGGGCCGAGCTGAAGGACAGTGTAACGGCGCTTCCCGAGCATAGCCTGGCGATAATAGACGGCGTTCATCCAAGGTGGTCGATTCTGCTGCGGTCCATGAGCAGAGCCGACTTCGAGAAGCAGTTCTATCATCCGGAGCAGGGCATCCAGATCAAGCTGTCTGCCTTCCTCAGCTTCGTCGCGTGGCATGGTAAGCATCATCTCGCACATATTCGCAATCTCCGGGAAGAGCGGGGATGGTAACGGATGCTGCGCCCCTCCCGGGCGCAGCATCGTTGTCTGCATGCATGAATTCGCATCATATTGAGTAACGAATAACAGACTGACAGGCATTAAGGAAGATAATATACAGGACAGGAGTTGGCGGCAAGTTGCAAGGATTGCATGGAAAGAGAATATTGCTGGGGGTAACAGGCGGAATTGCGGCTTATAAGGCCGCGGCGTTGACCAGCAAGATGGTTCAGGCGGGAGCGCATGTGGACGTTATCATGACGGAATCCGCTGCC
The DNA here is from genome assembly GCF_025567625.1 of Paenibacillus sp. J5C2022. Lineage (GTDB taxonomy): Bacteria > Bacillota > Bacilli > Paenibacillales > Paenibacillaceae > Pristimantibacillus. The sequence continues at coordinate 101,399 of NZ_JAOQJC010000009.1, read as the reverse complement.
AGGTTCATTACTCCGCTAACATTGCAGACGCTCTCGCGCAACCGGGTACATATCGATACGTTCGACGAGCAGGACCCTTCTGTCGTCTCTCATATCCATCTAGCTGACCATGCCGACCTGATCATCATCGCGCCGGCCACGGCGAACACGATTGCGAAGCTAGCAGGCGGATTCGCGGACGATATGCTCAGTACGACGCTGCTGGCGGCTACCTGCCCGATTCTGATCGCTCCGGCGATGAATGTGCATATGTACGAGCATCCCGCCGTCGTCGACAATATGAAGCTGCTGGCGGATCGCGGAGTCATGTTCATCGAGCCCGGCACAGGGCAACTGGCATGCGGCTATGTAGCGAAGGGACGGCTGGCGGAGCCGGAGGATATTATGGCGGCTGCGTCGAGATGGTTCGGCAGGAAGGAACTTCTGAAGGGGAAGCGGGTTCTTGTCACCGCCGGAGGCACGATGGAAAGGCTCGATCCGGTCCGTTATCTGACGAACGACTCCTCCGGCAAGATGGGCTTCGCCATCGCGGAGGCGGCCAGGACGATGGGGGCCGAGGTGACTGTCATCAAGGGAAGAACCTCCGTTGCTGCACCTGCAGGCGTGCGCGTCATCCAGGTGGAGTCCGCGGAGCAGATGCTTGAACAGGCGACAGCCTTGTATCCAAACTGCGACATTGTGGTGAAAGCGGCCGCGGTTGCCGATTACCGCCCGGTCGTCGTGGCGGATCAGAAGATCAAGAAGAAGGGCGATCGGCTGCTGCTAGAGCTGGAGCGGACGACGGATATTCTGGAGACGCTGGGCGAGCGGAAGGAGCATCAGTTCCTGATCGGCTTCGCCGCGGAGACGGAGCAGGTGGAGCGCTATGCGATGGACAAGCTGCGGCGCAAAAACTGCGATTGGATTGTGGCTAACGATGTCAGTGCGGAAGGAGCCGGCTTCGACGGAGATACGAATATCCTGTCCGTATACGGTCCGGACGGGTTGGTCGAAGCACTGCCGCTGATGTCCAAGCGCAGTGCCGCGGAACGTCTGATGGAGCTTGCCGCTGCTGCCGTCTCTTCCCGTGGAGGGGAGCCGGAATGATTGCCAAAGTGATTGTCGATGTGCCGAGCCGCCAGACGGATCGGCCTTTTGATTATAAGGTGCCGGAAGCAATCAGGGATTGGATTGAAGTCGGCAGTCGTGTCGGCGTTCCCTTCGGCGGCAGGGTATTGCAGGGATTCGTGGTCGGGCTGTCGGAGACGGCGGCTGTGGACAGCGCGAAGCTGAAGGCGGTAGCGGAGCTGCTTGATCCCGTGCCCCCTCTGCTGCCGGATATGGTGGAGCTGTCGGAGTGGCTCTGCGCCAAGTATTGCTGCTCCCGCACCCAAGCGCTTGGCGTGATGATCCCCGCTGCCTTGAAGGGGAAGGAAGAACGATATATCGGGATTGAGGATGAAGTGGAGACTGTCCTTCTGCCGGAGGCGCTGAAGGAGGAGATCAGGGACAACGGCGGCTGGATCAAGCTGGAGAAGCTGCTGCGAAGCTTCCCCGACCATGTCGAAGCGGTCAAGGAAGGGCTGCGCAGCGGCATGCTGGCCGTTCGTTCGTCGATTAAGGACCGGCTGGCGGTCCGCACGGTGCTTACGGTATTCCCTTTGGAGGACACGGCGGCTGCGGCCGCCGCCAAAGAGGCGATGCCGCGTAGCGCCGCCAAGCAGATAGCCGTGCTGGAGCGCTTGCTGGAGCATCCCTATCCCGTTGCCATGGCGCAGCTGGCCAAGGAGCTGAATGTGGCGGCATCCACGATTCGCGCGCTGGAGAAGAAAGGGCTCGTGTCGATCCGTGAGGTGGAGAAGGAGCGTGATCCATACGGCGACCGTTCTTATGAGCGCACTGTGCCGCTTGCCTTGACGGAGGAGCAGGAAGCCGTATACAGCCGCATTGCCGATGTCATTCGCTCCGAACATCACTTCACGATGCTGCTGCATGGCGTGACCGGCAGCGGCAAGACTGAGGTGTATCTGCAATCGATTCAATACTGTCTGGAGCAAGGAAAACAGGCGATCGTGCTTGTGCCGGAAATTTCGCTTACCCCGCAGATGGTGGAGCGATTCAAAGGGAGATTCGGGGCGGCGGTAGCTGTGCTGCACAGCAGGCTTTCGGATGGGGAGCGTTATGACGAGTGGCGGAAAATACGGAGCGGGCGCGCCGTTGTGGCTATCGGCGCCCGCTCCGCCATATTCGCCCCCTTCCGGCATATCGGATTAATTATTATCGACGAGGAGCACGAATCCTCGTACAAGCAGGAGGAAAGCCCGAAGTACCATGCCAGGGATGTCGCTGTGCGCCGCGCAAAGCAGCATGGGGCTGCGGTCGTGCTGGGCTCCGCGACGCCGTCGCTGGAATCGTTCGCCGCCGCCAGCCGGGATATGCCGCCTGGAGCGCCTTCTCCTCTGCTGCCGATGCCAAGCCGCGTCAGCGGAAGGCCCTTGCCGGAGGTGGAAGTGGTTGATATGCGCTCGGAGCTGCGGGACGGCAACCGCTCCATGTTCAGCCGCAAGCTGCACGGGGAGCTGCTGCGCCGTCTGGAGCGGGGCGAGCAGTCCGTGCTGCTGCTGAACAGGCGCGGCTACTCCACGTTCGTCATGTGCCGCTCATGCGGCTATACGGCGGCTTGTCCGCATTGCGACATCTCGCTTACCTATCACCAGAAGACGAGGCTTGTCCGCTGTCATTACTGCGGTCACGCGGAAGCCGCGCCGGCGCAATGTCCTTCCTGCGAGAGCGAGCATATCCGCTACTTCGGCACCGGCACGCAGAAGGTGGAGGAAGAACTGGCGAAGCTGTTCCCCGGCATTCGAGTCATTCGAATGGATGTGGACACAACTTCCGGCAAGCATGCCCATGAGCGGCTGCTGTCGCAATTCGGTGAGCGCAAGGCGGATGTGCTGCTCGGCACACAGATGGTTGCGAAGGGACTGGATTTCCCCTACGTCACCCTCGTAGGCGTCATTGCGGCGGATACGTCGCTCAACTTGCCGGACTTCCGCGCCGCGGAGCGAACCTTCCAGCTTCTCACGCAGGTGGCCGGCCGGGCCGGGCGGCATCACCTTGAAGGGGAGGTTATCATTCAGACGTACAGTCCCGAGCATTACGCCATCGCCATGTCGCAGCAGCATGATTATGCCGGATTCGTCCGGGAGGAGCTCCGGCATCGAAGTGTGATGGCCTACCCGCCGTATTGCCGCTTGGCGCTCGTGCTGATGTCGCACGAGCAGCTGCCGGCGGTAATCGCCGCCAGCGACAGGTTCGCGGCGGAGATAAGGGAGCTCGCTCAGCATGAAGGGGTGCTGGTCCCGTTATCGAGCGGCCGGCCGAGAGCGGTGGAGGTGCTGGGGCCGGTCGCTTCCTCGATCGCGAGAATGAAAGATCGCTACCGCTTCCAATGTGTGATAAAATATCGGGGGAGTGTCGACGTATCCGGCATGGTGCAGCGGGTTCTGCAATCGCTGCTGAAGGAAACCGCGCACCGGGGCGTTCAGTTCAGCGTCGACGTGGACCCGCAAGTGATTATATAAAATTGGGATTAATCAAGAATAAAAGGATGGGAACAAGCATGAGTATTCGATTGATTGTCAAGGAGCCGGACCCGGTTCTTCACGAAGTGGCCAAGGAAGTGACCAAGTTCAACGCCAATCTGCAGAAGCTGCTGAAGGATATGGCGGAGACGATGTACGATGCGAACGGGGTCGGGCTGGCCGCGCCGCAGATCGGCATTCTGAAGCGCGTCATCGTGGTGGATGTGGGAGACGAGAACGGACTGGTGAAGATGGTCAATCCCGTCATTACCGAGCGGGAAGGCGAGCAGATCGGTCCTGAAGGCTGCCTCAGCATTCCCGGCATCAACGGGGAAGTGAGACGAGCGGAACGCATCGTGGTGGAAGGGCAGGACGCTGCCGGCGAACGCTTCACGATTGAAGCGAAGGGCTACTTCGCGCGAGCGTTCCAGCATGAGATCGATCACCTGAACGGCATATTGTTCACCGAAATTGCCGATAGCGTCTACGAAGTAACGGACAGACCGGAAAGGGGAGACGAATAGAAGGATGCGTATTGTATTCATGGGGACGCCGACATTCGCCGTCCCTTCTCTTGCGATGCTGATGGAACAAGGCTATGAGATCGCTGCGGTCGTGACGCAGCCGGATCGTCCGCAAGGCCGGAAAAAAGTGCTTACGCCGCCGCCTCTCAAGGAAGCGGCGTTGTCGTATGGACTGCCTGTCCTGCAGCCCGAGCGGATGAGGCGGCCGGAAGCGGTCGAAGCCATCGCGGAGCTGAAGCCGGACTTGATCGTGACGGCGGCATACGGGCAGATATTGCCGAAAGCGGTGCTGGATATCCCGCGATTCGGCTGCATTAACGTGCACGGCTCCCTGCTGCCGAAGTACCGCGGCGGTGCGCCGATACAACGCTCCATTATGGAAGGGGAATCCGTAACGGGCGTCACCATTATGTATATGGCGGAAGGACTCGACACGGGCGACATGATCAGCAGGGTTGAAGTTCCGATTGAGGAGGACGACACTTCAGGCACTCTGTTCCAGAAGCTGAGCCTTGCAGGAGCGGAGCTGCTCAAGAATACTCTGCCGGCGATTATCTCCGGAGAGGCGAAGGGCATTCCGCAGGTCGAGGAAGAAGCGACCTACGCCCCCAATCTGACGCGCGAGGACGAAAGAATAGATTGGGGACGCTCCGCTCATGCCATTCGCAATCAGGTGAGAGGGCTCTCCCCGATGGCAGGGGCATTCACTTATTTGAACGACGAAGTGTTCAAGGTGCGGGCGTGCTCATGTCCGGACGGGGGACAAGCATCCGGCGATTGCACTCCGGGCACGATTATCGCCGCGGACAAGAACGGCATAGCGGTGCAGACGGGAGACGGAACGCTGCTGCTGACGGAGATTCAGCCGGCGGGCAAGAAGGCGATGCAGGCCGCCGACTGGCTGAAAGGGGCTCGCCTGGAGCCTGGCGCAAGCTTCCGCTCCGGGAGCCCGCAATGAAGCGGCGGCAAGCGGCGCGCTCGCCCAGGGAGCTGGCGCTTGACGCGCTGGTCAAGGTGGAGCAGAGCGGCGCATACAGCAACATTCAGTTGAACCGGATGCTGCAGGAGGCGGAGCTGTCCCGTGCGGATGCCGCGCTGGCGACGGAGCTGGTGTACGGCACGATCGCCCGCAAGAAGACGCTGGATTACTGGATCGCGGGCTTCCGGGCGAAGGGGCTGCACGGTATAGAGCCTTGGGTGCTGCAGCTGCTGCGCATGAGCGCCTATCAGCTGCTCTATCTGGAGCGAGTGCCCTCCCATGCCGCGGTCAACGAAGCGGTCGATATAGCGAAGCGGCGCAGCCATCGCGGCATTGCGGGCATGGTGAACGGCGTCCTGCGCAACATGGTTCGCCGTCTGAGCGACTTGACGGAAGCCCGCATCGATGCGGGTGAGCCGATGGCGACCGTCGCCGTCCGCCATTCCTACCCGGAATGGCTGGTGCGGCGCTGGGCGGACGTCTACGGCATGGAGACGGCGGAAGCGATATGCGCTGCGGGCAATGAGCCGCCGCACGGCAGCATCCGGGCGAACGGCATGCTGCAAGATCCGTCGGATCTGCTGCAGGAGCTGCAGCGGGAGGGGCTTGCCGCAGAGGCTTCCCCGATTGCCGCTTCGGGCATTATCGTCAGGAAGGGCGGCAATCTGGTGGATTCGGACGGCTACCGGGCCGGGAAGTGGTCCATGCAGGACGAAAGCTCGATGCTCGTCGCAGAGGTGCTGTCGCCGGAGGAGGGCATGACGGTGCTGGATTGCTGCGCGGCTCCGGGCGGCAAGGCGCTCCATATCGCGGAGCTGATGAAGGGGACGGGCAAGGTGTGGGCCAACGATCTGCACGAGCATAAGCGGAAGCTGATTCAGCAAGGAGCGGAGCGGCTTCGGCTTGGCAATGTGGAGGCGATCACCGGCGATGCGGGAGCATTGGCGGAACGGTTCCCGGCAGGCTCCATGGATGCGGTGCTGCTGGATGCGCCATGCTCCGGCTTCGGCGTCATTCGCCGCAAGCCGGAGATACGGTGGACGAAGGAGGAGTCGGACATCGCCTCCATCGCCGCGCTGCAGCGCAGGCTGCTTCATGCTGCAAGCGGGCTCGTGCGTCCCGGCGGCGTCCTCTTGTACAGCACATGCACGGTGGAGAAGGAAGAGAACGAGCATCAGATCGCAGCATTCCTGAAGGAGCATCCGGAATACGCGCTGGATGCCGGCTGGCCGCAGCCGCTGTTGCGCAAGCTGGAGGAGAAGGGGGTTATCGGCGCGCAGTTCGACGGTCAGCTCCAGCTGCTGCCGCAGCACTTCGATAGCGACGGGTTCTATATCGCCCGCTTGATCAGGCGCGCATAAGCGGCTTGGTTCGCTCCGGATGGACGTTTGTGGTAAAATGAATCGACAATGCTACTTTGAAATATAGGTGTGATGAGATGAAACCTTTTATTTATGACTATACGTACGAGCAGTTGAAGGAATGGATGAAGGACAACGGCGAGCCGGCCTTCCGCGCGGAACAGTTGTTCCAATGGATCTACGTGAAGCGAGTGAAGGACTTCGGCGAGATGACGAATCTGTCCAAGGAACTGAGGCAGAAGCTGGAGGAAAGCTTTCAGTTCGTCACGCTGGAGGAGATTACGAAGCTGGAGTCCAAGGATGGAACGGTCAAGTTCCTGTTCGGTCTGCATGACGCCCATGCGATCGAGACGGTCATTATGCGGCACAGCTACGGCAATAGCATATGCGTGACGACGCAGGTCGGCTGCCGGATCGGCTGCACGTTCTGCGCATCGACGCTGGGCGGTCTGAAGCGGAATCTGACGGCGGGCGAGATTGTGGCGCAGGTGGTGACGGCCCAGCAGATGCTCGACGCGACGGAAGAGCGCGTGTCCAGCATCGTCATTATGGGCTCCGGCGAGCCGTTCGAGAACTATGACGCGACGATGGCGTTCCTCCGAATCATGATACACGAGAAGGGGCTTCACATCGGTCAGAGGCACATCACGGTGTCCACCAGCGGCATCGTGCCGAGCATGTACAAATTCGCGGATGAGAATACGCAGATTAATCTGGCGTTGTCCATCCATGCGCCGAACGACAAGCTGCGCTCCAAGCTGATGCCGGTCAACCGGCGCTTCCCGTTCGAGGACGTCATGGAAGCGTGCCGCTATTACCTGGCCAAGACAGGAAGAAGGATCACGTTCGAATACGCTCTGATCGGCGGGGTGAACGACCGCCCCGAGCATGCCGAAGAGCTTGCGGAAGTGTTGAAGGATCTGTTATGCCATGTGAATCTGATCCCTGTCAATCATGTGCCCGAACGCAACTATGTGCGAACGCCGCGCAACGATATATTCGAATTCGCGCGCATTCTGGAGAACAAGGGAGTTAACGTGACGATCCGCAGGGAGCAGGGGCATGACATTGCGGCCGCTTGCGGCCAATTAAGGGCCAAGCATATGGAGTCCACGGCGAGGTGAGGACGTTATGTTAACAGCTTATCGAACGCATGTCGGACGAGTCCGTCATGTCAATGAAGACCATGCCTGGGTCGGCCGGCTCGGCGACAGCATCGCGCTGGCGATCGTGGCCGACGGCATGGGCGGCCATCTGGCCGGCGATGTGGCGAGCAGGATGGCCGTGGAGGCGTTCCGCAGCACGTTGGAGCAGAGCGCGGAGAAGTCCGCGTTCTCCGAAGAAGAAGCGAAGATGCTGATGCGCCAAGCGATCAGCACGGCGAACGAATCGATTCACGCGATGGCCTCCAAGGATGAGAAGTATCATAACATGGGGACGACGATCGTAGCCGCGCTGCTGCAGAGGGGCAGGGCAATCGTCGGCCATGTCGGGGACAGCCGGGCTTACAAGCTGGGGAAGGACTCCATCACGCTGCTGACGGAGGACCACTCCCTTGTGAACGAGCTGCTTCGATCCGGTCAGCTGAGTCCTGAGGAGGCGGCCCATCATCCGCGCCGCAATGTGCTTACGAGAGCGGTCGGGACGGATGCTCGCGTCGACATCGACGTCAAGTCCATGACATGGGCATCGGACGATGTATTGCTGCTCTGCAGCGACGGTCTCAGCAATCTGGTGAACGAAGGCCAGATGCTGGTGACGATGGCATCCTCCGGCTGGGAATTGGAGGCCGGCGCGGAGCACCTCATCCAGCTTGCGCTGGAGGCGGGAGGAGACGACAATGTCACGGTCGTGCTCTTGCGTCTATCCGCAGGCGAACGGGAGGAGAATGAGCTATGATAGGACATAACCTGGGCGGACGGTACGAGATACTGTCTCGAATAGGCGGAGGCGGCATGGCCTTGGTCTACAAGGCGCACGATGTGCTGCTGAACCGTCACGTAGCGGTGAAGGTGCTGCGCCAGCAGTTCGTCAATGACGATGAGTTCATTCGCCGCTTCAACCGCGAGGCGCAATCCGCAGCTTCATTGTCTCATCCCAACGTAGTCAGCATATACGATGTCGGCCAAGAGGACGACACGCACTATATCGTCATGGAATACGTGGAAGGCCATAATCTTAATGAAATTATCGCCGAGCGCGCTCCTCTGCAAGCAGATGAAGCTGTGCGCATCGCCCAGCAAATATGCGACGCATTGGATCACGCGCATCATAATCACATTATCCATCGCGACATCAAGCCCCACAATATTCTGATCGGCAACAACGGCCGCGTGAAAGTGACGGACTTCGGGATTGCGCGCGCGGTGACGGCTTCCACCATTACGCATACGGGGTCTGTCGTAGGCTCTGTGCACTACTTCTCGCCGGAGCATGCCAAGGGCATCAACGCCGGGGAGAAGTCGGATCTGTATTCGCTGGGCATCGTGCTCTACCAGATGCTGACCGGCAAGCTGCCGTTCCTGGGCGAGAGTCCCATCAGCGTCGCGCTGAAGCATCTGCAGGAGACGTTCGACGAACCGCGCGCCGTCAATCCGCATATTCCGCAAAGCGTGGAGAACGTCATCCTGAAGGCGATGCGCAAAAATCCGTCCGAGCGTTATGAATCGGCGAAGCAGATGCAGCAAGACCTGGAGAACTGCTTGGCGCCGGGACGGCTGAACGAACCGAAAATTGCATTTCAATCGTCTGGTGATCTGGATGAGACGAAGATCATGCCCGCCATTCGCGGCGATGCGGTTATGCCGAAGGGCACGACGGCGCACGCATCTGACACGACCAGCAAGCATGCGACCATTTCCCACACCGGCACTCACTGGGAGGATACTGGCGTGGCGAGCAAGAAGAGGGGCTGGAAGAAGCCGGTCGCCGTCGTAAGTACGACGCTGCTGCTTCTCGCGCTCATGGTCTGGGGCTTCTTCATTCTGCTGGATAAGCTGAATCCGGAAGAGGTCGAAGTGCCTAACGTCGTCGATAAGAGCTTGACTGAGGCGAGGAAGGAGATTGAAGCGGCCGGCCTGAAGGTGAAGGAGCCGGTGACGCGGGAATTCCGGAAGGATATACCGCTTGATCAGGTATTCGACCAGACGAAGAAGAATATGAAGGTGAAGGAAGGCTCATTCATTGAACTGTTCGTCAGCGACGGCCCGGAGATGAAAGAGATGGGGCCGTATGTCGGCAAGGACAAGCAAGATGTGCTGGATGAGCTGATCGCCATGGGAATCGACGAGAAGCGGATTCGCATTGAAGAAGTGAACAACGAAGACGAGGAAGCGGGCATAATACTGGAACAGGTACCTGCCGCAGGCACGCGGATCGACCCTGAGACGGCCAGCGTCTCCTTCGTCGTCAGTCTGGGGCCGGAGCCGACGACGATTCCGGATATTATCGATGTGGAGCTGAAGGTGGCGAGGCAGCTTCTGAAGTCGCACTTCCTCGTGCTGAACGAAGAGGATATCCAGTACGTGCCGAGCTATGTAATCAAGAAGGGCAATGTCATTGAAATTGTGGGCAACGAAGTGAACGACGAGGTTTCGAAGGAATCTAAGGTCAAGATTAGCGTCAGTACGGGACCGCCGGAGGATGCGATCACACATCAGGCGAGATTTACGATCTACCCTGCCAATTTCAATAAAACGAGCGAAGTGAGAATCGAGTATTCCGATGCTTCCGGCGAGAATTTGGACGGGGGCACATACAACATTACGGATGGCATCACGATTCCGGTCACGGTCATCCTGGCGCCGGATACGACTGCGCGCATTATGATCTACCGCGACAAGGAGCTTATGGAAGTGCTGTCGATCTCGTATGAGGATGCGAAGTCGGGCGGGAACTCCGATGTCTCCATTCCCGGAGAGGAGACTCCGCCGCCTTCCCAGGAGCCTACGGAAGCGCCGGTGCAAGCGGAAGTCGCCGATGATGAAGCCGGAGACGGCAGCCAGCCGGATAATGAAGGAGTAGGAGAAGCGAATGAGCAAGAGCAGCAGCCATAAGCAGCAGGGATTGATCGTCAAGGCGCTCAGTGGATTCTATTATGTCAAGCCCGACGATTCGCAGCACGGAGAGACGCTGCAGTGTCGGGCGCGCGGCATCTTCAAGAAGCGGGGATTGACGCCGCTCGTAGGCGATCGCGTCGTCTACAGCGTGACGGAGAACGGCGAAGGCACCGTCGAAGAGCTGCTGCCCCGTACTTCCGAGCTGATAAGACCGCCCGTCGCCAATGTCGATCTGGCTGTTCTTGTGTTCTCCGTCTCGGAGCCGGAGCTCAATCTGCAGCTGTTGGACAAATTCCTGCTGCACATTGAATATGCGGACATTCCGGCCGTGCTATGCTTAAGCAAGCAGGACTTGCAAGATGAGGAAGATGCCGAAGAGATCGCGCAAGCGATCTCTTCGGTACGCCGCATCTATGGCGGCCTCGGTTACGATATATTCGGTACAAGCTCCAATAGAGGCGAAGGCGTTCAGCAGCTGCAGGAGCGGCTGAGCGGGCACGTCGCCGTGTTCGCCGGGCAATCCGGGGTAGGCAAGTCCTCCTTGCTTAACGCCATCGTACCGGGGCTGTCGCTGGCGACCAATGCGATCAGCAACAAGCTGGGGCGGGGCAAGCATACGACGCGGCATGTTGAGCTGATCGATATCGGCGGAGGATATGTGGCGGATACGCCTGGCTTCAGCCAACTGGACTTCGAGGAGCTTGGCATTGAAGATCTGGGCTACGGATTCGTGGAAATACGGGAGCTGTCGGGCGATTGCAAGTTCCGCGGCTGCACCCATTCCCATGAGCCGGGCTGCGCGATAATAGCTGCGCTGGAGCGCGGCGAGATGGAACAGAGCCGCTATGAGCATTACCGGCTGTTCCTTGCGGAATTGAACGATAAAAAACGGAGGTACTGATTAACCATGACCATAATTGCGCCATCCATTCTTTCTGCGGATTTTTCCCGTCTGGGTGAAGAGATAACGGCAGCCGAGACCGCCGGGGCGGATTGGATTCACGTCGATGTCATGGACGGAGCATTCGTTCCCAATCTGACGTTCGGACCGCCCGTTATCTCCGCGGTTCGTCCTGCGACGAAGCTGCCATTCGATGTGCATCTTATGATTGAGCGGCCCGAGCTGTCACTCGACGCATATATCGCTGCCGGAGCGGATCGGATTACGGTGCACTATGAAGCGTGTACGCACTTGCACAGAACGATTCATTACATCAAGGACAAGGGCTTGCCGGCAGGCGTGGCCATCAATCCCGCAACGCCCGTCTCCGTGCTGGAGCCGATGCTGCATGACGTGGACCTTGTCCTGATCATGACAGTCAATCCCGGCTTCGGAGGCCAGTCCTTCATCCCGTATTCGCTGAACAAGCTGCGCAGTCTGCAAGCGATGCTGCAGGAGCGCGGATTGTCCGGCGTACATGTGCAGGTGGACGGCGGCATTAACGGGGACACGGCGCGTCAGGTCAGAGAGGCGGGCGCGAATGTGCTCGTCGCAGGCAATGCCGTGTTCGGCGAAGACGACCGACAGCAAGCTATTCTATCTTTGCGCTAAGGAGGATCACCTTTGAACAGTTCGTTGAAGACGGCGTTCTGGGTCGTTTTATACGCATTTCTGGCGGGCTTCGCGCTCGCCTTGTTCGCCCAGATTACGCCGATTATCCGCTACGCTTTTTCGCTGCTTGCGCTTGTCATCGGAATACGGTTTTTCCGTCTGTACGACACGATCGGGCTTCGGGTGGCTTTTATCGTTACCGCTATTATTTTTTACTTTCTTGTTGCAATCGCTTTCGCCATCTATCAGTATATGAGAGAGAATCCGGACATGATGACGAGCATGTTGTAATCCTTCAGAAAGGGCGCTTGTCATGGAATAGGACAATGTGGCTCCGCATACTATGGTTACATGAGCGCGGGATAGGCTACGGAAATATTTCATGAGCGTGTCTGAGGAGGGATGGGACATGAAATTTTATACGATTAAGCTGCCTAAGTTTTTGGGTGGTTTCGTGAAAGCGATACTGAATACGTTTCAAAAAAACTGACCGCAACAGCATTCAAAATAATCCCACGAAGCGAGGCTTTGCTGCGATGCTAGCACAGGTGCTTTGCGGGGACTCCGAGGCTTATGAATTCATGTAAAAAAAGCACCTGATATTCAGGTGCTTTTGTCAGGTGGCGGCGCCACACTATACGCGGGTAACCTTGCCGGATTTCAGAGCGCGAGCGCTCACGTATACGCGCTTTGGCTTACCGTCGACGAGAATGCGTACCTTCTGAACGTTTACGCCCCAATTGCGGCGTGTTTTGTTGTTGGCATGGGATACATGGTTGCCTTTCTTAGGCGACTTGCCTGTCAGATAACATTTGCGGGACATGACTACACCTCCTTAACGTATTGCTGGTTCCGATCTCGATTCATGAGCTCACGCTGGTCTTATGGCCTGCGGCGTGTGCCGTCTCATTCTGTATTAGAGAGAATATCATTAAACACACTCGAATATCGTACCATAAACTGCAGTTCTGTTCAACCTTAATCTGATTTCGGCAGGGCGATTTTGTGGCGCGGACTTCAATATCGGTATCTTTTATAGTACAATGGTACATAGTCCATAATATAGATGACAGGAGCGTGTGTAACCATGGCACTTCAAATCGATTCGGAGAGAGGCTCCGTATTTGTTACCGATCATTGCCTTGCCGTCATTGCCGGCTCGGCCGCCATGGAATGTTATGGACTGGTTGGGATGGCTTCGCGCAAGCAGTTGAAGGACGGAATCGCCGAGCTGCTTGGAAGAGAGAACTGGACGCGCGGCGTCGTGATTCGAAGGGAGAACGAACGACTTCATATCGACTTGCACATTATCGTGAGCTACGGCACCAGGATTTCAGAGGTCGCACATAATATTCAGTCCAAGGTAGGATATGTGATGCGGGAGATTGCGGGCTTGCAGGTGGAAGAGGTTAATATATTTGTACAGGATGTTAGGGTATCCAGCTAGCAGGAAGGGGAATTTTCATTGGGTAAGCGCTCTATTAACGGAACGGACTTTGCCGCTATGGCGATGATTGGCGCTGAATTGCTGCAGCGCAACGCTGAGAAGGTGAATGCATTAAACGTATTTCCGGTTCCGGATGGGGATACCGGCACGAATATGAACTTGACGATGAGCTCCGGCGTTCGCGAGCTTAGAAGCCGTGCTTCCGAGCACATCGGCAAAACCGCGGAGGCGTTGTCAAAAGGATTGCTGATGGGAGCGAGAGGCAACTCCGGCGTTATCTTGTCCCAATTGTTCAGAGGCTTCTCGAAGTCGTTGTCAGCTTTGAACGAAGCGACGGCAATGGAGCTTGCGGCTGCCTTGCAGCACGGAGTGGATCTGGCTTACAAGGCAGTAGTGAAGCCTGTTGAAGGCACGATTCTTACCGTTGCCAAAGAAGCGGCCAAGCATGCCGTGCAGTATGCCCGCCGTTCCACGAACGTGGAGGAACTGATGGAGGAAGTGCATCGCAAGGCGAACGAAGCGTTGGCGCGCACACCGGATCTTCTTCCCGTGTTGAAGCAAGTGGGCGTTGTCGATTCCGGCGGACAAGGTCTTGTCTATATTTATGAGGGGTTCCTTCGCTACTTGAAGGAAGGGGAAGCCGGAGAATACGGGGACATGGTGTTCATGCCTTCTGAAGCCGCTCCTCCGGAGCAGGTGACCGTGCCAACTGCCTTGTCGCAGATAACTGCCCATCATAACGCCCAGGCGCGGCTGTCCACGGACGAAATTCACTTTCCATACGATATGGAATTTTTTATAAATCGGAGGCTTGGCAGCCATTCAGCGGTATTTTTTGATGAATCCGCTTTCAAACGGTCGCTGGAGAAGGATGGAGACTCTATACTGGTTATCGTAGAAGACGATATCATTAAAGTTCATGTTCATTCCCGCAAGCCGGGAGATGTGATCAATCTGGCTCTTCCATACGGAGAACTGACGGATATTCATATTCTGAATATGCGCGAGCAGCACCGGGAGCTGCTGCAGGAGGACCCTGCAAGCGTCAGCGGCGCGGATATCTCCTCGGCCCAGCTGCTGGCGGGCCAAGCTGTGAACGGCATGCCTCCCGGACAAGTGTACGAGCGAGCGCCTTACGGCATCATTGCCGTCGCGCTTGGGGAAGGCACGAAGGAGCTGTTTCGCTCCAATGACGTGGACACCGTGTTGTCCGGCGGACAGACGATGAATCCAAGCACGGAGGATTTCTTGACGGCGATTGATGCCTTATCCGCTGATCATATCTTCTTGCTCCCGAACAACAGCAATATTATATTGGCTGCTGAGCAAGCCGCCGAACTCAGCGAGCGAAGCGTCTCCGTCATTCCGACGCGCACGATCCCTCAAGGCTTGTCCGCCATGCTGGCATTCAAGGAGGAGGAGGCGCCGGAGCGCAATGCGGAATGGATGACGGCCGCGGCCGCCAGCGTCGTATCCGGTCAAGTTACCAAGGCGGTGCGCAATACGACGATGGATGGCATCGACATTCAGGAAGGCGATTATATCGGCATCCGGGAGAAGACGATTGTGGCTTCCGACGGGCAGTTGCTGGCCGTATGCCAGACTTTGCTAAGCCGTATGCTGGAGGATGACGGCGATGTGCTGACGGTGCTTGCGGGAGAGGATGCACAGCCCGAGATTACAGCCGCGTTAATGGAGTGGGTGGAAGCGGAATACCCGGACCTGGATCTGGACATGCAGCATGGCGGGCAACCGATGTACCCTTATCTGTTCGCTGTGGAATAACGAATGATTGAAGTGTGGGAAGGGTGATACAAGGTGGGGAACGTTCGTATCGTGACGGACAGCACGTCCGATATTCCGCGGCAGGTGCGTGAACGGCTTGGCATTACGATGGTACCGCTCAAGGTGCACTTCGGGGAGGATACCTATCAGGATGCGGTGACGATTGAAGCGGAGCAGTTCTACAGCAAATTGAAATCTTCATCCGCTCTGCCTACTACGTCGCAGCCGTCGCCTGTGGAATTCAGCGAAGTCTATGAGCGGCTGCTTGAGGAAGATCCGGAAGGGCCGATTATTTCCATTCATCTGGCGGCCATCTTGAGCGGGACTTATCAATCCGCTACGATCGCGCAGTCCATGCTGGAGGATGGCGACGGCGATATTGCCGTGGTGGACTCGAAGTCGGCTTCCTACGGCATCGGCATGCAGGTCGTGAAGGCGGCGGAGCTTGCGGCTGCAGGGGAGTCGAAGGAGGTCATTCTGGCGGAGCTGGAGCGCCTGCGCAGCGGTGTGCAATTATATTTTCTGGTAGATACGCTGGATTACTTGCACAAGGGCGGCCGGATCGGAAGAGCCTCCGCCGTGCTGGGATCTCTGCTCAATATTAAGCCAATCCTCTCGTTGGACGAGAATGGCGGCGTCTATTCCGTGGACAAGGTGAGGGGCAGCAAGAAGGCCGTCTCCCGCATTGTGGCCATGCTGAAGGACTCGTTCGGCGACGATCCCGTAGGCATGGTCATGGCTTGGACAGATGTTCCCGGGTCGGCTGCAGAGCTGGAAGAGCGGCTGAAAGCGGAAATGAACGTGCAAGAGACGGGTTATACGACGGTAGGTTCCGTTATCGGCACGCATACCGGTCCCGGCACGTCCGCCGTATTTATGTACAGGGTGTGAAGCGATGGTAAGCATGAATGAGATACCTGTCAGGCAATTGAAAGGCGTGAGCGCTCTGAAGGAAGGGGAGCTTCACGCCTTTGGCATTCATACGATAAGCGACTTGCTGGATTACTTCCCGTTCCGCTATGAGGATTACCGGGTTCGCGAGCTGACGGAAGTGAAGAACGGGGACAAGGCGACCGTCATTGGCCGGGTGTGCAGTGTGCCTGTTCTGCAGCGCTACGGACGGGGCAAGTCAAGATTAAGCTGCAAGGTGGAGGTGGGCGGCCTGCTCGTAACGGCCGTCTGGTTCAATCGCCACTTCTTGCGCGAGCAGCTTGCGCTTGAACGCGAAGTGATGCTGACGGGCAAGTGGGATCAGCAGCGAAGGCAAATAACGGTGACGGATTCGGAGTTCCCCGACGATCGGGAGTCCGCCAAGCGAGATACGCTTCAGCCGGTCTATTCTGTAGGGGGCAGCATTACGCAGAGCTGGATGCGCAAGGCGATGCTGACCGCTCTCACGCAGTATGGCAGCATGATTGAGGAGAATCTGCCCGATGAGCTGGTGGACAGGCATCGGCTCATGACAAGGGCTGAGGCGGTACGGCGGCTTCATCTTCCCGGCGATACGCAAGAAGGCGGGGAAGCGCGCAGGCGCATGGTGTATGAGGAGCTGTTCCTGTTCCAGTTGAAGCTGCAGGCTTACCGTGCGATGAACCGACGGCGCCAGGACGGGATCGCGATTCGGGTGGACAGCGACGTCATTCGAGGCTTCGCGGACACCCTTCCGTTCCAATTGACGGACGGGCAGAAGCGTGCCGTGAACGAGATTCTGGTGGATATGCGCCGTCCCAGCGGCATGAACCGGCTGCTGCAGGGCGATGTCGGCTCCGGCAAGACGGTCGTCGCCGCCATTGCGCTCTATGGAACCGTCAAGGCAGGGTATCAAGGGGCGCTGATGGTCCCGACGGAAATACTGGCGGAGCAGCATGCGAGAAGTCTGCAGCGATTGTTCGAGACCACCGGCCTGCAGGTCGGCTTGTTGACCGGCAGCCTGACGGAGAAGAGGCGGCGGGATCTGCTGGCGGGGCTGCAGATGGGCATCATCAATGTTATCGTTGGCACGCACGCGCTTATTCAGGACGATGTGTACTTCCACAATCTTGGACTGGTGGTGACGGACGAGCAGCATCGATTCGGAGTGAACCAGCGGAGCATACTGCGGCACAAGGGCGGCAATCCGGATGTGTTGACGATGACGGCGACGCCCATTCCGCGCACGCTTGCCATTACAGCCTTCGGCGATATGGACGTATCGACGATCAAGGAGATGCCGCATGGGCGCAAGCCGATCAAAACGTATTGGGTAAAGCATGACGCTCTGGATCGCGCGCTTGGCTTCATCCGCAAGCAAGTCGCGGCGGGGCGGCAAGCCTATGTCATCTGTCCGCTGATCGAGGAGTCGGAGAAGCTGGAGGTGCAGAATGCGATCGACTTGCATATGGCGATCTCCGGAGCATTCCCGGACTTGCGGGTGGGATTGCTCCATGGGCGAATGACGGCTTCCGAGAAGGATGAGGTGATGGGCAGCTTCGCAGTCAACGATACACATGTGCTGGTATCGACTACCGTTGTCGAGGTTGGAGTGGACGTGCCTAACGCTACTGTGATGATCATTATGGATGCAGAACGGTTCGGCCTCTCCCAGCTTCATCAGCTGCGGGGGCGCGTCGGCCGGGGGGAGCACCAGTCCTACTGCGTACTCGTGGCCGATCCCAAGTCGGAGACGGGGCGGGAACGGATGAAGGTGATGACGGAGACGAACGACGGCTTCGAGGTGGCCCGGCGCGATCTGGAGTTGCGCGGTCCCGGCGATTTCTTCGGCACGAAGCAGAGCGGCTTGCCGGAATTTCGGGTGGCGGATATGGTCAGCGACTATGAAGTGTTGGAGCTTGCGCGCGACGATGCCGCCGAACTGGCGGAGCGTGAGGCATTCTGGCTGGCAGGCGCGGACAATCCGTATGCGAAGCTGTGGAGCATGCTGCGCCGCGACCCATTATTTCAAGGAGAACAACTGGACTAGGCAATAATTGGCCTCCGCCGGCATATAGATTCAATAGACCCTATGCCGGATGGAGGTGCATTTCTGACAATGAGTTATCAAAGTTACGGCATTCGGCCGCAGCTGGTGGAGCGGGTCAAGCTGAAGCTGAAAAACCCTGTGGTGAAGGACCGAATGCGCCAACTGCTTGCCCATGTGACGAAGTATGATTTGCAGGATCGAATGAAAGTGCGCAAGCTGGTCAAATCAGCCGCTGTTATTTTGCACGAGAAGCTGACGGACGTACAAGAAGAGCAAATCGTATCTTTTGTGCTTGCCCAGAAGATCGACCCCAACAACACCTTTCATTTACTTAAATTATGGGGAATGTTTCGCTGACCGCGCATGCGGTCAGTTTTTTTATATATAGAAATTAAAAGTTCCGGGGTCCCCGCAAAGTACCTGAATGAACCTCGAAGCGGAGCCCTACTTTGTGGGGGTCTTTTTGTCCCGCAAATCGCGGCCTCTCACCACAACCCCAACTGCTCGTCCTCGTGCTGCGGCTCGATCAGCGTGGCGTCGTCATTGCGTACGCTGCCTACCGCCTGACCGACGGGATAAGCTTCCATCGCTTCCGCAGGATAGGGCTTCATCAGCAAGGACAGCTGCTCAAGACCGGTTCCTCGATCGAGCCAGAGCGCTTCGTCCTGCGCTTGCAGAATGACAGGCATGCGGTCGTGGATCGGCGCAACGAGAGCGTTAGGCTCGGTTGTCAGGATGGTGCATGTAGCCAGCTTGCCGCCGTCAGGCGCTATCCACGTCTCATACAACCCGGCCATGCTGAAGAGAGGGCGCTCCTTGGCAATGATGCGCATCGGCTGCTTGCCATTTTTGGTCTTCTTCCACTCGTAGAAGCCGTCAGCCGGTATGATGCATCGCTTGCGGCGGAACGCTTCGCGGAACGCCGGCTTGCCAGCGGCCGTCTCTGCTCGCGCATTGATCATTTTGAAGCCGACCTTCGCATCGGGAGCCCACGGCGGCACAAGCCCCCACTTCAGCTGACCCAGCCGATACTTCTCCCCATCATGGATGACTGCCGGCACAAGCTGCCCCGGCGCCACATTGTATCTGGGCCGATGCCAAGGCACGTTCGTATCGATAACCCCGTATCGCGTCATCAGCTCCTCCAGCGTAATGGTAATCGTATATCGGCCGCACATGCTCGCTTCCTCCTTCAACTGCATCCGCAATCTCGCTTATGCTTGACGTCGCTACCTTCAGTATACACTTTCCCTGCCGGTTAAGCATCGTGCCACCCTTCTGCATACAGTATCCATAAGTATGCGAGTATTGGCAGTTGTGGATAATGATTGTAGAGAGGTAGGAAGGAGGGGGTGTCATGGCGAAAAAAAGCCGTTATATTCATGCGATAGGCCATTTCATCACACATCTGGCGGCGTTGCCGGGAGCAGCGCTGTCTTACGCGATCGGCAAGTGGAAGTCCATGCATGCCGCGAAGGAACTGATTGCCGAAGCGCAGCCGCTCAAGCTGTCTCCTTCCGCCGTGGCCAAGCTGATGGATGCCTGCGCCAGACTGGAGCTGTCGGAAGCCGGCTCGGCTGATGAGGAAGACGCAGCGGACGCTGCGGGGCCTTTCGATAGTTTGCACGGGCAATGGAAGGCGGATGAGCTTATGCTTATTGAGCGCATCCGGTCGGAGACGGCTGAGCTGAACCGCAATAATCTGACACGTACGGAAGCTTATCGCAGCATGTATTTTCAGATGCCCGAGCTGCACTGGGCTCTGCTTGCCCATCTCGTATCCCGCAACGGGGGATGGAATATGACGGATCTGCAGGGAGAATGGCTGCCCCGGTTGCTGACGTCAAAGCAACGACAGGACATCTTTCTGTTTCTGGAGCGGGCCAATGCTCTTATTTTCGGCGATGCATACCCGCAGCTGCTGCTGTATCAATGGAGCATCCGCGAGGGACGCAGCCTGTTCCATCTGCTTCCCGCCTTAGGCGTGTCGCGCTTCATGCTCCCGGTGTGGAAGCAGTTCTGGCGCGAACGCGATTCCGCGCTGCTGTCGACCGCTCTCATCGTGAACGAGCAGCAATATATTCAAGAGCGTGTGGTGGAGGATGGCTACTTCCAGAAGCATGTGCTGGGAACGTTGTTCTTCGGCATGCAATCTCTGCTTCAGCTGAACGCCGTGCTGTTCCCCTATGGAAGCGGCAAGGGGGAGGCTGAGGGGGAGCTGGAGCTCGCGGGACTGATTCTGGAACGGTTCGGAGATCCCGATGAACGGATTCAGTTCGGCAAGCGGCTATATGCCGTTCTGTTCGGCATTGCCCCCGTATATGAGGGAGCCAGAAGCTTCGCCGCAGCGGTGAAGCATACCGGCTCCCGTGCGGATTACGCACCTATGCTGTTCGCTTCCGTCCGCAAGGCGCCGCCCGGCCGCTATTATAAGGAGAAGCTGATCGGAGGTCGCTTGAAGCCGGGGGTGTCCCCCATATACAGCCCTTCGCTGGAATCGTCGTGGCGTGATCAATCGCTGAAGCAGCCGAAGAGAGGGGATTGGTTCCGGAGCGTAGAGCAAGTAAAGCCGTACTTCCGGGATCTGCCGTTCCCGCCGCAATTCCAGATGACGAATGAATATCGGCTTATGCTGAACAAGCTGGAGCTGGCCGTATTGGCGGCTCATCGGGAGAAGAGCAAGGGGCGGCGATAAGGTTGTGGCGAGTTCCATTGTCCCCGCTCCTTCGCTCGGAGCAGCCTCCAATCCAAGGAGCGGGGTGCTTTTTTATTTTATGGACATGACTTGTCCTTGAGTCATAGCCGTCAAGTCATCGGGCGTCAGCTCGAATACAGCCCTCGGATGACCGGCTGCCGCCCACAAGGTGGGGTATTGCAGCAGATCCTTGTCAATAATCGTCGTGACGGGCTCGGAATGGCCGATCGGGGCTACGCCTCCAATAGGGAATCCCGTTCGTTCCCGTACGAAATCCGCATCCGCCTTCAGCAGCTTGTCATGAACCTGCCTGGATATTGCCTTCTCGTTCACGCGGTTGACGCCGCTGGCTACGACCAGGAGCGGAGCGTCGGACGCGCTCATGCGGAAAATAATTGATTTAGCAATCTGGGCGACATCGCAGCCTATGGCGTCGGCGGCTTCCTGGGCCGTCCGCATGCTGTCCGGCAGCTCGATAACGGTGTGGGCGTATCCTGCTTCGTGCAGCAAGTTTTGTATGCGCTGTGGGCTTGCTTTCAATGACATTACGCTTCCTCCTTGTTCAGCAGCGCCGCATTAAGAGCGTTCAGGAACGCGAGCGCGCTTGCTTTCAAAATATCCGTCTCCATAGCGCGGCCGATATACGCCTTGCCCTTGTAATGGAGTCCGATGACGGCGCGGCCGATGGCCTCTTTCCCCCGGGAGATGCTGTTCACCTTATAGTGCTGCAGCGTCACTTCCACACCGGTCAATGTCTTGATCGCACTGTATAACGCGTCGATCGGCCCGTCTCCGGTCGCTTCTCCTCTGAGCGCTTCGCCGCCGCGCTTCAGCTCGACGACGGCTTGCGGCCGCTCCCCGTCCGTGACGACCCGGAACGCCGTCAGCTCATACAATGGCACAGTGTTCTCCGCTTGCTCCCGGTGCCTGTTCACCAGGTAGAATACATCGTGATCGTACACTTCCTTCTTCAGATCCGCGAGCTTCAGGAACTCCTGGAACAGCTCTTCGAATCCGGCGTCGTTGCCGGTATCGAAGCCCAGCTTGGCAACGGCGTGCTTGAAGGCATGCCGTCCGGAGCGGGCGGTCAGCACAAGCTCCATGCTCTCCGCTCCCACTTCCTCGGGGGACATAATTTCATACACATTTTTATCCTTGAGCAATCCGTCCTGATGAATGCCGGAAGAATGGGCGAAGGCGTTGTCCCCGGTAATGGCCTTGTTCACCTGCACGTCCAGGCCTGTCAGATGTGTTAACAGTCTGGAGGTGGCAAGCAGCTCCCTGGTTTGAATGTTGGTCGTGCAGCCGTAGCGGTTTTGTCTGACTTTAAGCGCCATGACGACTTCCTCCAGGGAAGTGTTGCCGGCTCTTTCGCCCAGCCCGTTAATCGTCACTTCGATTTTGTCCGCGCCGTTCTTGATTGCACTGAGCGTGTTGGCCGTCGCAAGGCCCAGATCGTTGTGGCAATGCACACTGAGAATGACCTCATCATTGACGTTCTTCAATCGTTCGTTAATGCGCCGGATCAGGTCGCCGAATTCCTCCGGCTCGGCGTATCCGACGGTGTCGGGAACGTTGATGATGGTCGCTCCGGCTCTCACCACAGCTTCGATTGTCTTCCACAAGTATTCGAATTCCGATCTGGACGCGTCTTCCGTGGAATACTGCACCTGCGGGAGCAGCGTCCTGGCGTATTTCACCGCTTCGACGCCCATCTCCATTACGGCGTCCTTGGAGCGGTTGAACTTCTTCTCTACATGGACGTTGGAAGTGCCCAGTACGATATGGATGAAGGGATCGTGCGCCGCCTTGATGCTCTCATATACGGCGTCGATATCGTTCTTGACGGCTCTGGCAAGCGCGGTAACGGACATGCTGTCGCCTACGGCTTTGGCAATCTCTTGCACGGCGAGAAAGTCGCCCTGCGAGGAAGCGGGGAAGCCGGCTTCGACGATGTCCACTCGGAGCCGCTGCAGTTGTCGGGCAAATTCCACTTTCTGATAGACGTTCAATTTCGCTCCCGGCACCTGTTCGCCGTCACGCAATGTGGTGTCCAGTACGATAATGTTCCGATTGTTATTCATTGGCAGGTTCCTCCTTGGGTTAATTCGTGTATAGTTGTTGCCGGTTAACGGCGAATCGTTCTATCTGGCCACTTGAGAAGAGGTCGCCGACTAACGGCGAACAACTCTCTATAGCTACTGGAGAAGAGGCTGCGTACCGCGTATGAACGGCGGACAGCTCTTTGTAGCCACTAGAGAGGAGGTCGCCGACTAACGCGACGATCACCTTGATGGCCACTATGAAATGAGCTTATCGCTTAACGGTGAACAAACCTCGATGCTCTCATGTCTATGGGGCTGTCAACTAACTTAGAGAACCAGAATTTGTACGATAAATCATACAAAAGGTGAACGTTCGCCTCGTATGCGGGTGGATTTGTGTGAAAAATCGTACAAAAGTGAAGCATTCGCGTCGTTGACGATGGGTTTTGTACGATAAATCGTACAAAAGGTGAACGTTCGCCTCGTATGCGAGTGGATTTGTGTGAAAAATCGTACAAAAGGTGAACGTTCGCGTCGTTGACGATGGGTTTTGTACGATAAATCATACAAAAGGTGAACGTTCGCCTCGTATGCGAGTGGATTTGTGTGAAAAATCGTACAAAAGGTGAATGTTCGCCCGTATGCGGGTGGATTTTGCGCGAAAATTCATACAAGAATGTGCTTCTCCACCTCGTATGTGAACGTTGACGCATTTAGCGATTTATGTGAAGCGGGGTTGATTAAACCCGGACTTTAATCAACACAAAAACCCCGTCTCTGCTATAGAGACGGGGTCTAACCCGCGGTACCACTCTAATTCATTCACGCATGCGCGTGCGGAATGATCTCCTTCGATGGCCGTCACCATCTATCCTTGTAACGGCGGAATCCCGGCTCACCCTACATTGTCAGGCGGCTGTTCATAGACGAGTTCGAAGTGTTCAACGCTGCCGCTTTGCACCAACCAGCGACTCTCTGAAAGGCATCTCACTTCTACTATTTCTAATCAACACATTTGGCTTTTGAAATTTATTGGTTATTATAGGCAGCATTGATGCGCTTTGTCAACACCTTTGGTGCAAAAGAATTTTACAAATTTATTGGACCGCCCACCGTAACTCGTTGGAAAACTGCTGTAAAAGTGTTGTAAACCCCGCGATAATTCGCTGGAAAACTGCTGTAAAAGTGTTGTGCCACCCGCCATAACTCGCTGGAAAACTGATATAAAAGTGTTGTAGTTCTGCCGTAATCGGCCGGGAAATTGCTGCAAAAGTGCCGTAAAACCCGCTGCAATTTCTGTCAAAAGTTTTAACGGGCAAGAGGAGCGGGGCTGTTCGCGCACATCAAGAGAGGATATATGCCGGCCTGTTCGCGCACATCAAGAGAGGATATATGCCAGCCTGTTCGCGCACATCAAGAGAGGATATATGCCAGCCTGTTCGCGCACATCAAGAGAGGATATATGCCAGCCTGTTCGCGCACATCAAGAGAGGATATATGCCGGCCTGTTCGCGCACATCAAGAGAGGATATATGCCGGCCTGTTCGCGCACATCAAGAGAGGATATATGCCGGCCTGTTCGCGCACATCAAGAGAGGATATATGCCAGAACTGTTCGCGCACATCAAGGGAGGATATACGCGGGCTTGCTCGCATGCGCTATAGCCATGTATGTGTAAGCACACTCGCGCTATGCCGTGTGTATGCATACATGCGCTATAGCCATGTGTGCACACTTGCGCTATGCTGTGTGCATGCATACCATGCAATCAGTCGTACGGGTCTGTCGTCTCCGCGGCGGAGACGCCGATCATCCGGCGCATGTCCAGCCACGCTTCTTCGTCCATTCCCAGCCGAAGACGTATTCTGCGGAGCTGCTGATCGATAGCCGTCACGATGCCGTACTGCTCCCGCTCGCGGCCTTCGTGGAAGGTGACGAGCGTGATGGCCTGTTGAAATTGCAGCGAATGCGCGATCATTCGCGCCATCCGCTCCACCTCTTGCTCATCCAGCAGAGGCTGCGTTTTATTGGACAATTCTCCTTGATGGACGACATAAGCCGCTTTGTGCTCCGGCAGCATCATCCGGCTGGATTCCCATAATCCGTTTCCTTCCAGCTTCTTCCTCACTTGTAATGGCCTCCGATCTTCTTGGAGCGGTCGACCGCTTGCCCCGCTGCAGTGACGGAGACCGCTCTTAATATGCTTGATGCGCCATACTTCGCTTTGATGGCATCCGTAGCTTTCTCCAGCGCCATCCACTTCTCCCGGTTGCCGTCGAATAAGGATAACTGGTACTCGTTACCCGGGAGCAGGGTGGACAGGCTGATGCCGACCTTGCGGACGGGCAGGCCGTCCCAATGCTGCTGAAGCAACTGGACTGCGCAGCGGTAGACGTGATTGGTCACATTGGTGGGATCATCCATCTTCATCTGGCGATTGAATCCGCTCGGCCTGTCGAAGTCGGCGCCCATGCAGCCGACGGAGACGACATGTCCCATGTAGCCCTTGCTGCGGCATCGCTGGCAGACGAGCTCCGTCAATTCCAGCAAAATGATCTTCAGCTCCTGCAGCGTGCCGTAATCGCGGGGAAGGGTCATCATGTGTCCGATTGTCGTCGGCGCCGCTTCATGCGTGCCGGGAAAGACGGGACTGTCGTCGATGCCGTTGGCGATGCGCCAGTACAGCTCCGCCTGAATATCGGAGTTGCGCCCGAACTTGCGCCTCATCATCAGCTTCAGCTTCTCCAGCGGCGTCGCGGCCAGCTGTCCGATCGTCTCCAGCCCCATGGCGTTGAAGTGTCGGGTCATGCGGTTGCCGACCATGAACATTTTGGCAATGGGCAGCGTCCAGAGTGTGTCCGGCAGCTGTTCCTTGGTCAGCGTGAACAAGCCGGAATCGTTTTTCTTCGCGTAGTTGTCACAGGCCGTCTTGGCCAGTATCTTGGTGTTGCCGATGCCGAACCGGGTATAGATGCCGGTCTCCTCCAGTATGTGGGCTTGTATCCGCTTCGCAAGCTGCTGGGGTGTGCCGTAGCGCTGCAGGCTCCCCGTCACGTCAAGAAATTGTTCATCGATGGAGTAAGGCTCTACAAGATCCGTGTAGCTTTGATGGATGGCTGTAATCATAAGCGAGACGTCGATGTACAGCCCCATGCGCGGCTTGATGATGACGAGCTCGGGACATTTCGCCAGCGCATCGCCCAGCCGCTCCGCCGTTGTGACGCCACGGTCCTTGGCAATAGGGCAAGCGGCGAGAATGATGCCCGACCTGCGTTCCGGGTCGCCGGCGACGGCAAGCGGCATATCGCGGTATTCCGGCTGCTCCGCTTTCTCCACGGATGCGTAGAAGGATTGACAATCGGCTAACATGATGGCTCTGTCGGAAGTGATGGTCATCATGTGATCCCTCCAAATGCGAATAGGTGTTCTTTATATTGTATTATTATATACGGAACATGTGATCGTATTCCATTCTTTTTTCGATGGGTATTATTGACATGGATGGCTTGGATGAATGTGGGAGGGAGGAAGCGTTTTTTAGCAGGGAAACGATGGGGAATATCGTCGAAAAGGATAGAAAGTATATTGCCCAGGTCAGGAAGCGGCTGTTGCTCGACAAAACAAGTATGGTAAAATAATGGGAATCATAAATGATAACGCTTACATATTAAAAGCGACAGCATTGTGAAAAGGGGGAGAAAAGCATTGCGCTACTTGCAAAGACCTAATATTTTTCAGAGAATCGTTGTCCTTTTTTTGGCTGTCATTATCCCTATGAATGTGTTGGTGCTTGCAATCATCCACACGAGCGGCGTCATCCTGCATCGGGAAATAGCTAGCTCCATGGAGTCGCGTATAAGTACGTATTCAGAGTTGATCGATTCAGAAATTAATCATGTAGCCAAGCTTAAGACGGAGTATTTGTACGACGAAGATCTGCAGAAGTTAAGCACGGTCTCGATTATTCTGAGTGATTACGAGCGCCTGTCATCCATCAATCGGTTAGCTCGCAAGCTTCAGCTGTTCAAAGATTCCAGCCGATTAGTAAAAGATGTGCAAGTGTATATTCCTCATATTGACAAGACGATCGGCGTCATGAACTATTCGGAGCCAATGGACGATGAAGAGATGGCCATGATTCGGGAAGTGAACACCGATAATAAGCCAAGGATTGTACTGTGGAGGAACCAGTTGATTTTAGCATTGCTGGATTCTCCTCATTCCGGAGCGAGAACAAACTTCTATTTCAAGATAGAACTCTCCCCTTCTCTCATGATCGAAAGCTTAATGAATATAACGGCCAGGGAAGACGGCAGATTTTATCTGACGGATAATGCGAATTCCTGGACAATCTCAAATGCAACCGGTGCTGTAGGAAATAAACCGCATAGTGAAATACAACGTTTTTTGAACGAATCCTCGAATTTGAAAAGGAGCGGCTTTGGCAATTTAAGTTTGGACGGCGAGAAGTTTTTTAGCGCTTATCACAGCTCCAATTACTCGAATACGACACTTCTTGTTGCGGTTCCCGATCGTCAGGTATTTGGCCTTCTTAATCAATACAGCCAGTTGTTTTGGATATTGACTGCGATTTCCATCGTGTTTGTATTGGGATACTCCTATCGGTTATATCTTCTCATTCACCGCCCGCTGCAGGTTATGATTCGAGCCTTGAGGAAGGTAGAAAACGGAGATTACGACATCCATCTGAAACATGGGAAACATGATGAATTTCAGCTCGTTTACGGACAATTCAATATGATGTCAAGAAGGCTTAAGGAATTGATTCATGAAGTATACGAGCAGCGTATTCATGCGCAGCAGGCCGAACTGAAGCAATTGCAATCGCAGGTCAATCCCCATTTTTTATACAATACAATTTTTGTGCTGCATCGGATGGTCGCATCCTATGGCTTGTCGGATGTTATGCGTTTTACAGATTATCTGGGCAAGTACTTCTTGTTTTTGACGAGAACGGGGGCGAGTCAAATCAGCTTGAGAGATGAATGGAGTCATGCCGTTATTTACACGGAAATTCAAAAAATACGATTCTCGAATCGGATAGAGGTGATTTGGCCGGAGCTGCCGGAGTCATTCCACTCCATAAAGGTGCCTAGAATGATCATTCAGCCGCTGCTGGAAAATGCATATAAATACGCGCTGGAAAGAAAAAAACGGGATGGCATGCTTCGTATATCAACCATGATCGAGAACAGCGATTGCAACTGGCTGCGTATTCAAATCGAAGACAACGGGGAGCAATTGAAGGATGAGATGCTCAACGCTTTGAATGATTCGCTGAAAGAAGGCAGCGCCGGCAAGGAAACGACAGGGCTGCTGAATGTGCATCGCCGCTTGCAGCTGCATTATGCATCAAGTGTAGGGTTGAGCTTTGAAAGAAGCGAATTGGGCGGACTGAAGGTAACCATTCAAATACCGTCAATGGAGGAGAGAGAATATGTACCGACTGCTGATTGTGGATGACGAGCCGATTATTGTGAACGGTCTAGTTGATTTTTTCACGCAACAGGACAATTGGCCGCTGGAGGTATACGGAGCTAATTCGGCTGAGGAAGCCTTGCAACTGTTGCTCCAGATGCGGCTGGATATAGTCATTACGGACATTGGGATGCCGGATATGGACGGCTTGCAATTGCAGAAGAAAATTGTCGAGCAATGGCCCCGCTGCAAACTGATTTTCTTGACCGGCTACAATGATTTTAATTTCGTGCAGGAAGCGTTGCGCTATAACGGAGTCGATTATGTACTGAAAGCGGAAGGCGATGATGCGATAGTGAAGGCTGTCGAGCGGGCAATAGCATACAGCCAAGAAGAAATCCAGCGGGAACAATTGCTGTTGCAGGCGGACAAGCAGCTGCGATTGGCGTTGCCGGCCTTGCAGAAGGAACTGCTTCGCAATATTGCTCGAGGCGATCACAATGGTGGCGTTCATCGGCTGGAGGAGCAATTTCGTGAACTGAGCGTTCCTCTGGACGTCGAGAGGGAAGTGTTCCTCGTATTAGCTAGAATTGACAGTTATAAATCCGATTACAGCGTGTACGATCGCGGGCTGCTCGCTTATGCCATACAGAATGTGGTAAGCGAGTATTTGCAGAGTTTTGTCCGAGTGGTGTCTGTTGAAATGGAGCAGCCCGCAAGAATGCTGTGGTTCTTGCAGCCAATTGCCCGCAATTCCGGGGAAGCGTGCGCAAGCTTCATTCAAGGGAGTCTTGAGAGTGTCCAGCAGACATGCAGAGAGTTGTTGGACACTACGATTTCATTGGTCATAGGCATGAAGCCGGTAAGCTGGAGGGATGCATGGCAGCTGTATGATAAGTGCAACCGCCTGTTGTCACAAGGACTAGGCATGGGGACGGAGTTGTTATTGACATACCGCGACACAGAATCGGAACGGGCTTCTCTTCCGCACAATCCAAGCAAGATAAGACAGCTGCTGGAACGATTGAAGCAACAGCTAGAAAGCGGACAGATGGAATCATTCGATAGCGTATATTTCGAATTGATGCAAGAAGGATCGCGATACTCGGATGAATCAGGAATCCGACAAGAGATCTA
This sequence comes from Paenibacillus sp. J5C2022, assembly GCF_025567625.1. Taxonomy (GTDB): domain Bacteria; phylum Bacillota; class Bacilli; order Paenibacillales; family Paenibacillaceae; genus Pristimantibacillus. The sequence continues at coordinate 71,854 of NZ_JAOQJC010000009.1, read as the reverse complement.
TTATTCGCTTGTTCCCTCATTCATCGCCTGTATGAACCGTAATATGCTGGGCGATCAAGCTGCGGAAGTGGACATCATTAAGTTGACGAGAATGGACAGCCATTCCTCCTGGGATGCGGTGACAGCTTATTTCTATGATCTGGCCACCGCGGTTTTCTCCAGCAGCAAAGCGTGCATGCAGCTCGAAGAACACGATGTTGTGAGAAGGGTTCATCAATACATACATGATCATTTGGACGGGGATGTTTCGCTGGTGCGCATTGGAGATGTTGTCGGTCATAATTCGAAATACTTGTCAAGATTATACAAGAAGATTACAGGAGAAGATCTGTCGCAATATATCGCGAGTATGAAGCTTTCCAGAGCACAGACACTTTTGCAAGAGACCGATATGAAAATCTATGAGATATCTGCGGCGGTCGGATTTTTATCGGAACCTTATTTTTATCGTTTCTTTCGTAATGCTACCGGTAATACGCCGCAGGAGTATAGAGAAATTCAGAGAAGAGCGCAGAGGCAGCGGTGAAGACGACTAACCTTCCGGCTTTGGTTGAATGATCAGGTGGACAAAAGATAGCGAAAGTGGAAATCGGAAAGTGGTTGCGCTTACAAACCCTTTGTATAATTGCAAGTGTAGGCAGCCTATTGTTGGAAAAAAACGAAATAGGGGGAACAAGGATGGGGAAAAGAACACTATTATTGACAATGTGCTTCATATTATCCATAACGATGGTGTTGGGGGCATGTTCGTCTGGAGGGAGCGGAGAGGAGCCTGCCGGAAACGTGACGGATTCCGATGATTCATCCGCAGTGCCGGGGAATAATGATCCGCTTGGCCAATATGATCCGCCGATTTCCATTAGCACCGTCAAGCGAATCGACGCCAATTTGAAGCTGCCGGACGGACAGACGAACGAGGACAATATTTGGACCCAATCCATAGCAGCTGAACTGGGCATCCATATTAAAACCGAATGGATAGCGGATGCTTCGCAATACGATAACAAATTGAACATGTCGATAGCTTCAGGTTCCTTGCCGGACTTTATGAGAGTGAATCAGGAGCAGCTCAATCAACTGATTGAGTCGGACAGCCTGGAAGATTTGTCGGAGGTGTACGACAAGTATGCATCTCCGGACACGAAGCAGCAGTATGGAGTCGGAGACAGCATTGCATTGAAAGCGGCTTCGGTCGGCGATAAGCTGTATGCCATTCCGAATACGGCTTCCGCGATTGCCGGAGCGGGATCGCCTCTTCTCTGGATTCGTACGGATTGGCTGGATCACTTGAATTTGTCGGAGCCCGAGAGCATGCAGGATTTATTTGACATCGCCAAGGCGTTTACGAATAACGATCCGGATGGCAACGGGAAGAAGGATACAGTAGGTCTTGCCTTTGTGAACGGACAAGTGGGAGATCTAGGCATCTATAACGGCTTCCATGCCTATCCTTCCGCTTGGATTCAGAATGAGTCAGGGAAGCTGGTATACGGCAGTGTCCAGCCGGAGATGAAGAAGGCGCTGGAAGAGATGCAGCAGCTCTACAAGGATGGAGCGATTGACCCCGAATTCGCGGTGAAGGACTGGGGCAAATGGAATGAAATGCTGACTTCCGGGCAGGTAGGCATTGCGTTCGCTGCGCATTGGTTCGGCCAACTGGTGCATAACTTGAAAGTCAGAGATTCGAAAGCGGAGTGGAAGCCCTATCTCGTTCCTTCCATTGACGACAAGCCCAGCAAAATTACATTAAGATCTCCGGTATTGGAGTATTATGTGGTGAAAAAAGGATACAAGCACCCGGAAGCGCTGATTAAAATGTTTAATTACTATTACAGTCTTACAGTCGGCGAAAGGGCTACCCAGGAAAATTATCACAAATATATGTACGACAAGGATGATGGATCTATTCAGTATGTAGCGCTGGCTCCGATCCATACGAATGATGCAACCGATGTCGCGTTCAAGCAAATGGTAGAAGCGTTTGATTCCAATGACGCCGCCAAAGCAAAAGCGATGGATGCCAAGACGATCTATGAAAATGCGACAAAAGCGTTAAACGGTGAAAACAGCTTGTACGGATGGACGCTATATTACCCCGCATGGAAATTGTTCTTCGATATGATGGATAATGAGCTGTATGTGAACAACGCATTCTATGGAGCGCCGACAGATACGATGAGGGATAAAGCGGCTACTTTAAGCAAGCTGGAGTTTGAAACGTTTACAAAAATAATAATGGGTGAAACGCCGATTGATGAATTCGATAAATTCGTAGATCACTGGAATAAACTTGGCGGAGAGCAAATTACGAAAGAAGTGAATGCATGGAGCAACTCGGTAAAATAACGGGCGATGAGAATTGGAGGGGCCGCAAATATGGAAACCCGCGGCCTCTAATGAAGATGAAAGGGATCGATATGGCGACAAATAAAAGGATACAAGAAAAGCCTCTTCATCTGATGATGATACCTTCTCTGGTTTTATTATTCTTATTTTGTTACATTCCGATGTTTGGCGTAATTATCGCATTCCAGAAATATTATCCGTCGCTTGGCATTGTTCATTCGAAGTTTATCGGATGGGATAATTTCGAATATATGCTAGAAATTCCTTTCGTGCTGCAGACGGTAAAGAATACGATCATTATAGCCGTTATGAAAATAATTATTGGAGCGGTTGTGCCTATTGCGGTCGCGATCTTGCTGAACGAAATACGTATAAAACTGATTCGAGCAGGGATACAGACACTTATCTATTTGCCTCATTTTTTATCGTGGGTTATATTGTCCGGCATTCTTATCGACATCTTATCGACGCAAGGGATTGTTAACGGCTTTTTGTCCAGTATATTCGGAATCGAACCTGTTTTTTTCCTGGGAGACAACAATTGGTTCCGCTATGTGCTTGTAGTATCTGATGTGTGGAAGGAATTCGGCTTCAGCACCATCGTATATATGGCAGCCATAGCGGGAATAAATCCATCCTTGTATGAATCCGCCATGATGGATGGCGCGAACAGATGGAAGCAAGCGCTGTACATTACACTGCCCGGCATGTTGCCGATCATCATACTGTTGGCGACATTAAGCTTGGGGAATGTGCTCAATGCAGGATTCGACCAAGTATTTAATCTTTACAACCCCGCCGTATACGAGACAGGAGACATTATTGACACCATGATTTACCGAATGGGATTAGTGGAAATGCAGTACGGGCTTTCTACTGCAGTAGGATTGCTTAAATCCGTTATTTCTTTCATCCTGATTTCAATATCCTATTGGATGGCCTATCGGTTTGCAAATTACAGAATTTTTTGAAAATAAGGGAGTTTGCCTATGAAATATCGTTCGAATGTGCTAGAACGGAGCGCAACGATGCTCATTTACACATTCCTCATCACGCTCGCTTTGCTTTGCGTCGCCCCGCTCGTTCATATTTTGGCCGTTTCATTCAGCGCGGCATGGGCGGCGGAAGGCGGAGATGTATTATTTTGGCCGGTTGATTTTACGATTCAGTCCTATGAATTTGTGTTTACGAAGCCACAATTTCTTCAATCCATCGGAATTACCTTGCAGCGGGTAATATTGGGCGTAGCACTTAGCATGCTGCTCACGGTTATGGCGGCCTATCCATTGTCCAAAGAGAAAAGCTTCTTCAGGTTTCGCACGGTGTACGCATGGATTTTCGTATTTACAATTCTATTTTCCGGCGGATTGATACCATGGTATATGACAATTCGCGCGACCGGCTTGCTGGATTCCATCTGGGCTTTAGTACTTCCTGGAGCTGTTCCTGTATTCAATATCATTATTCTGTTGAACTTCTTTCGCGGGTTGCCAAAGGAATTGGAGGAATCGGCATTTGTCGACGGAGCGCAGCACTGGACGATACTGTTCAAAATTTTTATCCCGCTTTCAAAACCCGCTCTTGCGACGTTGACTTTATTCAGTGTAGTCGGTCATTGGAATTCCTGGTTCGATGGCTTGATTCTGATGAATAGTCCGGAGCATTATCCATTATCAAGCTACTTGCAAACTGTCGTCATCGGCAGAGACTTTAGTCAAATGACTGCACAGGAAGTGATGCGACTGTCCCAAATCTCGGATAGAACGTTCAAATCCGCTCAAATATTTGTCGGCGCATTACCGGTATTGCTGCTTTATCCGTTCTTGCAAAAATACTTTGCAAAAGGAATTGTGCTAGGAAGTGTGAAGGGATAGGTGAGAGCTGTTGTCGGTGACAACTGTAACGGGCAAGGTCGAAAAAGGCAACCTTGGATGGACATTGCCGCATGAGCATATATATATCGATCTGCGAGGGCTCGTGCCAGCGCCATGCAGTCTTGCTTCCAGCATGCTGGCGCAGGAAAATGTGACGCTTGCCACGGTAGGACAGCTGCGGCGAAATCCGTACGCCGTGCTGGATAATGCCATTCTGGACGAAAAAGAAGTAGCCAGAGCCGAGCTTCTGGCGTTCAAGCAAGCCGGAGGCCAAACGATTGTTGATTTGACGCTGCGGCATATCGGTCGCGATCCGGTCGCGCTGGCGGATCTGTCCAGAGAGCTGGGAATCCATATCATTGCCGGTTGCGGCTATTATATCCATGCCACCCATCCACCGGATATGAACGATAAGACAATTGATCAAATCGCTGACGAGCTTCGTCAGGAAATCTGCGTCGGAATAGATGGCACAAATATAAGAGCGGGCGTAATCGGGGAAATTGGCACAAGCGAAATGATTTATCCGAACGAAAGAAAATCGCTAATTGCGGCAGCGATCGTTCAACAGGAAACGGGGCTTGGCATACATGTTCATACGGATTTGTGGAGCGCGAACGGACTTGAAATCGTACGCATTTTAACCGAACACGGTGCGTCGCCGAATAAAATATGCATCAACCATATGGATGTGGATATTCGAATGGATTATTTGAAGGCTTTGCTCCATGAGGGCGTATATGTTGAATTCGACAACTTCGGGAAGGAGTATTATGCCGACAAGAGTCACAATAGCGTACTGCGAGGGATGTTTGCTCGTGATATCGAACGGGTGAGGGCTATCAGTGAGCTTATGGATGACGGTTTCTTGTCGCAAATACTGGTATCCAACGACGTCTGTCTGAAAACATGCCTGCATCGCTATGGAGGCTGGGGTTATGACCACCTGCTGACTAACATCATACCAATGATGGAGGAGGAAGGAATATTGGCCCGGCATATAAGAACGTTAATGCGCGACAACCCTGCGAATTTCCTGGATTGTGCAAGCGAATAGTAGATGGAGCGCACATGAAGTCATCGGCAGCAATTGCAAGACAAAATAAATAGAAGAGGATTTATTTCTCGAAAGGATGAGGCGGTATGTCTATTCTAACAAAAGAAATGAAAGATTTTTTTCATACCAATGGATATGTGCTTATTAAAAACGCGGTTCCAAAATCGTACTGCGAGCAATTGGTTCAAGTGATTTGGGACTTCATGGGGAAAAATGCCAATGATCCGGATAGCTGGTACACACCTGCCAAAGGCATGGATAGCTATTGGGAAGGACAAGCGGGCGGAATGCTGCCATTGTATAATCATCAAGCGATGTGGGATATTCGCCAGCACCCCAATGTTTATGGAGCATTCTCGGAACTTATAGGGGAAGAGAAGCTTCGCGTAAGCTTGGATCGGGTAAGCATGAAACCTCCCAAACGCGATGATCACCCCGGATTGAATGCGAACTTTATTCATTGGGACGAGGATACGACAAACCTTACGTTCCCGCTTAAGCAGCCTCGACCGTTGCAAGGAGTAGTCTATTTGGCTGATACGGCATACAATCAAGGCGGGTTCCAATGCGTACCGAGCATATACCGTGATTTGGAGGCGTACATACAGTCACAGCCTGCAGATCGTAATCCGCGACAACCGGATATATCCGGCTATGAGGTCGAGCCGATTCCGGGCGAAGCTGGAGATCTGCTCATATGGGATGTGCTGCTACCGCATGGGAATGGAGATAACTTATCCGATAAGCCGAGATTTGCACAGTACGTGCTAATGTTTCCGGAAAATCAAATAACGCGTGAGGAAACGGAAGGATACATCGATAGCGTTAGAAAGCATCAGGGGAGACCCGGTAATTTAAATGACCCGCGTAATTGGGAGCGGAACAATTGCGGGCCGGTAGAGTTGACCCCATTGGGACGCAAGCTGTTGGGCATCGATCCGTGGTGACGGCGGACAGGGAGGAAATCTGAAAAGTGAGGGGGGCTTCCATTGCGAATGGCGATTGGCCAGTTTAACAAGCTGGATGAAGTCACTTTGGCATATGGCCGCCAACTAGGCGTAACGGGGGTACAGTTGAATACCCCCCTTCTTCCCGGCCAAGGATGTTGGGAGCTTGCGGATTTGCTGGAGTTGAAGCATGCGGTTGAAAGGTATGGGCTTCGACTGGAAGCGCTGGAGAATGTACCGCTTTCTTCTTACAACAAAGCGATACTTGGCCTTGAAGGGAGGGATGAGCAAATTGAACGACTCCAGATGACTATTCGCAATATGGGCCGGGCAGGCATTCCTGTATGGGGCTATCATTTTATGCCGAACGGGGTATGGCGCACTTCATTCTCTTCGCCAGGTCGCGGAGGAGCCTGGGTCTCTTCGTTCGATCTCTCCAAGGTTGAACCGGAGCTGCCGCGTTCCGCAGCAGGAAATGCTGTTGCTGACGGGAATGAGGAAGTAAGAAGGCTGATCGAATCGGGACCTCTCGAGATCATCTCAGAGGAAAGAATGTGGCAAAACTATGAGTATTTCATAAAGGCCATTATTCCCGTTGCAGAAGAATCGGGAGTCAAGCTGGCGCTGCACCCCGACGATCCACCAGTAAAAATGCTTGGAGGCGTCTCCCGGATATTTCGCAGTAAAGAGAGCTTCGTGAGAGCAATGAACATGGCGAGCAGCGATGCTTGGGGAATAGATCTTTGCTGCGGCAGCTGCTCATCGATGGACGGAGGGGCGAACACGGTGAAGGAGTTCATATCCTATTTTGGTCCCTTAGGCAAAATCGCATACGTCCATTTAAGAGATGTACGGGGAACCGTACCAAAGTTCGAAGAATGCTTCCTGGGTGAAGGCAACTGTAATGTTAAGGAAATTATACAGCTCTTAAAAGATACGGGCTTCGACGGATTCATTCTTGATGATCATGTTCCGATGATCGCCGGCGACACGCAGTGGGGACATCGTGCACGAGGGCACGCTATTGGCTACATCCAGGGTCTGATTGCATCAGCATTATAAATGTGTTGACAAATCGACGAAGGAGGTATTGATTCATGAATGAAGAAAACGCGCAGCATTCCCCGCAACGGGGAGACGATCTCATAAGCAGAAGGAAGGTGCTTGCTTCACTTGGAATGGCAGGTGTCACCCTTGCCTCGTTAGGTGTTCTCAACAGTAACTCTGGAAAAGCACTTGCGCACTCTGATGATGGTGATGATGAAAAATGGAAAAACATCAAGAAGTTAATGAGCATGAGTTTTCTCGTGACGACAACGATTGAAGAGCTTCGGACCATTAGCGAACCGGATGAACATACGTTTTATTTCGTAGTGGATGCTGGTCAAGAAGGGGTCTTTTACTATGATTCTGCAGACACTGCTTCTGAGGACAACACAGGAACGGTTTTGGTCTCTATCTCAGGAAAGCGATTTAAGAGAGTATATGACGGGGCCGTTCGTGTCGACTGGTTCGGAGCGCAAGGGGACGGCGTTGCAGACGACACGCAAGCCATTATTGCGGCGGACAATGAAGCTGACGGCGGCATCGTGCTGCTTACAAAAGCGTATGTGTATTCGCAATCCGGACATAAGCTGAAATCCCGCTTTGCGGGAAATGGAAGCTTGCTTAACTATACGGGTGTGTATGATCTCTCCTTTACAGGCAGCGGCAATAATGATGCTGTAGTGACTGGCAGCTATACAGGCGGTTTTGAAGGCAGCTTCCTGATTGAAATCGGAACTGAATCAAGCAATAACTGGCGATGGTCGCCGGACAATGGCGCGACATGGATAGCGGACGAGAAAGTTGTTCTGCCGGATGATACACTGGTAACGCTGCCGCTAACGATTACGACGACACCTCAGGCACTCGGTTCTTCCGGTCTTTTCGTACACTGGAGAGGAACTTCCGGCCACTTCAACGGAGATAGGTGGATCGCATATACGGATCAGTCATTGAGGCGGCTTGATGTGAACGGTATGGATCTTCGCGGTCAGCCGTTATTCAGGGAGGGCGGTACGAGGAGCTTAGGGTTCGGAAAAAACGTATTCGGTTCGGGCACGACGATTGGCGCCGAAAATATCGGATTTGGCGTAGATGTCTTATCTTCCAATGTGAATGGATTCGCCAATGTTGCCTACGGCGTGAAAACGATGGAGAACAATAGATCTGGAAATTACAATTGCGCCTTTGGCCCGCTAGCGTTGCAAGCCAATGTGTCCGGTATTACGAATAGCGCATACGGAACGTACACGATGGGAGCGAATGAGAGTGGAAGCGGCAACAGCGCCTTCGGATCCGATGCTCTAAGATACAATATTAGCGGGGAATTGAATACCGCGATTGGAACGCAATCGCTGTATCATAACGTTACCGGGTGGCAGAATACGGCCGTCGGCGCGAACGCTTTAAGAGGCGGGGAAGAAAGCTTATCCAATCAAAAATCCATCAGTTACAATTGCGCCTTTGGAGAGAAGTCGCTTTTCTTTGGCGGCTCCCAGTTCTCGACTGCTATGGGGCATGAGGCTCTGTACAAATCGGTAGCGGGCAAAAATGTTGGCGTAGGGGCAAAAGCAGGGGTCTTCGTGAAAAATGGGGAGCTTAATGTATTCGTCGGATACGAGTCCGGTCTGGGAGAAAGCCGCAACCACTATGAAGACTCGACAGGAAGCATTTGTATTGGAGCTTACACGGCGGCAACAGGCGATGACGGAATCGCAATAGGTCGCGGCGTGGTGGCGGGTCCAGGTCAAATTATACTTGGGGGAGTACACAATCAGGCGGGTGTTTACTTCTATGGCACACTGAACCCTCAGCTTGACGGTGTTCAGAATATAGGTCAGCCAGCAGGAAGGTTTGATACGGTCTATGCCGTAACGGGTTCGATTCAGACCTCGGACGAGAGAGAAAAAACAACGATTCAAAAAATAAGCGATAAAGAACGGGCAGTTGCGTTGGAGATTAAGAAAAATATTGGAAAGTATAAATTCAAATCAGCCATTCATAAAAAGGGAGATAAAGCAAGATGGCATTTTGGCGTAGGCGCTCAAACGGTCAAAGAAATTTTTGAAAAACATGGACTGAACGGGTTTGATTACGGCATTCTATGCTGTGACGAATGGGACGATAGCGATGAGGGAATAGCGGCGGGGAAGCGATATGGCTTGCGCTACGATGAGCTTTCCATGTTCATACTGGCTGCGATCTAGGGAGTCTATACAGGGCTAATGATAAAAGCACAAGTTTTGAGGCTGTTAAACGCCGAAACTTGTGCTTTTCATTATGCCATCCGAAATTACAGGCGAAAGTAGCTAGATCACGAGGAACCAGCCCCCGCCTTGCCATAGAAGTAACGATCGTTGTACAGAATGCTGGGATGCTTGGGATTGAATCCCTTGGCCAGCTCGTGATGCTCCAGCGCCTTGGCACGGTTGCCGATCCGGTCGTAGCAGACGGTCAGTTGGAGATGCGGCAGCCAGGTGGAGGTAGCCAGATCGGAGAAGCCCATCATGTCGTGAGGCCGCTCCGCCTGCACTGCTTGCGTGAACCAGTAGATGGCCTGCTCGAATCGCTCCTGCGCAGTAAAGCAGCAGCCCATCTCATAGCAGAATTCCGCCCGCGGCTTATCATAAGTAAGTGTGCGAAGCAGCGCGGCCATCTGCTTATCCCGCTTATTCAGCCTCTCATAGCAATTCGCCAGCTTCAGGCATGCGTTAATCTCGTCTTCGACCCAGCCGCGCCCGCCTTCCAGGAACAGCTCATAGGCGGCAATCGCCTCCTCCAGCCGGGAATTGTCGCGCAGCTCATTGGCGAAGTAATACTGATCGCGCGGGGAGAACTTCTCCCCCTTCTCCAGCCGCTTCAAGTAAATGTTCAAATTACGGTCGGTATGCTGCCGCTCCTTCCGGTGAGTAACGGCGACATCGCTATGATAGATTCGTCCGGCGACAGCGAGATATTCGTGCACGGGACCATGCCAGCGAAAGCCGCAGCTGCGGCGGACAAGGCGGTTGCGGCGCAAGCTGAACAACGGCTCGCCCTCTTCGTCGAAGGTCAGATGATACTTCATCGTCACGCTGTCGTATGGAAAGTCTTCCTTCTGCTTCAGCTCCTTCAGCCGCTGCCTGTCGTCAGCTTCGATGACGTCGTCGGCGTCCAGCCATAGAATGAAGGATCGGGTGGCCTGCTGGAAGCAGTAATTGCGAGCCGCGCCGAAGTCGTCGATCCATTCGAAGTCGTAGATGACGGCACCGAAGGAGGCGGCGATCTCTTTGGTCCGATCCGTTGAACCGGTGTCCACGACGACAATCTCATCCACGACGTCCTTCGCCGAGGCCAGGCAGCGCCCAAGGCTATCCTCCTCATTCCGGACAATCATGCATAAGCTGATGCTTATCATAGCGTACGTCCCCCCTGCGAAATCATTAGTACCATTCTATTAGCGTCAGTCATGGAATGTGCCATACATATTTCCATCCATAAATCGGAAACAATAAAAGCATCATGGAAATGGAGCGTGGCGCATGAAACAACATCGACAATTAACGCCGCTGAGTCCATCGCTGGAAGCTAATCTTCATCGCATTCATGCCCGCTTCGGAGGAAGCAGCGATCTGGTCATCCGGCCGTTCAGAGGCGACGCCGCTCCCGACCGTCAGCTGGCGATCGTCTATCTGGACGGTCTGGTGGATGCGGAAAGTGTGCAGGAAAGCGTGCTGGAGCCGATAATGGCCATGCGCCTACCGGAGAGAATGAATGCGAAGGGGGCTAGGCTGGCGGAAGCGCTGCGCAATTGCATCATTGCCGTAGGCTCTGTGAAGGACGTAGGCACGCTGGAGGAAGCGATGCAGCATGTGACGGACGGGCTGTGCCTCATTCTCGCCGATGGCAGCGGTGTCGCGCTGACGGCGAATGTCATCGGGGGAGAGCAGAGAGCGGTTACGATCCCGCAGACGCAGACGGTTATAAGAGGGCCGCAGCAAGGGTTCGTGGAAAACATTGCAACGAACGTCAGTCTCGTCAGGCGCATTATCCGCTCGCCGGATCTCCATATCCGCACCCGCAAGATCGGGCGGCAATCCAATACGAACGTAGCTGTGCTCTACATGCACGGGATAGCGGATGAAGGCGTAGTGAAGGAGGTGTTCAAGCGTCTGTCCGCAATCGATATCGACGTTGTGCTGGAGAGCGGCTATATCGAGGAATACATTCAGGACGAGACGTTTACACTGTTCCCTACGATGCTGAATTCCGAGCGCCCGGATGTGGTGGCGGCTTCGCTGGCGGAAGGCAGAGTGGCCATTATCGTCGACGGGACGCCGATTGTCCTTGTGGCGCCCGCTACTTTCTTCTCCTTTTTCCAGTCCGCCGAGGATTACTACCAGCGCTTCGACATTGCCACATTCGTCCGCATGATCCGCTATTTCGCCTATGCGTTCTCTATGCTGCTGCCTTCCATCTACATCGCCGTCACAACTTACCATCAGGAGATGCTGCCGACGACGCTGCTGATCAGCTTGGCCGCTCAGCGCGAAGGGGTTCCCTTTCCCGGTCTGGTGGAGGCGCTGCTGATGGAGCTGACCTTCGAGGTGCTGCGGGAAGCGGGCCTGCGCATGCCGCGCGCAATCGGACCGGCCATCTCGATCGTCGGCGCGCTCGTGCTGGGTCAAGCGGCTGTGCAAGCCGGCATCGTATCCGCCGGTATGGTTATCGTCGTCTCCTTCACGGCGATTTCCAACTTCGTGCTGCCGGACTACAATCTGGCGGCCACTTCCCGTCTGATCCGATTCGCATTCATGATTATGGCGGGCTTGCTCGGGTTATTCGGCATCTTCGTGCTGGTGCTGGTGCTGCTTGTCCATATGGTATCGCTGCGATCGTTCGGTGTCCCTTACATGTCGCCTATTGCGCCGGGCTCCAAAGGCAAGTGGCTGTGGCGGGACGTATTCATTCGCGTGCCGTGGTGGGCTGTGCTGATGAGACCGCTTGACCTGAAGCTGCGCAATCCGATCAGGCAGCGGAATCGCAGGAAGCCGCCTGCGCAGCGGCTGGCCGGCGGCTCGCAGGGAGGGGACGGAACATCATGAATCGTGCAGGAACACTATTGCTTCTGGGAGCGATGCTCCTGCTTACCGGCTGCTGGAATCGGGTGGAGCTGAATGAGATATCGATTGTGTCGGCAACGGGAGTGGATTGGCATGACGGCATATGGGAGGTGTCCTTCCAGACGATTATTCCGCAAGCGATTGCGAGTCAGACCGGAGGAAGCCAGACGGCTGCTGTCAATGTGTTCTCGACGAAAGGGGATATTTACCGTACAGCCGTCAGCCGCGCCAGCCAGGAGACGAGCAGACAGCTGTTCTTCGCCCATAATCAGATCATTGTCGTCGGCGAAGAAGCGGCGCGCAAAGGGCTGGGGTCGGTAATGGAAGTATACTTGCGCAATCCGGACGCCCGGGAGACGGTGAATATCTTCCTGGCCAAGGGCACGGCGAGACGCATGCTGGAGCAGCTTGTGCCGCCAGAGCAGATTCCGGGAACCGCCGTACAGCGTATGGCAAAAAATGAGGAGCAGGGAAGCTCCTCGTTCCGTCCGATGAGCATGCATACGACGATGCTGGGACTGCTCGGAGGCGCGCAGGCTGTCGGCATACCCGGCTTGACGCTTGCCGGTACGGGGGAGAGCACGGATTCGATTAAGCAGTTGGGAAGAACGTGGATGCCGTCCAAAGTCAGACTTGAACAGCTGGGACTGATTGTGGGCGATCAACTGGTAGGCTGGGCAAGTACGGAACAGAGCCGGGGCATCATGTGGCTGTCCAATCACATCGGGAAGACAACGATAGGCATTCCTTGCGAGCCGGACAAGGCGTCGCCGAAGCAGACGTCAGTACGGATTATGAAATCAACGACAGCCCGAAAGCCGGAGTGGCATAACGGGAAATGGCGCATGTATGTAGATATCAAGGTAGAAGCGGTGCTGCGGGAATACAATTGCAGCACGAAGCTGGAGCTGCCAAGGCAAATGGATGCGATCGAAAAATTAATCGAACAGGAGATTCACAAGATCGCCATGAATGGATGGAAGGCTGTGAGCAAGCATCGGGCGGATGTTGTCGGGTTCGGCGATCTCATCCGCAAGGAGCATCCCCGTCAGTGGAAGGACATTCGCGGCGAATGGAGAGAGCTGTTCCCGCAGACGGATGTGATCGTGACTGTGAAGGCCAACATCGTATCCAGAGGCAGGAATGCCAGCAGCTTTAAAAAAATGCAGGAAGATGCCAGAAGCAAGTAACGGGTATGAGAGGTGAGGAGCTTGCAGCGAATCGGCAAAGATCAATTAGGGGTACTGGTCGTATTGTTTCTGATCGGCAGCACGCCGCTATTTCAATTGGGCAGCAGCGCGAAGCAGGACGCCTGGATGGCGATGACGCTGGCGGCCGCTGCGGGACTGCTGCTGACGGCCATGTACCTGAAGCTGCAGCGGCGGGTCCCGGACGCGGGTCTGGCGGATCTGTACAAGTATCATCTGGGACGATGGCTCGGCGGGGCGCTTGCATTCATCCATGCGATATGGCTCGCTTACGAATCCATGCGCAACGTTCGCGATGTCGGCGAGCTGACCTACATGGCGCTATTGGATCAGACGCCCAAGTCGGTGACGATGCTGCTGATCCTGCTCGTCGCGGGCTATACGGCGAGCAAGGGGGTCGAGGTGTTCGCCCGCGTGGCCCAGCTGCTTATGCCGATCGTATTCATCAGCTACGGCATCGTCATCTCCTTGCTGTTCGCCAGCGGACTTGTCCGTCTGGACAGGCTTAAGCCGGTGCTGGAGAACGGCTTTGGCCCCGTCTTGAAAGCCGTTCCCGATCTGGTTGCTTTTCCGTTCGGCCAGATGGTTGTCATGCTCGTCATATGGCGGTATGTGAAGGAACGGGGGAAAATCGGGAAGACAACCTACCGCTCGCAAACGGTTGTCTCGCTGTTCCTGATCTTTATGAACGTACTGGTCATGTGCGTGCTTGGGGCGCAGCTGTCCGCCGTGACGGCGTTGCCGCTGCTTCATGCCGTGCAACTGGTCAGCCTGGCAAATTTTTTGGAACGATTGGATATCGTTGTGACCATTCTGCTGTATATCGGTCTGTATGTGAAAATAACGCTGCTTCTGTTCGCATCGGCCACGATGATAAGCGAAATAACCGGCTGGTCTTACCGTTATTTGCTGTTGCCGATCATGCTGATCATTTACGGCCTCTCGTTCCTGGAGCCGAACTACACGTTTCATATCTGGATGGGCTTGAAGGTGACGCTGAAGTTTGTGCCCATCTTTCAGATTGTCTTGCCGCTGTTGATGCTCTGCGTCGGCATTCGCAGCAAGTACAAGCGGATGTCGGATAAAGGAGCGGGAGGCTGAAAAACGTGCAGGCAGGAAAAATAAGTCTGGCATTCTTGCAAGTATTTGATATAATAAATAATCGATTGATGAAAACTGAACAATCCTGGGGGAGCTGGTGTGGCCGGCTGAGAGGGAATAGCAGTACAATTCCGACCCTTATAACCTGATCCGGGTAATGCCGGCGTAGGAATGCGAAGATCCGCTCCGCATAGCGAGCGCGCAATGGCTTTTTGCCATGCTGCGGCGCTGCGAGGGATCATGAGGCCAACTTCAAGGCGCCTTTCCTAATCAGGAGGGGCGCTTTTTTAATGCGAGACGGATGCCGTGCCGCCAAGGGGCCGCGTCAGCCGTTAGCGCTTGTGCCAAGGGAAACCTGTTACTGAGCTTCCGGGATGCCAGTCATCATCAAAAAAACAGATAACAGTAGGAGAGGGGACGGAAGAGGATGATAGGTATGAAAGTGAAGGGGAAGAAGCGTTCATGGGGGATTGCGGCAGTCCTGCTCGCCGTTATGCTGGCGGTTGCAGGCTGCGGCGCGGACGGAAACGGCGGCAATGGAGGTAATGGAGGAAAGTCTGACAATGTGAGCAACAACGCCAGTGGAGGCAATGCGGCAGACGGCGGCAATGCCAAAGAGGACAATAAAGCGGAGGATAAGCCGCTTCAGGAAGTGCAGCTCGTGCTGGACTGGTCGCCCAATACGAATCATACCGGCCTGTATGTAGCGCGCGACAAGGGATACTTCGAGGAGCAGGGACTGAAGGTGGACATTATTCAGCCCGGTCAAGAGGGCTCTGATGCGATGGTTGCCTCCGGTAAGTCGGAGTTCGGAGTAAGCGTCCAGGAGACGGTGACGATGGCCCGCATTGCAGGAGTGCCTATCGTGTCCATTGCTGCTGTTCTTCAGCACAATACATCCGGCTTTGCTTCGCCTGTAGACAAGGGCATTGACTCACCGAAGAAGTTCGAAGGAATGAAATACGGCGGATGGGGAGCACCAATTGAAGAAGCCGTCATCGATGCAATAATGCGCACGGTAGACGGAGACATAAGCAAGGTGGATATGCTGTCGATCGGCGATACGGACTTCTTCGCGGCAGTGAAGCGGGACATCGACTTCGCATGGATCTTCTACGGTTGGACCGGCATTGAAGCAGAGCTTCGCAACGAAGAGATGAACATGCTGTACTTGACCGATTACAGCGACAAGCTGGATTATTATACGCCGGTTCTGGTGACAAGCGAGGATATGATTGCGAACTCGCCTGAAGTGGTTACAGCGTTCAGCGCAGCGGTATCGAAGGGCTATCAGTATGCGATTGACAACCCGGCGGATGCGGCCGAGGTGTTGATTGCCGCGGAGCCGGATCTGAACCCGGAGCTTGTGCGCGCAAGCCAGCAGTGGCTCAGCCCGCGCTATCAGGACGATGCGCCACGCTGGGGCGAGCAGAAGCTTAGCGTATGGAGCAATTTCTCGGAATGGCTGTTCGAGAACAAGCTGCTGGAAGCCGAGCTGGATGCGGAGAAGGCGTTCACGAACGAATTCCTGCCGCAATAATGCCGGACGAGGGGCTTCCGACCGCTGGCATGCTGAGCATGCAACAACAAGGAGAGAGGTGAGCGAATATGGCTAACGCACTGGTAAGCATTCAAATATTGCCTCGCACGCCGGGAGGGGCGAGCGCGATTCCTTACGTGGACCGCGCAATCGAAGTGATCAAGCAATCCGGCGTTCCCTACCGGGTAGCGCCGCTTGAGACGACGATGGAAGGCGAGCTGGATCAGTTGCTCGGCATCGTGCAAGAGATGAACAAGGCGATGGCGGAGATGGGCTGCGAATCCGTCATATCCCAAATGAAGATCTATTATTGTCCGGAGCACGGCGCTTCCATGGACAGGCTGCTGGAGAAGTACCCCGATGGGCAATAAGCGAAGCCTGTGGACGAGGATCGGTCTGCCCGCGATCGTCATGCTCGCATTCGTTGCATGCTGGCAGGCGGCGGTCTCCTTCGGACTCGTGTTCGACTGGATGATTCCGTCCCCGCTGGCAGTTGTGCAGGAGGCGATCAGGCCGGATGTATGGCCGCGTCTTATGGAGCATACACGGGCGACGCTTGGCTTGACCTTGTTAGGCTATGTCGGAGGATCGGCGGCGGGCTTTATGCTCGCCGCTTTGCTGCATCTGCTGCCGGGGGTCAGACTGGGCGTGTCGCCGCTCCTGATCTTGTCGCAGAACGTGCCGATTATCGTGCTGGCGCCGATCATGACGATGCTATTCGGCTACGGGCTGCTGCCCAAGGTGCTGTTGCTGATGATGGTCTGCTTCTTCCCTGTGTGCGTGACGATGCTGTACGGCTTGTCGCACGGTCATGAGGCGGAACGCAACTACTTGCGCATGATCGGCTGCAGCAAGTGGCAGCTGTTCTGGCGGCTGGAGCTGCCGGGGGCGGTCACTGGTCTGTTCAGCGGCCTGAAGATCGGAGCGACCTACAGCGTTATGAGCGCCGTCGTGGCGGAATGGCTGTCTCCGAGAACAGGACTTGGCGGATTTATGGTGTTGTCTTCCAGAGGGTACATGCCGGAGCGGGTATTCGCATCGGTTATTCTCATTATTACGATCAGTGTAGCTTTATTCGGTCTGGTGACGCTGGTGGAGCGCTACTTCACGCGCTGGCGGCCGAGGGAGAAGGGGAGTGCGGCCGATGCTTGACGTACTGGATATCAGCAAGAGCTTCCTGCAAGGGAAGAAGGAGCGCAAGCGCGTGCTGGAGCAGCTGTCGCTGCACGTCGATGAAGGGGAATTCGTCTCCGTCGTCGGTCCTTCCGGCAGCGGCAAGTCGACGCTGTTCGGCGTCATCGGCGGCCTGGAAGAGCCCGATGGCGGCGATATATGGATCGACGGGCGCCGGACGACGGGCGAGCGGGGACATGTCGCGTACATGCCGCAGCAAGCGTCGCTGCTGCCCTGGCGAACGGTGGAGGCCAATATCGAGCTGTCGCTGACGATTGCCGGCATGGAGAAACGCGAGGCGCTGTCGCTGGCGCGGCAATGGCTCGCGCGGATCGGGCTTGCCGATTATGCGGCAGCGTATCCCCATATGCTGTCGGGCGGCATGAGTCAGCGCGTATCCTTCCTGCGGGCACTCTTGTCGCCGCAGCGGCTAATGTTGCTGGACGAGCCGTTCGGGGCGCTGGATGCGCTGACGAGAATGCAGATGCAGCATTGGCTGCTGTCGATATGGGAAGAGAACCGCAGGTCGGTGCTGCTGGTGACGCACAGCATTGAAGAAGCGCTCTATCTGTCCGACCGGATTATTGTGCTGTCAGCCGCTCCCGCTGTCGTATTGGACGAGATTGCCGTTCCGTTCCCGCGTCCCCGCAGCGAGACGCTGTGGAAGGAGCCGCAGTTCAATGAACTGAAGGGACGCATCTACGATCAGCTTCAAGGAGTGAAGGGGGCTGACGGCCATGGATAACGGGGAGAGACGGGATGAACGGAGTTCCCTTGACTCGCTATCCTGCATAGACGCCCATATTCATCTCGACATGTATTCGGAGGAGGAGCGGGAAGCAATGCTGCAGGAAGCCCTGGGGGAAGGCGTGAAGGCTGTGGTCGCCGTATCCCGTCATATGGAGTCGGCGCTAGTCAACTACGGGCTGGCACAGCGGTATCCGCAAGGCGTGCATCCCGCATACGGCTTCCATCCGGAGCAGGAGCTGCCTGCTGACGACGACATCCGGCAGCTGATCGAATGGATTCGGGAGCGCCATGCTGCCGGGGAGCCGTTCGCCATCGGTGAGGTCGGGCTCCCGTATTACATGCGGACGGAGGCGGAAGCGGTGGGGCAGCCCTTCGACGAGGCGCCTTATATCGAGCTGCTGGATCGATTCGTCGCGCTGGCAGCGGAGCTTGACCGGCCGATCGTCCTGCATGCGGTATACGAGGACGCCGACAAGGCGTGCGGCTTGCTGGAGCGCCATGGGGTGCGCAAGGCGCATTTCCACTGGTTCAAGGGAAGCGAAGACAGCATACGCCGTATGGCGGCATCCGGCTATTATGTGTCTGTCACGCCAGATGTAGCCTATGAGGAAGAGATCAAGTCGCTCGTTCGGCAATATCCGCTGACACAGCTGATGACGGAGACGGACGGTCCCTGGCCGTTCGAAGGACCTTATGCGGGCAAGCGCACGATTCCGTCGATGACGAAAGAGGTTGTTGCGGATATCGCCGTCCTGAAGGGATTGCAGGCTCAAGAAGCGGCGGAGCAGCTGCTCCGCAATACGAAGCAATTTTATACGCTGTGAATGCGGCGGCCTCTTGTTCTACTGGACAAGGGGCCGTTTCCTTTTGCCAAGCTGTTGCATACATAGAATTAGAGAATGAAAGATTAGCAAGCAGCTATAGCTGCGTAAGCGGAATCGTACAAGCATGAAAGGGGGTGATCCGATGGCGAAGCTGACAAGAGCACAGTTCATTAAAGCGATCGCGCCGACGATCATGCAGGTTCGGCTGGAAGGCTCGCCGATGTATGCCTCGCTGCGCATTGCACAGAGCATTCTGGAGACGGGAGGCGTCATTCATGCGTGGAACAATCTAGGCGGCATTAAGGTGGGAAGCGGCAAGCCGAATGCGTATTGGCAGGGTGAGGCGGTGGTAAAAGGGACATGGGAGGTGGTCGACGGCCGTTCCATGACGACCAAGTCGGCATTCCGGGCGTACAGGAGCTTGTATCACTTCTACAAGGATCTTGACCGGCTGCTGGAGTATCCCCGCTATGAACCGGTGCGCCGCGCGCCTTCTCCGGAGAAGCAGGCGACTATGCTGCAGTCGTGCGGATACGCGACCGATCCGGCATATGCATCCAAGCTGATCAGCCTGATCAATCGTTACCGGCTGAAGGCATATGATATAGAAGTGAGCGCTCCTGTAAGGCCGCTGGGCTTCGAAGGCTCGTCCGTCATTCCCATCCTTTATCTGGGGGGAGTCATAGGGACGGGATATTTGAAGGAGGGTACGACATGGGTGCCGGTGCAGGAAATTGGCGGGAGTCTGGGGGCGACTGTGGGCAGCTGCGTCGTGCAGGGCGTGACGGTGAACGGCATGGAGCTGCAGTCGGTAAAAGCGGGCGCCTTGCGTCTGGTGAAGGTGCGAGAGCTGGCAGACGCGGCAGGTATAGAGCTGGAGTGGGACGGCAAAGCAAGGGTGGTCATGCTGGGGTAGCGGGCTGGGACCGCCCTGACTGACGAGGAATTGCCGGAATAGGATGTAGCAGGGAAAGGGGAGAAAAAGTGATGTATACGTACAAAATCGATCATATCCCTCGGTCTACGCCGTACAACAGGCGGCCCGGCTATCCCATGGATGCGACCACGATCACCATTCATAATACAGCCAATCCTTCCAGCACAGCGAGCAATGAACGGGATTGGCTGACGAATTCGCTCAATACGAGAACGGCCTCCTATCATATTGTCATCGACCAGAAGGAAGCGATCGAGTGCATTCCATTGAACGAGAACGCTTGGCATGCGGGGGACGGCAGTGGGGAGAAGAGCGGGAATCGCACCTCTATCGGCATCGAGATATGCGAGAGCGGCGATTACGAGACTACACGGGACAATGCAGCCGATCTGGTCGCCAATATGCTGCTGGAGAGGAAGTGGGGGACGGACCGATTGCGTCGGCATTATGACTGGAGCGGCAAAAACTGCCCGCGCCTGATGAATGAAGACGGGGATTGGGACGGCTGGAACAGCTTTGTGAAGATGGTGGGTGAGAAGATGGAGGAGAAGAAACCTCAGGAACCGATGCTGGACCCGGATGACGCCAACAATATTATCCGATTCCTTAGCGCGGCGTATATGTCCACGACGGTGGAAGAGGCGCGCAAGGAATTCAACCGTCTTGCCAACGAGCTGCGAAGAGTAAGCGGCCAGCCGCCGCAGCCGTAATGAAGGAGGCAGAAAGAGCCCGTTGTCCCGTAGCAGGGGCATCGGGCGTATTGGCATCGGCTGTTAGAAGAAAATAAAGTTACTACTTAGGTTCATTCACGACTTGAAATAAAGCCCCGATCAAGTGATGTACATTTGCAAATGTGACAGTTAAATCGCATCACTTGTCAGGCGATAAGGTGAGATGGGCTTGGCGGGGCTATGTGATCAAAATGAGCGATAGCGCACGCTTTCCTCTACTTTTCCGAGTCTATGTGACCATTTTGAGCGATAGCTCCTACTTTTTGGCGGTACGAGGCACGCTTGGCGGGGCTATGTGACCAAAATGAGCGATAGCGCACGCTTTCCTCTACTTTTCCGAGTCTATGTGACCATTTTGAGCGATAGCTCCTACTTTTTGGCAGTACGAGGCACGCTTGGCGGGGCTATGTGACCAAAATGAGCGATAGCGCACGCTTTCCTCTACTTTTCCGAGTCTATGTGACCATTTTGAGCGATAGCTCCTACTTTTGGCGGTACGAGGCACGCTTGGCGGGGCTATGTGACCAAAATGAGCGACTGCGCACAATTCCCAGTTCTTTTCCGAGTCTATGTAACCATTTTGAGCGATAAACCCTACCCCTACTTGTTCTAGTATCCAAGTAGTTACAAAATAAAGTTCTAGACCGACGATGATTCATTAAAAGTATATTCCTCCTAATAATGGCTATTGTCAGAATGTTTTGTTATGATATATTTCATCCAGTATTTGGTGGCGTGTTGACAAGGAGGTTTGTTCATTTGTATAAGGCAATTCTTAATGAGGATACATACATTTCTATTTTTGAAGAGAGGCATTCTCAAGAATTATTTAAGTTAATAGTAAGTAGCCGCAATTCCATAAGAAAGTGGCTCGAATTTCCTGATAAAACCAACTCTGTTGATGATACGAAAGCCTTTATCAGTCGGTCTTTAATTAGGTTTGCAAATAATAATGGTTACTGGGCGGGGATATGGTATAAGGACAAATTGATGGATCCATAGGTTTTTTAATGATTGACTGGGATGCCAAGCGTACAGAAATGGGTTACTGGTTAGGTTCTAAGTTTGAGGGTATCGGTCTAATGACAAACGCATGTAAAGCCTTCGTTGATCATGCGTTTAATGATTTGAATCTACGAAAAATTGAGATCGGAGTAGCAACCAATAACAGCAAGAGTCGTGCAATACCGGAACTTTGTTTTTAGCAAAACCAGTAGGAGGAAAACCGATCATTACAAACGAAAGTCTTGAGACTGGATTCTTTCCAATAGATGAGGCTTTAAAAAAGGTAACATGGAAAAACTTTAGAGAAAGAATAGAAGCCTGTCTAAACCTAGAAGGACAACCCATATATAGAGAATTCTAATAACAATAATTTTGAAAGAAACTCGAAGAAGGCGTAGGCATCATATAACACCGTATTCACGCAGCGTCACTATCGCTCCTTGGTCCGGCTGAAGCAGAAGAAGTAGATTCGATTGAGGTTGATTCAGTAGCAGTGAAGAATAGTCAGCCGGACAACCTTGCAAGGAGCCACCCGGCAATCTGGTCGCTGCGCTTGACCAGTTTTGCTGCTTAAGCCTTTCGGGTTCGTGAATACAAGAACGTTATGTGAAATTCCCGAAATGCAAATATAAAACTAAACTAAAAATGAATGCGAGGATGATTTTCATGGGAGCTTGGGGATACGGAAGTCTTGAGAATGATACTGTTTTAGATTGGGTTGAAGAACTTTTAGAGACAGAAGATTTGAGTTTAATTTCTGAGTCAATTGAGATGGCCCTAGATGATAGATATTTAGATGCAGACACGGCATCTATAGCAATTGGATCAGTAGAAATACTGGCAGCCTTGCAGAATAAACTTGGAAATGAAAAATACGATGATGAACTTGAAGAATGGATAAACCGACATAAAGGTCAAGGGAAAGAGTTATTATTAAAAGCTCAAAAAGCATTAGAAAGAATACAATTAGAATCAGAACTAAAAGAGTTATGGGAAGAATCTGAAAACTTTGAAAACTGGATAGAGGCAATGAAAGAATTAGAATGCAGAATAAAGTGAAGGCTTATTCAAGAAGTTGGGAACTTCACATAACACCGTATTCACGCAGCGTCACCTGCGGCTCATTGGGCCGAAGCAGTAAGAAGTTGGTTCAGAAGAAGAGGATTCAGTAGCAGGGAAGCCAATTCAGCCGGACAACCTTGCACAGCCTAACCGCGTCGCGGCCGTTCCCTTCGGTCACTTAAGGCAGTGAAGGTTCGTGAATACAAAAACGTTAGCCGAAAGAAGTTCTTAGTTTAGGAGGAGTCTATATGATATTAGAAAAAGTTATACATAGAATTGTAATACAAAGTGAATATAAGGATTTTGTTGATAAGTATACAGATAATATACTTACCGAATTTAAAGGTAAGATTCATAGCATTTATATGTGTGGCTCGATTCCAAAAGGAACTGCTAAACCTTTTAAGTCAGATGCAGACTTTACTATTGTATGTGTAAATCCCAAAGATATTGATTACGAAAGATTGTCAAATATTAAAGACAGGCTTTTGGAAGAATATCCAGTAGTAACTAAGATTGATACGACAATTTGCTCGATTGACGATGTATTAAGTAAACCAAATGATTGGGGTTTTTGGGTAAAGATAATTAGTGTTTGCATATATGGTCATGACGTTGGTGAAAAAGTACCACCGATAATTATTTCTCCAGAGTTCATCTTAGACTTAAATACAGAGACCAAGGAGGAAGTAGATCGTATACATAGTTTACTTTCTAATGCTAGTGATAACACAATGAAAACTAGATATATTAAAGGTTATTCTAAGAGATTAATTCGTGCATTATACTCTTTAGTTTTAGAAGATACAGGTGTATGGCAAGATGACATTATTAAGATGAAGAATGCCATATTAAACTATTGCGAGATTGACTCCGCTTTAGTTGATTATCTGTATGCTTGTTACTTGGATAGTAATGTACTTGTTGAAGAGTTTCTGGGAATTGCAAATGAAGTATATAGCTATTTTGAGAAAGCCTTAAATACAATGGCTGCTTCCAGAACTTCCTTCGACTAACATCATATTGACGCTCCGGGTCACTCTGAGAAGCGAGTGACCTCATCCAGTCCCTAAGCCGGTCGGGACGTCACAGCTTTAGGTGTTCGGCAAGCCTCACAACTATAAGCAGCGACTCTAATTAAAACATAAGACTATTCTAACGTGAGACGTTAACTAGATGACAACGGCGGCAGTTCAAGACTTAGTTTATCAAGTCTTGGACCGCCGCTGCTTCTTTTCATGGATCAGTCTAACACTTTATTTTCACCGAACGTCCGCATCAAACAAATGTCCATATTGTTCGAACGATTCTGTATGTACCGAAGCAGGGTCTCCTTGATAAAGTGGAACGAAAGCAGCATTCAAACTTTGTCGAAGGAGCGATTATGATGGCAAAACCGAATATTATTGATGCAGACGTCCACAATGCAATTGCAAATCCGAGGGACTTGCTACCATTCCTGCCGCGTGTATGGCATGAGCAATGGCTGTCCGTCGGAGCGGGATACGGGGGAGGGTGGTACTCGCCGATCGGCGTACTCCGCTCGGATGCCGTGCCGCCGGGAGGCGGCTTGCCGGGAAGCGATCCTGCCCATATGCTGGAGCATCACTTCCGCAAGTACGGCATCGATTACGGCATACTGACAGGCTCCGGCATACTCGGCATCTCCCTGAATCCCAGCCCGGACTATGCCAATGCGGTGGCAAGCGCCTATAACGACTGGCTGGCAGAGACATGGCTGAAGGCCAGCCCCGTCTACAAAGGCTCGATTCTGATCAATCATTCCGATCCGCAGGCGGCGGCCAAGGAGATCGATCGCATGGCGGTGAACAAGGGTATGGTGCAGGTCATTATGTGCAGCGGCTCGCGCATGCTGTACGGTCAACGCTTCTATCATCCCATCTACGAGGCGGCGGAGCGGAACGGGCTGCCTGTGGCCGTTCACCCCGGGACGGAGGGAAGGGGCATATCCGGAGCGCCGACTCCGTCGGGGTACCCGACGACTTATCTGGAGTGGCATAATATTCTGCCTGCCAATTACATGGCGCAAGTGAATTCGCTGGTGTGCGAGGGTGTGTTCGAGAAATACCCGCAGCTGACTTTCGTGGCAATTGAAGGCGGCATCGCCTGGCTGCCGCATCTCATGTGGCGTATGGACAAAAACTATAAGGGATTAAGAGATTTGGTTCCGTGGCTCAAGCGCCTTCCATCCGAATATATTAAGCAGCATATTCGATTAACGACGCAGCCGATCGAAGAGCCGTCCGAGAGAGAGCATCTCAACCAGATTCTTCATATGGTAGATGCGGGGCGCACGGTCATGTTCTCTTCGGATTATCCGCACTGGGACTTCGACAATCCGAAGCTGGCATTGGCGCCGGTTCAGAAGGAATTGAGAGGAAGGATTCTTGTGGACAATGCCATGGAGCTGTATGGGCTCTATGAAGCGCCAGCATCCATCTCTGCCTCTGAGAATTCCGGGGATGTCGTGAAGGAGGCGGAAGTCGATGCCCAAGACTGAACAGAAGCACTTCGCAGGAACTGTGCAGGAGCTGAAGAACAAGGGGCGACTGGTCGCAACGGTGAACGGCATGGAGATCGGCATCTTTCTCGTGAACGGCGCTTATTACGCCTGGCGCAATATTTGCCCGCACGGAGGAGCGCCGGTATGCGAAGGAGTGGTGTGCGGCACGAGACTTCCTTCTCTCGTATACGAATACCGCTACGGCAGGGACCGAGAGATTGTGCGTTGTCCTTGGCACGGCTGGGAGTTCGATCTGCTGACCGGCCGTCATCTGGCAGACGAGAGTGTCCGTCTAAGAGGATACCGCGTAGAAGAGACGGACGGCGAGCTGTATGTTTTCGTATAGAGACATCAGAATGGGGGGGCACGGCATGAACGAGAAGTATTCGATGACAACGCCGGTAGACATTGCGATAATAGGAGGGGGACCGGCGGGGCTGTTCGCGGCTTTCTACGGGGGGATGAGGAATGCCTCGGTGAAGCTGTTCGAGAGCATGCCGCAGCTGGGTGGTCAGCTGTCGGCATTATATCCCGAGAAGTATATTTACGATATAGCGGGATTTCCGAAAGTGACCGCACAGGAGCTGATCGACAGGCTGAAGGAGCAATTGGCGCAGTTCGAGACGGATATCGGACTGGAAGAGCGGGTTCTCCATGTCGAGAAGCTGGAGGAGCGCTTGTTCCGGCTGATGACGGATCGGGGAGAGACATACGCCAAATCCGTTGTTATTACGGGAGGCGCGGGGGCTTTCCAACCAAGGAGACTGGATCTTCCCGACGCTTGGCGGTATGAGGAGTTGAATCTGCATTACTTCGTCGACGATATGAGCCGCTTCCAGGGAAGGGAAGTCGTTATTTGCGGAGGCGGAGATTCCGCAGTGGATTGGTCTCTTATGCTGGAACCGATCGCGAGCCGAGTGACATTAGTCCATCGCCGCGACAAATTCCGGGCGCATGAGCACAGCATAGCGCGTTTGAAGCAGTCCGGCGTCCATGTGTTGACCCCGATGGAGGTGACAGCGCTGGAGGGCGACGGCGGCATCGAGTCGCTTACGCTGAAGGACGTTAAAACGGGGGAGGAACAGTGCATTGCGGCGGACGAGGTCATTATCAGTTATGGCTTCGTCTCCTCACTTGGGCCTATCGAGCAGTGGGGCGTGCACGTGAAGGGTGGGGCGATACCGGTGGACAGCCGCATGGAGACGAATATCTCCGGCATATTCGCGGCAGGCGATATTACAACTTATCCAGGCAAGCTGGGGCTGATTGCCGTCGGCTTCGGGGAGGCTCCCACCGCGATCAATAATGCGAAGGTATACATAGATCCCGGCGCGAAGTTGTCTCCGGGACACAGCAGTCATATGAAAGCATTCGCAACGGCAGTGACATAGTCCGGAAATAATCCGCAGGGGGGAGCAAGTTTATCGATGATGGATAGGGTGTTCAACAACCGTACTATGCGGTTCTCGTTATTCAAGCAGTTCTACGCCATCTTCTTTCTGTTGATCATGGTGCCTGCCATTATTGCCAGCCTTCTGGTTTATACGCATGTGGTCAAGGTTATGGAACGGGAAGTGGACAAGTCTAGCGAGGTTGTCATCGGCCAATTCGCCGGAGAGACGAACAAGCTGATTCATTCCATGCAGAATGAGATGATCAAGCTGCTGGATTATTCCGGCTTGGACAGCTTTATTCGCTCGGGCGACGGGATGGAGCAGTATCGACGCAACGAGATTATGACCGGCTTGTACGACAGGCTGCAGACGTTGATTGAGCACCCGCTCGCCAGCTCCGCTTACATGTATCTCCCCGACAAGCAGTTGATCATCGACAGCTCGAGCGGCCATTTTTCGCCGGAGATGTTTTTCCAATACACGAACTTTATGCCGGAGTTGGCATCGTCGGAGCGGGACGAGCTGTTCAGCGGGCGCAAAATGATGGCTATGACCCGCTCCATGCAGATTCAGAAGAAGCCGCTATTGTCGAAGCACACCACGATGTCAGGACAATATGTGTCTGCGATGATAAGCTATCCGTACAACACAGATTCGCCCAAAGTGTACCTGGTGGTGAATATCAATCAGGAGCAGCTGAGCCAAAACATAAAAATTATCGATCAGCATTATATTGAAACCGCTATCATGAACGAGCAAGGTGATCTGCTCGCGCATGCCGGCCAGCATGCAATAGACAGTCCCGCCTTGCTCGAAGCTTATCGGAAGAGCGATGCGGGAACGGCGAGCATGACGGTGCAGGGGCGGCGTTATCGTGTAGCCTTCGAGCCGTCCAATTCTTACAAGTGGATCTATGTGAGCCTGACCGATTTGAAGGAGCTCCGCAAGCCGGCCGAGACGATCAGGCTGGGCAGCTTGATCTTCCTGTCCTTCTTCTTAATCGTAGGCACGGTTATCTCTTATTACTTAAGCCGCAGAATGTATATGCCCATTAAGGACATTAAACGGCAGCTGGAACGCACGCGCCGCACCTCAGCCCACTTGCCGCCGCAATCAGGCAATGAGTTCGATCTTATTAAACATTGGTCCAAGCTGCTCATTACCGAAAATAAAGATATGTCAACGCTAATTTCCGGCGTATCGCCAGTTGTCCAGGAACACTTCCTGGGCAAAGTGCTGTACGGCGAGCTGAATGATGATCTGTCCGTGCAGTATTATGCGAAGGAGATCGGCTTGGATGTCGATGTGTCCGGTGCGTTCTCTGCGATCTGTATCGATCTGCAGTACCGCGAGTATGGGAGCCGCAAACTGACGGAGACCGACAAATCCTTCCTGATCGTAGAGCTGAAGGATGGAATCGTCAAGGCGATGGAGACGGATGTCCGCTTCTGTCTTGTCAGCAAGGATCTGCTCGTATGTATCGTGCATCTGAACCCGGGAGCGGCGGAAAGCCAAATTCTCGTTGCTGGAGAAGCGATACGCAACGTGTGTGAGGAGAATACGGCCTATTACTATTCGGCTATTGGACTGGGGTGTGCAGTCGATGGGCTGTGGCATCTGCATGAATCGTATCGATTGGCGCTGCGATTGTTGAAAGGGAAGAAGCTGTACAGCGGCGCGGAAATATGCACGGACCTGGACGATTGGGGAGAGCGTTCTACGATTGAAAGCTTCCTGTCGACTCAGAAAGTCAATCAAATGCTGCAGATGTACGAGTCGGGTCAACGGGAAGAGATGCTGCAGCTCGTTCATGGGATGCTGGACAGTGACAGGCTGGACGGCGCTCCGGCTGAGCGGGTCAAGCAGCTATGCATTGACAGCTTGAACACTTGGCTGAGAGCGGCGGCGACGGATAGCAGGCATGACTTCAGCATCGAGAAATACTCTTCATTATTTCAGAGGCTGCATGAATGCGCCACGATCGAGGAGCTGAAGCGATTTTTTGAGTCGGCTCATGCGGAATTATTCACTGATCAGGAGATATTGCCGGAGCGCTTCGAGGCCGTTCTTTCCTATATAAAGGGAAATTTCCATAGCGACATATCGATCGAACAATTCGCGCGCGAGCTGAATATGTCTATCGGTCACTTCAGCCGCAGCTTCAAGGAAGCGGTAGGGGAGAAGTACGTGGAATATCTTCTGCGCTGCCGGATGAAGGCGGCCAAGCGCTTATTGGCCGACACCGAGCTGAAGCTGGACGACATTGCCCTGCAAGTCGGCTATCTTAGCCGTAATTCATTCATCAAGGCATTCCGCAAGCACGAGGGAGTGACGCCGGGCAAATACCGGGAAAGCTTGAGCGGTTAAAATGCAGCCAGCTCCTTTATTCCCCCGAGCGGAAGACCGGCAAGAAGCATCGCTTGAACATCGGCGGTGCTTTTTTTTGTTGTGTGCTGTACATCGGATGCAAAAATGATCACTTTCCCCGAGAATCAAGCATTTCAAAGCGATCGCAGATGAGGACACTCCTATAAAAAAAGGAAAATCAGGACACTTGTCACAGCGAGGAAGGTCCCTGAGCCCAGCCGCTAAAGGGATTGACTGGCAGAAAAATGATCTCTTTACCCTGCTTTTGCCTCTCCCTTATGATGGGCAGGACATGACAAATCGCCTCTTCCCGGGAGGGGCATGAAGAAAGGGTGAATATGCATGAAGCAAGCGGTCTGGGTGTCCAAGTCGGGACCCGCCCACTTGAAGCAGGCCAAGCCCGGTATCGAGCTGCTGCGCATGATTTCGAAACACAAGGCTTTGTACTTGTTGATGCTGCCGGGCATTCTGTATTACATTATCTTCAAATATGCCCCGATGTACGGTGTTCTGATGGGATTTCAGGATTATTCGGTAGTCAAGGGCATCTGGGGAAGCAAGTGGGTGGGACTGGAGCATTTTGTACAATTTTTTTATGACACACCGGAAGCTTGGCGTTTGATCCGCAATACTTTGCTGCTTAATGTGTATGATTTATTGTTTCACTTTCCGGCACCGATTGTGCTGGCCTTGCTGTTGAATGAGCTGAAGAACGCTATGTTCAAAAGAATCGTTCAGACGATCAGCTATATGCCGCACTTCCTGTCCACGGTCATCATTGTCGGCATGGTTGTCAATTTCCTGTCGCCGCAGAGCGGAATCGTCAATCACCTGCTCCAGGCTTGGTTCGGCATTGATCCCATTATGTTCCTTGGCATACCGGAATGGTTCCGAAGTATCTACATCGGCTCGGAGCTGTGGCAGAAGCTGGGGTGGGGCACGATTCTGTACTTGGCGGCGATCGCAGGCATCGATCCGACGCTATATGAGGCGGCCAAAATGGATGGCGCGAACCGGTTCCAGCAAATACGCCATATCACCTTGGCGGGCATGATGCCGGTTATTATTATCTTGTTCGTGTTGAACTTGGGGAATATGATGGAGATCGGCTATCAGAAGATCATCTTGCTGTACAATCCCATGATTTACGAGACGGCCGATGTCATCAATACATTTGTGTATCGAAGAGGCATTCTGGGAGCGGACTTCAGCTTTGCTACAGCAGTCGGGTTGTCTCAGTCCGCAGTGGGATTCGTATTGGTAGTCATGGCGAATCGCGTGGCGCGAAAATATTCGGACACCAGTCTGTGGTAAGGGGGAAAAGATATGAAAGCAAGCCTCGGCTCCCGCATTTTTGACAGTGCGAATACAGCGCTTATGCTAGTATTGATTGCAGTGATGCTTTATCCTATCGTATTCGTGTTCTCGGCTTCCTTCAGCAATCCTGCCCTGGTGGCAAGCGGTCAAGTCCGGCTGCTTCCGCAGGATTGGACCTGGATCGCTTATGAACGGATTCTGTTTCTGCCGGATTTATGGATCAGCTACTGGAATACGATTCGGTACACGGTCGTTCAGACTGTGCTGACGTTAATTGTGACGGCTATGATGGCGTACCCGCTTGCGAAGCGCTGGCTGCCGGGCCGACGTGCGATCCTGTTGATGGCGGCATTCACGCTGCTGTTCAACGGCGGACTTATCCCGACTTTTCTAGTCGTTCAACATCTGGGGCTGTTGAATTCCATTTGGGCGATTGTGCTGCCGACATTGGTCAATACCTGGTACTTGTTTATTATGCGCACATTTTTCGAAGCGCTTCCAAAGGAGCTGGAGGACGCAGCGACGATGGACGGCTGCAGTACGATGGGAGTGCTGCTGCGAATCGTCATGCCGCTATCTCTGCCCGTTATGCTTACTATAGGGTTGTTCACCGCTGTCGGGCAGTGGAACTCCTTCTTCGATGCGTTAATCTATCTGAGCGACCGGGACAAATACCCGCTGCAAATATTGCTGCGCAACATCATTATTGCAGGTTCCGGGTCCGAGACGTATATGGAGGACGGCGGGGCGACGTTTGTAGAGACTGTGAAATATTCCACTATCATGATTGCGACGTTGCCTATTCTGTGCATTTATCCGTTTATTCAGAAGTATTTCGTACAGGGCAGCATGATCGGCGGCATTAAAGGTTGAAATCATAACAAGGGGGATTATATATGAACAGAACGTTTCGCAAGATGGGCTTCGGATTATCACTGTTAGCATGTTTAAGCATGGCGACTGCAGCTTGCTCTAACGGGAATGGCGGCAGCGCCAAGCCGGATCAGAGCCCGAGCGCGGCGCCGAAGGCGGAGTCAAGCGGCACATCGACTTGGCTATCGGAGAAGCCGGTCACATTCAAATGGTTCGTCGGCGAGCGAAGGGAAGCGCCTATTCGGGACGATTGGCAAATTTTCCAGGAAATATTCCAGAAGACGAATGTAAAGGTGAAATTCGAAGCGGTGCCTCAGGAAGGATTGCAGGAGAAGAGACAAATATTGATTGCTACCAATTCCGTGACCGACTTCATGCCAGTGCCGCATGCGGATGCTCGCTTGTACGGACAGGAAGGCGTATTCCTGGATCTGGCTCCCTATATTGAAGAGCATGCTCCCAATATGAAAAAGCTGTTCGAAACTTATCCGCATGTGAAGCATGTCGTCACGGGGGCGGATGGCGGAATCTATTCCATTCCTATCGTGGAAGGAATCGGCTTCAATTACACCTGGATCGCACGTCAAGACTTGATGGACAAGTATAATCTGGAGGCTCCCAAAAATCCGGAGGAGCTGTACGAGATGCTGAAGACGCTTAAAAAAGAGCATCCCGATTCTTATCCGTTCATTACGCCAAACGTTAGCGGGCCAATAGGGCTTTATACGATTATGCTGAGAATGTTCACGGGAATCGAAGGGTACCTCCAAATGGAGCCCGATAGCGGGGAGTATCAATTCGCGGGGGATCATCCCGGCTTCAAAGAAGCGCTTCAGTATATGAACAAATTGTATGCGGAGGAGCTGCTTGACAAGGAGTATGCGATCTTGACCGGCGCGCAGTGGGAAGAGCGGATGCTGACGGGCAAGTCGTTCGTTACTTATCATTGGAAGACGAGGAACGAGCAGTTGACGAACCGCGCCGCCGAAGCGGGAATGATTCCGGGTTATGAAGTAGACGTCATACCACTGCCGGCGGCCGATGGCATTAAGCCGTATTTATTCTCCAGAGAACTGATTGGCCAAAACGGCCTCGCTATATCCGCAGGAGTGAAGGACAAAGTGACGGCAGTGAAATTCCTTGATTATCTGCTGGGTGAAGAAGGGTCCGATTACCTGGCGCTTGGCATTGAGGGCAAGACGTATGACCGTTCCGAAGGGGAGCCCAAGTTCCTGGAATCGCTTGGACCCGCTCCTTATGATCAGCTTCGGGGCGAATGGGGGAT
This sequence comes from Paenibacillus sp. J5C2022, assembly GCF_025567625.1. Taxonomy (GTDB): domain Bacteria; phylum Bacillota; class Bacilli; order Paenibacillales; family Paenibacillaceae; genus Pristimantibacillus. Next base: position 39,393 of record NZ_JAOQJC010000009.1, on the reverse strand, counting down.
ATGGTACACCGATGTGAATCTGGACAATGGGAAATCCCGTCTGGCCGACCGATTGACGGAGAAGGCACAGCGGATTGAAGAGCAGTATATGCCGTATGTCGTGCCTGCGCCTAACCTGCTGGTGCTGACGGAAGAAGAGAATGAGCTGCGCAAGGAGAAGCTGGACAACTTGACCGTATATATCGAAGAGAAAATGACGGAGTTCGTGACGGGGAGAAGCCCGATTACCGACGAGAATCTGCAGGACTTTCTGGAGCAATGCAAGAAGCTTGGAGCCTATGAGCTGAAGGATATCTACAACGCTGCCCATAAGCGGGGGAGCGGAAGCTGAATTTGACGGAATGGCCCGCAGGCCATCAATAATTTCCCCCTCCAAGGCATGGAAATCATGATACAATGAGGACAAACGAAGGAGGGGGTTGACGATGGCGGAGACCGTGGTATGTCCTTGGTGCGAGAACGAGGTTATTCTGGACAAGGATATTTGTCCGGAGTGCATGCACGAAGTATTCCCATCCCATCTGGAATCCGGCGATAACGATCAGCCGGATGACTTCCGGCATGTGCCTGCCGCAGAAGAGGAAGAGGCGGCGGATGTGCTGGCTCAGTTGGAAAGCGAGTATTCCTGCTCGGATTGCGACCATAAGGAGTGCAGGGTGCAGGAGGTAGCCATGACGGGACCGGGTATAAGCAAGTTGCTGGACATTCAGCATCATCACTACTGGTTCGTATCATGCCTGAATTGCGGCACGGTGAAAATCTACGATCCCAATGTGCTTCGGAACCGCAAGCAAGGCGAATTCAGTAGCGGGCTGGATTTGTTCTTGGGTTGAAAGAGGAGAGAGCGGAAGAATGCAAGTCATAAGATCGCATGAAAATGTAGCGGGTCTTCCTTTGCCCAATGAAACGCGATTGGTATTGTCTGAGTTTCTTCCTCAACAGGAATTAATAACGAGTTCATTCGTGCTGGCGTTTCAGGAAAATACGCTATTGTTGACGAACTTGAATGAAAGAGGCTGGGATATTCCCGGAGGTCATATTGAGCATGGGGAAAGCCCGGAAGAAGCTATGAGAAGAGAGCTTTATGAAGAAACGGGCGCTTTGATTGCATCTCCTCAGCTCCTGGGTTATGAATTAATCCGATTGTTTCATAAACCGGAGAAGTATAAATACCCCTATCCGGACAGCTATATGGTATTTTATTGCGCCAGAATTGAAAGGCTTGATGATTTCCATGGCACAAGCGAAACAAAGGGAAGAGGCTTCTTCAATCGGGAAGATGCCTGTAAAGTTCGGTGGGTTCAAAATAACCGGGCTCTTTATGAAGAAGCATTAAAGAGAGTAATGCGAGGTTTAAAAGCCAATTAACGTTAATAGCAGCGAGTCGCCTGAGCAGGCGGCTCACTTTTGATTTTGCTTCATATCGTTGATCTCAATCGCAGGCGCCTCCGGGCGTCTTTTTCCTGTTTTAGACGCCTCAATTGAAATGGCTTGCACGGCTTGGGGTTTATTCTTCACAGGGGAAGTAATTCGCTAAATTTGAACTCAATTTTTGAGTAAATTCATTTATTTTGAGGCTGCATACCGCCCTTTTCTCGGGCTAAGGTAGAGACGTATCAGTATTAAGCGAAGGAGGAAGCGGATATGAATAAGCTAGCGATTAATGGGGGAACAGCGGTAAGAACGCAGCCATTCCCGGAATGGCCGCACTGGGACGAGCTGGAGGAAAAATTGATTCTGGAAGTCGTGCGATCAGGAAAATGGGGAGGAACCGGCAGAATCAAGCTGCAGGAGCTGGAAGAGAAATTCGCCGCTCTGCAAAATGCAAAATATGGCATAACGGTTGTAAACGGTACGATCGCGATTACGATCGCTTTAATGGCGGCAGGCGTTGAATCGGGCGATGAAGTCATTATGCCGCCTTATACGTTTATTGCCACTGCAACCTCTGCTCTTATGTTCGGGGCTATACCGGTATTTGTCGATGTGGAAAGGGATACGCTGCTGCTTGATCCCGAGAAAGTGGAAGCGGCGATTACGCCAAGGACAAAAGCGATCGTAGCGGTGCATATTGCGGGCTCGCCGGCCAATATGACCAGGCTGAAGGAAATAGCCGACAAGCATCAATTGAAATTGATTGAAGACTCTGCTCAAGCAGTAGGGGCGGAGTGGGAAGGAACCCCGGTAGGGGCGATCGGTGATGCCGGAACGTTCAGCTTCCAGTCGAGCAAAAATATAAACGCCGGTGAAGGCGGCATCATTCTGACCAATGACGAGACAATAGCCAATCGGGCATGGTCGCTAGTTAACGTAGGCAGAGTTCGTAATGGCGGCTGGTATCAGCACGAGGAAATCGGCTGGAATTTGCGAATGACAGAGTTCCAGGCGGCAATTCTGCTGGCGCAAATGACGCGGCTCGACGAGCAGATGCGCAAACGGGAAAGCAATAGCCGCATCCTGACGGAGCTTCTGGCGGATATCGACGGCGTTAGTGTGATGAACAGAGATGCCCGGATAACGAGACACGCTCATCACTTGTATTTGTTCAGAATCGCTTCGGGCATAACGAAAGACGAGAAATCGGAAGTGGTTAAAAAGTTCCACGCCGAAGGTATTCCAGTATCGCCGGGATATGTATCGCTAAACAGGAACAAAGCGATCATTCGAAGCATTCAGAAATGGAGCGGCAAGGAAAGGCATGACTTCTGTCCGATCAGCGAAGCTGCGGAAAGTGAAGTGTTTTGGCTGCCTCATCATGTTTTGCTGGCGGATGAAAAAGATATGACGGACATTGCGGATGCCGTTAAAAAGGTGATTTCGGCCTATTAATTTGATGAACAAGGAGTCGGGGATAAGTGGAATTAACGACGTTGTATGTAGATGAGCCGCTTGTATTGAAAAGGGCAGTCGATATCGCCAAGCCATCCGGAGCTGCCAAGTCTACCGCTTTATTCTACGTCCATGGCGGCGGCTGGAACGGCGGAAGCCGCGATCAATTCCATAGCCATCTGGCTTACTTCTCTTCACGCGGATACTGGTGCGGCAGCGCAGGCTATCGTCTGGCGCCGGCGGCCGACTGGAAGCAACAGCTCTCGGATGCGTCCGAGGCGTATATGGCTTTTCTTCATGATTTGGAATGCCAGGGTCAACCGGTGCAGCGCGTTATTGTTCTGGGCAGCTCGGCGGGAGCCCATCTGGCCTCATTATTGGCGATGATGCCTCCGGACAGATTGCCTGTGCAGCGTACGGATCGCCATGCTGTGTGGAGACAGCCGGATGCATGCGTATCGATCAACGGTCCCGGGACGCTTGAGGAATGGCCGGATATGAACGAACGCATCAGGGATTGCATCGAGCAAGCGGTCGGCTGTTCCTATGCCGATTCCGATCGCGGAGAGGCTTTCGCCGAAGCTTCTCCGATAGCATACGTCGGGCAAGGCTGTCCCTCCTTCTTGTTCCTGCTGGCTGAACACGAGCAATACTTTCCCCATGCGCATGTTTACGCGATGAGCGAGAGCATTCGACGCCATGGGGGAGCAGCAGAGACAGTCTTGATCGAAGGAGCGGAGCACGGATTTTTCTACGGCTTAACGTCTCCTGAGCAACGACAAGCGCTGCGTGTGCTGGAAGCGTGGCTGGAACGTCAGCACGTATAGATGAGCGATGATATCGATCATACGATAAGGAGATATTCCTGTTGATGGAAACGCAAACAGATGAAATTATTAGGCAGTCACTGCAAGCGCTTGGCGATACGCCAGCCTTTCTGCCGGATGTTGCCGGCAATCAGAGGGAACAAGTCTTTCAATCATTGGCTGCCATTCTGTCTACTCCCAACAAAGTGCACAAAGCATTTCTGCGCATCCCGCTTGAGAATGGCCGTGTAAGACGCATTCCGGCCTACCGTATTCAGCATAACGATACGCTCGGTCCTTATAAAGGCGGCGTTCGCTTTCACGAATCGGTTAATGAAGCGGAAGTAACGAATCTGGCTGCTCTAATGACGTTAAAGAACGCGATCCATGATATTCCGTTCGGCGGCGGCAAAGGCGGCATTATTATCAATCCTCATGACTATACCGCCAAAGAGCTGAATCTGATCTGCAAAAAGTATGTGCAATACTTTAACGACGTGCTGGGCCCGGACAAGGATATCCCCGCTCCCGATATGGGCAGCAGCGAGCGCGAAATGGACTGGATGATGGCGGAATACAAGAGCGTCAATCCAGGCAAGCCTTATCTGGGCAGCTTTACGGGGAAAAGTATTATTAGTGGCGGGTCGTTGGGGCGCAAGGAAGCTACCGGCAAAGGCGTATATTTCGCATTCCGCTATATGCTGCATCAATATGCAAAAGAACAGCGTGAATGGCTGGCTGGCACCGACAACCGCTTCGCCAGATCGTTGCTTGCATTAGCCGATCTGCCCCGACAGCTTTCTGTAGCTGTTCAAGGCTTCGGCAACGTCGGTGCAGTTGCCGCTTTGGAGGCGCATCGCTGCTCCCGTATGAACGGAAAGGTTGTCGCTGTAAGCGACCGCAATATCACGCTGTACAATGCGGAGGGGCTTCCCGTTCCCATCCTGCAGCAGTATTCGGCCCGGCATTGGGGAGATTTGCCCGGGACTGCCGAAGAACTGGCTTCGTTAGACGTAGATGCGCAAATTTTGGAGCGGGAAGCTGTGCTGCATTTGGACGTCGATGTATTGTTCCTGGCTGCGTTGCAGGATCAAGTACGCGACGACAATGTTGATGGGGTGAAGGCTCGATTCATTGTTGAAGGCGCCAATGCGCCAATTACTGGAGGAGCGGATAAGGCACTGGCTGAACGGGACGTCATTGTCATTCCCGACATTCTGGCCAATGCAGGCGGGGTTATCGTCTCTTACTTTGAATGGTTGCAAGACCGAGAGACACAATTCTACCGCGAGGACCAGGTTTACAGCTTGCTATATGACAAAATGAGAGACACCATGAACAACATACTGCCCGCTTACTTCGCCGATGGTCTCACGCTGCGTCAAAATTGCTACAAGCATGCAGTGATGAAGTTGTCTACCGCACTGTATCGCCAAGGGAAGCTATTCTAGCCCGCGAAGCGGCCTGTCCTGTCAAAGGAGCAGGCCGCTTCGCTGTGGACGGCCGCGCTCCCTCGCTTGCATCAGCCTAATGTTTTCACTTTGGCGGTGAGACGGTATTCAGATGGCGTTACACCGTGGTTTCTTTTAAATACGGTATAGAAGTACTTTTTATTTTCCCACCCGACCTTGTCTATGATTTCATCCACGTTGTAGTCGCTTTCCAGCAACAGCTGCTTCGCCTTGTCCATACGTACTTTGGTTATATAATTGGACAACGATTCAGCGGTATGTTCCCGGAACAGCTTGTTCAAGTAAGCCGGAGTCAGATTAATATAATTGGCAATAACTTGCGGAGACAAGTTGTTGTCTCGATAATGGATTTCGACATATTTCATGGCGTTCGAGACGATGAGCTCTGTCTTCTCGTTTTTTTGCTTTTGCATTTTCTCGATAATTTGCTTGAACAAAGCCAGGTATTCTTCCTTGATCTCCTCTAATGTCTCCAGCGATTGAATCTTGTTATGGAAAGTAATAAAGTCGATCCCGAAATCAAGAGAGCTGTTCCGCTCAATCGCATTTAACGTATGGAAGACGGAGGAGGTCAACAGCGACAAGTAAAACATCATATTGCTGTACTGATACTTGTACAACTGGCTCATTATGGCGTTGACATGCTGCACAATGATCATCCAGTTCGCGGTTTTAACGCCGTTCAGCAATTCTTCGATCTGGCTGTCGTCGGCATTCATCTCCTCCTGTACAAACTGTCCAGTCTCTTCTTGCTTGATCAGGCAGCCATGGCCGTACACCATTCTGTAATTGGATATGAGCAGCGCTTGCTTATACATAGACGACAGCTGATGAATATCGGATATCGGTTCGGTGATTGCAGCGGATATCGTTAATCCGCTGTATTGTTCATATTGCTGCTGTATTTGTTGTGTAAGCGTATCCAATTCCCCCGAAGCTCCGCTTTCACTTTCTTCGCGTCCCTTCACATTAACCAGCACAACGACGTGATCTCCTCCCATATCGACCGCATCGGACGCAACATACGGACGAAGAACTTCATTGGAAATGTTCAATAGCGCGTATTTCAATAACGAGCGATCCGTTTCGGAATATTGGGCGCAGAAGGAATGGTACCGGTCCAGTCGCAGCAAAATGGCGGCAAGCGGTTCCTCCGGCTGGACATTGACATTGAACACTTTAAACTGCTTCTCTTGGCCGCTCGTTGCACCGGTTTCGCTGGAGAGGATCTTTTTCAAAAAAATTTGATTGATCTGAAACATATGCTCCTTCTTGAACGCCTCCAATGATTCCAGCTTATGGTGAGTAAAAGATAATGATTGAGAAATATACTCCAGCTCATTGCCTGCCTTGCCGTCTGACAGGCTTGGATTGGTCTTGCCGGTTAATGCGCCGACCTGCTTCCGCAATGTAGCAATGGGCGAATACAGTCTTCTTGCTAACAGGAAGGTAGCGAGCAAGCCTATGGCCAGAACGATTGACGTAATGGTCAGCGTGATGGTGCGAACCTTCTGAATCGCACTTGCGACATAGGAATATGGCGTAACGCTAATCATCTTCCATTCCGGATACTCGTAGGAAGCATACGTCACAACAGATGGCACGCCATCCACTTCGGCCATGAAATAACCGGAGGGCTGCCCGGATGCCATTACGCTCTGCACATATGGCTTGTCGGACAAATCCTGCAGGAACAAGTCGTTGTCCGAATGCCCGATGACCTGACCGGCAGGATCGATAATCATCATATTGTTCCCGTTCAAGGAAGGCGATTCGGCATAGGAGAGCAACGTATTGAAGAGCCACTCTACCTGGACGTTCAGAATGAGAGCGCTTCTAATTTTCGAGCCGTTGTTGGAGTATTTCGGATACACATATGTGTACGTGTGAATAAGCTGCTGTGAATCCCATTCGGTATAGGGCATTTTTCTAGGAAGCGGCGTGAACGCATGAAAACCCGGCTTGGCCAGCAATTGTTCGATTTCCCGATCGTAGAAGGAGCCTTGGCGAATGGTAGGATTGGGTCCAATGGTATAATATGTGCTCGTTTCTCCATTGTAAATGTAGGCAGAGACCAGAAATGGTGTGCTGGACAAGGAGGCGTCCAATACTTCGATGTTATTTAAAACTTCAATCATGGGGATATCGTTCTCATACATCAGCTCTGTCGCTTCAGGGCTGTTCGTCGTGTATACCGCGAAGTTTTCAACATAGGCGTTCACCTGCATGGCATGTTCAAATACATGATTCATCAGCTTTTCGTTGGAAGAATTAAGCAACTCCAGCTGAATATTTCGAAAACTGAAATAAAGAAACAAGGTTAGAATCAGCACAATAATCGTCGTGAACAAAGTGATTTGAATAAACAGACCGTGTAGATAGCTTTTTTTCATGTCCCGATCAACCTCTGCTCGTAGAATGTACATCAATTGCGGCGCAATGTATGTTTTATTGTCGGGCACAGGCCTGATCAGTGTCAATCTTTTTTGAGTACAATCGTTTAAATCTGACTATTTCACGAATTTTAAACCTGCCATTGAGACAAAAAAGCGTTTTTTTTGCCTATACGGACAGCAAGTACTCCATTAATCTTAAGCCAGACAACTAATCAAGATTTGCGAGGAGGATATCTGAAGATGCAGTTCGCTGTTTCAAAAATGGTGATTACTCCGAACGAGCCTGTGTATATGGCCGGCTTCGGAAACAGAACGGAGAAAAGTACAGGTGTTCACGATGATATCTATGCGAAAGCCGTATTGCTCGTAGCCAATCAGCCGTTGCTACTATTGACGCTGGATATGCTTGGCGGAGATCGAAGCTTTATTCATGGCATTAAAGAAACGCTGTATGCATTATTCGAACTGAAAGCGGAGCAAATTTTAATTAATTTCTCTCATACTCACGGTTCGGTCTATGCGACGGGGGAGCATTATCCGGAGCTTCGAAAGGGACGTTACAGTATGGGGAACGGAGTCGGCATTGATCTGGATATTCACAATCCCGATCACTACTCGGAAGATATTGCCTACTACCATATGTTAAAAGAAACGCTGGTTGGTCTTGTCCGGAAATGTTACGAGGGGCTGGAAGAGGGCGAGTTGCAGCTGGCTGTCGGGACAACTGAACTGTCGGTTAGCAGGAGACTGCCTACGGATAACGGCATTCAATGGGCGCCGAACTTCGCCGAGGAGATTGACAAGGAACTGACAGTGATGAAGCTGATCAATGCAGAGGGCAAGCTGCGCGGTATTCTGTTCAGCCATGGCTGTCATCCGACATCGATGAATAATCGGGAGATATCCGCTGAATTCGTCGGTCACGCGTGCGTATGTCTCGAGAAGCAATATGAAGGGGCCACAGCCATATTCCTGCAGGGCTGCGGTGCAGAAATCAAGCCGGTGGCAAGTGTGGATGGCACGGTATTCAAGCTATGTACGTTCGAAGAAATGGAGCTGGCAGGACAAACCTTCGCGCTGGAAGTTTCCGATATGATCGCTCATGCCGATTTCCGAACGATAGAACCCAGTTTCCAGACCAAATTATTGGATGTCTTGCTCTATACCGAGGAAGCGAATATTGCAGATTATGAGAGAGAATTGAATGATCCCGATGTTCATGAAGTGAAGAAAGATATCTTGCGCCAATTAATCCATTGGATTCAAACCGGGACAGCCAAAGAGCGGCTTCCAATGTATATCGCGATATGGCAGCTGGATGACACGACAAGGCTGGTTGCGCTGGAAGGAGAAATATCGACAAAGTATTCGTTAATGATCAAGCAATTACTGAGGAACTATACCACCATTGTATTGGGCTACAGCAATGGGGTGTCCACTTACATCTCCACTCGAAAAATGATTGCCGAGGGCGGCTATGAAGCAGACCGCGCGCCGAAAGCGCACAAGTTCCGCGCTTCATTCATTCCGGAAATCGAAGATATTATCATCGGAAGTATTGCGAAGGCAGAATGGATCGATTGATGGATTGAGAGGATGAAAGAGAGGAGTTATCGCGCATATGTCCAACACAACTGTGCCGCCTACGGCCATTACACCTGATAAGTCGAACATGACTAGAAAGCGTCGTCTGATGAAAACGGTTTATCGTCAACGCTGGTATTATGTCATGCTGCTGCCCGGGGTGCTGTATTTTATTATTTATCACTATTTGCCGATGGGCGGAGCAATGATTGCTTTTAAAGATTACAACTTGATGAAAGGAATTTGGGGCAGCCCATGGGCCGGCTTCAAGCATTTCGAGACGATCTTCTCTACTCCGGAAATATCCCGGACGATTAAAAACACGCTTATATTGAGCGTATACAGAATTGTCTTCGGCATGTTTCCCGACGTTATATTCGCCATTATACTCAATGAAATTCGCGTGCAATGGTTCAAGCGAACGGTACAGACCATTTCGTATGGCCCGCACTTTTTATCATGGGTGATTGTGTACGCCTTGGCGTTTGCTTTCATGGCTCCAGGCTCCGGGCTCATTAACAACTGGATTACACAAGGCGGAGGTCAAGCGATCGACTTTCTGACGGCGAAGGAGTATTTCCGTACCATTCTGATATCGACAGATTTGTGGAAAAGCACCGGGTACGGGGCCATTATTTATTTGGCTTCACTATCCGCTATCGATCCTCATCTGTATGAAGCTTCCGTTGTGGACGGAGCAAGCCGCTGGCGTCAAATCTGGCATATTACGCTGCCTGGCATTCGCAATGTATTCATCGTGCTGCTCATTATCCGTATCGGTCATATTATGGACGCCGGCTTCGAACAAGTGTACATCTTCCTCAATGCGAGAGTATATGAAACCGGAGATATTATTGATACCTGGGTATTCCGGCGAGGGCTGGAAAATCTGGAGTTCAGTCTGGCAACAGCCGTCGGTTTATTCAAAGGCGCCATTGGCCTGATTCTGGTCATCGGAGCGAATAAACTGGCCAAACGAGTTAGCGGATCAGGGATATGGTAGAGGAGGAGTAACATGTCATTCGTGCTTCATAAAACAAAAAGCGATCGCGTTATCGATACATTCTTGTATATATTCCTTACTTTGTTCGGACTGGCCACATTATTCCCGATCTATTACGTGTTTGTCATGTCCGTCACGCCAATTGAAGTCGTATTGCAGAAAGGCGGCTTCGTGCTTTTTCCTACGAAGATTACTTTCGAAGGCTTTGCCGCCATCTTTGCAAGCAAAGTGCTGCCCCAAGCTTTGAAAATAACAGTCATTGTAACAATTGTAGGCACAGCCTTCAATTTGATCGTAACTGCTTTAACCGCTTATCCACTATCCAGAAAACAATTGCCAGGAAAAAATATAGTATTATTCCTGATCGTGTTCACGATGTTATTCTCAGGCGGATTAATCCCGCTATATTTGACTGTGAATGCAACCGGATTGATGGATACGATTTGGGCGCTGCTCATTCCGGGACTTATCACTGCTTTTAATGTGCTCATTATGAAAACCTTTTTCGATAATTTGCCGGATGATCTGGAAGAAGCTGCTAAAGTGGATGGCAGCGGCGAATTTACTACACTGTTTCGCATTATTCTGCCGCTCTCAAAACCGATCATGGCAACATTGGGGCTATTCTATGGCGTAAACCACTGGAATACGTATTTCGCCGGCATCATGTACATTAACAATCAGGATTTAAAGCCAATCCAGGTTGTCTTAAGAAATATGCTGCAAGCGCAAAATGTCAGCCAGGAATTGATGGTGCAAAATCCGGCTCTAGTGCAGCAGCTGCCGCCGGAAACGATGAAAATGGCTGCCGTCGTCGTAACCATCGTTCCTGTTATTGCAGTATACCCCTTCTTGCAGAAGTATTTTGTGAAAGGCTTCTTACTTGGGTCTGTGAAGGGATAAGAATAGTTGCCAAATTTATATCGCAATGGCGATTGCCATGATGCTAAGGAGGTGAGGCCTGGCAAGGAGACAAGCAAGGCCGGAAGATGCAATAATAAACAGGTGTATTCATTTACAAAAGGGAGGCAGAACAAATGAAAAGCAGATGGAAATCGATGTTATTGGCAGGGATGACGCTGGCCCTGTTACTAAGTGCTTGCTCGAATGCGCCGGCAAACAATGGTTCGGAAGGCGGAACGCCAAGCGCCAGCGCTCCAGCGAACAAGACGACTGGCGAAGAGCCAAGCAGTGAAGATAAAAAAGAGCATTTGACATTGGAATGGTTCACTTTCGTGAAACAAGCGACAAGCAATTTGCCTGACGCAAGCGAAGACTTTGTCAAGCAGGCGATTGAAGAAAAATTCAATGTTACTTTAAATATGACTTATATGCCAGCAGGAGCAGATTACAAGAACAGGCTGAATCTGTTGCTGGCAGGCAAAGATGTGCCGGATATGTTCTACATTGATGGACGCACATCGCTAGAATATATTATACAGGGTTTGACCGCGGACATGACGCCGTTCGTTTCTCCTGAAACAATGCCGAATTATTTCAAGTGGGTCACACAGGAAGAACTGAACCGCTATCAGGTGGAAGGCGTATTTGAAAGAGCGCCTATTCCATTCTCAAGAAAAGTTTACCGTTCCTATTATATTCGTCAAGACTGGCTCGACAATCTTGGTCTAGATGTACCAACCTCTTATGAGGAATTGACCAGCGTGTTGAAAGCCTTTACAACAGACGATCCGGACCGCAATAACAAAAACGATACTTACGGCTTCTCGGCATCCTCCGGAGGCACCGGGCTTCCGTATGACTTCCCACAGTGGTATAACAACGGGTTGTTCCACGGTTCGTTTGTAGGCAAGGATGATCAGGTTTTTCACGATAATGCTTCCGATCCATTAGTAGGTAAAATTGTAGATGAAGTATTAGAGTGGATAGACGCTGGCATTGTTGATCCCGATTGGTTCCTGAACAAGGGCTTGGCAAATGTAGACAAAGCTGCCCAAGGTAAGGTTGGTGTTGTCGTTGGAAATACAAGAGACTTTGCCTTTGATTCCAATGCAAACAGCTTGCAAGTCAGAACGAAAAGTGTTATTCCTGAGGCGGAATGGGTGCCATTCAACCCGATTCCCGACAAGCCAATGTGGAGAGAAGGAGCGCCGGGAAGTCCGTTTCTATTCTCCAAAACTGTAGCCGATAATGAACCGGAGAAAATTAAACGCACGGTTGAAATATTGGACTGGCTGGCAAGCGAAGAAGGATTCCTGATGGCTCAGTATGGCCTCGAAGGAAAGCATTATACACGTGATGGAAATAAGATCACATTGAATCAGGAAGCCTATCAAAAAGATGTTATGGATAAAGGGAATTTCCTTGACGTATACCAATTTTTCACTGCAGGAGATCCTGAAGTGCTAGGTTTGGAAATCATCGAGCCAAGCATGAGTGATCGCGATCGGGAAATTGTCGCTACAATTGCATCCTATCTTCATGACAACCACTATAAAGGGGTTAACGTAAGCCCTCCGGCAGGCTTCAATCTGGCTGATTTCCGGGCCAAGATGTATGAGTACCAGCAGAAGATGATATTCGACGATAAATCAGGCAGCAATTGGCCGCAATATCGTAAAGAAATCATGACCACCTATGGCGGGCATGAAAACTTCCAAGGTTACGTCGAACAAATTCGCGCGGCAGGTTATGAAGTAAAGGATTTTGAGTAAGCAGCAGCCTCGACAGCAACGCCTCCCGCATCATCTTGCGGGGGGTTTGAACTATCGCAGATCAATATTTGGGAGGTAATGAATGCCATGACTCAACCCTTCATGTGGAACAAAACAGTTGTATGGTCGCTTGTTTTCAGTTTGATTTTTAGTATGGTTGTTTTATGTCCCGAACCGAGCGCGGCGCAGTCCGCTGAATATAGGTACGAATTTAAAAATGTTGGCTTGGATGGGGAGACGGGTATTCCGGAACAATTTGTATTAACCGGCGCTCCGTCCACCACGCGTCCTCGAGTGATTAAAACAGGCTATGGCGTACGGCTGGAGACACACCCATTTAATGCAAACAACAATCGTTCATTTCATATTCCGGTGCCGGCATCCGGTACCTATCAGGTGTCGTTCAGCGGCTTTCGGGATAAAGTGGGCGGGTTAAGCAAACTGGAAATTGATGATATATTCGTAGGAAATTACGATTTTAACGCAGAATCCAATCAGGCAGGCCCAATCGTTGAATTGAATGCAATAAATCTCACGGGAGGAACGCATACGCTTAAGCTCACCACGATTAGCGAGTCGTCTTCAACCCCCTATATGTATCCTACCCAGCTTATCTTGCGCAAGGTACCTTCAGAGGATGCAGTGCTTGACAGGGTTGAATTAACGATGAACAGGGAAACCGTATTGCTTGGGGGAACAGCAGACCTGCAAGCAACAGGAATTCTTGACGATGGAATGGAGATTAATCTGAACAATTCACAATTGCAATTCAGTAGTGACGATCCTTCTATTGCCCTTGTCTCCGCAACCGGAAAAATACGCGGTACAGGCTTAGGCACCACTACAATAAGAGTGTCAGCAACATTCAGGGGGGGAGTAAAGGAAGCCGCGCTGTCTATTCGGACAACAGATGATATTGCTATTTATACAGAGAAATGGGGTTTGATCACTGAAGCTGAAGAAGCGCCGCTAATTGATGGATTACTTGATGATAACATTTGGAGCAATGTTCAAGGTCTGCAGAACTTTGTTACCGCCTATCATAATGTCCCGGTCAGCAATAGCGCAGAAGTAAAGCTCGCCTTTAATCAAAGTCGCCTATTTATTGCAATAAGCCAGTTTGATCCGGATGAGACATTGGCTAACTTCGAACTATTTCTAAGTCCCTCTTCTTCTGCAGAATCCATTTTTAGAATTCCTGTAAAAATAGCACCGTCCGATCCGAACTATAACAACATCTTTGCGGGAGCAAGTACGATTGCTCCAAGTTCGAGCCAGCACAAAATAGTACGAGATCATAATACCGTTACCGTTGAACTGTCCCTTCCGCTTTCATTGTTCGGAATTTCAGAAATAACGCATGGTGAGGAATGGCGCTTCAATCTGCTGACACAGCATAAAATGTATGCGCTACCAACGGGCTCCTGGCTTCCGTTCCGTACATCAAGTGTGCATTTCGGTGAGAGTAATGTAAGTAATTTCTATGCCGATATCGTGAATGAAGGAAGGCTTGGATCAATCTTTACCGGACAGCTGCCGGACTTGTCCCAACCATGGCAGCCGGAAGAAGTACATTTGAAATATACCGGCTATAATGAAAAACAGCTTGTATTCAAAGAATTGACCATTAATCCGAATTCTGTTCAATTATTGTGGAAAGAACCAAATGGTATATGGGAAGCGATAGAGCAACCACAAATAAACAGCAATCAAGGTTACGTGGAGATCAGCTTCCAGCATCCTGATCCCAAGAAGAATGGCTTATACCAGTTACAGATTAAAGCACAGGATGAAGAGGCTGTTGCCTATAGTTCCATCGTTTCTTTTGATCGACATGCATTGATACAGGCGGGCGACGCTCAATATAACCTGCCGCTTGCGCCTGATGAGATTGAACATGTGGAATTGACTTCTCCTTCCGCTGAGGTGCAAACATTGCTGGAACTGATTCCGGAGCAAACCGGGTTTATATTTTCGGGACTTCCGGACCAACCTCATCTGAAGCCTTCAACAAATCTATTCAACTGGAGTCCGGAGCAGCCGGATGTGTTGACATCGTCACACAGCAGCTTGACATATCCTAATGATCTGTACCCGGAGGATAAGCAAATTCGAGTGCAAAATCGTTTAGGCGAATGGGTGGAGTATCCCTACTATGAAGATGCGCAAGGCAATCAATACTTCGTTTCTGCCCATCGGTGGTATAAACAAAGAGAATATGCCGTTAAACAAGTTAAGCGTATCGCGATAGAAGACCCGCTCGGCGCGGCTCGATTATTGTATCGGTTCGCTCAAGTCTATGAAGGGTATGTTCCGACCAACGACTATCTTTGGAAAAATAATCTGATGCCTCTCGAATCAGGTCCTCCCTATCATTGGTGGGGCGGTATGTGGAATCGGTGGGCTGCGTCTGAACTTTTAAATGTAGGATTTCTGGCGGACGCCTATCGCATTGTCAATCAAACCGATGCATTTGAAGTATTAAGCGCCGAGATTAATGAAGATGCTAGAAGCAAAATTGTCCATGATATGTTCGAACCTTCCGTTGAGTTTTATAGAACGTTTCCACTTCTTTATCACAATATGGAGTATAATAACGCACTTGGTTTGATTGCACTGGGCAAGGCGCTGAATGAGCCAAGCTATATTCACGAAGCGGTAGAATGGGCTGAACATTTTGTGATGAGTACTTATCTGTTTGATGGTTTTTTCAAAGAAACCACATTATCCTATCACAATCAATCCACCAACGGAATCCATGCTGTAGCCAATGAATTGAATGGTTGGACAGACCCGGAAGGCTACATCTCTCCGCGAACAGGGACGAGATACGATCAGCTTGATCTAATGGCGAATCTGACAGCGTTAAAGAAGGCAACTGAAATTCCAACGAAGCTGATCTATCCTGATGGAAAATATTTTCCTACACACGATACTTGGGCTGCCGAGAAATCGCACCGCCCTGATTTGAACGCTGGTTCGTTCCTGCTTCCTGCCACCGGTCTGGCCAGACTGGCGAGAGGAACTGTGCCTGTGGAAGCCGATCAAACATTCGGCATCGTGTATAACTTCGCTAATCTGGATAGAGTGATGGAAACCGTAGCTTCCCGGCTGTTCCCGGACAGCGGGACATTGCAGCTGGAATCGATAGCAGTGGGCGATGAGGTGGCTTATGAATTTTTTGTACCTGAAGCGGACAACTATACGATTGAGTTAAAGCCATTTCGGGCCGGCAGTTATGGGCGCTACACTGCTTCAATTGACAGCTATGAGCTAAGCGAAGTGGAGTTTTATAGTCCGCCCGGCGAAGAACGCGGTGTGGGAGAATTTGAACAACTTGGCAATATGCAGCTGACAGCAGGGAATCATGTCATTTCTTTTAAGGGAGTAGGGAAAGATCCTGCTTCAACAAATTACAAAATGGGCATTATCCAACTTGCTCTGTTGAACGAGGAAGACTTGCAGCAGCGTGAAAATGCGAGTGAAGAAGTTCCGGAGGCTCAAGCGGAACCAATGCAGCTTTATACAGCATTCCAAACAAAATACGGACATCATCATCATGATGCGCTCAATTTAAGCTTGTATGCCAAAGAACAGGAATTGCTTCCGGACATCGGATATACCCACAGCTTGCATCGGCAGTGGACAAGGTCGACATTGGGTCATAATACCGTAGTCGTCGACAGTATGGACGCTTCATCTTCCGGTCAAGCGATTCATGGCGGAAATATTGATTCATTCATAGATAATTCCGATGGTGTTCAATTGTTGCGAGCAAGCCAGCTGACTGCTTATAACCAGACGGATGAGTACAGCCGTGAGCCATGGCTAATACCATTCCTGGGAGATCTAGACGATCAAGGCGGCTATGTGCTTGACTTGTTCCGGGTTTATGGCGGCAATCGCCATGAATATACGCTGCAAGGCGATGCGAACCGTGATGCCGAGTTTGAATCGGATTTGAACTTCGCTGCGTATGGCCCGTATTTGCTGCCGGCAGGCGTGAATGTGCAAGAAGCCACGATTGAAGATGACAAAGGAAGTGCCGAAGGTCATTATTATGGCTATATTGGCGTACGCGATGTGCAGCGGACTACGCTGGAAGACGAGCAGTATGAGTTGACATTGTCTACAAAGCAAGGCAATGAACAGCTTGCCAAATTAAAAATTACTGGATTGCTGGAGTCCGGTGCCGCCAATCAATTATTTATCGGCAAATCGCCATCGGTGAAAGCTACACGTACGCTAGGTACATCCATGGATAACAACAATGAAGCCGTCAAATACTTTATGCCGAAAATGGTGCTGAGACGCGAAGGCGTAAACCTGCAAAGCAACTTTGTTCATGTTATGGAACCGTACGCCGCAGATGAGCAGCCACTAATTGAACAGATTGTAAAATTGGAACCAGCTGCTGGGCAACCCGGCGATATTGCTGTCGCCGTTTCTTATGGAAATGTCACTGACATTATTCTAAGCTCGCTCAACCCTGATGAACCATTAATTGTGGATGATATGAAGCTGGTCGGCAAGATGGGACTCATTCGGATGAAAGACGGTGTCGTAATAGACATGCAATTGTTCGGTGGAACACTGCTGCAGAAAGGGGCCGAGCAATTGATTGGCCCAGGTTCTGCTACAGGCCAACTTACGGAAGTATTGCGCTTGGCCGATGGGGACGGCGTGAACGGATTTCTGACTGCCTCATCTGTATCTGCCGATATGATCGGTCAGACTGTTGTAGTTACTCATCCCGACGGCAAGACACATGGCTATCCGATTAAAGATGTTAGAATACAAGGGGAGTATACATTAATCGAGTTGGATCAGATGGATCCCGGCTTCACCATTCATCAAGACGGAACGGCTGAGCTGTTGTTTACGCCGTTCACGAAATGGTCTGGCAGCCACAGCTTTCAAATTGAAAACCATATCTCGTTGGCAGATATGGGCTTGAAATCGATTGAAATAAACGGATTGCATTCACCGCTGCTCGCGGGTAGCTCTGGCCAGATCGCGGTGGAAGCGATATATGGAGACGGCACCAGGGAAAATGTGAGCGGGCATGCCGTTTATTCAAGCTCGGACGACAGCGTGGCAGAAGTGCTGGCCGACGGCGTGATCATGTACAAGGAAGCTGGAACAACGGTCATCGGCGCAACATACGGCTCACTCCAGGCCGAGCCGCTCACGATTGAAGTGACCGGTACGGCGGCGAGTACAGGTGCGCCGGGCAAGCCGACACTGTCCGGCAACAACGGCCATGACACCGGCTTGCGCGACGGCGACTACACGGTGACGATGAACATGTGGTGGGGCAATAATGGCTCTGTATACCGCCTGTACGAGAATGATGTGCTGATCGATACGAAGCTGCTAAGCGACGATTCACCTGGGGCGCAAACTGAGGAGACCGCGATCAGCAGCCGGGGGAACGGCGTCTACACGTATCGTGCAGAGCTGATCAACGGGTACGGCGTGACGACGAGCGATCCGATTAGTATCACAGTGACTGACGCAGCGCCGGGTATGCCAGTATTATCGCATGACAATTGGGATGGCGATGGCAACTACCGCGTCACCATGAATATGTGGTGGGGCACAAACGGGACTGCGTATCGTCTGTATGAGAACAATGTGCTAATTGACGAGCAGCCTCTTACTGCGGCAACGCCAGGCGCGCAAAAAGCATGGACGGAGATAAGTGGCCGGGAAGTCGGCACATATGAGTATCGCGTTGAGCTTGTCAATGATGCGGGCACTACTTTCAGTACAGTGCTAAGTGTGACGGTTGCCCAATAACGTGTCGGATTATTCTTCACTCGAAAAGTAATTCGCTAAATTTAAACTTTACTTTTGAATAAATTCATTTATTTTGAGGCTAACATCCTTTCTTTATTTCAGGCTAAAGTAGAGACGTAGTAAGCCGTAGTTACAGCAACGATCTCCTGTATACTCGAGTATACAGGAGGTCTAAGCGATGGAGGAGGATTCGAAATTTGAATAAACCTAAGCAGCTAATGACGAACCGCGAATTGGCGCAAGATCTTATTCGCTGGAGGCGAGAGCTTCATCAGCACCCGGAGCTAGGTATGGAAGAATGGCGAACTTCGGCATTCATTGAGGAAAGGCTGCGGGAGATCGGCGTCGACGACATCATCACGATGGCTGGTACGGGCAAAGTTGCACTGTTGCGAGGAACTTCAGAAGGGCCGACTGTCATGCTGCGAGCGGATATGGATGCGCTTCCGATTGGAGACGGCAAGGCGGTGGAATACGCTTCGACGATCGCAGGCCGCGCCCATTTATGCGGTCATGACGGCCATACGGCCATGCTGCTGGGAGCCGCCAAATTGCTGAAGCAACGAGGCATTGCGCGCGGCAATGTCAAGCTGGTATTTCAGCCTGCGGAGGAGATATTGAGGGGAGCCAAAGCGTTAATCGCTGAAGGAGTCTTGGAACAACCCAAAGTTGAGGCCGCTTTCGGTCTGCATGTTTCTCCGAATTATTCAGTCGGCCAGATCGCGGTATGTCCGGGACCGTCTTATGCCTATTCGGACGCGCTGAATGTGACGATCGAAGGGAAAGCGGGACATGCCGCCTATCCGCATCAGGGTATCGATTCGATTGCGATTGCCACCCAAGTGGTGACCGCACTGCAGCAGGTCGTTAGTCGAATGACGAATCCGCTCGCATCAGCCGTTGTTACAATAGGCAAATTCCATGCCGGACATGCTCGCAATGTGATTGCGCCGCAAGTTGTAATGGAGGGGACCATTCGGACACATGACGCAGCTGTGCGTAAGCAGGTTCATAGCGCCATTACAAAAATAATTACCGGTATATGCGAGGCATACGGCGCGAATTCGTATCTGGACATTATTCCGGGGGCGCGTCCCGTCCTTAATGATGAGTCATTGATCCCGCATTTAAGGGAAGCCGTACAGCATGTACCCGGAACTGCTGCGCTGCAAATGACGGAACCGTCAACAGCAGGCGAAGATTTCTCCTATTATACGGAGCTAGTACCTTCCTTGTTCTTCTGGTTGGGGGTTCGCAATGAGCAGAGAGGAATCGTGCACGGTCTGCATCATCCGTTGTTCGACCTTGATGAAGAGGCTCTGCCGATAGGCGCCTGCTTGCTGGCAGAGACTGCATTAAACTATTTGAATACGAATTAAAGGTAGGTTACTTCGATACCCGATGAGGTTGTTCATGTGCGATATTGTTTCTAGAAATATATTACCAAAAGTTGGGAGGAGATACAATGACGAAACCTTTCATGCCGAGTAAACTGGTTTTATGGTCACTTATTTCAGTTTGATTTTGAGTTCTGCTGCTTGGTATCCCGGGCTAAGTGCAGCAGAGACGATTGAATACAAGTATCACTTCAAGAACGTGGGGTTGGATGGAGCGCCGGGCACTCCATCAGGATTTGTATTGACTGGCGCTTCGTCTGACACCGTTCCAAGAGTGATCAAACAAAGTTATGGCGTGAGACTGGAAACAAATCCATTGAATGAGTACAACAATCGCTCCTTTCATATTCCAGTGCCGACACCCGGCACATATCAAGTATTATTCAGCGGATTTACGGCATCATCAGGCGGTCTTGGCAAACTAGAGATGAATGATGAATTCATTGGAAATTACAATTTTTACGCGGCATCCAGTCAAGCTGGCCCTACTGTTGAATTGAACAAAATAAATCTGACTGCCGGCACACATACTGTTACATTTACGACGATTAGCAATTCGGCTGGAACACCATATATGTTTCCTACCGAGCTTATTTTGCGTAAGATGCCCTCAGAGCTTGCCCACATAACGCTTGACCGTGATGCGGGCACTACTTTCAGTGCAGTGCTAAGTGTGACGGTTGCCCAATAACGTGTCGGCTTATTCATTTGCGCTATTGTTTTGGTAAGCGCTTACTCTAAGCGTGCCAGTCGTCCGATAATCATCATATTTTGTATAGGAGGTCTACTCGGGATGTCTCATAACCGGGATTTGAAAAGCAAATTTAGCCGATCAAAGATCGTCATTTTTCTGATTGTTTTCTCTATGTTTGTTACTTCCTTTCACCTACCTGTTGCAACAGCATTGGAGGAACAGACTACCATCACTGATACGATATCGGAGCCCATCGTCTACCCGTTCACCCATCTTGGATTCGACGGCAGACCGACTCTGCCGGGATGGGGATGGGTTGGCGAACGCAGCGGACCGCCCAACATATCCTATCAATCGTTCGGCGCGAATATTGAGGCCACTTCTGTCGGTCAACGCCGCGATTTTCATTTCGAGGTACCCGAGAGCGGCTTATACTTGATGAGAACTAATGGACACGGGGCTTCGGTGGGAGGTATAGGCGAGTTCCGCATCGACGGCGTGCCGATCGGTCAATATGACTATTATAGCGATCCGTCCGGATACTTGGAGATGCGGCAGTTAAGCATGATGTACTTGACGGAAGGCACACATACTCTAACGATGGAGGTTATCGGGAAGTCGCCGGAATCCACCAGCTCCACCGGATACCGTCTCCGTCCCTCCCAGTTTGTTCTGGAAAGACAAGAGGAGCCGATCGCCGTTCAAGAGCTTGCACTGAAGTCGAACGTTGAGGAGCTGTTCATGGGAGATCAAGGAGACATGCAGTTATGGGGGCAGACATCAGACGGGATTCCCGTTATGTTGTCGGTAGACATGCAGCAAGTCAATGTCCAATTCTCGTCGGACGATGTGCAAGTCATTGCTGTAAATGCGAGTTCGGGCAGCTTCGAGGCCGTTGGAAGCGGGCCAGCTACAATTACGGTTAGCGGTGACTACAATGGGGAGATGATAGCCGTACAGCTTCTGCTTCACGTATATAAGCCTCCTGTGGAACCCATCGTCTACCCGTTCACCCATCTTGGATTCGACGACAGACCGACTCTGCCGGGATGGGGGTGGATTGGCGAACGCAGCGGACCGCCCAACATATCCTATCAATCGTTCGGAGCGAATATTGAGGCCACTTCTGTCGGTCAACGCCGCGATTTTCATTTCGAGGTACCCGAGACCGGCATATACTTGATGAAAACTAATGGACACGGGGCTTCGGTGGGAGGTATAGGCGAGTTCCGCATCGACGGCGTGCCGATCGGTCAATATGACTATTATAGCGATCCGTCCGGATACTTGGAGATGCAGCAGTTAAGCATGATGCATTTGACGGAAGGCACACATACTCTGACGATGGAAGTTATCGGGAAGTCGCCGGAATCCACCAGTTCCACCGGATACCGTCTCCGTCCCTCCCAGTTTGTTCTGGAAAGACAAGAGGAGCCTCTTCCTTTCAGTGAAGTAATGGTCGAAGCGAAGGAGACAGAGCTCTATCCTTCCTCCGAGACGGATGTTCATATATGGGCGATGACAGACGAAGCGATCGGTGCCTGGATAACGGATGATTTCCCCGGCGTGGATATCCAGTATCTATCCAGCGATGAACAGATTATAGAGGTGGATGCCTCGACTGGGCATATACATGCAGTAGCTGTCGGTGCAGCGACTGTGACCGCCATACTTGATTATTATGGTGAGAGCTTGAGTGCGGAACTGGTGCTGGAAGTTCGGGAGATAGAGGTTGCCAAGAGCAGACGGACGATATTTACAGAGGATAAAATCCAGATCGCACGCAACAACATCGCCGCCCACGACTGGGCGCAGCAGATGAGAGACAACGCGGTTGCGGAAGCGGATCAATATGTGGCGCTGGGGCTTGATCGCTTATGGTCTATCATCCCACCGCAAAGCTTGCCAAGAAGCAGCTCGGTTAATCGGGAGATGGGCAGTCCGGTCACAGGCAGAGAAATTGACAACTATGGCGGTTATCCCTATAAAATTGATGTCGTAAACGATCCATGGAAGATTACCGATCCCAGCAGCGGTTATCGCTTCCCGACGAATGATTTTGGCGCCTATTATGAAAGCGGTTTAAATGAAAATGGCATTTTCGACCCGTCCCTGGCTGATAGATCATTGCTTGTGAATACGTTATATCCGGAGATGGGAGAAACGTGGGGAGTGGACGATGGCTTCGGCTGGATCGATGACGATGGAAACCGATTTCCATTCATTGCTTATTACATCCACTGGGGGATCTGGGGGTATACCGGAAAAAGCTTCGTGCAGAAGTCTTTACGATCATTGATCGATGCCTATATTTATACAGGAGAGACGAAGTATGCCCGGGCGGGAACGGTGATGCTGGACCGCATTGCCGATGTCTATCCCAGCCTGGATATCGCCCAGCATTCCGGCCAGTATTCGAATTCGCATGGAGGGACAGGGAAGGGGAAAGCATTGGGGAGTATTTGGGAAACCTTCCTTGTGAAAGACTTCATCTATGCTTATGATGCCTTTTATCCCGTCATGGACGATCCGGTGGCGATTGATTTCCTTCAGAATAAAGCTCAGGCTTATCATCTGGGACCGTTCAAATCTTCCGGAGCGGGTATTCGGAAAAACATCGAGGACGGCATTGTCAAGCAAGTGTATCCGGCCATAAAAGCAGCGCAAATCCGCGGAAATAACGGGATGCATCAAAGCGCATTGGCTTTGGCGGCCGTTGTATACGATAAGCTGCCAGAGACGAAGGAATGGCTGGACTTTAACTTTGCCAGCGGCGGATTGTCGTCCGGGAAAGTAACCGGCGGGAATATGGGCGTTACGTTCGTCAACGATGTCGATCGAGATGGGGCCGGGAATGAAACTTCGGTCGGATACAATACGACATGGCTCAATTCCTACCTGGAGACGGCAGATATTTTATCGGGTTATGATCTTTATCCCAACGCCGATTTATATCAGCATGTCAAATTTCGCAAAATGTTCTCAGCTTTCTACCCGTTATTGCTGGCGGAGAAATATACGGCAAACGTGGGAGATTCATCTTCGACCGGTACCCCTTCAATCGTGATCAACATGAATCATGCGCTTAAGGCGTTCCAGCATTACGGCGATCCCATTTACGCGCAATTAGCGTACTTCCGCAACAATAACAGCTTGGTCGGAATCAACGGCGGGATCTATTCGCAAGACCCCAATAAGCTGGCGGAGGATATTCAGGCAGTCATCAATGCGTACGGGCCGTTAAGTCAGGAAAGCGTCAATATGAGCGGGTATGGCTTTGCGGCATTAAGGGACGGCAGTAAAGAAACAGTTCAGTATGGACGGCGTTATCCTTTTCATCATATGCCAATAACGGCTAAGACGAAGGAGATTGGAGTATTAGAGGGCAACGGAGCGCTGGAATTTCTGGCAACAGAAGTCGGAGATGCGATTACATTTTCATTCCACATTACCGACCCTGACGACTATGAAATAATGATCAAGCCGTATCGGACCACGTTAGGGAAGGGATACGGACAATTCGATGTGAAGTTCGACGGTCAGAAAGTAAGCGAGCTTGATTTTTACGGGGTCAAGTATGAGTTGGAGCATTTGCACAGCATGTATCTGGATGCCGGGGAGCATGAGATTACGTTCGAAAGTACCGGTAAGCAGTCTGTGTCAAACGGATATACGATGGGCCTTTACGAGCTTGTACTATTGAATCCGGAGGAGCAGGATGAGCGCGATCAAGCCGAGCAAATGAACACGTTGCGGGATATGTGGCTTTATTATGGCCGCAATTCGGGGCATGGGCATCGCGATACTTTAAATCTGGGCATGATCGCTTACGATCTGGACTTGTCTCCGGATCTGGGTTACCCGGAGACAACAGGAGCGCATGCCTATAATGCTCATGAATGGGTTAAAAACACGATCTCTCACAACACCGTTGTAGTGGACGACCAAATGCAGCAACCTCAAATTGTCGGAGTTCCGAAGCAATTCAATGACGGAGAAAAAGTGAAGCTGATCGATGTCGAAGCGCCGCATGTGTATCCGCAAACGGAATTGTACAAGAGAACCAGTGCGATGATACAGGTGGATGATGAAAATTCCTATCTCGTTGATTTCTTTCGGGTGAAAGGAGGAAGCGACCATCGGTTCAGCTTCCATGGTGCCGAAGGAACTGTAACAACGGAAGGGCTGAATCTGCAACAGCAATTGTCAGGCACTTATGCCGGAGAGGATGTGGAATACGGAGTTCGTCCGGAAGACGACAGTGTTGCAGGATCTGGTTATACCGGTCCCGGTTATCATTATTTGAAAAATGTCGAGCGCGATCTGAATCCCGGAGACGGATTCAGTATCGATTGGAATGTGCAAGATACGTGGAATGTGTATGGAAATGGCAGGAACGAGCCTACAGACGTCCATCTCAGGCTGACAATGTTAGGGGGGGCGGACGATGTTGCGCTGGCTGACGGAATTCCGCCTCGGAATCGGCCTGGAAATCCTGAAGCGCTGCGTTATATGATCGCTCATCGCCAAGGTCAACAGTTGAACAGCTTGTTTACATCAGTCATCGAACCTTACAAGGGGCAGAGCTTGGTAGAATCGATAGAAGCAGCCGTGGTCGAACGGGATGGTGTGATTGTCGGAGAAGACGAAGTGGCTGTGAAAGCTGTAAAAGTAACGTTACTGAACGGAAGAGTCGACTATATCGTTACCGCACTTGATTCCAGTGCAGTTTATACAATTGACGATAAGCTGACCTTCAAGGGAACGTTCGGCGTTTATTCGGAAATGAATGGTCAGAACGTCTACCGGTATATCCATGAAGGTTCGTGGCTCAAACCCATTAGCGAAACTTCGGGAACTGTTCTGGACAAGCTGTCGGGAACGGTAATGAATTATACGAAGGAATTGGCACTGGACAATTCGATTGAAGTGCAGATGGAGCTTAACGGCCTGAATCCGCAGGAGCTGATCGGCGAATGGATCTATGTTGATCATGACGGCGAACGCAACGCCGCATATGAAATTGAGGAAGTCGAAGCGCTCGACAGTAACCGCTATCGCCTTGGAATTGGCGATACTACACTGATCAGGTCTTATGTGGACACATCCGATTACTCGAAAGGGTATGTATACGATGTAGCCGAAGGGGCAGCATTTCGAATTCCGCTAACTTATGAAGTAGAGCCGATCGTAGAATTAACCGGATTGGATTCACCGCTGCACGCCGGAAGCTCGGGCCAGATCGCGGTTAAAGTGGTGAACGGTGGCGGCATAAGGGAAGATGTGACCGGGTATGCCGTCTACTCCAGCTCGGACAACTCAGTGGCGGAAGTGTTGTCTGGAGGCGTAATCATGTACAAGGCAGCGGGTACGACGGTCATCGGCGCGACATACGGCTCACTCCAGGCCGAGCCGCTCACGATTGAAGTGACCGGTACGGCGGCGAGTACAGGTGCGCCGGGCAAGCCGACACTGTCCGGCAACAACGGCCATGACACCGGCTTGCGCGACGGCGACTACACGGTGACGATGAACATGTGGTGGGGCAATAATGGCTCTGTATACCGCCTGTACGAGAATGATGTGCTGATCGATACGAAGGTGCTGAGCGACGGTTCGCCCGGGGAGCAATCAACGGAGACCGCGATCAGCAGCCGGGGGAACGGCGTCTACACGTATCGTGCAGAGCTGATCAACGGGTACGGTGTGACGGCGAGCGATCCGCTCACTGTTACAGTGACCGATGCAGCGCCCGGAGTGCCTGTATTGTCGCATGACAATTGGGATGGCGATGGCAACTACCGCGTCACCATGAATATGTGGTGGGGTACAAACGGGACTGCGTATCGTCTGTATGAGAACAATGTGCTGATAGACGAGCAGCCGCTTGCGTCAGCCACGCCGGGCGCTCAGACAGCCTGGACGGAGATAAGCGGCCGGGAAGTCGGCACATACGAATATCGCGTAGAGCTTGTCAATGATGCAGGCATCACATCCAGCGGAACGCTCAGCGTATCGGTTGAGCGATAACGTTACACTATATATGTTCGCTTTCCAGAATGGCGCATACGTGCAATGGCCCCCTCGTGAGAGGGGGCCATTGCACGTTAGAAGAAAGTTCGCTGATCTCGCTGCTCCTTCAATATTTCTACTGCCTCGCGGAAGCGCAGAGAGTGCACAATCTCGCGCTCGCGCAGAAACTTGAGGCTGTCCTGCAGATCTACATCGTCCGTCATGTCGATGAGCCATTGATAGGTTGCACGCGCCTTCTCCTCGGCGG
The DNA here is from genome assembly GCF_025567625.1 of Paenibacillus sp. J5C2022. GTDB lineage: Bacteria > Bacillota > Bacilli > Paenibacillales > Paenibacillaceae > Pristimantibacillus. The sequence continues at coordinate 12,455 of NZ_JAOQJC010000009.1, read as the reverse complement.
CAATATCCTCATAGAGGTCGGCGATCGGATCGCCTTTCGCCTGTATGTAGGATGCCGTCCAGGGAACGCCGGATGCGTTCGCGTAGAACAGGGCGCTGTCATGGGATGCGAAGTGAGCGCCAAGTCCCGCAGCTTTCATCTGCTCAGGCGTTGCATCCTTTGTCAGCTTGTATACCATCGTAGCGATCATCTCGAGATGGGCGAATTCCTCCGTCCCGATATCGGTAAGCAAGCCGATGACCTTATCCGGAATCGTGTACCGCTGATTCAGATAGCGCAGCGCAGCGGCCAGCTCGCCGTCTGCGCCGCCATATTGCTCCAGCAGAAATTTCGCCATCAGCGGATCGCACTTGCTGACACGTACCGGATATTGCAGTTTCTTCTCATATACCCACATGTGCTGCCTCCTTTCCATTCCAGAGAGCCGAGGCTTCTGATGCGCCTGCTGATCATTTCTCCACACAATATATGCTGAGGGGCTTGGCTGTTATGCTGATAGTCAGGTTGCAACCGATCGATTGGAATTGGGAAAGTTCGAAACGAGAACAAGCATATACATAAAACAAAGCAAGGGAGGATGAGACATGGCTCGCAAGCTTTGGAACGGAATCAGACCGAAATCCATTAAGTCAAAGTTGTTTCTTGCCTTTTTAGTCGTTATTCTCCTGCCTCTCTTCATTCTTCAGACGCATAATCAGTCCAGGTTGAAGGACACCTTCGTCGCGAATACTTCCTTCCAGAACCTTCAGCAGCTTAATTTGCTCAAAACAACCTTGTTGGACATTCGCGGGAACATTTTCTCGGCAACCTTCGGTTGGGAGGAGGATTATGAAGCGATTAATGCGCTGTTCACGATAGGAGGGAAGGCGCAGCAGGAGAGTAGGCGGATTAACCAAGCGGCAACAGATGGGGATGAAGAGAATTCTCTGATCGAAGAAGCAAGAGCTCTTGCCGTATCAAGATTCGAGAGCAGAATGGCTCTGATTCGCGAGGACAGCAAGCCTAATGGCGACTGGATTGAAGGAGAGCTGTTCGATATTGAAGGGCGTTGCCTCTACTTGTCGGATAGCGACCCGCAGGCGGAAGATTGCGAAATCCGGAATAATCTTGATTCTACGCCATTCATGCATTGGACAGTGCAGAGGAAGAACGGCCAATTCCAAATCGTGTATATGAATCAGCTGCTGACAGAAGAAGGGCAACTTGCCGGCTATTATCGCATCTTGTTCCGATTCGGGGATTGGTATACTTCCCTGTCAAGCTCGATCGGCGCCTTGCAGAACTTTATCGTAATTGACGATGGTGAGGTACTGGCTCAGACGAAGCCTTACTTTCCCATTAGAAGCGCCTTGCTATCGAGGATTATGAGTGGGGAATTGCCTGCGGAGAAGCCTTATCTGGACCAGGAATCATCCGTGCTCATTAATTATATTCATGATCCGTTGCTGCAATGGCGTATCGTCAGCCAATTCCCGATGGGACTGTTTCTTGGAGATATGAAGGAGCAGGAGAGGAACTCTTGGCTGCAATTACTGGCCTGCTGCTTGTTCTTCACCTTCATTACATATCTTCTTCTCCTTCGTATTACCCGTCCGCTTGCCCTTCTGCAGAAGAAGATGGGACAACTGGTCGACAGGACCTTTCAGGTGCAATTGGATGAGAAGGGGCTTGATGGCGAAGTGCTGTTCCTGGCTAGAACATTCAATACGATGACCGGCAATAGCCAGACGCTGATTGAGCAGCTCAAGGCGCAAGAAAGGCAGAAGGAAGCGGCGCAATTCCAGTTGCTGTTATCTCAGATGAATCCGCATTTGCTTCTGAACACGCTGAATACGATGAAGTGGATGGCCATGTCGAGAGAACAACCGGAGATTGCGGACATCTGTATTCGTCTTGGTCATCTTCTGGAGGCAAGTCTGCAAATGGACGTGGAATTGGTTCATCTGGAATCTGAGCTGGAGCTCGCCCATTCGTATCTCCGCTTGCAGCAATATCGTTACCTGGACAAAATTCATGATGAGACCACGGTGGAACGCGAGATCGAATATGCGCTTGTTCCGAAGTTCAGTCTTCAGCCGCTTGTGGAGAATGCTGTACAGCATGGTATTGTTCCTCTTGCAGGAGCAGGCACGATTCGGATTCGAGCCTATCGTCAAGGGGAGTCGCTTCGACTCGAAGTAGCCGATACCGGCATCGGTCTAGCCGAGTCTGCCAGCCTGAAGGTAATTCGCAAGCGCAAGGGCATTGGGCTCGCGAATTTGAGAGAGAGATTGGAGCTGTTGTTCAGAGGAGAGGGATGTCTGACGATCGAATCAAGCGCATCGGGGACTATCGTGACGGTCGAGATTCCGCTTCTGATCGCGCCGCCTTATCGGAAAGGAAGTGGTTAAGATGACTTGGTCCGTCATTGTGGTCGAAGATGAGGATTATGTGCGGGATGCAATCATTAAGCTTATCCCTTGGGAGGAAGAAGGCTTTCAACTGGTTGGCGTCGCTTCCGACGGCATTCCAGCTTTGGAACTCATTCGCAGGGAAAGGCCCGATCTCGTCATTACGGATATCGTGATGCCCCGGATGGACGGAATTCACCTGCTGAAGCAGGCGCGGGAGGAAGGCAGCGCTGCCAAATTTATCATGCTTACCTGCATGAATGAATTTGAATACGCTCAGCAAGCTTTGGAATATGGAGCAAGCAGTTATATTCTCAAGCTGTCGATGGACATTGATAAGCTGCGGGCTTCGCTCAAGAAAGTGTCTGAGGATCTGATGAATGACAGTCTCAAGAAACGGCTGGTCAGTCAGCTCGAACAGCATGAGCTGCACAAGCCTTATTCGACGAATCATCCTCAGGTCAATGAGGTGCTCCACTATATGCAGCTGCATTACGCGGAGGACATTACGCTGAAGTCGATGGCGAAGCGTGCGGCTATGGAGGAGCATTATTTCAGTGCGTTGTTCAAGAAGAAGACGGGGGAAAATTTCAATCGGTTGCTGCAAAAAATCAGGCTCGAGCATGCGAAGGTACTGCTAAAGGAAACGGATTTTGGAATGAATAAGGTTGCGGCTAAGGTGGGATTGGGCTCGGATCATTATTTTATTCGCTTGTTCAAGCGCGAGTATGGGCAGACCCCGGGTGACTTTCGGAAGAGGCAAGGAGGGTAAGCGGGCACTTACTGTCTTATCATCATTGGTGCATCAATCCTCCGATCGCTGTTGTCACCACTTCATTTCCACCCCCATAAAAATGTGCAAGCAAATCCATAATTATGTTCGTAAACCCTCGCCTTCGTTCTTGGTATAGTTAAAGCAGACGAAGGGGGTGTAAACGTGAAAGTGACGCAGACGCAGAAGAAAACTCGGACGCGGATGCAGCTGCCAACGCTGCCGCAGGTTCATATGCGGACGTATATCCATAGGAAGCAGCGGCGTCTGCATGCAGCATGGCAAATGAAGGCGCTCTATCTGATGCTGCTCCCCGGCATCATCTGGTTCGTCATTTACCGATACCTGCCGATGTACGGCGCACTGCTTGCCTTTAAAAACTACGATCTCGCTTCCGGCATCTTCCAAAGTCCATGGGCCGATCCTTGGTATAAATATTTTCAGTTTTTCTTCGAATCCCCCTATTTCAGCCAATTGCTCACTAACACCCTGTTGATCAGCCTCTATAAACTTATATTCGGCATGCTTCCTCCGATCCTGATGGCGATCCTGCTTCATGAATGCCGCCTGCAATGGTTCAAGCGCTGGGTGCAAACGCTCAGCTATATGCCGCATTTTTTCTCCTGGGTGATCATCTACGGCATCAGCATCGCCATGTTCTCGGAAAGCAGCGGGATCGTCAACCGCATGCTGCTGAAGCTGACCGGCCATACGATTCCGTTCCTTACTTCCAATGAATGGTTCAGAAGCGTGCTGGCAGGAAGCGACATATGGCAAAATATCGGCTGGGGAGCAATCATCTATCTTGCGGCGATGTCTTCTATCGATACGACTCTATACGAAGCAGCGCACGTTGACGGTGCGGGACGACTGAGGCAGATCTGGCATATTACGCTTCCGGGCATTCGCCATGTCATTATTTTGCTGCTGATTCTGAGGCTTGGTCATATGATGGATGCGGGCTTCGAGCAGATCTATGTGATGTACAACATTCAGGTGTATCAGGTGGCGGATATTATCGATACATGGGTCTATCGAACGGGGCTGGAGCAGCTGAATTTCGGTCTCGCGACCGCAGTCGGATTGTTCAAATCGCTGATCGGCATGTTCCTGATTCTGAGCGCCAACGGAGCGGCGAAGCGCTGGGGAGGCGGTGGCATATGGTGAAGGCGAGGTTTACGACATTCGATGTTGTGGTATACGCGATACTGCTGACTGTGGGACTGCTCACGCTGCTGCCGTTCATGTATGTGATCAGCGTGTCACTGACGCCTTATTCCGAGGTGGTTCGCAATGGGGGATTTGTGCTAATACCGCATGAATTCACGATGGATGCCTATCGCCAACTGTTCGATCGTCCGATTATCCCGAGAGCATTCGGCGTTACGCTGTTTCTCTCCATTGCGGGAACGGCGATGAATCTTGCGCTGACGCTGCTCATGGCATATCCGCTCAGCCGCAAGAAGCTTCCGGGGCGAACGTCCCTGCTGCTGTTCGTCGTGTTCACCATGCTGTTCAACGGAGGACTCATTCCAACCTATCTGATCGTCAAAGAAACCTATCTGTTGAACACGATCTGGGCGATGATCATTCCAAGCCTGATCTGGGCATTCAATATCCTCGTCATGAAGACCTTCCTGGAAGGTCTGCCGGAGGAATTGTTCGAATCGGCCCGCATGGACGGCGCCGGAGAGGGGGTCATACTGCTAAGGCTAGTCATGCCGCTGTCGATTCCGTCGTTGGTGACGATTGGATTGTTTTATCTGGTGGGGCATTGGAATCAGTTCTTCCTCGGGGTCCTGTATATCCAGAATACAGATCTGTTCCCGCTGCAGCTGGTGGTGCGCAATATGCTTATCTCGGCCTCCTCCGTGGAGACGAATGTGGATGTGACGCTTCCAACGGCGACGCTGCAGATGGCGGCGGTCGTGACGGCGAGCCTTCCGATCGTGCTCGTCTATCCCTTCTTCCAGAAGCATCTTACCAAGGGTATGCTGCTGGGTTCAATCAAGGGATGAGCCAGGGGCAATGTTATCGTTAACTAAAAACGAGGGGTGAAGCTATGGAAAAGAGGCATGGGTTGAAAAGGTTGACGTTGCTGCTGCTTGTTACGGTATTGATGACTGCTTTAGCGGCATGCTCGAATGGAAATTCGGGCACGAGCAACGGAAGCGCAACGACACCGGCTGAGACGAACCAGCCGAGCGACGGGAATAGCACTGCCGCTCCCGTAGAAACGGAGGCGCCTAAGCCGGTCGAAGTGGAAGTGTTCAAGGTCGGTTCGGGGGCGACGCTGCCGGAAGAAGATTTCGTCAAAGATGAAATCCTGAAAGCGACGAATGTGAATATGAATCTAAGCCTGCCCGCGAATAAGGACGATATGAAGAACCAGCTCAATACACGCGTCGCGGCGGCCAACTTCCCCGATGTGATGGAGCTGCCCGACAAGAGCATGTTCGAGCAATACGAGGACAGCAATTTGCTTCTGGATTTGACGCCGTATCTCGATCAGCTATCGAATGCGATTGCGTTCGTGGGGGAGAACAATGTGAAGAAGGGCACGATCGACGGCAAGGTGTACGCGATCGTGAAGGAGCCTAACCCGACCGCGTCCAACTTCTGGGTCCGCAAGGATTGGCTCGACCACCTGAAGCTCGAGGTTCCGACGACTGCCGAGCAATTGCTGCAGACGGCTATTGCATTTCGCGAGGATGATCCGGACGGGAACGGGAAGAAGGATACGTATGGCGTGTCCGGCATTGGAGGCGCGGGAGTAGTCGGCAACTTCCAGGGCATCTTCTCGGCATTCGGATCGACGGGAGCGTGGAACACGTTCTCGATCGAAAATAATCAATTGATCAACGGACTCTACGATTCTCGCACGAAGGACGCGCTGGAATTCGTGAAGAAGTTCTTCGACGCGGGAGTTGTCGATCCCGATCTGCTGGTGAACAAGAACTATGATCGCATCTACCAAGGCTTCTCCGGCATCGTCTTCACGGACTGGTCGCAGATGGCCAAGGATGATAAGATCACCGCGATGAAGTCGGCGAATCCGAATGCGGAGTGGGTGCAGCTTGGCGCACTGAAGGGGCCTGACGGCACCCAGTTCGCAGGCAACAACGATATCGGCCGCACGAGCGGATATGTTACTTTGCCGAAGTCGCTGGAGAAGAATCCAGAGAAGCTGGAGGCTGTGTTGAAACTGATCAATTATATCGGCTCGGATGAAGGTCTGAGGCTGGTGCAATTCGGGATCGAGGACAGACATTATACGTTGGATGGAGATAAGGTCGTCGCGACGGAGCTGATGGGCAAGGAAGCAGGCTATGTATGGCCTTATCAGATCATCGGCCGGCCGGAGCTGACCTATCTCAAGGTGAAATTCGCGAAGCAAGGAGCTGAGATCGATACCGGCATCAACCAGCCACGCATCGAAATCTACAATTCCTTCATCTCCATTCCGGAGGGCTTCAGCGGAGTGGATGCCGACAAATTCGCGCAGGAGGAAGTGACCAAGTTCGTCTACGGCAAGAGACCGCTTGGCGAATACGATGATTTCTTGAAGACACTCGACGAAACCTTCAAAAACCATATGCTGGTCGACGCGGCAGAAGCTCAATTGAAGGAGCTGGGGTATTTGAAATAAGCATAAACGGATCTTATTTGAAACAGCATATTGATGCAATGGACGCGTACAGGACACTCTACCCATCGGAGACGAGTGCACCCTTCGTACGCGTTTTTTTGCTGAGACAATGAACGAATAAGGGAAAGGAGCGTTTGATATGAACATAAAGTGGAAAGCGCTATTCAGTCTATTGCTTAGCGTATGCTTGCTGCTTGGCCTCATGTCCTTGCCGCGGGCTGCGAAAGCTTCGTTGCCTATTGCGCATGCCGATGGAACGGGGGATGCCGAGATTACGCTCGGCGACTTCGAAAGCACGAACGAAACCTGGGATTTCTTGATTGGCAGCGGCGGATCGCTTGGCAACGGCGAATTCACGAGAGACGCCGAGGATGCGCAGTCCGGCAATCAGTCGGGCAAGCTGCAGCTGAATTTCGGGGTGAATTCCTGGTATCGCTACAGCTATGCCACTCTGGAGAAATACTTGTTCAAGCGGATCCTCCCAGTTGACGCGAATGTGATATCCTTCTGGGTAAAGACAGAGGATGTCTCCAAGTTCGATATCGTGCTGCTTGATCATTCGAATCAGAATCATCAACAGACCATTCAGCTTGCCGCTTCCTCCGAGTGGCAGAAAGTAACAGTGGATTCCTTCACGTCGGGAACGGGCTATACGAAATGGGGCGGCAGCAATGACGGGGTATGGCATGGGCCGTTGAAGAAAATAACGATCAAGCTGACAGGCGCTTCGATGAAAACCAGCAATAAAGAGGGGACGATACGCTTTGACAATCTTCACGCGCTCGTCACTCCGCCCGATCTGGAGATTTCTCAGCAGCAGGTCGGCAATGTATTCACCGGAAATCGGACCGCTCTGTTCAAGGTTCTAACCCGAGGCGATGCCGTGCATTGGAGTGCGGAGAATGCGTGGGGCGATATTGCGGCCGAGGGCGATGCGGCAATATCCGGCGGTTCGCAGCAGATTGCAGTTACCGTACCGGAGGATGGCTATTACAAGCTGCATCTAACGGCTTTGGAAGGGGGAGACGCCATTAAGAAGATGGACACAACTTTCGCGGTGCTTCCAGAATTCGATTCCGGCGCAGCGGGAGATTCTCCGTTCGGCATTCAGACGCATTTCGGCATCAATTGGAACAAGGAGATGATTCCGCTTCTAAGCTCGACAGGCGTCAGCAATGTGCGGGATTCCTTCTACTGGTCGGAGGTGGAGCTGAATCAAGGGCAATACACCTTCACGCCCAAGACATCGCTGCCCATGCAATCTTTTCAGGAGTTCGGACTCAATCCCTTTCTTGTATTCGCCTTCGGCAATCCCTATTACGACAGCGGCTTAACGCCTTACACCGAGGAAGCGCATCTTGCCTATGCGAATTATGTGATGGCGATGTTGCAGAAATTCGGTTCGCAGCTTCACGAGGGGGAGATTTGGAACGAATTCAATCTGCCCTATTTCGGCGGATCGGGACCCGCTGCCTCCAGAGCGGAGGTCTACTTCGAACTTCTGAAGAAGAGCTATGAAGCCATCAAATCGTCTCATCCGGATTTCGAGGTTGTCGGAGGCGCAACAGCGGGCGTTCCGCTCGATTGGCTGGAAGAGCTGTTCCAGCTGGGCGGCCTTGCCTACATGGACAGCTTGTCCGTCCATCCATATCGGTATCCGGACACCCCGGAAGGACTGATTGCAGAAATAGAAGGTTTACAGAGTTTGATCGAGACGTACGGCAATGGAAAGCAGGTGCCCATCCGCTTCTCGGAGATCGGCTGGCCGACCCATAACAATCCGACGGGCGTGGACGAGATGACGCAGGCGGCTTATTTGATACGCAGCTATTTAATCAGCATCTTCGAAGGCGTGGAGCAAATCTATTGGTACAACCTGATGAATTCGGGAACCGATAAGCTGTCGAATGAAGATAACTTCGGCATCGTTCACCATACGGGAGACGCGCTGGGAGCGTATACGCCGAAGCCCGGTTATGTCGCCTTGTCCACGTTGACCAGGCAGCTTGCGGGCGCAGAGCCGGTGGCGCACAGCGAGCAAGATGGCATCTATCATTACAGCTATACGAAGGATGGCGAACCTCTGCATGTTCTCTGGTCGCTGCAGAAGAGGGATGTCGTTCTCTCCAGCGGGGAGCCGCTCGCGGTGACCGACATGATGGGGCGTACCCAGATATATTCGCCTTGGAACGGGAAGATCTATCTGAACCTGAGCGGGGAACCGCAATTCGTGCAGGGAAATCTCGATGCGGTCGCGGGCGGCAGCCCCTTCTCCTTATCGGACGCAACCGTCCTTACCCGCGATCCGATTCGGCTGACGCTTCAAGTGAATAGTCTGGAGGACGAGGTGGTCGCTTCGACAAGCTTCCAGGGCGAAATAAGATCCGTGAATATCCCGGCGGCAGGCTCCTATGAAGTCGAATTCCAGGCGAAGGCCCAGCCAGGGGAGTGGCAGGCGAGCTCACTGTTAACCGTGAACGGAGTGGCAGTCGGAAGATTGACGGCCAAGGTCGCTGTACTCGACTCCGAGAATGTGTCGTCGAAGCATGTGCTGCGCGGCGGCGAGGATGTGATCGCCATCACGCTGAAGAACGAGAGAGAGCTGGAGCGCACACTTACCCATATGGACTGGGAGATCGGAACGGCAACCGGCTCCATCGATTATGACGACAGCATCGAGGGCGGAGGCGAGATGGAGATCAACTTCCTGCTTGCAGAAGTTCCGCAGGATTCGCTGTTGCCGTATCAATTCACTCTGCAGATGGGGGATGGAGCCATCCTGACGACAAGCGGCACAGTGCAGCATGTGCCGGCCGCGGACAGAGTACAATTGCCTTATCGCAGCTTGGAGACGATGTCCGATATCGAAGGTCTGGCGAGCATTGATCTGGTAGCGGATGTGCATTCGCGCATAGCGGATCAAGGGGATGCAGAAGATTTCAGCGGCAAACTGTGGGTAGCTTACGACGATGAACAATTCTACTTGTACGCGCGCGTGCATGATGACGTGTACTCGCAGCCGAATCAAGATGATAGAATATGGGCGGGCGACAGCATTCAATTCGCCGTCTCCGCAGGTATGCCGGGGGAGGAATCCCAGTGGTATGAATACGGAATGTCGTTAACGGATCAAGGCACGGTGCTGTACAGATGGCTTGCTCCGCAGGGGCATGTAACCGGTCCCGTGGAGAGCGGCGATGTGACGATTGTCAGAGACGAGGAGAACAAGGATACGCTCTATCAATTAGCGTTGCCGTGGGAGGAGCTCGGACCGATTGTTCCTGACGACGGATTGCTCAGTCTCTCCATAGTTGTAAACGAGAATGACAGCGGCTTGCGCAGAGGTTACGTAGAGTGGGGAAGCGGGATCGGATCAAGCAAGCAAGCCTCCTTATTCAAGCCTATGGAGCTGCAGCCGCCCGATCTAGACGAGCCGCTGATTAGTATTACAGGGGTGGAAGACGGCGGAGATTACACGGATCAGGCGATGCCTGTCATTGAGGTGACAGATGCGGGGAGCGGACTTAAGCTTCGCTCTTTTCTCCTCAATGAAGCGGAATGGATCGGCGCTTCCCCGATTACTGCCAATGGCGCCTACCGCTTGCGAGTGTATGCGGAGGATTATGCCGGCAATGCGTCGGCGGCCGAGGCAACCTTCCGTATTTATGGAAGCACCGTTCTTCAGCTTGTAAAGCCGGAGTTGCACCTGAAGCAGGGGGGAATCGCATTAAAGGCAAGACTGACGGACAGCAACGGTACAGGAATCGAGGGACAGTCGATTTCGTTCTTCATCTCCAGTTTGAGGCTCGGCAGCGCGCTTACGAATGCGAACGGAGAGGCAACCCTGCTGTCTCCCGTCAAGAACGTAAAAAATTTAAGCGATTTCAAACTGCCTGCGGACTGGAAAGCCGTGTATGAACAGAACGAGGAGTTCTACTGGAGGGGCAGTGAGGACACAGCAACCGGCCGAGATGTGCAAGAACTCGGCGAAAGCGGCAAGTAATCGAACGCGAATGAGTAAGAGGCCTACCTATTTTGAATGTGGGTGAATAGATTTATTCACCCACAATGATAAACTCTAATAATGGAAATAAGAATGAAATTGTTGAAAAAATATTTTATATGTAAATAAGTGATAATAGAGTTGCGTGTAATCAAGGCGTTATTGAAGAACGTTTATTCAGTAAACTAATTTTTGAAGTGAAAATGATCAAGGTTGAACAGCCATCGAAGGAGCACTTCACAAAATGCTTTAGTTATTAATTATCGTCTCGCGTTGCAACATCGAGTATTTTCATATACAGAAGGCAGATTTGTGGGGGAATATGATTGAGGAAATCATGATTCTATAGTGAGTGAGTGAATTGCAAAAAACCGAAACCCAGTCAAACTTATAGGTTCGGTTTCAAAGCAGAATTGTGTTATTAGTAGATCTCAAACTGGGGTTCCAGGAGAATGATTGATATATAGATTAAATATTACCCATAACTAAAATGAACTGATTCCTTAGTTCTCTATAGGTATCAGTAATTAGAAATTGCCGCAGTATCAAGGGTTTTCGGGTATAGCACTAAATTGAATTTGTCTTGAACATTGCCTCATCTACCTTCTTTTTCCTTGGAGTATACAACTTTGTCCAATATGGAACGAAGTAGTTCGTTTTTTTCTGAAGGGCTTTCAGCGTTGTGATAAACAGATATTACATGTTCCAAACGGGTGATGTTGTTGTTGTTCTAGTCAATTACCACTCTACCGAATATTTGGACAATTTTCTATTTTTTATGAGGCGTTGCTTTCGTAATTCAGGATAGATGTTACGAAAATGATTGTAATGAATTGTAATGAAACTGCAACATAGTAGCAATGTACACATTTGGATAATTTATGTATAATTAGTAATTGTCGGACAACAAATGAGTGCGACCCCTTCGGCTGAATTAACAATTGAAGAAATCTACCAAGCAGTTGATGATCTTAGAGAAGCTGGAGCCACCGATGATGAAGTAATTAGCTTCAAATCGCAACATGGAATTCAGACAATCTCAAAAGAAACGGTAACTGTTGATCGCTATGGTAATGAGGTTAGTCCGGACCAATTCTCAATTCTGGCTCTCAATCCAGGTTATCACACTGTTACTAATTGGGTTGATTATTTAGAGCAAGGCACCTATGCAGGAAAATATGCTATTTATGCTGAACAAGAAAGAGCTGAAGGATCTGCTCCTGGAACAGCATGGGGGGAAGAGTATCCAGCCTCTTATGATGTGGTCGGTATAAGTTGGGACCCATCAGTGTTTCAATACGTTGCAAGCATGACTTTGGATAGTAATTCTAATTGGCTTCAAGATGTGTCTAACAGATTAGACGGAACGGTTTTATTTTCATTAAAAGATAATTTTGGTTTTTTCACATCAAGTTGGGTGATTGTTAACAAACTGCAGAGCAATGTCAATACATCTACTGCTGTAAAGTATACGCATACGTATGATAAAACGAAAACGAGAACAACCTATTCTGGAAATGCATCTTGAACTTGGGGACAACCGGCAGCGATTGGAGTAAACTATCAAGTTAATACTACCACTGTGGAGAGTAATTGGTCAAAAGCTGCGACAGCTTATGTTCAACTTTAAATAATAATAAA
>NZ_JAOQJC010000089.1 GCF_025567625.1 Paenibacillus sp. J5C2022 | reverse complement strand
GCGCATAAAGCAAGTAATGGACAGCGTCCCGCTTGATCTGAGATGATCCGGCGGGACGCTGTTGCGGTTCTCAAGGGTTAGTGGCACTTTGTCGTTTTTCAGTCTGTGATCTTCCGGTGCTTGTTGCACCACATGATTATTTTGTGTGATTTGAAATTTCCCTTGAAATACACCTTTATTACATAGGAATCACTTAAAATTGTTCCTTTATACTCATCTTAAAAACTGGATATTCAACCAATATCGCTATAAAATGGAGCTATAAATTGAAACTGTGTTTCGAACGATGAAAAAGGAGGGGTCTTATGCCTTTCAATTTCTCCGGGATTGACCACGTTCAATTGGCGGCTCCAGAGGGTTGTGAATCAGAAGCCAGAAGCTTTTTTGCCGGTATATTAGGTTGGAGGGAACTCCGAAAGCCTGAAAACCTAAGAAAACGTGGTGGTGTTTGGTTCCAATGTGGAACTCACCAAGTACACATTGGAGTCCAAAAGGACTTTGTCCCCGCTACAAAAGCTCACCCCGCATTTCATGTAGAGAATATTGATTCATTGCGAGAATATTTACTGCAAAAGAGTATCCAAGTGATTGATGACGATGCACGTTCTGATGAAGGTGTAACACGCTTCTATTTAAATGACCCGTTTGGAAATCGGCTTGAATTTTTGGAGTGGCACTAATTTTAAGGCTGCAAGCTATCTGCTAATGTCTTTCTCTCAATTCGATCCAGTAATACGATTAACCTGTTCATTGATCCGTTTATCAGCTGTAGTTCAATTTTATATGATTATCACCGTGATTAAATGAATCTACTCGCCGTTTAAAACGGGATTCTAACGTCTGGCTGAAGATCTGTATTGGGCTGATTAGCATCATGGCATGATACATAGGACGAAGAGATGAAAGTAATTAGCTGAGGGCTGCAGAGGAGAGGGAGGCGGGTGGAGCTGGCAATGAAATGGGGGATTCAGATGCTTGATTTATGCACCGCTTGTCCCCATTTCATTGCCTGGCTGATTCTGTAGATCGGATTATGTGCGCGGATGAGCAGGTGTTAGCTGTGCAATAGCAGACATGACTTTCTCATAGACGGCTTCCACTAGCGGCATATGCTCTTGATTTAACGTAGGCAATGGCGCCCTTACCTCGCCGCAATCGATGCCGCGGCGTCTCACTAGCTCCTTTAATGCGGCGTAGATGGGCAACTGCAACAAATCGGTAATGATATCGTTAATGCGGAATTGCAAGTTGCGGGCTTGTTCAAGCTGTCCGGAAGCGTACAGCTCCTCCAGCCTCACGAACAGCTCGGGCATAATGCCGTAAGTGCCGCCTATGGCGGCATCGGCCCCCATTATTCTTCCGGCCAGATACTGTTCATCGGGACCGTTGAACAGCAGGAAATCCTCGCCTCCGACCGTTTTGAACTGCTGCAGCTCATAACTGCTGGGAGAGGTAGTTTTCACGCCAATGATCTTCGGATTGCGCTTCAACTCGCGCAGCAGATTCGTCGTCAGACTGAATCCCGTCGTCGATGGTATATGATAAATGATGAATGGCAGGGAGGTGCTGTCTGCGATGCTGGACCAGTGCTTGCCGACGCTATCGGGGTTATATCCGTAGTAGAAAGGAGCGACCGCCGACAGCGCATCCGCTCCAGCCGATTCCGCATGAATCGCCAGCTTGATGCTGTCCCGCGTATTCAGCGCGCCAACATGCGCGATTACGCTAGCGGCTCCGCCGACTGCTTCGATGACCGCCTCCAGAATGGCCTGACGTTCTTCGATACTTTGCAGCAGGCCTTCCCCCGTGCTGCCTCCTACGTATAGTCCATTGACACCTTTGCTAATCAAGAAGCGGGCCAGCGCTTTCGCTGCCTCCGTATTGACTTCCCCATGGGCATCGTAGCAGGAGTTCATGGCTACGATCACACCTTTGAATCGTTCTTTTTGCTCGTTCGACATGGCATTGTGCCTCCCACTCATAATCAAAAAGTAAATATGTTATACACTTCTAGTTAGAAGTCGTTGATTAACGTTTGTTAAACGGCCGGCGATCGTGTGAATGCTGGCGATTAATCGTGATTGCTCACATCCCTCCCTATGTGATCACATTGTATACGGACTTTCGTACAAAAGAGTCGGATGCGCGCGTGAAAGGTTCGCCTTTGTACGATTTTTCGTACAAGGGTGTCCGGACGGTGCGCGAAAGGCTAGCCTTTGTACGATTTTTCGTACAAAGGAGGCCTGATGGAGCGAGAAAATAGCGTCTTTGTACGATTTTTCGTACAAAGGAGGCCTGATGGAGCGAGAAAACAGCGCCTTTGTACGATTTTTCGTACAAAGGAGGCCTGATGGAGCGAGAAAACAGCGCCTTTGTACGATTTTTCGTACAAAGGAGGCCTGATGGAGCGAGAAAATAGCGCCTTTGTACGATTTTTCGTACAAAGGAGGCCGGATGGTACGCGAAAATAGCGTCTTTGTACGATTTTTCGTACAAAG
>NZ_JAOQJC010000088.1 GCF_025567625.1 Paenibacillus sp. J5C2022 | reverse complement strand
ATATATTATTACAACAAAGGAAACATCCTAAAGAATATTGGGCAATTCCAGGAGGGTTAATGGAATTAGAAGAATCTACTGAGATAACGGCAAGAAGGGAACTGCTCGAAGAAACTCAACTAATAATAGGGGAATTACACTTAATAAACGTTTATTCGGGACCTGAAAATTTTATCAAGGCACCTAATGGCGATGAGTTTTATACGGTTACTGTCGCTTATTATTCAAATGATTACAAGGGTGAGTTAGTGGTTGATAAATCAGAATCTTTGGACTTTAGATTTTTCAGTTTGAATAATCTTCCAGAAAAAATAGTGAAGAGCCATATTGTAATTATTGAAGAATTCGTAGCGAAACATAATTACAACATATAATAAGCATGAAACATCTGGGTACCTCAAAGCACCTTCCGAGATAATACACTCACACTACATTGCTATCGCTCCTTGGTCCGGCCGAAGCGATAAGAAGTAAATTCAGAAGAAGTGGATTCATAGCAGGGAATTATTCAGCCGAACACCTTACTAGGCAAAGTGATGGAACTACCCGGCAATCCGGTTAGTGCTTGACCAGATTCGCTGCTTAAGCTATTAGGTGAAAGAACCAGCGAAATAAGCTATTTTTTTGAAGTAACTCTTAGGAGTGACAAAAATGATATCAAGAATGAAAATTCCACTGCTTTTAAGCATAATTATCCTTATCATAGTACTGGTCCTTATCATTATATCGTTAAATCAGAACCCAATTAAAGTGAATGGTATCACTCAAGAAGACAATGGTAAGACACTAATTTTAGAGGTTATTAACAAAGGGATTTCCAATGTAGAATTAATAGATGTGTTTGTTAATGACAATAAGAATCCAGTAAAAGTCGAATTAGGGGTTAGTTACACAGCTCACTTAGTGGGAGGTTCAGGACTAGATGAGGATCCTAATATTAAATTTCTTGAAATAAATAAAGAAAAAATAAGCCCTGATCTAAGCCCTAATGAAAAGAAACTAAAAATGAATAAAAAGGATTCCCCAATACATTTTGGAATAAGAATAAATGAAATTGAACCGATCGACAAAGTGATTGTAAAATACAAATATTTTGGTTTGAAATATACAAAGTCGTTTATTGTTGAAGAATGGCCAGAGTCTAATTTCTAGTATTTCGAGGATGCCAATTCCATCGCCTAACACCGTATTTAAGCATTGGCCCTCCGTCCCAGAGGTGATTCAAAGTAGTGTTTGCACATCGAAGATGGCTCCCTCCGGTCACTGAAGCCAGTGAGGGTTCGTGAATGCAAGGGACGTTATTAGAAATCGGCGCAAAAACTAGAACCAATTCCTCATAGAAAAACTAACTGACAGTGGCATTATAGTTGAAAAAGGAACTTAATTTCAAATCTCGAATATCTAATGTAATGGGATGCTAAAAATTTGATGATAGAAAGTAGTTGGATACGATGATAAAAGGTTTCGGAGGAATATTTTGGAGAACTAAGGATCTTGAAGTTATAAAAAAATGGTACAGTGAAGTGTTGAAGATTGAAATAGAAAATTGGAATGGGACGGTGATAAAACCTCACTTAGGAAATGAAACTATCTTTTCCTTCTTTACCGAGGATGACAGTTATTTTCCAACAGCACAACAAGTGATGTTGAATTTCCAAGTACATAATCTAGACGAGACTATTAAGCATCTCGAACATATTGGAGTACCTCTTGCAAAGAAAAAAGAGATTAGTGAATTTGGAAAGTTTATTTGGATTAAAGATCCTGAAGGTCGACTGGTCGAGCTTTGGGAGAAATAACGAGTTGTAATTCATTTGATTGAGTTAAAGGGAGATAATTGAATAGTAAAGATATCTCGAAAAAGGCATCAACATCTTATAATATCGTATTACCGAAGCGTCGCTGTCGCTCCTTGGTCCGGCCGAGTAGGAAGAAGTGGTTCCGAAGATGTTGCTCAGTAACAGCGAAGCCAATTCAACCGGACAACTCCGCACTGCCTAATCACGTCGCGGCTACTCCCTTCGGTCGTTTAAGGCAGTAAGGTTTCGTGAATACAAGAACATTATCCGAAATACGCTATTTGTAAGGAAATATATAAAGGACAAGGAGCTAAAAATTCATGGTTGAAGAAAATGAATTAAAACAAGAAATAATTGAAGACCTATTAGTACTAATCCCTAATGCAGTTAAGAAAATTAAAATCCCTGATGACAAGAAAGTATGTTTTGTAGCAATTTACAGGAGTGATTATGATCCACTAGTAGGGTTAATTCAAATTGGTTTCGAGGATGTTAGAGAAGCTAATTTTGAAGAAGGTGGAATACATATGGCTTGGAGTTCTGGGGAACAACCATATAAATATCAAAATGATTTGGAAGTGACTCATTTAAAAGAGAAAGAGAAGAGATTAATAAATATGTATGATCCAAATGAGTACTATGGCGAATGGTGGAAGCAATGTATAGATGTTATGAATAAAGTTTCAATGAAATTGAATGAATATGAATGGAAAGAAATATTCAATAATATTACAGATGATTTTGTTGTATATATTGATAGTGAGAATATGAATGTAGAGAATGGTGATTTGGAAAAATGCATACCAACTGATAAGTTACTGAAATTAAGAGAAAAAGGAATATACTTTT
>NZ_JAOQJC010000087.1 GCF_025567625.1 Paenibacillus sp. J5C2022 | reverse complement strand
AATGCTGGCACGCTTGTTGAGGGATTTGCGCTTCATCCAGAGCTAAATAAAGAGACAAGCATGAGAGAAGACGGACCTGGGAAGGTCCGTCTTCAATGCATATATGTACAATATCACGAATGGATATGGGATTCGATAACAATTATGGGGATAAAAGCTTTAAGAAACCTTTAAGATTGCATAGGAACAAATATGCGAGAATAGGCAAGCATCATAGCTTATCTTCATTAAGAGTCTTATAAATAGCTATGAAATGAAGAGGAAGAGGAGCGCGAAAGGTGAAAAGTAGGTTTCATAGTAGAGTATCCATTATCTTGGTCCTTGTTCTATTCATAAGCGTGATCGAACTGCCCGGATGGCAGCATACCGCAGCAGCGGCACAATCAGGAGCCGGTTCACAAAGTGTGGTGTCCATTGCGAGTGGAGAAAGACATTCCTTGGCGTTAAAGGCGGACGGCTCAGTTGTCGCTTGGGGGCGTAACAATGTCGGTCAAACGGATGTGCCGACCGAGGCTCAGAGTGGCGTCATCGCGATTGCGGCGGGAGGCAACCACTCCATGGCACTCAAGGCGGGGGGCTCCGTCGTTGCTTGGGGAGATAACAATTGCGGTCAAGTGAATGTTCCGACAGAGGCGCAGAGCGGCGTAGTGGCGATTGCGGGCGGAGGCAACCATTCACTGGCTTTGAAGGCGGACGGCTCCGTTATCGCTTGGGGCTATAACTTCTGGGGGCAATCGATTGTTCCCGCCGATGCGCAAAGCGGGGTTGTGGCGATTGCAGCCGGATACGGTCATTCCCTGGCGTTAAAGGCGGACGGCTCCGTCGTCGTGTGGGGAGACAATGTTGATGGACAGAAGAATATCCCCATCGAAGCGCAAAGCGGGGTATCGGCCATTGCGAGCGGACGAGATCATGTTCTGGCATTAAAGACAGATGGCTCCGTTGTCGCTTGGGGAGACAATTTCGATGGTCAAGTGAACGTCCCGGCCAATGCGCAAACTGGGATTGTGTCGATTGAAGCAGGACGTCATTTTTCCATGGCGTTAAAGGCGAACGGCTCCGTCGTTGTGTGGGGAGACAATGTTAATGGACAGAAGAATATCCCCATCGAAGCGCAAAGTGGCGTAGTAGCAGTTGCCGGCGGGTACAGTCATGCCCTGGCGTTAAAGGCAGACGGCAGTGTAGTGATGTGGGGAAGCAATGCTTTCGGTCAACAGAACGTCCCGGCAGAATTATCGAAACCTGTGAAAGGCAGCGGAATTGCAGCTGGAGGCTATCACTCCCTGGCGTTGAAGTCGGATGGCGGTGTAGCAGCATGGGGACAAAATGATGAAGGTCAGACGAGCGTCCCGACCGAAGCAGGCAGCGGTGTACTGTCGATTGCAGCTGGAGGCACTCATTCCTTGGCATTAAAGTCTAACGGTAGCGTAATAGCGTGGGGAGATGATGGAAAGGGTCAAGCAAGCGTCCCTGTTGAAGCTGGCAGCAATGTCATGTCAATTGCAGCCGGACAGAATCATTCCTTGGCGTTAAAGTCGGATGGCGGCGTGGTGGCATGGGGATATAATTACTGGGGTCAGTCGAGCGTCCCGACTGAAGCGAAAAGCGACGTAGTGTCGATTGCTGCCGGAGCCAACTTTTCCATGGCATTAAAGTCGAACGGAAGTGTGGTGGCATGGGGGGGTGAAAACTTTGCGATGAGAACCATCCCGATTGAAGCCCAGAGCGGAGTTATCGCAATTGCCGGTGGAGGCTATCATGCATTGGCGTTGAAATCGGACGGCAGCGTGGTGGCATGGGGAAGCGACAACTATGGGCAGGCGACTGTCCCTGCTGAAGCGCAAAGCGGCATAGTGGCCATTACTGCCGGGTACTATCATTCCACTGCGTTGAAGGCAGATGGAGGTGTGGTTGCATGGGGAAATAACTATGCCGGTCAGACGAGCGTTCCGACGTTGGCGAAGAGTGGCGTGGTGGCGATCTCAACTGGTATTTATCATAATCTGGCTTTGAAGTCGGACGGCACTGTCGTGGCATGGAATCGAAATGATGCAGGTCAGGGGAACATTCCGAACAATGCGGATTTAAGTGGTCTTACTTTAGATGGAGCTGCGATGAGCCCTTCCTTCGTTCCGGACGTGACCAGTTATACGGCCTATGTGGGTTCTGTGGCCACTGATGTTAATGTGACGGCGACGCTTGCGGACCCCGTGCATGCTGAACTGTTCATCAACGGGGCGTATGAAACGAGCGCTTCTGCGGTTAGTGTGCCGTTGACAGGAGATTCCACCGTCATTCAGGCACATGTGGAGCCGTACTTGTCGGCAGGAAAGTCATACACTATAACCATTATGAAGGACGCAACAGCTCCCGCCGTCAGTTTGGGCATGAACGGGAATGAAACGTATGCGATAACCGCTTCGACGACCGTTGCCGTCAGCGACGGCGAGAGCGGCGTCGATCCGGACAGCCTGCAGGCTGTGTGGACGGAAAGCCCAAGTACGCCTGACGGCGGTGCAGCATGGAGCGGTTTCTCAAGCGGGGACACTTTGTCGCACAGTGGTGCAAACGGCGACTGGTATTTGCATATCCGGGCCTCTGATGAAGTTGGCAATGTTGTGGCTGCCGGATCGAATCGCTTCCGGTTGGATAACGGCGTTCCCATTGTCAGCTTTGGCACTAACGGGAATGAGAGCTATGCGACAACGGCTTCGACGGCCGTTACCGTCAGCGACAGCGAGAGCGGCGTCGATTCGGACAGCTTGCAATATGTATGGACACAAACTTCCGGCACCCCGGACGACAGCGCCGGATGGGCAAGCTTCTCAAGCGGAGACATTTTGTCGCACAGTGGCGTGAACGGCGACTGGTATTTGCATATCCGCGCCTCTGATGAAGTCGGCAATGATGTGGCTGCCGGATCGAATCGCTTCCGGTTGGATAACGGCGCTCCCGTTGTCAGCCTGGGTACGAATGGGAATGAAGCGTAT
>NZ_JAOQJC010000086.1 GCF_025567625.1 Paenibacillus sp. J5C2022 | reverse complement strand
TGTTACTGCTAAACCATAATGTCCGCCGATTGACGGCGTAAGTTGTCCCGCTGGTGACGGATAAGCTGTCCGCGCTAGATGAAGAGAAAGGGAGAATCAAGATAATTCTCCCTGTATGACACGCTTAATCATATGATCATCGATGATCCGATGTTTGTTCTGTGAGCCGTAGATGAGAGCGTGCGTGCAAACTTTGTTGACTAACCGAGCAGCTCCGCTGGAGAACCGGTAGATGTCGTCGATCGCGCTGTCCGTGAAGATGTCATGCTCCGCTCCGGCGAACGTCATATGGCGACGAATGTAATCACCGGTCTGAGCACGATCATAATGCGGGAGCTTACACTGCAGGTCGATACGCTGCCGAATGGCTGCATACGCCTGAAGGTTCAGGCGATCCCAGAGTTCACTCTGCCCGACCAAGATAAGTGCCATGGGACTCTGAGCATCCATCTTAAAGTTGAGCAGGAAACGAACTTCCTCCAACATCTCACGATCTAGCAGATGTGCCTCGTCGACGACGACCACGGGTTGCAACTGGTGAATGCCCCGCATGAGCGCAATCTCGCGATGGAGTTGCCGCTTGGCATCGCCACGGTAGAATTTCGACTCACAGCCAAGCTGCTCGAGCAGCCCTTTGTAGAAATGCCTCGGCGTCAGCTTGGATTCCGACAAGTAGAGCACCTTGTACTTGGCGGGGTCAAGCACCTCGGTGAAACGGCGAATCGTCGTTGTCTTGCCTGTACCGCAATCTCCCGTGACGACCGCGAACCACTGACGCTGAGCAGCGTACTCGAGTCGCCCTAACGTCTCCTCCAGAATAACCGACTCGTATAGCTCGTTTGTCGGCACATCTCGCGAGAATGGCGAATGTCCCAGGCTGTAGAAGGACTCAAACATGGCCGTCCTCCTTACTCACCCTGCGGTAGGCTACGGCTGGTGCCTGCTGCACCTTGCGATCTCGGTTTTGCTCTGCTGCTGCCGCCAAGAGTCTTGAGGCATCGGCCGGTAATGGACCAAAATGCTCGGGTAGCGGAGGCCGCTTGCCTGCACGTTCGCCAATGACGAGTTCTCGCACACGCCAAGGCGCATGCCCTGCATACTCAATGGATAGCTCCGAGATGTCCGACGGATCGAATACGACATCGACCGTACAGCCGATGAACGGCAGGCCAACCTCGTATTTACGGTCCATGAAACTGATGCAACCAGACTTGTCGACCTTGCGCGTTTCGCAGTGCAGGAAGGCATTCGTAAGCTCGTCCGGGTCTACGAACCGGAGGGCTTTCTTATCGCTACGGTAGGCCGTTTCTGGACTCCGCTTATTCTCAAGTGCAGAATGTGACTTGTTCTGATAGCACTCTGACAGCCACACCTGAAACAGTTCGTTGAGCCGCTCAAGCGTCTTTGGCTTCTCTAGTGCTGCCTCGCTCAGGAATGCGTCAACCACGCGGTTGAAGCGTTCGACCTTGCCGGTAGCCTCCGGCGAATATGGCTTCGCAAACAGTAGCCGAATACCTAGTTTCGAGCAGGCGCGCGTCATCCATTTGGTTCGATATTGCTTACCATTGTCGAAGTAGACTGATTCGGGCACGCCGAACTTCTGTATGGCATGACGAAAGCAGTCCTCGACGATGGTCTTGTCCATGACCGGGTAGAACGCGCCGTGCAGCACGAACCGTGTCGCGTCGTCGATGAACGTCACAAGGAACACTTGCTTCATGGTGCCATTCGGACCAATGGGTAGGTAGGGGCCGTACTTGAGATCGGAGTGCCACAGACGATTACGATGGCGCTGCTGGAAGCGTCTTGCGGCAACACCGGATTCGGCGTACATACGCATATGGCGTGTGCTGTAACCTCGCTGAGCCAGCAGCTCCTGCAGGGTGCTGCGCTTGATTTCGCCAGGCTGTATGCGATCTTCCCACTCGAGAATTTGAATGAGCTGCGCCACGCTCCGACTGGGGACTTCGCGACGCAGCAAAATGGCTTGCTCCAGCACTTCCTGCGGAATGGTCGCCCCGAATGGCTTGCGCCCTTTGCCCTTAGGCTTCAAACCGCCGAATCCTTCCTCGCGGTACTTTGCTAGATACCGGCGTAGCGTTCGCTCGGATAGTCCGGTCTGCTCGCAGATCCGCCGTTTGATCTCTCGGGCTTTGGCCGGGTCGAGCCCTTCTGCAAGAAGCGGAGACAACAGCTGCACTCGCTCAGAGGCAATGGATTCGGCTTTCTTTTGATCTTTCATTTCTTCTGCACCTCGCTTAGTAGACTTCGAAATGAGTCTACCGCAGCACCTAGCCGGACAAGAATGCAGAACGGGTATGTACCCACAAATTTAAATTGACGACCGGGCGGACAATTCGCGCCAGCCAGCCGGGGGCGTCCCCGACAATGTGTCCATAAGCTTGATGTGCAGTCTGCGAAGGAGCGGACGACTTCTCCACAGGGTCCTGATGAAAGCGAATGGCGATAGATCTTAGAGCGCCAAGCAGGTACGTGGACTGTTCCCGGAACCAGTGCTTCCAACGACGCAGAGTCGCGTCGTCCGCAGCTACCGTGGATGCCGCCTCCGATTGCGAAACGACATGCTCTAGGCATTCGGATTCGTACCGCTTAAAGGGCACCACGCAATCTGGAAGCTCATGGTGTATCTTGCGACACTGGCAACAGCGCATTCGGCGGATGACGAGCAAGCGGTGCTCTCCGCTTCCATTTACGAGTTTTCGCTTGCGGCTACCAATGACATGCATCTTTTCTCCGCAACAAGGAGAAGGAACCACTTCTGCACATCTAACGAAAAACACCGGGTGACTTCTCATCCAGCTCATAATTTGATACAATGACCATGTTGTTTTGGGGGATGCATCCCGTGAGCCTGTTCCAGCAGGCCCACATACATGGGAGGCATCCTTTTCCTTTTCTATGATATGGTCATTATATTCAGCAATTCCCGGACAGGCAATCCAGCCAGCTATTGGACGTTATCTTCTAGCGGCAACA
>NZ_JAOQJC010000085.1 GCF_025567625.1 Paenibacillus sp. J5C2022 | reverse complement strand
AGGTGTAGCTGCAGACGGTGAAACCTCTGCTGGAGGTTTTTGCAGTTCTAGATGTGCTGGACTCGACACTTACGCTTCAAATGCCTTTTTTCGAAGAGCGTTGAAGTACGCTCCAAGAACTTGGCTTCCACCGGCTAATCATCACTAGGTTCAGTTCGTATTTGGATGCAATTGCATTGACGGTCTGCTCCTAGCGCCTCCAGCAAGATTTTGATTTTAAATTCTGCAGTATATAGGTTTCGCTTCTCCATGGCTTTATTAGTACTTAATCAGGTCTCTGTGTCTCAGTCTATGGGAGCATTATAATCTGTTGGAAATCTGAGGGTACCAT
The DNA here is from genome assembly GCF_025567625.1 of Paenibacillus sp. J5C2022. Classification (GTDB taxonomy): domain Bacteria; phylum Bacillota; class Bacilli; order Paenibacillales; family Paenibacillaceae; genus Pristimantibacillus. The sequence continues at coordinate 2,792 of NZ_JAOQJC010000085.1, read as the reverse complement.
TTTTGATATTCTATCAATATGCTATTGTCATGGTATTGTCCAAAGAGTTTACTGATGAAGTTGTGCCAGGCTTCAATCAGTTGATCGTTCTTCAGTTGTTCATAATTTTGATTCTCGTAGTTAGATCTGAATTGCTTTAACCCAATCAATATTTGTTTCAGTTCTCCATTGGATTTCATTAGATCTTCTGAGTTTGCTTGAGGTGTCTGATTTAACCTAGTGAGTTGGTCTGTATGCGTGATTAGAGCATAATAAAACATCTCGATCGATTCATCCTTTGATATAAGGGCGCTTGCTATCGAGTATGCCCCATAGAGATTGTTGGAAAGGTCATATAGGATGTCAAAACGCTCATGCGGTTCTGCCTCTAAATAATTTTCTCCAAGCAAAATGTAGTGATAAATCCCTTTTCCAAGGGTGTTTTTCAATATCATTTGATCATTCTGATATTGAATAGATGTTAAATCGATTACTTTGTAAGATAATCCTCCAATCAGTATGAGGGCTATGAATGCAGCTGAAATAACGAGGGCTTTATTTTTCATGTTAACCATCCTCCTTTCATGTAAAAAATCGAGTTCTATTCCTTATATTTTTTCAATTAAACTAGGGCGTGTCTGAAAACCCGCTCAGTGGCACCTTTCACCGCCTTTCCGCCCCCTGCTTCGTTCCGTTTGCTTGACGTACCCCGGGTACGCCTTCACAAACGCGCCTTGCATGGAACGAAAATTCGGCAAAATTTGCTGTCCTCAGAGTTCTCAGACACGCCCTAAATGATATGTCCGATGAAAATAAATAATTTGTTTCATCGGACATACTTTATATATATCCAGAAAATTTATGACTGAACATTGTAATTGAGACTCACAATTGCATCATCAATGTACTCCTGTAAGTCAAGATCATGATAAAAATCAAACTTCCATATACTCTTCAATGTTGTATTTCCAGTGAAATTCGAATCAGAATAACCTGAAGGTACTTTTAAAACGTCAACATTTACAGCTAAATATTGTTCATCATCTTTTAAAGTTACCTTCTTAGATTTATTGATTTTTAATCCAGCAACACGAGTTACGGCGGGAGGAGTGTAGTAATTTGTCGCTCCTTTTTTTTGATCAACATACGTTAGACTAACTCCAAAATTAATAACTTTCGCAATGCTAGTTGAATAACCTAACTTAGCTTCAAATTTTGTATCAAATCCTCCATTTTGATAGTAGGACCCTGACCAAAATTGGCCGACTGATTGAGAATTATCTCCAAGCAACATTTCGTTATATATTTCATGTTGAGATTGAAACATATTATCTGGCATACCAATTGCGAATAATGTGCCGAGACTGGAATCTGGAATTCCATCAATGTATAGTGTTTCAATTAATCTTAATCTGGAATAGTGTCTTCCTAAAGAATCGTCCACATCAGATGCCTGAACTTGTACTTGTGCTAATGCATTTTCTGCGAAAATTTTACCATAAGCTGTGTATGTGTTGGTATACAGATCACTTTGCCACGAACCTAGTGCCGTTGTTGTTATTTGGGGTTATTTTTTTAAGTTAGAAGGAAGCACTTTTGAAATCCACAATAAATCATCTTTAGGACTTGCTTTCTGAGATGCGTGAATATTACTAGTATCGATGTTCAAAGTATCAAGTCGATCCTCAAAAAAGATAATTTCGTTTGTATGATTATTTTTCAAGTATAACGCAAACATCTTTTCTTCTTTTAGTTCATCGTTGAAAATATACCCGGTGCGTCTTTCATCGTTTTTAATGTAAAAATAAAGAACCTCAAAATTATTCAATGAATCTTCTAGTTTACCCACAAATGTGTTTATACCATGTGATTGTTGGCTTCCAATGAGCAAGTTCCCTTTCAACACAAACGGTGTGACTTCTTTATCCTGCTCGATGTGCCCATTCATTTCTATCATGTCGCTTGTTACCATTGAATTGGTTAAGGATAAATTTGTAATGCGTTGGAAGTTGAACAAACTGTTTGAAGCCCCGGATGCTATAAAGTTTATAGCATCATTTTTATTAAGAGAAATGCCATTTACGCTGTTGTTTTTTTCTGAGGCAAATGAAGTAGTACTAACAGTCAACATCATCAACGAAAAACATAAAGCGATTGTAACAATTTTTTTCACTATTGTTTAGACTCCTTTTCGTATAGTCTCGGCTTTGCATCCATTCTTAGTTATAGTACATCCCTAGTTTGAAATACAGAACAAAAAAGAAAATTCATCGAAAATATTAGCAGTATTTTCCGAGAAGGTTTGCGTGTTCGGGGCCAAGTTTTTTTACATTTACCAGTCTCATGCATGTTCTTTCTTGTTCATCGCTTCTTACGTTCATAGTAGATTGAATAATTACTATAGGATGTTATGAAATTTATCCCCCCCCTTCATGTACAAATGATTTAACGTTTATACTTATGTGGTTTCTTGATGTTTGTTTAAAAGTAAGGAATATAGTGAGTGAAATTCTATAAATATCCTTACTCATAGATATAGACACCGTAGATCAAGAAAAGGTAGCATTATTTTCGAATTTTTTTGATTTTTATACTATGGTAAGAATACAATTGGAACCCATAGTATAGAATTTTTGGTACATAAATGGTACGAAAGCTAAAATCCCAAGCACTTCGGAATCAATAAATATTACTACTTATAGAGTCTGTTCAATATGTACCCTGTAGGGGTATAAAAATAAAAATGCACCGAAGCGAAAAAATGGCTGCAGCGACGCTTGGCATTATGGTGATGTATTTGTTCAGTTTCGTGT
>NZ_JAOQJC010000084.1 GCF_025567625.1 Paenibacillus sp. J5C2022 | reverse complement strand
ATGCACTAATTCAGCTCGCACGCATCATTTCAGAGCTCCAGTGTATGCGGCATACGCTAATTAGTCGTGTATTCATCATTTCAGACCTTCAGTGTATGCCACATGCACTAATTCAGCTCGCACGCCCCCAGTTTATTCCTGAGACGCGCCTCACCCGCCTATTTCTTCAGAGAGGGAGTAAAGCTCGCGATTCGGCAAGACTTGTGACCGCCGGTCAGATTCCTCACCCGGAAGCCGTGCTGTGACAGAATACGCGAAGCAATGTAGCCGCGCAAGCCGACTTCGCAGTAGGCATACACCTCTTTGTTCCGGTCCAGCTCGTGAAGACGCTCGCGCAGATCATCCACCGGAATGTTCAATGCCCCTTCCAGATGGCCTCTGCCGTATTCCGCCACAGTCCGCACATCCAGCAGCTGTACAGATTCCGAATCTACACCGTCCAGTTCATTGACTGTGAACACATTCAGACGGCCTTCCAGCACATTTTCCGCCAAATAGCCGGCCATATTCACAGGGTCCTTCGCCGAGGAATACGGGGGCGCATAGCTCAGCTCCAGCTCCGTCAGGTCATAGACTGTTCCGCCCAGACGAATAACGGTGGCGATCACATCGATTCGCTTGTCTACGCCTTCCTCGCCAAAAGCCTGTGCGCCCAGCACACGGCCCTTCTCATCGAACAACAGCTTCAGCGACATCGGCTTGGCTCCGGGATAATAACCCGCATGGGAGACAGGATGCACATAGATGGCGTGATACGGAACACCCAGCTTATTCAATGTTCGTTCGTTGCTGCCTGTGCTAGCGCCTGTCAAGCCGAATACTTTTATAATCGCGGTTCCTTGCGTCCCCTTGTAGCTGCTGTCCAAGCCGCATATGCGGTCAGCCGCAATTCTTCCCTGCTTGTTCGCCGGGCCCGCCAGCGGCACAGCCGTCTTGCCGCCATGAATGAAATCCGTCGTCTCCACCGCATCGCCTACCGCATAGATGCTCGGCCGGTTCGTCTCCATATGCTCATTCACAATGATATGGCCTCTTGCCCCCAGCTGGATTCCGCTTCCCTGCAGAAAGCCCGTATCCGGCATGACGCCAATCGCCAAAATAACCATATCCGCCGTAACAGCTTCTCCGTCCCCAAGCTCAACCACTGTGCCTATGCCATCCTCCGCGATCCGGAACGCCTGTACAGGGCTGTTCAGCCGCAGTTGCACGCCGTGCTCCTCCAGTTCCTTCTCCGCAAGCACGACCATCTCCGAGTCGAATGGCGCCAATATATGCGGAGCCGCTTCGACGAGCGTCACATCAAGACCTCTCTCCCGAAGGTTTTCCGCCATTTCCACGCCTATGTAGCCCCCGCCGACGACAACAGCGCTGCGGGTAGCTTCACGATCCACCAGCTCCTTGATCCGATCCGTATCCGCAATATTTCGCAGCGTATGGATGGATGGACTATCTATGCCCGGAATTGAAGGCCTTATCGGCTTGGCCCCTGGAGACAGAATCAGATCGTCGTAGCTTTCCTCATATGCGCCGCGATCTCTGCTCTCGATCTTGATGACCTTGCGCTCAGGATCGATGGAGACCGCTTCGCTGAATGTGCGCACATCGATCCGGAATCTGGCCTTCAAATTTTCCGGCGTCTGTACCAGCAGCTTGGAGCGCTCCTGAATAGTGCCGCCGATATAGTAAGGCAATCCGCAATTGGCGAATGAGACGAATTCCCCGCGCTCCAGCATAATGATTTCGGCCGACTCGTCCAGTCTGCGCAGCCGCGCAGCCGCCGATGCTCCTCCCGCTACCCCGCCGACGATAATGATCTTTTTGCTCATATGAACTTCTCCTCCCGCAATCAACTTACTGATATTATTTCTTCAACGGACCGTTCCATGCCATAATTCCACCGTTCAAATGTGCCACCTGAAAGCCATGCCGGGCCAACAGCTTGCCTGCCTGCTTGCTTCTCATGCCGCTGCGGCAGTACAGGTACAGCTTGCTTCCATTAGGTATTTCGCCGACTCTGCTGTGGAGGCTGCTGAGGGGCATATTGACTGCCCCCGGTATATACCCCTGTCGGTACTCCCCTACCTCTCGCACATCGATAATCCGGCCTACCGAACTCTCTTCCTTGAATGCTTCAGCATTCAAATTGCGGAGTCCCTTCACCGGCGCGAACTGTTTATAGAGCAGCCACGCCGCCAAAACGGCAATAATCGCATACATCCACGTATTCATTTCCTGTTCACCGCCTCCATCTTATCATTCATTGCCCGTATGTGACAGGCCCCGCCCATTCCAGCATGCCGCCAGCCATGTTCACGACATTGAATCCGTTCGCCTCCAGCAGCTCGCAAGCCAGCCCGCTTCTGTTGCCGCTTCTGCAGATGACGATCAGCTCGCGGTCGGCATTCAGCTCCGTCATCCTTTGGCCCAGTTGACCGAGAGGAATATGGTTCGCGCCGGCAATATGGCCCCCATGCCACTCTTCCTCTTCTCGCACATCAAGCATGTACAACTGTTCTCCCTGATCCAATCTGTCCTGTACCTGCTTTGGTGTTGCTTCCTTCGCATATTTCCCTGCCATCCCTGTCATCTCCTTCTATAGATAAATTGAATATCGATCCTACATACCTCATGGGGTATAAATGCGAGAAAAAAATAAGGCGCATCTGCCGCAAGACCACTACTTCATCAGAGCATCTACACCTCTACCTCACGATTCGAATCATTTCTACCTTACAATTCGAATCATTTCTATCTCACATTTCCGATACCCCTATAGGTATAATAAAATGTTTTTATCTCTCTGTCAACTTCAGGCCTTCAACTCTCGCCCAGCCCGTTCGTCACTATTTCCCCCCTTCCTAATTACAGAAGGAAAAACCAGTCGCGCACATAGGAAAAAGCATCACTTGCAACTTGCAATAGTTGTCAGACTGCCCACCTCGTCGGCTCACGGAAGCTCATTTAAGCGCAACATGCCGCTCCAGATGAAGCAGCGGGAACGGACGCCCTGATCCGTCCAGCTCAGATCTCCCTACCTGCCGGAAGCCGCAGGCAGTATAGAAAGCCCGGGCGCCTTCATTTTGCTCATTCACATCCACCTTCAATTGACTCCCCTTCAGCTTCTCCGCATGGCGGATTAGTCGGGTGCCGACACCCTGTCCATGATAATCCGGGTCGACGAACAGCATCTCGATCTTATTTCCATCGAGTCCGATGAAGCCGACCGGCGATCCATGCTCATCCGTCTCCACCCATGTCTCCACCCATATCTCCACCGCCTGCAAGGCGTTCTCCCGCACTATTTCGTGATAGAATGCGATGTCCTCCTCTGTCAGAAAAAAATGAGTAGCCTGCACCGCCCGATGCCAAATATCGACCAGCCGCTCAAAATCATGTTCCTTGTATGCGACAATCCGATTCACTCCGAGATCCCCCAATTCTGTCCTTTTCTTTACTATAAAATGCCTCTCAACTATTATACCGTTTGCCAACTGGACTTTGCGGGCAATAATTTTTATAGTAATATGCCAATGCGTACTTTCTCAACAACCACTATTACTAAAGGAAAGAGGTTTTCATTCTGAAACAATTGCGCACATTCATTCATGACAGCTTGAGCTCGTTGGAAGGCGCAGCTTATGAACGGACAGCGGCAAGAGGCATCATTATGCGCGGCTCAGACATTCTGCTGCTTTATACGAAACGTTATAACGATTACAGCTTTCCAGGAGGCGGGATTGATCGTAATGAGGACACTGTCGAAGGATTAAAGCGGGAAATACGGGAGGAAACGGGTGCCGTCAATATTCGCATACTTTCCGAATATGGCTACATCGACGAGTACAGACCCCATTATAAGCCGGAGTATGATCTCATCCATATGCTGTCCTATTTCTATATTTGCGATACGGACGAGCAGCTTGGAGAAGCCGATCTGGAGGACTATGAAGTTGCGAACGGCATGAGCGCCGTGTGGATCAATATTCACGAAGCCATCGCGCATAACCGGGAAGTCATCGCTGCGAAAGAAGCTTCCATGGGCCTGTCCATTGTACGCGAGACTTGGGTGCTGGAGCAGATCGTCAAGGACTTGCTCTAAGATGTGAGGTGCTGAACTTTGGCTGTCGAGGCGGGGTACTGCTGACGGGATGGAGCGAAGCACAATTGGCGGGGCTATCTGGACTCCTCTCGCCTCTTCCGCTGCGATTTGTACGATTTTTCGTACAACTCCCGGCGGCTGAGGCCTTGCTTGATGCACTTTGTACGATTTTTCGTACAACTTCCGATGGCTGAGGCCTTGCATGATGCATTTTGTACGATTTTTCGTACAAACTCCGCCCTCTGGGGCCTTGCTTGATGCACTTTGTACGATTTTTCGTACAAACCTCACCTCCTTGGGCCCTTTCCGCTGCGATTTGTACGATTTTTCTTACAACTCCCGGCGGCTGAGGCCTTGCTTGATGCACTTTGTACGATTTTTCGTACAACTCCCGGCGGCTGAGGCCTTGCTTGATGCACTTTGTACGATTTTTCGTACAAACCACGCCTCCTTAGGCCCTTTCCGCTGCGATTTGTACGATTTTTCGTACAACTCCCGGCGGCTGAGGCCTTGCTTGATGCACTTTGTACGATTTTTCGTACAACTCCCGGCGGCTGAGGCCTTGCTTGATGCACTTTGTACGATTTTTCGTACAACTCCCGGCGGCTGAAGCCTCGCGTGATGCACTTTGTACGATTTTTCGTACAAACCACGCCTCCTTAGGCCCTTTCCGCTGCGATTTGTACGATTTTTCGTACAAACTCCGCCCTCT
>NZ_JAOQJC010000083.1 GCF_025567625.1 Paenibacillus sp. J5C2022 | reverse complement strand
CAATATTCATTAATGACCCTCTCCTTAATTAAATAAACCCTGATATTTTCATATAAATCTTAATGGATGTGAAAATCCCTTCCCACATGAAGTGCACTTATATCGTTGATGAACAATACCTACGTCAGATGCCCATGTTTTATAAGTTCCATTTGCAACCACCCTTTCATTTTCACAACATCCACGTTTGGTACTAGTATAGCCCCTCTGCCTTTGTTTTCGTTCTCCCACGGTTGTAAACCCACATTTTCGACATGTATAACGTTGCCTTCCATTTTCCACTTTTCCACGTTTGAAAAAGTCGGAACATATTTCCCCAGTATTGGGGCAAGCAATTTGAATCACTTTTAACTCACTCCCAAGAACCATTAAATTATCAACCTTTACTCAAATTTACCCTAAAAGCACACTTTCATCAACAATGCTAACTAGATTCCTTGAATCGAAAAATTCAAGGAGAGGTGCAACATGCCTAATTTTGTAGATGTTTTGATCGAGGAATGCAAAAAGAAAGTCGAACGGCATACAGGAGAAATATGTACTACCGATGCTGCATGGAGGGAACTTGATCGAGTTTTCAAAAAATCAGAAATACTGCGGCAAAATAAATGCAAAATCCTAAAAGGTTACGAAAAGAGTCGGAAATACAGAATTAGTCGTAATTCCGCAATTGCTCTTGGGATAGCTTTGGAATTTCAAATTTTTGAGATGAACTCATTTCTATCAAAAGCTGGTTATGCCCTGTCGGACTACCACGAAGAAGATATTCTCATTATTAATATAATGTCTACAGAAAAATACACTGTGAGTGATGTAAATGAAGCGCTTCAGGAGAGTGGATATGCAGCACTAACTTATCGGATGTCAAATGAAGATCTGCCAAAAGTGTAGCCTCATAGGCGACCTCTTAAAATCCAGTAGCTAGTATGATTATCCATAAGAGGTGAGACGAAATGGCAGATATACAAATCTCAAAATCACAAGATCGCCAGATCGCTCTCACCATCTCTACTGGCATTAAGGCATACGTGGAATCACACAAAGAAGAATTCCACAATTACCTTAGACAAGAAAAAGAGTTAAAGAATCAAGACAAGCAATAACCATGTTTCCTAAAGCTGGCCAGCTTTCTGGATATAAAACTCTAAAAGGAAGGAGTGGACAAATTGCGCTTAAACAAGGTGTCAATTACTGATGCAGAAGGTGTTTTCAACGCAAAACAGGTTCGACTTATTGATATAACACCTTTGTACGGCTACGAGAACAACGTAAAAACCTCTCAAATTGGCTACAACTTTATTTGCCTTGCGGAAGCCAATGGATTCGAGAAGGTCACAGTGAAGCTTGAGAGTCTTAGTAATCTACCAATCACACCAGAACAGCTCACATCTTCCAAAGAACCCATTTACGTGAGCTTCTCAGATTTCTCAGGACGGTTTTACTTCTCAGACCGCACAAAGAGTTGGGAGCTTACATGCAAAGCGAGCAGAGTACAGATCATAAAACCTACACAAAACGCTTAATACTAGAACTTTCTAACGTGAGTGAACGAACAACCAGAGCAGATGCTGTCTAAATTGTAAACGTAAGAAAGTAAAATTAAATCAGTTAGCTTCAAAGTGTATCCAACTGCTTTGAAGCTCTGATAACCGAAGGAGCATAACTATGAAACAATTGAAGGCTTTTTTTAACTGGCTCTCACCAGGAATAAACAATGACGAATGTGCACAAATGGTTATGTTTGTAGTTAGCTTCATATTTCATAGGACAGAAGAGGAAAAAAAGATAGCACTGGTCGGATATAGGAAGTTCGGAATTTTTATTTTGAAGTTTTGTGCAATTATAGTCGTCCCATTAATTACAGTGATTACAATAATTAAACTCATTCAAATATACTTTATAGTTCTACTTCTTATTTGCTGGGCTGGTCATTCTATATATAAACGTTATCACTCTGATAGATTAGCAGCTTTGAACTCTGTGTATATGTCCAACATGTCCACCTATTCTGATATTGCCGGACTTGTCCTCAATCCTATTAAAAGCTTAACCAAATGGTTAGATTTCGCTGAGCCGCATAATGCCGAATCATTAATCAATTATCCTCAAATTATAAGCAAGGGTAACATGAGTTTTTTCGCCTACAAAGTATTAAAACTATCTCACGATAAAACTGAGGAGAGTGATCTAGCTTTTGCAGAAAGTCAGTTGCAATCACTTATTAACGACAAACTTACTGCTGAAAATTTAAGAAATCCAACTTTCCCAAGCATGTACTATGATATGCCAGTATTAATAGTTCATGAAATTGAAGATATGGGTAACCACTTTAAAGTACTGCTTATTTATGTGAATAACGATGCAATTTACAATTTCGTTGTCGAAACGTCAAAGTATCGTACAAATGCTACTACAACTACAATTGCAGCTCTAACTGACGAGGACTTTTGATATGACCAAGTTAAATGTCGTTTTGGATAAGAGGCTCTCTGAAAAAGGAGTCTTCTTCTATCACTCAATCGATTTCGATAAGACTCCTCATGTTATGACCGTGGGAGCCAGTGGAAGCGGAAAGTCATATCTCAACAAAATGATTGCCGCCAAATGTGTGTTAAGAGTACAGGATGCGAAGATTACTATTCTGGATTTCAAGGCTGATGATTACACGTTTGCTAGAGGAAGTTCTCGTTTGTTTGAATTCGACAAAGTAAAACTAGGACTGGAACTTGCCTATCAGGAGTTTACGGAGCGGTTACAAGGAAACAATGACCGTTCATTTCGTCTCATAGTCATTGAAGAGCTCGGTTCAATGTTAGCTTACTATGAAAAAAAAGAATCAGATGCAATTAAGTCTATGATAGGTAACATGATATTCATGGGTCGCTCTATGAATTTCCACCTTCTCGTTTCAACTCAACGACCAGATAGCTCCTTATTTAATGCAGGGGTTCGTGATTCAATATCTACTATCGCTTTAGGTAATCTGTCAAAGGAAGGGAAAAACATGCTATTTGGCGGCTTATCAGACCTCATTGATGAAAGGCATGGTCAGGGCTCAGGATTAATGCTTCTAGAGGGTTCGAAACTTTACAGCATAAAAGTTCCTTTGATTACGAATGAAGAGAAAATGGAGCATTATATTCGTTTGGGACTAGAGTGCTAGTGTTATAGTCTAGCGTGGCGCATGGACGGCGGGGCGAAGCCCTAAGCCGTCCAAAGCTCGCCTCGCGAAGCGAGGCTTGTTGGCTAGCCCAGTATTACCTAGCCAACCTTTGTCGCATGTCGCATTTTTTTCTTGACGGATAGGAGTGATAGACAATGTCTCAGGACAATCAAGCTCGAAAGTGGCAGATCACCATCAATAACCCACTAGATAAGGGCTTCGATCATAACAAAATCAAAGCAACAATAACCGGGTTACAATCGCTTGTCTATTACTGCATGGCAGACGAAGCTGGCCAGACGTATCATACTCATGTTTACATCGTGTGTTCTGTAAGCGTCTAATAACCAGGTGTATTGAAAAAGAAAAGCCCATGGTTCATGACTCCCCATAGGCTCTGTGTTTATGTACAATGTTGCCTAACTGCTGGACTCCATGGAAGGTAACCATCAAGTAACTCCGGCCGCTGACGAAATGCAACCGCTGGTAACTGTTGCAACAGATAGACTAAATATTTGTACGGGTTCAATCCATTTGCCTTTGCGGTCTCTACGATGCTGTAGATCGCTGCACTTGCGGCTGCACCCCGTGGGCTGCCGCTGAATAACCAGTTTTTACGTTTATGTGTCCAATATATTTATGTGCCGCAGAAAACAAAGCGCGATGTCACGCCTTGTTTCCCGCATTCAAACCGGCACATAAACAAAACGTCACAATGAATCTAAGAACGACAGAATCGAATCATTTGTTGAGGAATGGTAGGCGGAATGACTAGGATCCCCCATTTTTTCGAGGGTCTGTCGCTTCATCTCTAGATCCGCCTCCATATATTTATGTGTCGTGAGGATGCTTTCGTGACCAAGCCAGATGGCGATGCTTGAGATGTCAACGCCGGACTGCAGCATCCGTAGAGCAGTTGTGTGTCGGAAGGTGTGAGGCGTTACCTTCTTTTTGTTGAGCGATAAAACCGTCTCTGCGGCTTTCTTCTGTAGGCAGTCTAACCGGTAACGAACGCCAGAGCGCGTCAGGCTACCATCCACACTATTCGCGAACAAATGACTGGTTTCATCGTGGCAATGATCACGTATGTAATCAGCCAGATATTTTACAGTGCTTTTCCATAAGGGGACATGACGCTCTTTACGGCCTTTCCCATGTACTCGGATGTAAGCAGTCGTATTTTGGTTGTCAATGTGGAGGTCGCTCAACTTGAGTCCAACCAGTTCGGATACCCTAACACCGGTGTTGTAGAGTAACATGAGCATTAACATATCTCTGCATCCTAGTGCGGTGTTCGTATTGCAAGCGCTTTTCAGAGCGGCGAATTCGTCTTCTGTCAAAAACGCCATCTGCCGCTTTTCGGCCTTGCGAAATGGTACCATTAGACTCCTGCTCAGCAGCCCACTGTACTCAGGCATTTCGAAGATCAAGTATTTAATAAAACTATGTAGCGCAGCGAGCCGATTGTTGACGGTCTTGGGACTGTTACCGCGCTCCTCTCCTAAATACGACATGAATCTTAAGATGTGCTCCGCGTCAAATTGAGCGACTGACATTTTAGAAGGAGCTACACCCTGGTGTGTCTCAATATATCGGAGATAAAGACGGAATGTGTCTCTGTAGGACTTAATTGTTTCCGGTGACACATTCCGCTGAGCCATCATCCATTGCAGAAAATATTTTGGATCAGCGCTTGAATTTGGATATCGCTGTTTTTCATGCGCTGTCACCTCCGAAACAACTCTCGAATTTCCGGGCAGCGATTCCGAGGAGCTCCGGGGTGGCAGACAGGTACCAATAGGTATCTGCAGGTTTTACATGTCCCATGTAGGTGGAAAGCAAGTAGAGCTTCTGGTTCACGTCCTCTCCAGCTTCATACCAGCGTTTTACTGTATTACAGGCGAAGGTGTGTCGCAGATCATAAAGTCTTGGCGGTTTTGCTTTATCGTCGTAAAATATCAGCGGACGGATCAATTGAAACGCATACTCAAACGCACGCGTGTTGAACCGACGACCATATGAGGTGACAAAAAAGTAATCGTCATTACCCCTTACTCCAATTTTGTTTTCGATGAATACTTGGTACTCCAATAACTTGGCGATCACTGTAGGGTGCAGTGGAACAAGTCGGTCTTTCTTGAACTTTGAGTTGCGAATGAATAGATAGCTCTCTTCCAGTTGCACATCGGCGATTCTCAGGGATGTGAGTTCGGAAACCCGAATTCCCGTTGCATGCATGAGTCCTATGGCCGATGCTATGGTACTGGAGCGAATCCCATCTGGTGAAAAAAGGCTGTCCGCGCCGCGCATCAGGGACAGGACTTCTTCATCCGTATAAATATAGGGGTCTGTTCTCGTATGCGCTTTGCCAAAAACGCCGTTTCGTGGGATCTGTGCTTGTTCATCAAAGGCAGAAATATATACAGCGAAGGTGTGGAGTGTTTCAAGGCGGCGTGCCATGTATTTTCGGGTGAAGTTGTCATTTAAAGAGGCCCACCGCATGGCTATCTCCTCCGTGATCGAGCCGTCATACCCAATCTCCCTTGTGTATTTCGCAAAGCGTCTGAGTTCCTGGGCTTCGATTTTTATTACATAGCCCAAGCTGCGTTTGTATGCCACATATTCTTCAATTTGCCGGGTCATGCGGTTATTCTCTAACATTGCGTTCACCTCCCGGCCAAGGTGATGCCACCGACAAAAGCCCGGCTATATCTGTTTTCACGTAATGAGTGGTCGAGTCCAGCGATTCATGCCCCAGGATGTCGGCTGTCAGTTTTAGTGAATTCCCAGCATTGTACAGTTTTGTCGCCGCTGTTCGTCTTAATATATGTGTGCCGCATGCATGATCTTCAAGGCCGGCTTTTGCACTATTTCTGCGGACAACATTGCGAATTTGGCTGCATCCCATCGGTTCGCCGCGCTGATGGCTGAATCGGACAAATAGCGTTCTACATGAAGTTTGCGGACGGACCAGCGTGAGGTATTCAACTAAGGCGTTTCCCATCATGGCTGGGATCGGCAGGTTGCGTTCAGAACCGTTTTTCGTGTTCCTTATCGTCACATATTTGCCGTGCCAATTGAAGGCATCCAACGTCAACGCTGCGACTTCGGAACACCTTAGTGCGAGTTCGGTAAAACATAGGATGATACAACGATTCCGTTTCCCGGTGTGCGTATTTTCGTTA
>NZ_JAOQJC010000082.1 GCF_025567625.1 Paenibacillus sp. J5C2022 | reverse complement strand
TTAATGATGAACGGTCTATTTCATGCTGCTGCGCGTTCAATCTTGTGGGGGATATCCATTCTAATTATGTTATTCTCTATCGTGCTCTTTACTTTTAGTGATCATATTGCTCATGCTGCGCCTACCCGCATGGTTTTGTATGTTAAATCATCTCCTGACGCGAATTTCTCCACGATTCAACCAATCCAACCCACTTTATTGGACAGTGCAGTATACCAGAGAGAATCCCCTATGCCTGCTACTGACCTATATATAAAGTTTAAGAACGATTCAAAAGAAATCGTTTACGAGGTGGATTCTTTGGGAAATCTGCATTTGGAAAACGGTGAGACGATGATCCTTCGTCCAGAGGCCCGGAGGAAACTGTTAAATGATGCATTCGCATTGCGAGCAAAGCACTATGGGCAGTTGCTTTCTTGGCAGGAAGTGGACGGCCACATTCCACGAAAAGCCAAGCTTACAGTCATCGATTTGGAAACAGGATTACGCTTCAACGCCCAGCGAAGAGCAGGCAGTAAGCATGCGGACGTTCAACCTTTGACTAAGATCGATACCGGAATAATGAAAAAAATTTATAATGGCAAGTGGAGTTGGCATCGAAGAGCAATACTTGTCGAAGCCAACGGTCATAAATTGGCAGCTTCCATGCATGGAATGCCACACGGTGGAGATGGAATTCCGGATAATGAGTTTAGAGGACATTTCTGTATTCATTTTATGGGGAGTACTACTCATGGCAAAGGCAAAGTTGATTATGGTCATCAGTTAATGGTGGCAAAAGCGTCAGGGACTCTAACGCCCTTTTTAAACAGACTTGATCCATATGAAATAATCAATACTTTTTTCCTTGCTGCTGAATATGGAGATCGAGGAATTATGTTGGCCGTCTTCCCAGAAGGTAAACATCCTCAGGCCCAAGTAAGGCATTTCGGCAACGAAGAAGCAATTGTACGTCATCGGTTCATGGATCAAGAAGAGATTACTGGTTCCGAGTTAGCCGTTGATATCCCTGTAGAAATCTGTCAAGTAAGGGCGGGACGATGTATGAACAAATCCATAAGCATATTCAAATTAAGAAGGCTTTCCATAATTGATACCTGGAGAATTGATGAAATTCTTCAATCCTGCAACTTATAAAGAAACAATCCAATAGATAACCTAGCTAACTCGCACACATAAAATTCACTACATTTGGAGGTAAACGTATCATGATTCAAAGCGAAACTATACAGATGGATATGTACCAGTGCGGCGATGAAGCCGCCAGACTGTTACCGGTCTCGTTCGACGAATGGGAAAATCGAGCTAAGAAAATTCTTGCCGCAGGACCGTTTGGTTATGTTTACGGAGCTGCAGGAGCAGGTGATACGCATCATGGAAATGTAGAAGCTTTTCAAAATTATCGCATCAGGCCAAGGGTTTGTTGTGATATTTCCAAATGCGACCTTTCAATATCAATTTTCGGAACCCAGTTCCCGGTTCCTTTCCTGTTGGCACCGATCGGGGTAAATACGATTCTTCATTCCGACGGCGAACTGGCCCCAGCTAAAGCCGCGGCGAAACTGGGAGTTCCTTATATTCTAAGTAATGTTTCCAGTGTACCCATGGAACAAGTGGCTAAAGCGATGGGGGATGGTATTAGATGGTTCCAACTCTATCCTCCGAAAGATCATGAACTTACAAAAAGTTTTCTAAAACGTGCAGAAGACTCCGGTTTCAAGGCCATAGTCGTCACAGTTGATTCGACCCTTCTTGGCTGGCGCGAGACTGATTTGCAAAACGCATACTTGCCGTTCCTTACAGGACAAGGAATGGGCAATTATTTCACCGATCCCGTTTTTTGTGCCAAGCTAAAGGAAGCACCTGATCAAAACATCAAAGAGGCCGCTTTAAAGGCGCTGGAGGAAGGGAATAACACCTGTTTTACTTGGAAAGAGCTTGACTTTATTCGTGAACATACCCGCTTGCCTTTGCTGATAAAAGGGATTACCCATCCGGACGATGCACTATTGGCCATGGAACATGGCGTCGACGGCATTATCGTTTCGAACCACGGAGGACGGCAGCTTGATGGAGCGGTGGCGACATTGGACGCCTTACCTTCCATTAGCGAATCGATACAAGGCAAAATCCCAATTATCATGGATAGCGGCATTCGCAGAGGAGCAGATATCCTGAAAGCCATCGCTCTTGGCGCTACTGCAGTTCTCATTGGTCGCCCGTATGCTTATGCGTTAGCCGTGGCAGGAAAATCGGGGGTAGAAGAGGTGATTAAGCACTTTGTTGCGGAAACTGAACTGCAATTGGCGATATCTGGGCGAAGTCGCATTCGAGAAGTGGATCAATCCTTAATTATGAAAGTGAAATGACCCCATAAATCGAGCTTAAAATGGGAGGGCTGTAAATGGATCTTCGTTTTATTTGGGAAGCTCTGATCGTGCTATCTGTCGGATTCTGCTTGCTGCGTATTCTAGGCAAAAAAACAGCAGGTGAAATGACAGGGCTTGAAATTATTACTTTGCTGGCGATGGCCTCTATGATCGGACATGCCGTTTCTGGAGACGGGTTATGGAAAACGATTGTTACCTTATGTATTTTCGTGGCACTTTTATTAACCATCCAGTCTCTCGCGTTAAAGTTTGATTGGATTGAGAGGTGGTTCATGGGCAGAGCGACGCTTGTCATTCAAGATGGTGAGGTGATCCCGGAAAATCTGAAAAAGCTACGCTTGTCCATTGATCAATTGGAAGCAAAACTGCGAGAAAAGGGCATTTCATCTATTGCCGATGTCAAGAGTGCTACGATTGAAATGAGTGGGCAAATCGGTTATGAATTAATGGAACATGCCAAACCGATTACGATTGGAGAATTCAAAAAGACATTGGCACAATTGCAGGTGAAGCCTCCACAACATCCAAAACAAAACAGCAATCTTTTTAACGAAGTCATACTCCAGGAGCACCAACATCCAATTTCTCCTGAATTGGAATAACGACAAATGGAGTAAAGATACACTTTTCAATCCAGCAATCCCAATTCTTCGTATACCTTTTCTGAGACGACTCCATTCCGCAGCAAGTGACGATCTCGTTGGAATTTTTTAAGGGCAGTGGTTGTATTCGAGCGAAACTTGCCGTCACATACCCCGTCGAAATATCCAGCACTTTTCAGCCGATTCTGGATCAGTTGTACATCAGCGCCGACATCGCCTTCCGCAATCCTTCTCGGTTCTTGATCAGGTTCTCCAAGCACATGCCCGAAAATCGTAACTTTTGTCCCGATAGGGATAATATCGTACAATTCTTCGACATCACGGTTTTGCATTCGAATACAACCGTGGCTTAAATGTTGGCCAATGGAATTTGGTCTATTCGTTCCATGTATGCCATAGTTTCCCCACGGGACGTTCAGACCAAGCCAGCGGGGACCAAAAGAAGTTCCCCAATTTTTCCCTTTATATGAAATGAGATATTCACCAACTGGAGTCGGAGTCGATGGATTCCCGACAGCTACCAGGTATGTTTTGTAAGGTTGCTCATTCATCAAAACGACCAGTTTATGCCGAAGCGGATAAACTTCAATGGATAACCCTCCTTTTTCCGCTACGATGGGCAGAGCAGGATCAGCATAGGTCTGCTCAAGAACGACTCCAAGCAGAAAAAACAAAATCACAGCACTTTGTAATAGTAAAAATTGAAGTCGACGCATCTGATTTCCCCGCTTTTCTTGTTGATTTTGTAAAATTTATATATAATCCAGTTACATCGTTCTTTCTTCACACAATCAATTGTAACCATCTCAATTACCTTATTTAAACGTTGGCATTTTAATGGCTGCCCGGGTTTGATGACAATTTCGCGCACTATAATTAATTTCTCAAATTGCTGTTATCTGTTTTTTGCTTCTTGTCTAAAAATGTTCATATAAGAATTAAAAATTTCCAATCTTCATGATATTTATTCGTCACCTCCATAATGAACTTATAAAAAAATTAAAGCCACCACCTACTGAGAACTTCGGAAGAGTTCTGTAAAAGAAACGGAGGGAAATGAATTTTGAAATGACAATTCAGGGTTAAGGAACAGTCTGCGAAAAATAATTCAGAATAATTTGAATATGTTGTTTTTCTAAAAGTGATCGATTGTACTTCGCTTATTATTAGCGCAATCTGAATATTTGGAACAATTCGAATGATACAATAGTACCGTGGTGGGAAATTTCTTGAAAAGAATAACTAAAGCCTGAGGAGTGTGAAATAATTGTAGAACGAGATACGGCAAATGAGAAGCATTTGGAGGATGACAAGTTGAATATCGTATTAATTGGTATGCCGACTGCTGGTAAAAGCACAGCGGGAATTATTCTGGCCAAAATAATTGGCTATGACTTTGTGGATAGTGATCTTCTAATTCAAAAACAGGAAAATCGACTGTTAAGGCAAATCATAGAGCAAAAAGGCATTGAAGGCTTTATTTCCATTGAAAACCGTGTAAATGCAGCATTGCGTGTAGATCATACAGTCATTTCTACAGGAGGAAGTGTTGTATTTGGGAAGGCAGCGATGGCCAATCTTAAAGATATCGGGACGGTTGTTTATCTGAAACTGAGTTATGAAACGATTAAGAAACGTCTTGAAAATGCCAAACGTAGAGGCGTTGTCATTAGAGAAAATCAATCATTACACGACTTATACCATGAAAGATGCCCATTGTATGAATGTTATGCTGATGTCACTATTGATGCCGAGAGCTTGAACGTCGAACAATTAGTTCAGAAACTACAGGAGCTTGGAGATGATTCCATTAAAACGAATGATTAAGCAATCCTGAGCTTGTTCAATGTAACAATGAGACCATCTGTCCTTCATACGAATCTGGGAGTAACATGGCTAGCGTCAATAAGGGAAAAAGGATGATCATGATGACATACCATTTATATCATTACTATGATGAAGATATTGGTCCGTTTAGAAGCTTATCGCTGCTTTCTGAAGAGAAAGCACATAGGGTATTTAATCGCATAAGACTTGAGGGTAATACTTTCGCAAGCAGAAGATCAAATGATTATATGGCCATACGCAAAGAGCTGGAAGCACTTGCTCACGATCAATTCATCTCAAAAGGTGGAAAACCTAAAAGTATATTCCCTAATTATATGACATTAGAAACTTGTGATTGGCTTAAGACTTGGTATAAGAAGCCCAAATCGATCGTCATTCCGTGGGATGAATTTAATGATGACTCCATCAGTTTTACTTATGGCGATCTGTTCCCGACGATGAGATATCAAGATGATAAACCCTATCGAAAGAAAATTTACACAAGAAATGAAATCGCTGAACTAATTAAAAAGTTTGGATTTCCTCAAATCTGGAATATGGATGGAAACAAAGGGCCAGAACGCTATATTGAGGCACAAATATGGGATGAAGAAATCATTGCAAGATATATCCACTGAGTGAAGGGGGAATAAATTTGGATACGAGTCAACTCTATTTGGACAGCATTAAAAAGCAATTCCAGTACTACAAAGCACTTGGGGAGAAAGCGATGCATCAGGTTGAGGCGGAGCAGTTATTTGTCACGTATAATGATGATTCCAACAGTATCGCTACAATTGTAAAACACTTGTGGGGGAACATGCTTTCCAGATGGACAGATTTTTTGACCAGCGATGGAGAGAAAGCTTGGAGGGATAGAGATGCGGAATTTGAAAATGACATCGTTTCAAGAGAGATGTTGTTAGAGAAGTGGAATGGGGGCTGGACATGTCTGTTCGATGCTCTTCAATCCATTAAACCTGACCAACTAACCCAGATTATTTATATACGGAATGAAGGACATACCGTTATGGAAGCTATAAACAGGCAGCTAGCTCATTACCCTTACCATGTAGGACAAATGATATATGCAGCCAAAATGCTGAAGAATGGTAACTGGGAAAGCTTATCGGTTCCAAAGAACGGTTCAAAGCAATATAATGCGAAAAAATTTTCTCAAGACAAATCAACAAAGAACTTTATTGATGATGAACTGAAGAAGCTTGAATAGTCTTAGACACAGGAGAACTGACAAAAAGTTATAAGAAGAGATTAGAATGACAGTAGCTTGAGTGAGTACTCTGGCGAAAAAGATTATGAGGAGCAGAAAATCATGATTCAAACCTTATATGAAACCCATTTGCAGGTGAGCGATCTTGACGCATCCATTGATTTCTACATAAACCTTGGGCTTGAACTGGGATTAAAGGCAGAGAGCAGAAGGGTCGCTTATTTATATATCGGAAAGGATCGTCAGATGTTGGGTCTATGGGAAGTACCGAAAGGAAATGAAATCAGCAAAAGACACTTTGCCTTTGGAACGGATCTTGATTTGCTAACGAAGACAATTGACTGGCTAAAAGAAAAAGGGATTCAGCCCGTTACGATGTTAGGCAAAGAACCGATAGAACCGATTGTTCATGCTTGGATGCCCGCGGCTGCTGTATACTTTAACGATCCTGACGGGAATGAACTGGAACTAATTTCTTGGCTGCCCAATGATCCATGCGATATTGAAGGGGTAGTGTATTTAAGTGAATGGCAAGAAATGATGAAAGACAAATAACAAGTATAGATTGCATGCAACAATTAATGGGAGGGATTGTATGCAGTTTGTCATATTTTATTCAATATGTAGACTCTCTTCAAAATTTGAGAAGGGGACTTTGGAATGAGCAACCTGATTCTGATCGAACCCTCAAAATCATATCAAAAACATTATATTGAAATGATTGAGGATTGGAAAACGACTGGTGAGAAAAAGATTCCTTTTGTTTTGGCTCAACCTCACAATCAGTGCTTGATAATCAGCGTAG
>NZ_JAOQJC010000081.1 GCF_025567625.1 Paenibacillus sp. J5C2022 | reverse complement strand
TTCAGCGTCGGCATCTTCGGCAGCAGCACTACCTGCATCTTCAGCGTCGGCATCTTCGGCAGCACCACTACCTGCACCTCCAGCGTCGGCATCTTCAGCAGCAGCACTACCTGCATCTTCAGCGTCGGTATCTTCAGCAGCAGCAGCACCTGCATCTTCAGCGTCGGTATCTTCAGCAGCAGCACTACCAGCATCTCCAGCGTTACCGGCATCTTCAGCAGCACCACTACCTGCACCTCCAGCGTTACCGGCAACTTCAACAACAGCATCTCCGGCAATCCGCAGCTTCTCCTTCCGCTCCTCCTTGCCGCCATCGGCGATAACCGCTCTAATGTCCGGTGCGAAGCGGGCCAGCTCGTTCCGCCAATTGTACATAAGCGAAGCGGGCGCCACGATAAGCGCCGGCATACCGCGCTCGCGAATGTCGGGCAGCATGGCCAGCAGGAAGGCAATACTCTGAATCGTCTTGCCCAGCCCCATATCGTCTCCCAGAATGCCGCCGAATCGGTAATGCGCCATGGTACGCATCCATTGATAGCCGAACGTCTGATAATCGCGCAGCAATGGCTGAAGCGACTCCGGCACGGGGAAGTCCATATTGTCGGGATGGCGGATATTGTCCAGCAGCGTGCGCAGCGACTTGCCCAGCTTGAGCTGGCCGACCTGCTCCGGCAAGCCGGCAAGCGCCAGCGCCCGAATGGTCGGCAAGCGCACGGTGTCGTCGTCGAATAAGGCCGGCTGATGCAAGCCGACCTCATTCATAACGCGCATCAGCGCCTCGTAATGAGTCGACTCAAGCGGCATAAGCGCGCCGTCCGGCAGCTTATAGTATCTTCGCTTCTCCTGCAGCGCCTGCACGATCCGCTTGATCTCCGCCTGCGGAATATCGTCCAGCGTGAACTTGAACTCCAGCCAGTCGGTCCGCTCATCCCATGTGAGCGAGATTTTCGGAGGCGGAGCATCGACGACAAGCCGAGTCTTCACGGCGGATGTGGCATAGATATCCATCAGATCTTCCAGCCGAGGCACAATATGGTGCAGGAATTCATACTCCGCATCGTCCCCTTCGATGACGTAGCCGCCTTCCGTCTTGCCGAAGCTGTCGTTCTCCAACATGGACAATATATACCGCTCCCGCTCGCCGTTCCGCATCAAGATGCGATCCGTTCCCCGCTGCTTGGCGGTGTCCTCCAGCGGGTTGATGATCACATCGCCGTACTGGAACTCCAGTCCGGCCAGCAGCCGCTCGCGCACCCGGTCCAAGTACATGCGGGCCTTCAGCGGCTTGTACACCACTCGCTCCGATACCTGCTCGGACATATGCACGCCGCCCAGCTTCGTCAATTGCGGCACGATGCGATCCAGGAAGCTCTCCATCCGCTCCGGTGCGATCAGGAGCTCATCCTTCTCCGCCCCTTCCAACAGAGTCTTCAGTCCCGCCAGCCGCCGGACGGTCTGCTCATCGATGCGGTACCACTTGCCCTCCGAGAAGGCCATCCCGTAGGCTTCCAGGAATGCCAGCTGCTTCAGGCCCTCAGGGTGGAATACATAGCCGTCGCCTCTGTCCGCACAGTCGAAAGTGAAACGGAGCGGCAAGTCTCCCTCAGCGAGCTGGAATCCTTCATAGAAGGAAGAGCGGATCAGCAACCCTCTGCGGCCGGTTCTGCTAATATGCTCTACTTTGACTACTCCGGTCTCCTGGAGCAAAGGAACCAGCTGAGGCCACGCATAAGGAGGGATGAGCAGCAGTCGCTCATTGCGGGCGGAGCGATTGTCGACATAGATCGAGTTTTGCATAGTGCGTTTATAGTCGCTTTCTTGCTTGCAGATATGGATCAGCCCTTGAAGGAGGGCGAGATCCTTCGAATCGAACCGATGCCGGTCAGGGTCATAGGCGAACAGCTTGGTGAACACATACGACGAGCCTTTATCGATATGCTCCAGCACATCCTTTATTTTCTGCACTTGATAGAGACGCTTCACGCCCAGCTTAAGCTCGATTCCGATTGTGGAGCCCGACAGTCCGCCCCCCAATTGTACGGTTGCCTCCAGTTGAAGCCGCTCCCGATGGTCCAGCAGCGCTTCGCTGCCGGCTCTGGCGGAGCTGTCCCGGAAGACAGCGAATACGCTGTCCACCAGCCTGTTGTCGGAAGCAGCCTCTTCCTGCTGCCATCTGCCGACAGTCTCCTGCTGTCGAGTCGATCGGCTTGTCAGCGGACGCGCCATCATCTCATTCGAAGTCAGAGTGCCGCTCGTATAAGAACGCACAGGAGCCCCGCCGCCACTATGCACATCCTGAAGGATCGCGATCAGCGCAGCCGCCACATGCTTGCAATATTGATGATCGGCATAGAACGCCAGACAGGAGCACTCCGCCTCCACATCCCCATTAGCGTCAATCGCGACGGTGACGTCGAACTTTTTGTTGGCAAGGACGGTTGCCTCATAGTTTCTCAATGGATTTCCGCCATTTTCTCCCGTATGCCGCAGCGCGACGTTCCCGTTCTTCCAATACGCCATGCCCCGTTCATAATGCTCGGCACCGCACAGCAGCTTAATGATTCTTTGCGTCAATTGATAGCCCATGCCGGCCCCTTTCTTTCCCATTCGTCATTCACTAGTACATTCATTATAATACAAAGCAGATCTCGATCATAAAAAAATGAAACCATTCTCCTCCCGGCTGCGTCTAGTAAGGGTTGCTACTTATGATGCTTGAAATATAGGTACGGGAGAGAAGAGAAGCCATGCCTTTTACATTTGCACATCCGCTGTATGCCGCACCGCTAAAGCGGCTTGCGCCGGGAATGTTCAGCCTGACTGGTCTTGTGCTGGGCAGCATGTCTCCGGACTTCGAGTACTTTATTGCACTAGAGCCCTACCAGAGAATAGGACATACAGCTGCAGGACTGCTGCTGCAAGCTTTGCCGCTGAGTCTGCTGCTGGCGATTCTGTTTCATTGCATCGTGAAGAATGCGCTTATCGCACATTTACCGTCATGGCAAGGCTGGAGGGGCAGAGCGAGGGCGCTAGCACATGCCTATCCGTGGAGATTCGGTCATTGGCGGGATTGGCTTGTCTTCGCGGTGTCGGTAGCGATCGGCTTTTATTCCCATGTATTGCTTGACGGCTTCACGCATGCGACAGGAATATATGTTCAGAAGTTTCCGATATTGCAGCAGCCTGTATTGCCGGAGCTTCCCCTGTACAAAATATTGCAGCACGGTCTGTCGCTGATCGGCTTGTCCGCAGGTCTGCTCATCATATTCCTGCTCTTGAAGCGGATGCCTGCCAATCCATCGGAGGCGGCTGGTCCGTCGGCGCGAAATAAACTTTTCTACTGGGGCATTGTTGCGGCAACGGCGGTTGCAACGGTGAGCGGCAAGCTGCTCATCACCTCCAGCGCGAATGTGATCGGGATACTCGTCGTAGCTTCCTTAAGCGGCTGTGTGCTGGGTGTGCTGATCGCTTCGCTTGTAGTTATGGTAAAGAACAAGTATAACCATTGACTAGAGGTAACTGTATAGAATATGATTACAGTATCCTTGTGGAGGAACTTCGAGAGATAAAGCAGGTGGTTGACTTGAGTAATAAAGGAATAACCGATCATGCGGATCGGCGTCATGCCTTGTTCGGCATCCCGCTATCCGTGCTTGATCTGTCGCCTATTCTGGCGGGAGGCACAGTGGCCCGGTCATTGCAGAACACACTGGATCTGGCGCAGCATGCGGAGCAGTGGGGCTATCATCGCTATTGGCTGGCGGAGCATCATAATACGCCGAGTGTGGCGAGCTCGGCCACATCGCTCGTTATCAGCCATGTGGCGGCGGGAACGTCGACGCTTCGAGTCGGCTCCGGCGGCATTATGCTGCCGAACCACGCGCCGCTTGTTATCGCGGAGCAATTCGGCACGCTGGATGCGCTCTATCCCGGCCGGATCGATCTGGGATTGGGGCGCGCGCCGGGGACGGACGGCTTGACGGCGAAGGCGCTGCGCGGCGAGCGCGGCGGGACAGGGCATAACTTCCCGGAGCTTCTGGAGGAGCTGAAGGCTTATATGAATCCGGGGGGAGCTGCAGCGAAGCCGCCGGTGCGAGCCATACCGGGGGAAGGGGCCGATGTTCCGATCTGGCTGCTGGGCTCCAGCGATTTCAGCGCGCTGCTCGCGGCGAAGCTGGGCATGCCGTTCTCCTTCGCGGGACACTTCTCGCCCATGTTCACAGTTCCAGCCATGAATCTGTACCGCAGCAGCTTCCAGCCGTCATCGGAGCTGGCACGGCCGTACGGCATGGTAGCCGTCAATATTGTCGCTGCCGATACGGATGAGGAAGCGGAATACTTGTCCACATCGCTGCAGCAGGCGTTCCTGTGGCTTATCCGGAACAATCCGCAGCCTCTGCCGCCTCCGGTGCGCAGCATGGATACGTTATGGACGTCGCAAGAACGGCATGCGCTGCAGCAGCAGCTTGGCGGCACGATTACGGGCAGTCCTGCCACATTGAAAGAGAAGATCGCACGCTACATCGAAGCGACGGGAGCAGACGAGCTAATGATCTCTTCGCATATATACGACCATGCTGCGCGCTTGCGATCATACGAGATTATAGCCGGGCTTCATTAGCCGGCGGGATTGACCGACAGATTTAGATATAGATAACAAGATTAGGGTAGGGTGAGACAACCAATGTCACAACAACAATCAGGAGGCAGCCGGATGCCGCTGCTTATGCTCAACATGTTCATTGCCATGCTGGGCATCGGCCTTATTATTCCCGTATTGCCGGAATACTTGCGTGAATTCGGAGCCGGAGGCTCGACGGCGGGCTATTTGATCGCCGCATTCGGCATCACACAATTTCTATGCTCGCCTATCTTCGGAGAGATGTCCGACAAGTACGGACGCAAATGGATGATTGTAACGGGGCTTGCCTTGTTCACGATCTCCAACTTGATATTCGCCACTGCGGAACATATTTCCATGCTTTACGTATCGCGCTTCGTCGGGGGCGTAGGGGCGGCGGCGATGATTCCATCCATGCTGGCGTATGTAGCAGATATTACGACGGAGGAGAATCGGGGCAAGGGGCTTGGCCGGATCGGCGCTGCCATGTCCTTCGGCTTCGTCATTGGCCCCGGAGCGGGCGGATTCCTGGCCGAGCTCGGCTTGCGCGCCCCGTTCTATGTATCGGCGAGCGTCGGCGTGTTCGCCGTGTTGTGCACGATGTTCTTCGTGCCGGAGTCGCTGCCTATGGAATCCAGACTTGCTGCCAGAGCGTCTACCATGAAGCGCGAATACATCTGGGTGCAGATCGCCAAGTCGTTCAAGGCATCGTACTTCGTGCTGCTCGTGCTGGTATTCACGCTGAACTTCGGTCTGCTTAACTTCGAGGCGATCTTCCCGATGTTTGTCGATGAGAAGTACAGCTACACGGTTCGCGAGATATCGCTCATTATTACGATCGGAGCGGGCGCGGGTACGCTGATCCAGCTGTTCTATATCGGCAAGCTGATTGACCGCTTCGGAGAGCGGCTGCTGATCAAAGCGACGCTGCTGCTGTCGGCCGTGACGCTGGTGCTCATGCTGCTGTCGGGCAACTTCTATTACGTGCTGCTTCTGACGACGTTCTTC
Organism: Paenibacillus sp. J5C2022; assembly: GCF_025567625.1. GTDB lineage: Bacteria > Bacillota > Bacilli > Paenibacillales > Paenibacillaceae > Pristimantibacillus. The sequence continues at coordinate 2,821 of NZ_JAOQJC010000081.1, read as the reverse complement.
CTGACGCTGACGTCCATTATGCGTCCGGCTATCAATACGCTGCTGTCGAAGGCGGCGGGCAACGAGCAAGGCTTCGTGGCGGGCATGAACAATGCATATATGAGCTTGGGCAATATATTCGGTCCAGCCGCAGCGGGCACGCTGTATACTCTGCACTTGAACGGCCCTTACTTGCTGGGGGCGATCGTGCTGCTGTTCAGCCTGTTCCTGGCGATGTCGAGAGCTGGGAGCGGCGTGCAGACGACCAATAATGTGAAGATAGGCGGCTAAGTCGTCTGGTGCGGCCGTTTCACATCATTTTTTAAGAGGGTGCTACCAGCATGCCAACGTTGGCGAGCGGCAGCACCCTCTTTTTATTATTGTTTTAGTTTAGGAGATGAATGATTTACTAGTTCGAGCTGTTCGAACTGTCGATAACGATGGTGAATGATAATGACAATAAGCAAGCCAAATTGGTTTTATATTGCAGCCAAAACAAAAGACGGCCGAAGCCGCCCTTTGTTTTGCACTACTGTACTTCAATTCTATTTTAGAACCGAGCCGATGAGTTTCTCTAATGAAGCGACATCGGTTATATTCTTGTTGCACGTATGGCCATCGACGCATAGATAGTTTCCGACCGACTTATAATAATCAGGCGAAGCATGCGCTGTTCTTTTTTTGGATACCGCCGAGAATAAGACAAGCTCTTCATATCTGTTGCATGCGAAGCAGTAGCTTTTCTTGCGGGTCGAGGTATACCTGCCTTCAACGCCGACGACTTGTCCGTTGTCATCATAGACGAGGAACATCTTTTGGGTCGCAATATCGATCCAGCTCAGATAGGATACATACCGGAAGTCGAGTTGCGATAGATCGGGAAGCTTCAACTTCTTGTTTTTCGGGAAAAGCCTTCTAATCTGTTTCTCGGTAACGGAAGGGAACGGAATCAGATACGGCTCGAGCTCCTGCATGTATTTCTGAAGGTCCTCTGCCGTTTTCAACTCCGATACGGCTTCCAGCAATGCTCTCCTGTCGTCCGCTGCGTCGGGATACAGCTCCGTCACCTTGGTCTGCGCGCCGAAGCGGACAGATTCCAATATTTTCGGGTCGCTCACCGTTCGAAGAGCGCGGATGACAGAATCAGCTTGGTTCTTGATCAAGTTATATTGAAAGTTTCTAATAAATGGATCGCACATGGACGTCAGCCCCTTATTTTTGATTTTGAGAAGAAATAAGGTGCAAAGCCAAGTATTAGAAGAATCGATAGATGCTTTTAATCGGGCGATGGATGTGAATTCAGACTCCCCCATGCAAAGTATCGCCTCCTAAATTCAGGCTTCGCATGAGTCCTTTCCAATCCGGTAATCTCTGATTACCATCAGTACCACCTCCCGTTCTGAATGTATTATAACTATACGCAAAAATGAATGAAAAACGCAAGCTCCCTTAGTTCGAACGCACTGGCAGCAGAAGCCCGATCAGTGCTCCCGCACAGGCAGGTATCAGCCAGCCTAATCCGATATCGTACAAAGGCAAGAACCGGTTAAAGAAGCCGCTGAGCTGTTCGATGCCTAGCGGCGTATCATTAAGACCGTCAACCAGACTGACAAGAAAGGTAAGCAGCAGACTAATCCCGTATACGGCGCGCTTGCCCTTAAACAAATGATGCATGAATGTCAACAAGATGAGCACGATAGCGAGCGGGTATAAGATCGACAAAACAGGTACGGAAAAATGAATTAATTGCTCCAGACCGATATTGGCGAGCAGGGCGCTTACAACACTCAGGACGATGCAGAGTTGTTTATACGACATGCCTGGAATAATCGTTTGAAAATAGCTGCTGCAAGCGGTGGTCAGGCCAATGCTTGTCGTCAGACAGGCAAGCAACACGATAATGCCGAGCACAATTCCTCCGAATGTGCCAAAATAATGGCTGGTCACCAAGTTGAGCACCTCGCCGCCATTGGCCAGAATACCGAACGTGGACACGCTGATAGCTCCAATATAAGTGAGGGATGTGTAGATGACAGCGAGCATGGACGCTGCTATCAAGGTCGCTTGGAGACAGACGGTCAGTATGCTTTTACGCTCTATAACCCCTTTTGCGCGAATAGCGTTGATGACGAGAATGCCGAATACCAATGCCGCGAGCGCATCCATTGTCAAATAGCCCTCTTGAAATCCCCTGAAGAAGGCTTGGGAGGTGAATCCGGCCTCCGGTTGTTGAGGCTCGCCCAGAGGCATCGCGAAGGATGCGATAGCCAGCAATGTGATGCAGGTGATCAAGATAGGTGTCAGTATCTTGCCTACGATGTCAACCATTCTTGCCGGGTTAATGGAGAAGAGCAAGGTCACCCCGAAGAAGAATACGGTGAAGACTGCCATTGCTAGAGGACCATGCTCTGATCCGATATAGGGCTTAAAACCGATTTCATATGAAATACTGCCGGTTCTCGGCATGGCAAACAACGGTCCGATCGTTAAGTAGAGCAACATTGTGTAGCCGAAGGCAAACCATGGATGTACGCGACTGGTCAATGCGAGCAAATTTTTCATGCCGGAAAATCCGAGCGCCAATGTGCCAAGCAAGGGCAGGCCAACGCCCGTAATCAGGAAGCCCAGATTGGCTTGCCATAATTGATTCCCCGCGAACTGGCCCATCATCGCCGGGAACACGAGATTACCCGCCCCGAAGAATAAGGCGAATAACATAAGTCCGATGGTCAAAGTATTACTAAACGGCATGCGATGCATAGAAGGTCTCTCCTATATCAAAAAATGAATGAAATAAGGCCTCTTTATGGTAGCACCTCAACGCTGTATTTGCACTGTATAA
>NZ_JAOQJC010000080.1 GCF_025567625.1 Paenibacillus sp. J5C2022 | reverse complement strand
GTATATAAATGCATTTAATATATACATATATTGAGTGTTTTTGAGAGGAGAGAATATTATTACTCATAACGAAGTCGTTAGAATCTTGGATGCACAGTTACTTCCATTAATATCGGAGTTATTCGACTCGAAAGGATATGAAATCCAACTGATTCCGGCACATGACAGAGGGCGTAATGTCGTATACACCTGTGAAAGTGAAGATGCCGAAGAAAAGATACTTCGAATTGCTTTCTTAAATGACCGAAGCCGGGAAGATTATTTGGGCGAAATTGAATTCGTCAGATATCTATTCGAACATGGTGCAAGTATTTCCGATGTAATCAGCTCCAGGAATGGGAATCTGTTGGAAGAGTTAACTTTTAATAATTGGACCTATTTTATCACTCTGTTCAAAAAGGCTAAGGGAAAAATGCTTGTGGAAAATCATTACCAATACAGAGAAGGAGTTCCAATCAACGAATATTATTATAATTGCGGTAAGGTCTTAGGGAAACTGCACCAATTATCGAAAGGTTACACTGCAGTACATCACCGGTATAGTTTCATTGAAAAGTATAATTCCGAATATATTGATAAACTGATACCCAACTCGTTGCCTCAGCTGAAGGACAAGCTATTGGAGATCCTTAAAACCTTAGAAGGATTGGACAGGAATCTTGAAACCTTCGGTATGGTCCATTTTGATTACAATGATGGGAATTACTTGATCGATTTCGATACCGGGCAAATAACGGTATTTGACTTCGATAATTCATGTTATTGCTGGTATTTGTTTGATCTAGCAGGGCTCTGGATACAGGGAGTGGGTTGGATACAATTTGAACCAGATGCCGGTAAACGTAGGAAGTTCATGGATGATTATTTTGAAACAATTCTCGCGGGATATAGATCCGAGACCAGGATTGACGATTTTATGTTAGATAAACTGCCCCTATTTATCCAAGTAACGCTCTTGGAAAATGTTGTGGATACATTCGAGGTATTGCGGAATAAAGGTAATAAGCCGGAGTGTGACGAAGAACTGTCGTATCTCATTAAGTGTTTGGAAGATGATATCCCGTTCAAGGGATTTTTCCATAAAATATATTCATGTGAAGCTCCCTTTTAATACGATGAAAGGATTATTTAATATACAAAGGTCCACTTACAGGATTCCTAGCTATCTCTATCCGACGGGAAACAGTAGTTATTCCGAGCAATACTCGAAGAAGGCGCTGACATCTTATAACATGATCACGTATTGGGTCATTTGGCCCTCGGTCGCCAGAAGATAAGTCGGGGTAGCGGAATCAGGCGACACATCCATTCACCCAACCGCATCGCGGCCGGCCGAGATCGTGTTGGTCGCACGACTTGGGCATCTTAGGGTGAATGGACGTCGTGAACACGATAACGTTTGGCGAAACCATCGAAACACTTAAGAACATAATCGAAATAAAAAATGGGGGATGGGTTATGAAAGAAATAATCTATTCTAATTATTTTTGGCAAGACGAAGATATCCGTCTACGTGCAATCGAATACGAAGACTGGGAAGGGCACTATTACAACCAATTTGATTCACATGCACGACGATTGTTAGAGTGTGCAGTTGAATTACCTCCAACAATTACAGAAGCCAAGAACTTTGTAGAGAAGTGCTCAGAATTTTCGTCTGGAAATGGACGATTAATGTTTACTATTGAGAAATTAAACGGCGAGAACATTGGAGGAATAAACTTAAATAGCATAGATGAAAGAAATGGAACTTTTAGTATCGGAATCCAGATTGATCGCGATCATCGAGGTAAAGGTTATGGTACAAAAGCAATTAGAATTCTATTAAGATATGCTTTTTTTGAAAGACGATTAAATAAATTTAATGATTTTGTGCTACAAGGAAATGACGCATCTGCAACAATGATGAAAAAACTCGGATGTGTTCAAGAAGGTATACGACGTAAAGTTATTTACACAAACGGGGACTATCATGATCTAATACTATTTGGACTAACAAAAGATGAATTTATCGAGAAGGAGAAAGAAATACAAGGTGTGTAAGTAGTTCGAAGTTGCCGATGGCATCGCCTAACGCCATATTCACGTATCGGGCATTCGCCCTCAGTTCCAGAAGCAGCTTTACAAAGAAATTATAGCTATGGACGACTTCGTTGGGCGTCGTGAATACCAAAACGTTAGGCGAAACCAATTGTGATTGTGAAAACTAAGGAGAGACTTAATATGAAACGACATTCTACGTTACTTTTGTTATTAATCGGCGTATTAATTATATCCGGATGCAAGGGTAATACAAATGGTTTTAAGATCGATGAAATAGAGAGTAGCCAGAATCAAATATCAATCGGATACATTAATTTTAATGATGAAGAATACTCAATCTTAAAAGCAGCAGGCTCAAATAACCAAATGATTTTTTCAATCAATTATGGAAATGAAAAAGTTAATAACATTACTTATTGGATTGATCATTATATAAATGGAGAACTTATTGAATCATTAATGAATATGGAAACACGAATTTCAAATGTGTCAGAATCAAAAGACATTAAGATATATTTTACAACATCAGAATTTGTGTCAAAACAAGAAATCTGGACGTTAGCTTTAAGACAAGGTGGAAATGTCAGTAGTGGAAAATATGAAATAAAAAGTATCGATTTTGATAGTACAATAACTTATCCATTGGATGAAATCTCCACGGGATTAAATGAAATTGTTGATTTAGGTATGTTGATAAGAAATAAAGGGAAAAATGCCATTAGCTCTAGCGATGATGTCGAAAGAACTATAAAAGAGAATAACGAAGTATATGTACTAAGATGTAGGATTGACTGAGGGAAGTGGCATCGCCTAACGCCATATTCACGTATTCTCCCTCAGTTCCAGAAGCGGCTTCAAGAAGCGGTTGCTGTGGACACATCCGACTTATTCGGATGTCGTGAATACAAGAACGTTAAAGAAATTAGATACAAGAGGAAATTGATTTTATCTAGCATTTCAAAGTAGGCGAGGACATCTTATAACACCGTATTCACGCAGCGTCGCTATCGCTCCTTGGTCCGGCCGAAGTTGAAGAAGTGGATTCGATTGAGGCTGATTCAGCAGGCAGGGAAGCGGAATCAGCCGGGCAACCCTGCAAGGCTAAGTGGCGGAGCCACCGGCAACCTGATCGCTGCGTTTGACCAGATTGGCTTTAGCCTTTCGGGCTCGTGAATACAAGAACGATAAACTGAAATCGTCAAAAACAAAAATACAATTAAATATCAATTGATAATTCGAGGAGCAACTAAATGAAACCAATAAGAAACTCTGCAAAAGCTATCATTATTGATGAGTGTCAGATTTTATTAACAAAGAATAAAGATCATGAGGGATTCTTTTATCTTTTTCCAGGTGGTGGTCAAGAGAAGGGAGAAGAGTTAAAAGATACATTAGTTAGAGAATGTATTGAAGAATTAGGATATAGAGTATCAGTAAAAGATATTATATTTATTAGAGAATATATTGGTAAGAATCATGAGCATGCTGAATGGGACCATGAGGTTCACCAAGTTGAATTTTATTTTGAATGCTCAATTAATAACAAGTCAGATTTACACAAGGCAACAAATCCTGATGAGGTTCAAGTAGGAATTGAGTGGGTAGAAATAAATAATTTAGACTCAATAAGAATTTATCCAAGAGGATTAGTAAATCAATTAATGAATGACATAAGAAGACCCTGTTATATTGGGGATTCAAACTGAATTAAAGATGTTAAGGACCTGACTAATTTGAAGGCGTATTCTGAGATGTCGACGACAACAGTTAACACCGTATTCACACCGAATCGTCTCCGGCTCCTTGGTCCGGGCCGAAGTAATAAGATGTGGTTGTGAAGAAGATGATTCAGAAGCAGGGAAGCGGAATCAGCCGGACAACCTTGCACTGCCTAACCGCGTCGCGGCCGTTCCCTTTGGTCACTTAAGGCAGTGAGGTTCGTGAATACAAGAACGTTATATGAAAGGGACGTAAAACTAAATTTAAAAAGAATATAGATTTACTGATGTTGTGAAATGGGAACTCCTATTCTTCTTAACTCCACGGATCAGAGGGGATTAATGTGGAAAAATAGGATTTACTGGAAAAGAGATCATATTCTTGAATAAATGGTCTCGAATCAGAAGGTAAAGGTAAATTTAAGTCCGTGATATCAAGAGGACTAGTTTTAGGATCTGCATTATTTTTAATCTGGTTCGTGATAACTATAACAGAGATAAATCTAAATTAGTTATATTTCCATTAATCGCAATATTAATTATATTTATTGGATATCTTAGCGGCTATAGAATGGATGATTTATCTGCTGCAAGATCAAATCATTTTGTACCTAAAGATGCAAAGCTATTTGATTAAGTGAATTTTAATTGGGGATCTGTGAATATATTTGACTCAGAAGAAAAACCAATAACGGTTATTAGTATTAGAAAGTTTGGTTTTCTGTGGGTTTCAAGAATGTCTGTATATTACTACCACAATGATGATTCTATAAAAACTATTGGTGGAATTTCTCTAAATAATGAAAAGGAAAAAGCAACAGTTTTTAGTGTCATGGTCAATGAACCGCAAGTAACTTATATAGAAGCTGGACCTGAATTGAAGAGACTAAAAAAAGAAGTACAACTAGGAAAATCAATAACGTTCTCATGGGAAGAAACTATTAATTGGAATGTATTAAATGCGATTGCATTCAATAGTGAAGGTAAACCACTATATGAATATCGTTATGCAAAGTCTAATTTTATAAGATTTGAAGATTTAAAGTGGTATCCAATTGTTGAAGAAGATAAAAAGTAAAAGGACGTGTAGATAATTCAAAGAAGGCATTAACTTCGGATAACACCGTATTCACGCTGTGTCGCTACTGCTCCTTGGTCCGGGCCGAAGCAAGAAGAAGAGGTTTCGAAGAAGCAGATTCAGTAGCAGAGAAGATGATTCAGCCTAACATCCTTACACTGCTCAACCGATCGCGGCCGTTCCCTCCGGTCACTTAAGGCAATGAAGGTTCGTGTATACAAGGACGTAATAAAAATTCGGTGTACGAACTAAAAATTCGTGGATATTTTTGATGTTCGAATATCAGGTTTAATATGAGATATTGAGGTGAGATTTTGAGTATTTCTAAGCTGATCAAGATGTTTATTTTAACGCTATCATTAATAATTATTATTCTTTTAATAAAGACGAATCCCTCAAAAAGTGATTACATTCGGCATTGGCAAGAGAAACATAAAGGTCTAAAAGTTTATACTGTCCACTCGAATAATTATCTTATATTTTCAACCTATCAAATGGGAGGGTATGACCATTTAATGCCCATTACGATAGGGATATTTGGGAAATTAATTGATTCGGAAAAATATTGATAAGTTGAAACCTTAAAGGTTGTAGAATATATTAAGAGAATTAGGAATTCCATATAATTATGCACTAGGTACGACAGTGAACTGGTTAGAAATGGTACCAAAAATGAGATTCAAAAAGAAGAAATATTATCCCACACTTTATAGTTGGCATGCGAATATTTACAAGTTGAACAATAGAAAACATATTTTGTTTGTTAATGATCTATCGAGGCTCTGCATAATTATTGATGGAATACGAACATCACAACTGGCTCAATTGAAGGAGAAATTCTCAACGACACTGAAGGCATACCTAATAGCAGAAAAAGTTGAAGAGGAATTAATTGATGAATATATGAAGTACACTTCAGAAGTATTGATAACAAAGACAAATAACAGGAGTGTATTAGGCACAATGAAAGAAATATCAATATTTGAAACTGATGATTTTAATGATAACATTCAAAGATTGAAAAGCCTGAATAGACTGATTCATAAACCCATTGATTATAATGAACCAATAAACGAATTTAAAAGCCATAACCAAGAACAATTTAATTGAATCTCATAGCTGGCATCACATAACTCTATATTCACGCATCGGGCATACGCCCTCGGTTCCAGAAGCGGCTTCAGAGAAATAGCTGTTGTGGACACACCCGGTATTCGTCGGGCGTCGTGAATACCAAATGATGTTATGTGAAATCACTGCAACAAATAAATATAGGAGCTCATATAATGAATTTTCCTAAACGCATTCATATTATCGGATCTACAGGAAGTGGAAAAACCTATTTAGCTGAGAGATTATCAAAGAAATATAAATTAATATATGGTGAACTTGATACAGTAATGTGGAGCGGGACTGAAGAGTTTTCCTGTAAAAACTCATCTGAAACAAGAGACAGACTCTTACATAATATAATCGAACAAGATAAATGGGTCGTTGAAGGTGTATATTATAAATGGCTAACCCCAAGTTTTCATAGGGCTGAGTTGATTATCTATCTGGATACTAAATTGTGTATTCGAGCTGTCCGAATAATCTTACGTTATATAAAACAGCGGCTGGGATTAGAAAGATCGATTTATAACCAAACCTTAAAAGGATTAATAAAAATGCTTGAATGGAATCAAAAATTTGAAAGAGATAACAAATACAAAATTCTTGAGTTTATTGAGCCCTATAAATCAAAAGTGATAATAATTAAGAACAGCAAAGAAATTGAGGAATTACTCTAAGAAGGTATCACATAACTCCGTATTCACACTACACTCCTTAGTCTGGATCGAGGCAGAAAGTAGGAGCTCAATGGAGCTAATAAATATTCTGGGATGCAAGTCATTTACTAAACCCGAAAGGATAATTGGTCATGTCTAATTATCGTTTTTATCTAATGACGAAGAACATAGCGACACAAATCTCTACTTGGAAATATGAAGATCCGTATTCCTTTTACAATATGGATGAAAGTGACGAATGTATCTCAGAGCTATTGAGTGATGAATATTATTATGTGACTAATGATCAAAATGCTTTAATTGGTTTTCTTTGCAGTGGTAACTCTGCTCGGGTGTCTGGAGGATATAAGGCTGGATTATACAATGACAATGAAATTTTAGACATCGGATTAGGTATGACGCCTGAAATTACAGGATTAGGAAAGGGACAAGAATTTTTAATAAATAGTATTCTTTTTTTGAAAGAGAACTTCAAGGTGCAAAAGTTTCAGCTAGTAGTTGCTGAATTTAATGAGAGAGCAATAAAAGTATACGAACGTGCAGGATTTATGAAAGGAATGAATTTTAAGAGTAAGGTGAAAACACAAGAGGTTGACTTTATAGTAATGAATTATACAAATCATGAATAAGAAATAATAGTAGTTCAGAGAAGGTATCCCAATCAGATAACACCATATTCACGCATCAGGGGTATCTCTCCTACGGTCGTGTATGGAGTGAATACAAGAATGTTATCCGAATTAACCTAAACCATCAAAAGTAAGGGAGTTCCTGCACAGATGGAAATTAAAATTTTAGAAGTTAACAAAGAAGAGCTTTCAGAATATGCCAAGATCCCGATGGTGTTTAATGTTAACTCAAAATATAAGTTAACAAAACTAAACGGGGGGCTCGGAGGAATATTACTTAATGAAGTGACAGTAAAAGAATATTTCAAAGATATGGGAGCAAACGAAAGACCTGATGAATGGCCACTAGAGTTCGATATTTCCAATTGGGGCTTTTTCATTGCTTATGATGATAGAAAACCTGTTGCAGGATTGACCCTTGTTTACAACACAGAAGGAGTTAACATGTTGGGAAAGAGAAAAGACATTTCAGTGCTTTGGGATATTAGAGTTGCACCTGAGTACAAAGGTAGAGGTATAGGGAAACTATTAATTTCCAGTGCAAAAGTATGGTCAACGGAAAGAGGATGTAAACAGATTAAGATTGAAACTCAAAATAATAATGTAGCTGCGTGTAAATTTTATGCACAACAAGGTGCGGAATTAAGAGAAATTCGTGAATACGCTTATTCAGGTGACTTTGAAGACGAGGCAATGTTGATCTGGTATTTAGACCTTGAGTAATGTGACCTAACCGCGTCCCCCCGCTCCGTTGGGACTCAATAGAACGTATAGTGATATAGTGAAAATCAGAGAGAACAATACTTTCAGGTTGAGTTGCTTTCTTTGTTGATGAGAATAATTATATTAAAGATTTCAGGAGCTTCAGTGAACATCACACTCACACTTCGGGCATTCGTACTCGGTCCAGCAGAAGATATTAGCAGAGAGTTGGAACAGCCGGATACATTCGACATTCGTCGGATGTTGTAAATATACGAAGCGCTATGAGAAAACAGCGCAAATACGAAAAAATAAATACATTTAGAACATTGCTTTATTCAAAGGAGTGTTGAGTTTAATGCTATATATATTTGAAGGATCAATCTGCAGTATGTTATTTTTGGCAAAACCAATTTCTGGTCAACTTACTACCTCGAGTGAAAGCACTGAATTAGGATACTACGATATAGAACAAGCTAAAGAAATGATTGTTTGGGACTCTTTTAAGAAATAAATAGAACACTGTTTACATTTCCCACAACCATTTTTATTTGAATTCAATAAATAATTAAGTCTAACCGTGTCACGGCCACTCCTTACGGTGATTTAAGGCAGTAAAGGTGCGGGAATACAAGAACGTTTTCAGAAAGATCCGAAACCAAGTAAACGAGGAGCATATATGACAACAAGAATTGGAATTATCAGAAATGGATGTGCTACGTGGAATACAGAAAGACGAGCCCAATCATTAACGATACTAAGTCATCAAAATAATAACTGGAAGTGTGAGAAATAAATTGTACAAATCATCTTGTAGGCTTCTTCCGAGAAAGCGGAATCGGACACACACATCTGCAAAACTAATTTCTATTCGCGGACCGGTATGCTGAATGGATGCTCAGTTCCAGTAATCCCTTAAATCTTTCGACGTCGCGAATGATAAACGTTAATCGGGCATTCGCCTTCTGTCCCATAAGCAGTTTGGAGAAGTGGTTACTGCGGACACATCCGACATTCGTTAGACATCGTGAATATACGAAACGTTATACGAATGCACCTTAAAGCTATTAAACAAATAATTTCAAGGAGCCTAATAATGACAAGATCAGTTTATATTATTTCTGGTCCCGCCGGTGTAGGGAAATCTACTACTTCAAAGAAACTTGTTGAACAGCTTGAACGCAGCTCTTACATTTCTGGAGATGATATTAGTCATTTACCTGTAAATGGGAGGGGTAAGCCTTGGTTATGTCAAGAAACTCATAACCTGACCTGGATCAATATATTGAGTTTGGTAAAGAATCTAATTGATTATAAATTCGATGTTGTAATAGATTATGTGACATTTCCATCTGAAGCCAGTTGGCTATTAAGTGAGTTGGCGAGTGAAAATGTAAGAATAATCTATGTAGTCTTTATGGTCGATCATGAAACAATTATGCTGAGAGATCAGTCAAGAGATCATAAGATTCAAATGGGTGAACGAAGTGTAATTCTGCTGAATGAATTCAAAGAAGCCTTAACAAATGATAAACATATTTTAAATACCCAAGAATATTCTGTTGATCAGATAGATGAAGTGATTCATGAAATAATGAACAATCGAAGATTTTTGATTAGCTAATTCGAGATGAGGTGCCGGCAGTGAGGGGACGCGAATACAAAAAATGTTAGCTGAAAGTAAGTAATGCAAGTAAATTTAATGGTTTCTTGGTGAAATCGTGCTCGCGCCAGTGCGACATGCGCCCCTTGGTTATCATTAGGGATTTAAAAGGAGAATTGAAAATAGTGATTACCTCAAAAAGAGATCGGGCATGTGCGGCTATAATAAAAGGTAGTAAAATATTGATGGTATATGTCGAAGATGAGGATCTTGGATATTGGACTTTGCCTGGAGGCGGTGTTGAATCAGGTGAAACAATCGAACAAGCTGTTACCAGAGAAGTACGAGAAGAGGTTTGTTTAGATGTAGAGATCGAAAAGTTTCTCTTTCAATATCCTTATTCATTAGGTGATTGTTATTGTTTTTTAGTACGAATTACTGATGAAACGCAAGAAGAATTTTTAGGGATCGACCCTGGATTAAGCGAAGATAATCAAGTTCTAAAAAAGATTGAATGGAAAGAGTTAAATGAAGTAAAGACCGATATTCAAGTCTCACAAGTAATAAAGGCATTATCATACCAGTTTCGCTGCTAAAATCTTTTGGGGTCGTGAATACCCGCACGTCTGAAAGCCCCAAAAGAAAAAATATTTTAAGGGTGATGAATAAATGAAACAAATCAAAGTCATTTTCTCCTTTATTTTTATCATTATAGGTATCTGTATAATTGCAATTTCTAAAATAGCAGAAGAAGTAGTTCCTAATAACGGTTATTTTAATGTTGATTTGACTCTTAATTATTGTATAGGAGCGATAACAATACTTGGTGGAAGTATATACATAATAAAGAACTCAAGATTCTGGGATCATTATATTGATGAGGTCAAAGCAAGACAACGGGAATTTGATGAACAACAAAAAAACAATCAATGATAGAATTAATCAAGTGATGATTCGAAATGAGGCGCTATTGCTAACACCGCACACTGCGTCGCTAATGCTCCTTGGTCTGGTCGAAACTGAAAGAAGTGGTTTACAGGGGATCATATGCATATTCAGCCTGGCAATCTTGCACTGTATAACCAGCTTTGCAGTTGTTCCCTCCGGGTACTTAATGCTGTGAAGGCTCGTTAATCCAAAAATGTTGTAGTCAATCAGTGTAAATCCAAAAAAATAGGAGTGATAAGTATTAAATTCATAATAATATTTGGACCTCAAGCCGTCGGGAAAATGACAGTAGGTCATGAGTTGACCCAAATAACAGAATTGAAATTATTCCATAATCATATGTCAATCGAATTGTTACATCCTTATTTTGGATTTGAACGAGAAACATGGAGATTAGCGAATTTACTCCGTAAAGAATTGTTCGAATCTTTCGCCAGAAGTAATAATTATGGATTAATATTCACCTATGTTTGGGGATTTGACCTACAAGAGGATTGGGAGTTTGTAAATCAAACATGTGATATTTTTGAATCTAAAGGAGCGGAAATTTATTTTGTTGAGTTGGAAGCAGATCTTGAAGAAAGATTAATCAGAAATAAAACTACTTTTAGGCTAGATCAGAAACCAACGAAAAGAAATTTAGAACAATCTGAAAGAGACTTAAAGAAAACTATGGAAAAACATAGGTTAAATTCGAACCCAGGGGAAATAGAAAGAAGAAACTATTTAAAGATAAACAACACAAATTTGAATGCCGATGAAGTAGCAAAATTAATAAAAGATACATTTAATTTATAAAGGCATTTTGTTAGTGATTCAATTAGGCGCTGGACCGGACAGATGAAATTGACAGTGGAGCTGAATAAGCCGGACACATCCAGCATTCGTCTATTAATCAACGTCAATTAGTTGACTTATAATGTAATGGAGGTTTACTTATGAGCTATGTTGAAGAAATTAGAGCGCTAGTAGGTCATAGACCTATCATTCTGGTCGGTGCAATAGTTATAGTAATCAACAAACAAGGACATA
>NZ_JAOQJC010000008.1 GCF_025567625.1 Paenibacillus sp. J5C2022 | reverse complement strand
GACCATTTTGAGCGATAAGCTCCTACTTGCTTAGTAGCTAAGTAGTAACGTTTTTTCATAATATTAATTTATAAAAATTCGGGGTGGGTTGTCTTTCGCCTCGATTTTATTTTTGGTAAGTGAAGAGTATGGGGACAAACATTCCGAAACGTATCTTCTTTGATGAACATAAACATGGGGATCGCTTTGTAGACAAGCACAATGAGAAGCTGCGGGACGAAAATGGTAAGACAATTCCGTTATTAAGCGATGTGGCCTCGGTTGGAGGTAGGAAAGTTAGCGAATGCTTGGCTGTAAGCGATGTGGCCTCGGTTGGAGGCAGGAAAGTCAGGGTAAATATTGCGAACCTCTTGCCATTGCATGGCACATACACCTCGCTAAAGGTATTTCTTATTAACTCAACTTTCGCAGCTTGAAATCGACAAATACGCCTTGATGTAGTTAGGCAAACCGGCAATCCATTGCTGGAGTTGACGCTGAATCAAACTGGAGACTTTCTTTCCTACCTTTGTGGCGATTTCATTGATCAAATCGACAAGTTGCACGATGCGGAAGCACCGGCTTGAATGGCGCGAATTTTGCAAGTTCTATTTGTAATCCATGGTTTCACAAGTCACATCAAGTTTTTAAGCCGAATTTCGTTCTGCGAAAGTTGAGTTACTAAGTTTTCTACTGCTTTCTCACGAAGGGTTATGTCACACTATAGTAGTGAGATTGTATTTCAACTTTTTCCCGCGAAAGGAGATGTTTTAAGTGACTGCTTATATGGTATTGGTGGATTTAACTTAACCAATTACCGGGCATAGTAAATACCAATCTTAGAGTACAGCTTGGAATGATAGCGACCGGGAATATTACCAATGTTTTATGCTATGCCATAAACAGTAACCTTTCGTGAATACTGCTGTCAGCGGGATACGATGAAGGTCGCATCCCTTTTTATTAGCCGACTTTTGGCTTTTCGCCGTGAACAGCAGCTTCTTAGGAGGCTGCTTGTTCGCGGTATTTTTATACCTAAAAACAACTTAATTCTGTTGGAGAGGATGGGTTCATTGATTGATTTGAAACAATACGGCTATATTGAGACCGAAATGCCGCCGATAGGCATAATACCGGAAGAATTGCACCTCAATACCTTGCAAAAAATCTATGAGATGAGAAATTAGGGTCAGAATCTTCTCAAAGTCAAATTGCACGAATGAAACACCCGTGATATGATTAGAATAAGAATAAGGAGCCGGACGGCCATCCGACTCCCTGCACAACATTTTGGGTGGGAAACCTCCAAATGTCAGAGAAAATAATCCGCACCTTGGCGCTAACCTGGGCGGATTATTTTCGTTTATGCAGATAAGTGAGTAAAGCCAGTAAGAACATACCGAGCATGATCACTTCTGTCAACGAAAATTTCATAAGCATCACCCCCACTCTGGAGGCGATACTTTCCTGCCCAAGTCTGTTGTACACTAGTATTATATCAAAATATGTAATTTCTTGCACAGAAGGTTTGCGAATGCGATGTGCCATTGCTGTACAAGCTAGAGAGTAGTTTCTAAATCTAAATCCGCTCATAATGATCCAGTAGACTCTCTACTCGATCCCGAATCAATCGCTTTAACGATTCAGGCTTCACGGACACCACATTCTGACCATATCTCATCATATAGTCGGCTAGAAATTCCTCCTCGCCTGGATTGTAGAACCCCTTAATAAAGGTCCCGTCGCCACTTTCCATTTTCATCGAAGGATAATGTTCTTTATAAAAAATATCCTTTGCTTCTTCTAAAATCTCGACTTCAAATTCAATGCTATGGTTCGAACGGTAAAACTCCAATGAGCGACTAATAAGCTCGTCTATGGAATAGCGTTGTTCGCGCTCTTCTTCTATGAAGGTTATTCTGTCGCATCTGAACACTCTATGTTGGTTCGTATGCAACTCTATTCCAGCAGCATACCATTGACCAAACCTGGCGGAAATTTTGAAAAACTGCACATGGTAGCTCGTTTCCTGATTACTTTTTGCGTAACGAATGCAACAGCTGCTCTCATTAACAATGCTTTTAAGAATGCTGTCTAAAAAACGACTCACATACTGATGCTGAACCATTTCAAATTGCAGCACTTTTTTCATGCTATGTATTCGCTTGATTTGTTCCGGAGAAAGACAGTTTTCAAACTTCTCGTTCAGCCCATTGACACTTAAATGAAAGGGCGTAGATTGATAAGCGTCTAACGTCAACATGGCGAAATACAAGGCATACACTTCATCGATCGTAAAAATAATGGGCGACAACAATCTGTTTTTTAATATGCCGTATCGTCCATGTCTGCCATGTTCCGCATATATGGGCATGCCCAATTGCTCTAATGAAGCGATATCGCGCAAGGCCGTACTTTTTGAGATAGCGTATTTATCCATTAAGTCGCTTAAATTAAAGAATTCACGGCCGTTCATATATCTAATCATGTCATTTAAACGTTCGGATTTCTTCACGGTTGATCTCCTTATAAGGTGTCATAGTTTGATACCTTTATATTTTAGAATAAACGCAAGGCAGTCATCAAACGACCTGACATCACATTATATCTTGATACAAAAAGGAGATGCATACGATGCATGCAACACTAGAGGTAGCGATTTTCTTATCCATGAACGGAAAAGCCAAGGAAGCTGTAGATTTTTACAAAAAGCACTTTAAAGCGGAGGAACTATTGCTTGTCACCTATGAGGACATGGCAAAACGCGACAGCTCGCTGCAGCTTACGGATGAAAACAAGCATGATGTCTCGCATTCCGTCCTATTGATCGGAAAAACAAAAGTCATGCTGGCTGAAGATCCAATGGACCCCAAACAAAAATATGCAGTGGGAAACAACACTTCATTGTGTGTGCAAAGTGCGGACCTGGATGAGATTGAGGGCTTCTACAACAGCTTGACTACAGATGACAGGGTGAAAGTAATTGTCCCATTGGCCGGCAATGTGTTCAGCAAAGCATACGGCATTGTCGAAGACCCGTTCGGCGTTCAAATCCAACTGATGTATGATGACCGACTAAATTAGGATGGAATTACCGGACAGGACATAGTACCCATACGGATTGTTGAACAGGAAAGAGCCGTTGTAGAGGGAAGGCTGCAACGACTCTTTCCTATGAACATGATCGGAGATGGCCTTGCTGCAGAAAGTTACCTGCTCTAATCTTGTTTCCCGAGCAACGCGGTGGTGATCTGCTGCTGAAGCTTCTTGCCGCTTGGGTCCGACTCTGTCTTGAGCCGAGTGAATTGCTCAGCCCACGGCGACGTTCTCATCCTTACCGGAGGCTCATCCATCTCCATGCAGGACAGAATGACGCGCGCCACCTCCTCCGACGTCTGGTAGATTCCTTCCGATGCGCGGCTCTGAGTTCCCTGAATATATTGGTTCAATAATGGAGCATACTCGTCATCCTTCATCCCGCCGCTGCCCTGGAATTGCTGCAGTACATTGTTGGTGAATTCCGAGACGATCCCGCCGGGCTCGATCGCGGTGAACTTGATCTGAAAATGCGGTTGTACATAGCTTGCAAGCGATTCCGTATATCCTTCCACACCGAATTTGGCCGCGCAGTAAAATTCATTAAACGGCTGGCCCACCAGTCCTCCGACCGACGTAATATTGATGACGCGCCCGCTACGGCGTTGCCTCATGCTCGGCAATACGGCCTTGGTGCATCGCATGACACCCATCAGATTGACGTCGAGCTGCCATTGTATTTCTTCCTCCGTCGCTTGCTCCGTCGTACGAATGAAGCCTACACCGGCATTGTTCACAAGGATGTCGATATGCCCTTGCTCGTCGAGGATCTCCTGCACACAGCGGTTCACGCTCTCGCTGCTTGTAACGTCCAACTGCTTGACTGTGACATCAACTTGCTTTTGGTGCGCCGCTTCGAGCAAACGCTCTTTTTTCGTTACATCTCTCATAGTAGAATAGACCTTATAACCTTTGGATGCCAGCAGTAGCGATGTCTCCAATCCGACTCCGGTAGACGCTCCTGTAATAAGGACGACGTTATACATTGGCAGCAGCTCCCTTCACGATTAACGAGTATAGAGTGTTCACTCTGGATATAATATACAATATGGGGAAATGAAAGTCAAAACTATTCGTTTTCAGCCGAATTTCACAAGATAGATTTGTATCATTCTTTAAAATATAGAGTGTATACTCTTATTATGCCGCATATGACAGAAGGAGATCATGATGAATAAGAAGCAAGCTATCCTCCAGACAGCGTTGGAAGCCTTTGTAGAATACGGATTTCACGGAACGCCCATTACGAAGCTAATTGCCTCAGCCGGTGTGTCCAACGGAACCTTCTTTCATTACTTCAAAACGAAGGAGGAGCTTATTGCCTCCATTTATGTCGCCACGAAAGAAGAGCTTTATGAATTTATTGTACCGGACACGGCGGAAATCGTCTCCGTGAAGAAGGGCATACGTGAGCTGTGGTACAAGTGGATTCAGTGGGGGAGCGAGCACGAGCAGAAGTTTAAATTTCTCGAGCTGTTCGCGAGCTCTCCGTTCATCCATCGGTTGCACAAGGAAGAGATGAAGCGGCAGTTCGCCTTTATCGAGCAGTTGCTGAACCGGGGGATCCAGGAGGAGGTCATTGTCCCTATGAAGCTCACCTTGCTGAGTGAGCACATCTACGGCAGCATCAGAGGAATGATTATGTATCAGCAGAAGTACGGAAAGCTCTCCGAGGACGAGATGCAACACATGTTCCACTTGTTATGGAGAAGTATCGTGCAATTCTGATAAGTGGCAGGAAGGCATTACCAGACAGGATTGCGATAAGACGATCACTCCCGTACTGGGCTCTTACTAAAGTATTCATCGTCATTGTTAAGCGTTTTCAACATGGCGCTAACCTTCCTCTCGCTCTATGCCTCTACTATAAGACTATTGTCCAAGTTGGTCGGCGGGTTATGATGCATTGCTCCTATTCCATACCATTTAGCAGGATAGCAACCTGTCGGAATGGAAAGTCTGTGTGCTAAGATGAGCTTTATTCATAGCGCGATTGGAAGGAGTTACGGCACATGAAAGAGATACAATTGCAAGGCGCAGCCTGGCAGGTGAAAGGATTCTGGCCATGGGTTCCAATCAAATCCGTAAGCATGGAGCTCGGGCAGGAGCTGCTGGGCATATGCGAATGGCTGCCTGCTACCGTACCGGGCGGCGTACACTTCGATCTATATGAGGCAGGTCTCATTCCGAACCCGTATTACGAGCTGAACAGCCTGCAATGCGAATGGGTGGAGAATCGCTGGTGGATGTATCGTACGACAATCGACCCGATAGACGAACTGGGAGAGAAGTTCGAGCTGGTGTTCAAAGGCCTGGATTATGAGGCTATTATCTATGTCAATGGGGTAAGGCTTGGCGAGCATAAAGGGATGTTTACCGAGGCGGTAGTTGATATCACGGATATGATCGCACAGCGGCAGCCAATCGAAATAGCCGTTCTGCTGCTGCATGCTCCGGATGAAATGGGGCAAATCGGCAAAACATCGGAAACCTTCACACAAAAGAGCAGGTTTAATTATAAATGGGATTTCTCCACTCGCTTAGTGAATATCGGCATATGGGATGGCGAACAGCCACTCTATAGGGTCACAATTGAACTTTACTCGCTCTCAGGAAATCTGCTATGCACGCAATCCTTCCAGACGGGCATCCGCAAGCTGGAATATGAGCAGAACGAAGGCAGTCCTAGCGATGCGCTGCCTTATACGATACGAATCAATGGTCAACGCATCTATATTCGCGGAGCGAATCTGGCGCCGCTTGATCACTTGTACGGCAATGTGAAGGACGGTCAGTATGACTGGATGATCTATATGATGAAGCAAGCGAATATGAATCTTGTGCGCATATGGGGCGGCGGACTAATTGAGAAACATCGGTTGTATGAGCAGTGCGATCGGCATGGCATCTTAATCTGGCAGGAATTTATGCAATCCAGCTCAGGGGTGGATAATATTCCTTCGAAGAAGCCGCTATTCCTCGAGCTGCTGCGCCAGTCGGCAATTGCCGCATTGCGAACTCGCCGCAATTATACTTCGCTGACCGTATGGAGCGGCGGCAATGAGCTGATGAGCGAGCCGAATAAGCCATCCGGCTTCGAAGATGCCAATCTGGCGATGCTGCGGCAACTGGTGGAGCAATATGATCCGCAGCGGCTCTGCTTGCCTACTTCCGCTTCGGGACCTGTTCAATATATTACAGATGTGAAGGGCCTGGGACATGATGTGCACGGGCATTGGAAGTATATGGACAACCCGGAGCATTATCGGTTCTATGGCGAGAACGATAATTTGTTCCATAGCGAATTCGGGGTGGATGGCTTGAGCAGCGTCAAGAGCTTGCGCAAGTTTCTAAGCCCGGAGCAGCTAGTACCCGCATCGATGAAGGATAATCGCGTATGGCGGCATCATGGCGAGTGGTGGGACACCTGGGAACGCGATCGGAAGCTGTTCGGCGAGCTGGCGGATATTGAGCAGTTCTCTGCGGCAAGCCAATGGGTGCAGGCGGAAGGAATACGATTTATCCTTGAAGCCAACCGGCGGAGAAAATTCCGAAATAGCGGCAGCATTATTTGGCAGATGAGCGAGCCTTGGCCTAATGTGTCATGTACGAATCTGCTGGATTACTACGGGGAAACGAAAATGAGCTATTACTGGACGAAGCAGCCTTTCTCCCCCGTTCATGTATCGCTGGACTATCGCAGTCTGGGCGTAACGAAGGGCGAAGCTTTCGCACACCGTCTCTACTTGCATAGTCATCAATCCGGCGTTGACGTACACATTACGGTTGAAATTGCAGATACGGCTGGTCGTATCTATGATGTCCTGCACTATGAAGCGATTACGGCGCATGAGCAGGCGCAATATGTTGGCGAGATTCCCACACTTGTTCCCGACATGGAGGAAGGGCTCGTCCTGGTCAACATCACTTATCGCTCGAAGTACGGCACGCAATACTTTTACAGCAAATATGGTGTAGTGGATCAAGCGGATTATTGGTATATCGAGCATGGGGGAGAGCGGCCTATTGATGTCCTCATAGATCGCTCTCTAGGCGGGCAATCGGTCCGCATGTTCAATCAGAGCACGAAGCCTATCGATACAGGTTTTGATGCTGGTTTATTTCAGCATGTCTCCGTGCTCCAAGCGGGTGAGCTAAGCCGCTCATTTTACTTTAATGGCCATGTCTATGTGCTGGAATGCCTGGAGCGTGACTCCGGCGGCTACATGCCCTTCAATGAAGTGAAGGCGGTTCTTCAATTGCAATACGCGAAGGAGCAATACGAAGAGCATGTTCAGCAGCAGTTGGAACGAGCAAGCATTGAGGTGGAGCACGAGCTGGCCGAGCGTATTCACTACGAGTGAGCGTTAAGGAGGTGATTCATAAGGATAGAAATGTAAGCGGCTACTTAATAGTGGGAAATGCTGGATATCGCAACTAACAGGAGGGTAAAGATTAATGAAGTGTCAACATGAACGCAACAAGTAGTTACTTCTTCTCAATTCTCGCTCTTACGGTTGCCATCGAGCTTATTGCGTTTCAAACTCTACTTTTTTTGCTGTAACGGGCGCCACTGAGCTTATTTCGAGCTGAATTCACCATAATCACACTTTTCGTGTCACATTAGCGCCATGGCGACCGTTAGCCTGCAAATTCGCCCTTTTGAGCCAATTAAGCTCTGTGGCAACCGCTACATCCGCTCCGGCACCACACATGCCCTATATCGGTGCTCCAGTGTAGGTTGCTGCACCATTCTAGCTCACATGCCCCTTTTCAGCGCTCCAGTCCAGGTTTCCCTACACTAGTCCGGTTCGCACAGAAGTCGATCCTCGCACAGAAGGGGCGGAGCGGTTTCCGCGCTCTATAGTAAAGGTATTGTCGAGGGGAGAAGCGGAAATATAGCTGCTCCTAACGAAGCGCTGACCAGGGCAGAAGCAGCACAGACGATTGTGAAATTACTTGCCGTAATGAAATAGCGAAATTAATTGAAGAGTGGTAGGATGTATTGGCTAGTCAAGACAATAGGTAAATTGCATGAATGAAACACCCGTGATATGATTAGGATAGAAATAAGGAGCCGGACGGCCATCCGACTCCCTGCACAACACATTGGGTGGGAAACCCCCAGTCAGAAACCAGAAAATAACTCGCAGGCCGTTAACCTGGGCGGGTTATTTTCGTTTTTTTAGATATGTGAGCAGAGCCAGCAAAAACATGCCGAGCATGATCACTTCCGTCAACGAAAATTGCATGAGCATCACCTCCACTCTGAAGGCGATACTTCCCCACCCAAGTCTGTTGTTCACAGGTATTATATCAAAATATGTCATTTTTTGTACAGAAGAATAGTCGGAAATAACGCGAAGATGGGACATGTTCCTAACCGTCTTTCATCATTCTTTCATTGCTCCATGGTAATGTGGAATGTATGGTATTCCACTTTACCATGGAGAGGAACGGAACAATGGTCATTCAGATTCTGTTATGGACGGTATTGAGTGCGGTCTTTCTGATTGTTGCGGGAGGCTTGGGATTATCGTTCTACGTTTCATGGAAACTAACCAGGGGTACGCGGCGGAAACCGCTTGACGAATCACCGGAAGATTACGGGCTTTCATTTGAGAAGGTTGAATTTCCGAGCACGGATGGAATCCTTCTGAGGGGCTGGTTTCTTCCATCGCAGCGGGACGATGCGACCGCAACCGTCATTTTTGCCCACGGATACAGGGGGAACCGTCTGGAGCAAAAGCTGCCGGCGTTGCAACTGGCCAACGATTTGACAGATGCGGGCTTCAACGTCCTTATGTTCGATTTCCGCAATTGCGGTGAATCAGGCGGCAAGGTCACTTCAATTGGGCTATATGAAACAGAGGATCTTCTGGGAGCAATCCAATGGGTTAAAAGTCATCACCCTGCTTCGCCGATTGCGCTTCACGGCTTCTCTATGGGGGCTTCTACGTCGTTGATTGCGGCTTCCCGTTCTCCGGAAGTAGCCGGTATCGTTGCGGATAGCCCGTTCGAGTCGCTGACTCCTTATTTGGCGGATAATTTTTCGGTTTGGACCAAGCTGCCCAACTTTCCGTTTACGCCGCTCATTCTGGGCTTTATTCGCCTCCATGTCGGCAATCCGGATCACGTGAATCCCCGGGCTGAGCTGGATCGAATCTATCCCAGGCCGGTATTGTTTATCCACGGCGATGCGGATCGCGCTATTCCTTATTGGAACAGTAGGAACATGTATGAGACTCATCGCGACGTTTTTAGATTTTGGCGAGTTGCGAACGCAGGCCATGTTGGGTCCTATCGGCGGCACAAGGAAGCTTATGTGAAGCGGATCATTCAATTTTTCGAAGAGTTGGTCGTCCAAGAGAAGGGGCTTGATCAGGTTATATTGCCGAATAGGGAAGCGCAGGGTATATCCAAATGAGAACCGTCTCCGTATAGCCAGGATGTCTAGTGCTGTTCCGCTCTGGAAGGTCTCGGGACAAACAGCCGATTCAATGCGATGCGCGCACACCAAAGCGAGAAAAGAACAAACAGCAGTGACCAGATGAACGCCGGGACTGCGGTCGCTTGACTCAAGCTGGCCGCGTCGCCCGCTTCTGTAGGGGTAACGACAGACAAGTACAGCAGGATGAACGGTGTGACCAGCGCTTCTACCAGACACAAGAATGCGATCAGCAAATAATAACCCTTCTGCACCCAACCGGGCAGCAGCAGCACAATCCCCGTTAGCAGCACGAAGCCTGCACTCCAGAGCATGCCGTAATCATTGCGGATAAACAACGCCAGCGCGGCCGCGGCTGTGACGGCAATGATCGCAAGCCCCGACTTGACGCTACCGCGCGCATACAGCGCGAACAGCCAAACGGCAAACAGAGAAGCCCCCGCATAACCCGCCGCTGCGATTGGAATGACTCTCCATCCCGTTTCGAACACCGTATACGTCACACCGCTCTGATCGGGGTACAGGTGAATCTGCATGACACTTCCTCTCAGAACCAGTGCGGCCACGGCATGGGACAGTTCGTGCACTAGCGTATTGACGTTGCGGAAGAAAGAAGAGAAAGGGATAAATCGGGTCAGAATCAGCACCGCCGCCAGCATTAATCCCGTCCGCAGCCATCCGAACAATATAGACACATCCTTTCCGCATGCTCATTCACCGGTAAGCTCACCGGCTATCAGCATACCTTCCATTTTGCCCAGCATTTTCTGATGAGTCTAACGCTATACTTGAAGCGGTGCGTTGTCAATAAACCGCCGCATGAAAACGGGCGCCGTCAGGATAAATTCCTGAGACGCCCGTTAACTGCCTCCATCTTAATTGATGAATTTCACTGCTCTTAACATGCGTTCCAGCATCACTGCAGCTTCCGCACGAGTGATGGCATCCTGCGGATTCAACGACTGTGTGTCGTCTCCTTTGATGATACCCGATTGAACGGCGGCAGCCATATCATCCGCCGCCCAGTCCGATATCGCCACAGCATCCGTAAATTCTGACAGATCGATTTGATCCCTATCGGCGAATGTCATGCCGGCATAGCGCATCGCGTTGACGAGGAGAACAACGGTTTCCTCTCGGCTGATCTCCACGGCTGGACGGAAGCTTCCATTCTCATACCCGTGGACAAGCCCTTCCCTGGCAGCGGTATTCACAGCTCCTGCATACCAAGCATAGCTTCTGACATCGGTAAATACCTTTGAGCTATCCGACACAGGTTCCAGACCTAACGATCTGACCAGCATAGCCACCAACTCTGCACGGGTAACGAGGTCGTTCGGGGCAAAATGCGTCTCATCGATGCCTTTCACGATCAGCTTCGAGCCCAGTCGATTGACTGCTTCCTCGAACCATGTGTCTCTAACATCTGCAAAGTTCTTGTCATTAGACAACACGGCATAAATGCCGCCGGATCGGCTGCTCCAATGCACAGCATCCGACTGAATCAAAGCGGGCACAGGCGAGAACGCGTTTGCTTCGGGATGATAACGTGCAACCAGTCCGTTATCCGGTTGTACCTCGGTCCCGATCTTCTGCGTAACCGAGATATATTGTTCATAGGTCGCTAACATCTGCTCATGACCGTCAATTATCGTGGCAAGCCCGATCTTTAATGGCTCTCCAAGAAGCTGGCCGCCGATTGCTTCCACCTCTGCTTCCAATTCCTCTAAAGTGCCGCCGGATACAGTGGAAAGCCGCAATATTACCGCATTAAGCGATTCCTCCTGCAGACTTGACAAGACTGCTGAGGGCAGCTCGTAATCCGCAAGGCCAGTGCGCAGGATGAGCCGGCCATCGGGATTCGCCTCCGTCCATGCCAGAAGCGTTTTCACAGGCAGTTTCATTTCCCATTCCTGCGGATTGTCTGAAAGTGCCAGCAGATTGCCATCGATCACAATTTCGTCCGCTTCCAATTGTTCCGGTGTCAGCCGATACGTTCTTGTCATCGCTGCATCGGCTGTCAGGGTGATGAGGAAGCCGGGTTCCCTGTCTTCATCCTGGTCATCGTCATCGCCGTCATTATAGTCGTCGTTGCCGTTATCTCTTGTTACGATGTTGGTTATCGTAATTTCCGTGACAGCTTCATTGCCTGCCGCGTCCTTCGCGTAGACGCTATAGGTTCCATTCACGGTAACGTCGAATTGATTCGCGCCTAATATGTCGCTGCTGTCGGCGCCGCCTTGGAATTCAGCTGCGCTGTGGCTTCCGCGCATCCAGCTAAGCTCTGTCAGCGTATTGCCCGCCGACTGCCCGTACACACTTGCCGTCACTGTGACGCTGACTGCATTTTGTGTAGAGGTGCTGTTATCAGGTGCGCTGCTTAGAGCAAGATCAGGGGCTGCCGAGACGATGTGCACTCCGCCCGTATCCGGCAGTTCATAGGCTAGATCGGCGGCACCGCCGGATGTCCGCATAATGCTTGCACCGTCTGGAAGGCCAATTGGCGACAGAATGGCAATGCCGTCTACATCCACAAGATCTTGCGGAATGTCATACAGAAAGCTCAGCTCGGTTAATTCCGTTCCGCGATCACCTGAATAAGCAGCATAGACGACTTGGGTTACCGTACTGCCTCCGATTTCAAACGAAATCTCCGGTGTCCCGCTTACAGTTACTCCGTATCCATAAGTCACTTTAAAGGCTAAAGTCTGTCCTAAGCCGTATAGACCATCAGATGGCGCTGTTATGGCAATGCCGGTTACAACAGCTTTGAAAGCCGCAATGGCGTCATTCAATGCACTCGTTGCGCTATCCAGCTCGGTCTGCGATTGGTTCAGGCGATCGTCATACACGGCCTGCGCTGCATCAATCGCAGCTTGCAGCGTACTGCGTGCGCTTGCTGGCGCATCGCCGACGCCCGAGCCTTCCGGGTGATCCGTCAGCGCCTGATTCGCGTCCGAGATTGCTGCGGCCAAAGCCATTGCATCGCCTGCGCCGATTACGGCTCCCGCGAACGCCGTCACTGCTGCATTCAGCGTGCTGACCGCTGCATCCAGCTCACTCTGCGTTTGGTTCGCGCGATCATCGTACACGGCCTGCGCCGCGTCAATCGCAGCTTGCAGCGCACTGCGTGCGCTTGCCGGCGCTTCGCCGACGCCCGAACCTTCCGGGTGATCCGTCAGAGCTTGCTCGGCGTTGGAGATTGCTGTGGCCAAAGCCGTTGCGTTCCCCGATCCGATCACCGCAGCTTCAAAAGCCATTATCGCTGTTTCCAGCGTACTTGTCGCTGTGTCCAACTCACTCTGCGTCTGGTTTGCCCGATCGTCGTACACGGCCTGCGCTGCATCAATCGCAGCTTGCAGCGTACTGCGTGCGCTTGCTGGCGCATCGCCGACGCCCGAGCCTTCCGGGTGATCCGTCAACGCTTGCTCCGCGTCGGAGATTTCTCCGGCCAACGCCATTGCATTGCCCGCGCCGATCACGGCTCCCGCGAACGTTGACACCGCTGAGTTCAGCGTACTTGTCGCTGTGTCCAACTCACTCTGCGTTTGGTTTGTCCGGTCGTCGTACACGGCCTGCGCTGCATCAATTGCAGCTTGCAGCGTACTGCGTACGCTTGCTGGCGCTTCACCAACGCCCGAGCCTTCGGGATGATCCGTCAGCGCCTGATTCGCATCCGAGATTGCTGCGGCCAAAGCCATTACATCGCCCGCGCCAATCACGGCTCCCGCGAACGTTGTCACCGCGGCATTCAGCGTGCTGACCGCCGCATCCAGCTCACTCTGCGTTTGGTTTGTCCGGTCGTCGTACACGGCCTGCGCTGCATCAATCGCAGCTTGCAGCGTACTGCGTGCGCTTGCTGGCGCTTCACCAACGCCCGAGCCTTCGGGATGATCCGTCAGCGCCTGATTCGCATTCGAGATTGCTGCGGCCAAAGCCATTGCATCGCCCGCGCCGATTACGGCTCCTGCGAATACCGTCACCGCCGCATTTAGCGTGCTGACCGCCGCATCCAGTTGCGCTTGCGTGCGGTTCGCGCGATCATCGTACACGGCCTGCGCCGCGTCAATCGCAGCTTGCAGCGTACTGCGTGCGCTTGCTGGCGCATCGCCGACGCCCGAGCCTTCCGGGTGATCCGTCAGCGCCTGATTCGCGTCCGAGATTGCTCCGGCCAACGCCGTTGCATTGCCAACGCCGATCACCGCTCCCGTGAACGTTGACACCGCAGCATTCAGCGTGCTGACCGCCGTATCCAGCTCACTCTGCGTCTGGTTTGCCCGATCGTCGTACACGGCCTGCGCTGCATCAATCGCAGCTTGCAGCGTACTGCGTGCGCTTGCTGGCGCTTCACCAACGCCCGAGCCTTCGGGATGATCCGTCAGCGCCTGATTCGCATTGGTGATTGCTGTAGCTAATGCTGTTGCATTGCCCGCGCTGTTTACGGCTCCCGCGAACGCCGTCACTGCTGCATTCAGCGTGCTGACCGCTGCATCCAGCTCACTCTGCGTTTGGTTTGTCCGGTCGTCGTACACAGTTTGTGCCGCGTCAATTGCAGCTTGGAGCGTACTGCGTGCGCCTGCCGGCGCTTCACCAACGCCTGAGCCTTGCGGATGATCCGTCAGCTCCTGCGCCGCATCCGAGATCGCACCGGCCAGCGCCGTTGCATCGCCTGCAACCAATACATTATCGATGACAATCGTTTTGATCGTCACATTTCCAGCTGCGTCTCTGGCATATACCGTATACGTGCCATTATTAGCGGCATCAAACGCTCTAGGCCCTGTAATATCCGTTCCAGCGGCTGCAAAAGCCGCGGCACTATGATTCCCAGCCAGCCATTTCAATCGATCCAGAGAGTTGCCGCTTCCATTGATGTCCACAGCAACGCTCACGGTTACCGGATTGAAGGAATCTACCGTCGAAGAAGGTGTCAAGGTCAAATTCGGGGCACTTGGCATATTGACCTGATGAGACAAGGCCGCCGAAGTCTTCGCCGAATAAAAATCATCACCCGCATATTCCGCCTTCAGTGAATGGCTGCCCACAGATAATGAAGAAGTCGTCCATGTAGCCGTCCCTCCCGAGAGCGAACTGCTCCCGAGCGTCGTACTCCCGTCCTTAAATACAATCGTCCCCGTTGGACTATCCCCGTCTCCGCTCACTGTAGCAGTCAAAGTGACCGATTGGAGATAGGACGACGATGAAGCCGGTGTCACCGTCAAGCTGACGGAGGCAGCGGACTTCTGAAGCTGCGGAACAAGCTTTCCTCCTCCCCATGTCCAAATCCGCCCCTCGGTATCAATGCCACAAGAGAGGCCATCGCCAGCAGCAACTGAAGTGAACCGTACCGGATTACCGCCTGCATCCGTCACCACCACCTGGATAGGCACATTGGAACTTACAGTCGATCCATTGCCGAGCTTGCCGCCGTTATTGTTCCCCCAAGCCCATAGATCTCCATGTTCATCCAGAGCCAGGACGTGGGTATCGCCGGCGGATATGTCTGCGATGGCGACCGGAGCGCCGCCGTCTGTGATGGGCAGGAGCTCCGGCTCATAACGAATCGCATTCGTTGCGCCCCCGTCACCCAGTTGCCCAGCCTCGTAATTGCCCCATATCCATACCTGTCCATCCTCGTCCAGCGCAGTATTCATGAACCAGATACCGGATGAAACGGACTGAAATAATACATCCGTCCCCCCGCTGTCGGTCGGTGTATACTTTCGCGGATCAAGATTACTATTGTTACTAATCCCCCATACATAACCCGAAGTATCAATGCCTAATAAGTGATCAAATTTCCCGTCAATCCGCTGGAAAGACTCCGCGTCGATTCCATATCGGGTAGCCGGAATCGGTACCTCCGACCCTTCTGACAGAACTCTGGTAAAATTCCCAAAGACCCATAACTTCCCGTTCTCGTCCAAAGCATACGATGAAAATCTCAGCGCCGCAATTTGCTCGAACACCACCTCGCTCCCGCCATCCGTCGCCGAGATCTTCGTCCATGAATGAACTGCTCCCACTGCAGAACCGTTGCCCAATTGCAGGTTGTTGTCGTTCCCCGTCGTCCACAATCGGCCGTCCGTATCTAATGCCAACCCATGCTCCGTGCCCGCTTTCACGTCTTGGAATGTTACGGGCGACCCGTTATCCATTACCTCGACTCGTTTCGCGTCATCGACAGTAATGGTCGTTCCGTCACCGTAAGCTCCGAATGAATTATTGCCCCAGGCCCAAATTTGGCCGTTGCTGTCCAGGGCATATCCAAAATTTAAATTCTGCGAAACCGATACGAATGTCTGAGCCGCGGCATGTACCTTTACAGGCATAAGCAGTGGCTGAAGTAAAATGATGAATGTCAACGCCAGCATCCCTAATTTCTTCAAGTAAACTCATATCCTCCTTTAATGTCACTCTTTTATCTGCTCATTCTAGCAACCGCTACTGAAAGAATAATGAAAGAATTGCATCTGAGATGAACGTTTTTGCTATTTTTCTGCTATCATAACAGGGTAGAGGGAAATTTCGCGAAAAATTGACATTTTTCACATAGAGGAGAATACGATGAATTTGACATTGACGAATATTACGATGCTCATATCCGTATTCTTGATGAGCGCGTTTCTGTGCTATTCTTTTTTTCACCGGAACAATCGGGGCGTACGCTATTTCGCCTGGGTAATGGTCTGCCGGGTCGTATACGCCGGTTGCGTCATTCTGGAGAGCAACGCCGAGACGGCAGCCGCCAAGCTGATGCTGCGGAATATCGGGCAAACCTCGCTGTTGCTTCTCATTCCATTCGTGGTCATGTTTGTGCTGGATCTGTTGCATAAGGACGCCTACTTGCGCCGGCTTCCGAGACTTCTGCTGCTGTCCCTGTTCGCAGCCTGGTCGGCGCTCGTCTGGACGGACCCCATTCACCATCTGATCTATACGGATATCTTCATGAGCGACGGGTATTTGCAGACGAATAAATCCGTTTACGCCATATCTTTTAATATTTTCTGCTATATCATTCTTGCGGCCTGCGTCTATTCGTTAATCACCTACATACGGAATATACGGCCGGAGATTCGCAGGCCTGCCATGTGGATGCTGATTTTTGGCTGCTCCACCGCAGCTGTAGAAATTCTCAAGTTGATATTTCCCTACAAGATGGAATGGCTGCTGCCCTTGTCTGTTTATACCGGATTTCTGGGAATGGCGATGCTGTGGATTACCATTCAATTCAGGCTGTTCTCCATCGTGCCGTTGGCAAGGAACATCGTCATGGAGACGATGCAGGAGGGCATTCTCGTCGCCAGTCAAGGGGGCGCCGTCATCGACAGCAACAAATATGCGGATATCTTGTTCGAGGGGGCTGGCATAGGCCCGATCGAAGGCCGGAATATCCAGGACTTGTTGACCCGGTGGCCGGAGTGGCAGCGCATGTGCCAGCGGATGGAGCAGGGCATGCTGGAGATCCAGATCCCTATTCAAGAGGGGACACGGGTATATACAGTCAAGGTGTATCCCATCTATTCCAGAAAACCTGTCAAACACGGTTCCGTGTCGGTATTGATCGATATCACGGAAAAGCAGCAGCGGCTGGAGCAAATCGTCGAGCTGAACAAGCTGAAGGATCAATTGTTCACCGTCGTCTCCCATGATATTCGCGATCCGCTCGCCGTTCAGGTGAATTTGATAGAGGAACTGGAAGAAGCGAAAGCGCAGATGGATACGGATACGCATGAGATTGTCGATGCATTAAGCGAGCAAACCCGGAATACGTATGTCATGATTGAAAATTTGCTGGATTGGTTTCGCAGTCAGAAGGAGGGGTTCGTTCTTCATCCTCAGTGGTGGGGACTGTCCGCCATTGCGGATGAAGCCTTCCGGATGCTGCAGATTAAGAGCGGAACGAAACGGGTGAAGGTCGATTTCGACATACATGCCGACATCAAGATATATGCGGACAGGGAAGCCGTTATGGTGATTCTCCGAAATCTGTTGTCTAATGCGATCAAATTCTCCAGAGAGGGAGGCAGCGTCCTGATGAGTGCAGAAGTTGAAGACGGAATAGTCACGGTATCCATCAAAGACAATGGTGTCGGCATGCCGCCTGAACGGGTCAAGTCGCTGTTCGATCCCATGCAATTCGCCTCCGCGACAGGAACGGCGGGCGAACGGGGGACCGGACTGGGCTTGCATGTCTGCCAGCAATTTGTACGGATGAGCGGCGGTCGCATATGGGCGGAAAGCGCTCCGCAGCAGGGAAGCATCTTCCGTGTCTCGCTGCGGGGTTCCGGCATTGGAGGTGAAGGCGCATGAGAGTTGTCATCATTGATGATGATCAAGCGATGCTGACGGTTATGAAGCGGCGTCTGGCACGCATGGAAGGAATAGAAGTAGCGGCAAGCATGCGACAAGTGCCGGATGCGCTGGACTATTTCCGCAACCATACGGCGGATCTTGCATTTATCGATATCGAGATAGCGGGCGACAACGGCTTGCAGCTGGCGCGGGAATTGAGAGAGCGCCATCAGGAGCTGGATATTGTGTTCGTAACATCCCATAGGGAATACGCTCTTGATGCCTTCGAAGCCTATCCGCTCGATTACATGGTGAAGCCGATTTCCGCTCCGCGGTTGTCGGAGACCGTGGAGCGGGCCAGGAGAAAGCGTCAAGGGCAGCCGGCAGCCGACGGCGATGCGAATGAACTTAAGCAATCGGTCATACAGGGGCTGGGCGGTTTGACGGTAAGCGGCCCGCTGGACAATGAAGTGAAATGGATATCCAGTAAAAGCAAGGAGCTGTTTGCGTTCCTGCTCCTGAATCGAGGGAAAAACGTTTCCCGGAGTCTCATTATTGAACAAGTTTTTCCCGATATGCCGTTGAACAATTCAAAAACCTATCTTCATACGGCGGTTTACCAGCTTCGCAAAGCACTCTCTTCACAAGGACTTCGTGAGATGGTCGTATCGAATCATGATCAGTACCGTCTGGAATTAGCTTCTGTGGAAGTTGATTTTATTGATTTCGAGCATAAAGTAGCGGCTCTTGGAGATATTCATGAATCCAGCTTGGAGGACGCATTAACCTTGGAGCAGCAGTATGCGGGCGAGCTGTTCGGGGAGCTGTCGTACTTATGGGCCATGCCGGAGCAAGAGCGATTGGGATATCTGTATGACAATTTCGCCAAGCGGTTAATCCGCACGCTCATGGACGGGCAGCAGGTCGGAGCTGCACTGCCCGTAGCAAGGAAGCTGGTCCGGCGTCAAGAGCTGGATGAAGAGGCTAATCTCCTGCTCATGCAGACGTTAGGCGGAATGAAGGATTGGAAGGCGTTGCAAGACCATTATGAACGCTTCCGGGAGCTGCTGAAGCGCGAGCTTGGCATCAAGCCTTCCTTCGAGCTTGCCGGACTGTTCAAATCATAGCTAACGATTTCCTTTCCATAATTTCAGCAGTCTGCGGAAAAGTGTTTTTTCCACGACGTCAAAAGGTCTCATCATCTCATAATCTTCATGCTCTAATATATGACAGTGCCACACGAACCTACCGCTGTAGGGAGCGAATTTGGCGATAACACGAGCATATTTGCCGTGATAGACATTGACGATATCTTTCCAGCCTCTCTCATTTGGAGGAGGGGGATAGCGATGCCCAATTAATCGGACCTCCTTCGTTTCTTCATAATGCTTAACGTCAAAGTCTTGATAGTCCAAAATTTGAAATTTAACCAGATGAATATGAATCGGATGACCGCCTGATGTAGGGTTGAAGAGATCCCAAATTTCGATATCTCCCAAAGCTGGTTTTTCACTGACGGGATCATTCCACAATTTGTAGTCCAGCAGTCTCATCTTTCGGCCGTAACGGTCGTCTCGCACAATGAGAGCCAGCATTCTGTTCCTTGCAGCCTGTTCTGCTTTATAAAACGCGATATGATTTAATCTGTTCGGGATTGTACTCGTATCAACGCCTCGCAATGGAGAGTGGACTCTGAACTGCATCACGTACCGTGATTGCTTCTTATTGACTTCCGGATCATCCGGAAATTCATGATAATTATCTTTGGCATCGTTGTACAGCACGATTTTTTGATTACGATATACAGAAAAATCAATGATGATCTCAGCGCGTTCAGCCGGAGCGAGCACAATGGTCCGCATCGGTACGGGATGATTAAGCAGTCCTGCGTCAGTTGCAATTTGATTCATCCGTTCATAGGAGCCAAGCCGCAATTTATAATATCTGGCGTTGGAACCATTAATGAACCGCAGCCTGTACTTCCGAGGCTCTACTTCCAAGTACGGCCACACCTTGCCGTTGACGAGAATGGTGTCTCCCATGAATTTTGAAATGATTGACGGATTCATATGTTCAGGATTATCAATGGGGTCAGCGGGAGCAGAGGGATAATAAAGGGAGCCGTCTTGTTGAAAACAGCGGTCCTGAATCATTAAAGGAATATCGTATCGTTCCTTGGGCAAGTTGAGGGAGCGTTCGTTGCGGTCATGGATCATGTAGTATCCGGCTAGTCCTGCATATATATTCAATCTGGTAATGCCGATCGCGTGATCATGATACCAGAGCGTGCATGCTTCATGCGGGTTATCGTATTCGTACACCTGCTGTGTAAAAGCCGGGCCGACTTCTTTGAATCCGTTCGTAAACCAAGCATCCGGATAGCCGTCGCTATCCGCTTTTGTCACGCCTCCATGCAAATGAACGACCGTACGAACTTCAGGTGTGTCTCCTACTGCGCCATGAACGGTTTTATCGATAGGCAAAAAGTGTTTGTCGGGCAGCTCATTTCTCCATTTGACTCTTATTCGCTCCCCTTTCGAAACCTCGATTACAGGTCCAGGGTATATGCCTTCGTACCCCCATACCTTTGTGTCCGGCATCGAACTGTGCAGAGATTGGTAAAATTGCGACATCGTTGCTTCATAATAGCGGACTCCGCCTTTGGAAGAAACGGGTTTCAAAACGGGTGGAACGGGCAGTTTATCAATAAACCTGGGCAGCTCCATAAGATCCCACACTTTCTTGAGTAATGGATGAGGGCTTGCGAAACATCTCTGTTAGAAGTATACGAGCGGGATTGACGTAAACATGCGAATTAAATGGCAAGCGAGAGAATTAGTAAAGAGGCAGACAGTAGAAAGTGGTTCACTAGGCCGAACGCAACTTCCGAAGAATAGGAGGCTGCGCCTGGTACCAGTGTGATGCCGGAGCGGATGTAACGGGTGCCACAGAGCTTAATCGGTTCAAAATGGACGAATATGCAGGCTAACGGTTGCGATGGCGCTTATGGAGCTCGGAATGTGCGATATCGGGTGTCACTGGCTGAAATAGGCTTCGTGGCAACCGTTACAGCAAAAATGTGGGATTTGGAACGCAATAAGCTCGATGGCAACCGTTAAGAGCTAGGCCGATCGCAACGTCCGAAGAACGAACGGCGCCTCCTGTCACCCTCAGGGAGATGTGTTCTTTTGAACTTGCCCATTGTGCATTATTGCTCATTGTGCAATAATATCGAGGGGCAGTTACGGAAGAAAATACTGCATTATCTGTTGCATAGGAGGGACACGCGGCCGGGATATGATGAATAAACACAGCTTGCGCCATATGAAAAAGGAAGCGACCGCCAGTGCGCTTGCCGAAGCGGCATTTGCACTTGCTCAGGAGAAGGGGATGGAGGGCTTCGTCGTCGAAGAGGTTGTACAGCGAGCCGGTTTCTCCCGGAGAACGTTCGCCAATTATTACTCCTGCAAAGAGGAAGCAGTGGCGGCAGCGGCGATAAACTTTAAAGGGGCGGATGAAGTTAGCGCATGGATTGATGCGTTAGATGAAGAGATGTCCCTGCTGGATAGTCTGTACCAATTGATGAAATTGCAGCTCACGACGGAGCATTTTCGCAAGCTGCAGCAGCTCGTATCGTTGTCGAAGCAATACAAGTCCCTTGAGCCGTATGTCCTTAGCGCGTTCCATGGCCTGCAGAAGACTGCCGTGGAAATGCTGGACAGGTTGTCTCGCGGACGGTATCCCGAAGGATACACGCATCTGCTGACAGGTGCCGTATACGGAGCCATTATGCCCTTGCTTGATGGCTGCCTGAACGTGCGTTTTCCGGATCAATCGCCTGATGATAACGGGGAAGCTGTTGCGTTCGATGACTACTTGGATACGATGTTCAACTGTCTGCGCAGCGGACTCTAGCCTCGTGCGTCTTATCACTATAATTTGCAAAGGAGCATCATGATTCTATGTCCACTTTCCTGTACAAATTAGGCAAATTATCTTATTCCAAGCCTTGGACTTTCATTATCAGTTGGGTTGCCATTCTGGGAATTGTACTCGCCCTTATCGGAGTCAATGGCCTGCATGTTACTTCCGATATGAAAATCGAGGGCACGGAGTCGCAAAAGGTGCTGGACAAGCTGGCAGAAGAGCTGCCGGAAGCGTCCGGCGGACAAGTCAGCATCTTGTTCAAGGCGCCTCAAGGAGAGCGCTTGGACACGGAGGAGCGCATAGGCTCCATTATCGAGGCAGTGAATAAAGTATACGGCCTTGAATATGTGATCAATCCGTTCGAGTTGGCTGCCAGCGCCGGTATGTCGGCGGACGGCGCAGCTCAAGGGAACAACACTGGTCAAGGAAGCGAAGCGGCTCAAGCAGTTCCTGGCGAATTGCCGCCCTTCGGACCGCTAATGGTGAATGGCATGCCGGTTCCAGGCGTGATGTTGGCAACTGACGGCAGCGTCGCCCTGTTCCAATTCCAGTTCACCGTTCAGCAGATGTCGCTTCCGGAATCCGTTCCCGATTCAGTCATTGAAGCTGCAACAGCTGTAGAGAAGACTGGAATAATGGCCTTGCCAAGCGATTCGCTGATGAGCAAGCCCGCCATTGGCTCTACTGAAGCTATTGGCATTGCCGTCGCTGCCATCGTACTCTTCATGACGCTCGGTTCAGTTGTGGCGGCAGGGCTGCCGCTATTGACCGCGCTTATGGGAGTTGGCATAAGTGTAGGAGGAGCCTTCGCTTTCTCGAACATGTTCCATATGACCGACCTTACGCCTGTCCTTGCGCTTATGGTAGGCCTGGCGGTCGGCATTGATTATTCGCTGTTTATCGTCAACCGCCAGCGTAGGATGATTCTGGAGCAAGGGCTTAGCGCGAAGGAGGCCGCCAGCCGAGCAGTTGCCACCGCTGGAAGCGCAGTGTTTTTTGCCGGCTTGACCGTCATTATTGCTCTGTGCGGCATGCTGGTCATCGGGATAGGCTTCTTGTCTGCGATGGCGCTTGTTGCTGCTTTGGCCGTTCTCGTCAATGTATTGGTTGCTCTGACTCTCTTGCCGGCTCTGCTCGCCCTGGTAGGCGAGCGGATCTGTTCGGAGAAAGCTCGGATGAAGAGCAGCAACGCTGCGAATCGGTCTCGCAGTGGGACTGCACACCGCTGGGTGACCTCCGTCGTAAGGGGGCGCTGGCTTATCGTCCTTGGCGTCATTGTACTCCTGGGAGCAGCGGCGCTTCCGACAGCCAAGATGGAGATGGGGATTCCTTCCGGGGCAACGGCGAACCTGGACACCCCGGCAAGGCAAAGCTACGATGCGATTTCGGATGGGTTCGGAGAGGGATTCAATGGCCCGCTGCTGCTGGTTGTCGAACCGCAACAATCTTCGAACCCTCTGATGCCCGAGACGCTGGGCTTACTGGTGCAGGAGCTTCAGCAGCATGACAACGTATCGATCGCAACCCCGATGGGCTTTAACGAAACCGGCGATATGGCGATTATTAGTCTGATTCCGAACACAGGCCCGACTGACGTTGAGACGAAGAACCTGGTGCAGGAGCTTCGCGCCGTTGACTCCGGTATGGCGCAGAGACATTATGTCACTATTGGCGTTACCGGATTTACAGCGATCAACATCGATATGTCGTCGAGGCTGGCGGAGGTGTTCCCGCTCTATGTGGGCATTATCGTCGTTCTTTCGCTTATTATATTGCTGCTCGTCTTCCGCTCGATTATCGTTCCGATCAAAGCGACAGCAGGTTTCCTGCTCAGCGTTCTGGCTACATTCGGCGTTACGACAGCCGTATTTCAATGGGGATGGCTGCACACTCTCTTCGGATTTGACACCGGTGGTCCCCTGCTGAGCTTTATGCCGATTATGGTAACTGGCATTCTCTATGGGCTGGCCATGGATTATCAGGTTTTCCTTGTCAGCTCCATGCGCGAGTCCTACGTGCATGGGCACCACGGTACGGATAGCGTCATTCACGGGTACGATCAGTCGAGTCGTGTCGTTGTAGCAGCGGCGGTCATTATGGTATCCGTGTTTGCCGGCTTTATCTTCGCACATGACATTATGATCAAGCAGATCGGCTTTGCGCTGGCTGTGGGCATTCTTATCGACGCCTTCATCATTCGTATGGCGCTCGTTCCTGCCGTCATGTCTGTCTTCGGCGATAAAGCCTGGTGGCTGCCGAAGTGGCTGAACCGCCTGCTGCCGAATCTGGATGTCGAAGGCGACAAGCTGATCGCTGAATTGAAAGCCCGAGAGAAGCGAAGTTAGTTTTTACCAATCTCGATCCAGGAATTACAGACGCGAATTGGCGTTATTCTTGGGAACTTGGAGTTTAAGAGTCGTGCGGCGATTTTAGCTGCATGGCTCTTTTTGTTAGAACTTTTTTACTATTTTGTATTGTCACATAATGTATCTGCATGTATAATCTTGGGGGTAACTAGATTTATAGAACCATGCGAGATAGTTTCTAAGAACTAACCAGGTAACTTTAATAAAAGGCAAACCCGAACGAAAGTCGGGGACGCAAAGCCACGGGTCTTCCGTCATGACTAGTCATGGCCTGACAGCCGGGTTGCTTAATGCTAACGTGGTTTTTTTGTGTTCTCAAAAATAAAAAATACTAGTTTTTGGAAGGGGTAAACGGGTTATGGGAGTATGGAACAAGGCATTAAAAGGTATTGTGATCACAAGCATGCTGGGAGGATTGATGTTTTCAAACGGACAGGGGGCTTCTGCAGAGAACGCCTATACATACAAGGACGAGGTATCCTCGTTCAGCATTAACGGCAGCCCGGTGCGAATGAGTGGTGAGCACGTCGTCTGGCGGGGAAAAGGAGCAGACGGTTCCGGTCCGGCCGGGCAAATTCATTATGGCAATGTGAAAAGCGGCCTCATGGTAGCTGTTACCGATCACGGCAGGCCGGCCGACACGCCCGCAATCGGGATGAACGCACAGGGGGAAGCGATCGTCGTATGGGTGGACCGGAGGAACTACCAAGAAGGTGCAGCCGATATGAACTGGGATATTTACAGCTACAACGTAACGACGAATACCGAGTCGAAAATAAACGATACGGTCGGTCAGCACAAGACGCCGTCAATCGACGGGAACTATATCGTCTGGCAGACGAACCCGAGTTACGAAATGCATCTTTACGATATGGAGAGCGGGTTATTAACCGAACTGGGGAATGGCAGAAATCCGGTCATTGGAAACGGGCGCATCGTCTATAAAGGGGCGGAGGACGGAGATCTGTATGAATATGAGATCGCGGGCGGAAGCCATCAGAAAATTTTGGAACTCCCCTTTTCCCAATATGTAGAGCGCTTTGTTTTTAACGGCGAACAGATTCTGTGGAAGCAGAAAGATCTGGACGGCAATAGCAAGTATACGTTCATGGATCTGGGTGAAAGCAACTCGCAGCCTGTCGATCTGACCGAGCCGGCCAAGCCGGAGACTGAATATAAACATATGAGCATTTCGAACGGGACGGCCGTCTGGCTGGAGAAATCCGGCGGTGAAGTGATCATGAAAGGCGCTGATCTGAATAGCGGGGATGTCTTCAGCCTTGGCGCGACAAGACCTCGGGATTTTGTAGGATTCAACGGTAATGAGTTGACGCTTGTTCAGGACGGGAATCTAAATATCCGAACGATTATTCAGACGGAAGGCGGCTCAAGCCAACCAGCGGGCAATTCATCGAATGCGGATTCCGATCGGCAATCGGAAAGCGTCGTGATCGGACCGGACGGCGGCAAGGCAGCGGTCGGAGAATCGGCATGGCTGTCATTCGAACAAGGAACCTTCGAGGCGAAAACACGTGTAGTGCTGGAGAGCCACTCGGATAACGATCTTCGAACGAAAGGCAAGCAGGCGAAAGGGATGACCTGGGCCGGAATCGCTTGGAAGTGGTCGGCGGAAGCGGAGCTCATGAAGCCTGCGATGTTCACAATCGCACTGGCACCCCCTTTAGAGACCGCCGATCTGGCTAACCGAACTGGTGTGTATAGGTATGATGAAGCTGAGGACAGATGGATCTATGCAGGCGGAACTGTTGATGCGGCATGGCGAACCGTCGGCGTTCCGGTGAAGCATCCTGGGATGTATGCTCTCTTCACCTATGAGCCATCGTTCACGGATATGAACGGCCATTGGGCGAGGCAGGAAGTGGAAGTATTAGCTGCCAGATGGATTGTGAACGGCATGGCAACCGGCAACTTCGAGCCGAAGCAGTCCGTGACGCGCGCCCAGTTCGCCAAGATGCTGGTCGAGGCGGCGGGGCTTACAGAAGAGGTAAGAGATGCTGGAACATTCAAGGATGTGCCGGCAGGACACTGGGCTGCTCCATGGGTCGAACAAGCGGCTGCGGCGGGGTGGATCAAAGGCTACGAAGGCGGCTTGTTCAAGCCGAATGCGGAAGTCACGCGAGAAGAAATGATGGTCATGCTGGCGAATGCCGCAGGGCTGAAGAGGAATGAATCCGGCAACGTGATTGCCGATTATGCCGATTCCGGCCAAGTGAGCTCTTGGGCCAGGCCTTCGGTCGAGGCGGTGATCCTAAGCGGGATCGTACAAGGAGGCGGCGGCCGGATTCATCCAGGAGATACAAGTACGCGTGCGGAAGCCGCCGCGGTCATCTATAGATGGTTGGCGATGAAGGGAGAGGTATTCAATGGATAAAGCTGTTAACCGCAGCCGCATATCAAGATGGGGACAAATCGGGAAGTTGCTGCTTGCATGTCTCGTGCTCTTTACGGGGCTTCCGCTGCTGCCGGACACCTTTCTTCCGAAGGCGCATGCGGAAACAACGCTGCACATCGATCCGGTCAAGTTCAGTTCGGTGTACGGCGGACAGACAACGATTAACTTCAGCTTCGACGATCCAGACCCCGATTCCGATACGCAAGATTACCATGATACGGAGATTACGCTGGAGAGAAGCGGTTCGACTGTTGACATGCTGAGCAGTGGATCGTACAAGACGGAAGAGGCGCATTCCATTGTCTGGGACGGCAAGGTGAATGGCGTGCCGACTGAGGAGGGCAGTTATACGATCCGGGTTACACCTACGCGCTTTGCGGAATACGGGGAATCAGGCGACGTTAACGTCGTGAATCCGGCTCCGCCGGCGCCAATCATTGAGATTGCTCCGGATAAGGAGCCTCATATGAGCCGGGAACATACGATCAGGGGGATTGCGGAGATCGGTACGACGGTGGAGCTGCAGATGAAGAACATCCGCAGAGTCGGCGGCAATACGACCTACGATGACGGCATAGTCAAAACGCTGAATGAAGACCCTATTGAAGTGAAAGCAAGGGAATCGAAATGGGCGCTCGCGATACCTGTAGATGCTTCGTATTTCACAGATTTTGAAGATTTGACCGACCAATCGCCTGAACAGTATGTTGGAGAGTGGGGATTTACGGTATCTCTTCCTGCCCATGAAATCTCCGAAATCCAGGCGTTCGCCACACGGGAATTTGACGAGAAGCAATCAGTTGGCTCCAAAAAATTGAGTGTTCTGCGTTATGAAGCGCCCGACTGGAATGTCAACTGGGCGGTTGTGGCGAGCTATTATTACAAAGTCATTGAGAAGCAAGCGATCGCAGATAGCATTGCTAAAATTGCCGAGTTTAACAATATCCCTGTCGAGGATTGCAATGATCAAGTGTGCTATGGCCCAATTGAAGCAGGGGTCAATCTGCTCATTCCGGAGCCTCAGCAAGCCGGGGAGATTACTGTAGGCGACAGCAAACTTATTCACGAAGAATTCGCAAATATAAATAATTATCCACTTGCAGAAGCGTTCGACCCGGTCAATCTGGCAACGGGCGACTTCGTATTCCGGCATACGAACTTGAGCGCACAGGCGGTTATACCGCTTGATCTGACACTGACCTATCATAGCCGAAGCCGCAATGACGGTGATTTCGGCGCCGGCTGGTCCCATTCGTATGAGCGGAAGCTTGAATTCCGTGAAGACGGCGTCATCTATGCGGCATCACCGGAAGGAGCGAGCCACCGCTTCGAACCGGCCTTGGGCGGTCAATATACCGGACAAGACGGGATATACGATACGCTCACGAGAAATGCCGACGGCACCTATACGCAGCAAACGCCACAACGGTGGTCCTATGTCTACCGGAGAGACGGCAAGCTATACCGAATCGTTGATCCGAACGGCAACACCGTTCAGCTGTCATATCTGGGCAGCTTGCTGACCGAGGTAAGCACGAACGGGGCCAGCCTGACGTTACACTACGGGGACGGAGGCAAAGTCTCGCGCGTCACCGACCATACCGGACGGTATGCAGCCTACGAATATGACGCCGTCAATCATGATTTGACAGCGATGATTTTGCCTGACGGGGCAAGAATCGGATATGCATACGACGACAAACATCGGTTGACGGAAATCTTCAATCCGAACGAAACGATGTCGCTGATGAATGAATACGACGATCTGGGTCGCGTAGTGAGTCAGCGGGATTTTGCCGGCGTATGGGGCAGCATCGCCTATTACCCCGAAGAGATGCGAACCGTTACGACCGATGCGCTAGGCAGGGAGACTGTCTACGGCTATGACGAGCGTTACCGGAAGACAGCGATGGCATATCCGGATGGCACAACGGAACGTTTCCTCTACGACAAGCACGACAACCTGATCGAGATGACCGACCGCCGGGGCAACATATGGCATTATATGTACGACGGCAGCGGCAACCTGATCCGCGCCAAGGACCCGGAAGGACATCAGACGGAAATCCGGTACAACGCCTTGAACTTGCCGGAGGAGATCGTCGATCCGCTTGGCAACACCACGACGCTTGCTTATGACAATCGGGGCAATCTGACCTCGGTGACCGATGCGCTCGGTGGTATATCCCATATCGAGGTAGACGACCGAGGCATCCCGAGTGCCGTTACCAACGCCAGCGGGGAAACGGCACAGATCGAAAATGACGAATACGGCTTTGCAAAGATCATGACGGATCCGCTGGGAGGCCGTCAGGAGCTGATCCGCGATCCGCTTCATCGGGTGAAATGGATCGTGGATGCGCTGGATGGCCGGACGGGGCTGGAATATGATCCGCGTGACCGCGTAACCGCGCGTATCGACGAGCTTGGCCATACCGAGCGATACGAGTATGACAAAGACAGCAACCTGACCGCATACATTGATGCGGAAGGGGGGCGTACCCTCTATACGTATGACAGCTTTGCCAGAGTGACGGCCGTTACCGATGCCATGGGGAATAAGACCCGATTCCAGTACGATGATGTCGGCAATCTGACGAAGCGGATCGACCCGAATGGAGCCGAGACGGTGTATGCCTACAATACGGGGGACCGTCTGGAGACCGTGATCGATCCGGAAGGGAACGTAAGCCGGTATGCCTACGACGGGAACGGCAATCTGATCCGGTATACCGACCCGAATGGCGGCGAAACCAAGGTGGAGTACGATAAGCGGAATCTGCCGGTCAAGGTGACCGACGCGGCGGGCGGCGAGACGCGGCTAAGCTATGATGCGGCCGGCCGGCTGACGCAGGAGACCGATCCGCTCGGCCGATCTGTCAGGTATGCTTACGACGCGCTCGGCAGATTAATGGAACAGACAGATGCATTGGAGCAGAAGACTACTTATGCGTATGATGCCGCAGGACGTCTGATCCGGACGACGAACCCGGGCGGTGCGGAGTGGCAGCTGGAATACGACCCGCGCGGCTTGCTCGTCAAGGTGACGGACCCGCTCGGACAAGTGTCCGAGATGATGCGGGATGAGCTTGGACGAGTGATTGAATCGATGGATGAAGCCGGGAAGGCAACGACGTACCGCTACGATGCGGCGGGTCGGGTAACCGCTCTGATCAATCCGCTTGGCGCGATGACGGAAATGGATTATGACGCGCGCGGCTTGCTGACCGTCCTGACAGACGCGAAGGGACAGGCGACC
Organism: Paenibacillus sp. J5C2022; assembly: GCF_025567625.1. Lineage (GTDB taxonomy): Bacteria > Bacillota > Bacilli > Paenibacillales > Paenibacillaceae > Pristimantibacillus. The sequence continues at coordinate 176,953 of NZ_JAOQJC010000008.1, read as the reverse complement.
GAATACGGCTACGATTCGCTCGGACGGCTGCGGCGCGTGACCAATGCGCTTGAGGCCGTAACCGAATACGGTTATGACACGATGGGCAATATTTCGTCGAAGACCGATGCGCTCGGACGGCAGACATCCTATCAATACAACTTGCGAGGTGAACTCATTCGCACGACAGGTCCGGAGCAGCGTATAACGGAACTGCTCCATGACCGTCTCGGCAATGTGACGGGCGTGACGCTTCCGGATGGCGGAACGACCAGCTACAGTTACGATGTATTGAGCCGGTTAACGGACATCTTGTACCCGGACGGCAAGCAGGTCGGATACGAATACGACACGGTGGGCCGTCGAACGAAGATGACCGATGAGCTTGGCACAACGACGTATGCCTACGATGCGTTGAACCGGCTGACGGAAGTAACCGATCCTAACCAGCAGACGATTCGTTATGAATGGACGCCAACCGGGCAGCGGAGCAAGGTGATTTATCCGGATGCAACCACTGTCAGCTACCAGTACGACCTGCTGGACCGGATGACGGCGGTAACGGATGCCGAGGGAAGAGTGACCACCTATTCCTATGATCCGAGAGGTCTGCTTACCTCGAAAAACTTGCCGACAATGGGGCAAAGCGGCTATACGTATGATGATGCGGGACAGCTGCTTGAGCTGACGCATCGGAATCAATTCGGGAAAATTATGGAGCAAATGATTTACGCGTACGATCCGGTCGGCAACCGCATCCGCAGCGAACGTCTGTCAGACGGGAACGACGAAGATGATCAAGACGGAAGCGAGAGCGAGGAACGAATCGTAACGGATTATGCGTATGATGCGCTGAACCAACTGGTTCATGTTCAGACGCAGAACGCGGAGTCCGCAGAGCTTCCGGTATCGACGCAATATCTGTATGATGCGGTAGGGAACCGCATGTCGAAGACGAGCGTGTGGGGCGAAGTAAGCGATACCGAGACATACACCTACGATGCGGCGGACCGTCTGCTGCAATGGACGAACGGCAGCGAGAGCAAGGATTACTTATACGATCCGCGCGGCAATCTGCTGCAGGTCATGGAGAAGATGCTTCAGCTCCCGGAGACGGACTCCACGGTTGCTTCATCCGTATATGGCGCTACGGTGACTGGCAACGTCTATGAGTCGGGCGCTCCGAACGGAGGAGATTCTCTCTATGATCCGCTCGCAGTTCTAAGCGAGCCAGAGTGGTCGGAGCCGGAAGTCATTGAGCAATATACATGGAACGGGGCGAACCGGCTGATCGAGCAGATCAACCGCAAAGGGGACATGACGCGTTACGCATACGACGGCGACGGCAATCGGATGAAGATGACGATCGATTACGCCGCGGGTCCGAAAGGGAACAACGGTAATGGTAATGGTAACGGTAATGGAAACGGAAATGGTAATGGTAATGGTAATGGTAATGGCAACGGTAATGGTAATGGCAACGGTAACGGTAACGGTAACGGTAACGGCAACGGCAACGGCAATGGCAATGGGAACGGCAACGGTAATGGTAATGGGAACGGCAACGGTAATGGTAATGGCAATGGCAACGGTAACGGTAATGGCCCAGCCAACTGCCATGTGGTGCCGCCGGGCTTCATACCTCCGGGTCTGGCGAAGAAATGCGGTCAAGTGGATGAGGAATATCCGGACATGCATCCGGGCGGACCGCGCGACGGCTGGGAGAAGCAGCACAAGAAGAAGCATTGGGAGCTGAACTTCACTAATGACGTAAGCCTGGCGCTGCCGGAGCCTATTCAAGTAACGGAAGCAGATCCGACGAAGTGGAAAGAAACGTATGTGTACGGTGCAGGCGGCGAACGACTGAGCATGACCTACCTGCCAGCGTATGATAGCAATAACGGCTGGGAGCCGACACCTGGCGCGGGCGGCGCAGAAGCGGGCGTGCAGCCGAAGACGCTTTGGTATATGCAGGATGCCCTTGGCAGCGTCATCGGCCTTGCGGAGAAGGACGGACGCGTCTCGGCCCGTTATCATTACGATGAATTCGGTGTGATGATGGACAGCAAGAAGACGGATCTGAACTGGCCGGGCCCAGACAATCTGTTCGGCTATACCGGATTAGGGTATGATTATTCCAGTGGCCTTACGTATGCAAGAGCTCGGTATTACCAGCCGGAAATCGGGCGGTTTATTAGTGAGGATACGTATAAGGGAGATATTTGGAATCCGCAGAGTCAGAATCTTTATGGGTATGTGCATAATAATCCCATTAGATATATTGATCCAAGTGGATTCAGCTATGAAGAATTGACTCAGGATTTAAGGGATGCGATAGAGAAAGCACGATTATTAGGCAATGGTACTAATGAGTATTGGAATTATAGAAGCCATATAGGAACTATGTTTAAGAATGGTGAGATTATAGAAGGGGATAAAAATAATAATCAATTTAAATATTTGTTCGATATGGCGACTTATAATAGCCAGTACAGTAATGATAGTGGTGATGCAATTTGGGCACAGGAACAACTTGTAGGGCACTACGAAGAATTTCTTAACAGGCCGATTGAATTTTTTGGTATGTTTGGTATTAAGAGAGGGAGCTTTGCCAAAGGAAATAAGAAAAAAAAGGACTACTTCTCTGATGAGGGGACGAGTAAACTTGCAAACAGCGGCTCGATAAATGCAAAAGAAGTAAGGTTTTCTCAGGATAGCATTTCTAGTAAGTTTAGCGATGGGAAAACTGTGGACGATACTATTAATGGGTTAAAGAATGGTAGTATAAAACCCGGTGACCTTCCCGAAATAAGAATTTTCGAGAAAGATGGAAAACTGTATGCTTTGGATAATCGTCGTTTGTATGCTGCACAAGAAGCAGGGGTTGAGGTTAGGTATAGAATGGCTACCCCTGAGGAAATTTCTAAAGAGTCATGGAAATTCACTACTAAGAATGATGGCACATCAATTAGAGTTAGGTAAGGAGAAATGAACATGTTGGAAATAGTTTTTGGTGATGTGGAGATTAATGTAACTCCATTGGAAGATATAAAAATGAATACAACAGATATCTCAATCGAATTTGATGATTCAGATGAAGTGAGGTGGAGGGCTAGCTTTTGTCCATATCAAGCATTCAAGGTTACAACAATTGACTGTATTGAGACAGAGTCGTTTATGACTAATGGTAAAAGACCATTTCATATACTTAAAGTGACTCATTCAGACTGGCTTAACGAATTGAAATTAACATTAGCGAATAAAGACGCATCAGCGAATTTCCTTGATAAGGCGCACCATTATGTATTTCCTTTTCAAGACATTATCATTGAAGTTGTAGGTTGGGAATTGAATTTAGAAAAGCTATAACTTTCGATAACCTTGATTGGCTTCATGCCTTTCAAGGTTTCTTTTTTTTAGCAGGGGCTACCCAGTGTCGAAAGAACCCATCATTCAACCAATAACACATCTAACGCATGTGGAAGTAGATTCGACGAAGTGGAAAGAAACGTATGTGTACGGTGCAGGCGGCGAACGACTGAGCATGACCTACCTGCCGGCGTACGATAGCAACAACGGTTGGGAGCCGACCCCTGGCGCGGGCGGCGCGGAAGTGGGCGTACAGCCGAAGACGCTTTGGTACATGCAGGATGCCCTCGGCAGCGTCATCGGCCTCGTGGAGAAGGACGGACGCGTCTCGGCCCGTTATCATTACTATGAATTCGGTGTGATGCAAGGCAGCAAGAAGATGGATTTGAACTGGCCGGGCCCGGATAACCCGTTCGGCTACACCGGATTAGGGTATGATTATTCCAGCGGCCTCACGTATGCAAGAGCTCGGTATTACCAGCCGGAAATCGGGCGGTTTATTAGTGAGGATACGTATAAGGGGGATATGTGGAATCCTCAGACGTTGAATTTGTATTCGTATGTCTTAAATAATCCATTGATATATGTTGACCCAACAGGACACTGGAATGAGAAACTGGGATTTAACTATGTTATAAACGAGTACAAAAACATGTGGGCTATAGCACCGACTAGAGCGGAAAGAGATTACTGGGCAAAGCAGGCGGAGGATTTAAGGGATCAGATTAGAGAATCACAATATTTCAAAAGTGGGTATTACACAGAAGCAGACATAATGCAATCCACTGATGCTATGATACCAATGGATGAAATCATGAAACGAGCACATGAGATGTTTCCTGCTCTTAGTGCGATTCAAGGATTTACAGAAAGTGCTGCTCTATACATTGAGAATCATCCCGGAGAAGGAATCGCAGTTTCAGCAGGTATGGGTATATTTAAGTATGGAAAACTAAGCAAACTTGAAGATGGTTTGAATTTTACAGCGACGACGGCGGCTAGAATGGAGAATGTAGGAAGATTTGTACCTGTTCAAACATTAATCTCCGCAATAAAATATGGAGATGGGATGGCTGACCCTCAGGGAACTAAAGCAATAATGTACTACACAGTCATGTATAAAAATAATCAAGCGTATAACCTAGAGGTTCTGTATGATAAGGCTTCAAATACCGTATTGCACTTTATGTATACTTGAGACCCTCTTGGCAACCTTCCGGCGATACCAAAGAAATGAGGTGAGAAGAATGTCCGAACGAAGCCCGAAGGAGCGGCTTTATTGGCTTATGGAACTGATGATTGGACAAGAAATAGAAACATCAAATTTTTGTGATGAGTTCCATCAAACTTATGAGCATGACCTTAACGAGGGGTTAAGTGATATTGAGAAGACTCTATTTAAGGGAATATCTCATAAAGGTTCTAGATTCTCAGAATTCCATGAAGACCATTTGCATTATCCCGGCGTTTATGTTACCGATTTGGAAATTCGCTCATTGGTACTTGATTCTTGGACTAAGTTGAAAGGACGATAGGTTCGATTAGCCATGTGGAGCAAAATATCCTCCATATGGCTTTTCTTATGGTAATGGTAATGGTAATGGTAATGGTAATGGCCCAGCCAACTGTCATGTGGTGCCGCCGGGCTTCATACCGCCGGGTCTGGCGAAGAAATGCGGTCAAGTGGATGAGGAATATCCGGACATGCATCCGGGCGGACCGCGCGACGGCTGGGAGAAGCAGCACAAGAAGAAGCATTGGGAGCTGAACTTCACCAATGACGTAAGCCTGGCGCTGCCGGAGCCTATTCAAGTAACGGAAGCAGATCCGACGAAGTGGAAAGAAACGTATGTGTACGGTGCAGGCGGCGAACGACTGAGCATGACCTACCTGCCAGCGTATGATAGCAATAACGGCTGGGAGCCGACACCTGGCGCGGGCGGCGCGGAACCGGGCGTACAGCCGAAGACGCTTTGGTATATGCAGGATGCCCTTGGCAGCGTCATCGGCCTTGCGGAGAAGGACGGACGCGTCTCGGCCCGTTATCACTACGATGAATTCGGTGTGATGCAAGGCAGCAAGAAGACGGATCTGAACTGGCCGGGCCCGGACAACCTGTTCGGCTACACCGGATTAGGGTATGATTATTCCAGCGGACTCACGTATGCGCTCGGTATTACCAGCCGGAAATCGGGCGGTTTATGACATTCACTTATTATACGTGTACTGGATATGCATACAAAACAGTTGAAGTTAATACTGGATTAATGATGTTTGGTATAAGTGATACAGCTCAAACAATCACAAATATGTACTTTACATCCCAAAACACAATAACAGCTGATTAGATTAAGGTTGTGATGGAAATTAAAAAAAGATTAAAATACTATCTTCCATTTTATATTGTTGGGTATATCATTTCAATTTATAGTACTGGCTTTGCTGAATGGTATTATTTAATCCCAGTAAAGTTGTTGTCTTTTTGTATAATGATAATATGTGGAAATGGGGTGTACTACATGGCTGAGGAAAGGGTACCAATGCTAAGAGCGTTTTTCAGATCACTAAAATACATTTTCATTTCTTTTATTTTAGTATTCGTATTCGCACTTATACAGGCAATTATAAAACAATATGGAGTAGACTTATCCCCTTTTATTGGAATGTAACAATAAAAACCGCATGTGAGTATTGAACAACTCCATGTGGTTTTCCTTTCCCTAGCCCCGCCCAGTAGGAAGGGGATGGGATATTCCTGGACAAGTGGAACAAGAATCTCAAGGAGATATGGTTGGGAGACTAAAATAATCAAAAAAACAGGAAAGTTTCTTCATGAATTTCAAAGTCGAAGAAAATAACCTAAGTTAATATATCCGCTATATAAGTTGAACTAAAGTATTAGAAAACTATGGTAAGGAAATAACGACCTACATGTCGAATAAGTAAGGAAACTTATTCGGACAGGTTGGGATACAGATGGAACAGCACAATTCGTTAGAAGAAGTTACACGCGCCATGAAGCATGAAAAAGAACGCCGCATGTATGAACGTTATCAAACCGTGTACTTACATCTCAAAGGAAAGCCTGTCACGGAGATCGCCGAGACTCTGAATCGCAGCAAGGAAACGGTAAATAGTTACATTCGGTCCTATCAAACCGGTGGCCTCGAGGCGTTACAAATGAAGTATTCCTCCGGAGCTCCCACTCGGTTAACGAAAGAACAACAGGAGCAATTGAAGCAGACCATCGTTCTTTCCGTTCCGGATGATGTAGGCTTCACAGCTCGATTCAACTGGACACTCGAGATCATTGCTGCGTATATTGAACGAGAATTCGGTCATCGCTACTCCTTGCGAGGCGTTTCGAAAATGATGCACCGTCAAGGACTGAGCTATACCAAACCAACGTATACCCTAGAGGCAGCCGATCCTGAAAAGCAACGTCAGTTTACAGAGACGACTTTTCCCGAATTAAAAAAAGATTGCTGAACGACGAAATCGCGCATTTGCTTTTCGAAGATGAATCCATGATACGAGACTACCAGGCAATTCAGAAGACTTGGTTTCTTCGTGGCAAGCAACACATCATTCAAACGACGGGCAAACATCGCGGCGTGAAGTTACTCGCCACAGTCGACTATGCGACCGGTCAGATCGTATGGCAGGAAGACGAGCAATATACAGCCGAGACCTTTTTGAATTTTCTTCAAAAGGTGATACTCGCGTATCCAGCTGGCAAAATCGTCATCGTGCTGGATAATGCCCGGATTCATCATGCCAAGCTGCTCCAACCGTTCCTGGACGAACTGAACGGTCGACTCGAGTTGGTGTTTCTGCCCCCTTACAGCCCGCAGATGAATATTGTTGAAGGGCTCTGGAAATGGCTAAAATCCAATGTAATCAATAATGTGTTCTATCACACCGTTGCCGACATCCGAAAAAACGTCGGGTTGTTCATCCTGGATTCCCGTCAAAACATAACGAGATGAACAACAATAATGCGTAAAATCCGCAATATTACTGGGTTTTACGCCATTTTTTTCTTCCCTCTTATATCGTTATGTGTTATAATTTACATAACGAGGTGAGGCGTAAATGGCGACGATTGTGTACCAAAAGGACAACCGCTCCGGAATTACCTATGCATATGAATCCGTATCATACTGGGACAAAGAAAAGAAGCAGTCTCGTGCTAAACGGACGCTCATCGGCCGGGTGGACAAGGAGACTGGCGCGATTCTTCCAACAGACGGCAGAGGTCGTAAAAAACAAGAAGTTCCAACTGCCCCGAAAAGTGGTCCGGTGCCGTCTATTCAAACTTCCAGGAGCTTCTATGGCGCTACTTATCTCTTGGATGCCATCGGTGAGAAGCTCGGAATTGCCGAAGACTTGAAACAGTGCTTTCCCGGCATGGACCGACAGATTCGATCCATCGTGTATTATCTTATCCTAGAGGACAGCAATCCGCTTTACCGGTTTGAGAAATGGAGCAGCCTACATAAGCATCCTTACGGCCAAAACATCACGTCCCAACGCAGTAGTGAAATCTTTGCTTCCATTACGGAAGAAGCCAAGAGCCAGTTCTTCCGTCTGCAAGGAAAACGGCGGGCGGACAAGGAGTTCTGGGCCTACGACATCACCTCCATTCCTAGTTACTCTGAATGCTTACGCCAAGTGCAATACGGCAGAAATAAAGAAGGCGATCCGATAGCGCAATTAAACTTGGCGATGGTATTCGGCCAATCCACCAACCTTCCGTTCTATTACCGCAAACTGGATGGCAACATCCCAGACTCTAAGACCATTAAGAACCTGTTGGCGGAGTTGAACGTGTTGGGCTTTTCGAAAGTGAAGCTGGTCATGGACCGAGGGTTTTACAGTGAAGACAACATCAATGCCCTCTTTAAAGATCATTTGAAATTTCTGATCTCAGCGAAGATGTCCTTGTCTTTGATCCGCAAAGAATTGGATGTCCTCTACGACCGATTTCGAAGCTTCGAACACTTTAACGAGAAATACGAGCTATACTGTCATACTGTCCAAACGGAGTGGCAGTATACCGAGCATCGTCCTTATAAAGGAGACACCAAATCCGAATCTAGGCGCATCTACCTGCACTATTATTACAACATTGACAAAGCCGCCGAAGACGAAAAAGCCTTCGATCGTAAATTAATGGCCATGCGTCGCGAATTAGAGTCAGGCCGCAGGGTGCCGGAACACGAATCCTTCTACAAAAAATACTTCCAGATCAAGACCACGCCCAAACGAGGAACGCGTGTCATTGTCAATGAAGAAGCGGTTTCAAAAGCCAAACGCTATTATGGCTACTTTGTCTTGATGACCAATGAGACAATGGATGCCATCACCGCACTGGAACTCTATCGGAATCAGGATGTGGTTGAAAAGGCATTCGGCAACTTAAAAGAACGATTAAATATGCGTCGCACCTTGGTTTCTTCGGAGCAAAGCCTGAACGGCAAATTGTTTATTGAATTTGTCGCACTCATTTATCTTTCTTACATCAAAAAACAGATGCAGGAGAAGGATTTATTCAAAACTTATACCATGCAAAGTGCTCTTGATAAACTCGATGTCATCGAATGTTTTGAAACCTCTGATCAACAATTGCGTGTTGGCGAGCTTCTTGAGAAACAAAAGGAAATCTATATCAGCCTAAGAGTGGACCCGCCTTCCTCGTTATGAGTCACCGGGAATACAGGGTTCATGGACAAAATTATGAAAAGTCCAAGTTCCATTATCGATCGGCTTTGTGTCAGGATGTAATCATCGATTTCTTTAGTTCAAATTATATAGATGGGAGGAAATAATATTAAATTTAATTATTTAAACCTTTCTACTGTTATTTCAATTATCGCTTACTTTGCTTTTTGCTCCGCTTTCCCTATACTAGTTCTTTTTTTTGTGGAGATAACATTGGTCTCTAGGATAATATTGATAATAATATTATTAATTCTTTTTTTGTTTCCTTTATTTATAATATTCAATAAACGCATCCTAATAAATGAGGAGGGTGTAATATTTCATTCTTTTTTTGAAAAAAGGGCAATGGAGTGGAGAGAAATAGAGGCTATATACATCGTAGATTATACTCCCTTTGCGGTTACTTCTAAACCTGCAACCTTTATTTGTTTCTCTACAACAAAACATTCGAATGGCACAAGGATATCTGCTTTATCAAAAGATTGTATATATATCAGGTACCGTAAAAAAGTGGAAAATTACTTACGACTATATTGGGATAAAGAAATTACGATATAAAATGTTACTTGCTCAAGTGAAAGCTTTGGGATATTCATCGGGTCCAACAGATGAATATCAGGTAAAACAAGCAAATTGAAAATCGTCATGCCTTTCGCTACAATTAATTCCAAACATCGTATGATTCCAACCGAAGGGGTGATTACTTGCGTAAAGATACCAAAACCATCGGCGAAGTGGCCAAGCTGCTAGGTACAACCGTTAAAACTGTCCGTTATTATGACGTCATCGCTCTATTGAAACCATCAAGCCACAGCGAAGGCGGACACCGGTTATATACGCCTGAAGATATTTCCCGTCTGCGGCTGATCACAACGCTGCGCTATCTGGACTTCGGCATTGACGAGATCCGCCAAGTAATGGACGGAGAGATTCCCTTCACTACAGCACTCAACTGGCAGATTGAAGCACTGGAGACCCAGGTCGGTACTCTGACCAATATGATTTCAATTTTGCGCCAAGCCAAAGAGCATGATTCAACAGGTACTTCTCTGCATTACTTGAATGAGCTGGTCGACTCTTTGTCCATGAATGCCGATAAGCGAAATCGGTTTATATTTGGCAAAATTGAAGAAATACAGGCGCTCAGTCAATTGCCGACGGAATGGCAGGATACCTTTTTATATTTGTTCAATAAATATATTATCAATGAAGTCAAAGTGACAGCTGGGCAATCCGTAGCTTGGAACGAACTGCAAGCGCTTATGAACGATCCGCAGTACCTGGAGGATCTTGTCCATTACGAACTGCCCTTTTTCAATATGGTCATGCATCCCCGCATTCCCGCTGCGTCTTGGATCAGAACGCTGGAGAAAATTCGCTTCCGGGTGGAAGCGGCCCTGCAACAAAAGTTATCAGCAGACAGCGCTGTTGTACAGACTATCGTTGAAGATTTTGTGATGATGTATGCGAGTCCGGAGCAATTCCGTGATAAAGCCGCCTTTTTCCGCGAATATGATCAATTTATGCTTCATGCTCCTACCGAACGAATGGAACGCTTCAATAAACTATGCTTGCTACTCAATCCCAAATGGGACGTCGTTGTAAGAGGCAACGCCTTGCTGATGCAAGGATTGCAGTGGAGGCTCAGGCAAGAGGATTCTCACTCCGCTCCTTGTTGAAGCGTATACTCCGGATGGTCTCCAAGGTTGCGGTCCAAATACTGCAAGGGCTCCCCTTTCAGATAATGATCGAAAAAATCAAGCGTGTACTCGTTAATCAGCTCATGCGTTCTGCGCACGTCCGCCCCTTCCATCCATTCAAACAAGGGGGTGAGCAGATACAGGTCCGAGAAACTCATATGTTTGCTGTTCTTAAATGTCATCCAATAATTCGCGCCGGCGGTTACCGGATCATACCGGGCAAACAGCTCATCATAGTAAGCTGCAATCTCTTCCCTGTCCGTCCCAAGTTCGGCAATCTCCGCATCGCCGGTGTGGTCAACCCCCTTTAATGTATCATCAGCACTCATGAGCAGAAAAGGCTTCTTCAAACCGTCCGCAGGAATCCGCTTTTCACCGTAAAGCACACCATCCATATTCAATCCCGCTTGTATTCTGGAATCGTCCAGCAGCATTTGCACCGTCGTGGCTCCCCCAAAAGAATGACCGAACATGCCCACATGTTCAAGATCGATCCGGCCGGTAAACAGACCGCCAGGGTCATTAGCAGACAAGGTCTCGATTTGGTCAAGCACAAACTTCGCATCTTCTACCCAGACTCGATTGCGCCCGTCCATAAAAGAATACTTCATTTGGTCATAACCCGTCTTACCTTCCGAATCAAACTTCACGACATGCTGGTCCGGAAAGACGGAAGCCACGCTGCTATAGGCATGTTCAATTCCGACGACAATATAGCCATGGCTTGCCAATTGCTCGATTTGAAACGTGTTCTGATTTTTGTAGCCCATAAATCCATGCGAGAACAAAAGCACAGGATATTTAGCTTCTGTATCCGCTAGCCCGGCATTCGCAATAGCATGAGTGTTGACCAGTTTCAACCCTGAGAATAAAAACTCCGGCAGCTGCAATAACTCATGCAGTCCTTCTATATACGGAGCAGGGTCAGACAAGTATGGGGCCGCTTTCCCCGTAGCTTCCGAACTTGCCGGATACCAGATTTGAACCATTAATTCGCGGGAATCACCGGACGCTTCTGTAAACTTTTCTTCCCGTGCAGCATCGGTCCAATGGTAGGTTACTGTTCCTATTGTGTAGGGGCCAGTGGGTTCCGCAAAAGAAAATACAGGGAACAGGAGCGGCAGAACAATGGCCACGGAAGCATAAACCGCCGCAACTCCCCTAAGAAGTACTGTCTTCCAACGCCGCCGCGGCGGCTTGCTTGATGGCTTTGCTGCGGATCGGAAGAAACTTTTTGCTCCTCCCGCAATTGCCCATAGTGTGATCAGATATACCGGAATCATTGGCCACCGTAGTCCTTCCACGAAAGCATGAACGACCAGCAATACAGCACCAATGCCACCGCCTATTAGCCACCCGCGCTGTGATTTGGGACGCACAAGAGTTAACCACCCTATCAACCATACATGAAATAAGACAAGCCCGATTTCAATCCATCTCATAATCTGTCATCCTCCTTGGTTTTCTCTTCCGGCTGCTGCCTGATTCCAAGCATATAACCTCCTTTTAGGGGAGATTCAACACCTGTCGTCCTTATCATAAGTCTGATAATACTCCAATTAATGTAAAATATATGAATAAGATATAGGACTAACCTATCTAGACTAGACGTACTATACGGATTACAATATATGTAATGGGCTTGTCAATCCATACTACGATTGGAGTACACGACCCGGGAAGGTGTGCATATTCATGGGCATCGAGAAGCGTCTGCAAGACTATGCAGCCCATTCATTTCTATCACTAGATCCATTTTTTGGATTATCTATTCTATTGGCTGAAATGGTTGATCATGAGCATCAACAGAATGTAGTAATTGGCTTCCTGAGCCCTGCCAATATTTATATTAGTAGAAACGGTCAAAGCGCACGATTAACCAGCAGTCCGGAACATAATGAGGCATACCGCTCTCCCGAGCAGTCGGGCAAAATTAATCGCGTGCCAGACGAACGAAGTGACTTGTATGCGTTAGGCGTCATCTTGTATGAGCTGCTGGCCAGGCAATTGCCGCTGCAACCGGAAGACGGAGAGGCATGGGATACTGTGCACATTTATCGGTCTCCCGCTTCGTTGGCGGATATTCACCCGGAAGCGGCGGGGATGCCGGAAGCTATTATCATGAAGCTGCTGGCCAAAGCTCCCGAAGATCGCTACCAAAGCGCCTATGGCTTGCTGGAAGATTTGCGAGAATGCGAGCGGATAGGACAGGAAGGCTGGCAGCAGCCTTTGTCGCTTGGACGACGGGATCGGCTTCGTTCATTGCAATTAGCGGATTCATGGCATGGACATCGCGCTGCTATGGAACAACTGACAAGCGGGCTGGAGCAGGCGATACAAGGCGGGCAAGCGAATCGGTGGGTGATCGGAGCCGCTGGCATGGGGAAGACAACGCTCGTACATCGGCTGCAATGGAAGGTTGTGCGATGCGGAGGCTGGTTTATAGAAGGAAGCGGCACGATGCGTCCCGCCCAACAACATGGAACGGCGCAGTCAATGGTCATGCGCCAGCCGGCTATGCAGGCAGCGTCCATATACGAGCCGGTGCTGCAAGCTTTACGGCAAGGAATTGAGCAATTATGGAGCGAGCCGGCGGAGGTTGTCGCCCTGCTGCAGACCAGATTGCAAGCCGCGTATAATCGAGATGAAGCCTATGCCATGGCATCGTTATTGCCTGAAGCTGCTCCATTGTTGGGTGTACGTTCAACAGGGGCCGAAACGGACCTTGTTACGGAGGCGAGCCATAGCGCAACGGATGCGCAGTCTACGGGGCCGTCGGCATATGACGAATTAGCTGGCAATGGAGTTGCAACAGCTGGCAATGATGGCGCAGCGGCAGATGACTCTCATGTCGCGCCGTTGCTGGCGGAACTGATCCGCTGTCTGGCGGCAAGCAAGCCGCCGCTAGTTCTGTTCGTTGACGCTCTAGAACAGAGTGACACAGGTACGCATGAGGTGCTCAGGCTGCTGACAACGGGGGTGGAAATCCCCGGCTTGCTGCTGATTGGAGCCTGTCGGGCAGAGATCGGGCACGACAATGAGCCGTTATTCGATGAGGGATTCCCATGCAGCTGGTTATCGGATAGATGGGATACGCAACCGCTGGAATGGGTGGCGTTGCCGCCGCTAGGCTATGAGGAGTTTAGGCAAGCGATGGCTGACGCCATGTCTGAAGCGCCAGCCCGCTTAAGCCTGCTTGCTCAAGCGATACATGAACGTACTGCCGGCAATCCGCAAGCTGTTCATTCCTTGCTGGAGATGTGGCTACAGGACGAACGGATTACTTTTGACGAGCAGCGTCACCGCTGGGTATGGGATCAGGAATTGATCGGGCATATGAACGATTCGGAGCTTCAGCGGCAGCTTATAGAGGAGAGTTTTGCGGAGCTTTCCAGGGAGACGAAGAGCTTGCTCGCTATTGCGGCTGTTATCGGCCTGACCTTTCAGCCTTCGTTCCTGGTGCAAGTGTGCGGATGGAGGCTGGAACAAGTCATATCCATGCTGCACGAAGCGGAAGCGCAGGGAATTGTGTTTGCGGAAGGCGAGATTCAGTCTGGCCATGCTGAAGACAGCCGTTACTCGTTCCAGAGCAATGTTGTCCATCAAGCAATGTATTCCGCCGGCGGGCAGCACAATGCACATTGGCATCGGCAGATCGGACTGATGCTGCAGCGGCGGCAAGGGACGGAAGTGCTTGGGATCGAAGCAAGAGCCGCTATTCCCTGGGATGCGATTGATCATTTGAATTTGGCGACAGAAGCGATGAGCGCACATGAAGTGCTCCCGTTGGCCGAAAGCAACCTGAATGCGGGAAGACAGGCGACTATGGACGGCCGGTTTGCCAAGGCCAAGCAATATGTGGAAGCCGGACTGAAGCTGATGAAGCGGCAAGAAATCTCTGGAACGCAAGCCCGTTCACTTTATGTGCAATTCATGCTTGTTTTGGCATGGGCGGAATATATGATGGGCAACATGGAGCAGGCGCTGAAGTTGTTGCATGACCTGAAAGAACAGGGGCGCGAGCTGGATAAAGCGGATCGCACACAAATCTGGGCGGCGCTGATTCGGTTTCATACGACAAAAGATAATAAAGCGGCGATTCAATATGGCAAAGAAGCTTTGACGGAATATGATTGGAAGCTGAATGAGCAGCCAGCGAAGTTATCTCTTCTTAAAGAAGTGGCGCATACTCGGCTAATGCTGTACCAGTATCGCAACAAAATCGAGCATATGCCGATTAACCGCGATGGAGAGTATGCGGCGTTGTGCGGGCTGATGGAGCAGCTTTTTTTCTCATTGTTGATCAGCAATGCGGAGGCATTCATTGAGCTATATGCCCGATTCATTCGTTATGGCCTGCGTAAAGGCATGAATGAAGTGCTGGCTTGCATAATTGGCAGCTATGAGCAAATATTGTGCAGGGTCATACCCCATTACACGCCGGCGATTCCATTCACCGCGTTGGCATCGCTTCAGCACCTGGATGGGATTAGACCGTCGTTCGTACATCAGATCGAGTTTATCGGCGCATTGTCGAAGCAAATGAACGATCCGCGGGAAGCAAGCGTTCATATCGTCAAATCGATGCGGCGCGGATTGGAACTAAACGACAATGATTTCGCCAATTTGGCCATGCTTACGTTCCTCGTCACTTACAGCGGGGATGTACAGGCGTTATGGCATGTATTGGATTTTTATGACTCGCATATGAGAAGAGTAACAAGCGATACGCTGCTGCAACTGGTCGAAGCCACGAGAAGGTATGCACAGGCATTGCAGGATGAATCCGATCTGCGCCGGTTCATTGCCATCCCTGAGCCGGATCGTAGAGATTCAGCGTTGAACGATGAGGACAACTATAGCTGCGGCTGCAAGCTGGAGACCGCATTCTTGTCCGGATACTACCGGGAAGCGTTATATTGGGCGGAACGAGGCAGGGAAACCGAACTGAAGGCGGATTGGATCAGAACTCGCAAGCAGCGTTTCTATGAAATGTTGACGCTGGCAGCCTTGTATCCGGAGAGGAGCGCAGCGGAACAGAAACGAATTGGCAAAGAGCTGCGCGGGCAATTGGACAAGATGAAGGGATGGAAAGGGTATCTGGGATACAACTCCGCTGCGTATTTGTTGCTGATGGCGGAATGGAAACGAATAACAGCTCCTCCGATGGACGCTCTAACCGAGTATATGGCGGCAATCAAGCAAGCGCGGCATGAACAGTATGGATTAATGGAGGGCATCGCGTGCGAACGATTGGCGCTATGTTATCGGCACGATCTGGTTAGCCGCTCCGGGGCGATGATTGCGATGATGGATGCATGCACCGCGTATTCCTTATGGGGGATTTCGTTGAAAGCAACCCAGATCCGAGAGCAGCATCCCGACTTGCTGCGCCCCATGTCCAGACTATATGGCGATTACATATTGGAAGGCAAGCCGGCGGATGAGCATGCGCTGTCGCTGTTGCCCGGTCAAGACATTGTGGAGGAAATGCAGACGTCGGCAGGTGCAGGCCAGGAAGGGCGGAACGCCGAGCCGGTATGGCAAATTATCGATGAGATAGGCAAGCTGGAGCAGCACAATTGGAAGGAGAGCTTGTTGGAGGCGACATTGCGGCAATCAGGCGCCGATCGGGCGATTGTATTGCGCAACACCGAAGACGGCTTTAAGCTTGAAGCGCAATTGGACATGACCGCGCAACAGGCATCAGATCGATTATCGGCGCGTCCATACGCGGACAGCGTGCTGCGTCACACGGCGGTGACGAATAAAGCGATCGTGCTTGACGACGTTTTGCAAAGTTATTTTTTGAAGGATGCCTATATTCAGGCGCGGCGTCCCCGATCCATCTTATGCATGCCGATTGCGATCCCGGGAGAGCAGTCAGTCGTGTTGCTTTATATGGAGAATGGCAGTATTCCGGGCGTGTTCACAGAGCAGGATATAAAAATAGTGGAGCTGATTGCAGCCCGAGTTATTTATGGCATGTTGCTTGAAAAAAAGGCACAGGAAACGCCAGATGAAGCGGCTGCGGCAATCGAACAGCAGCCCGAGCAGCAGATATTGATAGAGCCATTGACCGGACGCGAACTGGAGATTCTGGCGGCGCTTGCGGAAGGGCTGTCGAATCGGGATATTGCGGAACGGTTCGGCATTGCGGAAACAACGGTGAAGACACATGCGACCCGGATATTCGGCAAACTGGGGGTAAAGCGGCGAGGGCAAGCGGTAGCCAAAGCCAAGGCGATGCAATTGTTCGACTAAATCTTGTAGAAGAATAGGAAGAAGCGAAGCGATACGCCTCGCTTCTTTTTCTACGACGACTTCATGAACTAACAGGATTTTTCTGCATTTTGTCGAATACATAAGCATTTAACAGGAGTGTCCTCATATGCTGTCGAAATCGTTGGATGGTGTTATTTATGTTAGGGTCACTCCGGATATGATAGCGCTTACAGGTGGTGTAAGCAAATGCTGCAGCCGGATGGCTTGATCGTTTCATTGCATGATTCCGAGACTTCGGGGAATGCAAGATGACGGTCAGAACAATCTACGAACGGAGTGATGAAGTTGAACATCATGATTGTGGAAGATGAGAGCGAAATCAGCGATGTGTTGAAATCTTACTTTGTTAATGAAGGGTGGAGCGTGGTTTCATGCAGGGACGGCAAGGAAGCGGTTCAACTAGCCGTAGAGCAGAAGTTTGATCTTGTGATTCTGGACTTGATGCTCCCGGGGTTGTCCGGAGAGGAAGTATGCCGGGCTCTACGGGAACGGTCGAATGTGCCGATTATTATGTTGACATCCAAAGTGAACGAATCCGATATGGTGGCCGGTTTAAACTTGGGTGCCGATGATTATATAACGAAGCCATTCCGGATGAAGGAGCTTATCGCCCGTATTTATGCCATTCAGCGTCGAATGAATATGCTGACCAATGAAAACGATGCAACGATTACGTTCAACAAAAGGAAAATGATCGTGAATTTTGAAGCGAAAGAAGTATTCGTCGATAAAAGACCGGCGAACTTGACGTTTACGGAATTCAAGCTGTTGAGTTTTCTCATCAAGAGACCGGGCAAAACATTTAAAAGAAGCGATCTTGCCTATGAGGTACTAGGCTATCGGTTTTTAGGGGATGGACGGACATTGGATATGCATATCAAAAATATTCGCAAAAAAATTGAGGAGGATCCCCGAAATCCAACCTATATCGTGACCAAGGTAGGAGAGGGGTACCGTTTCGGCTTTCAGAAAGACGAGGACAATTGATGGCCAATCGCTTTCGGATGAAGACGCAGACGCTTCTGTTCAGTACTCTATTTGGCGTCTTAGCGGTACTGCTGCTTGTTATTTATTGGCTTCTGAATACGGAGTGGGAACGAATAGCACCCGAATACAAAATCAAACTTTTAGAGGATCAAAGCCAGAAAATGGCTTATATGATGCGGACACAAATTACGCAAGGTCCCTTTACATCCGAGGAAGCGATCTGGCTCGATAACGTATCGAAGCTGTATTCGGCTTCGCTGCGGTTTACGGCGGATAATCGAACGGAGGTCTGGTATGACTCGGAGAATAGAGGCGTGTCTTCGGCTGAATATAGCCCAGCCCGCTTCGAAATTCCGTATATTGTGGACGGGAAGCTCATCGGCTATTTACATGTTTCCTATGAGTTGGACGACAATCATTTTTTCCCCGATTTGACCGAGATGGAAAATAAGCTGAAGAAGAGGTGGACAGCAGGGTTGTATGTACTGTTGGCCCTGCTTTTTGTTGTCAGCTACGGCTTGTCCAGGAGACTGGCCCGCCCGCTCCGGGATTGCAGTGAAATGGCCGAGAGAATGGCAAGTGAACAGTGGGAAACGACGCTTCCTGAGAAGGGAACCGCTGAGATGGCGAGGATTTCACATGCTTTTAATACTTTGCTTGCGGAATTTAATCTTCAGGAGCAATGGAGGAGGCAAATGCTGCAGGATGTGTCTCACGAGCTGCGGACACCGCTTACTACTGTGTTGTCCCGACTGGAGGCGATGATCGACGGTATCTATCCGTTGACCGAGCCTCATCTGCAGCGTATTTTTGCCGATATCGACCGCCTTTCGCGTCTTGTCGCGGATGTAGGCAAGCTGAGCGAGGCGGACGGCGCGCGCTTCAAAATGAATGTCGAACGGGTCGATCTCATTGAGGTGATCAAGTCGATTCAGGAAAGCATTGCGGTTCTCGTGAAGGAAAAGGAGATTACTTGCAAGCTGAATTACCCGTTTGTGCCCTGCTTTGCGAATGTCGACCAGGACCGGATCATTCAGGTGCTTTTTAATGTCATTTCAAATGCGATCAAGTATACAGCCCCCGGGGGAGAAATCGAACTCGGCTTATACTCGGAAGAGAACGAAACGATTATTTATTGCACAGACAGCGGCATCGGGATTGCGAAGGAGGATATTCCGTTTGTATTCAACCGCTTTTATCGGACGGACAAGTCTCGATCCCGGGACAATGGTGGACTTGGGGTTGGCTTAAGCATAGCCAAGGCGCTAGTTGAGGCGCATGACGGCGTGATTACTGTAGAAAGCGAGTCAGGAAAAGGCTCGACCTTTACGATTCGTCTACCGGTGAAAACCGAGTTACTGGAAGAGGGGGAACGGCAATCGGGATAAGTCGACGAGGGGAGCCAGCTCGCATGGCCCCTTCTTTGGCGTTTACTTCATATTTACCGCACATTTACACTCTGTTTACAACAGATTCGGTAAGATGGGGCTAGAGTGAATAACGATATTTTGGAAGGGGACCAGGTGAAAGATATGAACGAATTGGAAATGCGTCAGCCTTTGAGAGCGGTTATTGTCGGGGCGGGCAATCGAAGCGTGACGTACGCCTCCTATGCGTTGTCGCATCCCGATCGGCTGCAGATTGTCGCTGTTGTCGATCCGGATGAGCATCGCCGAGCCCGCTTGTCGGAGCTGCATCGCGTGCCGCCTGAACGGTGTTTTGTGGATCTGGACGATTTGTTGGCAGCGGGAGATATAGCCGAAGTGGCGATCAACGGCACGATGGATGAGTTTCATGTGCAAACAAGCATTCCGCTGCTTGCTGCCGGCTACGATGTGCTGTTGGAAAAGCCAATCGGGATATCGAAGGAGGAGGTAATGGAACTATTGTCAGCAGCCCGAGCTCATAGCCGTAAAGTGATGATTTGCCACGTGCTGCGGTATGCGCCATTCTATGCGGAAATTCGCAAACGAATTGCAGAAGGAGAGGTTGGCGATATTCTCAATATTCAGACCGGGGAGCATGTGAGCTATCATCATATGTCTGCTGCTTTCGTTCGCGGAAAGTGGAGCAACAAGGAAGCATGCGGCTCCTCGATGCTGATGGCGAAATGCTGTCATGACATGGATTTGATTACATGGCTGAAAAGCGGCGTGCCTCCGGTACGGGTCACGAGTAGCGGAGGCATTGGTTTTTTTCGCAGCGACAAAGCGCCGATCGGCTCCGGAACGCGCTGTGTGACGGATTGCCGCATCGAGGCGGATTGCGTCTATTCAGCGAAAAAGCATTATGTGGAGCAAAACATGTGGGGCGTCTATGTATGGAGATCGATTGAGCATCTCGGCCCATCGCTTACGGTGGAGCAGAAGCTGGAATCGCTTCGTACGGACAATCCGTATGGACGTTGTGTGTGGAAATGCGATAACGATGCGGTCGATCATCAGTCGGTGGTGATCGAATTTGCCGACGGTTCGACGGCGACGCATAATCTGATTGGCAATACGGCAAGGCCATGCCGGACGATTCATATTATCGGCACAAAAGGTGAAATTAGCGGCGTCATGGAAGATGGCTTCTTTACAGTGCGCCGACCCGATCCGCGGCCCGGACATGAATATTCGGAAGAGCAGGTGCAGTTGAACGTATCCATGGACATGCATGGCGGCGGCGATTTACGGCTTATAGAAGATTTCATCAGCTATCACAGGGGCGAAGCGCCCTCCTTGTCGACCACATCGCTGGAAGACTCGATCCATGGGCATCTGGTCGGATTCGGCGCGGATCTGGCAATGGAGCAAGGAAGATGGATTGCAATCGAAAGCCTGTTAGCCTGAACAAGGTGTCTGTAGAATTCGGAGCCAATGAGATGGCCAAGCTGATCGTCCAGGGAATCCGCGAAGCGAAGCTGCCGTTGATGGATACCTTGAAGAACATGGACTGAGCTCCGAATGGGTCAGGTTCAACATCGAGTGGGCGATGTGCGCTTACATCATATTTACGACCTGTTTACACTATCTTTACAGCATTTCTAGTACGATGAAAGTAGTTTGGTAGCGCTTACTAAATGTATAGAACGATTCAAGAAAAGGGAGGACTTTGAAATGTGGGTCAAAAGAAATCGGTTTGTCATGTTGTTGGCGTTGATTTTGTCCATCTTGGCCTTAGCGGCTTGTTCATCCAATGAACCAACGAACGAGCCAGCTGACGAGAAGCCGGCTGTGAATACGGGCACTGCGACTCCGAGCACACCGGAGCCGATTACTCCGCAGGAGCCGGTCACGATTACAATCGCCTGGCCGTGGGGCGAACCGGAATATGAAGCGCGTTTCGGCGGAATTGCCGAGAAGCTGAAGGACAGCATTACGATTAACATGATCCAGGCGCAAGGGACGAAAGAAAACTTGCAGGAGCTGTTTGCGGCCAAGACGGTGCCGGATATCATCTTTGCCAATCACGGGCTGCAGCCGCTGGAGGAACTGGATACGCTCATGCCGATTGATGACCTGATGGCGAAGCACGGCTTCGATTTAGCCCGCATTAATCCGTTCCAGTTGGCTTACGTCCGTTCCATCGATACGAAAAATAGACTGGTCGGTCTTCCGGATGGCGGAGGATTTGCGACATTCTTCTATAACAAAGACATTTTCGACCTGTTCGGCGTGCCGTATCCGGATCCGAAAAAGCCGATGACATGGGATGAGATGCTGGATATAGCTCAGCGAATGACGGCGACTCGCGGCGGAAAGACGTATGTCGGCTTCGAGTTCACCTCAGGGCCCTATGCTCCTCTGGATGAGTTCCCGGCCAACGCGACGGATCCCGACACCGGGGAGCTGCGCTTGACGAAGGACCCGGCGTTCACGAAGTATTTTGAACTGCTGAAACGATATTACAGCATTCCCGGCATCAAGGAAGCGTACGGAACGGATATGTTCATGGCCGGGAGCGGGGCGATGACGATTCGCTGGAACGCATTCATGAAAAGCGACTGGAAGGAAAACGAATCGTTCAAAAACAGCATCGATATTTTGCCGATGCCCGTATGGCCGGAGCAGCCCAACTTAAGCCCGGTCGCCTCTACGACGGCGATAACAATCAACAAGTACAGCGAGCAGCACGATGCGGCCTTCCAAGTGCTGGCCGAATATTATTCGGAGGAAAACCAGATCCGGATGATTCGTCCGGCGCACGCGTATCCTTCCGTATCCGACATGGAGATCGTCAAGCAATGGGCAGCCGATGTTCCGGGCTATCAGGGGAAAAACATGGAGGCGATCTTCGAAGTGGAGCGTCCGTCGTATCAGCCGCGCAAAAGCCCGTGGGATGCGTATATCGGAATGCCGCAAGCGCTTGAGAAGTTTATGATGTCCGATATGGATGTCGTAAAGTTTCTGCGGGAGTGGGAGGAAGAAGCTGCCGGCAAGGTGAAGGACGCGATGGACAAATATAAGCAATAGTGACACCGCCTAGGGAGGGAACCTGTTGGCCAGAATATTGTTCAATCATGTTTATAAACGATACGGAAAATACAAGGAGACAGCCGTTAACGATTTTTGTTTATCCGTAGAGGACAGCGAGTTTCTCGTCTTCGTAGGTCCCTCCGGCTGCGGGAAATCAACGACGCTGCGCATGCTGGCCGGTCTGGAGGATATATCCCAGGGGGAAATCTACATAGGCGACACGATCGTCAACGATTATCCGCCGAAAGACCGGGATATTTCGATGGTTTTTCAAAACTATGCGCTGTATCCGAATATGACTGTCTTTGAAAATATCGCGTTTGGATTGCGGCTGCGCAAGCTACCCAAGCATGAGATTGAGCTGGCCGTGAAGCATGCGGCCCGCGTGCTGGAAATCGAAGCTCTCCTCCATCGCAAGCCGCAGGAAATATCCGGCGGACAGCGGCAGCGCGTTGCCCTCGGCCGGGCAATTGTCCGAACGCCTCAAGCGTTTTTGATGGATGAGCCGTTGTCCAATCTCGATGCGAGACTTCGTCTGCAAATGCGAACGGAAATTATTGCCTTGCATAAAAAAATCGGGGTGACGACGATTTATGTCACCCACGATCAGGTTGAAGCGATGACGATGGGAGATCGGGTTGTGGTCATGAACCGGGGTGTCATTCAGCAGGTTGATACCCCGGAGGTCGTCTATAACCGGCCGGTCAACATGTTCGTAGCCAACTTTATCGGCAATCCGCCGATGAACTTTATTACCGGCAAGCTGCATGAGAATGGTGGGGTGCTGGAATTTCATAGCTCTCGCTTCGCGCTGCAGTTGACTGACAAGCAAGCTTCTCAATTAAAAGAAAGCAAGCTGGTCGACCGTTCTGTCGTGCTTGGCATTCGTCCCGAGCATATCAGCTTCGAGGAGATCGTGCTCCAGGCATACCCGCATTCGGTTATTTCCGGCCAGCTTGCCTTTAACGAGTTCATCGGGTCGGATCGCTACTACCATATGGGGATTGGCATGGAGCAGCATCTTGTGGCGCGCGCGCACCCGCGATACCAGTTCGAGGATGGCATGAAGGTAACGGTTGCTCTGGATATGCCGAAAGCGTTGTTTTTCCACAAAGATACGGAGATGTTGTTAACAGACTGATTGAGAACGAGCATGATGGGAAACAGGGCGCTTGTATGCATGCTCAGGAGGGGGAACGATGACAGGAAGAAGACGACGAGGGCTTGTAGGAGCGATTGCTGTGGCGATGTTCGCCGCCGTTCTGGTTGGTGCTTCGGGCTCCTCGCAGCTTGCGGCAAGCGGTGAGGCGACGAACGCGGATGCAACTTCTTCGACCGACGATCGCATCTCGCAGCGACAACAGTCGGCAGGCAGTCGGCAGGAGCCGTATTATTTGGAAAGGGTAGCGCAATGGCAGGAGGCGGGTGTGGCGCCGGGCGGCAAGGAATTGCGGCTCGATGCCATCTCGTTCGCGCGCCAATCGGCCGATGCCGAAGCGACACCCGGCGATTACGAGGGAGAAAGCGACGTTCTGTTGTGGCCCGCAGAGAGGGGCTGGGTGGAGTATGATCTCCATGTGGAGGAAGCGGGATTATACGAAATTTCGGTGGAGTACGCTCCGTTCCGTCAGCAGGATGGCGGCAGCCATCAGCCGGTCATCTGGGGCGTAAGCCTGAATGGCGAGTACCCGTATCGTGAGGCTGCCTCTATTGCATTGGAGCGGGCTTTTCGCGACGGGCCGGTTCGATTCGACGAGAACGGCAACCAGATTCGCTCGTTGATTGAAGAAGCGGCGGGCTGGCGAAGCAAGACGTTGACAGATTCGCGAGGCGCTTATGCGCGTCCGCTGCTTTGGCATTTGACTAAGGGAGATAATACGGTTCGCATCGAAGCTTTGCAGCAGCCTGTTGCCATTCGTGCGATAGTGGCCGCGCCGCCTGCGATGCTGCCTTCCTATAGCGAAGTGAGAGCCGGATACGGTGGTGCGGTTCCGGCGCGGGTCGACGAGAGTGTTGTCATGGAGGCAGAAGCGTTCAGCGTCAAAAATACGACAAGCATTCAGACCGGTTACAATAGGGATCCGTTAACAACGCCGCGGTCGCTGACATCGAGAGTATTTAATACTGTAGGCGGTGTGACCTGGGCCAAGGGAGGGCAAGCCGTTACATGGGAATTCGATATTCCCGAGGAAGGGCTGTACCAGATCGGCTTTCGTGCCTATCAGGGACTTCGCAAAAACTTGACCAGCTTCCGGACGATTTCAATCGATGGTCAAATTCCTTTCAAAGAGCTCTCTGTCTATCCGTTTGCCTACAGCTCGGGATGGAAGGGAGAGATTTTGAGCGATTCGGAGCATGGCTCATATCAGTTTTTATTGGGGAAGGGAAAACATTCCATTACCCTGGAGACGACCTACGAGCCCTATATGCCGATCCTTATAGACATCGACCGCATGTCGGAAGAACTGAGGCAGATCGCTTGGGAAATTCGTGTGGCGACGGGAAACCGCGAAGACAAGCTGCGTGTATGGAATATCGAGCAGGATATGCCCGGAATGACGGAGCGCCTGGCCCGACTGCAGGTTGAGTTCGAAGGGCTGTCGGAGCGAATGGTCTCGATTAATAACGCGACGGACAACGTATCGCAGTCATTCAAGTCGAGTGCCAAAGATCTTGAGGAGCTGCTGCGGCACCCGAATGAAATCCCATATGGTCAGCTGATGATCGGCATGATTCAGGAAAAGCTGGAGGCGCAGCGTGTGGAGCTAATGACGAGTCCGCTTGAGCTGGATAAGCTGTTCATCGTGCCGGCAGGAACGCACTTGCCAAGAACGAAAGCAACGTTCTTCCAGAAGCTGAAGGGATCGCTGCAGTCGTTGATGTATTCGTTCTCGGATCAAAATCAGTACAGCAAGCAGCGGGAGGATCAACTGAACGTATGGATGCTGTGGGGCCGGGATTATGTGGACGAACTGCAGCAGCTGGCTGACGAGAAGTTTACGCCGCAATACGGCATCAAGGTTCATGTCAATCTCATTCAGTCCAGCGATCTTCTTGTTCTTGGCAAATCAGCGGGTATTTTGCCGGATATCGCCTTGGGCATTCCGGAAAGCATGCCTTTCGACATGGCATTGCGCAATGCGGCCTTCGACTTGTCCACGATGCCGGGCGCCCAGGAGCTGCTGAACCGTTATCACCCCGGTGCGCTGCGACCCTATTATTACGCCGGAGGTTATTATGGACTGCCGGAGACGACCAATTTCAAAGTGTTGTTTTACCGCAAAGATATTTTGGACGATCTTGGACTGAACGTGCCGGATACTTGGGATGACGTGTATGCGATGATGCCGGTGCTTCATCAGAATGAATACAACTTTTACGTCGATCCAGTGGACTTTACGTACATGTTTTTCCAGAATGGAGTTGAGCTATATACGCCGGACGGATTGTCCACCGATCTGAACAAGCCGGAGGCGTTCGACGCTTTCAAGAAGTGGACGGATTTGTTCAATGTGTATGGCATGGAGCGTCAAGTACAGAGCTTCTACAACCAATTCAGGAGAGGAATGATGCCTGTGGGCATCGCCGACTTTAACATGTATATGCAGCTGCTCGTTGCGGCTCCGGAAATATTGAATGCTTGGGGAATTGCCCCGGTTCCGGGAACGGTACAGCAGGACGGCGCGCTGGAGCGCTGGACCGGAACGACGAGCAATAGCATGATGCTCTTCAACGATACACCGGAAGAAAAGCGAATGCTCGCTTGGCAATTTTTGCAATGGTATGCGTCCGAGGAGATCCAGACGGAATACGGGATGAACATGGAGCAGTACCGGGGAGAAGCGTTTCGCTGGAATTCGGCCAATGTGCGGGCTTTCGCCAGCATGCCGTGGAAGAAGGAGGATCTGCAGGTCATTCTCGACCAGTGGAGGTGGATTAAAGAAATTCCGAGCGTTCCCGGCGGTTATATGAGTGCGCGAGAATTGGTGTTCGCCTGGAACCGTTCCACGATTACCGATGAGTTGTCCGGCGGCGCCGGTTTGGAGAGTCCGCGCATTTCGCTGGAGAAGGGCATTCGGGAAATCGATCGGGAGCTTGCTCGAAAGCTGCGTGAATTCGGCTTTATTGATGAACATGGCAACACGTTAAAGACGCTCGATCTACCGCAAATTACAGAGCCGTGGAAAGGGGCGGACATCGATGTCGAGTAGTGTAACTAACCGTTCGCCGGCGGCTGCGGTGCGGCGCATTCGGGATGGAAGCCGGAATGTCCGGGTGAAGCTGGGCGCCAGATTCAGGCTCATATTGGCAAGCATGTGGAAATATCGGCTGTCTTATTTGTTTGTCATGCCCTTTTTGCTGCTTTTTTTCATCTTTATTTTAATCCCGGTTTTATTCGGCATCTTGCTCAGCTTCACCGACTTCAACGCAATGGAGTTTCCAAGATGGGTCGGCTGGGACAATTATCAAAATTTATTGTCGCAGGACACGGTCTTCTTGCAGCACGTGCTGCCGAACACGTTCACCTTCGCCTTGTTCGTCGGCCCGCTCGGCTACGTGTGCGCTTTTCTGTTGGCCGCCGCGATCGCCCAGATGCCGCGTCTTCCCCGGACCGGATTTGCATTGGCGATGTATGCGCCATCTCTGACGACTGGTATTGCCATGGTTGTCGTGTGGCAAGTGATGTTTACGGGAGATAGGACCGGTTACATCAACAGCTTTTTGTTAAAGTGGGGCTTCATTCAGCAGCCGATTTTTTTCGTGCTTGACCCGAACTGGCTGCTTCCGGTCATGATTGTCGTCTCGATCTGGGCGAGCATGGGGATCGGCTTTCTCGCTATACTGGCAGGCATTCTGAACGTCGACAGGCAACTTATCGAAGCGGGCCGAATTGACGGTATCGCCAACAAGCTGCAGGAGCTTTGGTATATTACGATTCCGTCGATGAAACCGCAGCTGCTGTTTGCCGCGGTCATGTCGATCGTTCATACGCTGAAAACTGGCGGGATCGGCACGCAGCTGTCGGGAACCAATCCGACGCCCAATTATGCGGGTCAGCTTATGATCAATCATATCGAGGATTATGCGTTCATCCGCTTTGAGATGGGATACGCCAGCGCCATCTCCGTCGTCTTGCTTTTGCTGATGTATATGTTGAGCAGGCTGTTCACCAGCCTGTTCGGTTCCAAGGAGGGGTAGCATGCAAGCCTGGGTGAAACCGTCGGTCCGGCGGTTGTATTGGAAACAAAAAACGTGGAGAAACGGCCTGAGAAGCTTAAGCCCGGCCGGCTGGCTGCTAGTCGTCCTGCTGCTGCTTCTGACGGTGTTTATGCTGCTTCCGCTTGTGTATATATTTAACCATGCCTTCAAGCCGCTGCATGAATTGCTGCTGTTCCCTCCGACTTTCATCGTCAGGGATCCGACCTTTGGCAATTTCATCGAGCTGCTTTCCATGACGAAAAGCACGTTCGTTCCGGTTTCCAGATATGTGTTCAACAGTGTAGTAGTCACCGGCTTGACGACGATCGGCATGGTCGCAACGGGGGCGTTGTGCGCCTATCCGTTATCGAAGCACCCCTTTCCTGGAGCCAAGCTTATATTCGGCACGATCGTCATTTCTCTGCTCTTTGTGAGCGAGATTTTGGCGATTCCGCGCTATGTCATCGTGCAAAGCCTCGGCATTATGAATACGTTCTGGGGACATATTTTGCCCCTGCTGGCGCTTCCGGTCGGCGTGTTTTTGTTAAAGCAGTTCATGGATCAAATCCCGAACGAGCTGCTGGAAGCGGCGAAGATCGACGGGGCCAACGAAGCGCGTATATTTGTGCAAATCGTCTTGCCCGTTGTGAGCCCGGCCATGGCGACGGTGACCATACTGGCGTTTCAGACGGCCTGGTCCAATGTGGAAACCTCAAATCTGTTCATGCAGGACGATTCGATGAAAACACTGCCGTTTTATTTAAGCACGTTGAATTCCAATCTGGCGAATCTTGTCGCGAGGCAGGGAGCGGTTGCCGTCGGCTCCTTGATTATGTTTTTGCCATCTTTGCTCATTTTCCTCATCTACCAGCGGAAAGTGATAGCCACCATGGTGCATTCCGGAATCAAATAAGGCACAGTTGTCAGGAGGTTCGCATGTGAGGAAGCTGCATTTCAAATGGCTGGCCGTCACGATTACCATCGCATGCCTATTATTGTCAGGGAGAGCGACCGTCTGGGCCGAGGAGCCTTATCGCACGTATACGCAGGATAGCTACAACCGGCTCGTTCCGACTCAGCCGGCATATCGATCGGCCGGTCTTATGGCTCAGAACATCTATGTAAACGATGATGAGGGCGCAAGCGTGTATTCACCGCTGAAACGGCCACAGGATCTGTTCATCGACAAGCTGGACGAAATTTATATTGCCGATACGGAAAACAACCGGATTGTGCATCTGGATGCGAAAGGCGATTTGCTGCGCGCCCTGACAGTCCCGGACAGTCCGCTGAACCGCCCGCAGGGGGTATTTGTAACCGATAACGGCGATCTCTATATCGCGGATACAGGAAATCGAAGAGTCGTTCGGCTGGACAAGGAAGGACGGCTCCTTCACGAATATACAAAACCGGAATCTCGACTTGTTCCCGATACATTCGTTTACGAACCGTCCAAGGTGTCGGTGGACAAAAGAGGCTTTATATACGTCGTTCCCCGAGGCAGCTATCAAGGCATTGTACAATTCGATCCGGAAGGGAAGTTTTACGGTTTCTTCGGCACAAACTGGACGGAAGCGACGCTGATGGATCGATTGAAACGAATGATCTTTACCCAGGAGCAGTTAAGCAGACAGGTCCGGCTGCTGCCGGCGGCCATCGGCAACCTGTTTATCGATGAGCAAAGCTACCTCTATACCGTGTCCGTATCCGAAACGGAGCAGATCAAGAAGCTGAATATTCGCGGTGATAACTTATGGAGGGCGCTTAGCTTCGGCGGCGGTTTTATCCATACGGATACCCCAGACGCTACGATGACAGATACGCTTCAATTTGCGGATATTACGGTTGATCGGAGCGGCGCTATGACGGCGATCGAAAAAACGGAAAATGTCATTTACCAGTATGATGCGAGCGGAAAGCTGCTGTTCTTCTGGTCGGGACCGGCGACGGCCGGCATGCCTCGCGTCGGACTGCAGCAAAGTCCGGTATCGATCGCAACGAATTCAAAGAACGAGCTGTTTGTTCTGGACGACAGTCTGAACGGCATTCAAAAGTTTACCCCCACCCCTTTTGGCGAGCGAGTGTATCGGGCCTTCGGGTTGATGCACGAAGGGAAGTACAGCGACAGTGTGCCGGAATGGCAGGAAATCATTCGGCTTAACGCTCACTTTACTCCCGCCTACCACGGCTTGGCGGATGCCGCCTACTATGCCGGGGATTATCGGGAGGCGCTGCGGCTGTATCGTGTGGCGGGCAGCGGCGAGGGTTATTCGGATGCATTTTGGCAGCTGCGGCTGCAATGGTTTCAGAACCATTTTTCATTTGTGGCCACATGGGTTCTTGTGCTGGCCGTTGCCTGGATGCTGGCAACAAGACTGCAGTTGTCCTGGTGGCGGGGACGCGCTGCGCATCGGGGGATTGACTGGAGCCGGTATCGCCTGATCGGACAGCTGCGACACGGCTTCACGATATTGCGCTCTCCCATCGACGGTTTCGGCGATCTTCGTTACTTGAACAAGGGCGGGTACCAGAGCGCTGCCCTATTGCTTCTGCTGTCGGTATTGAGCACGCTTGGAAGCATTTATGTGACAAGCTTCTCGTTCGATCCGGTGTCGCCGGGAAGCCGGAATGGCGGGACGGTCGTGCTTGTCGGTGCGGGAACTTGGCTTTCCTGGATCGTATGCAATTACTTGATCGGATCGATCCGGCACGGGGAGGCGCGGTTTAAGGATGTATTCGTCGGCGGAGCCTATGCGTTGTTTCCACTGCTCCTGTTCAGCCTGCCGCTCGCCCTCGCTTCCAATGGGATGACACTCAGCGAGGCGCCGATTTACGGCTTCTTGCAATCGGCGATCTACGTATGGTGCGGCTTGCTCTATTTCTGGAACATTCAGGCGCTGCAAAATTATACGGTAGGCGAAGCGGTCGTCAACGTGCTGTTGACCGCATTTGCGACCGTCATACTGTGGGTGCTTCTGTTCATACTCGCTGGCTTGTTCTCGGAATTCGCAGGCTTCATCCAAACGATTTATTTGGAGGTATCGATGTGAAACGATTTATTCGCGCCAAATGGCTCTCTGTCATCTTGTTCCCTTCGATTATCGGCCTGCTCGTTTATACCGGATTTCATTTTTCGGCGTCGATTCCCGGCTCGCCTTCCACAGAGCCGGGAACCGGGATGCCGATTCAGGCAACGGAAGCGTCGGCGGCTGCTGCGGCAAGCAGCGCAGAGGCGGGCTTGGCCAACGGATTCCCCGACGAAAGCTTGTTTGTATTGGTGGCGGAGAACGAAAAGCTGGAGTTGAGGTTCAGTCCGGAAACCGGTCATTTCATAGTAAAGGACAAGAGCGCGGGGCGAGTGTGGAGATCGTTTCCCAATCCGGAGCAATGGAATGAAGAAGAGAATTCAAATGCCTGGAACGTCCATTTGCGCTCCCCCATCATGTTCAGGTATGTCGAATTCAATGTGCGCCAAGATTTGCTGAAGGAATCCAATTTTATCGAGCAGCGCGGGACGGTGGCAAGCTTCGAACGGCTGGAGGACGGTGTCCGATTCAAGCTCGAGATGCCGGACATCGGATTCGTTGTTCCGATCGAAGTAAGGCTGCGTGACGACTTCGTGGAAGCGACCGTCCGGGACGAGGGGCTGATCGACGGGAAGGAGCCGTTGCAGCCGGGTGAAGCAGCGGGGAGGGAGCCCGGCGCCAGACTGGCTTCGATTCGTCCATATCCGTTCTTCGGAGCGGCCACCTCGATCGATCCGGAAGGATATGTGTTTATTCCGGACGGCTCCGGGGCGCTTATTCGGTTTCGGAGCGATCGGGAGCCGAACTCCGGACTTTACGAGGGGATCGTATACGGCGACGATTGGGCCTACAGCAGCAACAGCTCCTTACCGGTTCGCTTGCCTGTGACGATGCCGGTGTTTGGTATCAAATCGGACAATCAAGCGATGATCGGCATTATTCGGGAAGGCGCCGAATATGCGACTATTTTGGCTGCGCCTTCGAAATCGTTTAATCAGTACAACTGGGTGACGCCGGAGTTCCAGATCAGACAGAAATACAGGCAGCCGACCAACACAAGCAAAACGGAAGGCATTCTCGTATACAGCGATGAGCGAATCCGTTCCGATCTGTCGACACGTTATTACTTGATCGATTCGCCGGAGCCCGAATATGCCGATATGGCTTCCCGCTTTCGCACGTACTTAGTCGAAGAGACGGGCGTTAGAACCGGCCGACTGTCAGGATCAATACCGCTTCATCTAAGCTTGCTGGGGGCGGATACGGAGAGCGGATTTCTGCTTGATTCGTACTTGCCGCTGACGACGACGGATGAAGCGAAGCGGATGATCGGCGATTTGAACAGTCTCGGCATCGACGCGATGTCGATCGTGTACGAGGGCTGGCAAAGGAACGGGTACAGCAGCTATGGAGGACCGTTCCCGGTCGATTCCCGCATTGGCGGCCGGGACGGGATGAAAGCGTTCATCGACTACGCCCACTCCAAGCAAATTCCCGTGTACCTGAATGCGGAGCATTACTCGTTCAACAATACGGGGCGCGGTGGGTTCCGCAAAAGCCGGGACGGGCTGCGGGATCGGGGTCAATCGTTGATCGAATATCGCATATGGAACAGCGACGACCGGCTGACGTTTGCCAGTCCGCTGTTTGTGGAAGCAAGCGTCTCGGACGATTTGGCCAAGGCCCAGGCGATAAACGCTGACGGCTATTTATTCGGCGCTGCAATCGGTTCGTTTGTAAACAGCGACTTTAATGAACGCTATCCGGTAACCCGTGTGGAGTCGCGGAGCAGTCAGGAGCGGATATTGCAACAGACGAAGAATAGGCTGGGCAACGTGCAGATCACCCGCGGCAATATGTATACCTGGGCATATGCCGGGCATGTGCAACTGAACGGTGCGGAGTATTCCCGCGATATTTTCGTAGACGAAACGGTGCCATTTATACAAATGGCACTGCATGGACTGTTGTCCTATTCGCTGGACTATGCCAACCAGAGCGACGATTATCGAACCCACTTCCTCAAAGGGATCGAATACGGAGCGGAACCGTCATTTATCGTATCGTACGCCCCGACCCGGGAATTGGTCGATACCTATTCTTTAAATCGGTTTTACAGTACGGATTACCGGGATTGGGCCACCTCGATGGTCATCCAGTATCAGCAATTTAACGAGGCTTTGGGCGATGTGCGCGATCAGTATATTTCCGGACACCGCAAGCTGGCCGAGGGCGTGTATGAAACGACTTATGCGAACGGGAAGCAGATTATCGTCAATTACAATGATACGATGTATTCGACAAGCCGGGTTACGGTAAACGCCAAAGATTTTGTGGTGCTGAAAGGGGGAAATCGAGCATGAAGAAACGGAAATTCATGAAAGCTGCCACGATGCGCAAGCTGGAAGGACTGCTTTTTATCTCGCCGTGGTTGGTTGGATTTGCCGTTTTTCTAGGATTTCCGCTTTTGTTTTCCCTGTATATGAGCTTTCACAATTTAAGAGTGCTTCCCAACCGGATGGTTTACGAGTTTGTCGGACTGCAGCATTACAATTCGATCATTTTTGAAAGCTCGGCACTTTATGACGAACTTCTTCCGTTCTTCCGCGAAGAACTTATCGTCATTCCGATCATTCTTGTGTTTTCGCTGCTCATTGCCATCTTGTTGAATCAAAACTTGCCGGGACGTTTTGTTTTCCGCGCGATCTTCTTCCTTCCGGTCATTTTTTCATCGGGCTATGTATTGACCGAGTTAGTCAACCAGGGGGAAGGCGGCCTCGGCTTTCTGGAAAGGGTCGAGCTTGGACAATATTTGGATACCATGCTCGGCGACAGCGCGTGGGCGGCTCCGGTCAAAGGCGTGTTGGATCGTTTCGTGCTGGTGCTCTGGTATTCCGGCGTACAGATTCTCATTTTCCTTGCCGGACGACAAACGGTGTCCAAATCGGCGTATGAATCGGCTCGGATTGACGGGGCTTCGCCGTGGGATGTTTTTTGGAAAATTACGCTGCCCGCGATGTCGCCGTTTATTTTGCTTAACCTGATCTATACGGTTGTAGACATGTTCACATACCCGTTCAACCCGATTATCCATATGATCGGACTGAATCAAGGCGAATACGGGTTTAACAGCGCGCTGGCCTGGATCTATTTCCTGTTGATCATTACGAGCCTCGGTCTCGTTGTGTTCCTGTACGGCAAGACGAGCAAGATCCGTGACTTAAGAAGAAGGTAAGGGGAAGATACGATGAAAATCGGAGTTCCGGTAAAGTTGAAGTCCCGCGGAAGCAGTCTCTGGAATGGCCGCCGATGGAAGCGCGGATTGAGGAAAACCCGCAATTTGCTGATCGGCAGCGAGATCAATAACGGTCTTGTCTTTAAATTGTTCCTGTATGCGATCTTCATTGTCACCTCTTATATTTACATGAATCCGATAATGCGGATGGTCGTCAAGATGGTGATGGACGTGAAGGATTTGCTCGATCCGACCGTAACTTGGATTCCGTCCTCCATCTATCTGGGACATATCGAGACGGCCTGGCATTTGTTGAAGTACAACAAGACGGTTCTGATCAGTCTGGTCGTGTCGACGACAGTGGCCGTCTTTCACTGCTTCTCATGCGGCCTGGCCGGCTATGCGCTGGCCCGTCTCGAAGTGCCGATGAAGCGGCTCGTTACGTTTTTGCTTATTATCGCTTTCGTTATTCCGCCGCAGGTCATCGTATTGCCTACCATTGTCGCGTATAGCGAATTGAATTTGAGCAATTCGCTGATTACGCTGGTTATTCCCGCTTTGTTCGGCTTCGGGATGAAGGGGGCAATGTTCGTCATTATTTATCGGCAATTTTTCATGACGCAGCCGAAAGAACTGGAGGAAGCCGCGAAGATCGATGGAGCGAGCGTATTCCGGTTTTATCGAAAAGTGATGATTCCGCTTTCGAAGCCTGCGATGCTGGTCGTCTTCCTGTTTTCCTTCGTTTGGACGTGGAACGATACGTACTTGCCGCGCATGTACTTGACCGCCGCTGAGAATGTGCCGCTGGCTGTGGAAATGTCCCGGCTTGGAGGAAGTGTAGGCGAATTTATTATCAAGTACGATCTGCCTTTGTATATGGCGGAGCCGATCCGAATGGCCGCCAGCTTCCTGACCATCTTGCCGCCGCTGCTTCTCTATATGTTCGCCCAGCGATATTTCACGGAAAGTGTGGAGAGAACGGGTCTGGTGGAGTAACAAAGAAAACAAGTAAAGGTGGTGTCGCCGTGAGTCTGTTCGAAGTGAATGTGGGTCCGAAGGAGGCCGACTGGATCGGAACGACGAACGAGGTCATTCAGGGGGCCGTCGATCAGGTTGCCGCAGCGGGTGGAGGGGTCGTCCGCATATTGCCGGGTACTTATGCGATGTACGACTCCCTCCACTTGCGCTCTAATGTGACCGTGCGAGGAAGCGGGAGTGAAACGGTTCTGTGGAAGCCCCCTTCCGTTCGTTCGAAGGTGCTCTATTCCAATGGCTACGGATTGTATTCGGTTTCCGTAGCGGAGCCGGATAAGTTCCCGATAGGCTGCGGCGTTCATATTACCGATGACCGGGCCGTCGGCTTTTATGACACGGTCGCAACCGTAACGTGGATGGATGGGAATGAATTGGGCCTTTCGCAAGCGCTCAATCATGATATTGGCGGACTGGCGAACGGCACGGTTACGTCGGTATACCCGATCATAAGCGGCCGCGCCGTGGAGAATGTCATCGTGGAAAGCCTGGTCGTCGATGGCAATGCCGCGTCCAACGCCTATTTGCACGGCTGCCGGGGCGGCGGGATTTTTTTGCTGCGGACGGATCGGCTGCAGATCAAGGATGTCCGGGTGCAGCATTACAACGGTGATGGCATCAGCTTTCAGCAATGTGTAGATACGCTGATCGAACGTTGCTGCTGTACAGGCAATACAGGCAGTGGACTTCATCCTGGCAGCGGCTCAGTCGGCTTCGCATTTCGCGGCACCAGCTGCCTCGATAATGGAAAGGACGGAATCTATTATTACTGCCTGCGCGTTTCGTATTCGCTATGCGAAGATTGCGTCATCGAGGGCAACGGCCAGGACGGATTGTCGATCGGCCATCGGGATACGGACGTGGTCATTCGCCGAAATCATATCGCTTCGAATAGCCGTCACGGCATTTATATACGTGAGGATCAGGATGGGCTATCCGGGCAGCGAACCTGGGTAGAAGCCAATGTATTCCGTGACAATTGCCGCTTGGCGGGCGACGGCGACATCTGCTTCGCATCGGAGGTGGACGATTTCCATATCGTTCGCAACGAATTTCACCCGGTTGGACGAGGCGGCTCGAACAAGACGGCAATTCATTTGCAGCAAGCGCCGAGGGGCATGGTCATTCACGACAACTTGATCGAGAATGGCGAGCTGTTGAACGCCGTTGACCCGTCGGTGCGCGAACGCATTTTGCGGCACGATTGCAATTCGTCCAACGCGAGCGGGTTGCATCGGATACCGCTTGAAGCGGTGAGGCATCTGAACAAGGTGACCGACAGGAGCTTGCCGTAGCGGCTCCTGTTTGTTATAGGCGGCTTTCGGGTCGCCATCATTCCAGAACATGAATAGGAGGAATAAATTATGACGGAAAAACGAACCTCGAGCTCGGAACCACCGCACACGACAGAGCCTAATAAGGGTATGATCAGCAGAAGGAAGATGCTCGCATCACTGGGCGTTGTCGGTGCTTCCTTCGCGGCGGCCGGCTTGACCGGAGGGACGTTGCAGGCGTGCGCTTCGTCGGACAAGGACAAAGACAAGGACAAGGGGAACGTGGTGAAGGTGAGAAGCGTGGACGATTTAAGAGCCGAGATCGACTCTGATGAAAGCTACGTCTATTATGTTCAGGATCGTGGATTGGAAGGCCACTTCTACTACGATGAGTCTGATACGACATCGCCGGATGACGGCGTTGAAGTGATCGTCTCTACGTCGGGGAACCGCTTCAAGCGGATTTTCGCCTACCAATCGACGGGCGACGAAACGGGTTTGTACGAATATGCAAGAGTGAAGCCGATTCCCCCGTCCGGACAGATTGCCAATGAAGCGGAGACGATCATTCCGTACAAAGGAGCGCTGTATTGCTTGTTCAAAGGAAGCTATTCCTTGGAAGATCAGTCCTACATTGTTGTTATACGACCGTCCGGCGACGGCGTTCTGAGCGTCGCATCCCGAACCGATCTCGGCGTCGGCGCCAATGCCAGAGCAATGGCGATTTACAATGACAATCTGTTCGTCTTTACGAATGCTGCGCTCAAGGTGTATCGGATATTGGATGGCGGCCTCCAGTTCAAGCTCGATTATGTTCGCAAGTTCGGCGGCTGGATGCAGACGTGCACGATCATTAACGGCAGACTGTATGCGCCGAATTGGGAGAGCGGCACGATCGATCGATTCGATCTGATCAACGGAGTGCCTTCAAGAGAGACACGTTTTACAATCGGGGGCAGCGGGAATGCGTCGATCGTGACCAGCGGTTCATTTCACTACTTAATCCGGGCTTCGGCAACCGATCATGTCGTCCGTCTCGATATTGATCAGAACGGAGATGTCATAAATAGAGGGAGTCATACGATTCCGAACGTCGCGCTCCCTCGATATGCAACCGCTTACAATGGGGTAATGACGATTGGCGGATACGGTGCCTCAAGGACGGTGGCCGTCGATATTTCAACCGGCACGCCTGTCGCCCTAGACGATTACATCAATATGCCCACTCATGTGAGAGCTGGCAATTATTTGATCGGGCGGGCGTATGGCGGTGCGTCAGGAATGTTTCAGGATAAGACGGTGAAGGTTCGGATGTCGGACGGGGCGGTCGAGGTCGTATCGGACCAAGGAATCCTGTATCCGATTATGTACAAATCAACGGTGTTCGCCTTCTTGTCCGGCCTGGACGGCAAACACCCGAATGCCCGCCCGAATGACTCGGCTTTGGGACAGGAAGTTGCCTGCTACTCGACCGATGCGCTGAAGAAAGGGATTGAATTTCCGGAGTGTCCCGGAGACTATGCGTATATCGATTCCTTGAAATATTCCAATGTCAAGAATTTTGCCCCTAATGAGGTCATCGCCGCGTTCAAGAGCTTCAGTCCGGTCAAGTTGGGGTGGCTCCGGGTGAAGCTTTCCTACACGATTATAAACAATCAGAACGTACCCGGGGATTCGGTAACGAGGGAATCGGTGTATACCTACTTCAAGACGAACAGCGGTTCCTGGTCGTTGTCGATTCCGGATGTTGATCTTGCGGAAAGCGGCGCTTTGACGGCCCGGCTTGATTTCCACGCATCCGGGGCAGACGCTTATGTATCGGTAAGCGAAGCCTTGACCAATGCTTTCATCGATATGAAAATTGATTATTATTTGCTGAACCGCGATACAGGTTCGTTTTATCTAGTGTAAACGAGGTTTAAATTGAATCAGCGAGACCGTTCGGGGCCGGACCCGGGCGGTTTTTTTATAGTTGATTGTGCCGTCGCAGTTTTTTTGCAGCGTACTACTTTAGTAGGACTACTAACTTGGAGCGCTCCTTGTATAATGCAGAATGATGTCGAAATACGGTTTTGCATTCAATACTGGAACAGGAGTGAACAAAGCATTGAACATGCGCATATGGAAGCCGATATTAGCATGCAGTATGAAAGTCATGTACAGGAAGTTGCTAGTAGCGGTAATGATGATAACGCTAATTGGAAGTACGCTTGCAGGAGCTGCGGGAGCCGAGAGGGCTACGGGTAATCTGGAAGCTGTCGGGGATATAGAAGTTGCCGAGGAGTTAATGACAAGTGTAGCTGTATTCGCCGGAAATGGTGATTTCGAGGATTGGGATGGCGCTGCATCGGAGGCTTCCTTCCGCATGCCTCAAGGCATGGCTGTTATGAAGGATGGTTCTGTACTCGTGGCGGACAGCAAAAACCACCTCATACGAAAAGTGTTGGATGGAAAGGTCTCGACCTATGCTGGCTTCATGTTGGAAGCGGAAGCTAGTGGCGCTCCTAGCGGAGGCTGGAACAACGGAGCAAAGCAAAACGCTGTGTTCAACGCTCCCTCGGGCATGGATTCGGATGCGGTAGGAAATGTATATATCGCAGATACAGAAAACCATCTCATTCGAAAAATATCCAAAGATGGAGTGGTATCCACCATTGCGGGGGACGGCATCCTTGGTCTCGAAGACGGAATCGGCGAAGGAGCGAGGTTCTACCATCCACAGGATGTGGCTGTTGCTGCGGATGGGACCTTGTATGTCGCGGACACGTTGAACCATTTGATCCGGCGAATTGCACCGGATGGAGGGGTCACTACATTGAATGCTCCTTCGGAGCGTGTAGTTGAAGTTATTGCCGGCAATGCGGTCCCAGCGGGCGACTATGCAGACGGCGAATTGTCAGCGTCCAAGTTTAATGAGCCTGCCAGCATTGCCATCGACAATAAAGGCAATTTATTCGTAAGTGATACAGGCAATCATCTGATTCGATATATAGATTTGGCCGAAGGTACAGTGACTACGGTAGCGGGCTTGTCTCAAGGGGAGGTGCCCCTATATGAGAAGAGTGCATTGTATGCAGAAGGTGGATACGCGGATGGAGCCAGCGAAGAAGCTCGGTTTCAATCTCCGAGAGGCATTGCCCTCACGAAGGAACAAGGGCTGATTATTGCGGACAGCTTGAATCACACGATTCGCTACCTTATTAACGGTCATGTCAGTACAATTGCCGGGGTGCCTTCGCTATATGGTGATGTAGATGGCATCAACGGCCATAACCTGCTTCACAACCCAACAGATGTTGCTGTTCTGCCAGGCGGCAACTTGCTTATTGCGGACAGCTATAACAACAAGATACGCGAACTCGAATTTTATGAGCTTCCTGACAAGCTGCCGTCTAACGATCAAGTGAAGGTTGTGCTGGAAGATGCCCTTATTAGCTTTGATGCACAGCCTGAGATTGCGAAGGGACGTACAATGGTTCCAGTTAGAGCGTTAAGCGAAACGATGGGCTATAAGGTTAGTTTTGACGATAATGAACGTACGATTAAACTAACCAAGGGAGATAGGACAATCGTCCTTCAAGTTGGAAGTCGTACGATCATTACTGGAAATGCAGCAACCAATTTAAAAGTACATCAAGAGATGGACATATCACCTTATACAAAAGACGGTAGAACCTATGTCCCGGTCAGATTTTTTAGTGAGGCGTTCGGGACAGACGTCAGATGGGAGAAGCATACAAGAACAGTTATTTTGCGAGAAATAAATGAAGAAATAGATAAGCAGCCTGCAGCTGATCACAATTCCAGACTAGCGAGGCTTGAGCAACTTAAAGGAACGGTATGGATTAGTCAAGCCGGAGGGGCGCTGGCTTACAGAGCGTTTAACGGCACCACTCTCCATCAGGGTGATCGTATCCTTACCGAATTTAACTCAAGTGCGATATTAAAAACGATTGATCGCAAAGATGAAATCACAATTGGCGAAAATACAGAGCTATACGTAGCTAATTTAAGCAGTGTGTCAAAAGCAAAGCATACAAGCTTTGTTCTGTGGAGCGGGTCAGTTGGCGCAAGTGTGTCTTCATTAGTTAGCAGTGAGGATACATTCAAAATAGCGACGCAGAAAGCTGAAGCTCATGTTCGGGGGACACATTTTGTCGTGGGGATCAATCCCGTAACAGGAACATCCACGGTTTTTGTAGGAAGCGGTCTAGTACAGACCAACGGAAACGGACCGAGTCAACAGTCTGGCTTCGTGTACCCGTCGCAGCAACTAACATTTATGCCAGGATCAAGTGCT
Organism: Paenibacillus sp. J5C2022; assembly: GCF_025567625.1. Classification (GTDB taxonomy): domain Bacteria; phylum Bacillota; class Bacilli; order Paenibacillales; family Paenibacillaceae; genus Pristimantibacillus. The sequence goes on along the minus strand of NZ_JAOQJC010000008.1, from coordinate 136,383 downwards.
GAAAGGGCTAGTAGACCCATTTTGATTGACCCAGGCATCCTTGTTCATTCAGCTTCGCCGGAAATCATTGAGGCGTTGTTAAAGCAGAAGCAACAGATTGATAAAGAGAATAAATCATTATTGGAGAGTTTGACAAACGGGACTGGTGACAATCCATTCGACCCGACTCAAGGAAACTTGGATCAATTCAAGAATAATCTGGATAATCTGATCGCTAATATCGTGAAGCAAGCGCTCGATCAAGGGAAAATCGACAGGGACCAATTACAGAAAATGATCGATGCCCATAAGGGGGCTGACCCAAAAATCGATTTGGAAAAGGTTCAGCCGCTTCAATTAACAGAGCAACAAAAGCAGGAGCTGGAAAGACAACAGCGGCTTAATGAAGCGCTAATGAAGAAGATAGAGGAACAAAACAGGCTGCGAGAACAGGAACGGAACGAAGCGGCGAAAAGTCATTCTTCCTTGCTGAAAAGAATAAAAGAAGAAAGAGAACGGTTAGAGCTTGAGAACAAGAAGCGACAAGAAGAAGCTGCAAGGCAGGCGGAGGCGTTATTGAAGCAAAAGCTTTCGGAGGAGGAAAAACGAGAATTCGAACAGCGAAGGAGAGCGATGGAGTTGCAAAAACTGCAACAAATTGCAGCACAGCGCCCAACGGTTCCGACACCGACGCCGTATATCCCGGCACCAGAGCCAACACCAGAGCCAACGCCGACGCCGGAACCGACGCCGACACCAGAGCCAACACCAAATCCAACGCCGACTCCGGAACCGACGCCGACACCAGAGCCGACACCAGAGCCGACACCAGAGCCAACGCCCACTAATCATGCGCCTGCGGTCATCAATCCGATAGCCGACAAAATGGTGCATTCGGAAGTGCCTTTTGAATTAAATGCGAATGAGGTTTTCCACGATGCAGATAACGACATGCTGACATTCACGGCTAGTTCGAGCAATACTGCTATTGCAAATGTTGAAGTAGTAGGCTCTTCCATAATCGTCAGACCGAACGGTATGGGCTCTGCAAGGATTACAATTTCTGCGGATGACAGTAAGGGCGGAACGGCGGAGACCTCCTTCCAATTCGGACTTTATTCCGTCATTGCAGATTTGAGAGCTGAAGTATCAGTGGATTTTGCCGAGTTGTATTGGGAGCAGGTTTGGCATGATGGAGAAGAAAGTTTGAACTATCACGTTTACGTGGATGATAAGCTGCTCGATTCCACCAATAGCACGACTATGCGGCTTACAGAATTGAAGCCAGGCACAGATTATATGGTGCGAGTGATAGCGGTTGATCAAGAGGGAGATATCGTGGCCTTCGCAGAGCTCTCAATGACGACGGCAGATGAAGCATATAGCGGTGGACTATAACAAACAAATATTAAAAGGAGAGAAACGCAGGCATGAGACTAGCATTTCAATTTAAAAAAATAGTGATCAGCATGCTGGTACTCGTACTTGTTACGACAAGTATTACGACATCAGCATTCGCAATGACACCTGATGGGGAGGAGGGGCGTACAGCTTCGAACAATACGGAGTTGTTACGCCTCTTGGAGGAGGAGTATGGCGCCGAGCAAGCGCCCGCTATGCTGGATACGATTGAAAAGCTTGGTTTGATAGATTCCAACGGCCAGCTATTAAGCTATTCTATTTCTTTGAATGGCAAGAGCTATACGTTAGAAGAAATGAAAGGGCTGCTAGCCGACAGCAGTACCGACTTAACGCAAATCGCTGAAGTTGATGGCGAGCCGATTACGCTTGCCGCGATCAAGCAGATGATTGCAATCGAGGAGCAATTATCGGCGTTAACGGGCGATGGAACGGATACTGGACCTAACTTGACCAATGAACACCTTGACAGTCTGGATTCGCTGTTGTCGCAGGTTGATGGCGAAGGTGGATTGCGGTTTGTCGATGAGCTTGGCAATCCGGTCGCAAGTGTGGGCGGACTAATGGCAACAGGCTCGGATTATGGGGATGAGACCGTTGTCTCGGTTACGAAGATAGAGGAACCCACCGATGTGGCATTCACAGAAAATATTCGTTTCACATTTCAATTGAACAAAGCGCAAACGAAGATCGTGTCCTTTTCCTACGAATTGATGCCAAGTACGCTTAATATCCAGCCACGGAACAATCAGATCGTGAAAGGAAAGGTCGAATTCCAACCTGGTGAAACGACCAAGACGATCGCGATTGGAGGTTTATATGTACAAAGAAATATTATAAATAGTTATTGCGTAGGCGGAAGGGCTGACTTCTCCGGGACTATTGAAGGTTATCGCGACAACGTCTGGAATGACGAAGCCAGAGCAGATTTACTGCATGTCTATGATTTCAATAACTTGGATCGCATAGATTTTGAGCAGCTCGAAGTCAGTCGGGAGTATGCGTCTTTTACCCATTCCTATGAGGGCGGCGGATATGTTTCCTTCACATTGGGTCGCGGAGGCGGACGCTTTCAATCAGATTCTTTGAATGGTGTTGGCTTCACAGACTGCTACTACCGCGGGGACCGGGCTGCATCAATGGCAGATCCCGTCATGAATGAAGTCCACGCCAAGGAAGGGACGTATACGACAGGTCAGATCGTACCTATTAGGGTGAACTATAGTAATTCGATCGCACATGATGAGCAGGGCGATCCCATGCATATGCCTCGATTGCAGCTTGCAGGGGGAGGAATTGCTTATCCAGATGTGATGCCATATGCCGAGGGTAAACCTACCTATATATGGGAAACGGGTCTGTCACTAATTAGCGGATATATGGCCGTTGTATCGAAAGGAATGACACTGGCAGATTTGCAAGTGGCTGCAGCTCTGGATGAAACCGCGCGGGTTCAATTGGGACCTGTCGCATCAGAACATCGCACCATTGCGAACATACCATGGGGTCAAAGTTTTACGAACACTCCGAATATTGTTCTCGACTATGCGCGTGGCGATGCCTTTCAATCGCTAACGCTGGACAAAGCCAACTATACAGGGGGACAGACGCTGAAGGCAACGCTTCAGCTGAGCACTGCGGGCGGAGAGGCAGACTGGCTGATCGATGGGGTAACGACTCCCGAAGATATCGCCAAGCGAGTAGCCATCTCGATTGGGGATCGGTCTCAAGGGTTGCTGGACTTGCAATGGAAGCTTGGGGAAGATGGGCTTCCGCTGTCTCCGCCTATATTGGAAGGCGAGATTAAGCTGACACAAAGCGTGTACGACGCGCTTCAAGATAGTGATGCAACGATAGACGGCAAGCAGCTTCGGGCCAAAATCTACTATAACCGCAATACGAAACCGGGAGAGGTAGAAGCAGGCAAGCCAGAGGACTTCGGAATGCTTGGCAACCAGACGGTTAACTTTCAAATCACTGAACCGAAATATGTAACGACAGGTGATTTGTCGATTACGTATCCGGCATCATGGCCGTCGGGCACCCCAAACATCGTAAATCTAATCGATGCTACAGCAACGAAGCTTGGCTTTACGTTCCCGCAAGATGCGACGTATGCTACACCTGATCAATTCGAATGGCGCAGCAGTGATTCTGCCGTAGCCGGAATTACAGCGGATGGCACGATCATTCCCAAGAAGGTCGGCACAGTCGTCTTTACGATCATAGCCAAAAACAACGGCGAAGCTCCAGAAGCTGCATTGGATTCACAGCCTGTTACGATCAGCGCTGACGGATCCGCGGCAGTCGTTGTACCGGACTTTGCCAATCGTGTATTTGTTCATAAGAACAAGGATGCCAATGTCATTTGGTCCACGAATGTAATGGATCGTTACAAGGAGCTTGCAGGTGCAGGCGGTACTGCTCAGGATGCCAACTTCAAGCTTGAGCTCTACAATGGTAACTTCGACGAGAGTCAGCTCGCGGGCCAGCAGCCCATCCAAACTTGGGAAGCTCCTGCCAACTCGGAGTTAATCAACGCGACAAGCTTTATTGTTCCTGGATCGTTTATGAAGGATATTTCGAGTAACCAAGTACCGAGCTACACCGTTCGGATCAGTACGGCAAATCCAGAGAATCCTCTATCCACGCTTGCTGCTATATCTTACATCGTCGTAAAATCGGAAGCTGCAATCGTAACATTGGATAAGTCGGTGGGACAGTTTGTGCTTGATCAAGTGGGTACGCTGCCGATTTCCTGGGAGCTTGACCATTTCGATCCCATTAATAAGGGAGAATTCGAATTCCAGGTAACGAAGAATGGAGTGCTTATCCCGGAAACGCGTATCGTATTTGACAAGACGACAGGCGGGTTTAGCGACTCGCAAGCTTCGGCAACCGGAGGAAGCTATAGCTTGAGAATTGATCCTGTAGCGAGTGGCAAGCAAATGAAGGATGTGTACGCCATTACGTTAGCCGTGAAGAATAGTATGGATTCAACGTGGTCCTACGATTCGTTATTTTTGCAAGTGTACAAGAGCGATGCCTTGACTATGCAAGTCGATGGACAACCTGTTTCTTCGTTTACAATGAGTAATATCGACAGCATCAAGGGGATGACTAGCGATCAGATTCTGGCCTTGAAGCGGAATATTACGCTTAACAATGAGCTTGGCATCAATCATAAGGATTACGAGGATATGGGCGAGATCACAGACCAGATTGCATGGAAATCCAGCGACAATGGGGTCGGGGCGATCTATCATCGCAGCAACGGCTATGTAGAGGATATTGAGAAGTTCAATAACACATCCTACCAGCCGAAGCAAAAGTTTTTGTTGGCTGGTCTGAATGACGGCAAGACGACGATTACAGCGACGCACGCCCGTACAGGGATGAGTACGGAGCTGGATCTGACTGTAGAGACATTGAAGGACAAATTATATCTGTTCCAGGTGTATCCCAAGACAGAAACGACTGTTACGTATACGAATGGCGATCATGTAGAGAAAACGGTAAAAACGGATGCGAACGGTGAACTTGCGTTGTACGAGGAGAATGGTATTGCAAGTGACGTGTATGTGACATCCGTATTTGACGGCACGACCTATACAGGTGTGTACAGTCAGGATCGTCTGCTGACACAGGAAGGCAATCCGGCTCAGCTTGAACTTTATCCAATCAATATATTGCAGCTTCGTCAGTTGTCGAAGGTAGAAGTATTCTTCAAAACACCGGATGGCCAACCTTACACAGGCAAAGTGACTTACCGTGGCGGCGTATATAAGAATGGCTATTTTGCCGAAGCGACAGAGATCGGCGGCGCAGGTGTTACGAAAGACCTTGATGATGATGGCAAGCTTGAGATTATTTTTGATACGACAGATTATTATTCTATAGAAGCTGGCGAGAAGAACGCAGCGGATTTGTCTGCCAAGGACAAGCTTGAATTTATAATTGAAACCCAATTCGACAATAACTTATATCAACCTAGCTTATTGTCATTCGACGGGGATGCAAGTCCGATTGATCGCATTACGATTGGAGACAAGATTGCTCGCTTGCTTACTGTGGCGAATCAGCAGCCTACTCCTGTTATTGTCAATCAATATGTGACAGACGGGGGAGACAGGTTCAAGACAGACATTCGGGATTATAGAGGGAAATTCGGACCCAATAATGCTTACTCCACCATCAATATGACTACTGAGCTGCTGTGGTGGGGCGAGACGGTCGATAGCGGAGCATACGCAGTTTTGCAGGATGCCAAAGATTTTGTACCGCAAGGTCAGTCCTACGAGACGATCAAGTATCCATTCTCGGATATGTGGGTGACCCGGCATGTTCAGGTCATGAACGAGGATACGATGTGGCTTGAGAAAGCAAGGTCGGGCGCGATGTATTTCAAATTATACGACCAATCGGGCAGCTTCCGGAAAAGCTTCGCTCCTTCGCCAACGCCAGTCAACATGATCGGAGTAACCGAAGTGAGTACTACACAATTGCGCACCAGTCTGCGCAAGCTGAAGGACGAGATCGACAACACGAAAGCAAGCACGGCGGGACCGAGCAACAACGATAAGATGGTATTAGAGACGCTCGGACTGCTTGGGAATATTAAGATGGATGCCGGCCCGATTTCCATGCGAGTGTACCCGACAGATGATCCGATGGTGTACAAGATGATTATGTCGGCATCGCTTAACAAGATGGCATCCACGCAAGGCAGCAGTGACGTTCAGTTCTTCCAATCCAAGAACAACTTCGCACCTGGTGCCGGCGATTTGTACCAGATTGCAATGGGCAGCTTTGTGGAAGAGCAGAAACGGCAATTTTCGATGATCAATAAAAAAGGCAATTCCGGGACTGATATTCCATTCAGCGTAGGCGGCTATTATATCGGAGAAATTAAGTACAACGTGAATACCGATTCGTGGGAAGCAATCGCCCACGGCGGCGCCTTCAATGCGGGAGGCGGCTTCGAATATTCCCAGGTGTGGAACGTTCAAGCAGGCATCGTGCCCGTTACCTTCTCTCTAACTATCGGCGGAGGACTCGAGGTCGGATTCAAAGCTTCTGTACTATTCGATGAGCTGCCGGGCCTGCCTTGGGACAATCCTGACTTGGACAGTGTCAACGATTATCTGACTTCCATGCGCATCATTGCCTATATCGAAGCGTTCGGCGGAATTGGTTTTGACTATTCCATCATTGCCGCCAAGATTGGTGTGTTCGGCAGAATTACTTTGGAGAATACGAGCACATGGTTGAATCGTGATTACTTGAAGAATAGTAACGACAGAGTAACGTACGGCAATAAGCTGACACTGGAAAGTGTCGTTGGTGTTCGCGTTGTTCTTAAATTTTTGTTTATTTCGATTAAGCACGATTTTGCATCGCTTCGTTACAGTCATTCGTGGTTGTCGAAGAACTGGAACAGTATTCAAGACTATTGGAAAGAGAACGCAACTGTACCGCTGTCTGCTGCCAATGTAGAAGTAGCCATATTGGCTTATATGCGCTCAATCGGTGAAGACCCGATGCAGATGATTAGCTCTCAGACATTAGAGGATCGAAGCTACCTGACTGAATATGAACGGAAGTGGCAAGTGTCGGCAAGCTCGAAGCAAAGGCTGCTTGCGGGCGGATCGACCGGACCGACCGGACCGGAACTGTTGCAGACCAATGCGTATCCGTATTCCGATCCGCAACTATCCGCAGATGGTACGATACTCGTCCACCTCTCCGACAATAACAGTGCCAATGTGGAAGACACGGTTGCCGCCTGGGCGGTTCGCAATAATCAGGGAGGTTATGATCCGCGCGGCGAGATCGTTACAGATGCTTCGCTCAAAGGCTATGGCGATACCGGGCTTCAAGTAGCAGGTGAGGACAAGCTGATTGCCGCTGTCTGGGTGAGGCAGAAGGATAAAATTACGAAAGACGCAGGAGAAGAGTTAACGAATTCCGACATCTTGCTCATGAATAACAGCGCAGAAATTATGGCTTCTATCTATGACGGAACGAAGTGGACGACACACAGGCTAACGAACAATCAAACACCGGACGTTGCGCCAATTGTCTCCGTTGGCAATGGCAAGGTAGTCGTTGCCTACCGCAGCGTATATTCATCGAACATGGATAATCCGCTCGATTTCTCTGAATCGGACAGCATTGCCTATACGGTATATGATACGGCCAGTGGATTGTGGAGCGACGCTGAGACATTATACAACGGTACGAATGGTACTGTAATGGGGATGTCGGCAAATACGTTAACAAGCGGAGAAACTGCGGTGGTCTATACGGTTAACAAAGGGAACGTTCATCAAGTTCCTGCAGACGAATATGTAGCCGGGACGGATAATGAGATCGTATATGCAGTTATCGACACTGAGATGGATGACAATGCACAAGCCGTTTCTTGGAAGACGGAAGGCATCATGAAAAATCTTCAGATCACCAATGACCGCAACGCCAATGAGAATCCGCAGCTTACAAGCGCATTTTTCGGTGATGGGGTGGAGCGCTTCGTTATCGCTTGGCATACAACAAGTGGTGTCGGGGAAGATGTGACAGAAGATATTCGAATGATGGCTGTCAACCGGGACGGCGAAGTGTACACGGAATTCATAGATAGTCTGAGCGCTGTGAAGTCATACAACGACGTCAAGATCAATCCGAACTTTACATTTGTATCCATGCCGCAGGCTTACAAGCATATTGATCGACTGTCGCTCATATGGAAGGAAGCTCAGGTCGATACGACTGCCGCGGAGATGATTAGCCGCGATGTATTGAAAGCTGTGAAGTTCGGCATGGATAGCGGGGAATTGTATTTGTCAGGCGCAATGGAGCTTGGCGCAATGCCCGACTATACAACGATCGATACGATAGCTGCTTATACTGGCAATAGCACAGGCACAGAAATTAGAGCAGTCATGCTGGGTACGACATATACGACCGATACACATGTTGTAGGCACGATTACGCCGAAGGAAGAAGGCGAAGCAGGCGGGGAAGAAATTCCTGTTACAGTGTCCAAGACAGTAAGCGCAATGTACACGGCAACAGAAACTTTCCAGAATCGATTCAATGCCGATTATGTTGTATTCAACCCAGGCGAGGTGGTAGCGGGCTTCGACTTGCCAGTCCAGTTCAATGTCGTCAACCAGGGCATGACCGCCATACAGAGCGTGGATATTACAATTAACGGAGGGCTGACAAGTTACGATAACATGTCGCTAGTTCCCAATAGCGGAGAGAGCCTGATCGCTTATCATACCGTACCTTCACCCATTGCGGATGCCGCTTATCAAGTTGTGGTTACCTTTGCGGATGGGGAACAACAATCGACAACAGGCACATTGAAGCTAGATACGCCGGATACGGGAATATCGAAGGTTAAGGTGATGCAGGAGGCAGATGGGAAGCGTACTTTGTCCATTCCAATCTATAATAAAAACGGCACTACGCTTAGCGGCAAGGGCAGGGTCGTTAAGGTTGCGCTATCCGAGAGTAACAAGTACGTGGATGAATCATTAATTGGCAAAGTCATAGAAATATCGGATTCCGATGATTTAAGCTTAATCGATCAAGGAGCTTATGTAGAAACGGTGGAGTTCGACGTAGGTGCGTATCTGACCAAGCATGGTCTGCAGGAAATTCCGGATAACGGGATTGCAGTGTATATGCGAAGCTGGGTAGAGGACGCTCAAGGTCATGTGCTTAAGGAATTCGATGAGTCGGATAACGAAGCAAAGATTATGATCGATAATCTGGCGGTTAAGCATAACGAAAATCATGTACTGCTGACGCTGGAACAGACGAACAGCGCATCGAATACGAACGTGAATTTGACGATGCAAAATATGAATATGGCGCCTGTTGCTTCAGGCAACGTGCTTATTCATTTGCTCGACGCAGAAGGCGATATTTTGGAAACCCAATATGTTGCGCGCGATGCTGCCAGTCTACTTTCCTTCTCAGCAGAAGAAAAGAAAGCAGCAACGGTTCAGTTCAGCCAGGCCGGTGAATCGGTTCGAGGAGTGTTTTTTCACGAAAGCACAGATCAACTGGATGCGACATTAAGCTCGGTTAAGCTGAGCGGCATTGCGTTGGATTTTGATCCGAACAATACGGGCTATGCCTTGCATACTACGGATATGACGGGAACGCATCTCGTTGCCGTGGCATCCAATAGTGAGGCGACAGTGTCCTTATTGGATCGCAATGGCGAGGTGATTGACTCCAATAAAGGCTTCATCGCTATAGATCAGCCGTTAAACATGTCTGCTGCAGGAAGCTTGAATGAATGGCAGGTTGAAGTTCAGCCAGTCAGCTCTTCAGCGCAGAGTATGACGTATCAGCTTGCGGTTACGAATACAGAGTCCTCGAGGCCGCAGTTGCAATTGGTCATGAAGGGGACGAAGGGCGCCGACGGGCGATATAGCGGCAATGTGGAGGCAGTGCTGTCACCATACACAGTTGATGGCTTCGATATTGTTAAAGCATTGTATAAAGTGAATGACGGCAATTGGGTTGAGGTTGCCTATGATGGAAAAGCGGAGAAAAGCTTGGAGACCATTTCAGCTGAGGGCGTTCATAAAGTTGCTGCCAGAGTGGTATTGGCAACGGGATTGACGTATGATCTGGCAACGGCTGCTTTCGAGATCAAGAAGGACGTTGTTCCGACGCCGACACCGACGCCGACGCCGACACCGACACCGACGCCAACAGCGACACCGACGCCGACACCGACGCCGACGCCAACAGTGACACCGACGCCGACACCGACGCCGACACCGACGCCGACGCCAACAGCGACACCGACGCCGACACCGACGCCGACAGCGACGCCGACACCGACGCCGACACCGACGCCGACGCCAACAGCGACACCGACGCCGACACCGACGCCGACAGCGTCACCGCAACCAACGCCGAATCCAACATCAAACCCAACTCCAGGGCCAACTGGATCGCCGGAGCCTACCCCGGAGCCGACCGTAACTCCGAAACCTACTCCGGGGTCTACAGCTACACCGAAGCCGGAGGAGCAAGAGACGTCCGTGTTCAACAGCGATCTTATTGATGGGAAGGCATTCCTTCAATCGCTGAAGGACCGACTTCTTGCAGCAGGTAGCGAAGGGAAGACATTCTCAGATACCAATAACCATTGGGCCAAAGAGATGATTCAATGGTTTGCTAGGCTGGGGGCCATTAATGGGTACCCGGATGGCAGATTCAAGCCTAATCATTTCATCACTAGAGCTGAATTCGTGACGATGATTACCAGATTATTCGCGTTCGAATCGAATGATAAGAATGCCGTTCGGTTCACAGACGTACGTGAGCATTGGGCGAAGCATAGTATTGCAGCGCTTGCGAAGCATGGAATCGTGAAGGGCTATCAAGATGGAAGCTTCCATCCGGATGCCACGATTACACGCGAGGAGATGATTGCAATCATCATGCGACTCGTTAACGAATCCGCATTAGCGCAGGAAGAGAATGCAAAGTTCGATGATTGGTCACGTGTATCGACCTATGCACAACATTCGATTACGGCAGCAGCAAAAGCGGGCATTATTCAAGGCTATAAGGGGGAACTTCGTCCTAAGGGAGAGGCAACCCGCGCCGAGACTATAGCTACGTTGTGGAAGCTATTCATGCTCCAATCAGATATGAAGGAATTGATGGATGGTTCGCCAGACAATTAGAACGGAAAACCAATTATAAACAGCAGCACAGACCAAAACGATGGTTTGTGCTGCTGTTTTTTTGCAATAGCGTATTAAAATTCGAGTTGAATTCCTGGAGCGCCGAAATGGCGTATGCGAGCCGGAATAGTGTAGGAATCCTACACTGGAACGCCGAAATGGCGTATGCGAGCCGGAATAGTGTAGGAATCCTACACTGGAACGCCGAAATGGCGTATGCGAGCCGAAATAGTGTAGGAATCCTACACTGGAACGCCGAAATGGCGTATGCGAGCCGGAATAGTGTAGGAATCCTAGACTGGAACGCCGAAATGGCGTATGCGAGCCGGAATAGTGTAGGAATTCTACACTGGAGCGCCGAAATGGTGTATGCGAGCCGAAATAGTGTAGGAATCCTACACTGGAACGCCGAAATGGCGTATGCGAGCCGAAATAGTGTAGGAATCCTACACTGGAACGCCGAAATGGCGTATGCGAGCCGAAATAGTGTAGGAATCCTACACTGGAACGCCGAGAAGGGGCGTGCTAAAAGAGAGTAAATTAAGATCTTCAAAGGACGCCGCTTGGCGTTTTTTTGTTTTGGACTGCTCATAATCTCATTTATGGATATTTATGACCAATCCAATGGTTGGTATATTAGCATAATAGTTTGGTTTGACAAATTATGATCTGAAAGAAGGTAGCAGCCATGGAGCAGCTAGTGGAGGAAAACCTCCAAACCGTTAGGCGGCAGATGGAGTTGGCTTGCCGCGATTCTGACCGTCGTATAGAAGATGTGAAATTGTTGCTGGCCACCAAAACCGTTCCGCTTGAAAAATTGCACAGGGCTATGCAAGCGGGCGAGACTTTATTCGGCGAAAATAAAGCGCAAGAGCTGCGGTACAAATTCCCGCTCATGCAACAGCACAAACAGGCAGAATGGCATTTTATCGGACATTTGCAAACGAACAAGGTGAAGGATGTTGTGAAATATGTGACACTTATTCATTCCGTGGATCGTCTGAAGCTGGGACAGGCATTGCATCATCAACTCACGAAAGAGAATAAGACCATGGATATTCTGGTGCAAATCAATACGTCCTATGAGGAAAGCAAGTTTGGAGCCTCGCCAGAAACGGCGACAGAGCTGGTAAAACAATTGTCCCAATTCGATACATTGAACATTAAAGGCTTGATGACAATTGGCAAACTCAATGCCACAAACGAAGAAACGCGACATTGTTTTCGATTGTTGAAGGATATGCAAGCGCAAATAATAAATGAAAATATTCCGCATGTGGAAATGGACGTTCTCTCCATGGGGATGTCCAGTGATTTCAAAGTAGCTATTGAAGAAGGAGCCACGATCATCCGGGTAGGGACGAGCGTTTTCGGGCAGCGGTATTTTCCGGATAGCTACTACTGGAATGAAAACATGCGCGGGAACGATTAGGAGAGAGGCAGGAGAGCAACGATGAAGGATGTATCGCATTCACTGCGTGGCCGTGATTTCATATCACCCGTCATAGCCGCCTTAATATCTGTTATTGTCAACTACGGCGGTACGTTTATTCTCGTTTTTCAGGCGGCCAAAGCAGCCGGTTTAAGCCCCGCCATGACAGCATCATGGATCTGGTCCATTTCTATAGGAGTGGGTGTAACCGGGATTTGGCTGAGTTATCGGTATCGAGAGCCCATTATCACGGCGTGGTCAACGCCAGGTGTTGCTTTTCTTGTGTCGGCGTTGGCGGTCACACCTTATCCAGAAGCTATCGGCGCTTACATAGTTTCTGCAGCAGGATTTATCATTTTAGGGCTATCGGGTATGTTTGAGCGTTTCGTCCGGCTTATTCCATCAGGCATCGCTTCAGGCTTGCTGGCGGGTATTTTATTGCAGTTTGGCATATCAGCCTTTGAAGGAGCGAAAGCAGACCCCCTACTTGTCATTTTATTGTTTGCCGCTTATATCTTATTCAGACGTTTTTCGTCCCGGTATGCGATTGTGGGCATCCTGATCGTGGGATTAATTTACTTGATTAGCATGGGAAAAGCGGATTTCAGCACGATCAGCCTAGCAATTGCATCGCCGATTTTTGTCGTTCCGGAGTTTTCAATTCATGCGCTATTGGGTGTAGCGCTGCCGTTGTTTATTATTACGCTGACGGGGCAGTACATGCCCGGTATGCTTGTTTTGCGGAATGATGGCTTCCAAACGAGTGCGAATCCGATTTTAACCACAACAGGCTTGGGTTCCCTCATTGCCGCGCCATTTGGTTCGCATGCTTTCAATGTAGCGGCTATTACTGCCGCAATTTGTACAGGGAAAGATGCACATGAGGATTCGTCAAAGCGCTATATTGCAGGCATTGCCTGTGGCATTTTTTACATGATTGTTGGCATATTCGGGGTGACACTGGCTGCATTGTTTCTAATTCTCCCCGCGACCTTTATTGCAACGCTGGCGGGTCTGGCCCTACTCGGCACCATAGGCGGCAGCCTTGCCAATGCCTTGACAGAACCCAAGGGTCGTGAAACCGCACTGATCACTTTTTTGGCGACAGCGGCCAATGTAACCTTGCTTGGCGTTGGCGGCGCATTCTGGGGACTGGTTGCAGGATTGGCCGCTCATCTGCTGATTCATGGGAGATTGAACAAGAAGAAGTACTTTCCAACTTTAACGCAACAAGCCAATCAAGATCGGTGATAAGTCAAGGCTGCTTATTTCACCAGTAGCCTTGACAAGCATTCAATGCCTTGCTCAATGGCGGCTTCATCTACTTTGGCGAATCCAAGCACCCATCCCTTGCGATCACTTTCCAAACAATATTTGCTGAGCGGATAGATGCGAATTCCTTGTTCAAAGGCTATCTTAGTCACTGCTTTATCATCGTACGATCGAACAGCCTCAAGAAGCATATGCAATCCGGTCTCGACACCGCTTAATGTAAAGCGTTCACTCAGACCGGTTGCGGCAAGCGCCTTCGTCATGGCTTCGTGCCTGCGCCGATAGACATTGCGCACTCGCCTCATATGGCGCATAAAATGGCCTTGTTCAATAAAATGTGCCAGCGTTAATTGTTCCATAATGGGAAGATGACGATAGGTCAATTCTTGAACCCGAGCAAGCCGATGAATAGCTTCATGCGGGCCGATGATGGCCGATAACCGAATGCCGGGTGCAATCATTTTGGAGAAACTCATCATATACAACGTATTCTGAGACCGCTGGCTGAACAAGGTAGGAAGAGGAGCTCCGCGGTACCGGAATTCGCTGTCGTAATCATCCTCTACAATCCAAAACGGTGATTGTGCACCCAGGTGCAACAATTGTTGCCTGCGTGGTTCCGACATGATCACACCCGCTGCACACTGATGCGATGGTGTGACATACACAAGTCTGGATTGCGGGTGTATGCGGTCAACGCAAAGGCCGAATTCATCGACTGGAGCCGATGCAACTTGCATCTTCCGATAGCTCATCGCCATCCACGCGGCAGGGAATCCGGGATCTTCAACTGTGACGGTATCGCCTTCCTGCAAGAGGGCTTGGGCAATCAGATCAATGCTGTGCTGTGCGCCGGAAGTCAACAGAATTTGATCGACGTGCACATGAACGCCTCGTTCAAGTGACAAGTATCGCTGAATTTGTTCCCGAAGCGGCAGAAAACCCATGGCATCGCCATATGCCCAATTAGTCAAATCGGCGTCTGTTGAAGCCTTTAAAAAGGAATGTCTCCATTTTTGCTGAAATTGTTCATCCAAATAAGGCTCATGAGGAGTGAAATCTATTTCGGGCATCCCCTTTTCCTTATTGCCGAACCAACTGTGCAAATGGCCAACGGAAGCATTCAGCAAGGGGAGATCAGGCAGAGCAGGCCCTTTCAATTCCTCAATCTCGGATGGAGGTGCCGCACAGATCACTTTATTAACCCTTGTCCCGCCCCGACGTGAAGTGACCGTATATCCGCGGCTGAATAACTCCTCGTAAACAATCTGTATCGTAGAACGCGAAACGCCTATAAGTAAAGCGAGCTCACGGGATGGGAGCAGCAATTCGCCCGGCGGCCAATTTCCGGTTGTAATATGATGGATCGCTTGATCCAGAAGTTGCTGCCAGATGGGACGATCGTCATTACGGTCTACTTTGAGCATTTTTTCACCGCCTATGCTATCTTCCGAATTTATGGATGGGTAGAATGCTTGGAAATAGTAGATATGAGTCAATCCATTGGTTGCAATACTAGCATAGCAGTCATTCGTTTGGCAACTCTTTACGGGAACGGTCAGGAACGCCCCCTTGCGAGATGGCTTGCAGCTTTCTGCCGGAATCCCTTTCGCTTATAATAGACCCATAAGCTCGGGGGAAAGCAGGGATTGCGATATGCTAGGATTTATCATTTTTATACTATTTCATTTGGCGGGCATCGCGCTGGAGAAATGGCTGCACATCCCGTTGCCGGCCAACGTCATCGGTATGGCGCTGCTTGCAACGGCGTTGTTCACGAAGATCATTAAGCTGGAATGGGTGGAAGGCAGCTCGCAGTTTCTGCTGAAGCATATGGGGTTCTTTTTCATCCCGGCCATTGTCGGCACGGCTGCGTTCGCGGATCGGCTTCAATCTTACTGGTTATCTATTGCCGCAAGCATTGTCGTCAGCACTCTTATGACGATGCTGGCTACGGGATTGGTCGTGAAGTGGCGGCACGGGAAGGGGACGGACAGGGATGTATCTGAATCACATTCTGCATAGTCCCTCATTCGGCCTCCTGCTGACTTTGCTCTGCTATATAGCGTTTGTTTGGCTGAAGGGGAAATGGAAATGGCGCTTTATTCATCCGCTTATTTATGCCTCCGGCGCCATCATGCTGATCATATGGCTTAGCGGCTTAGACGGCGAAGCCTACAAGATAGGGGGAGACTGGATCAGTTGGGGGCTGGGCCCCGCTACGGTGGCGTTGGCCGTTCCGTTATACAAGCACGCTCCCGTTATCCGCAGCAAGCTGGGGGCCGTTCTGGCCGGCATTACGGTCGGTTCTGTTCTGTCGGCGGCGGCTACCGCCTATCTGCTTGCGGCTGCTGGAGCATCGGCGGACATCGTGTATTCCGCGATTGCCAAGTCTTCATCGGCGCCGTTCTCGATCGAGATTGCAAGCAGGCTTGGCGGCATTCCGGAGCTGGCGGCAGCCTTCTCGGTGCTGACAGGGCTGTTCGGCAGCCTGGCCGGCCCCGCCTTCCTGCGCTTATGCGGCATCAAGAGCGATATTCCCATTGGTGCCGCCGTCGGGACGGGCTCCCATGGCATCGGTACAGCACGCCTTATGGCCGATTCGGAGCTGCAAGGAAGCGTAAGCGGCTTTTCCATGGCGTTCGCCGGAATTGTCACTTCCATTATGATGATTCCGATTTATTTGTTTCAATGAATGCTCCCGTTTCGGTTGAAGTAGGGGGTCTGAGAGAAGTTTTTAAGTTTAGAAAGAGATGGCGCTTTCAACCTCTGGTAGCGCCATCTCTTTTATTGCATCGCGCTTGATAGGCTGCCCTTGCACATGTTCGCTCCTTTGGTAATGGCCAAAGAGCCAGTGCTATGCTGTTAATGAGGAGCCATACGCATCGGCAGATGGTGATATTGACAGGAGTGAAAAGTAAAAAATAACCCCCTATATGTATAAACATGACTCCTAGGTAAGCAACGAGGTTTCCAATACAATATGATTGTAAGCGCAAACAAATTGAAGAGGGGGAAAAATTTTGAAAACGGTATATCGTATATTTATCCCAATTATAGTAGTTTTGCTCATTGTATCGGGGTGCAGTTCCGAGGGGCGTAACGGTAACGGTACAAAAAACGACAGTGGGAATGGGCAAAAGTTGGAGGGAAGTAATGATTCGGATGTTGAAAAAAAGAAGGAAGTAGTAATAACAGTTGCGGGTTTTGATGATTTTTGGAAGGGCGAGGACAGCCCGGGAATGGTAATTACGAATCAATTTAATGAAAAGTATAAAGGTGAAATTAAAGTTGAAGTTAGATACATGCCGCCTTCTGAGTACAACACTGCTATTCAAGCTGCAATCGCAAGCAATGATTTACCGGATATATTTCTAACACCTCAGGGGATGGATATTCGGCAGATCGTAACAAACGGCTGGGCAGCACCGCTGGATGACGTCGTTTCTGACGAATGGAAGTTGCAGTTTATGGCAGGCTCATTCCAAGAAGGCATCAATATGTTTGACAGTAAAATATATACTTGGCCGCTTCGCGGTTTAAACCACCGTTCAATTCTTTACTACAATAAAAAAGTAATGAGAGACGCCGGCTTGGATCCGGAACAGCCGCCAAAAACATGGGATGAGCTTCGCGAAATGGCGAAGATCATTACAGAAAAGGGCGACGGTAAGACATTCGGCCTTGTATTTGCCGGAGGACGGCCGATTGAGTTGGATCAGATGATTTTGGGATTGACGGCTTCACAGGTTCCTACCCACGGTAATTTGCCAGGATTTGATTTGACAACAGGCAGCTATCTTTATGATTCTCCTGCTTGGATGGGCGCTATCGAACTGCTCCGTAATATGAAAAAAGATGGAAGCATTATACCGGCATCTTACAGCATGAACCCGGCGGAGACGAATGTGTTTTTCGGTGAAAATCTAGCAGGCTTCTTGATCGATCCGCGCCACCGTATGTGGCAAATTAAACGGGATGCGCCGGATGCCGAATTCGGGCTTGCACCGGTTCCGCAGCAAGATGGAGAAATGCCCTACTATGGTCAGAACATAGCCAATGTTGCCGGCTATGTATTGTCTGCAACCTCCAAGAATAAAGAAGAAGCAGGCAAATATATTGAAGAGGCTTTTGGCTCCAAAGAGTTTTTCAAGAGCACGATTCAAAGCGGCGCATCTTTATCGCCAATCGATGAACTGAATGCCGATAAATCTTTATATCCATATCCGGAATATACGGTTTTCTATGATATTCACGTCAATACGATGCGCGAAGCACCCAACTATGTGAATGTTAATCCGGATACGGCTCTTGTAATTGGCGAGCTGGGTCATATTCGTCAACCGAAAATCAAGCCGTCATTCGGTGAGTTGTTGATGAATTTGCTTGTTGACGATAAGATGGACGTCGCAGCGGCTATGAAGGATTATAACAGTAAAATGAATGCAGGCATGAAGGCTGCAATTGAGAAAGTGAACGCTTCAGGAAAAAAGGTAAGCCTGGATGACTTTATATTCCCCAATTGGGATCCTTCGAAGGACTATACTGAAAGCGATTATGAGGCGCTGAACAAATAATAATCGCGCAATCGTGCAAATGCCCAACAATGCTTCCTGCAGCATGGTCGTCGTACTGCAGGAAGCGAAGGTTTAGAGGAGGCTTATGATGGGAAACCTTGCTTCATCAGCTGCAAACCCGCAGATTCAGCACATGAAAAAAACAGCAAAAATAAGTCGGATGAGGCGTAAAAAGCTGTTTTACTGTTACTTGTTTATATTTCCGCAACTGGTTCTATTTTTAGCTTTTACTCTTTATCCCATTGTAATGAGCTATGTGTACAGTTTTTTTAACTGGAGCGGCTTTGGACCGCTGACCGATTTTGTCGGGTTCGATAATTATTGGGAAACGATTCATGATCCGCTATTTTGGAATGCATTTAAAAACAGCTTTATATTTATGTTTTTCTTAGTTATTATTCAAGTTCCACTAGCTCTTTTAGTCGCAATTACGCTTAATTCGGATTGGATGAAGGGCGCAACCATTTTCCGGACGATTTATTTCTTGCCGGTTGTTACAACGACCGCAGTAATCGGTATCGTAATGCGCTTCATATTTGGTGCATATAACGGGTTAGTTAACGAGGTTTTAATAAAGATTGGCATCATAAGATCGCCGATTGACTGGCTGGGATCGATGGATACGGCATTAATTATCGTTATTTTAGTCGGAATCTGGAAGTCATTCGGGATGAAGATGGTATACTGGCTTGCTGCCTTGCAGTCTTTGCCAAAGGAAATATATGAAGCGGCCAAGGTGGATGGTGCTAATAACATGCAGTCGTTCCGGTATATTACGATCCCGCTGTTGCTGCCAGTAGGAAGTGTTATTTTGCTTCTGTCCACCGTTAACGCACTTCATGTATTTGATCTTGTGAAGTCGATGACGAACGGCGGTCCTGCATTCAGTACCGACATGGTTGATTTATATATTTACCGCTATGCATTTGAAGGAATGGGCTTGCCTAGATCAGGTTTTGCATCAGCGGCTGGTATATTTTACGGCATTGCAGTTTTGTTTATTTCGTTAATTCTGGGTATTTTAGTGAGGCGCTCAGGTGGTAAGAAAGCGGCACATTAAACGGAGCAGTGCAAGCGAGGAGGGGCAGCCCATGCTGATTACCAAAAATAAGAGAATTGGAAAAGCGATTATATATATTATACTAAGTATGGTTGGGGTTATATGGATTTATCCGTTTGTGTGGATGGTTGCTGCTTCATTAAAAACCAATACAGAATATATAACCAAAGGCTTTAGCTTGCTGCCGGATAAGTTTCAATTCGAAAACTATGCAAGAGCTTGGCATACAGCGAATTTCTCGACTTACTTTATCAATACGGCCATTATTACAATATCTGTAGTCGTTATCGTTATAGCAGTGTGTGCAATGACAGGTTATGTATTGGGCCGCTATAAGTTCCCGGGCAGAATTTTATTTATGTCTGCTATTACGGCCACGATGTTCATGCCTAAGGGATATACTATTATTCCGATTTACGTGTTCATTAATGCACTAGGTTTGAACAATACGTTGGCCGGCATTATACTTGCCGAGGTTGGCGGCGCACATGTATTGTTTATTCTGTTGTTTACAGCGCATTTTAACGGTTTACCAAAAGAATTGGAGGAAGCGGCCGAAATTGATGGTGCAGGATTTATCCGTACATTCGTTCAGGTTATGCTTCCGCTGTCCAAGCCGATTTTTGCAACGACAGCGATCTTGCAGTTTATGTGGGCGTGGAATTCGTTTCTGTTGCCGCTCGTTTTTACGCTCAACAAGCCGGAGTTGCGAACTTTGGGTGTCGGAATGTACCAGTTTGTAGGCGAGCACAGCATAGACTGGACGGGCATGGCAGCGGCAGCAACAATATCGTTGCTTCCTATCATTATAATCTTTGTTGCCTTTCAGCGTTATTTTGTAGAAGGCGTTGCAGGTGCAGTAAAAGGCTAAGCTTCTAAGTTTGAACGGGAAAGGAATTGAATATGAAGCTGCTCATCAAGAAAAACTTCCTGTTTCGAAATATGAATATGCGCAATAAGCTGCTAATCATTTTTATTATGATCGGACTTGTGCCTGTTCTATTCTTTTCCGCCTTCTTTTTTCAACAGTCGAAGTCGGCGTTTGAGGATGAGCTGGGGAAGTATACGATGGAAATTTCTAAGCAGGTAGGAGGCAGGCTTGATGCCTTCGTGCAGGAAATGGAACGGGTGAGCAATATTATTCGGTTCAATCCCGATGTTCAAACCGTGCTTTACGAATGGACGGAGGAAAGAACATCTCCATCGATTTATGCAGAACGCAATGTACGCAGTCTGTTTGAGAATATCGGCAACTTCCGCGATGATTTCAAAGGGATATTTCTTGTGACGGATCGCGGACTGCTTGTATACAACGGGACGGACGAGGTTGCCAAGCTGAATTATAATTTCAGCGAAAGCGCATGGTATCAGGCAGTAAAGGAACAAACAAGCTTCAGGCTGAATACTGCTCATCCGCAAACCTATGTGAAGGGGGAGGAGGTTGTTACCTTCTCCGTGCGTTTAACCGATAATCGCGAGTTCAAATCAAAAGGGACATTGCTCATTGATTTTACCCCGCATACGATTTTGAGAATGAGTGAAAATATTCAGCTGGGCAAGTCGGGTCATGTATGGATGATGACGCCGGAGGGCGAACCGGTAGTATCCTCTCAGCAAATGCCGGACTGGCTGGAGGATGAGGAACTGCTGAGGGAGATACAAGAGGAGCCGTCGGGATTTTTTCATTTTGAGTATGCAGGGATGCAAATGCTGGCCGGCTTCTATACGTCCTCTGAAACGGGCTGGAAAATTATCGGCTCCGTTCCTTTTGAGGAGCTGGCTTATGGTTTGTATCGCATTAGAACCTTTATCGTGCTGCTTGCAGTAGGCGCTTTAATTGCGATTGTTTTTTTGGCAACTGCCCTTAGCCGTATGATTACAAAGCCTCTTAAGGTTATGGAACGTCGTATGGTAGAAGTAGGAAAAGGGAATTTTGAGAAGAGACTGCCTGTTATGGCAAGAGATGAGATTGGCAGGCTGAGCATTAGCTTTAACCGGATGATAGCGATGCTGCATCGTATGAATAATGAAGTGTTTCAATCGCAGCTGAGGGAATATCAGCAGCAAATTCATTTGAAAAATACCGAGATGAGGGCACTACAGGCGCAAATCAATCCGCACTTTCTCTACAACACGCTCAATACGATTGCCTGTATCGCGGAGGTATATGATCGAGATGAGATAGCTGAGATAAGCCAATCCTTATCCCGAATGCTGCAATACAGCATTACTGGGGGACTGACAGCAACGGTTGAGGAAGAGCTGAGTCACTTGCAGTCTTATATGAGTATTGTAAATGTTCGTTTTCCAATGAAGTTCGATTTGAAGCTGCGGGTCGATCCTGGAATTCGGCGGATGCGATTTTTGAAGCTTGTGTTTCAACCGATTGTAGAAAATGCGGTAAATCATGGATGTGCAGGAGTTGACAAAGGTCATATTGTTGTGGAAGCGAGGTTTGACGGAGAGACAGCGATCTTTGCATTTATGGATGACGGTATAGGGATGACCCAGGAGAAGCTGTTGTCCGTTCAGGAGCGGCTTCGTACAAAGGAAATGGACAGCGATACGAGTACAACGGTCAATCATATCGGCCTGCGCAATGTTTATCATCGTCTATACAGGCTCTACGGGGAGCAGTTTAGCATGACGATCTGGAGCAAGCCTCAGCAAGGCACAAAAATTGAAATTCGGATTGAAGGAGGAGTGGCAGATGCTAAGGGCGTTGATCGTGGATGATGAGTTTTGGATGCTGGAAGGATTGAAGAAAGTCATTAAACGGGATTGTCCTCAGTTTGTAGTTACTGCTGCTGCCAGAGACGGATTGCAGGCGCTGGAGCTGCTTGAGCGGGAAGCCTTTGATTTGGTCATAACGGATATTCGCATGCCTAGAATGGACGGGTTGCAACTGCTGCAGGAAATGAGATCGCGCGGAAAAACGATGCCCGTGCTTATTTTCTCAGCACACAGCGATTTTGATTATGCGAAGCAAGCTATTCATTATGGAGCATTTGACTATATTTTGAAGCCGATTAATCGTACGAAAATAAGTTCAGCGCTAAAGCGGATCGAGGAGCTTCTTCATGCGCAGGGGAAAAGGCGCGAAGCGCTGATCGATACTGTGCCTGAGCAGCCGCTACAGGGCAAACAGGCGGTAGAAGAGATGAAGAAGCTGATTCATAACGAGTATATGAACGACTTGTCAATGGTTGATATTGCCGAGAAGCTGGGCTTTAACTCAACTTATTTGAGCCGGTTGTTCAAGCAGGAGAGTAATATGGGCTTCGTTCAGTACTTAACGGAGTATAGGCTTTGCATCGCTGTGCAATTGATGAAAAAAAGAAGGTTCAGCATGACGGAAATCGCCAGGCAGGTAGGCTACACCGATTATAAGCATTTTCGCAAAGTATTCAAGCAGTATAAAGGGATGTCGCCTAGTGATTTTGTTAAAATATAATATTCTCGTATGCAGGGGTGGTGATGGCAAGTGTGGAGAAAGCCGGAAATAACGCCGCCCGCAGAGAGGCCGTGTTTATTTCTGCGTGCAGAAAATATCGAACCTTTGCGCAAGCGGTTGCATCATTCGGATATGTTGAGCATGTGGGAGCGCATGAAAGCTCTTGCCCCTCGGTCGGAAGAGGCGTGGCTCGAACTGTCTATGGGCGGTACGCTCGATATTGTATATGCGATAGAATCCTATGCGCTGCAATATTTAGTGACGGAAGACAAGCGGCTTGGGCTGCATGCGAAGAAGCTGGCGCTGCTTGCGTCCAAGCGCCGTTTCAATCCGAATTTGCAGGATATTTCGCGTGAAATCGGACGGTTAATGGTAGCATTGGCGCTAGTCTACGACTGGTGCAATGCGCTGCTTGATAAGGAAGAGAAAAAGCAGCTGGTCATCCAGCTCAAGCGGCTTGCAGGACTGCTGGAATGCGGATATCCACCTATACATGAGGGAGCTTTCGTCGGACATACAAGCGAATGGATGCTGATGCGCGATATGTTGGCGGCTGGCATTGCTATTTATGAGGACGATCCGGAAATGTATGATTATGCCGCAGGCCGTTTTTTCGAAGAATTCGTGCCCGCACGCAATTTCTTCTATCCTTCCGGCTGGCATCATCAGGGCGATAATTACGGCAGCTATCGTTATCAAGCCGAGCTGTTTGCCACTTGGCTATTTGGAAGAATGGGATATGAAGAGGTGTTTGATTCCACGCAGGAATTAATAGGCTATCAATGGATTTACACACGTAGGCCGGATGGTAAGCTGCTGCGGGATGGAGATGCTGACAATCCGCTGTATGTAGAGAATGAATATATTACACTTTTCCCGCTCGTTTACTTAATGGCAGGGAACTATTACAGTAATGGTTACTTTTTGCAGCAGCAAGCCATTGAGCATCCGGAAATTCCGGATTTATATTTGCTTTTCGCCTTGCTGTTTCACAATCCAGAGTCAGAGCTTAGACCTTTGCAAGAGCTTCCGCTTACTCGCTACTTTGCAGAGCCAGCTGGCATCATGATTGCGCGTACGGGCTGGAATGAAGGAACAGCTATTAATAAGCAGTCTTCTGCAGTAGTGGTTGAAATGAAACTAGGCATGTATCAATACAACAATCATCAGCATCTCGATGCCGGCGCATTTCAAATTTACTATAAAGGCTACCTCGCTATCGATTCGGGTATTTATAAAGGCTCATCGGGCAAGTATCAGTCGCCGCATAATAAATACTATTTCAAGCGCACAATCGCTCATAATGCCATGCTGGTCTATGATCCGGATGAGATTATGGAGCAGCCTTATATTGTGGATGGCAAGCTGACCTGGCCTAATGTGACAGACGGCGGGCAGCGCTGGCCTGGCGCAGGCAAGCCGCCGCAAAATTTAGCTGAGCTGCTAGGCGGAGAATATGAGCGGGCCAAGGCGGTTGCTCATTCCTATGGGCCGTGCAAGCAGGAGCCGGACTATTCTTATTTGAAGGGCGATCTGACGAAGGCTTATTCGAAGAAGGTCAGTCATTATACACGTTCCTTTGTATTTATCAATTTAAAGCAAGAAAAAATTCCTGCCGTCATGATCGTGTTTGATGCAGTTGAGTCAGCTAGCAAAGCATTTGAGAAAACGTGGCTGCTGCACAGCATTGAGCAGCCAAAAGTAACTGGCAAGCGCTCAATTATCGCACGGACGGAGGAGGGCTACGGGGGGGAGCTGGTCGTCGATACTCTGTTGCCGAAAGAGGCGCTTATCACAGGCGTTGGCGGAGAGGGCCGTCAATTTGAGTCGCGCGGCGTTAACTATGGAAACGATTATTCAGCCACAATTGAGCAGGGCTCCTGGCGCATTGAAGTAAAACCGGAGGCTGCAGCGGAGCGGGATATTTTCCTTCATGCTATGCAAATTAAAGATCATGATGGCACAGAGGCTGCATCAGCGGTTCTTGTTGAGGATGAGAGGGTGGCAGGTGTTCTAGTGGAGGGCTGGCTGGTGCTGTTTAGCCGAAGCGGCTCGTTAATTAAGGAAGAGCTCTTTATCGCTGCTGATCATACGTCCACCCGCACAAATGTGCTTATTACGGATATAGCCTGCGGAACATGGCTACTCTATCGCAAGTTTCCTAACGGCATACAAAGCTGTCAGCAGATCGAAGTATCAGAAGGTGTGCTGAGTGCCGAAGCAGGCGCTGAGGAAGTCATAATGGAGAGGGTGTGGACTGATGGAGACCAATAAGCAGAGAAAACCGCATGTCGTAGTCATTATGGCAGATCAGCTGCGTTATGACATGATTGACGAACGCTATATGCCGAATGTAAGCGGATTGATGAAGGAAAGTGCCGTGTTTGAAAGGGCCTATTGCGCTTCGCCATTATGCGTAC
This sequence comes from Paenibacillus sp. J5C2022, assembly GCF_025567625.1. Lineage (GTDB taxonomy): Bacteria > Bacillota > Bacilli > Paenibacillales > Paenibacillaceae > Pristimantibacillus. Next base: position 111,048 of record NZ_JAOQJC010000008.1, on the reverse strand, counting down.
CGGCTAGAGGAGCGTTTTTCAGCGGCTTATACCCGAATGTGAACGGCTCGCTCATCAATCCTTGGGAGCCGCAGGATGCCGAGTACGGTTATGTCCATCCAGGCACAGCGAATATGTATAGTATGATGGAGGAGCAATGGGATTGTTGGCATACGGGAAAGCAGCATTTTAACATGAAGGATATTCAACTGCACTGCTCTAACATTCACTGGCATACGTTGGAGGATCTTTACGCTGATTACTTGCATGAGCATGGGAGACGCTCTCCGGGCGGTCCTCGGTTCAAAGGCATCGTTCCAGAAATGGCGGGAGGAAGGACAACGCGCATCAAGCGTTATTCCATTCCGACAACAGGTTGCTACGAGGAAGGACTGGAGTATTTCTACGACGGCTATATTACAAAAAACTCATTGGATGCGATTCGCGGAAGAGACCGAAGCAAGCCATTGCTGCTAAGCGCTATGTTTGTGGCGCCGCATCCGCCGCTTGATGTGCCTGAGCCTTGGTACTCCATGTATAAGGATGAGCCGCTGCCCGACAATGTTGCACAATGGTCTTATGGGCAATCACCCTTGCAGCTGTACAATCTGACTGGAGCGATTGGCAATAGCTATACGAAAGAACAGTGGCAATCCATATGGCAAGTCTATCTAGGACTAGTATCGTTGCTGGACTATTGCGTTGGACAATTAATAGATGAGCTGAAGGAACAAGGCATTTACGAAGATACGCTGCTTGTATTTACGAGCGACCACGGTGAAATGTTGGGCTCGCACAGGTTGTATCAAAAAATGTGCATGTACGAGGAGTCGGTTCGCACCCCTCTTGTCATGAAGTTTCCTGAAGCAAGCGGCGTAAGCCCGCAGATCATTACGGAGCCAGTCAGCGCGGTTGATGTTATGCCGACGCTTGCCGATTATTTGCAGCTTGAGGGCGGTGGTGCTTTTTCCGGCCGGTCTTTGCTGGCGGCAATAGAGGGTGAAAAGTGCTCCGAAAGGGATATTTTCGTGCAGTATGACGGCAATGGAGCGCGCGGCAACTTCCAGCGCTGTATGATCCGCGGAACGAGCAAGCTGATCGTTGATATGTTCAAGGACGAGTTGTTTTTGGAACTGTACGATATAGAGGCAGATACGCAGGAGCAGCGGAATCTCGCTATTGAGCCGCCGTATGCCGAGACTGTGCAGTCCCTGCTGGCCAGCCTGGATAAGCATATGAAGGAGACAGGGGACATGCTTGCGCTTCCGGCCGATGCCTATGAGCGGTTTATCGAAAGCTATGGAGCTTTTATTAAACGCCTCTAGAAGAAGGAAGGGGAAAGCGATGCAATCAAATCAAAGAGGTGCTATGCTGCGCCAAGACATGCACGAGCTTATTCAATTTTGCTGCGACAGGATGATTGAAGCTCTAGTGACGGCTAAGGGGCATCCAGATGAAGGCGGTATTTGGTGCAAGGCCTGCGGTACCGTTCATGGACGCAGCGGCGATGCTGTATTCCCGTTCTATTATATGTATCTGGTTAGTGGAAAAGCGAAATATCGGGAAGCGGCCAAAAGGTTATTGCTCTATATAAGCAGAACGCAGGAAGAAGATGGCGGCTGGCGCAATGAGCCGGAGTCTAATTGGAAGGGAACGACGGTGTTTCAATTGCTCGCGCTATGCCATGCCTACGATCAGTTGACACAATCATCGACAGTCAATTCTGATTATTCGGACGAAATGAAAGACAGCCTGAGGGCAGACCGTGCGGAGCTGCTGCCGCTTATTGCAAGCTCGGCGCAATGGGTATCGAATACGTTTGGTGATGGCGGCGATACGAATATTAATTATTATTTGTCATCCGCGCTAGCGCTGCAATTGGCTGATCGCATCGTGGAAAAGCCGCATTATAGCAAGCAGGCCAAACGGCTTATACACCATTTCATTGATACTCGGCTTAGCTACGACGGATGGCTGTATGGCGAAAAGACGAGAATGAGGCCCTTTACGCAACTGACCAGCACGATTGATATCGGATACAACCTCGATATGTCGATCGGAGCAATGTCGGAGTATGCTCGTCTTACCAATGACAGCAAAGTATTAGCGGCAGCCGTACTCGCTCTTACTGCACATATGAACATGATGTATCCTGACGGCTCAATCGACAATTCCTTCGGCAGCCGCAATTATAAATGGACGCTGTTCGGCAGCAAAACCGCTCATGGCTCGCAGATGGCTTTCATGCTACTGGTTAATGAACATCCGGCGTTCTTAAGAGCTGCTGAGCTGAATACAAGCTATTTGAAACGAAGCTTGAGATACTGTGATGGACTATTCGGATACGGGCCGATGCACGAGCGATTGTTCGAGCATGGCTGCATTCATTCTACGATTAACCGGTCGGATGCATTGTCTGTAGCCGCAGCTTACGCGACAGGGCTATATATGCCTACAAAAACAGAGCGGCTGCCAACAGAAGAGAGCTTCGGTGCCCGGAGCTTCAAGGAGCTTGCGGTTATTCAGCTGCGTCAGCAGAAGTGGATGGCAACCGTCAGCTGCACTTCTGTACGCAATGCGCCGACAGGCGGAGCGATCAGTTATTTATGGCATGAAGAGGCAGGTCCTATCCAGCTTGGCGCGATGACGTCCTATCGCCAATATGAAGCGTACAATATGCCGCAGGCATTGCCGCATATGGACCAGCCGATAACGTCAAGAATTGAGCTTGTGCATGAGGGCAGAGTCTACAGCAATCTGTATGAGCATGATGCTCATGGAGCTGTGGACGCCAATAGGAATAGAGCTGAAGCAGTGGTGAACGGCAGGCTAAAAGCAGTTGATGATCGGAGTTGTTATGATTGCGCCGCATTCTATAGCATCCGTTACAGCTTGGAAGACGATGTCGTGATTAAGCACTACGAGCTCGATATAAAGCTTGCCTGCGATAGTCTATCGATTATTGAGCCGATACTGACTGCCGGCGAGCCTGTCTGTAAAGCCATCCGCGGCCAAAGAAAACTGATCGCTGATTTATTGGAGGAGAAGCAATTGGAACTCACCTATGAGGGGGAGTCATTCGCGCTGGATGAGCATAGCCTGACTGCCCGTGCGGTGTCCATTTTTCCTTCCGCTATTACGGCACCGCTGCGCTGGAATATCGACAGGGTAACCCCGGGCGTCTATTCGTTTCAAGTTCGAATGCTTATTAAATCATAGATTCAATTGGAAGGAGCGCGATCTGACGATGGAGAAGCAGCAGTGGGCAGAGGGAGCGTGGCAGCGCACCTGCAGTAAGATTAAATGGATGAGCGAAGTGATCGGGGCAGGATTTCCTCACGCCAGCAAGAATGGCAAGTATGATCGGACAGCAGCAAGTGCCTGGACATCCGGGTTCTGGCCGGGGCTGCTCTGGCTTGCTTATAGGGAAGAGCGGGACGAGAGCTTAAGACAGCTTGCTGAGGCGTGTGAAGTCATACAAGATGAGGCGCTTGATGAATTTACAAACTTGCATCATGATGTCGGGTTTATGTGGTGTCTCAGCTCGGTAGCCAGCTATAAAATAACAAAAAATGAACAATCGAAGCAGCGTGCTTTGATGGCGGCTTCCATACTCGCTGGTCGATTTAATCCCCAAGGCGGCTTCATACGCGCTTGGAACAGATATGTATGGCGCAATGAGAAGCATAATGAAGGCTGGGCAATTATCGATTGCATGATGAATATAAGCTTGCTCTATTGGGCTTCAGAGGAAACTGGCGATGCCAGATATCGTCATATTGCAATGCGGCACGCAGATACAGTGCTCAAGGAATTTATTCGGGCTGACGGCTCCGTGCATCATATTGTCTGCTTTAATGCAGAGACAGGGGAACGTGAGTCGGCGCTGGGCGGCCAAGGCAACTCACCTGATTCTGCGTGGGCAAGGGGAGTAGCCTGGGCGATATACGGTATGGCAATATGCTATTCCTATACGAAGGAAGAAAGATATTTGCACGCAAGCCAGAAGACGGCTCATTATTTTACGGCTAATTTGCCGGAAGATCATATTCCATATTGGGATTTCAGGCTGCCTGCTTATGAGGATGCGCCGGGCGATGCCTCCGCAGCGGCAATTGCAGCAAGCGGCATGCTGCTGCTGAGCGAGCTGCTGCCAGTAGATCAAGGCAGCATGTACAAGCGCTGCGCGCTTCGTCTGCTCAAGGCGATTGATCGTCAGTGCGCCTGCTATGACAGCGAGAATGAGGCTATCGTATTGCATGCCACGGGGTCATTCCCAACTGGCAAAAATATCGATGTACCGCTTATTTATGGTGATTACTTCTATGCAGAAGCATTAACTAGACTGTTAGGCAATAGCAGCAGCCGTCAAATGTTCTGGTAGAAATAGAACAAGGATAGTTGCAAAAAGAATGAAGTGGAGGAATCTGGGTGAGAATTATTTATTTGGATATAGATTCATTGCGTCCAGATCATATGGGCTGTTACGGATATAACAGAAATACAACACCGAATTTGGATAAGATTGCAGCTGAGGGCGTGCGCTTTAATCAAGTTTATACAGCCGCTTCCCCTTGTGCGCCATCACGAGCCAGCTTTATGTCGGGACGCTTTGGCATCAACCACGGCGTATTGACTCATTGGGGCGCGGGCTGTCATTATGAGTACCCCGAAGGAGACGGTCACAGCAAGGAATATCCATTTTTGCCGCGTTTACTGAGGGAAGCGGATTACCGCACGATTACTTTTTCCTCCTTTGGAGATCGTCATCATGCCTGGTGGTACTTTGCCGGCTGGAATGAAATCCATACGCATACGCTGAAGGGAGGCAATGAGGACGCTCATGAAGTGAATGCAGCGGTATTGCCTTGGATTAAAGCGCATGGCGCAGAGGATAATTATTTCCTGCACATTCAGTACTGGGATGCGCACTCGAGATACACCTATCCAGCTTCCTATGCCGAGCAATTTGCGGGTGAGCCGGCGCCGGAATATCCGGCGGCTGAAGATATTGCGCGTCACCGCCAGAATACGCACCCGCGCTCGGCAGCCTTCCTGCATTGGAGCGACGACTTCAGCAAAATACCGCAGGATACGATGCCATTGGAAATTGCAGACCGCAGCGATTATGAAAAGTTGATTAATGGCTACGATGGCGGTATTTCTTATTTGGACAAGCACATCGGCAATTTGATGGAAGCATTCCGCGAGCAGGGGGTGCTTGACGAGGTTTGTTTTATAATTAGCGCCGATCATGCGGAATCGTTTGGCGAACAGGGCGTTTATTTGGAGCACGGCATGGCGACGGAGGCTGTACATCATATTCCGCTTATTATGAAATTCCCTGGACTTAGCAAGAAAGGCCATGTTAATGATCAACTTCATTATAATGTTGACGTTGTAGCGACTATCGCCGATCTTGCTGGTCTGCCGAAGCCAAGCGGATGGGATGGGCGCTCATTGCTCCCGGCTCTATCTGGCGAGCAGGTTGAGGAACGTTCATTCCTTGTGCTGGAGCATGGGTTATACGCATGTCAACGAGCTGTTAGAACGAATAAGTGGCATTATATCCGCACTTACCATGCAGGGTTCTACCAATTGGAGCCGCATCTATTATATGACCTGGATAATGACCCCTATCAGCGTGTCAATGTAGCGGGGGAGCGACCGGAGGTGATCGAGAAGCTTGGAGCTGAGCTTGAAGGATGGGTTGCGGAACAAATGAAGCATAACTTGTTGGAGCAAGACCCGATGATGGAAATTATTGATGACGGGGGGCCTTTCCGTTATTTGAAGCCAACGGATTGGGCAGGCCGTCTGGAACGCGCCGGATGCAAGGAAGAAGCGGCAGCTGTGCAGGAGCGCTGCGGCACGGTATAGCCCTATTTGAATGAGTGCTAGGGATGAATGGCTTTATAGTAAAAAAGACGGAGGAGATAGAATATGCAAACTTATTGGGGAGATATACACAATCATTGTGGAATCAGCTATGGCTTCGGCGGCTTGGAAAATGCGCTGAAAGCGGCAAAGGGGCAATTGGATTTTTGCGCGATTATCGGACATGCCTCCTGGTATGATATGCCTGAGCGCCAGGCGCCGCTAGAATTTCTGGTAGATTTCCATACAAAAGGCTTTGCCAAGCTGGCAGGTCATTGGGATCAGGTGAGAGAGACGGTTAAACAGTACAATAAAGATCATGAATTCGTTACTTTCCAAGGCTATGAAGCTCATTCCAGCGAATTTGGCGACCATCACTTCATTTCGCCCGATGATGATTTTCCAATAGAAAAAGGCAAGTCGCCAGCGGACATTATTGAAAAGCTGAAGCCACGCCGCGTAATCGCCGTTCCTCATCATGTCGGCTATACGCCGGGCTATCGCGGCGGTAACTGGGATTCCTTCAATACCGGGATCAGCCCTATTGTAGAGGTTGTCTCCAAGCATGGCTGCGGCATGTCGACAGACAGTCCTTTCCCTTACTATCATGATATGGGGCCGCGCGATTCGAAAAGTATGGTGTACGCAGCGTTGGCGCGCAAGCATCGCATGGGCTTTGTCGGATCAACTGATCATCATGCCGGCTATCCCGGCTCGTATGGAGACGGAAGAATGGCGGTTATTGCTGCAGAGAAAACAAGAGAAGGTATTTGGGAAGCTATTTTGGCAAGACGCACCTATGCAGTAAGCGGAGATAAAATCGATTGCCGGTTTACACTCAATGGAGCTCCAATGGGCAGCGAGTTGAAAGCGGAGATCCGCAACATTCAACTAGATGTTACAGCATGCGACCGAATTGAGAAAATTGTTATCTTCAAAAACTTGCGTCCATGGCGAGCGGTAAGCAGTTGGGATTTGCAGAAAAAACCGACTGTCAGCGGCTCTACGTATAAAGTAAAGGTTGAAATGGGCTGGGGCGACAATAAAGAAGGCTACCTGTGGAATGCGGAAGTGAAAGTAAAGGGCGGAATCCTTCGTTCTGCCGAAACCTGCTTTAGAGGCAGAAGCGTGCTTGCTCCGACCCCAGAGCTCAGAGATGATCCGGAATTGAATGCGCTTGGCAATGCGGTTCACAGCCAGTCTGATGCGCATGTAAGCTGGTCCTGTCTAACGGTCAAAAACCCGACAACTCTGCATCCGCATACTGGCGGTGTAATTCTAGAGATTGACGGCGACCCCAATACACAACTTGAACTTGAAGCGAACGGCATTGTTATGACTACTACGATTTCTGATCTGCTTGACGGCAATCTTACACGCCATAAGCATAGCTTTAATTCGGAAGCGGTTGTTATTCATGCTGCGGTTCCGATCGAGCAATACGCATACAAGGGCAGCTTTACAGATATGGAGAAAGAAGAGGAGTGCGACGTATATCATGTTGAGATTCAGCAGGTAAACGGACAATGCGCATGGCTGTCGCCAATATATGTCGTCTAACGCGACATAATCCACATAGCATTACATCATGTACAAGAGCAGGTTATCGATGAGATAGCCTGCTCTTACACATGTAATCGTATTACTCCTCTTCGAATGAGACGAGCACGCTATGCTGGCAGGCCACTTGCAGATCGCGCCAAGTCTGATTGAGCGGTTCATTCTCCATGACGGCCGATATTCCCATCTTCGGAATGAGCCTCTCTCCGCATGCCAGCGCCGCTCTGGCGGTTCGCTTGCAGCACTGGCCTACTTCGGCTATCTCTTCATCTGTGAACGGCTGCCCTTGCACATGATCGCTCCATGAGCGTTCGATCGTGTCATAGAAGGCGGCCGCCTCGCTATTCAAGCGATCTTCCGCCTGTCCGATCAGACGCATCACATACTCGTATCTCCCTGCTTTCGACTCCTGCCATGCTTCTTGCTTCTTATGTGCCAGTGATCTTGCTTCATCCAGCAGGTGGCTGGCGATGCCGATGCCGATGGCGCAGAATGTCGCTTGCGCGAATGGCAAGAACGGGTAGCTGAAGAGGGGCTCGTCGTGATAGGCCTGCTGCTCCAGGAAGCTGAACGTTCTTGTCTCCGGGACGAATTGATTGCGCACGACGATGGTATGGCTGCCCGTTGTCTTCAGCCCGAACGCTCTCCAATCCCGGACAATCTCCACCTGATGGGGGAAGAAGGCGAACGCGCGAATGTCCGGATTGGCGGAATCGCTGTTGTCCCCATTGTCGATGATGCAGTTAGCCGTAAACGTCGTGGCATATTCAGAGCCGCTGCAGAAGCTCCACTTGCCGTTGACGATATAGCCGCCTTCGGTGTGAACGGCCGTGCCGGTCGGAGCGCCGCTGCCCGCGATGACCGCCTCTTGAGAAGCGAATACCTGCTCCGCCGTCTCTTGCTGCATGAAGGCGGCGAAGTATCCGCCCCCTGCGCCGATCGTGGTCAGCCATCCGAAGCTGCCGTCCACCCACGACGCATACTGATAGAGACGAAGCGCATCCGGCAAGGGCGACATGGCTCCGCCGAACGCCTTCGGCACGAACAGCTTGAACCAGCCGCGTTCCATGATGCATTGCAGGGCTTCCGAAGACAGCTTTCCTTCATGCTCCGATTGCAAGGATAAGCTGCGAATGTGATCGATCGTGCGTTGCTCTAGTGCCATCTGTGTCTCTCTCCTTATGATTTTCTCTATTCTTTAGATTAACATATCTCAAGTTCAGCGAACATGAGAACACAATAAGGTTGGAGGTGAAGAAGTAGGAATATTGCAAGATAAGTAAGTTGCATAGATGTACAAGTTTATCCCGAAGTGGTTAAATAGGATGACTACGGAATTAGGGGGGATGGCATGTCTATCAGGCTGCTTATGGGGACGTCCAGGAAAGAGATTACACCGGATGTTCCATTGCCATTGGCGGGTTTTTCGTTTCGCGACGGTCATTCCACGGGAATTGCGCAGCCGTTGTATATTCGCGTGTATGTACTCCGCACGGAAGATTGTTCCGGGCGAAGCGAGACGGCACTCCTCGTATCGGCGGATATCATATGGTGGTGTTCGGATCGGATACATGATCTGCTCGCCTGCATCGCGGAGCGTTGGCGAATTGCCCCATCGGCCGTCCTGCTGAATGCGACACATACGCACTCCGGACCGCAGACCAGCCGCAGGTTCGTCTCATGCTTAGGTGAATTCGACATAACTTACGTAACCTATTTGGAACAGCAATTATTTGCCAGTATCGAAGAAGCGTTCCAATGCATGGAGGAAGTGCGTATTGATCGTGGAATAGGAGAATGCCACATCGCGATGAATCGACGCATTCAAGTGGACGGTTGTACCATTATGGGACCCAATGAATCTGAGCCAGTGGATCAAGAAGTACATGTGATCCGCTTCCTAACGAGCAACGAGCGGGTGAAAGCGCTAATTGTTCACTATGCCTGTCATCCGACGACCTCTGACGAATCCAGAATATCTTCAGAATTTCCCGGTATCGCTATGGAGCGTTTGGAGAAAGAGTTCTGTCCCGGCTCCGTTGCTATGTTCCTGCAGGGGTGTTGCGGTGACGTCAGACCGGGATTGGTGAAGGATGGTGAATTCTTCAGAGGAGATAATCAGGATGTCATTCGAATAGGCGGTATGCTATGCGAGGAGGTCGCGAAGGTGCTGGAGCAGGGCAAGTTTGAACCTTTGGAGCTGTGTGCCGTTTCCAGCAGGGCAAGTGTTATATGCCTTCCTCTTACCGAACTTCCTGACAGAGCTCGTCTACTTGCTTCATTACAGGAGGACGGATTGATAGGAGAATGGAGCCGTATGCTTATTGACGATGATTCGCGCATGGCGCCATCTGTGCCTTTCGCCATGAATGTGATTCGTATTGCCGAGGGCTTGTCCTTCCTGGCGATGAACGGAGAAGTCGTCACTGCATATGGCTTGTATGTCAAAGGCATGTATGCCGGACAGGTGCTTCCCGTAGCTTACAGCAACGGCATGATCGGTTATATACCGACAGCACGGCAGCTTGAAGAAGGCGGATATGAAAGCATGGACTCTTATATGTACTTCGGATTGCCTGCGACATATTCGCAGGAGATCGAACGAATGATTCAAGATGGAATTCGAAATCTGCTTCAATGGCAAGATGAATAAAAGGGTAAAGGGGCGACGGTTATGACGAAAACGCTTTCTGAACAATATTTGGATGCGGTAACAGATCATCTGCGGCTCATTCACAGTGAGGAATATCCCTCGGTTCTACAAGCGGCGCACATGCTGACGGACAAGATCAAGAAAGACGAGATCGTATATGTATACGGACCTGGAGGACATTCCAACCTTGCTGCCCAGGAGATTTTCTTTCGGGCGGGCGGGTTAATGCATGTTAGCGCTATTCTTGATGAGGGCACCTTGCTCAGCTGCGGCGCGTTACGCTCCATGGCTATGGAGCGTACACCCGGATACGCGAATATCGTGATGGAGAACTACGGCTTGCGGGAAGGAGATCTGCTTATCATCGTTAACGCATACGGGATTAACGCTGCTACGATCGATACGGCGCTTGAAGCCAAGAGGCGAGGGGTGACAACGATCGGAGTGACTTCGGTGAGGCATGCGGAGCAGACACCGGCCAACCACGTTGCGCGCCATCCCTCCCAACAAAATCTGCACAATCTCGTCGATGTCGTGCTGGACTGCAAGGTTCCTGTAGGCGACGCCATATTGAAACTCGATGGAATGGAGCAGCGAATCGGTGCGATCTCAACCTTCGCCAATGCGTTTTTATTGAATGTATTAGTAGCCGAAACCGTACAATTGTTGACTCGGGAGGGTGTCCATCCACCCATCTGGATGAGCGGAAATGCGGCTGGAGGCGACGAATTGAACAACAGGTTCGTCAGTCGCTTCAAAGATAGAATCAAGTTGCTGTAAAAGAAATCGTTCCTTTCGCAGATGGTTGATCGCACAGCCATTTTGCGAGGGAACGTTTTTTTTGGTCTTGCAAAATGACTAAAGGACTGTCCCTCGGTCAGTAATGACTTCGGGACAGCCCGTTTCACAGGACCAGCATGGATGGCTTGCAGGGGATGGCTAAAGCAGCTTCTGCAGTATCTCGCCTACTTTCGTCTCATAAATAGACTGCCATTCCGGTGAGAGCATGCATTCCATCACTTCATACCCGCCCTTGGCATAGTGGTCGACAGGAGCAGCATAGTGATAGTAGCCATTCGTAAATGCTGAAATGATCGTGTGGTCGTAAGGAGATACGCTCTTGAGACGAAGACCGACGTCTACCAATAACTCTGCAGGTGCAGTCAGTATAGCGCACTCTCCGATTTTGACACCCATAATTTCCGTATCGATATCCTCATAGCCGGCTTCGCGGTTCATGGCCACATGTTTCGTAAGTGTGGAAATGTCTTCCTGTATTCGTATCAGCTTCTCCATGTTGTGAATATTCGTTAAGTATCGATCCAGATTGTGCCGGTTATGATCGTCCATCAAGGTCAACTCCCTTGACCCGATACGCTCCTCCTGCCAATAACGATACAGATGATCCCCTGGATAGTGAGCATTCAGACTGTATTTCAGATAGAGGGGAAGAAAGGATTTGAAGTCCAGACATGTAGTGGTCATGGATTCCAGCACTTCTGCTTGCTGTAACAATCGGCTCTCGATGACTTGAGGGATATCCTTACGCCGAGGCAGCTGTACACGCTCCGATACGACGCGCAGCTCCGCAGGCGAGGTCTTAATTGTTCGGATAGCGCGCAGAGCGCTCAGGCCGAGCATCGTACCTGTATGCTCGCAGTTTCGAGGACGGTTCACATCCTTGAAGTACACCTCGAGAATATCTCCTCCCGCCCCTTGGAGGAAGAGAGCCATGGCACCGTTCCCAAGATTTTCTTCTATAACTTTGCAGGCAAATCCGGAGTAGTTGGCGGTGATGCCCTGATCCGGAACACCGATCAGCTGATGACAGGCGTAGTTGAAAACAACAGCAAGAGGCTGGCCGTCCATTCGATCGATGCGAATTAACCCGATCTCCGGATCGATGGAGCCAATATCGGCCACTTCATTGTCTTGAGGACCTGGATGAGCATAGCGGATGGACCAATGGGAGCCGTTCTTCATCGTTAAATTACGGTTGACAACGATTCGATCCTCGTGCCCGATACCGGAACCTGCCTTTACCATGATCATATTCTGCATGGCTGTGCGAACTGCATCGAACGTTCGCTCAATCTGCTCCTCGTCGTCGCATAACAGCCTGCCTTGCGGATGCGTATGGGAAGCGTTCACAAGGACGCAACAGCCGGGAATGTGCAATTCAGTCTCAATGCGATGCCGGAGCCTCGGGAGGAATTCGTCTGAGACATCTCCCAGCCCTCCTATGGCAATCACGTCCATGGAGATGATGACCAGTTTCGTTTTCCCGTCATCCAGAATTAGCGCTTTGGCGAATAGAGGGTCGGATACCCGAGTTCCTCCAGCGTCTGTTGTAATTTCGCGTTTGCTTACACCTGCTCTTAATGGCATATGATAACTTCCTTTCGTATCCCCGATATCAAGTATTTGTATGTTCGATTACTCGCTTCGCTCGGTTACGATCATCTCGTCGACCCACAGTTCATGACCGGGTATAGGCTGACCGGAACCGTCCAACGTATCGTCAATCTGGATGCGGAACTGAAGGCTTGACCCACCGGTTGCGGGTGCTGTAAAGTTGAGAGCATACTCTCTCCAGTCAGTGCCGCTTATTGCTTCACTCGCCAAGTAAGAGGTGGAATCGGCAACGATGACTCTTCCCGTGTTGATTTCTCCATTGCTGTCTACATTCGTTTTAGCTTTAAACTTTATATAATACGTCGAGCCGGGGTTGAATCCGCTCCAATCATAGTATAGAAACTTGAAGGCGGCGCTTGTGCTTGTGATCAGATGCACAGATCGGCTCCCGGACGTACTGGCCGTAGTATCTGCCATAATGGTTCCACTCTCCGCTATTCCGCCGTTCCGCTGCCAGTGAAGAGGCAAGGTGCTGTCGACCGGGTCCTGGATCTCGAAGCTTCCGTTCGGAACAACTGTCGGAATCTCGGAGATGACCAGTTCGTCAATCCAGAGCTCGTGACCCTCCACGGTGGAGGAGTCAAGCTCCAGTAAGATCTCCACTTGATGTGTATGGTCGGCAGGAGCGGTAAAGCGGAAGCTGTGGCCGGTCCAATTGGTTCCGCTCATTGCCACATTAGCAAGCTCTGTCCAGGCTGTTGTATCTACGACGCGCATTCTGCCCGTCGTGTTGGCTGCATTGGTCTTTCCCTTCAGCTTGGCCTCATAGATCGCTCCCGGAGTGAAATCGTTCCAAGTATAGTAGAGAAGCTTATTACCAGGATTGGAGCTGGACTTCAAGTGCAGCGATTGAAGTCCGGATGTGCTTGCGGTGTCGTCAACGCCGACTTCGCTGCTCGTATTGCCGCCGTTGCGTTGCCAATAACGGGGCAAGGTACTGTCGGTCGGGTCCGGTAATTCGAAGCTTCCGTTCGGGACGGTCGGCTTCAGGGTTATGTTCAGATCGTCGACCCACAGCCTATGATCCGGGACTTGGGAATCGTCGAGCTTAATATAGATCTCGACCTTTCTGTTATCGACTGATGGCGCCGTGAAGGAGAAGTTGTATTCGTTCCAACTGGTGCCGCTCAGTTCTACGTTGGCAAGCTCTGCCCAGGTGGTGACGTCTACAATTTGCAATCTCCCTTTCGTTGCCGCTGAGTCGGTCTTTGCCTTCAACGAGACATTATAGGATGCGTTTGTCTGGTAGTCATTCCATTTGTAATAGAGCATTTTGATGGCGGGACTCGTGCTGGATGTCAGTTGGATCGAGTTGGTTCCGGAAGTGCTAGCTGTCGAATCGATACCGACTTCGGCGCTCGTATTAGTAGCATTGCGCAGCCAGTAACGGGGCAGCGTCTGGTCAACCGGGTCCGCCGTTTCGAAGCTGCCGTTCGGGATACTGATCGGCTTCAGGGAGATGACAAGATCGTCCGCCCATAACTCCGACGTTGGTTGTCCGTCCAGCTCGAAGGACACGATCAGCCTATCCTTGTAGTTGGTCGGCGCTGTAAAGCTGAAGGCGTAGTCGGTCCAATCGGTGCCGCTCATCTCAACGGTGGCAACCTCGGTCTCTATATTTGCAACGCTCAGGCTCGAAATTCGAATTTTTCCATTGTCCGTCGACGTATTCGTCTTTCCTTTCAATCTGACATCGTAGACTGCCCCCGGCCTGAACCCGAACCACTCGTAGAAGAGCTTGCTCACAGAGCTTGTCCCGGACACCAGATGAAGCGACTGCTTACCTGCAGCGCCAGACGTAGCATCGATGCCGGACTGGCCGCTGCTATTCCCGGCGTTCCTCTGCCAATAGCGCGGCAAAGTATCGTCGTACATATCGTTCGTCTCGAAGCTGCCGTTCGGGATAGCGGTATTGAAGCTGGCGGGAAGCACCTTCACTTCATCATAGTAGACGACTCTGTTCATCGGACTTGCGTTGGATTGATATAAGCGAATTCTGATGTCGTGTCCATCCTCGGCCGGCGTTCGGAAGGCAATTGAGCGATCCCTCCAAGAGGTATGCGAGAAAGTATCGGATGCTAGTGTAATGCCTGCGGTTCGGTCGACGATTTCGACTTTGCCCTGTACGGCGCCGTCCGTTTTGCCGCTGTAGAATACCACATAGTCCGTATTTGGCTCATAATGAATGATCGGTTGCTCCAGTCCCTGAGAGGTCTTCCCATTGGTTTTAACAGCCAGGGAACGATTGCCGATATAGGCATCGCCGTCCGATACCAAGTATACATTGGAGGCAGTTGCATTCCAGCGCAGCCATCCTTTGGGAAGCGTCGAATCGTGTTGCCCAACCAGCTCGAATCCGGGATTAATCGTCTTGTTGCGGTTCCACTTGAACAGATTGGAAGGAGCGTAGAAGCAATCATCCTGCTGACAGATGGCATTGGCGATCTTCCATACTTGCTGATCGAATTCGATCAAGTCCGTCCAGTGGTGGAGATACGATCTGCGCGCAATTTGAGCGTTGACATAAGGATGATCGCCGCCGTTATGGTTGATATTGTAACCTAGAATGGGGAATGCGAGATTCTGGTTCCATAGAACATCCGTGAATGTTGCCGTGAATTTCGCCATATCTGCGTCGTCGAACACATTCCCGTTACGATACGCGCTTAATACCGCAGGAAGGTTAGCAGCGCCGTGGGACAGATTGTCAAGCCCCCAAGGGTAATCGGGGCTTTCGTTGTCGTTCCATTGATTGACATACAGCCCATCGTCCCAAGGGCCGAGGTTGTCCCAATAATTCCATTCATAAGCAGAGCCAAGGATGTCGTTCGGCCTGAGCTTGCTCTTGAATATACGCAGCATGTCGTTGGCGCGGCTCCTGTAGAATGGTCTGTCAGCGGCATAGGCGGAGATGCCCTCCGTTGCTTCGTATAGCTTGTACAGCATCTGGGCGTAAATATTGTAATGGTTGTGATTCTCGCTGCGAGACGGATACCATTCGGTCGCGTTGCCAGACGGAAGCTTATAGACGCCCGTACCGTTATTGCTTCCGTCCGTTCCCGAGAGCTGGACCCATAGCGAGTCCCACTTGCGGAACAGGTTCGAAGCGACGAAGGCGAGATATTGATCCGCCTTGGCTTTATAGCTTTCATGAAGACGAGGATCATCGTAGACACGCTGTACGAAGCCAAGGAGCATAGCGCCGATCAGGCCATCCTCATGCAAGATGTCCAGCTTTGGCGAGATGCCCTCGATATCCTTGAAGATGGTAAGCCATTGCCCCTCGGTACCGTCGCTTATGTAGATTTCCGCTTGCAGCACATGGTTGGCATCATTCGGAGCAGTGAAGACTAATCGTTGCGGATGATGATCCATTGTCAGCGTCCTGCTGGCCAGCACTTGATCTGCCGTCTCATCGTATATCCGCATATTGCCAGTCGTTCCGGGAGACAGTCTGGCGCGAATGGAGAAGCCATGAAGCTGATTCGTCTCATAATTGTAGATACGCTGAGAGATTTTCGGATTATGCGAGCCGTTATGAGTGAGATGATATCCCCATGTCGTCAAGTCGGCGATATCCGGATCATTCGTACGATAGGCTTGCTCGGAAGTGGTATCGACACTGCGAACCCAGCCTGCCGCATCGGTTTGAGAGATGGCTTTGATCGATACGTTGTCGAAATATACGCTTCGCCGATCGGCATCCAGCTGTTCGTGAGACAGTTGCGCCTTGAGGTCCTGACCGGTAATGGAAGGGGCGGTGAAGGCGAATCGGTGCAATGCCCACTTCGTATTGTTGAAGGTGAAAGCAGCTATTGAGGTTCCTCCGCTCATGATGCGTACAATGCCAGGGTTATGCGGGTCGTCTACACGACCATAGAAGTTTACAACGTATTTTCCGCTTGGCGTGTAGCTCTCCGTTTCTTTATACCAGAACGATTGAGCAGCGCCGTTGAAACTCGCAGCTCCCGAATCGATCCGCAATCCGCGCTCACCGATGCGGGATTGATTGTAACCCGCGGCAATTCGGACTGCCGCCGTATTCGAGCCTTCTATCCGCGTCCAGTATTGGGGCAAGGTAGAGTCGTGTCCATCTTGCTCTTCGAAGCTCAAATTCAGAATATGATCGTAGGGCGGCAAGTCCGCTTCTCGAACGCTTATGTTATCGAAGTGGACGTTCAATCCATTCGTGCCGTACTCTGCAAGTCCAAGTCTGATCTGAATTTGGTTGGAGCTGGGCGCAGTAAACTGAAGAACGAACATCTCATAATTGACGTGATGAATGAGCATTTCGGAAATAACGGTGTGATTGTTGGCATTGTAGATTTCCACCCGTCCATTGGACTTCTCGTTCTGTACTCCCGCATAGAAGGTGACCGTATACGCTTTGCCGCCTTCCAGTCCCTGCAACGTTTGAACCAGTCTGTTTTGTTGAGCGCCATCCGTTTCGACTACAGCCCCGGCAAGCCCTTCCAGCTTATCGCCGTTATTGACGGAGCGACCCGATTTACTTGTATTGCCTTGCTGCGTCCATCCATCGGGTATGCCATCATTGTCCGCATCCGTCTCGAATCCCCCATTGATCACGAGCTCTTCGGCGCCGATTTTGGATCCGGCAACGGCAAAGTCGTTGTTCTTCAACAGCCAGTGTGTGGCGCTCGGGTCTGGCCAGCCTTTGTAACCATCGCCATCAAGATCTTGAGCGCTGGCGATAACCCGATCGGCATGCTCCTCCATCTTGTCCAACCATTGATTGTCAGCCGTCGCATCATATGCATTGGCGAAGCCGTTGAACAAATACGCTTCCCCCCAGCCGATACTGCCGCCGTTCTCAGATTCGGAGCTGCCACGTCCATAATTGTAGGCTTGTTCCTCCACCAGCAATAAATCAAGGCTTGAATCGCTTGCGAATGAAGGGAACGGGATCATTGGCATAAGCAGACAAAAGCATAACAACAATAGGAATACTGTCCGGACAAGCTGTTGCTTCATTAATCTTTTCACTCCTCTTCGCGTTTGTGGATTGATGTACAATATAAGTAAAGCGCTTACAATGTCGAATTGACAAGAAACAAAACTTACTTCTTTAGTACGGAAATGACATGGTCCGCAGAAAAATGATGGGCGGAAGGACAAGTAAGATTGTTGTCAGAAATGTAAGATGCCTTGATGTACGCAACTTGTCAAGGAAAGGTACGATATAAGAGCACCAACATCTATCCAATTCACAAGGGGGAAGGTCTATGTCTGTGTTTTTGAAAAGGATTACATCCATACTGCTCGTCAGTGCATTCGTACTTCTGCTGTCCGCATGCGCCACTAACAATGCCGGCAACACGGAACCATCAAAGCAGGCGAATGGAAAAGACAGTAACGGAACGGATACGCCATCCAAGGATCAAGAGCGGGTCACGTTACACTTCTACACCGTCTCGGATTACGACAAGATGGAGTACGATGCGATTATTCCGGAATGGAATAAACTGCATCCCGACATTGAAGTCAAAATCGTGGTTCTGACCGGCGCCGACGGTTGGGACAAGATCAGAACGGCGCTGGCCGGCGGCGAGAAGATTGACATCGCTATGATGGAACGGGACATGTTCTACGATAAGGCTGACAAGATGTATTTGCGGCTGAATGACAGCTTGGAGCAAGCTGGCATGAATTATCTCTACGAATTCGGAGAATACGGAAGGGCAACGATGGTCGGAGATGATATATACGGCATTGCCAAAATCCTGTCTCCAAGCGGTGTCATCTACAATAAAAAAGTATTCGACCAGGCGGGTGTCCAATTGCCGGACGATAACACATGGACCTATGCGGATTACTTTGATGTCATCAAGCAGTTGACACAGAAAGACGGGAAGAGAGTATCCGTGTATGGAGGGATGCATTGGCAATACAATTATGCAGGCATTCTCGATCTGGCGACATATGGCGGATGGGACGTTGTCACTGAGGACGGCAAGCCGAACATCGACTCGCCGATTCTGAAAAGCGCGGCTGAAATGTATCATAAAGCGCTCTTCATCGACCAATCCATGCCGACCGATGCCGATATTCAGGCTACCTCGCTTAGTGCGGTATATGGCGTATTCGGCGGTCAGATCGGCACAACATTGGCAGCTTCGAACAACTTGCTGGCGATGGATGAATTCAGGGTAGGCGGTCAACTTCCCGAAGAAGCTGACGAGAACGATTGGATAGGATTGCTTAAGATGCCGCGTTGGGATCAGAATAGTCCAGCCAATCAAATTACGACGATCGTCACCTCTTATTCTATTGCCAGAGCTTCGGAGCATCCTGAAGAGGCATTCGAATTCCTTAAGTGGTATACGACCAAAGGACTGGAGCTGTCCGCCAAAGTCGCACATCGTATACCGGCCTGGAAGCATGCCAATCGGGAGCAATTGGTCAAGGATTGGCGTTATTACCCGGGGAAGGACGGGCAACTGGTTGAAGGTAAGGCAAGGGATGAACTGTATGCCAAAGCGCTGGACCCATCTCTTGTCGCCATCTTCCCGAAATACAGGTCCCTCTATCCTTATTCAGCCTTGATGCTGCAGGAGCTTAGAAAAGAATTGACATTGGTATTGGCGGGTGAGAAGGAAATCGAAAAGGCGCTGAACGATGCACAAAAGGCAGCCGAAGCTATCTATGAGAGAGAGAAGCAATAGCACTTAGGCGAAGGGGACACAATGCGTTCAGTTGGCAGCGTGTCCTATCCCTTCCCAGGCTGGAGGAATCCTAACAGATGATGAAAAAAAGGCAACTGAAAGAAACGTTAACCGGTTATTTGTTTGTTCTTCCCAATTTAATCGGATTTGGAGTTTTTACCTGTTTTGGCGTCCTGTTCTCTTTGACGGTCAGTTTTACCGATTGGGATATGTTGTCGCCTTTGTCAGAGATTCGATTCGTCGGACTGACCAATTTTCTAAGTGCATTTCAAGATCCCTGGTTCCTTTCGTCCATTTCGAACAATCTCTTTTTCATTCTTTTTATTCCACTGCAAATGCTGCTGGCTCTAGGCAGCGCGGTACTCCTGAATGGCAAGTTTCCGGGCAATCTGCTGGTCAGGAACACGATTTATTTGCCCTATATTACAAGCTTTGTCGGCATCTCTTTAATTTGGTTCCAATTGTTTCATCCGACAATGGGGGTGTTGAATGAGTTTCTTATGTTTCTGGGTATCGATAATCCACCCAAGTGGCTTGGCAGCAGTACCTGGGTTAAGCCGGCAATCATTCTGATGTTAACTTGGCAGGGGCTAGGCTACAACATGCTCCTGTATCTGGCGGGCTTGCAAAGCGTTCCGAAGGAGATGTATGAAGCAGCATCCGTTGATGGCGCTTCAGGATTCAGGCAATTTGTATATATTACAATCCCGATGACCTCATCAGTATCGTTTTTTATTCTCATTATTTCGGTAATTAATTCATTTATGATGTGGTCCAATATTCAGATCATGACCGGCGGCGGTCCAGGTACAGCCAGTACAGTAATCGGATTCTATATTTATAAGACGGCCTTCGTGCATACCCAGATGGGTTATGCATCGGCAATGGCCTGGATGCTGTTCTTAATCATTCTGATCATTACGCTGGTCCAATGGTATGGGCAGAAAAAGTGGGTGAATTATTAATGGTAAAATGGATTCGCGCCATTATCAGTTATATAATTGCGATAAGTATGCTGTTTCCTTTCCTGTGGATGGTCTCCACTTCATTTAAGGAGCCGGGGAAAGTGTTCTCATTTCCCATTCAATTGATTCCCGATCCTGTGAAATTCGACGGCTACATCTACGTTTGGAAAGCTTCGCTAATCGGCGTATCGTTCGGAACGCTTTATCTGAACTCAATAAAGATTGCGGCGATTGTGCTGGTTGGCACTTACTTCTCCTGTTCGATTGCGGCTTATGCTTATGCCAAAATCAACTTTTGGGGCAGGAATGTATTGTTTTTATTAAAAATATCCAGTATGATGATCCCATTCCAGGTCATTATGCTGCCTACTTTTATGGTCTATCGTCACATGGGCTTTATTGATACGCATATTTCATTATGGATTCATGCCTTTCTCGGAACGGCATTCGGCACTTTTCTGCTCAAGCAGTTTTTCTCCGCCATTCCTGACGAGTTATGCGAGGCGGCACGGATTGACGGAGCCGGGCATGCGAGAATTTACTGGAGCATTGCTATGCCAATGATTCGACCTGCAATAGCCACTCTCTTGACGATGACGATCATTTCGACATGGAATGACTACGAATCCCCGCTATTATTTATTCGTTCGCCGGAGCTGTATACGATCCCGATCGGCTTGAAGGTCATGGCCGATGATGTTTTCCGAATCAATTACCCGGGCATAATGGCCGGTGTGGTCAGCTCCGTTATTCCGATTTTATTGCTGCTTGTATTTTTCAATAAGTATATTATGAAAGGCTTCACGTTTACAGGCGTGAAAGGGTAGGCGATATGAGAAACTGAACGATTTCCTTTAATCAACAAGGATTTTGGGGAGGCTGCGGTGCGAAAGAAAATCAGAGTGAAGTTGACGCTATACGCCGTAATGATTTTCCTATGTTGTTTCTCTCTCACCAGCCTGCTGGCTTACATTTTTGTTTCTATTCAAATCAAGGAGCATGCGTCTATGCTCAACCGTTCCCAGTTAAATGCGATCAGCGGCAACCTGGAGCTGTTGTTTGATCGGATAAGCAGCGAGGCCGACGGGATAGCATCTAATCCCAGACTGAGGGAACTGCTTCAAGCCAGTCGAACGCCCTCCCAAGTGGGGTCCGATCTAAGCTTCATTGCCGATGTCAATGCGATATTGAGCGATTATGTGCTCAAGTTCAATAAGCAAATTTATTATGTGGAAATTGTGGAGCATTTCGACTCTCCCGCTTACCGGATCTCGACAGGCGAGGATGTGTACTCCAGCCGATTGCGATCACAGGAGATAACCCGGCTGCTGGATGGAAGGAATGACGGCTGGCGGGTACAGAGCGATCTGGAGCCGAACTTCACGAGACAGCAGAACGATAAAGGGCTGCTCTATTTCGTTCATGTGCAAGATCCGGGGCGTTCGAAGCCGCTTGGTACGCTCGTCGTCCATTTGCGCCAATCGATCTGGGAAGATGTATTCGCTGATATCAAGCTCGGGATTCAACTCGTGTCCAGCAACGGCAGCTTCATCTATCAGCATGGCGAAACGCCGGAAGGGGTGGGCTGGATAGACCGGTCTCCGCCAATCGATAAGCTTCTAGAAGGGGACTTTGTACTGAATGAGAACGAAGAGCGCTACTACGTCAGCATGCTTTCCACTGTTGCGGACTGGCATTTAGCCGGATTTATCGAGGCGAATGAGCTCTCGCTTGAGTGGAAGTCGTTATTCCGTCAAACTCTCATTATTGGGGTACTTTGCTTGCTAGTTGTCATGCTCTTCTCCTCTTTCGTATCCAATAGGCTTACATTGCCGCTGCTTAAAATCGAATGGTCAGTCTCCAAGATTATAAAGGGAAAGGATCAATTTCAACAGCGCGTTCGTGTCGATCCATCAAGGTGGAAGCGCTTACTTACTCGGCGGATCTGGATTGTCCTTCTATATGGGGGGCTGATTTCAATTCCGGTTGCCGTTCTATTGCTTTCATTAACTGCCGAAGCGGAGAGGATCATCGAGAAGCAGACGGCAAACTTCTATTCCAACAAACTGGAGTGGATCAGCTACAAGATCCAGTTCGAGATGGATAATCACCGACAATTGCTAACTTATTTCTTCGGCAATACGGAGTTGAATCGTCTGATGGCTAATCTCGACAAAGAATCGATCTCTGGCGTCTCCTGGAGGAATGAGGTGGCGAAATTGACCGGCAACGTAACGGAGTTGAGCAGCGGCATAACGGGTATCACACTTCTGGACAGGTATAAGCGGCCGGTCTATTCGGAAGGCTGTATCGGACTTGAGAATGCGCAACGGCTTGCGACGGAAGATATTCCCGATCAACTCTATACCGGGTGGGCAGTCATTTCGACGGGCTGCGGATCGTCATATGTCAATATGGGGGCTCGACTGGTCGCATTGGATAATTATTCGAAAGCGTCTTATTACGAACCTATTGGCTATTTGTTTCTTCATTTTAATGAATTTCTGCTGCAGCAAGCTTACGCATCCGCTGAAGATCCTCAATTGCTGCTATTTATTGTCGATCGTAACGGGGAAGTTGTTTCTCATCAGAATAAATTGCTTCTTGGTCAGAGCCTGGATCTGGTGCGCTCGCGGACTGACGATCGCATATTTGTTTCCCGTGCGATCTCGTTCAACGACTGGAAAGCCGTGATGGGCGTTCCTATGTCGCTGGCCATCGAACCGATTGAGAGAATGAGAGTATTGTCCTCCAGTCTTCTGATTCTGCAATTTCTCATTATTGGGCTTCTGTTCTACCATTATTTAAGCTTGATCATAGTCAGAATAAAACGGTTGATTGCGGTTATGAATCAGGCTGCGACCGGCGACAACGATGTACGCCTTACGTTAAAGACCGGTGATGAAATGGAACGGTTGGCCGATGGATTCAATGTGATGATGGAGCGTCTCTCCGAGCTGATGGAGGATAACTATCAACAGGGATTGAAGCGGAGAGAAGCGGAATTTGTCGCATTGCAGGCTCAGATTAATCCGCATTTCCTGTATAACACATTAGAATCGATCAATTGGGAAGCGTTAAGGATGACGCGCGGGCAGAACAAGATTAGCGATATGGTGACGGCGTTGTCCGATCTGCTGCGATTCAGCATCAATAAAGGCAACGAGATTGTTACTTTCGAAGACGAATTCAATCATCTTAGAAATTACTTGTTCATACAGCAGGAGAGATATAACGATAAATTCGATGTCGCATGGGATATTGCTCCCGAAGTGTTATCCTGCCGCACAGTAAAGCTCATCTTGCAGCCGTTGGTTGAGAACGCCATCTATCATGGGCTTGAAGAAATCGATGATAATGGATTAATTTCCATAAGGGGGCGGGTCAGGGAAGAGGGCATATTAATCGAAATTATGGATAATGGCGCCGGTATTCCGGATGAGAGGCTTCAGCAGATTCGTTATTCAATCCGCGATTGGGCAGAGAGCCCCTCTACTGGAATTGGGGTGCGCAACGTTCACGAACGCATTCAATTATACTTTGGCAGGTCATACGGTATTGCTATTCATAGCATTGTTGATATCGGTACAACTATCCAGATCAGGCTTCCGGTTATCACTAGCGATAATTCGGATCAATCGGCTAAATAATAGAGGTGACCGCTATGTATTCACTGTTTATTGTTGACGATGAAGAGAAGATTCGAACAGGATTGAAGGAAATTCTTGACTGGAGCGAGCTTGGCTATACAGTGGCAGGTGAAGCCTCCAACGGTGCGCAAGCGTTGAAGGTGATGGAAATCCAGGGCTATCCTGATGTGCTCCTGACCGACATTCGAATGCCGGTTATGGATGGCTTGATGCTGCTTGAAGAAATACAATGCAGAAATAAAGAGACGCAAGTCGTCATCCTGAGCGGTTACGATCAGTTCAATTATGTGAAGAGGGCGCTAGAAATGAAAGCGTTCGACTATCTTCTGAAGCCGACCAAATTTACGGAGTTGCTAACGAAGATGAACGGCTTGAAAGAAGAATTGGACCGCAAGCGAATCGAGAAGAAACTGATTGGATTCGGCAAAGCCAGAGAACAGGAGCAGTGGCTGAAGCAATTGCTGACAACCTCGCAGAATCCGACGGAACGTATGCCAGAAGGTCTTGCGGCAGAAGAAATCTGCATATGTATGACGATCAAAATTATGCGAGAGAAGCAGTCTCAAGTTAATTTGGAAGTCATTCGAGAAAAAATCGATCATTTGATTTCCAGACACTTGCTAGCCCCGTCACTAATCGATGAGAAGAATCGGATTATTATTGCAATACGGATGAAGGGCATCGAAGACAAAACGGTTCGCAATACAATGGAGGCAATCTCCTGTCAAATGATTGATATTGTGAAGCTGGAAGGAGCATCCGCTCATATCGGAATCGGACAATCCGTCGATGAAATAACCGCATTGAGAAATTCATTCAGCCAATCTCTTCATGCATTGAAAGTCAGTTTTTTCGATAGCAGACCGATCATTTTCTTTCATCCATCTGCACGAGAAGGAAGTGGAAGTGACGAGTCGGTCCTTTCCTTAATGGAGGAAATAGAGAAGTCATGGTTCAAAGCTGTCGAGAGCGGGGACGCTGAAAGGGCGACTGAGTTTGTAGAAACTTTGTTCAAGCTACTGAGTGAGCGCACGGACATTGCGCCTTCCCGCGTTATCGAACGCTGCATCGGGATGGTGCTATACGCTTCCAGACAGTTGAAACTGGAGAAGAATGCCTACGGGATTCCTGAAGGATGGGATCATCTGAACAGACTGCGTCACTGGGTGATCGCTTCGACTCAGACTATGTCTGAAGTCATTCGAGAGCGCCAGAAGCCGGGCAAGGGAAGGATCGTCGATAGAATTGAAGCAATTGTTGCCAATCGTTATCGGGAGCCTCTGCAGCTGCAGGAAATTGCAGAGTCGCTGATGATGAACCCCGATTACTTGAGTCGGTTGTTCCGTGACAAGACGGGGGAGAGCTTCGTGCAGTATTTGATGCAATATCGAATTGAGCGGGCCAAGCAGTTGCTGGAGGATATATCCTGCAAGTGCTATGAGGTAGGTTATTTGGTCGGCTTTCAAAACCCGTCGTATTTCTCTAAAACGTTCAAGAAATGTACCGGACTTTCCGTTTCCGAATATCGGGAACGATTCGCCGGAAAAAGGTAATCGATAGAGATCAAAATAACTGAGGAAGACGGTGTTGTGGCATGAAGATATTTCTGATGACGGATATGGAAGGTGTGGCCGGTATTGTCGGCTTTGACGAGTGGGCCACGCGGGAAGGGAATTATTACGAACTGGGCAAGTCGTTGCTGACGGCGGAGGCGAATGCCGCAATCGAAGGATTTTACGCAGCGGGAGCTACGGAGATCGTAGTTGTGGATGGACATGGAGCGGGCGGCATTCATCCGCTTCAACTGGATGATAGAGTTTCATATTTGCGAGGTCCTGTTCCCGGTCCTTATCCCTTCTTGCTAGACGCGTCTTTCGATGCCATGGCCTGGGTGGGACAGCATGCGAAAGCGGGTACGGAAGAAGCGCACATGGCACATACCGGCTGGTTTGACGTAAAGGATATGTTCATCAATGGAAGATCCGTCGGCGAATTCGGCTTGATGGCGATGATAGGCACATTAATGAATGTCCAGCCCATTTTCGGCTCGGGAGACGAAGCGTTTACTCGCGAAGCATCGGATCTGGTTCCCGGTATCGAGACCGTCAGCGTGAAGCGAGGAGTGATGCAAGGCACGGGCGAAGCCTGTACAACGGATCAATATCGCATTCGGAACGATGGCGCTATTCACCTGCATCCGCACCAAGCGCGTATCCGGATTCGCGACGGGGCAGAGCGTGCTTTGAACCGATTTATCCGCGATAGAGCGTCCTTCGACAAGCCTGAAATTATCAGTCCGTATCATTATGCCATTCACTATCGCCAAGACGGCGATGTTCAGCCGAGAATTGTCGAGTATGAAGGCGAGAACGATTTGATTGCCTTATTGAACAGAGCATTGGAGGAGAAAAAATGAAACCATTGAGACTTGGCATCATCGGATGCGGCAATATGTCCGACAGTCATGGGAAGAGCTACGCGGAGTTGGAAGGCGAGATCGTCGTGACCGCGACTTGCGATATTGTACTCGAGAGAGCGCAAGTTATGGCGGATGCCGTTGGAGCAACGCTTGCGGTTAGCGATTATCGCGACCTCGTGAATGAGGTAGATGCAGTGCTTATCGTATTGCCCCATGATTTGCATCATGAGGCGGGGAAATACTTTTTGGAGGCGGGCAAGCATGTTCTTATGGAGAAGCCATTGTGCAATACGGAGGAAGAATGTATAGACCTTATCCATACTGCGGAGAGAATGAACAAAGTGCTGATGACGGCCTATCCGATCCGGTTTATTCCTCTCGTATCCAAGCTGAAGGAAGTATTGGATTCAAGGGCATATGGCGATGTCTTCCAGATATCGATCTGGACGGAGCAATATACGTATTACGAGCAGGGTCATTGGGCCAGCCAGGCCAAGCGGCTTGGGGGCGGACAATTTTTCAGCCATGGCTGTCATTATGTTGATCTTCTTCTCTGGTTTCTGGGAAAACCGGCTAAGGGTATCCACTTCGGGACAAATTATGGTACGCCATGGATGGAGAAGGAAGGGACGAGCAATGCCATCATCGAATTTGAAAGCGGAGCGCTCGGTTATCACTTCGGAACGTGGGGGGCGAGAGGAACGCGGTTAGGCTACAGTATTCATGCACATTGTACGGAAGGCATGCTGGAATTTAATCTGGCGGAAGGTAAGCTCTATGTGCATCGGAATCTGGTTGCTCACAAGTCACTTGGCGATGAAGGAGAGAAGGAGGCACAGGAGAAAGAAGTATTGATGGAAATGAAGGAGGTGGGCAAGCTGACGCATTACGAGCTGAAGCACTTTGCTCACTGTATTCGAACAGGGTCGAAGCCGCTTACGGACGCCCCGGGGAGCCTTCAGGGTCTTCGGGTCATCTGGAGAATGTATGAGGCGGAACGGCAAGGAGGAATCGCGGATTTGCGTGGTCTCGGGCTCGAGGATAATTGGAATGAGATACGTGACTGCATAATTTGATAGTGAGTCGATTAGAGTTATGAATCGGGAAAGATTAGTAGAGTACGGGAGGGGGCGCGAATCGTGCCCCCTATTATTTTTGTGCCACGTATGTTGATACGGGGCATCTCTCCTCACATTGTACCGCGAATGCCCTCGTTCCAGCCAGCCGTACCGGCACCGTCTGCCGTGCCGGCCCATTTCTTATAATCGGTCGGGTAGAATCCGGTCAGCTTATGGAAGACGTTCGAGAAATACTGGACGTTGCTGAATCCGACCTTCACGGCGATATCGCCCGCCTTCATCTGCGTATCGGTCAGCAGCCGCTTGGCATTCTCGATCCGCACACGGTTCAAGTAGGCGGAGAACATCTCGCCCGTCGTCTTCTTGAACAATTGCCCCAGATAGGCGGCGTTGAAGTGAAACTGATGGGACAGCGTCTTCAGAGACATCTCTTCCTCATAATGCTCGTCGATATACTTGATGATTCTGGCCATCATAGGATGGGCGTTGTCATCCGCTCCGGCCTGCGGCAGCACGCGTTCCTGCGTCCGGCATGCCTCGCGATAGCTCAGGTGTACGGATTGATAGTCGTGCACAGTAGTGCCTAGAGAGATGGCAATATCAAGCTTGAGATACGTCTTGACGTTCCTTATGCATGCTTCGAGCAGCCCCGTCAGCCGCTCCTGCTCCAGAGCGTCATGGCCGTTCCAGGAGAATAGCAGGATGGGATCGCCGTTCAAGCTGCTGAACAGCATGCAGTTGCCGAATCCCCCGATCGTCTCCGCACATACGTTCAGAACCCCGAACGAGAGCGGACCTCGCTTGGATCTTACGTCCGCAGCCTCGGGCGGCGCCGGAGAAGCGGCTTGCCGCGAAGCGATATGAACATGCCCCGCCATATAGCAGTCGCAGCTGAGGTCGATATGGAGGAATTCGGCGCGGCTCTGCAGCTCGTCGTTCCCGATATGCCCGTTCACCCAGCGGTATAGAATGTTCTCCTTCACGATGCTGTAGTTCTGCCTGTTCTGAATGGACAGATGCAGTTCATGCTCCAGCTTATCAATCGTATTCAGCAGCGTGCTCGACAGCTCATCCTCCTCAAGCGGCTTGAGCAGATAGTTCTCGACGCCGTGTACGACCGCCTTCTTGACCAGCTCGAATTCGTCATAGCCGCTCAGCACGATGAACTTGAGATTCATGCCCCGGCTCTTGGCCCGTTCGATCAATTGCAAGCCGTCCATTACCGGCATCTTAATATCGGTGATGACGATATGAACCGTCTGCTGTTCCAAGAGGGTCAGAGCTTCCTCGCCGTTGCCGGCTCTTGCTACGATTTCGGCGCCGTGCTCTTCCCAATCGATGACATATTGCAGGCCTTCCAGTATAAGAGGCTCATCATCCACGATCAGTATTTTGTACATAGTCCTTGAGCTCCTCCTTCGATAAAGCCTTGATGGTTACCGTAACCTCGGTCCCGATTCCTCTCCGGCTCGCGATGGCGAGCCCGCAGTCCTCCCCGAACAGCAGCTTGATGCGCGATGCGACGTTGATCAGGCCGATGCTCCCGGCGGAGCCGTAGGCATGAGGCTGCTTCAGTTGCTCCGTTACGGCAGCCAGCCGCTCCTCGTCCATGCCTTGCCCGTTGTCCGAGACGGTGATGACGATATATTCGTTCGCCCTGCGGCCTCTGACGGTAATGACATTGCTGTCCTTGCTCAGGTCGTTGCCGTGCGCGATCGAATTCTCGATAATCGGCTGCAGTATATGCCGGAATACGGCGTAATCCAGTATGGCTTCCTCCACATCGAAGACGATGTCGAGCCGCCCTTGGAACCGGATATAATACAGCTCCAGCAGCGATTGGCAATAATTCATTTCCTCGCGGATCGTAATCATCATTTCTTCCTTGATGCTGCTTCGGAACAGCTTGGCCAGTATTTTGATCATTTGACCCGTCTCGGTATCCCGCGAGCTAAGTGCTTTCATTCGGATTGCTTCCAATGTGTTGTAGAGAAAGTGGGGATTGATCTGCGACTGCAAGGCGTACAGCTCGGCCGTCTTCTGCTTCAGCTCCGAATCCTTGCGGCGCAGCTCCAGCACGAACTCGCGCTTGATATATTCATCCAGCCGCTTGCTCATCAGATTCAAATTCCGTGCGATGAGCGCAACTTCATCGTTTTGTCCCGTTACCGGCTGAACGGCAAGATTGCCGCTCTGAATCTCCTTAATGCGCTGCTGCACATCCTTCAGCCGCTTCGAGAAGCGGTTCGTGCTCAGCACCGTCAGCAGAATGGTAATCAGGAGGCATACGGATGCGGCGGCGAGCACCATTCGGGTAATGCGGTTAATGCCCTTGTGCAGTTCGTCCAGCGGAATGATGCCGACGGTAATGAAGCCGAATTCGTCATCCTTGCTGACATTGACAATGGATTGCTTGCGGTCGATCAACGCACGGTCCGACGATTGCTGCACTTGCTCCCAATAAGGGAACGGTCGTGCGTAATAGGCTCCGGACGAATCATAGATGACATCTCCGTCAGGCGTCAAGACGAGCAAGGTGCCGACCAAGTATTTCCGGTAGGTCTCGTATGCGCGCCGGAACGATTCCGTGTCGTACGTCAAGATCATGTAGCCCGCATATTCAGCCGGGTTGTCCGCATGCCGGATATAATCGTATATGCCGTATAAATTCATGGAGCTGCCGTTGTTCGCTGCCGAGAATGCCGGCAGAAAGTACGTCTTTCTCTCGTTAATGTTCGCAGGAACGCTAGTCTTCAGAAGATGGCGAATTTGTTCAAAATAATTGTCCAGCCTGACACCCGATGCATACCGGGTGGTGTTCAGCTCGTAGTCGAACGCACGGCTCGACATGACCATCTCCAGAATGTCGAGGTCGTACGGAAGGGCGGTATTCATCATATAGCGGTTAATATACGCCGCTCGCTCTCGCTGCTCGCTCATGCTTCCGAAGGAGGAAGACGATGATCCATCCGAGCTCAGCGCATGGAATGCCTCGTACAGCGTCTCCGTTTTCACAAAGCCGTTTTTGATATACAGGTCGGTCATCATTTTCTTCAAGTATTTGTTCTGGTCGTGGAAGTGATCGCTTACAAGCTGCAGCACCTGATTGTTGTACGTAATCGCCTGCTCCCGGAGCAAGCCGGTGATGCTGTTCACAATAATGGCAATAAGGATGCCGACCGTCACGATGATGATGACGGAGTACATAAGAAGCAGCTTGTTGAAGAAGCGGTTTCGAATGTATTTGTTGAACAAGGAGCGCACCGTTTCGCCACCATCCGTTCTTGATCGTATTTTGGAACCGCTATGGTGTAGAAGTTTGACAACAAAGCTCGCATTCCTGCTCCATTTCGGAGCGTCCTATAGTTTTTATAAAGGAACTGCAATCTTTACAATTGTAAGCGTTATCCGTACACTCCTATAATTTGATACATAGAAAGGAGCACCGCTGATGAACATGAAAAATCGAGTCAACATGCTTTTGCTGGTCCTGCCGTTTATCGTTCTGGTATTCGTCTTCAACTACTTGCCGTTGTTCGGATGGTCGTACGCCTTCGTCGATTATGCGCCTGGCGTGCCTCTGCTGGAGCAGGAATTCGTCGGCCTCAAGTATTTCAAGCTTCTTATGGAAGGGGGCAACGACTTCGGCATCGTTATGCGGAATACGCTCGTCATGAGCTTCCTTAGCATACTGACCTCTCCGCTGCCGATTATATTCGCGATTATGCTGGCGGAGATGCGGAGCCGCATCATGTCCAAGTGGGTGCAGACGGTTACCGCCATCCCTCACTTTATATCATGGGTGCTCGTGTATGCCATCTTCTTCACGTTCTTCTCGCTGGAGGACGGGGTTGTCAACAAGCTGCTGCTCGGGATGGGGGTCATCGAGACGGGCACGAACATTCTCGGGAGCGACGGATACGCCTGGTTCTTCCAGCTGATGGTGTCCACTTGGAAAGGGACGGGCTGGGGAGCGATCATCTACCTGGCGGCCATCGCAAGCATCGACCCCGAATTATATCATGCGGCTGATATCGACGGCGCCGGACGGTTCCAGAAGATCTGGTACATTACCGTTCCCAGCCTGATGCCGACCTACTTCGTCCTGCTCCTCCTGTCCATCTCGGGCATGCTGAGCAACGGGTTCGAGCAGTATTACGTGTTCCAGAATCCGCTTAACATCGACAAGCTGGAAGTGCTTGACACGTACATTTACAGTCTGGGCATCGCGCGTGCCGAATACGCCTTCTCGACCGCGATCGGCATATTCAAGTCCGTCGTCAGCATTATTCTGCTGCTGTCCGCCAACTGGCTGTCGAAGGCGGTACGGAAGGAAACCATCATTTGAGCGGAAGGAGATCGACAAGCGACATGGTCAACAAGTGGAAGGAGCATCTGTATCAATTCGTCAATTCGGGAACGCTGCTCGTATGCGCATTCCTGTGCGCGTATCCGTTCTATTATATTATCGTTAATTCGTTCAGCGACCCGGTCGAAAGCGCCAAAGGCGTCTACTTCTGGCCGCGAGGACTTACGTTCTCCTCCTATGAGCAACTGCTGCAGATTCCGAGCATCTTCCAGAGCGTCTTCATCTCTGTGGCGCGAACGGTCGTCGGAACGATTATTACCGTGTTCTGCAGCGCGTTCGTCGGGTACATGGTGACGAAGAAGGAGCTGTTGTTCCGCAGCGGCATTTACCGCTTCATTATTATTACGATGTTTTTCAACTCGGGCCTGATCCCGTGGTACATGCTGATGAAGACGCTGCATCTGAAGAACAACTTCCTGTTGTACGTACTGCCCGGGGCGGTATCCGCCTTCTTCATTATATTGGTGAAGACGTATATCGAATCGCTGCCGGCTTCTCTTGAGGAATCGGCACAGATCGACGGGGCCGGCGTCTGGACGATTTTCGTGAAAATTATTTTCCCGCTGTCGCTTCCAATTATCGCCTGCATCGCCGTATTCACCGCCGTAGGGCAGTGGAATTCGTGGGCCGACAACTTCTATCTGGTCACCGACAGCAATCTGAATACGCTGCAGTACTTGCTGTATACGAACTTGAAGTCAAATATGGCCGATATTATGCGGACGAGCGCTTCCGGCACGACGCAGGGCGCGGCGCTGGCCAGCAGCGGCAGAGTGACGCCGATGTCGATCCGCTACGCGATGACGGTCATCACGGTCATTCCGATTATGCTGGTGTATCCGTTCATGCAGAAGTATTTTGTCAAGGGCATTATGCTGGGAGCCGTTAAAGGCTGATGAGAGGAAATGCCGGGTTGAGCTCATGCTTTGAACGCGGCCATACTTCGTTGAGTTGCCTCTGACAGAGGTTTTCTCATATAACTGATTGACAACTAGCGACAAGAAAGAGGGGTATTGGGCATGAAGAAGAAGATGATAGCAGGATTGGCGGTCACGCTGGCGTTGACGGCGGTAGTAGGGTGCTCTAATGGAAACGAGGGCAATACGACTCCGTCTGTCGGCACGAACGAGAGCGGAGGAGAGAAGAAGGAGACTGTTACGCTCAAGATCGCGGCAAGTATTGCGGCAGCGGAACCGAACGGGGTGATGCAGAACCCGGTCGCGAAGCAGATCGAGGAGGAACTGGGCATCAAGATGGACATGACCGCCGTCGGGGCGGACTTCGGCGAGAAGCTGAACGCGATGATCGCAAGCAACGATCTGCCGGATCTGTTCTGGGTACCGGACCCCAGCAAGCAGATTCCGATGATGGTGAAGGCGGGACAGATTCTGGAGTTGGACGACCTGCTTGCCGAATACGGCGACAACTTCACATCCGATCCAAGCGGACAGGCCATGATCGAGCTGCAGAAGAAAACGGTCAGCCCGGACGGTAAGCTGTATACGATCGGCATGCTGAGAGGGGCGACGACGGGAGGCACCCAGCCGCTGGGAGCCAACTTCATCCGCTGGGATCTGTACAAGCAGCTGGGTTATCCGAAGCTGGAGAATTTCGATACCGACCTGTTGAACGTATTGGCCGAGATGCAGAAGCTGGAGCCGACGAACAAAGATGGACAGAAGGCGTATGCAATTGGAGGCTGGTTCGCGGACGGCCAAGGCTGGGGAGACTGGCCGATAACCTATACGTTGACGTTCACAGAGGGCAAAGGTTATCTGACGAGCGACCGGACGGTATACTACGATATCGCGACGAACGAGATCTCGCCGAACAATGATTTGAAGGACAAGAATGGCATGTTCTGGCGCACCGTGAAGTTCTACAATAAAGCGAACCAGATGGGCATTCTCGATCCGGAGTCGTTCACGCAGAAGTCGGACAAGTATGAAGAGAAGGTGAAGTCTGGCCGCTACCTGTATAATGTACCGGGCTGGCTTGTGACGGACATCAACAACAACTTCGAGAAGGCGGACATGCCGGATAAGGGAATGGTGGCGCTGCCTCCGATGAATACGGACGGATTCATGCTCATTAATAACCTGGCCCCTGGCGGCCGGACATTCGCCATCTCCAAGAACGCCAAGCATCCGGAGAAGGCGATGGAGCTGCTGAACTGGCTGTCCTCCTACGAGAATGCGCGGACGGTCTGGAACGGACTGGAGGGCGAGAACTGGACGATGGAGCAAGGCAAGCCGGTGCCGACGGACGAATACCTGCAGCAGAGCGCAAGCGATCTGGCGTTCAACAAGCGGACGGGCGCGCTGATGTATCATCACTTCGTCGGATTCGGCGCAGGCGTCGTCGATCCCGAGACGGGCGTGCCGGTCAATCTGTACGAATGGTCGGATAAGGCGGTCAGCCGCCAATTGAAGCCGGTTCATAAGGACATGCTTGAGCACTACAATGCGGACAGCTTGTTCGATCTGTACTCCTCCAAGGTGAAAGTGTACCAGGAGAACGCCCTGTACCGGCTGGGAGAGCTTCCGGACGATTTGAAGACGCAAGGCACGAACTTGCAGGGCTACACGTTCAAGAATATCTTCAAGCTGGTGCTTGCGAAGGACGATGCCGAGTTCGCCAAGATGCAGGACGAGTTCATTGCAGGGCTGGACGACTATAAGATCGACGAGATCTTCGCTTATTGGCAGGCGAAGGCCAAGGAGCAGCAGCAAGAACTTGCGCCGATCTTCGACTTGCTTCAGCAGAAATAAATCGGATATTCTAATCGAAAGGGGAAAAGGAAAATGAGAAAAACGCTAGCCTGCTTGTGCTGCACGCTCGTTGTGTCCGGTTCGACGCTTATGGCAGTTTCCCCGCAAGACAAAGTTTACGCCGACGGAGGACCCGCGCTGTCGTTCGATCTGTCGGCGCAAGGGCAGGCCATCGAGAACAAGTTCTCCGATATCAACGCCTGGGACTATGAGATCGACTGGACGACGAAGGCTGCCGGCCAGCCTTCCGATTACTTCGAGACGCACTATCCGTTCGTGAAGAACGTGCAGTTCATGACGGCGACCGGCGGCTGCTACATCGGCTTCCCGGGCTGCTATACGAACCGTGATCTGTTCGTTGATCCATCCGATGTATCGAATAAGACGGACTACGATTTCTCGCGGCTGATCGGAGCGCTTCAACATGTCGTGGATCAAGGGTTGAAGCCTCATATCAAGACGGGCAACATTCCGATTAAATATTCGGACGATCCGCATATCGGCGTCATGGAGGCCAATCTGAGGCCGCCCAGCGATTACGATGCGTATTACAATTATATTAAGGCTCTCGCTGACGCACTTATCGCGGAATTCGGCCTGAATGAAGTGAAGACGTGGACATGGGGCGTCTTCACCGAATACGAGAATCCGGAATGGTTCGACGATGGCATAAGCGCCAATTCGACGGCGATCGCTTTCTTCAAGGTTTACGACTACACGGTAGCGGCGCTGGAGGAGGCAATCGGAGCGGCCAATCTGACCGTAGGCGCGCACAGCATGACTGTAACGGAAGGATTGTGGGACGAGCTCTCCTTCATCGACCACGTCGCCGGGGTGGGGCCGTACGGGACGAATTACAAAACCGGCGGCAGCGGCACGCAGATCGATTTCCTGACCGCATCCTTCTATGATCTGAAGCCTGGCATCACGATGCCCGGCGGGAAGAGCCTGATCGATACGATCGCCACGCTGCGCAATCGGGCTGTGGCGAACGGCTTGACGAATTTGAAATACGGCATTGACGAAGGACGCATTAATTCCGGGACGGATTCCAAAGCGCTGTATTCGCGGATCGTGGGCCACACTTTCCAAGCCTCCTCGGATGCCAAGCAATTCCGGACGATGCTCGACTGGAATATCGATTGGTTCTCCTCTTGGGGACTGAGTACGGAAGGGCTGTGGGGCGGCGTTCCCGCCGTAAGCACGCATATCGCCGATCTTGGCTACCGAATGGTTGGCGACAAGCGGCTGGATCGCACGCTCTCGGGGGCAGCGAGCGACCCGTCCAACGAAGTGGATGGCATTGCGGGCTACGATGAAGCGACCGGCACCGTTCATGTCATGGCCTATAACCATAACAACGATATGAACAGCGTGACGGGGGAGACGCCCGCCATAACGATCCGCAATATTGAGCCTGTAAGCGGCACTGCCGTCACCGTCAAGAAGTGGGTAGTGGATGATGCACACGGCAACTTCTGGCCGACTTGGTGGAGCGACAAGGCGAATCGCGGGCTGACGGACGCTTCCTATTCCTGGTCGAAATATACGATGGAGGTGCCGCGGAGCTTGAAGCAGCAAGCGGATCGGGACTACTGGTATTCCCGTGAAGGAGCTTATCAGTCGCTGGCCGAGCTGACGCCGGTGACGACGACGGCTACCGTAACGGGCAACATGCTGACGCTGACCCCGACGCTGGAGCATCATGGCGTGGTTTTCTACGAGATCACGAACGCCCGGAGCGTCGGGACGACGATGACGGATGAATTGAACGATTGGAGCATGACGAGCTCGCACGGCTCCGGTCTGGCGATCGACAAGTCGAACGCTGCCGCGCTCGGCGATGCGAGCCGTGCAATGAGGACGAGCACCAGCATGGCGGCCCAATCGATCGTCTACTGGCTCAATGGCGCGACACGCGCGAAGGTGACGGGATTGTTCGCCACCGATACGGAGCCGGTCATCGACAATTTCCACTTCTATACGTCGACGGACGGCACGACCTGGTCGCCGCATGACGGCTGGCATTATGCGGATTCTCCGATCAACGGCGGTTACTGGACCAAGCGCGAGTACACACTGACGCAGCTTCCGGCCGGCACGAACTATGTGAGGATCAAGTTCCCGACCGGGGGCGCGGTATCGTACAGCCCGCAGCTCGGCAAGGTGCAGCTATCCGATGTGCCATGGAATTCGGCCACGGTCATCGATGAGCTGGACGATTGGTCGAAGGTGAGCGCGCATAGCCCGGGCCTGTACTTCGATACGGCGCACGGCGCTGCGCTCGGCGATTCCAGCCGTGCGACCAGGGACAATACGAATGCAGAGCGGGAATACGTTATCTATCGCAGTGAAGCGACCGATATCCAGTTGACAGCTCTGTATGCGACGGATAATGAGCCTGGCATCGCCAACTTCTCGATCTATACGGCGCCGGACGGCGTCACCTGGGAGCTGCAGCAGGGCTGGCATTATACGGACTCGCCGATCAACGAAGGCGCATGGACGAAGCGTACGTACACGCTAAGCAAGCTGCCGGTCGGCACACAGTTCGTCAAGGTGGAGTTCCCCGCTGGAGGAACGCTGACGTATAGTCCGCAGCTCAGTCAGGTGAAGCTTAATACGGCATCCATCGTCAATATGGCGAGGGAGGCGACGGCTTCCGCTTCGAACACGGATACGGCCAACGGTTACTCCGCCGATAAGGTGAACGACGGCGCCGCGACGACGGATTGGAGCGGCTGGGCGACCGACGGCACTGCGCTGCCGGAATGGATACAGCTGGACTTCGGCTCGGAGCAGACGTTCAGCAGAGTGGAGCTGTACACGACGACAGGTTATGCGATTAGGGACTACGTCATACAATATTGGAACGGCTCGGCCTGGGTCGATTGCCTGCCTGCGATCGCCGGCAATGCGTTCGATCATCGCACCCATACGTTCCCGGCCGTCATCGGCTCGAAGCTGAGAATCCTCGGTACAAGCGGTCCAACTATCCAGCCGGATTATATCCGGGTGAATGAGATTGAGGTGTATAGCGAGTAATTTGCGAGTAACGGCGAGTAACGGCGAGGGATAGCGAGTAACTAGCGAGTAACGGCGAGGGATAGCGAGTAACTAGCGAGTAACGGCGAGGGATAGCGAGTAACTAGCGAGTAACGGCGAGGGATAGCGAGTAACTAGCGAGTAACGGCGAGTATCGGCGAGGGATAGCGAGTAACTAGCGAGTAACTAGCGAGTAACTAGCGAGTAACGGCGAGTAACGGCGAGGGATAGCGAGTAACTAGCGAGTAACGGCGAGTGACTGCGAGCAACTAGCGAGTAGCTAGCGAGAGCAACAGCGAATAACTAGAGAGAGTAATTAGCGACTGGCGAGTATTAACGCGAGAAGCCTCCCCGAGCCGACAGGCTGCGGGGGAGGCTTGTCAGCTGTTCTGTCGGTAAACATGCATCGATAATCGTTACTACTTAGGTCCAGTCGGCACAAGGTACATTTGGCAGGGCTATGTGAGCAAAATGAGCGATAGCGCACACTTTTTTCTATTTTTCCGATTCTATGTGACCATATTGAGCGATAGCTCCTACTTTTCGGCGGTACAAGGCACGTTTGGCGGGCCTATGTGAGCAAAATGAGCGATAGCGCACACTTTTTTCTATTTTTCCGATTCTATGTGACCATATTGAGCGATAGCTCCTACTTTTCGGCGGTACAAGGCACGTTTGGCGGGACTATGTGAGTAAAATGAGCGATAGCGCACACTTTTTTCTATTTTTCCGATTCTATGTGACCATATTGAGCGATTAGCCCCTAACTTGCTTAGTAGCTAAGTAGTAACCGATAATCATGCTATGAGAGAGGATGCTGAGTGAATAATGCACCCGTATAAAGTGAAAGAGCTTGCTCCCGACTATGTGAAAGTATACGAGTCTCCCGATCCGGCGGCCGTCTACGCCTACAGCCCGGGGATTGCGGTGCTTCCGGGCGGTCGGCTGATCGCAACGCTGGATATAAGCGGTCCGGGCATGCATGCGATGCCTGGACCGAAGCGCGTCATTGAAGGGGGAGCGTTATGGTACGGCAAAGTATTCACGTCCGACGACGACGGGCGGACATGGATGCACCGTGCCGACTTCCCCTTCATGCATGCCCGTCCGTTCGCCGCCGGCAACCGCGTCTACGTCATCGGACATTGCAACGATCTCACAATTATGTACTCCGACGACAACGGCGACAACTGGAGCGATCCGACCGCGTTGACGGAAGGAGAGATGTGGCATCAAGCTCCGGCCAATGTGCATTACGCGAAAGGGAACGTATACTTGGTTATGGAGCGTATTACGAAGCCTGGCGTGCAAGGCTGGCCGGTCAGTGTCATAGCGCCGGTGCTGCTGCGCGGCAAGGCCGACAGCGACCTGTCCCGCAGGGAGAACTGGACGTTCGCTTCGGAGCTGGTATTCCAGCAGGCGATACCGGAGGAGGAGCTGGACTACTTCGGCGTCCCGTTCTATCCGGTTGAAGCGGGTAGTGCGAACGAAGTGACTCCTGGGAGGGTCTGCCACCGCATGGGTTGGCTCGAGACGAATGTCGTGCAGTTCGTCGACGAGAATCATTACTTGCATGACCCGTCGGGCGCGACCTTCCATCTGTGGATGCGGGCCCATACGGGCGGATCGGGATTCGCCGCCGTCGCCAAGGCGGTAGAGCAGTCGGACGGCAGCATTCTGACGATGCTGGAGAAGGCGCCATCGGGCAGGAGGCTAGCCTATGTGCCTTGTCCGGGCGGTCAGATGAAATTTCATATCTTGTACGATGAGGCGACTCGCCTGTACTGGCTGCTCAGCACGCAGGCCACCGACAGCATGACGCGTGCGGAGCGTCTGCCTTCCGGCCGATTCAATCTGCCGAACAATGAGCGGAACCGACTGCAGCTGCACTTCTCGCGCAACGGCTTCGATTGGTGCTTCGCGGGGCTCGTCGCCAAGACGGATTCCGACACGGAAGCCCGCCATTACGCCAGCATGGTCATAGCGGGAGACGACCTGCTAATATTGAGCCGGTCCGGCGATGGGAACGCGCCATGCGCGCATAACGGCAACATCATATCCTTGCATCGGGTAAGCCGCTTCCGCGAGCTTGTCTATTAAGCTTCGATCATCGCGATTAACTGCTACTGCCTTCTATCAATTTAATTGTATGAAAGGAAGTTGAAGAAGCGATGATGCAGAGTGAACTGATTGGAGGAGCGACGGAGTACGGCGTAGGATGGACAGATTGGAGATGCGATGATGCAGAATGAACAGATTGGAGATGCGACAGCGCAGAATGAAAAGCTTGTCTTGCCGAAAATATTCGCCGACCATATGGTACTTCAGCGGCACAAGCCCATACCGGTCTGGGGGAAAGCGGGTGATAGCGAAGAGGTCTCGGTCGAATTCATGGGGCGGCGGAAGACGGTGAAAGCTGTGTCCGGCAGATGGAGAATGGAACTGGACCCCGCTCCGGCTGGAGGTCCGCATGGGATGACGATCTCATGTGAAGATAGCGAGATCGCCATAAGGGACATCATGATCGGCGAAGTGTGGATTGCCGGCGGCCAATCCAATATGGGGTATTCGTTCCGGGAAATCTATGGAGAAGAGACGGCGTGGATGGTGGATGCGTTCAACGATGACGATTTCGAAGGCGCTCTCTCGGGCATTCGTTTGTTCAAGGTGGAGGAATATGCTGCCGATGAACCCGCGGACGATGTGCGGGACGGACAATGGCGCGAAGTATCGCGGGAGCGCATGCTGCCATTGGCGGCAGTGCCGGTCTTTTTCGCTTGTGCGCTGAAGCGGCGTTTGAACGTACCGGTTGGAATTGTTCAGGTATCGCGCTCCGGTACGAAGGCTTCGTGTTGGATTCCGCGAAGCGCGGCTTGCAGCGCCCCCGCTATATCGATGTATCGGGAAGAATTCGTGGAGGAAGAAGAGCGTCTGGGACGAGATGATCTCCGCCGTCCGTTCGGCTTATATAACGGAATGGTGTCACCTATACAGCCGTATGCGATGTGCGGCGTAATCTGGTACCAGGGGGAGAGCGACGCGCTGGAACAGAAGGGGCGGCGCTACGGCACTTTGTTCCCGGCATTGCTCCAGGCTTGGCGCAGCGGCTGGGGAGGCGAAGCATTCCCATTTCTCTACGTTGAGCTGCCGGATTACGTTGATGGGCTGGACGAATGGGAGCTCGTACGCACCGCGCAGAACCGCACGTTGGAGCTTGTTTCGAATACCGGGATGATTGCGACGAGGGACTTGGGCGAGGCGGACAATCTTCATCCACGGAACAAGCGTCCGGTAGGGGAGCGGCTGGCAGCTCTGGCGATGAAGCAGGTATATGGAGTAGAAGCGGCTGGAAAAGAGTGAGCATATTCACTCTTTTTCAGCTGAATCATCATCAGGTTGGCACCCGAAGGGGGCCAACCTGATACACCTGAATTCACGGCCTGGAGTCGGCGCCTATCGCTCAATATGCTCACATAGCCCCCGGAAGCGAGCCGAAAAGTGTGCTCCATCGCTCAAAATGTTCACATAGCTCCGCCAAAAGTGCCTTGTCCGCCTCAAAAGTAACCTCTATCGCTCATAATGCTCACATAGCCCCCGAAAGTGAGTCGAAAGTGTGCGCTATCGCTCAAAATGGTCACATAGCACCGCCAAGAGTGTCTCGTCCGCCCCAAAAGTAACCTCCATCGCTCATTATGCTCACATAGCCCCCGAAAGTGAGTCGAAAGTGTGCGCTATCGCTCAAAATGGTCACATAGCACCGCCAAGAGAGTCTCGTCCGCCTCAAAAGTAACCTCTATCGCTCAATATGCTCACATAGCCCAGGAAACGGGCCGAAAAGTGTGCGCTATCGCTCAAAATGTTCACATAGCGCCGCCAAAAGTGCCTCGTCCGCCTCAAAAGTAACCTCTATCGCTCATAATGCTCACATAGCCCAGGAAACGGGCCGAAAAGTGTGCTCCAGCGCTCAAAATGGTCACATAGCCCCGCCAAGAGTGCCTCGTCCGCCCCAAAAGTAACCTCTATCGCTCAATATGCTCACATAGCCCCC
The DNA here is from genome assembly GCF_025567625.1 of Paenibacillus sp. J5C2022. Taxonomy (GTDB): domain Bacteria; phylum Bacillota; class Bacilli; order Paenibacillales; family Paenibacillaceae; genus Pristimantibacillus. Next base: position 69,535 of record NZ_JAOQJC010000008.1, on the reverse strand, counting down.
GAAAGTGAGCCGAAAGTGTGCTCCATCGCTCAAAATGGTCACATAGCCCGGCCAAGAGAGTCTCGTCCGCCTCAAAAGTAACCTCTATCGCTCAATATGCTCACATAGCCCCCGAAAGTGAGTCGAAAGTGTGCGCTATCGCTCAAAATGGTCACATAGCACCGCCAAAAGTGCCTTGTCCGCCTCAAAAGTAACCTCTATCGCTCATAATGCTCACATAGCCCCTGGAAGCGAGCCGAAAAGTGTGCTCCATCGCTCATAATGCTCACATAGCCCCTGGAAGCGAGCTGAAAAGTGTGCTCCATCGCTCAAAATGATCACATAGCCCCGCCAAGAGAGTCTCGTCCGCCCCAAAAGTAACCTCTATCGCTCATTATGCTCACATAGCCCCGCCAAAAGTACCTCGTCCGCCCCAGTAACCTCTATCGCTCAATATGCTCACATAGCCCAGGAAACGGGCCGAAAAGTGTGCGCTATCGCTCAATATGCTCACATAGCCCAGGAAACGGGCCGAAAAGTGTGCGCTATCGCTCAAAATGTTCACATGCCCCGCCAAAAGTGCCTTGTCCGCCTCAAAAGTAACCTCTATCGCTCATAATGCTCACATAGCCCCTGGAAGCGAGCTGAAAAGTGTGCTCCATCGCTCAATATGCTCACATAGCCCCCGAAAGTGAGCCGAAAGTTTGCTCCATCGCTCAAAATGGTCACATAGCCCGGCCAAAAGTCGCTCATCCACCAGAAAACAAAGCAGTTACTAACTTCTTTACTCGCGCTTTGTCAGCTCTTCCTGAGCCAATCGAATGAGCTCGCGTACCATCGGTCCGCCAATTTTGCCGCCGACATGGCCGACCGACTCCGTAGACAACTCGCCATTGCTGCCCTCCTGCAAAGGAACGCCTATCTCTTTCGCCACTTCGTATTTTACATCATCCGGACGGCTCGGATTTACGGCATACCCTTCGTTTTTCATGACATTCGCTTTGAATATCTGCATTCCTTGCTCAACTCCGGGCACCGCATATTTTCTGCTCCTTCTTCTAGCCATGCCAATCACTCCATTCATGTGCTTTTCTATAAAATGCCCCGAACACGAATATTCATCCCGATTTCATGGATACGACCGGGATGCGCCTGTATTTCTGGGGAGGCAGGGGCTTTCCGTGAAGGAGGAATGAAGTGTATAATGTGACCTAACACATCAAGAGGAGGTACGTATGGATTTACTGAACGAATGGATCGCAGACTTTGGCATGGGCGAACAGATGTCCCTGTATGTGGCCAATGCGATTATGATTGTCATCATTATCGGTCTAAGCGTGGCTGCCAACTTCATCGCCAAGAGCATCGTGCTGAGAATAGTTTCCTACTACATTAGAAATAGCAAGGTCAAGTGGGACGACTATCTGCTGGAGCGCAAGGTGTTCCATAAAATCTCTCATGTGGTGCCTGCTATCATTATTTACTTTTCATCTTCCCTGTTCCCGAAGTTCCAGCATCTGATCGAGCAGGGTACTGCCATCTATATTATTGTTGTCGCACTTATGGTCATTAATGCATTCCTCAATGCCGTCAACGATATTTATGTGACGTATGAGATCTCGAAGGCGAGACCGATTCGAGGCTACATCCAGGTTGTAAAAATCTTCGTCTTCACAATCGGCGGCATACTGATCGTCTCCAATCTGATCGGACAGAGCCCGCTTATCTTGCTGAGCGGCATTGGCGCGCTGTCGGCGGTGACGATGCTCGTGTTCAAGGATTCCATACTGGGCCTTGTAGCGGGCGTGCAGCTAACCTCCAACGATATGGTGCGGGTCGGCGATTGGATCGAGATGCCGAAGTATGGCGCGGACGGCGACGTCGTCGATATCTCGCTGCATACGGTCAAGGTTCAGAATTGGGACAAGACATACACGACCATTCCGTCTTATGCGCTAATCTCCGATTCGTTCAAGAACTGGCGGGGCATGCAGACCTCGGGCGGACGGCGCATTATGAGGTCGCTCTCCATCGATACGACCAGCATCACCATCTGCAGTCCCGAAATGATCGAAAAGCTAAAGAAGATCCATGTGCTCAAAGCGTACATCGCGCAAAAGGAACTGGATATCGAGCGTTATCATGTGGAGCATAAAATCGACCGGTCCAGCAATGTGAACGGCAGGGCGCTGACGAATATCGGCATGTTCAGAGCTTATATCCAGAGCTATCTAAGGAATCATCCCGGCATTCATAAAGAGATGACATGCATGGTTCGGCAGCTCCAGCCGGATGGAACGGGGCTGCCGCTGCAAATCTATGCGTTCGTGAACGATGTAAGATGGGAAATATTCGAAGGCGTGCAGTCCGATATATTCGATCATCTGCTGGCCGTTGCGCCGGAATTCGGCATTCGCGTATTCCAGAATCCGTCGGGGCACGATCTGAAGAGCGCGCTCCAGGGAGAGCTGCCCGAGAGAGCGCGCGACAGAGTCATGGTATCGGAGGCGGACTAAGCCAGAGCGTTCAAGTAAGTGAGTACGGCTAGCAGAAGCGAGGTGATCGACATGGCGACAACCGGTCTCAGCGCTTTGGAGCGGAGCTGCTTCATGCTGACGTTCAGGCCGAGGCCAACCATCGCCATGGACAGCAGGAACGAAGTAGCCGTGGCAAGCCCGTTCATGACAGATGCGGGAACGTCAATATAGGTGCCGAAGACATAACTTCCAATGACACTGGCTGCGATGAATCCCAGCAGGAACCACGGAAACTCCAGCTTCGCATCCGGCTGCGCAGCCCCGCCGTTCCGCTTCTTCCAGAGAAGCAGCAGCAGGCAGAACGGAACCAGCAGCAGCACACGGCTCAGCTTGGCGAGCAGTCCCGCCGCAAGCGCATCTTGTCCAGCTGGGGCGGCAGCCAACGCGACATGAGCTATCTCATGCAGGCTGATGCCCGACCAGGCGCCGTAGTCGATTCCGGTAAGCGGGAGCAAGGGACGCAGCAGCGTATAGCCGACCGCGAACACAGTGCCGACCAGGGCGATCATGCCGGCTCCTATCGCCGTATCCTCATCCTTCGTACGCAGAATTGGAGCGACAGCTGCGATTGCGGCAGCGCCGCAGATGCCGGTGCCGATCGCGAGCAGAAGTGTGATCGCGGGGTCCGCTTTCAGTCGCTTGCCGAGCGATACGGTGAGCAGGACGGCGAAGGCGATGACAATCGCTGCCTGCAGCAGCAAGCCGGGTCCATCATGCAGGACAAGCTGTATATCCAGCCTTAGTCCGAACAGGACGATGGCCAGCCGCAGCAGCGTGCGGCTGCAGAATTGAATGCCCTTGCGCAGCGGCTCGGGATAGCCTTTATAGTGCCGGTAAGCTACAGCCAGCGCGATGGAGCATCCGAGCGGCCCCAGTCGGTCCAGCACCGGAAGGGCGCTGGCGGCCCAGCCGAGCAAGGCGATACATAAGGTAAATCCGATACCAAGCAGCCATGTGCGGAAGCTTTCGTGCCCGCGTGTGGCTGTCTTTCTTTTGCCCGAATGGCTGCTGTCTCTGAGGCATTCTTGCGGTTCCAGGACAACATCAGCGCTAACATCGTCTGTTGGTTTAGTACGAACAGTCATCGAGTACACCCCCATGAAGTATGCATCTCCAGCATACGTCTCCTATTGATATAAGTAAAATAGATCATTATTATAGATATAATAATCATATACTTATGATATGTGAGAGGTGATAGGCGTGACCTTGCGGCACTTGCAAATATTCATAGCCGTATGCGACAAGATGAATATGACCGCTGCGGCGAATACGTTGTATGTATCTCAATCGGCAGTAAGCCAGGCGATAGCGGAGCTTGAGGCGCATTACGGGATTCGGCTGTTCGAGCGATTGTCGAGGAAGCTGTATCTGACAAGGGCCGGCGAGAAGCTTCTGGGCTACGCGCGGCATATCCTTCGGATGTACAGCGATGCAGAGAGCGAGATGCGCGCTATGCACGAGACTGGATTAATACGTGTCGGCGCGAGCGTTACAATCGGCGCCACCGTATTGCCCAAGCTGGCAGCGGCATTTCAATTGCAGACTCCCGGTGCAAGGATGGAAGTGGTCGAAGACAATACGACGAAAATTGAAGGGATGCTGCTGGTCGATCATTTGGATTTGGGGCTTGTGGAGGGGGATGTAACTCAGACCGATTTGGTGTGCAAGCCGTTCGCAGAGGATACGCTCGTCTGCATATGCGGCCAGGGACACCCTTTTTGGGAACGGGAATCGGTTGGGGCGAAAGAGCTGGAGGGGGAGAATTTCATCCTGCGGGAAGCGGGAAGCGGCACCAGGAACACTTTCGAAGAGGTAATGTCCGGGCATGGATTATCGTGGACGGCGACATGGACATGCAACAATGCCGACACCATCAAGATGGCCGTAGCGGAGGGGCTGGGCATATCTGTCATCTCGCAGCGGGCCGTCCATATGGAAGTGGATACAGGCCTGCTGCGTACGGTGAAGGTGGAAGGACTCTCGTTCAGGCGCCAGTTCAAGCTGGCCTATCACAAGCATAAATTTTTGACGGATGCGATGGAGAGTTTCATTCGTTATTGCTTTGCGCATAGCGGGCAGGAGGGACAGTAGACTTATTTAACCTGACTTTCTTAGATGTTCACTAATTGTTAAGCACTGGATTATAAAGTAGTGCTGAATGCCGAACATATCATTGGAAGGGGAAAGTCAGGAATGAGAGCGAAGCGGTTCCTAACAATTGCGCTAGTATGCATGCTTCTATTGGGAAGCGGATGGGGAGGAGAATACGTCGGCGCCGCGCCATCGCCGGTCATTGCAGAGACAAGCATGACGCCTGCCAACAATGCAGTGGAAGTGACTGTGGATTCCCAACTGGTCCTGCAATTCGATGAAGCTGTTACGGCTGGAGAGAACAAGCGGATCATCCTTAAGCAAGCGTGGGACGATAGCACAGTAGAATCGTTGTTGTCCTCGGATACCGATAAAGTGACCATTGCAAACGGGACTGAGGTAAGGATTCTCCCTGGTTCACAGCTGTTGTACGGGAGTGACTATTACGTCGAGATCGAAGCGGGAGCGTTCGAGAATGGCGAAGGGCATGCTTATCAGGGAATGGCAGGGAATTCGGCATGGCGGTTTACAACGGAGGTGCGAAGCGAAGTAACAGCCAGTGACTCCGGGGAACTGTCGGCTTACCTGGTCAATCCCCACGTCAGTACCATTCATTTGATGCCGCAGCAAAGATATGAGTACGCCGGCGGTAAAATATCGCGTTCGGTCGCCATTAACGGCAACGGCTCTACCATCGAGGCGGGAAGCGGCATGCTGGATACAGTCGTGCGAAGCGACGATGTAACCGTGCAAAGCGCCTCGCTTCCCAACTATGCGAATGTGCAGACATTTCTGATTGTGGAAGGACCGGGAAGCGCCTTGTCGCTGAACAATGTGACGCTGGAGAACGGGCAAGATGAACTATTCGCCGTCATTAATGTAAAGACAGGCGGCAGACTTAGCATGGATGGCGTCACGGTGAAGGGCTTTCACAACAACACAGTGCCGGGCGAGAAGCTCAGCTTTGGCATTCATGCAGAGCCGGGCGCGCTGTCCACTTCGATTGCGAACAGCGTATTCGACAGCAGCAATGCTTTCCGCAATGCGGTCGCCATTCGCAACGGCGAATTGGCCATAAGCGGCAATACGTTCCAGGGGACGGATTACCCGGAGCGATTAAGACAATCCGACGGCTATGAATATGCCATGTACATTTACGGGGGCAGCGGCTCTATAACGGGCAATACAATTACAGGCTATGACAGCACGAATCAGCAGGGCTTTACAAGTGCGGGCATCGCTGTAATCGGCTTCTATGCGACGAACGTGACGATTGCCGACAATGCGCTCGATTATAACGAGAGCGGAATTGATGTGACGGTAACGTGGTCGCCGTGGTCGAGCAATACTTCGATGACAGTTAACGGCATTGCGTTAACGAACAGTGACGACGCCTATGTCATGGGGGAGGCGCTTAAAGCTGCGAACAGGCAGGATTATGTGGGCGTGTCTCTGGATCAGACGGACGAAGTGGAATTGACGAGCGGCGAGGATCAATCGCTGTATTATCCTGTGCTCGGAGGTTACCGTTCGCCGTTCCTGACGAGGGGGGAGATATCGGAGGAGACAGCTGTCATCCGATTCCGGACGGATTCACTCAGCAAGGATATGCTGCAAGCGGCGGAATCTGTGGAGCTGGAGCGCAGGACGCATGGTGAAGACAGCTGGAGCAAGCTTGAAGCGGACTTGTCAGGTTTGCCGGCCCAGTTGACGCTTCCATTGCCAGAGGATGGCGCGTACGATATTAGGGTGAGGCTGACGCACAGCAGTCATCCTGACGGCAGCGATCCCGATGAGCGAACATTGATTACGTATTCCAATCCGGTAACGGTAGCCAATCCGCCGAGCATTGCTGCTTACTCCCCGGTTAACCAAGCGACGAATGTGCAGCCTGATACCAATCTGTTGCTGACCTTCGACAAGGCTGTACAGGCATCTGCGGGCAAGCAGATCGAGATCAGACGGGCGGAGGACGATGTCGTAGTAGAAACGATCGAAGCGACGGATGCAGCGAAAGTATCGGCAGTTGGGACGAGTGTGGCGATCACTCCCTCATCTCTATTGGATTATGCTACGGAATATTACGTCACTATTGCGCCGGGCGCATTCCGGGATCAATATGATATTGCATTCCTGGGGCTATCGGGATCAATATGGAGCTTCAAGACCATGTCCCGGCCATCGATTCCGTCGTATCCATCGACGGGAGGTGCGACGAATGGCGTGGAGGTGCTGGTGAACGGGAAGGCGGAGAACACAGGCACAGCCAGCGTGAAGGTCGTGAACGGCCGGAAAGAGACGACGATTCTGGTGAACGAGGCGGAAATGCTGAAACGACTGGACGCGGAGGAGCAAGGTGCTACGATTACGATTCCGGTCAAAGTGAAGACGGATATTCTGATCGGTCAACTAAGTGGCCGCCTCATGAAGAGCTTGACTGGCAAGCAAGCTGCAATCGTCCTGCAAGCCGAAGGAGCTTCTTATCATCTGCCTGCGGGCTTAGTCGATCTGGATGAAATCGCCGGGCAGCTCGGCGCGCAGCTTGAGCCAGACAAGCTGCATCTCTCGTTGATTATTGAGAAGCCGGCTGCGGAAGAGGCCTCCCGGATCGAAGAGGCTGTAATGGAAGCGGGAGTTAGACTTGCAGCGCCTCCCGTCATCTTCCGCGTCATGGCATCCTATGACGGGAATAGCATCGAGATCGAACGTTACGACCGCTATGTGAAGCGCATGATTGCACTTCCTGACGGAATGGATGAAGAAGAGAACCGAATAACGACGGGGGTTGCCGTAGAGCCGGACGGAACTGTCCGACATGTGCCGACCATGGTTGTGAAGCAGGAAGGCAGAGATTACGCGCTTATTAACAGTCTGACCAATAGTTCTTATGCCGTCGTATGGCATCCCGTGGTTTTCCCGGATGCAGCCGGGCACTGGTCGGAAGCTTCTGTGAACGATGTGGGCTCGCGCATGATCGTGGAGGGTGACGATAGAGGGCTGTTCCATCCTGACCGGCATGTGACCCGTGCAGAATTCGCCGCTATGGTCGTCAGAGGACTGGGATTGCAGCTGGAGAGGGCGAATCGTACGTTCAGCGATGTGGCGGAAAATGCCTGGTATAATCGCGCGATCGAGACAGCTGCAGCATATGAACTGATCACAGGGTTCCCGGACGGCACATTCCGGCCGAATGACCGCATTACCCGCGAACAGGCGATGACGGTGCTGGCCAAAGCGATGGTATGGACTGGTCTGAAGGAGCAACTGGCGGCTCAATCGCAAGAGGAAACGCTTCGCTTATTCAAAGATGCGGATCAAGCCGCGCCATGGGCAATCAATGGGGTCGTGGATAGCGTGCAGGCTGGCATCGTATCCGGAAGAGGGAAGCAATTGCTGGCTCCGAGAGCGCTCATTACCCGCGCTGAAGTGGCGGCGATGATTGAGCGACTGCTTGTGAGGTCGAAGCTCATATAGCTGGCGTCCGCTTGTAAGATCGGAGCCCATATAGCCGGCGTATGCTTTTAAGATCGGAGCTCATATAGCCTGCGTCCGCTTGTAAAATCGGAGCCCAGTGGCAGCCTCCGTTGCCGTATTTTCCGAAAAATAATGGGGAATGAGCAGGGAATGGATACACGATCAGCCGCTCAGGATATATAATAGAAGGCAAATGAGCGGAATCGGAGGCGACGGCATGAGTGTGAGGAGATCAGAGCTTGCTTTGGCAGAGGGAGCTATATCCGTCTACAGGTGGGAGCAAGTTGAAGATGGGGCTGAAGTGGCGGTAAGAGGTGTCTTGCAGTTGGTTCATGGATCATGCGAGCATGCGCTGCGTTACGACCGATTCGCGCGTTATATGGCAGAGCAGGGGTGGATCGTATACGCCAGCGATCTGAGAGGACACGGTCATTCGACTCCGCAAGAGGATCTGGGCTACTTCGGCGATACGGGCGGCTGGGAGAGCATGGTCGATGAGCTGCATGAGGTAAGAGCGTTCATTGGCAAGCAGCACCCGGAGCTGAAGATTGTCCTGTTCGGGCATAGCATGGGCTCATTCCTGGCTCGGCATTATGCCATTGTCCACGGCTCCGGGCTGTCCGGTCTTATCCTGTCCGGCACGGCACACTATGTCAGAAGCTCTCTGAGGCTAGGGAAGCTGCTTGCCGAGCGTGAGATCCGGTCGAAAGGGATCAGGCACCGCAGCGCTGTCTTGTATAACTTGACGTATCGCTCGTTCAACAAGCGGTTCAAGCCGAACCGGACGGCTCAGGACTGGCTGTCCCGCGACGAGGCCGAGGTGGACCGATTCCTGCAAGATGAGCGCTGCGGCTTCGTATTCACGTCAGGCGGATTCCGCGACATGTTCGAAGGCTTGCTGTTCATTACGGACAAGAAGCATATTGCGCTGACTCCGAAGGAGCTGCCAGTGCTGTTCATATCCGGCAAGGACGATCCTGTCGGCAGCTTCGGCAAAACCGTTCGCCAGGCGTACGGCCTTTATCGGGCTGTGGGCATGACTAATGTAAGGCTGAAGCTGTACGAGGGAATGCGGCATGAACTATTGAACGAGGTGGGCAAGGAAGAAGTATACCTTGATATTGCGGAGTGGCTGATTAGCTCCGTGAAGTAAATGGCAGGTACGGCGGGGGGGAGGTGGAGGGTGACACAGTCGCTCTATTCTACCTCGAAGCCGCCTTTTATCGCTCAAAATGATCACATAGCCCCATCAACCGTGCCCCGTCCGCCTCAAAGTCGCCGTCTATCGCTCAAAATGCTTACATAGCACCAAAAATGAGTGGAAAAGTGTGCGCTATCGCTCAAAATGATCACATAGCCCCGCCAACTGTGCACTGTTGGCTCGTAAGCCGCCTTCTATCGCTCAAAATGATCACATAGCCACCAAAATGAGTGGAAAAGTTTGAGCTATCGCTCAAAATGATCACATAGCCCCGCCAACTATGCACTGTTCGCCCGTAAGCCGCCTTCAATCGCTCAAAATGTTAACATAGCCACCAAAATGAGTGGAAAAGTGTGAGCTATCGCTCAAAATGATCACATAGCCCCATCAACTGTGCCCCATCCGCCTCAAAGTCGCCGTCTATCGCTCATATTGCTCACTCGCTACCCAAACTCTACCCCGCGAACCTTCGAGAAGACCATCGTGTCCCGAAGCGTACCGTCCACCGCCCGTTCCTGTTGACGGAGAATTCCCTCCAGAGTATAGCCTGCCCGTTCGGCCACCCGCTTGCTGGCCGTGTTGCGGGAATCGCAGCGGATCTCAATGCGATTGGCTCCCAGTTCTGCGACCGTCCATTCCGTGATCGCCTGAACAGCCTCGTGCATATATCCTTGACCCGTGCAGGAGGTGCGCAGCCAGTAACCGATCTCGAATGCTCCGGCTGACCAGTTCATGCGGTGCAGGCCACTGCTGCCCACAAGCTTGCCCGATGCCTTGTCGATCAGCAGCAGGCGAAGATCGGTCCGCTCCAAATACCGGATAATCGCTCCTCTCAGCTCCGCCTCGGACTCTTCCGGTGTGGGCACCGACTCAGCCCATGGCATCCATGGACGCAATTCCTCTATACTTTCTCTGACCGCCTCGTTCACCATTGCTCCATCTCCCCGTCGCGGCGCGCGGATGAGCATCCTTTCGCTTTCGAAGCTTTCCGGCACATCGATCATTAACCTGTCGGCAGACATGTTCATTCCCCACTCTCTGAAAGTTTTCCAAACAATATATCATGCAGTATACTTGGGGGGCAAGTTGATTTTTGGAATAGTCAGACATTATGTGATGTGGAATTCATGAGGGAGAAGTGAAGTGGGGATTAATTAAGCTATGTAGAAGCTATGCCAATAAAGTGGGGGATGATGCGAGCCATGCAAGCTTTCGTAGATGAACTAATGCGCTCCGGGCTTGAGGTGAACACACTGCTCATGCGGCAGGACGGGAAGGAGACGGTCAGATATAGCCGGGAGCCGTATGTTGTTGACGGCCCTCATCTATTGTTTTCACTTAGCAAAAGTGTCACCTCAATCGCCATCGGCATAGCCCGGGATGCCGGGCTATTGAGCTTGGATGACTCTGTCATTTCCTTCTTCCCTGACCGGTTGCCGGCCTACGTATCGCCCAATCTGACGGCTATGACGATTCATCATCTGCTATGTATGAATACAGGCCATGCCGATAATGTTTATTCGGTGGTGGCGAGCGAAAAGGATTGGATTGCGGCCTTTCTAGCCCAGCCAGTACCACTTCGGCCAGGAAGCCGCTTCCTGTACAATACGCATGCGACCTATATGCTGGCTGCTATCCTGGAGAGAGTCACGGGAGAAGGGCTGGTCAGCTATCTCAGGCCGCGGTTGTTCGAGCCTCTCGGGATAGAGGGAGTCAGTTGGGAGAGTTGTCCCATGGGCGTAACGGCAGGGGGAATGGGGCTCAGCTTGACGACGGAGGAGATGGCCGCTTTCGGCCAGATGCTGCTTGACCGGGGCATGTATAGGGGACGGCGTATCGTATCGGAAGCTTATCTGAACGTGGCGATCAGCGAGCAAAGCGACAATCGGGAAGGGGCTCGCAGACCGGACTGGATGCAGGGCTACGGTTATCAGTTCCATCTGTGCCGCCACGGCTGCTACAGGGGCGATGGAGCGTTCGGCCAGTTGATCCTGGTTGCCCCAAAAGAGAGAATTGTCGTCGCGGCAACATCGAGCTTTGGCAGTATGGGTGATCTGCAGGTGCTGCTGGAGCTTATTTACAAGCATGTCATGAATGGAGGAGGGGGAGATGGAGACGGCGATTCGCATGCGCATTCTTCCGTTACAAGAGCAACTTCAGAGTGGCGGCAGTTAAGAGATAATCGCGATTCGCGCATCGAAGCGCCTAATGTACATTACACCAGTCTATATCCATTCAAGCTGATGGATGCTCGACAACAGGTCTGCTACAAGCTGGCTGCCAATCCGCAAGGCATTCAGCAATTGCTTTTCTCCATCGAGCAAGGACGGCCGACGCTTCGCTTTCAATTCGACGATCATGGAGACCACGCCGTGTCACTGGACAGCGAGGGACTGGTGGTTTCAACCGCCAAATTCCACAAAGATCTGTCCTTTGTGGAGCAGGAGGTGGTGTCTTATGCCACTTGGTCATCGCATCGCAGGCTGGAGCTAGAGCTGGTATACAGGGAAACGCCATACAGAGCAATCTATATTGTTGAGTTTCAGGCGGAAGAAATTAAAGTAAGCTATCAAATTAATGTATCGTTCCATCTGAAGGACTACGAGTGCATGGGGATGAGAGCCCGATAGAGTTAGTGACATTGCGAGTTTCCTTCTATGTCCGTTATGATAGGTGTAACTAATTATGGGAGTGAGTGAGAAGATGGGGAAAAGCGTATCTACGCAGCAATCACTGGAACAATTGAAAGCGTTCTATTGGAAGCATATGAAGGAGCAGCTGCTCCCGTTCTGGCTGGAGCGAGGCATCGATGAAGAATTCGGCGGCTTCTTTACCTGCTTCGACAATAGCGGCAGCACGCTCGTCAGTACGGACAAGTATACGTGGTCGCAGGGGAGGATGGTATGGCTGCTTGCCAAGCTGTCGAGTATGGACGGCTTTGCGCCGGAGGAGCGCGATCGGCTGCTGGCATTAAGCGGCGAAGGCGCACGCTTCATGATGCGGCATGCCATTATGGGGGATGGCTGCTGCACATTCGTCACGGACCGCGAAGGGAATGCGAAGCGCCTGTCGTCGGATCACGACTACGCCGCCAGCATCTACGCGGATTGCTTCGTGCTGCTTGGCTTGTCCCGCTATGCGCGGGAGAGTGGCGATGCGGAGTCGCTGCATGCGGCGAAGAAGCTCTATGCTTCGATCCGCTCGCGGATTGCTTCGGGGACATATCGCACGGAGCCATATCCCATTCCGGCAGGGTATCGCACGCACGGCATTCCCATGATTATGCTGAACGTGTCGCATGAGCTTGCGGAAGCTCTCCAGGCGGCGGAAGAGGCTGGAATCGCTGAAGGCGGCCAAGAGGAGTGTGCTGACGGGTGCTGTGGGAATGAAGCCGTCAGTGGGGGAGAAGTTGTCAGTGTGGGAGAAGCCAGCAGTGGGGGAAATGGTGATGCCCTTGCCATACATGCTGCTGACATCCATGCCTCCGAAGTGAGGGAAGCGGCGCGTGCTTATATGATGGAGATTATGGATGATTTTGTGACGGATGACGGTACGCTGCTGGAGATGATCCCTATAGGAGGATCGGCAGGAAGTGTAGGAGAGGTCATTGGCGGAGATTCGCATAGTGGGGAGACGCTGCTTGACCGCTACGTGAATCCCGGTCATACGATTGAGGATATGTGGTTCGTCATGGAGCTGGCACGCCAGTTGGGGGACGATGCGACCATCCGGAAAGCGGTGCGCGTACTGAAGCGTGCGCTGGAGCTGGGCTGGGACGTGGAATACGGAGGCATCCTGCTGTTCGTAGATCGCGATGGCGGACAGCCGAAGGGCAGCATGGAAGGGATCGCCGATGACGCCATGGCGAAGAAGGTGTCGAACGACTGGGGAAGCAAGCTGTGGTGGCCTCATTCCGAGGCGCTGTATTCGACGGTGCTGGGCTACAAGCTGACGGGCGATGAGGAGCTGCTGGTCTGGTATGAGCGCGTGCATGCGTATACATTCCGCACCTTCCCCAATTCCGATAGCAGCGTTGGCGAATGGATACAGATTCGGGACCGGGAGGGGAATCCGCAGTCGAAGACAGTGGCGCTTCCCGTGAAGGACCCGTTCCACATCATCAGGAATTTGATCCAGTTGGTGGAGGAGCTATAATGGTGAGGGGCTATGTGATCATTTTGAGCGATAGCGCACACTTTTCATGGTTGAACAGGTGGCTACGTGACCAATATGAGCGATAGGAAGTTGCTTTGGGGCGTGCGAAGCTCGATTGGTGGGGTTGGAAGAGAAGATAGATGTAGCGTATGCTACATACACAGAAGCGAAGATAGCGGGCAGGCGAGACGCCCCTTGATATGGAGAGGAAGAAAGCTATGGCTGAGACGTTTGCGGGAAAGTATACAGAGGCTTTTTTGCGCCAGTTCGCAGATAAGGTGAAGGGGCGTTATGCTGCGTTCGATGAGGAGCAGTTCATGCGTCTCATACAAGATGAACACTGGGAGCAGGAGCAGCTGAAGCAGCGTATTCGGCACATTAGCGTAGCGCTGCATGAGACTTTGCCCCAGTCTTATCGGGAAGCATTGGACGTACTTGGAGACATCGCTCCGCAGTGCAGGGGAGTAGAGTATCTCTTCTTCCCGGACTTCGTAGAAATGTACGGGCTGGACGACTGGGAGGTCTCCATCGCGGCATTGGCGCGGTTCACGCCTTATTCCAGCTCGGAGTTCGCTGTCAGACCGTTCATTCTCGCCGATCCCGACAGGATGATGAAGCAGATGCTGGAGTGGACAAGCCATTCCGACCATCATGTCAGGCGGCTGGCGAGCGAGGGGTGTCGGCCGAGATTGCCTTGGGCGATGGCGCTTCATCCGTTCAAGGTCGATCCGTCACCGGTACTGCCTGTCCTGGAGCGTCTGAAGGAAGACGAGTCGGACTATGTGAGGAAGAGCGTGGCGAATAACTTGAACGATATCGCCAAGGATCATCCCGAGGTCGTGAAGGATATCGCACGGAGGTGGCATAGCAAGCATGCCGGGACGGACTGGATTCTGAAGCATGGCTGTCGCGGGCTGCTGCGGAAGGCAGACCCTGACATCCTGTTCCTGTTCGGCTTTCCGGACAAGCCGGAGGTGACGGTAACGGAGTTGTCCATCAGTGAACCGACTGTCGAGATCGGGGACACGCTGAACTTTACATTTGCTATACGTTCAACGAACGATTCCCATCCCCAGCGGCTAAGAATCGAGTATGCGATAGACTTCATGAAGGCGAACGGCAAGACGTCGCGGAAGCTGTTCAAAGTGGCGGAGCGGGACATCGATAGCACGGAGCTGCAATACACCAGAGCGCACAGCTTCAAAGACTTGACGACACGCAAGCATTATCCCGGCAAGCATCGGCTCTCTATCGTAATTAACGGTGTCGAGCTGAGGGGGGAGGACTTCTGCGTGAATGATCGTTAATCTACGCTGCAAGATTGAACTTAACTTTTGTTGAGAACGCAACGCTTAGAGATGAGTCGGTCATGGTCATTGCGCAGCGTTGGTGCAGTGGTCGGTGGCGGCGCTGTGGGCGTGGGCGCAGCGGATGTCGCAGTAACGTTGGTGGCGGTGAGCTTGGTGAGGCGGGCGTCTGTGAAGCGGGTGTCGCAGTGACGTTGGTGGCGGTGAGCGTTGGTAAAGCGTGCGTCGCAGTGGACGATGGTGCAGTGGTCGGTGGCGTCGCAGTGGACATTGGTGAAGCGTACGTCGGTGTTGAGGCTGGAGTGTTAAATGGAATTAGTGTATTTGTTTCAGTTTAATCGTCGTTGTCGCATGTTGGTAATGGAAAAAGTACATTTAATTCGAAGCAATAGCACACTATCTCATCAAACGGTCAAATTAGTATCAAGAAATCCATTTGATTGCGCCAGTTTGGTGGATATTGGTAAATTAAAGTCATGAAATCCATTTAGAGTTACAGTTAGGGTTAGAATTAGAATTAGAATTAGAATTAGAGTTACAGTTACAGTTAGGGTTCGAGCCAGATGTGCTAGTGCTAGGTGTAGTGAGCAGCAAATAAAGCCTCCGGAACCATTGTGTGTCGATGGTGCCGGAGGCTTTACACTGTCAGTCGATGGTTCCGGAGAGTTCTGAAGACTCTAGTTTATTTCGTAATATCGATAAACCCTTCGCCGAAGACGTCGCGGACGTCGTGGATGGTGATGAACGCATCTTTGTCGATTTCTTTCACGATTTTTTTCAGTGCGGATACTTCCTGCTTGCTTATGACGATGTACAGAATGTTCTTGGCTTCCTTCGTATAATAGCCGTGACCGGAGAATACGGTAACCCCTCGATCCATCTGCACGATGACGCGACTTGCAATATCGTCGTGACGCCGCGATATAATGTTGACGGCTTTCTTCGTATTCAATCCTTCGATAAGGAAGTCCATCACCTTCGTTCCGACATACAGCATAAGAATCGTAATCATGAGCTTCTCCGCCCCGATGATGAAGAAGGAAGAGAAGGCGACGATCAGATCGAAGAAGAGCAGCGCGTAGCTGATGTTCCAGTCCAAATATTTGTGCGCGATCCGGGCGAGAATGGTCGTGCCGGCTGTCGTGCCGCCTACGCGGATAATGAGGCCGATACCGACACCGGCGAAGATGCCGCCGAATATCGCGTTGACGATGAGCTCATTGGAATCGATGCTCCAGCTTTTTGTCAGATGCAGGAAGATCGAGTTGAATATAACGGCCAGAATCGTATAAGCAACTGTAGATCGGTCAAGGAAGCGATAGCCGACGGTGAGCAGAATCGCATTGATGATGAAGTTCATGAGGCCCGGCGACCACTGGAACACATAATACAATATAATGGTGACGCCGACGACGCCGCCTTCGCCGAGTTCATTGGGAATGACGAACAAATTGATGGACAATGCGAAGATGAGTGCGCCAATCATAATCATCACGATATCCAATAGTCTTTTCTTCATAGAAACGTGTACACCTCGACCTTGTCTGTATCTTGTTCATACATAATACATACTATTGCTAGGATAGCTCTCTGTGCAGAAGAAAATACCCAAGCTCTCAAAACTTGGGCATCGACGCCATTCATGTCACCGATAGCCATGCAAGCATCCTCATTGTACACGATTAGCAATTGAGGGTGAAGAGGAGCCTGCTACTGCTTTAACGCAGCGCACAGCTAATCGCGTGAACCGCGGAATTGCATGGGCGACATGCCGGTCGCTGAAATACTGACACCCCCCTGGTTAAAGTCATGTCGTCCGAGGGATAGCTCATATATGCCGCTATCTGTTCCGGACTCGTCTGATTCTGCCGGAGGAGCGGGAGCTGAAGCTGATCGTCGGGATGCTACAGCGCCGCAGTCCGCGGGCGAACCGGGAAGCTTCTATTATTATACGGGCGTATTGTTCCATATCTAACGTTGGGGGCGGAGTCGCGACAGCTGCTATTCCGTCTCGCCACTTTCGACAACCTTCTGCCAAAAAAGATTACAATATAATACAGTTATGGGATACTAGAAATATATATCTAAAGTCCTATATAACAATTGTTTATCATGAAGAAAGTCACGTTTTCTCTTTTTTTCTTCCAATTCCGCCTATATTAAGCGGTAGTAGCGTTTGCGATAGAGTCATAAATGGCCTATACAAATTATTTATGTAATCGTTTTCTTGCTAACTTTTACCTTTACATTGCTGTAAAAGGTGGATATATTTATAAGGAATCTGTCGAATATCTGAAAAAAGGATGTCTATCGACATCTCCTGTGGTAGAATGAAGTCGAACGCACATGTAGAACTTGTACGAAGCCGGGATGTGATTGATATGATCGATATACATACGCATATACTACCTGGAATCGATGATGGCGCGTCCACGTTCGATGACACCTTGCAGATGGCGCAAGCGGCCTATCGGGAAGGGATATCTACCATTATTGCAACACCCCATCATGCCAATGGCAAATATATGAATCTAGCAGACGATGTCCGTAAGCTGACAGCCGAGACGAATGAACGGTTGCGCGATGCGGGCGTTCCTGTTTCCATTGCTTGCGGTCAGGAGATTCGCGTGCACGACGATCTGCTGGATGCCTGGCATCGAGCCGAGCTGCTGACGCTTGCGGATTCCGCCTATCTGCTGCTGGAGATGCCTTCGTCCCGCGTTCCATCCGGCATGGAGGAGCTTGTGCATGAGCTTCATATTATGGGCGTACGTCCCATCATCGCCCATCCGGAGCGCAATGCGGATATCGTCCGCTCTCCGGAAGCCCTGGCTGAGCTGGTCGATGTCGGCGCTTATGCGCAAGTGACGACGCATTCGCTGCTGGGCGGGTTCGGCAAGAAGATCGAGCATGCCTCATGGACGCTGATGAAGCGGGGGCTGATTCATCTGTTGTCATCGGATGCCCACCATGTGGAGCGCCGGGGCTTCCGAATGCAGGAAGCTTACGAGGCGGTGGAAGCGCGCATGGGCAGGGAATGGGTGGATTACCTGCAGGACAATGCCCGTCAGGTGATGGAGAATGGCGCGATAGCGGCTCCTCCCGCATATGCCGCCAAGGGGGCGGCGAAGCGGTTGTGGTCCAGACTGTTCGGATAGTTGAACGTTCCATCCGGTTGTTCCAGTCATTCGCCGCAAGGCGAGTGCAATTATACAACAATATTAATAGAGGTGAGAGAAAGTGACATTAAGAAGAAAAATCGCGGCATCTACGATCGCGGCAAGCCTTGCAGTAACAGCTTTCGCCGGTATTCCGCTGAGCAATAAAGGTCTGGCGGAGAAGCTTGGCGCAAGCGCAGTCGTGTATGCGGCAGACGCATTCCCGAGTTCAGATGTCATCAATAAGGTGAAAACACTTCGCGAAGCGCTTATCGCTACTGGCGGCCTGGACGAAGTGAATGCGCTGCGCACAGCCATTCAAGGCTTGAGCATTGCAGATCGCCAGACAATCGCAGGACCCATTATCAATAAGTTGGTATCGGAATTTACCGGTACTGAGCAAACAGATCTGAAAGTAAGCTTAAGCAATCTGTTGGTCGACGCAATAGGCATTACATATGACGCAGATCTTACGAAGCTTGAAGAGTTGCGTACGAATTACCATGACGATCTGCAGAAAATCGCTACAGCTGCAGAAGTTGATGATTTGACGGTTGACGATATTGTAGCCTACTTCCTGAAAGTGCAAGATGAAGTAGTGGATGTCGTCAGCTCCAAGTCGTTGTTGGAACTGAAGCAGCTGCTGAGCGATGCGGATGGATTCAATGCCATCATGGAGGAAGCGCTGGCTTCCATTACCGGATCGTATGATATTGAAGACATCTTCCTGTACTATGGTGTGACAACCGAAGATGTGAGAGATGCAATGAATGCTTTGAAGGATGCAGTATCTGACGCTGACTTGTTCGAGGATGCAGCGCTGGCGCTGTATGGCGCGTACGCTTATATCTACGAGAACAGCAAGGTTCCGCCAATCGGTGGCGGCGGCGGAGTTGCTCCTGGTGTAGTAGAAGAGCTTGTGAAAGAGCTTGAAGGACTGAAAGACAAGCTGGCGAATGCTACTGACGAGGAGAAAGCCGAGCTGATCGCCGATGCGGTGAAGAAGTCGCAAGAAGTGATCGGGAAGGCTACAACGTTGAAGAATCTGACTGCGAAGATCGTAGACGGCCTGAAAGTGTACGAGCTGGATGCGAAAGAAACTGTGAAGATTCTGGAGAACGTGAAGAAGGTTGCGGATCAACTGAAAGAATCCACTGGCGTCGAGCTTGAGCCGGTTAGCCTGAACGTCGAGCTTGGCGAAGTGAGCGAGAACGGCGTAAGTGTATCTCTTGTGAAGGAGATCCTGGAAGCAGCTGCCGGTACAATCGTGAGCGGCGTCAATGTTACGGTGAACGGCCTCGGCGTGACCATTCCGTTCGGTGGCACATTCAGCGACGATCTTGATCTGAGCATCAACTGGTCCGAAGCGGAAGACGGTATGGTAGGCGGACTTCCTGCCGCATCTGCCATCTACGACTTCAACCTGTCGGTAGGTGGAAAGGACACAACGGAATTCAGCCACCCCATCATTCTGGATCTGCCAATCGGCACAACTGCTTCCTTAGATGAAGAGCTGCTTACTGTTGCGAAGGTACTTGAGGATGGTACGCTTGAGATCCATGGCGGACGCCTGACGGGCGCACGCATTGTCGAGAACCGTCCGACCTTCTCCTCTTATGTCGTAGTGGAGAATAAGGTATCGTTCGAAGACGTCGCGCGCGTCGAGGCATGGGCAGGACGCTCCATTCAAGTAATGGCGGCGAAGGGAGCAATCATCGGCAAGTCCGAGGGCAAGTTCGCGCCGGACGACAAGGTTACTCGCGCCGAGTTCGCGAAGATGCTTGTTCGCGCCCTTGATCTGGAGAGCAACACGGCGAAGGAAGGCTTCAACGACGTATCCGCTGACGACTGGTTCGCGTCTTACGTTGCTGCGGCAGTCGAGAAGGGCGTCATTAACGGTCGTTCCGAGACCAGATTCGCACCTGAAGCTACCATTACCCGCGCCGAGATGGCTACTATGATCGCTCGCGCACTGGGCGCCGACAATTCTATCGATGTAGACGCTGCTCTGGCAGACTTCTCCGATGCGGATGAGATTCTGGACACACTGAAGGCCGGCGTTGCATACGCAGCGGCTAACGGCATTGTGGAAGGCAAGGGTGCCGGCAAGTTCGCTCCTAACGACAATGCTACCCGCGCACAAGCGGCAGTTATCATTCATCGCGCACTGAACAAGTAATTATTAGTACGCCTAAGCTAATAATACTTCCGACAAAATCTTCCTCTCATGCAGATGGGAGGAAGATTTTTTGTTAGGTGATGTAGATATTTGGAGAAAATTAGGTTACTATGTTTAAGGGTGTAGTGCCCCGGGCCTATAACTTAATGTTTAGTCTTGCTAACTGGAGGAATAATCAGTGTCTAATGAACTAGAATTGCGGCATTATTTGACTATAATCCGTAAGAGATTAGTTTTTATTCTACTATTTGTTGTGTTATGCTCGGCTGCTGCGGCCATCTATAGCATCTACTTCAAGGACAAAATGTACGAAGCCTCTACGAAGATTATCGTCAACCAGACGGCTTCGCAGCTTGCAACAGGCCAGCTTGATATTAATCAAATCAACTCCAATATCAAGATGATCGAGACATACAAGGAGATTATCAAGACGCCTGCCATACTGGATAAGGTGGCCAGCCAGTACCCTCAGTTGGAACTGACAACAGAGCAGTTGGCGTCCAAGATCCGTGTCAGCTCTGTCAATAACACGCAAGTGATGACACTTGTTGTTCAAGATATACAATATCGCAAGGCGGCTGAGACGGTGAACGCCGTATCGCTCATTTTCCGGGAGGAGATTCAGAAAATATTCAAGGTGGAGAATGTGTCGATATTGAACAGTGCGAACCCGGATGCGAATCCAGGCGCGGTATCGCCTAATGTGCCGCTGAACATTGCCATTGCATTCGTCGTGTCGCTCATGCTGGCCGTCGGTGTCGTGTTCTTGCTTGAATATCTTGATGATACGATCAAGACGGAAGCGGATGTGCTGGAATATCTCGGTCAGCCTACTCTGGCCATGATTTCGAAGATGAATACAGAGGAGGCCAAAGCAAGCAGCAAGCAGGCATCCAATCAAACGTACAAGGCAGGTGAATTCGAGCGTGTCACGATTGAAAAGTAAACGCCAGCTTATTACGCTCCTCAATCCGCGATCGCCCATATCGGAAGCCTATCGTTCGCTGCGCACCAATATCGACTTCTCATCCATTGACGAGAAGCTGCAGACGATAATGGTTACCTCCGCAGGACCGGGCGAAGGGAAGTCGACGACGATCACGAATCTCGCCGTCACCTATGCCCAATCCGACAGGAAGGTCGTCCTGATCGATGCCGATCTGCGCAAGCCTACTGCACATCGTACATTCGCCCTGTCCAATCGCTGGGGACTGTCCTCCGCTATTGCGCAGCAATGCACCATCGAAGAGTCGATTCAGATGACGACGATTCCGAATCTGGACGTCATCACATCGGGGGATATCCCTCCTAACCCTTCGGAGATGATGAACTCCAAGCGAATGACGGCCATGCTGGAGCAGCTGCGCTCGATATACGACATCGTGCTGATCGATACGCCTCCGCTGCTGGCGGTGACAGACGCCCAGATTGTCGCGACGAAGTGCGACGGCGTCATCATGGTCGTCGATCAAGGCAAGGTGAAGCGTGACATTGCGAAGAAGGCGATACAGAATCTGGAGAACGTCAATGCCAGAATTCTCGGCGTCGTATTGAACAACGTCAAGCGCAAGTCGAGTGAAGAGGCTTACTACTATTATTACGGGAATCAGGAGTAACAGTGTGTCGAGGTTATGCTCGTAGAGTATATGGAGGGAACAATGGAATGAGCTATCGGATTAGGATGTTGATTTTACTGGCGCTGGATATCGCGATTATATGGGTGGCTATCGGAGTCTCCTATATGTTCCGCTTTAACGGCGACATCCCTCCTGGCTACGAGTGGAAGATGTATATATTCGCGCTTGTATCTACGGTTGTATCAGGATTCTGTCTGGCCTTCTACCGGATGTACAAGCGAAGCTGGCAGCATGCCAGCATCGGCGAGATTGTGGAGCTGTGCAAGGCGATACTGATCGGCTCCGTCTTGTCTTATCTCGTCACATGGCTGCTGTGCGGCGAGAGGGTGCCGCTGTCCATCGCGACACGCACAATGGAGATTATGCTGCTGTTAATGGGCGGGTCCAGATTCGTATGGCGGCTTATACGGGTCAACCGGTACAAGAAGTCGGAGGTTGCGACGAATATGCTGGTCGTAGGTGCCGGGGACTGCGGAGCGCTTATTGCCAAGGAAATAATGACGAGCGAGCGCTTCAAGGGCAGCCGGCTGATCGGCTTCGTCGACGATGACCCTTATAAGCTGAATATGCGGGTAGCCGGTCATCCTGTCATGGGAGACAGAAGCTGCATTGATGCTATTGTCAAGAAATACGATATTCATGATATTGTCATCGCCATGCCGTCTGCAAGACGGGCTGAGGTGAAGGATGTCATTAACATCTGCAAGCTGACCAGCGCCAAGGTGAAGATCATCCCCGCCATTAACGATCTCATTACGGGCGAGCTGGCGGTGGAGAAGCTGCGCAGCGTAGAAGTGGAAGACTTGTTAGGCCGCGATCCGGTACGAATCGATATGCAAGGCGTGCTGGACTATGTGAGCCATAAGGTGGTGCTCGTCACAGGGGCGGGAGGCTCGATCGGATCGGAGCTATGCCGGCAGATCGCTTCATTCCAGCCGGAGAAGCTGCTGCTGCTCGGTCACGGCGAGAACAGCATCTATACGATTGAGATGGAGCTGAGAGAGAAATTCCCCGATACCTGTCTGGAGACAGTGATCGCAGACATACAAGACCGCGAGCGGATGGCAGAGGTATTCCAGCGCTTCCGGCCGCAGGTCGTCTTCCATGCCGCCGCTCACAAGCATGTGCCGCTTATGGAGCGCAATCCGAGCGAGGCGCTGAAGAACAACGTATTCGGTACGAAGAATGTAGCCGATTGCGCGAATCAATACGGGGCGGAGAGATTCGTCATGATCTCCTCCGACAAGGCCGTCAATCCTACCTCTGTCATGGGCGCGACGAAGCGCATCGCAGAGATGTACATACAGACGATTAATGAATCGAGCAACACCCAATTCGTGGCGGTCCGCTTCGGGAACGTACTGGGCAGCCGCGGCAGTGTCATCCCGCGCTTCCGGCAGCAGATCGCGGCAGGCGGGCCTGTCACCGTCACGCATCCCGATATGGTTCGCTACTTCATGACGATCCCGGAGGCGGTGCAACTCGTTATACAGGCCGGTGCATTCGCACAGGGCGGCGAGATCTTCATCCTGGACATGGGCAAGCCCGTCCGGATCAAGGATCTGGCGCAAGATCTGATTCGCTTGTCCGGCTACGAGCCCGATGTCGATATCGAGATCAAGTATACCGGCATGCGGGAAGGCGAGAAGCTGTTCGAGGAGCTGCTTACGGAAGTGGAAGCGACGACTGCGACCCAGCATGAGCGGATCTTCGTCGGCCAGCCGAGCGAGATTAGCCGGTCGGATCTGGATATGCAGTTCCGGCGGCTGGAGAAGGTGCTGGGCGAAGACCAGGCGTCCGTCCGCAGCGTCATTGAACGCATCGTTCCATTCTATTCGCAGGTGTCCTGATTCAATCTGAGCATATGGAGGCCATTACAATGCGTAAGACTAAGTGGAAAAAGATTATCCTATGGACAGCATCCATCGTCATCCTTCTCGGTATAGGCGGTCTATTCGCAGCGAATTACGCTGTGGATAGGCTTCTTGCTTCATTATCGGACAGTTTAGGGGAAGAATTAATAGCAGATAATGCTAATCCGAACGATTCTTCCGAAAATAATGGCACTACATCCCAACAACCATCAGATGACAAACAAACATTACCAGATGATCCTGAACAAATTCTAAACAATGACAAAGATTCAGCAACAGATGCTGATGGGAATCCATCCTCTTCCAATAACGGAGAAGAGGACAAATACAATCCTGAGATCAGCACGGATAAGGCGAAGGATGTGCAGGAGAAAATCACCGTCAATGAGAAGGCGAAGTTGACGGCTGTCTTTCTGAAAGAGCTAAGCATGGATGATCTGAAGGCTCTTCAGGAGCTGGCTAGTGGCGGGTTGTCGAAGGAAGAGAAGAAAGAGGCAAGGAACTTGATTTTAGAGAAGCTCTCTCCTGAACAATACGATGATTTAATCGAAATCGCCAAGAAGTATGGATTGAGCCAAGGAAAGAGTTATGAAGAGGTATCAAAAGATAAATAGTTTTAATAAGGTAAGTGAAGAAAAACAGGATGGAGGACGAGAAATGAAGGTCAGAAAAGCCATTATTCCTGCTGCGGGGCTTGGAACCAGATTCCTTCCCGCAACGAAGGCGATGCCGAAGGAAATGCTCCCGATCGTAGATAAGCCGACCATTCAATACATTGTAGAAGAAGCCGTTGAGTCCGGCATAGAGGATATCATTATCGTGACTGGTAAGGGCAAACGTGCAATCGAAGATCACTTCGATAACTCTTTCGAGTTGGAGCAAAATTTGCTGGAAAAGGGAAAAATTGATCTGCTGAACGAAGTTCAGAAGTCCTCCAAGATGGTCGATATACATTATATAAGACAAAAGGAAGCGAAGGGGCTGGGGCACGCGATATGGTGTGCCCGGAAGTTTATTGGGAATGAACCGTTCGCTGTATTGTTGGGCGATGATATTGTGCAAGCCGAAAAGCCTTGCTTGAAGCAGATGATTGAGCAATATGATCGGTACAAATCGTCCATCATTGGCGTTCAGAGTGTGGAGGAAGATGAAGTATCACGATATGGTATCGTTGATGGCCAAGCTATTCATGATCGGTTATATAACGTTAAGAATTTAGTCGAAAAGCCCAGCCAGGAAGATGCTCCATCGAACGTAGCTATTTTAGGTAGATACATTCTTAGTCCTTCAATCTTCGACATCTTAGAAAAACAAAAACCAGGCGCAGGCGGGGAAATTCAACTCACTGATGCGATAGCTCAATTGAACAACACTGAAGCGGTTTACGCTTATGAATTTGAAGGAACAAGATATGACGTTGGTGAGAAGATAGGGTTTATTAAAACACAGCTGGAATTTGCCCTTCAGCGTGACGATTTGAGAGATGAACTGATGGAGTACCTAAGAGGTGTAGTTGAATCAAAAAACTAACATGTAGGTGATAACATGAAGTTTTACAAGGGTGTTAAGTTTATAGTTGATATTTTATTATCATTTGTAGCAATCGTGGTCCTATCTCCAATTATGATGATTATAGCACTCTTAATAAAATTTGATTCTAAAGGTCCAGTATTCTTTAAACAAAAACGAGTGGGAAAAAATAAAAAGCATTTCTATATTTTAAAATTCCGAACTATGCGTACTGATGCGCCTAAAGATACTCCTACACACATGCTGCAAAATCCTACAGCATTTATCACAAGATTAGGTCAGTTCCTGCGAAAGTCAAGTCTTGATGAATTGCCTCAAATTATCAATATTTTAAAAGGTGAAATGAGTATTATTGGACCACGTCCAGCCCTCTGGAACCAATACGACTTAATTGAAGAGCGTGACAAATATGGTGCCAATGATATTTATCCAGGCCTGACTGGTTGGGCACAAATTAATGGACGAGATGAACTTCCTGTTAAAGTTAAAGCAAAGTTGGATGGGGAGTATGTGGAGAAGCTTGGAGTAAGGATGGATTTTAGGTGTTTCCTTTTCACTCTTGTTAGTGTTTTAAAAAGAGAAGGTATTGTTGAGGGTGGAACTAGGGCTTCAAGAAAGGAAGCTACAGTATCAAATATAATGGACTGACTAATGAATTAAGACAATTATGAGTGAAGAACCGAAGTCATACAGAACTTGTGCCAATTGTTTATAGATGACCTTAAAAAGCATCTCGAGAATGAGAACGAAACTGAACTGACAACATTCACTACTAAACGGTACAAGTGTAATGTGTGAGTTGGGGCTTGTTTATCTAACCTGCCCCACTTCTGTGCAATCGCAACAAAAAATATAATGCATCGCATCTACCTATATTTGCTTCGAGGCTTGACCATCGTGCGGTCTAATCATATATTTGGTTGTTGGGTAGGGTACATTCGTTTACGACAAGATTGGATGTATCTTGTTGTTGTTATAAATCAGTAGTCTCGTTATAACTTAGCCTTGGTAAACTGGATAACAGTTTCGTTTATACCACAGCATTAAGTAATAAGAAGTCTTTCTCATAACTATGTACAACTATACGGGATTGTACGAAATCTGTAGTGCTACAATTATTCAATCTGTGGCTTATCAGACTTCAGCTTTTATGTACAGGTGAATCTTATATTCTCAAAATGGTGGGCGTTAATGTTCTTATGTTGTTATCTTTATACTAATCGTGGCCTTATCTTTAAGCCTAAGAAAGTTATAATAATGTCTTGACTTCATTTGCCAATAGAAAAAGATAATTATCGGTAACGTATAGGAGATAAAATAGCATGAATGAAACCATTGAAGAACAGCATTATGTAATTGGATCGGATAAAACAAATAATATACCAAACCCTATTGTGAGCGTGATTATTTCAACATTCAGAAGAAAAGAAACATTAAAAAAAGCCATGTTATCCTTAGTTGACCAATCATATGCTGAAATAGAAGTTATTGTAGTTGATGATAATGCAAATGATAACTGGAACAGGGAAGTAGTGAAGATTATTCAAAAAGTGAGGCCACTACTAGACTTTGAATTAATTTATATAAAAAATGAAGAAAACAAAGGCTCTGCAATGACTAGAAATATCGGAATAAGTAAAGCAAGTGGAGAGTACATTACATTTCTTGATGATGACGATATATACTTGCCTGATAAAGTGAAAAATCAAGTTATGCACATGATAGAAAGTAAATCAGATTACTCTATAACCGATATATACTTGTATAATGAAGCGGATAAATTGCTTGAGAAACGTTATAGAAAATATCTTAAATTTTTCTCTGAAGATCATCTGTTTAAATATCATCTTAAGTATCATATGACAGGAACTGATGTAATGATGTTTAAAAAGCAATATTTGAAGATAATTGGAGGATTTCCGCACATAAATATAGGTGATGAGTTCTATCTAATGCAGAAAGCCATTGAGGGTGGTGGAAAATTCAGCTATCTCCCAGTGTGTGATGTTAAAGCATATGTTCACACAAAGTATGAAGGATTGTCAAGCGGAGAGAGTAAAATTTCAGGAGAAAATGATCTGTATGAGCATAAAAAAAAATATTTTGATGTATTATCATCGTATGATAAAAGATATATTAAGATGAGGCATTATGCTGTTTTAGCGTTCGTTGAGTTAAGGCGGAAACGTCTGTTTATTTTCTTAAAATATGGGTTTAAATCATTGCTTTCTTCTCCCACTGATTGTTTAATGTTATTAATAAAAAGAAGATGATATCTTGATAATTTATGAATCTTATGGAGGAGAATTATGAGTCCATTAAAAATAGGAACGTGCGCCTATTATGGTGATGCAACGACTGTTCCAAATGGTCAAACTATACGATCAATTAATGTAACACAAGCTATTATTGAACATTCAAAACAAAGTTCAGTGATTCAGATGAGCTATCATCAATGGAGAAAACAACCGTTAAAAACGCTTATAAATTTCATAAATCTAGAAAAACAGAGTAACGCATTAATTTTATTTCCTGATGCTAATGCAGTTAAATTCATAGTTCCAATTGCTGTGCTATTTAAAACAGTTTTAAAAACAAAGGTTTATTATAATGTAATCGGCGGTTGGTTACCGAACTTTTTAAATCAGAACAAGTATTTTGTGGGAATTTTAAAAAGATTAGATGGAGTCTTCGTACAAACAAACTATCTAAAGAATGAACTTAACAAAAAAGGAATCAAAAATGTTTATGTTTTTCCCAACTTTAAAGCAATAGAAATTCTAAAAAAAGAAGAGTTAGATCCTAATATTACCAAACCCTTGAAGATATGCTTTATTTCTAGAGTTACTTCACAAAAAGGGATTGGAGATTTAATATCCGTGATTAAAGAAATTAATAAAGAAAAGGAAAAGTATCATTTAGATATATATGGTCCAGTTGATAATGAATACAAAGAAGAGTTTGATAGAATAAGGGGAAATTTTCCTAGCTATATAATGTATAAAGGCGTAGCAGATACAAATAATGTCGGAAATATCCTTAAAAATTATTTTATGCAAATATTTCCCACTAGATATAGAACTGAAGGATTTCCAGGTTCAATCCTAGACTCATTTTGCTCAGGTGTTCCTGTATTAGCATCCCGATGGGATTCTTACTCAGATGTAATTAATGATGGGGTAGACGGATTGACATACGAGTTTGGTAACGTAAGTGATTTGAAAATTAAACTTGAAGAAATTTATGGAAGTCCTGAAGTAATCTTACAGATGAAGACAAATTGTATTTTAAAAGCTGAAAATTTCAAACCAGAAAATATAATAAGAATTATGTTAGATGTAATTGAAAATGATGAAATTATCTAGGGGGTTAATATATGAATTTATATAAGGACATAGTAAAAAAAAAAGAGAAGATATCGCTTGTAGGACTAGGTTATGTGGGTATGCCAATCGCGGTTGCATTTGCTAAGAAAGTAGATGTAGTTGGTTTTGATGTAAATAAACAAAAAATTGAACTTTATAAAAACGGTATTGATCCAACAAATGAAGTGGGAAATGAAGGGATTAAAAGCACAACTGTTGATTTCACTTCAGATGAGACGAGACTTAGAGAGGCGAAATTTCATATCGTGGCAGTACCTACACCTGTAAAAGATGATCATACACCTAATTTATCACCGTTAGAATCCGCAAGCTGTACTTTAGGTAGAAACTTAACAAAAGGCTCAGTAGTTGTCTTTGAATCAACTGTTTATCCAGGAGTAACGGAGGATATTTGTATTCCGATATTGGAAAAAGAATCCAGCCTTAAATGTGGTGTGGATTTTAAAGTTGGTTATTCACCAGAAAGAATTAATCCTGGAGATAAAGTTCATAGACTAGAGACTATTATTAAGGTTGTAGCAGGCCAAGATGAAGAAACATTAGATGTTATATCGAAAGTATATGAATTAGTTGTTGAAGCTGGTGTTTATAAAGCAGCAAGTATTAAAGTGGCCGAGGCTGCAAAGGTTATAGAGAATTCTCAACGTGATATTAATATTGCTTTTATGAATGAACTTTCTATAATATTCAATAAATTGGGCATTGATACAAAGGAAGTATTAGAAGCTGCTCGGACGAAATGGAACTTTCTTAACTTTTCTCCAGGTCTGGTAGGTGGTCACTGTATAGGGGTTGATCCTTACTACCTAACATATAGAGCAGAGCAAATGGGCTACCATTCTCAAATAATTCTTTCAGGAAGAAAAATAAATGATGATATGGGGAAATATATTGCTGAAAGTGCAGTAAAAAAAATGATTAAAGCAAATAAGCAAATTAATGGTGCCAAGGTGGCTATATTTGGTGTTACATTTAAAGAGAACTGTCCGGATGTTAGAAATACAAAAGTAGTAGATTTAATAAGAGAATTAGAGGAGTATGGAGTAGACGTCAAAGTAGTCGACCCTACAGCGAATAAAAGAGATCTATGGAGTGAATACAGAATTAATCTCTCTGAAATAGAAGATATAAAAGAAATGGATGCAGTAATCTTTGCAGTTCCACACAAAGAGTTTAAAACTATACAATTTGAAGATGTGAGAATGATGTTTGGACCAAATAAAAATGCAATCCCAGAAGTTATGAATGAAGTAGCCACTACATCCGAGTTTAAGTTATATTCCGATAATAGGAATGATTGTGTATTGATGGATCTCAAAGGGTTATTTGATAAAAAAGAAGCGGAAGATAATGGATTTGTGTATTGGAGGCTATAAAAAGATGGGATATGAATATTTAAAGTTTCCAGAGGGGTCAAAATTCTTAGTGACTGGATCGGCAGGTTTTATTGGGTCAAATTTGGTAGAAGCAATACTCAAATTAGGTTATCAAGTTAGAGGGCTGGACAATTTCTCAACTGGGAAAAAAGAGAATGTACAAGACTTTTTAGATATTCCCAATTATGAATTTATTGAGGGAGATATTCGTAATCTTGACACCTGTATGAAGGCGTGTGAGGGTGTCGATTATGTTTTGAATCAGGCAGCATGGGGCAGTGTTCCAAGAAGTTTTGAGATGCCATTGTTTTATGAAGAAGTAAATATAAAAGGGACCTTAAATATGATGGAGGCAGCGAAGCAAAACAATGTGAAGAAATTTGTTTATGCTTCAAGTTCATCAGTTTATGGTGATGAGCCTAATCTTCCGAAAAAGGAAGGAAGAGAGGGGAATGTATTATCACCTTATGCTCTAACCAAAAAAGTAAATGAAGAATATGCGAAACTCTACACAAAAATGTATGGGCTTGATACTTATGGAATGCGTTATTTTAATGTATTTGGTAGAAGACAAAATCCGAATGGTGCCTATGCAGCGGTTATTCCAAAATTTATAAAGCAATTGCTAAATAATGAGGTCCCAACGATTAATGGCGATGGGAATCAGAGTAGAGACTTTACTTATATTGAGAATGTTATAGAAGCAAACTTAAAGGCTTGTAATGCATCGCATGAAGCAGCAGGACAAGCTTATAATATTGCTTTTGGTGGAAGAGAGTCTTTAATCGATATCTATATACAGTTAATGAATGCATTAGGAAAAGATATTCAACCAAATTTTGGGCCTGATCGTAAAGGTGATATTAAACATAGTAATGCTGATATTAGTAAAGCTAAAGCATTGCTAGGGTATAATCCTGATTGGAGTTTTGAGAGAGGAATTGTAGCAGCAACTGAGTGGTATAAGGAGAATTTATCTTGAATATAGACTATATAAGATCAATAATATGTTGAGTTTTTTAAATCAAGTAATTTCAATTTAGTTTAAAGCTCAATTTTATATAACAATTCATTAGATTGTGATGGTGTTTTAATGAAAAGGAAAATTGGATTACTAATTCCTAATTTACTTCATGGAGGGGCTGAAAGAGTATTGGCCCAGTTATCCTATATCTTTTCTGAGGACAATGAAGTCTACGTTATCTTATTCGATGGTGAGAGAATTAGCTATGATTATGAAGGGCAACTAATAAATCTTGATTGTCCCTCCAATATAACTAAATTAGGAAAGATAAGCAATGTATTTAAAAGGGTATACAGACTTAATAAAATGAAAAAAGAGCTTAAGTTAGACTTAGTAATTAGTTTCTTGAGGAGTGCCAATATTGTAAACTACCTTTCTAGTAACTTAGGGAAGAAGATAATTTCTTGTAGGGGATATACTGAGTTTAAAGAATCAAATAAAATGTATGCAAAGATGTTGAAAAAATTAGATGGAATTATATTTCCATCAGAAACGATGAGTCAAGAGTTTTTAGAACAAAACAGCTTGAGCAAAGAAAAAGTCTTTACTTTGTATAACCCATTAAATATCGAAAAAATTAAAGATTTAAAAGATCATCCGGTATCTGATGAACTATATGAGTTTCTAAGAAGTCATAGAACTATATGTACTCTTGGTTCGTTTAAAAAAGATAAAGGGCAATGGCACTTATTAAAAGCCTTATCCTTGTTGAAGCAAAAAAATTCAGATATTGGCTTGGTTTTTATTGGAGATCAAGGTGAATTAGAAACTGAAATTAAGAAGATGGCAGCCGAAAGTGGGTTTGCAGAAGATATTATTTTTGTGGGTTATCAGAATAATCCGTATAAAATTCTTTCAAAATGTGATGTATTTGTACTACCTTCAGTACATGAGGGGTTTCCTAATGCTCTAATTGAGGCTATGTCCTGCAATATTCCTCTAATATCAACAGATTGTAAGTCCGGACCAAGAGAGATACTACATGTTAACTTTAATAGTTTAAGTATTTTGGATGCTGCAGAACAAGTAGACTTTGGAGTATTAGTGCCGGTATTAAGCAATACTGTGGATTTTAATTATAAAAATATAAGTAAAGAACATAATATACTAGCAAGATCCATAAATGAAGTATTATCAAACAACATAAAATTCGATAAAGAAGTCCTATTAAAAAGAGCCAATAAGTTCAGTACAACTGTTTTTAAGGAAAGCATATATAATATAATAAATATTGTTTTAAAGAATAACAAAACAATAAGGAATGAGTAAAAGATGGCTCTATACTTATTTAATTTAGTCCTAGTTCCATTCTGGAGTTTCTTTGGTTATGGAATAAATGATCATGTCCGTAGAAACCAAATTATATCTTGGATTTTATTTTCGCAGTTATTCATTTTTATGGCGTTCAGATCTCCATATATCTCGTATGATACTCAAAAATATCTTGATATCTTTTATAATGTGAAAAATATTGATTTTTTAGATTATAAATCACTATTAAGTGTTACAACATTTGAAATTGGTTATTCATACATCAATAAATTGCTATCATACGTAAGCTTAAGTAGTTTTTGGTATATTTCTGTTATGTCACTTCTTACATTATATCTAATTAAAAAGAGTATTGATAAGAACTCTAAAATTATTTGGTTAAGTTATTACCTATTAATTAGTTTAGGCTTTTATACTAGTTTTTTTTCCATGATTAGACAAGGTTTAGCTATGGCGCTTATCATGTATAGTTATAATTTTTTGTCAAAGGATACAAGATATAAATTTGTTTTCATAGTAATAATAGCTTTTTTTATACATCAGACAGCCGCTATTTTTTTTATTATGTATTTAATCATTGATAAAAAAATAAGCAATAAGACAATAGTATTTTCATTCATAAGCATGCCTATAGTTTACGTGTTTGGAAGTGATATCTTAAATTTTTTATTTCAGAACACTAAATATAGCACTCGTTTAGAGCGAGCACTATCTGGTGAAGGGCAATTGCTCTTGTTAATTTATATAGTAATATTCATTGCGGCTATACTTTTAAAAAAACAGGTGGTAGAAAAAGATAAAAATGATAATACTCTTTACTACCTTGCGGTTTTCTCTATAATATGTCAACTACTCGCGCTGAATTTTTCACTTTTTAGCCGTGTTGGATTATATTTTAGTATTTTTCAAATTTTATTGATTCCAAATGCTTTATCTAGTATAAATAATAAAATGCTTAGAATTATTTCTATTTATTTTGTGATACTAACTACCCCCTTGCTATTGTACGTTAATTTGGAAAAAAATCTAGGTGGAATAGTGCCGTATTTGTTTTTATGGCAGTAATAGATGAATTAACAAAATAAAGTAATGACTTTATAGAGATTTTATAAGTTGGAGGGAAAGACTATGTTCGAAAGGTATGATTTTCTAGGTGCAAATTATCCAAGTTATAGGAGAAGCGAGGGAGGGATGACCCTTCATAATAAGATAGTTAATTCCTATAATGATAATTATAATAATGAAATTGATGCAGTATCAATTATGGAGTACATTAATTATGGTTGGGTATTAGGTGACAGAACCATGATTAAGGGAGTATACAGAGTTCCTTGGTTATCTAAACCTAGTGAAATAAGAGGTTGGCATCATGCTTCTATTAATAAAACTATAATAGATGATAATGAGGATCCTACAAATAGAATAATAGAAAAAACACTAAATGAATTAAGGGATTTTACTGCTCACAAAAAAATAATTGGTATTTTACTTTCCGGAGGAATGGATAGTAGAGTATGTGCTGCAATGTTAAACAAGTTAGTAAAAATTGGAGACTATTGTGGTAGTATTGTAGGTATTACTTGGGGAGTTGATGGTTGCAGAGATGTTGAATATTCAAAACGTATATGTAAAACTTATGGATGGGAAAATTTGAGACTTCCTATTAATGCAGAACTATTATTTAAAAACATTCAATATTCTGTAGATACAGGCGCAATGGTTTCACCGATCCATTTTCATAACATGGATGGGGTAAGGAAGTTGGAAGGAATTGACGGAATAATTGCCGCAAGTTATGGTGATAGCATGGGAAGAGCAGAATACTCAGGAAAACATGTTTCAAAACTTAAAGATTTATCACAAATTAGTCAACATAACCATTACAATATTATGAATGACAATGTATTTCAACAAACAAAGGCTTTTGCAAAAGAGGATATAAGAGAGTACTTTTATAGAAAAGAAAGATGGGAAGATTATATCGAATTAGATTATCAAGCATTTTACATGAGGAATAAATTGCAAGTTTGCCTAAATTATATCGAAGACAAAATACCACTCCATCAATTATTTACTTCACCAGATGTCTATTCATATGTTCTATCGCTAAATCATCAACTAAGGGGAGATAAATTATATGAAAATATTCTAAAGCGCATAGCACCAGAACTCCTTTTAATTCCGTGGTCTAGAACAGGAATTACATATGGGACAAAGAATAAAAATCCTGATCAATTAGCAAAGAACTTTCATGAATATCATTTATGGATTCGAAAGGATTTAAGAGAGGAAATAGAAAAACTAGTTTTCTCGAACGAAGTGGACAAACTAAAAGTATTTAATATGGAGAAATTAAAGATTCTATTCAATGTATACCCTAGATATAGTGGGAATTATGTTGTACCATTAGATGAAATTTTCATTTGGATTGCTTCAATTTCAAAATTAAGTAAACAGTATAATGTATCATTTGATGAAAAAATTAAACATACTTGTGATAAACCTATGAATTTTAAGTCAAAAGTGATATTTGAAACAGAGTTTAAAATAAAAGAAAATTACAAAAAACTATATAGAAGAATTGGTCATATATACAAAAAAATACTATAGTAAGTTGTTAATTATAAAAAGGCAGGGGAATGTATGGATACAGAAAGAAGCTTTATGTTCACCATTCTTACAGCAACCTATAATAGAGCTAATACTCTTGAAAGATTATATGAGAGTATATTATTGCAAAATTATAGAGATTTTGAGTGGCTAATTATTGATGATGGTTCTAAAGATAATACTGAAATAGTAATTAGAGAGATTATGGAGAAAGCCCCGTTTAAAATAAGATATTATTACAAAGAAAACGGAGGAAAACATACAGCCCTGAATTACGCATATAATTTATTGAATAGTACGTATGTAATCATAATGGACTCTGATGATGAAATGGCTCCAGGAGTTTTATGGAGAATGGGAGAAATATGGAAAGAGATTCCTAAAGAAGAGTATGAACGATATTCAGATATATCGGGAAGGTGTATTGATTCTAAGACTAAGAAAATTGTAGGGAGACCTTACCCAAATAATATAAATAAATTGCTAGGGAATAAGAAGAAAAGAACAATCGTAAGAGCAGCTGGGGAAAAATCTACATGTAGAAAAACAGATATTCTTGTGCAATATCCTTTTCCAGAATTTGACGATACCAAATTTGTGGTAGAAAGTATAGTATGGCAAGCGATTCACAAAAATTATGATCAATATTGCGTCAATGATATATTTAGAGTATACCACCAAGATCTACCTGATAGTTTGAGCACAGGGAATATGCATTCAAAGCAAAGAAGTACAAGTTGGTATTATATGTCTCAATATTACATTAATGATAATATTGAGGCTTTTCTATACAACCCAAAAAAAGTTCTATTTCACTTTATTAATATTTCTAGATGTGCTATTTTATCTAGGAAGAAATATCCAGAAGTAATTAAATCGTTGAATAAAACATACAAAAAGATTTTTGTAACGTTCGGATATCTTATCTCTTGGTCGTGGATTCTAATATTTGCCAGGGAGAGGTACAAAAATGTAATTAACAGTGATATAGAAAGAAGAGGATAGTTTGCAAAGGCTTAAAAAAATATCAGCCCCATTACAAGCTTCATTTTGGTTTGTAATAGCATCATTTTTGAATAAAGGCGTAAGCATGCTAACTACCCCCCTTTATACAAGATTAATGTCCCCGACTGATTACGGAATAGTATCGTTATATAATACTTGGAGTGGTGTATTTAGTGTAATAATAACATTATCAATTGCAGCAAATGCATTTCACAAAGGTATGGTTAAATTTAAAGATAATCGCGATACATTTATTTCATCTATGATTGGTCTAACCGCAGTGCTTGTTATTATCGGACTTATTATTTTTAAGATAGGTGAGGACTTTTTTGTAAAATTCACTGGTCTATCTAATGACTTATTTTACATAATGTTCGCCGGTTTATTCTTAAATGCAGTTTTGGGGTTTTGGACTCTTAAGAAAAAGTTTGACTATGATTATAAAATGGTGGTTGGTGTTAGCCTCGCTCTAACAATTATCTCGCAAATAGTAACATATGTTGCGATAGTTAATGCGAATGAAAATTTAGCTCTAGTTAAAATTTTTTATAGTGCATTACCAGGATATATTGTTTCGATTATTTTTGCAATTGAATTAGTAGGGCGTGGTAAAGTTATCTTCAGGATAACGTACTGGAAATTTGCTGTACTATTTTGCTTTCCACTATTGCCACATTATTTGTCCAATCACGTTTTGAATCAAATTGACAGAATTATGATTGCAAATTATTGGGGAACAGCGGAAACCGCAGTATATTCAGTAGCATATACACTATCTTCTCTAATCTCATTGTTATGGGGGGCAACGAGTGGAGTATTTGTGCCTTGGTTATATAGAAAAGTAGAAAAGAATGATTTGGTCAAAATAAAAAAAGTCGTTTCATACTCTATTATTGTCCTAGCTTTAGCAAGTTTGTCACTTATGTTATTAGGACCAGAAATAATGTCTATTTTAGGTCCTAGCACATATGCAATAGGTGTTTATGCAATACCTCCCGTGATTGCAGGAGTATACTTATCAATATTAATAATGATCTATTCCAATATAGAAATGTACCTGAATAGTAATTTAAAAATTAGCATTATTACAATTCTAGGGGCGATAATTAATTTAATATTGAATTTAATTTTAATTCCCGAGTATGGTTTTGTTGCGGCGGCCTATACAACTTTAGTTAGTTTTTTTATTATGCTTTGTTTTCATAGATATAACCTAAAAAGAATTAGTGAAAATAGATATTTTAATGATGTAATTATCAATTCGCTTATTGTAATTGTCGTGATCTTTAGCGTTATTGTTCAGTTCTCATATGAGTATACCTTCTTGAGAGTAATTCTAATAATAATAGTATTATTGATTTTAGTTTTCAAAAGAAAAGATATTTTAAAAATGATAAATGAGTTTCAAAATTAAATCAATAGACAATGAAAAGGTGACCAGCAATATGAATAATCGTATAAATTTTGTATATAGAATCCCCCGATTCCTAAATCGATTAATATATACTTACAGAATGCCAAAGATAAATTATATGGATATAGAAGAAACGATTGAACACGTATTAGAAAAAAGAAAATCGATTATAAGATGGGGTGATGGCGAAACTGATTTATTTGAAGGTTATAATATTGTATATCAAGAGTTTAGTGAGAATTTACGAAAAGAGATGCTAGAGTTTATCGTAGATTATGAAGAAGAATCAGCATATATAATCGGTTTACCAGTTAAATTTTTAAAAATGTCAGGTTGGGAATCAATTAAAAATAAAAGAGCTAGATTATGGATGAGAACAAGAGAGTTATTTAAGAGATATTTTAATCATAATTCAATCTACATTGATGCTTTTATCTTTGGTATAGGGCTTGAAGATAAATACAAAAAGCTATGGAATTTAAAAGAAAATTGTATATTCGTTCATAATAATATTAAGCATGCAGAAAATTTCGAGAAGAAGTATGGAATTAAAACTTATTTTGTAGAGGTGAAGCCGAGTAATTCGTATTCCTTAATTGACAAATATGAAAAACAAATAATGAATACCCTAAAAAAATTTAACTTAAATAATGACAATACTGCAATCCTTATTTCTGCAGGACCAGCAGCGAAAGTTTTAGTGTATAGATTATCTAAAGTTGGAATAGTCAGTTTCGACACAGGACATTGTTGGGATAATCCACTAAACCCGGAGTTATTTACTCGGTTTTAGTCAACAACATAGATACTCGCAAATTTTTGATATATTCGCTGTCGACTACCCTAGTCATCTAAAGATTAGCAATTGGATGCTGCTGCGCTAGATGGAAAAGAAACAGGGAGGATGAACCAAGCAACGCGAAGTTTGGTAGCGGAGCGCTTTGCATGGGATAATGATGCGTAAGAGCGAATTGACACGTTAGGCAGTTGAACACGTTTTCGGAGACTGTGCTCTTACCTATCCAAAATCGTTGGAGCCAGAAGGAAAAGTTTCGGTAATAGTGATAAATTAGCATTAAACTAACTGGTGTTTGGTGTTTTCATCATACAATTTAGAATTGAACCCCGAATTGCTCCAGCAGTCCCTTGTAGAAATGTTTTCAGTCAGCTTTGAGTCGGATAAATTAAGCGATGTGAACTTGGCTAGGTCAGTACTTGTTTCACTCGAGCAATTATTTATCTCTTTACTGTACCCGTAATACCTTAACAAGGGGGAGCTACCAGCGTAGAACTTTCCAGTACTTTTAGCATAGGTTGTATGAGAAGAATATTAAGGAGCAACTAATATTGAACAAAAAACTACTAATCACAATCGCCTCTCTCCTGATTGTAGGGCTTGTTGTCTTCGGAGGAGTGAGGCTGTACAACAAGCTGAATGAAGTGAGGGATTTGAAGTCGACGATTGCTGAGGAGAACGGGGGAGTGGAGGCTACCTCCAAGCCGGAAGACGGGACCGATAATGGCGACGGGGACGGCTCCACTGACGCCGGTTCGGGCGATAATACTCCGGACAATGGCTCCGATGGCAGCGGGAATGATGGCGAAGGTGTCTCCAGCCAGCCGGGAGAGAGCCAGCAGCCAGTCGACGATCGTACGGGCGCTACGGCCAAGCCCGGCACATCCGGGGACGGCGGGACGGCTACGGAGAAGCCCGGCACATCTGGTGGCGGTACAGACGTTACCGCCAAGCCGGAAGCGACGCCATCTCCCTCAGACGGCTCCGGAGGCGGGATATCACCCGGAACGACGCCGACACCCAAGCCGACTGAGCAACCCTCTGCCGAGGAGCAAGAGAAGGCGAAGCGCGAGATCGATGCCGCCATTACGACGAAGATGGAGCAGCTGAGCGCATCCTGCAAGGCAACAAGCGACAGCTTGGTGCAGGAGATTGCGGCGGAGCTGACGGAAGACCCCGATGCCACGCTGGATACGATCCAGAAGAAGTTTCTGGTGAAGGTATTCGCGGCGGAAGCGAATTGCGACAGCAGCTTCACGACGCTGCTGAACGAAGCCAAGGCCGCTTATTCGCAGGCGGGCCTAAGCGAAGAGCAGATGCCGGGCTGGGCCGCCCAGTACGAGAGCGCCAAGGCGCAAGCGCGGAAGGACGCAATCAGTGCGCTTGCCAGCGCTTTGCAGTAGTCGGGTACTCGCAATTGGATAGATCACTCACCATGATTAAAGCTCGCCAATACGGCGGGCTTTTTGGTATGATGAGGGGGTATGACGCTATAGAGCAGAGATTATAGAGATTGGCAGCGGCAGGCCAGCAATTGCTTCGTGCTAGTGTTGTCCATACTGCAAGAATGCTGTCAGAATGCTGAAGGTATGAACCATTCACTCATGGAGAAGAAGGAGAGTCGTCTATGTCTTTTTTCAATCGGATGATGGCAAGTGTCGGAATTGGTGCGGCGAAGATAGATACGCTGACGGAGAAGTCGGCTTACGCACCCGGAGAAGAGATACGCGGTATCGTCCGCATTCAGGGCGGTTCGGTAGAACAGCAGATCGAAGGCATCGATGTGTCTGTCATGACTTATTACATCAAGGAAGTTAACGATACGAAGATGAAGCACAATGTCGTGCTCGCCAAAGCGCGCGTCACACCCCCGGTAACGATTCAGCCCAATGAGAATAAGGAGCTTCCATTCTCCTTCATCCTGCCGCCGAATACGCCGCTGTCGATCGGCAGAACGCCGGTATGGCTGCACACGGCTGCAGACATCCGCTCGGCCGTGGACCCGACGGACAACGATCATATCGAGGTCGTACCGACTCACGCGATGAATATGGTGCTGCAAGCGTTCGAACGCCTCGGCTTCCGCATTCGCGAAGCGGAGACGCTCTATGCGCCTAAGCTCGGCGACACCTCCCCTTATGTCCAGGAGTTCGAATGGGTACCGTACGGCGGCCCTTACGCCGGACGCCTCGACGAGGTGGAGCTGGTCTTCCTGCGCAACCGTATCACGGAGGTGGAGCTGCTGCTGCAGATCGATCGCCGCGCGTCGAATCTGTTCGGCATGTTCGCGGAAGCGATGGATATGGACGAGAGCTTCGTCCGTATCGTGATCAGCGAGAGCGATGTGCATAACGGCCCCGAGTTCGTGGCCAACCTGCTTGACGACGTGATTTCACGCTACACCTAGCCGTATCCTATCCTCATCATTGCTTATCGAGCCTCATGTGCCGTATTCCGCGGTGTGTGAGGCTTTTCTCTTGCGCGTGTACACCTCTCTGCTCTAACTGGTCAGACCTCGATTTAGATTGTCTCGCATACAACATGTGTGAATGCCCCGACCAAAGTCCGGGCACAGCATTGGACGCGGGTCTGT
The DNA here is from genome assembly GCF_025567625.1 of Paenibacillus sp. J5C2022. Lineage (GTDB taxonomy): Bacteria > Bacillota > Bacilli > Paenibacillales > Paenibacillaceae > Pristimantibacillus. The sequence continues at coordinate 28,934 of NZ_JAOQJC010000008.1, read as the reverse complement.
TCTGCTTGCTTTCATCTCCCCCTATAATGAAGAAGTGCCAGGCAACAGGGGCAGCAGCTATAAGACATAGAGAGATACATAACGGATAGACAGGGAGAGTTCGAGATATGATGAAACGCAGTAAAGCTAGTCGAATCAGCATGATGGCGGCGGCATCGCTGCTGGCTCTTATGCTGGCGGGATGCGGAGAGACGCTGACGGGTGCAGCGGGCGGTGTAGAAGCGAAGGTCATGGGAGAAGGCTCGGGATCGGGCGAGCTCGTGACGGTCGGCAAGGAATCATTCCCTTCCGGCCAGTTCAAGAGCGTATCCGTCACGGCGGAAGCCATGGTGATCGAGGTGAGCCGCGGCAGCGGCGACGAAGCCGAGGTGGAGCTGATCGTGGACAAAGGAATTACGAAGGATATCAGCATGGAAGCATCCGTGCAAGCGGATGTGCTGGAAGTGAAGGTGGATGAGCGCAGCAGCAATCTTCTGGGCAAGGATAAGGTGTTCGGCGAGCGGAAGCTGAAGCTGTCGCTGCCCGATAAGCTGTACGAGGAGCTGAGCATCCGGAACAAGATCGGGCAGATTATAGCGACTGATGTGCAGTCCGGCAGCCTGCTCATCGATGTGGATGTAGGCGAGATCAATCTTCAGAATGTATCGGCCGATATGGAGCTGACATCCCGTATGGGGGAGATATCGGTCGAGAATGCCGACTTCCCGAAGAAGCTGAACGCCAGTGCGGAAGTGGGCAGCATCCGCATCGGCCTGAAGGAAGAGCCGGATAACGCCGAGCTGGACCTGCGAAGCGAACTTGGACAGGCGGATACCAGTCTGCGGAATGTGGACTATGAAGTGAAGACGGGCAGCGAGAAGGTAGGCAAGATCGGGAATGGCGACAAGCAGCTGCACGCCAGCGTGAAGGTAGGCGACATCAAGGTTGACGCCCCTCGCTAACCTTATTCCGCCCCGCACGCTTGGCTTCATATAATGCGGCGTCGGCATGGCGCAGCAGCTGCTCGATCGTATCGCAGTCCGGACTGAGCGCCGCCACTCCGAAGCTGGCCGTGACGCTGCGGAGACCGTCCGGCGCCTGGAATGGCTCCGCTGACAGAGCCGCCCGCAGCTGCTCCGCATAGTCAGCCGCTTCGCGAAGCGCCATCCCCGGCAAGAGCAGCACGAATTCCTCGCCGCCGTAGCGTGCCAGCATACTGTCGCCGGTGACGAAGCGCTGGCACACCGTGACGACATGCTGAATGACACGATCGCCGGTCTCGTGTCCATACGTATCGTTCACTTCCTTGAAGCGGTCGATATCGAACAGTACGACGGAAGCCGCCATCCCGCGCCCCCCATGCTTCTCCAGCAGCTCTCTGGCGTGGAGGATGAATTGCGTGCGATTGAAGATGCCGGTCAGTCCGTCGTAATAGGCCTGCACCCTCAGCTTCTCCTGCAGCTGCTTCAGCTCCGTAATGTCGATGAACATGAGCAGCTTCCCGACAGAGTTGCCGCTGCGATTGCGAATACCGGAGAAGCGAACTTGATAGTAATGGCAATCCCCCGTGCGTGCATCCAGCCGCGTCATCTCCTGCATATCGTTCGAAGTGTCCGACAGCGTTCCCGGCAAGGGGGCCTTCATGCCGATGAGCTCCTGCCACAGCCCGGCCATCGGCTTGCCGATCGCAATCTGCCACTGGCCGGGGAACATCGCGCGCACCGCTGCGTTGTAGTCGATCAGCCGGCCCTTCAGATCCAGGACGATGACGCCCTCGCGCATGCTCTCGACGATATGCTCCTTCGCAATAGGGGAGATCGTCATAAGTCCGCTGGAACGCATCGCCCATATATATAGCGCTGTCGTCAACGATAATACGAACGGAACAAGATCCATCCCGTAAGGGCTCTTGCCGATGACATACAAGAAGGTCGTCACGATCGGGATGAGCTGTCCGCCGAGCAGCGCGACAAGCTGTCCCTTATACGTTCTCTTCGTCCCCCGCCATTGCTTCAGCAGCAAGACGATGCCGACGAGCAGGCAGCTGAAGGTGTAAGCGCCGTGCACGATATACCAGTAGCCATACTGTACATCGACAAGCGGCGTGGAGGTGCCGGGCCGGAAGTAGACGGACTTGTAGAAGATATGGTGCCAATCGTTCGACGCGACAAGCAGCAGGGTGACGGTGGGAATGAGGAATAGCGAGTACAGGGCTGCCCGGGGGAGCATCCGGCTCGTATATTGCAGCACCAGCAGCAGGCCGACTACCGGTGTATAGGCAATGCCGATATATTCGACTGTAATCCAGCGCTTGATGACGTCCAGCGTATCCCCGGACAGCTCGAATGCGAAGGCGAAGATGTAGATGCCTTGCAGGATCGTGATCGCGACAAGGGTGCGGGCCGCTACAAGCTCATGACGCTTCGCATAGGCGTACAAGCCCAGCAGGAAGTTAATCGATCCGGAGGCGGTTACAAGCGTGAGATATACGGCAAGTTGAGTATCCATCGTCTGTGTCCTCATTGTGTGTGAATGGGTGGTGCGCGTGTCGAATGGTGAATGATAATGTCGATATATCTATGTTAGCACAAGCGGCCTGGAAGGCATAGAAGGGTCTGCAAGGGAGACGTCACATGGAAGAAGAGACCTGCGGCATAGGCGGCAGGCCTCTTCTTCATGCTGGTGCGTAGACGGCAATCCGGGCAAGATCAAGTGGGATGAATGCCCTCAGTGCAAATGCTGCTGATCGTGATGCTCGGATATCTCGCTCAGCGCTTGTCCCGCATCCTGTTCCGTCGTATTGCCCAGCGCCAGATCGCCCAGTGCGATGACGCCGACGAGATGGCCGTTCTCCACGACCGGCAGACGGCGGATCTGATGCTGTGCCATAATCGCCGCAGCCTCCTCCGCATCGGTATCCGGCGATGTGGATATGAGCTGGTCGCTCATTACCTCGCTGATCGCCGAAGAGCCGGAGCGCTTCTGCGCATAGCCGCGCACGACCAGGTCACGGTCGGTAACAGCTCCGATCAGCTGGCTTCCGTTGCCTTGATCGACGACAGGCACGAAGCCGATATCGTTCTCGGCCATGATGACGGCCGCTTCATAGATGTTGTCCTGAAGCGTCACCGTTTTGCAATCTTCCGACATCAATTCCCGTACTTGCTTCATGAGCTTCTCCTTTCGACTGCTTCCAATATAATTGCGGGAACGAGCCGTTCCCATCCTGCATAGCTTGATCCAATACAGCGTAATTTATCCATAATCGCCAGCTATCTTGTCCGCGGTTCGTCATAAGGTGATGAAAGCGACGAAAATGTGCGTATAATCGCCTAAATCATGCATATTCTTGTTGATCGTTGTACTTTAGTGAAGTAGAATAGACAATGTGAAAGCGGTTATTCATAACGTCAGCCAGAACGACTACAGAGGATAGTCTGCTCGCTGGCTTTTTTCGGTTCATGACGGGCGATTGCGTGATTATCACTGACACCGCTTGGGGAATTCCACCATATTGCGAAAGTCGGAAATGAGGCGCAGGATGAATATCGAGATACTGATACAGAATTCGAAAGAAAGATGCAACAGGTTAGGCATAAATCCGCGTACGGTACCGGACTTCTCAAGCGTCTTGACGAACGAGGAACTGGAGCGCAAGAGGGAAGATTACGACGAGATTCTGTCCGTCATTCATTTCTTCGTGAACAAGATGCTAGAATTGATGAAGGGGCTGCCGCTGCTTATTCTGATTTCCGATGAGAAGGGCTGTATTCTGGAGATGGCCGGCGATGAGGCGATCAAGAATATTGTTACCCAATCCGGCATTAGGGAAGGTCTGCAATTCTTCGAGGAAGAAGCTGGAACCAACAGCATTAATTTGGCACTAGAGCATCGACTGCCGATTCAGCTCATCGGAGGAGATCACTTCTATCATTTTCTGGAAAATAGCGCCTGCTACTCTGTCCCGTTCCAATATACGGACGTAAGCGACTTGCTGGGGACCATTACGATCATGACGACGATCGATCAGCATAATCCGTTCCTGCTGGCGATGCTGTGCACGGTCGTGGATTCCATCGAGCGGGAGCTGCTGCTGAAGAAGCAGAACAAGCGGCTCCACATCCTGAATCAGGTCGTCATCGAGACGACGAGGAACGGCATCATTATTACCGATCGCGACGGCAACATTACCGAATATAACGAGTTCGCAGAATATATTACCGATCTGAAGAAGCAGGACGTGCTGAACAAGTCTATCGTGGAGCTGAAGGTAAGCCAATATATCGGCGAGGTGCTGCACAACGGCATGGTCTATGAGGATATGGAGCTGAACATCAAGCCGAAGGGACAAGACGAGAAGCTGGTCTGCCTGTTCGACGCGTTCCCCATCTATGATGAGAATGGGGGCATTATGGGGGCTTTCGCCCAATTCCGCGATATTACGGAGCGCTCCAAGGTCGAGAAGCAGATTAATTATCTGGCCTATCATGACGACCTGACGGGACTGCCTAACCGGAGATACTTCACACAGCATCTGGGCAAGCTGCTGGAATCGTCCAGGCACGGCAACAGCCTGTTCGCCGTCATGTTCCTTGATCTGGACAGCTTCAAGAAGATTAACGATAACTTGGGCCACAACAACGGCGATACGCTGCTGAAGCATGTAGCGGATCGGCTCAGAGAATGTACGAGAGCGTCCAAGCATATTGTGTCGAGAATGGGGGGCGATGAGTTTACAATTCTGCTCAGGGATATCACTAATCAGGAGGAGGCTATTCAGGTCGCGAAAGATGTGATGGACGTCTTCGACGTCCCGTTCGAAGTCGAGGAGTATGAGTTCTTTATAACGGCCAGTATCGGGATTGCCCTCTACCCGCAGGACGGGCTGGATGCGGAGACGCTGATGAAGCATGCCGATATGGCCATGTATCTGGCGAAGGATTCCGGGAAGAACAATTATGCGCTGTTCAAGGCGGAGAAGACGAGTATGGGCATGGAGCAGTTGACGCTGGAGAACTCTATGCGCCGGGCGCTGCACAATAACGAATTCGTCTTGTACTATCAGCCGCAGATTGATGTGGAGACGGGCGAGATGATCGGTGTCGAAGCGCTGCTGCGCTGGAACCATCCGACGCTCGGACTCGTTCCCCCCGGCAAGTTCATTCCTATCGCCGAAGAGACGGGCCTTATCGTCGCCATCGGAGAGTGGGTGCTCCGTACGGCATGCAGGCAGAATCAGGCATGGATTGACGCGGGCTACAAGCCGATCAAGATATCCGTCAATCTGTCCACCAGGCAGTTCCTCAAGCGGGATCTGGTGGACAATCTGCAGCAGATCCTGCTGGAGACAGGCCTGGAGCCGCAGCTGCTGGAGCTGGAGATTACGGAATCCATGACGATGGATGTGGACTTCGCCATTGAGGTGCTGGGTGAGCTGAAGAAGCTGGGCATCGGCATCTGCATCGACGATTTCGGCACAGGCTACAGCAATCTCTACTATATGAAGCTCTTCTCTATCGACAGGTTGAAGATCGATCAATCCTTCGTACGGGATATTATGACAGACTCCATCGACGCTGATATTGTTGCGACAATCGTCGCCATGGCTTACAACCTCGGCATTGACGTCATCGCCGAGGGCGTGGAGACGGAAGATCAGCTGAATTATCTGAAGCGACTCAGGTGCCGGGAGGTGCAGGGCTACTATTATTATCGCCCTATGCCTGCCGATGAATTGGCGCCGATGCTGGGCAGTAACGGGGGAAAATAATATGTGGGCGGAGGAGCAATGATGAAGAAAAGAGTGTACTCCATTATCGTAGATCATCTGAAGAGCTGGGGAGTGAAGCACGTATTCGGCATTCCGGGCAAGTCCATCTCGCCACTCATGCTGGAGCTGGACAGCCAGGAGATTCAATATGTGCTAGGCCGTCATGAGACGGGCTGCGGCTATGAGGCATCCGGCTATGCGCTCGGCTCGGGCACGCTCGGCGTGGCGATAGGCACATCGGGGCCGGGCGGCACGAATCTGATCACGGCGGCCGGACAAGCGCGCGAGTTCCAGCTGCCGGTGCTGTTCATTACCGGACAGCCGTCGATGCAGGATACCGGACGGGCGCTCAGCCAGGATTCCAGCCAGTTCGGTACGGATCTGGTGAAGATGTTCGAGCCGGTCACGCTGTTCAGCGCCCGCATCGAACGCGGCGATCTGCTGCCGCTCTATCTTCGGCATGCGATCGAGAAGGCGTACGCCGGGGAGAAGGGTCCCGTCCACCTGTGCATTCCGTTCGATGTGCTGATGGAGGAGATCGCGGACTTCCATATTCCTCTTCCTGATTACGCGGGCACGCTCGTATCGGATCATCTGGAGCGGGCGGCCGACATGCTGGAGCAGGCGAAGCGCCCCGTGCTCTTCCTGGGCAAGGGAGCGATGATGGCGGACGCGCTGGAGGAAGTGCAGGTGCTGGCCGAGCACTGGCGGATTCCGGTCGTGACCGCGCCTGGCGGCAAGGCGGCCTTCCCGACGACGCATCCGCTCTATCTGGGCGGCTACGGCCTGGGCGGCACGAAGCAGGCGATGGACTACATGAAGTCGGGCATCGACCTGATGGTCGTCGTCGGCAGCAAGCTGTGCGATATGTCGCTGTCGGGCTTCACGGAGGAGATGGAGCCGGAGCGCATGCTGCAATTCGAATATGCCCTGACCTTCGCCGGGAAGTCCGTTCAGGCGCCGACGGAGATCGTCCTCGGCGATATGAAGCGGAATCTGCAAGGCGTCATCGCCCTGGCGGGCGCGAGAAGGCGGGAAGAAGACTACCGGCCTCTGCCATTGGCGCCATTCCAGCCGGACGCTGGAGATCATACATATCTGTCCGCTCGCGACACGTTCAAGGCGCTGCGCGCCGCGCTGCCGGATGACGCCCTGCTGTTCGGCGATGCGGGCAGCCATTCCTTCTATGCGGTGCAGCATCTGGACATCGTGGAGGCGGGAACGTTCTACTTCGACGAAGTATTCATCGCCATGGGAGCGGCGATCGGCTATTCCATCGGCGCCAAGCTGGCACGTCCGGACCGCACGGTCGTCTGCATTACAGGCGACGGCTGTATGCTTATGCACGGTACGGAGATCTCGACGGCGGTCAATCATGGCGCTGGCGTCATCTTCTTCGTGCTGAACAACGGCCGTCTGGACATGGTGGAGAAGGGGATGTCCTACAATACGGGGCGCGCGGTTGGCGCGGTATATGAGCGGCCTCTTGACGTGTGCGGGTTCGCGGCGTCGATGGGCGCAGATGTATACTGCTGCCGGAATACCGCCTCGATTGCAGAAGCGGTTCAGGCGGGAATGGCCAGCGGCCGCGCGACGGTCGTGGAAGTGATGGTCGATCCGCAGGAGATTCCGCCGATTTTGACCAGATTGCTCAGCCTGGAATAAGCTTTTGTAGTGGACTGGAAGGCGGACAGGCATTATAGCGGTATTTTGATAGAATAATAGCGGGATAGATGGAATAGATGGTTAAGAAGGATGGCAGACATAATTCATAGAGCAGAGAAACAGAGGAAAGGCGGGACAGGCAATGGATTCGAAAGCTTATGAGAGAGGCATGGAGATGCTGCACAAGATGGTAGGTCCGGATGTGATGAAGGGAACGGTGGAGCGCGTCGCCAAGTTCAGCCCGGATATGGCGCGTCTGGTCGTGGAATTCCCGTTCGGCTCACTGTATTCGCGGCCGGGTCTCGATCTGAAGCAGCGCTCGCTCATTACGATCTCGTCCCTGGTGACGCAAGGAGCGGTGGATCAGATGGACTTCCATATTCATGCCGCGCTGAACGCGGGACTGACGCCGAATGAGATCGTGGAAGCGGTCATGCATTGCTTGCCTTACGCCGGATTCCCGAAGTCGCTCGGCGCGCTCGGCGTCGTCATTCGTATCTTCGAGGAGCGGGGCGTGACGGTGGAGGCATAGGTTGGAAATAATGTTCTTTAGCTTGAATCAGTTACGGCTCTAATGGATTGCCGCCCAACTTCTGTTCACAGAAGTTGGGCGGCTTTTTTGGTTCAATAGGGTCGTCGATAATGAGGTAATCGGGATCGAGAATGTCAAGCCGCCATGTTCCATGTTGTACGAATGCTCATGCCAGAATACGGCAATGATAATAATGCAATTGTATCCAATTACGCGAGGAGATCAGGATGAGACAACATTCAGACAACAAGAGCCAATCGGAAGATATGCCGGTGTACGTTATGTTGGAATATAACCGGAAGCATTTCGAGACCGTTTTTGCCGAATGCGGAGACCTTGCCATTCATCCGTGGAGCTACGGGCCGGAACTGGAACAGGAAGCATTCTCCGTCTACTTCAATACACTGATCGATCCCGCGAAAAAAAACGATTTGAAGGACGCGCTGGAAAATCTCATCTTCGTCGAAGATAAGCCGGCCATATCGGTTACAGTCGAAGACGTACGCCGTTTCTTTGAACAAAACGGAGCTTCCTCGCCTACCATTGCGGTGCTGGATACGTTGGAGCAGGCTGTGAACGGCGTATTGGACGGTAAAGTTGTCCTTTTTTTTCAGCATTGGAACAAAGCTCTCGCTTATTCTGCGCTGGATATCGAGCAAAGACAGCCGTCCGAGCCGATTACGGAACCGAGTGTGCAAGGCCCGCATGTCAGCATGATCGAGAATCTGGAACGCAACATCGGTGTACTAAGAAATCTGCTGAAATCGCCCAAGCTGAAATTTGAGTTTATGACGGTTGGACAAGAAAGCCGCAGAACGATTTCATTCGGTTATTTGGACGGTGTCGTCGATCAAGAGGTTTTGGCGGTGTTCAAGGAACGGATCAACCAAATCGGTAGGGAAGAAATCATCGATACGTCTTACTTGGAAGAATGGATCGGAGACTCCCGTTATTCTCCATTTCCCCAAGTTCGCTATACGGAAAGGCCTGACACAGCCGTGCTTTCTTTGCTGGACGGGAAAATTCTCGCATTGGTTAACGGCAGTCCGTCCATTTTAGTCTGTCCGTCCAATTTTTTGGAATTTTTCTCTTCGAGCGAGGATTATTATTTTCGCTCTGTTTTTTCTTCGTTAATCCGTATGCTTCGCATGACTGCATTCATCATCGCATTCATGCTGCCGAGCACCTATATCGCGTTATCGACTTTTCATTCCGAGTTGATCCCGACCGTACTGCTGCTTGCCATTCTGAAGACGCGTGAAGGCATTCCGTTCCCCGCCATGCTGGAAGCGTTAATTATGGAGTTTTTCTTCGAATTGCTGAGAGAAGCCGGCATTCGATTGCCGCGCCCCATCGGTTCTGCCGTCAGTATCGTGGGCGCGCTCGTGATCGGCCAGGCCGCCATTCAGTCGCAGATCGCTTCCCCCGTCATGGTCATTGTCGTCGCATTGACCGGGATCGCGTCATTCGCGTTCCCCCAGTACAATATGGCCATCGCGATTCGCATTCTGCGGTTCCCGCTTATGATTCTTGCCGCGACATTCGGAGGACTTGGCATTATGGTCGGGTTGCTGCTCGTGTTTCTTCATTTGGCCACTTTGCGTTCATTGGGACAGCCTTATCTGGCTACGATCGCTCCATTCCGGCTGAAGCGGTTAAAGGATGTGTTCCTGGATATATCGAGGCATACGCAGGCGGATGCGCAGCGAAGCCGGCATCTCCGCAGGAAGCTCAGGAGGGGAGGTTGACACGGTGAAGAGGAGGCTTGTTGCCGCTGTCGCAACCTTCCTGCTGCTCGGCTTCTTGACGGGTTGCTGGGACAATAAGGAACTCGATGAATACGGTTATGTACAGGCTGTAGCCATTGACAGCGCCGAAGCGGGGAGGATTAGCTTGACGACGCATTTCTATAATCCTGCAAGCAAGACGGAAATGACGGGAGAAGCGGGGCCCGGAACGAAGGGAATCAATATCCGGACGAGCGGAGAGACTGTGTTCGATGCCGTTCGCGATATTCCTCTGTATTTCGGACGCAAGGCCAAGTGGGATCATATCCGGGTTATTCTGATGGGAGAGCAATTGGCAAGAAGTCAAAATATCGGCGAGGTATTCGATTACATGTCGAGGGATCATGAGCCGCGCGGTACGGTGCTTCCGCTGATTACGGAAGGGAACGCAGCCAAATATCTGGAAATAAAACCGTTCATTGAACAGACAATCGGCCAGCAGTATAAGAAAATGGAAACGCAAAGCGCCAGATATTCGGCGAAATCGTCGAATATTCCCTTGTATGAGCTGGCTATACAATTAAAGGGTGTAACTGAGGTCTCCGTTCTTCCCCATATAAGCAAATCGGGAAACATAGCAGTCGTATCGGGAGTAGCCCTGCTGAAAAAAGGAAAGCTGTCCTATACGCTCGGAGCCAGGGACACGGAATCTTACATGATGCTGAGCAATCAATATAAGGAAGGGATTTTGGAATTTCCTTGTACAGGCAATGCGCTCGCGGAAGGGCAAGTTCAGCGGAAGGAGTCATTCGAGGTTTTTACCCTCCAATCCCGAACGACCCCGCATGTCAAAGACGATACTGTATTGGTAGATGTCGGCATTCGAATTAGAGGTGTGGTTGGAGAATTGCGCTGCTCATCCATCAATACGATCCCGGATATGAAACGATTCGAGGAGAAAATAGAAGCGCAAATCGAACGGCAAATTCGTCATACTATTTCGATTTTACAGCAACAACGTCTGGATGCCATCGGAATCGGCACTAAAATTTACCGCAAGGACCCGACGTTGTGGAAGCGCTGGAAGCCGACATGGGACGAACGATTCGCAAAAATCCGATTTGATGTCACCGTTGACGTCCAGGCACTGAATTCGGGACTGAATGTAGGAACGCCATTCGGGAAAGAGGAGAATGAAAGGCCATGAACGATAAACTGATTTGTATATTGCTGCTCATAGCCGCTGTTCTGGTGTCCGACATTCCGGCATATCGAGAGGCATACCGCAAGGAACGCATCGTATATGGCGTGCTCTGGGTTCCGCTCCTGTACCTTAATTTTTTGTTTATTACGGATTTGCCGTGGCCGAATCTCGATATGCTGATTGATCTGTTTGCGGGTCCGGCTGCGCAATTCGTTCATTGGCTCAAAGCATAATGATAGCAAGCGATTCCATGGGATTCCGGTAGGAGGAGGGTTCGATGAAGCAGCAAGAATATATAAGCTCGATTCAGATGTCGAGAATATTCCTATTTTTCCTGACCGGATCATCCATCGTGATTATCCCTTCCCCGTTGACCCACATTGCCGGCAACGGTGCCTGGATATCGCTTCTGATCTCTCTCATGCTTGGAATGCTGTTGCTGGCCTGCATGATGTATTTGTATCGGATTTATCCGGGAATGTCCTTCATCGAATACAGCCGGGCCGCGCTAGGGAAGTGGATTACGCTGCTGCTGCTGATCCCTTTCGTGACGGTCATGTTCTGGCATGTAGCAGGCATCGTAATTGAGATCGGCTATTTCTTCAAGAGCACGATGTTGAAGGAGACGCCGACCTATGCGGTCAATGCCCTGTTTTTTATCATGATCGCGCTGACGGCCCGTGCCGGAATTGAAGTGATGGCCCGCATGGCGGCATTTTTGCTGCTTCTGATGTTCGGTTTCGTCATTCTGGTGCTGGTGCTGGTCAGTAATTTGTATCATTTCGAATATCTTCTTCCTGTCATGCCGGACGGAATCAGGCCGATTTTGCATGCTTCCTATATTTCCTACGGGTTCCCTTATGCCGAGCTTGTCGTGTTCGCCATGATCTTGCCTTATGTGCGGAAGCAGGATACGTATAAGGTGAGGAAGCATTTATTCGCCGCTCTGGTTGTGAATGGGCTTATTATTATGCTGTCCATAATTGGCAGTATTCTGGTGCTCGGACCGCTGGCCGGAGATCTCAAATATTCGCTGTATCAGCTTGCCCGGTTAATTTACATACAAGAAATTCTTGAACGGATTGAATCTGTCATCGGATTTTCGCTTATTGTCGGCTTCTATTTCAAAACCGCCATTTTGCTGCTCATCTTAATGAGAGTGCTGGCGGAGCTGCTGAAGCTGCGGAATGATAAACTGCTGACCTTTCCCGTTGCGTTCATCTGCTTTATGTTGTCCGTTACGACTTATACGGAAGAAGTGAAGATGGAGCAACTCGTCAATGTGATATGGCCGTTTCTCAACAGTTTTGTCTATGTGCTGCCGATGCTGCTCATTGCTGCCGTAACGTTCATCAAACGATGCTTGAAGTGAACGGAAACGGCTTCGCAGCCTGTCGAATTGTCGTATTATTCTTCTTCACGATTGGAAAATTCTTTGCGATATTCCGTCGGGGTCATTCCTGTATATTTGCGAAACATGCGAATGAATGGATTTTTGCTTTGGTAGCCTACCTGGCTAGAGACATCCTGTATTTTATTATCGGTTGTGGCGAGTAATTGTTTGGCTTTGTTCATTCGCAGTTGATTCAGGTAATCTTTAAAGTTGGTGCCGGTCTTCTCCTTGAAATAGGTGGACAGGTAGCTTGTTGTAATATTCAGGCGGTCGGCGATCATCTCCTGAGATATTTCTTTGTCATAGTTTTTGTTCAAGTAGTCGATGACCCCTTTAATCCAATCCTCTTGCCGCCGCTCCGGAATCTGGTTAATGATGCCTTCAAGGAGCCCATCCAGCAAAGCTTGGAATTGTTCATAGCTATAACAGCTTTCAATTTGCTTTAGCACCTCCTCGGCATCTGAAATGGCAATACCGAGAGGGTGCGTGATCTGGATCACTTTATTGATAATCAGATTAGCGAGAAGCTTGTACTGATGGCGTGCGGCCTGCCTGGATGCCAGTCTGGAGAGCTTGTCGGCGATCCATTCCTTGGCTCTGACCAGATTGCCCGATGAGATGTATCCTTGTAATTCTTGCTCCATAGCGGGCGTCAAATACACGGCCTCGGGCTTCTCGTTGTAATCAATGATTTGCAGTTGATCATTTAGTTGACGAAGCTGTACTCTGTTCTGCGCTTGTTCGAAAGCTTCCGTTAAAGAGGCGGAATCATCGTATACTTCACTGATGGCAATCGTGAATATACAACTTCGGCTGTCCCACTCCAATGTATTGGCGATTGGGGTCAGAAGATTGTCAATTTGCCCTTTATATTGTTCTGGGCTGTCCGACTTTTGCAAAAAAACAATGGATGAAATTTGTTGCTTTTCCATCTGAAAAGTCAGCGATGTCTGAACAGATAAACTTTGGCGCACAAACTCGCAAATAAAGGAGCGCGCTTGCTCTTCCTTAAACGCTTGATCCGTATACATTGGCGGTTTGAAAAAAACATCAATCACAATAAATAGATAAGGCGTATCTGTAAAATCGCTTGGAAAAGAAGACATGCCGGGTGTCCTGATTTCTTTCAGCCTGTTGGTGAATGCATAGTAATTGAGCAAGGAACCGCTCTCATGTACATGGCGGCTGATCGATTTGAATTCCGTGATGGAATGGGATACACGCGCTACCGGGTCTTTGATCGCTTGCAATATATGTCTGACCGGATTGCTGATTAGACGGCTGAAGAAGACCGATCCGAACACACTTACGGCTAAAGCGGCAATCAACGCGGGAATCAGCAGGAAATACAATTCGGTCAATTCTTGCTCTACCAGGCTTCGATGAACTTGATCGGTATAACGCAGACCGGTATAGGACCCTTCCTGGGCAAAATAGTAGTTATCGCCAATTCGCGCATAGTCGGTAAAATCTTGCTGCAAAAGGATATCCGGAGTGTGACTGACAGAACGCTGCGCCCGGTCGTGAATCCAGAAGTTGGAGCTGAATTCATGCTGATAATGACGGGTACTTTCCTCTTCATTAATAAAGGCTATCATAAACAGATTTTCCATCAACGGATTTTTGAGGATCAGAGCGATGACCGGGATGTTATTGTTTTCGTTATTTCCAATATCCACTGCAGACGTATTTAATGTTGCATGAATAATCTCGAAGTCATCGGATTGTGAAAAAACGTTCTGCCATTGTGAATGGGAGAAGCGGCTTGGATTTAACGTGTACCGATCAAAGATCAAGTTGGCATCTGTCATCCCGTGCTTGGAGAGCACGGTGTCAGGATTTTGAAAGACGACATAGATGTTTTCGATCCACAGATGCGGGTTGCTCCGAATCGTATCCTCCAGTTCAGTATGAATATATTTTGCAGTTAATGGATTGAACTTCCATGTATCGTACTGCAAACTGGAATTAAGACTTATAATCGATTCGTTATTATAGAGATTCAACAGAACATTTCGGGTCGCCATGAACGTATACTCGTACTGCTCGACCGTTCGGTTGAGGTTCATTTGGTTATAGGCGATCATTCTATCTTGATATTTGTTCTTAATGATGTAGAAGGAAATGAAGAAAACGGAAACCAGAGAAATCGTAATAGCAAAGAAACTCAATAATAACCGATTAAACAGAGAAAGCGATTTCATGAATCATCCTCCCTTGGCTGCGGTCCGATCACTTTATTCACATCTAAATTTCCATTCGACATCCTGATCGTGATATCCTTTTGCGGCTTAAAGATTGGGGAGTACCAATTATTTAACCGGGTATCTCTTCTTTCACTATTGCAAGAATAAGCGCCGAACCAATGTTTTAAAGCTTGAGCCTCCTGGGGGCAATGGATAGTATGGGGGTAGACACAATTCTATATCAATAAAAAAGGGAAAAGGAAGGGTGCAAAAATGAAAAGATTTCAAAAACGACTGCTGACAACATCCATGTTAATCGTCCTTTGTATGATTTTCGTCGCTTGTTCAAACGAAGCTCCTCCAAGTTCAAGTTCGTCCAACACTCCGCAAGCTTCACCTGCCACCAGCAGTCCAGATGTTTCTGAAGGAAGTGAAAGCGCTCTCAAACTGCCTGAACCGGTCACCGTCAGTTTAATGACGATCGCTGCTGAATTCAATAACGATTTGCCGGTGTATAAGAATATTTTTGAAGCGACAAATATCCGTATCGACGGACACTACCCGGCAGGAGATTATGCAGCCTCGCTTGCTCTTACGATGGCCGGCGGGGATATTCCCGATATCATTTTTATTAACGACAACAAATTGCCCAAGAAATACGGCTCTCAAGGAGCCTTGGTCGACTTTAATGAACATTTGGATCAAATGCCTAACCTGAAAGCCTTCTGGGAGGAAAGGCCGGATTTGAAGGAGAGGGCGACTAACTATGATGGGAAAACCTATCAAACGATTGTGGACGGTTTGAGTTACACCAACAATCTGGTGTGGATGTACAGAAAGGATATTTTTGAAAAGCATAATATTGAAGTCCCTGCCACATGGGATGAACTGCACGAAGTATTGCGCACATTGAAAGAGCTGTATCCAGATAGTTATCCTTTTACTTTCAGAGATAAATTAGGGGCGATCGATAATCGCATGCTCCCATCATTCGGCATTGTTAATAACGTTAGCAACCGATTGGGCACTGACGAGCTTATTTTCGGACAGGTGCAAAATGAATACCGTGATATGCTGGGCTATCTTAATCAATTCTATACCGAGAAACTAATGAACCAGGATTTCCTGTCGACCACGGTACAGCAGTGGAGTGAAGTCATGACAACGGACAAGGCGTTCATTACAGTGGATTACATCGGCCGGATGCAGACGCTGACAGATGCGATGCAGACCGAAGGAGCGCAATTGACGATGATGCCGCCTCCGGCAGGGACTGACGGACCGGCTTATGTAGCCAACATGAGTTATATGCCTGGCGGATTCACCGTGTTCAAAAATTCACCGAATCTGGACGCCGCTCTTCACTATGTCGATTTTATGTATTCAGATGAAGGTTCGGAGATCGTGAGCTGGGGTAAACAAGGCGAGACCTGGGATATTGTCGATGGACAGAAGAAGATGATTGTCGGTGAGGATACGTTATCGCTGAGACAGGAGACTGGCATCGGGGGATTTGGCTCTTATGGAAAGTTTGATTCGCAAGCGACGATGACTTTACTGCCGAAAGAATACTTGCCTTATTATGAGGAAGTGTTGGAGTACGTTTACCCGGAAGCGTCGGTCCCTTCCTTTAACGAAATAGAGACCGAAAGGCTCGCCGTACTGGAAGATCAACTCACGAAGCATAGAGAAACGGCAGTATCCCAATTTATTATTGGGGATCGGCCGCTCACGGAGTGGGATCAGTATGTTCAGGAAATCGAACGGTTGGGGCTTCCTGAAGTACTGAATCTCTATAAAACGGCATTTGATCGTATGAAAAACTTTTAACTGCTATAGGGGCAAGGAGGAAAGTGCATGAAATACAGCCAAGGCATCATGAAGAGAATCAAGCATGATCGGATTCTTCTTTACATGCTCGTTCCTGGTATATTATATTTCTTGATTTTTAAGTACCTTCCTATGTTTGGAGTTCTGGTAGCCTTTAAAAACTTTAATATTTTTGCCGGATTTATGGAAAGTGAATGGGTAGGGCTGCGATATTTTAAGATGTTTTTTAACAATCCGGATGCCTGGCCGATTATTCGCAACACATTCTTGTTAGGCATTTATCGCATCGTGTGGGGGTTTCCTGCGCCTATCATTCTGGCTTTGCTGCTTAATGAAGTGCGGGTCCATCTGTTCAAACGGTTTGTTCAGACACTCAGCTATATGCCTCATTTTATTTCAACCGTCGTCGTAACCGGCATGATGATCATGTTTTTATCGCCTACGAACGGCATCGTCAATTTGTTTCTGGGCAAGCTCGGTATTGAACCCATCACTTTTTTGCAAAATGCGGATTGGTTCCGAACAATCTATATCGCCTCGGATATTTGGCAAGAAGTAGGATGGGGTTCTATTATTTACCTCGCTGCGCTGACTACAATCGATCCCAGTCAATATGAGGCTGCAGCGATAGACGGGGCAAGCCGCTGGAAGCAGACGATTCATGTGACGCTCCCCGGGATTATTCCGGCGATTGTGATTTTATTCATTCTACGGGTAGGGAATGTGCTGGAGACAGGCTTTGAGAAAGTGTATTTGCTGTATAATCCCGCCACCTATGAGAAGGCGGACATTATGGCGACCTATGTCTACCGTGTAGGACTTACGCAGGGGAATTATTCCTACGGATCGGCCATTGATTTGTTTACCGGCGTGATCGGTCTGATCTTTGTCGTAGCAGCCAATTATATGGGCAGGAAAGCGGGGGACAACAGCTTATGGTAAATCGAAAAATGACCTGGTTTGACTACGCCAATATCGTCTTTTTGTCAGTGCTGAGCTTGTCGATGCTTTATCCGTTCATTTATATGACAGCTGTTTCCCTCAGTGACGGCGCTGCTGTGCTCCGCAATGAGGTCACGATTTTTCCGAAGGGATTTTCCTTGTCCACCTACAAGGCGGTGCTCAGTGACATTAACGTGCTTCGCGGCTATCGGAACACGATCCTGTATGTTGGATTAGGAACATTCATTGCGATTGCGTTAACGGCGTTAACGGCCTATCCCCTCTCAAGAAAAGGATTGATTTTCGGCAAGAGCGTCACGTTAATGATCGTATTTACAATGCTCTTCACCGGCGGGATCATTCCCACCTTTCTCGTCGTCAGATCGCTCGGAATTATGGATACGATCTGGGCGATGGTTTTGCCGGGAGCGCTCAGTGCATGGTTTCTGTTTGTTATGCGAACTTTCTTTATGGGCATTCCGAATGAATTGATTGAATCGGGCAAGATGGACGGGCTGAACGACTTTGGCGTGCTGCTTCGCATTGTGCTGCCCTTGTCCAAGCCGGCGCTTGCGACGATCGGCTTGTTCGTTGCCGTAGGGCTGTGGAACAACTTTATGTATGCGCTGTTGTATCTGCGTTCGGAGAATCTGTTCCCGCTTCAAGTTATCATTCGACGATTGCTGGAGACAGGATTATTGACCGGACAGATGAACGGCGGCGATGAGGATATGGTCGATCAAGGGTTGAAATTCACTACTATTATGGTAGGTACTCTGCCTATATTAGTGGTCTATCCGTTCTTGCAAAAGTACTTCGTAAAAGGAGTGCTGATTGGATCGGTCAAGGGTTGAACGAGAAACGGGAGGTGATTGTGGTGCTTGCAATAGGGATGAAGGAAGTTGTCATTACTCCCCCGCTGGGGGTGAACATTCCCGGTCAGTTTAAAAGTCGAATATCTACAGGTATACGCGATGAGCTGTATGCAAAGGCGATGGTCGTGGATGATGGTCAGAAAATGCTCGCTTTTATTGTTCTGGATGTCCTGGACTTATTGAGGCCGGCTGTTGTTCAAATTCGCGAACGAGTAACCGCGCATACGGGGATTGCCGAGGACTGTGTGATGATATCGGCGACTCATACTCATCAGGGGGCTCCGGTCAGAGCAGGCTTTTCTTTAACAGTTGATGAGGATTATACGCCATACATGGTCAAAAAAGCGGCGGACGCTGCTATTATGGCGTTTCACGACAGGCGGGAAGCCGTGCTTGGACATGGCAGGGGGGCAGAAGGAGATATTGCATTCAATCGCCGATTTCGGATGAAAGATGGCACGATTAGAACAAATCCCGGCATTGGCAATCCAGAGATTGATAGATCGGTTGGTCCGATAGATCCTGAGGTTATCGTGCTGCGGATTGATGATCTTGAAGGGAATCCGATCGGTGTAGTTTCCAACTATGCTTGTCATACGGATACCATTGGAGGAACCGAATACAGTGCCGACTTCCCCGGAGAAATCAGCCGGACAATCAAGAAAAATTTAGGTGAGCATGTCGTTAGCCTTTTCTTGCAAGGGGCATGTGGAGATATCAACCACGTTGACGTAAACGGAACATCAGCAACGAAACCTCCGGATCACTATGTGAAAATGGGTCGTATTCTGGCATGGGAAATTCTCAGAGCCCGAGAAAAAGCCATTCCCGCACAGGATCACCATGCGGATATCCGGATTGCGCATGTAACGGCCAACTACAGAATTCTGACAGAGGAACATATCAACCGGCTGCAGGAGCTGATGAGTTCAGGAAATGAAGTGGAGCAGATGATCGCGCGGCAGGATATCACATTGCTGGATCAACAAGAACGCACAACGGAACTGGAAATACAAGTAGCCAGGCTGGGAGAGCTTGTCATTGTGGGACTGCCCGCCGAGAATTTCGTTGCATTTGGCTTGGAGATCAAGCAGCGTTCCCCCTATTCTTATACGATGATTAATGAACTGTGCAACGGGTCGGGTTCGGGCTACATATGTACCAGAGAGGCTTACCGGCAAGGAGGGTATGAGCCGACAATTCGACCTTGGAGCCGGCTGGACGAAGATACCGGGGAGCTTCTGGTAGAAGAGAGCTTGCGGTTACTGGAGCAAATCAATCATGAACATCCAGGTAGATGAGAGTTTTAATGTACGAGGGGGGAAAAGCTTTGGACAAAGTCCCTATTCGTTGTGCTGCCATGTCAGCCTGCACGCTTGAGCAGGTGTTATTCATTCGCAATCGGGGGTTCGAACAATACTACAGCGATATGACTACATCGATGGAAAAGCTGCTTCGCAGTTTTGTGAACAATTCCATCTCGCCTGAACATTCGGTTATTGCTTTTGATGCGGATGAGGATAAGCCGATTGGATTTGTATTCGTGGCCATCAAGGAGGTGAATGGCCGGTTGCTTGCATGGAATGGAGGAACCGGCATCATTCCAGAATACCGTGGACGCGGACTGTCCAAGCAACTATTGGGTGAGGTAAAGAGAGTCATCGTGAAGGCGAACGTTCATAGAGCCTGGTTGGAAGTCGTCTCTGCCAATAAGCCCGCTATAGCGGCTTATCAAAGCATTGGCTTTGATATCGTTGACAACTTGATCGGAATGACCGCGAAAGAAGACTGGAATCCGCATGCCTGGGCAGCGGATGAAGCGGATGGGAGACAAGTGCTGGAGATGGATCCGGAGCAATGCAGCCGACTGCCCTTCTACAGGGAGGATGCGGCCTGGTGCGGTCAATGGCATGTTCTGAAGAGCAGAGGAGGCAGGGGAATATGTATTCGTAATGGCTCCAATGAAATTGCCGGTTATGCGCTTTACGAAATGCAAACGGATCGGCATGGTCTGGTAAACTCGTCCACGCTGTACCAACTCGAAGTCGCGCCGGGTGAAAGAGATAAAAAAGCGACGATCCAAAGGCTGCTATTGGAAGTATTCTCATCTGAGTCGCCAGATTGCGCTCGCACCGTTGCAGATTTGAGTTGTTCGGAGCCGTTGACGCTGGAATTGCTCACAGGCGGCGGGTTCCGGGAGATTTATCGGCAGTATTTATTAGCCTTGAACCTGTAAAATGCAAGATTCCGAATGAACCAGGAAGGGAGATAGCAATATGGAAAAGCGTCTGAAAATGAGTGTAATGACATGCTTAACCAGTATTCTGCTTCTATCATCCATTGGGCTTACTCCGAATGCAAGCGCTGACAGCGAATCTCAAACAACGGGGGTCATCCCTCAGCCGATTCAATATGAATCTGACAAGTGGGCCGTTCTGCCGAAAGTGCATCGGACGCCGTCCATTGACGGGGTTCTTGATGAGGATATGTGGACAAGAACGGCTGAAATTCGAAACTTTCAAACAGCTTATTACAATCAATCCCTGAACGATAGTGTGAAGTACCAAGTGGCATACGATAATGGCCATGTATACATCGGTGGCAGCATCGCAAGGGAGGAGGCGGACAGCCTTGCCCAAATCGCAGTCATTCTGCAGCCGCAGGGCAGTGAAGAGTTCTACGCGATTGAGATCCCGATGAATACAGCCGCGTCTCCGAATTTGTCGCCGATATGGAATCCGTCTCCGGATGTGAGCAAGCTGTGGGACGATATAGGCAAAGTGGCGATCGACTCCGCTCAGCATGCTTCGTCCGCAGATGAGGAAGAGGTGTATGTAGAGCTGGCTGTTCCCATTGCGGACATTGTGCCTGCAGGAGTCGAACCGGGGGACGAGTGGCAGATGAACATCGTGCATCTGCACAATCTCTATACTCGTCCGCTTAGCTCTTGGGTGCCAATACGCCATTCTGATCAGTGGCATCAGAATGGGCCCGAGGCGACTGTCCGCATCGGACTTGTCGATGAAGAACGATTCGGCAGCATCATGTTCTCGCGATTGCCCCTCAGCTTGGCCGATATCGGGGGAGACAGTCTCCTCTCCGGTCAATCGGGTCAATTGCAACTCTTGTATAACGGCTTTACGGAGAAGAGGCTTTCTATCGATATGAGCTCCTTCTTCCAAAGGGGAGAAGCGCTCAAGACGACGAATAATCCGGGATTGGAGCTTCAGTGGAAAGAACCCGGACAGCCCTGGACGAGCTTGGAACAGCAGGAATGGAGCTGGAACGGCCAAGCATTGGAGCTGGAGTTCCAGCATCCCGCTCCCATGAAGCGCGGCTTATATCAGCTGCGGATCGTCCTGTTCCCGGATCTTCCGATTGCGCGAACGATCGCCATGCTAAGCTTCGACCGAGAAGCGATCATCGCTGCCGGAGAAGCGGCTTATGACATGGGGCAAGGCAGCGACAATGGAGCATCGCTGCAACAGCTGGAATGGAGCGAAGCTTCCGAAGAAGTGGAACGGATTATGGCGCTCATCCCGCCGCAGCCAGGGTATCGCTTTGTCGGCTTGCCCGAGCTGCCGGAGCTTTACCCAAGCGGGTTATATCAGCTTTCGGAAGACGGACATAGCTTGACAGCCCCTCGTACAGGCACTGTCTATCCCAATGCTCAATTTGCGGAAGATAATTCGCTCTCCTTGGAGAACGGAAAGGGAGAGAACGTAACAATCCCTTATTACGAGAATAACGAAGGTCAGCGCTTCTTCATCACTGCCCATATGTGGTACCTGCAGAAAGCTCGGGCGATTACTCAAACGGGGGCGCTGGGAGAGTCCGATCCGCTTGGAGCTGCTCGCTTGCTCTATGCCTTCGCGCAAGCCTACGAGGGCTACAATCCGACCGTTGACCGTGTTGGCGGGAGCAATCATGCCAACTTGTCTCTCGACAAGCGATCCGGACCGCCGTTCCCTTATTGGGGCGGAATATGGGAGCGCTGGTGGTATAACGATCTTCCGACAATCAAGCCGTTGCTTCGTCTCTATAAGGAGCTGAAGGGAACGAATGCGTTCCAATTGCTCAGTGACGAGTACGGGGAGGATGTCGAACAGCGCATCGTTCAGAATATGATTGTGCCTTCAGCGGAATTCGTGCTGTCGCGTCCCGAATATCTTGGCAACATGTCGTTCCAGACGTGGAAAGGGTTGATTGAGGTAGGGATGGCGCTTGATGAGCCGGAATATATTCATCGCGTCCTGGAATCGGTACAGGAGCTTGTGGACACCATGTTCCTCTCCGACGGCTATTGGCAGGAGGTAACGCCAAGCTATCATATTCAGACGATAAGCGGACTGTTGGCGGTAGCGGAACTGCTGCAGGGATGGAGTGATCCTGCAGGCTATGTATCGCCTCGAGACGGCAAGCGATTCGATAATCTGCAAGTGGAACAGCAATTCCCGAGCATTGGGCGAGCAATTGAGAATGCCAATAAGCTGGTATATCCGGATGGGAAAGTGCTGCCGATCACCGATACGTGGGCGAATCAAGTACGATCGAACCCGCTGCTGGATGCAGGCTCGTTCCTGCTGCCGGCAGCCAAGATCGGGAGATTAACCGGAGGAGACGGAGAAGAGCAGACGCAATTATATATGGGTTTTCAACCGAAGTACGGACATGCCCATTACGATCCTCTCAACCTTAGCTTGTATGCGCAAGGACAAGAGCTGATGCCGGATCTCGGCTATACGCACAATACGTTCTATCGCTGGTTCGCCTTGTCTACGATGGCGCATAACACGGTTGTTGTGGACAGCGCCAATATGGTGAACGGCGAACAGGCGAAGCATGGAGGCAATATCTCGGCCTTCGTAGAGGAAGGCCATCCGTTCCAAGCGATGCGCGCCGACTATGATTCCGCCTACGAAGCAACGGAGACGTACAGTCGCGAGCCGTGGTTCGTCCCGTTCGGGGGCGGCAGCGGTGAGCAAGGGTATGTATTGGACTTGTTCCGCGTTCAGGGAGGCAGCCGGCATGAGTATACGCTGCAAGGCGATGCGAACCGCGATGCCCGATTCGAGACAGATGCGCAGCTCACCGACTACGGTCCATACTTGCTGCCTCCGGGCACGGAGGTCGTGCTGCCGACGAATAATAGCGACAGCGGCAGCGCGGAGGGGCATTATCCCGGTTATATCTACGTGCAGGACGTACAGCAAGCAGAGCTCGACAGTGAGCAGTATGAAGTAACGCTCGTAACGGAAGATGAGGGTGCTCCAGGGGCGAAGATGAAGGTGACGGGCTTGCTTGAATCCGGTCAGAATGAGCTGTTCCTGGGACGTTCGCCGTCACTCCGATCCATCCGTCTGCAGGGAACTAAGGTAGACAACAACGACGAAGCAGTGAAGTACACGATGCCGAAGCTCGTATTGCGCAGAGAAGGCACCGATCTGAACAGCACCTTCGTAACGCTTATGGAGCCCTACAGCGGTGAGCAGACTCGTATAGAGGCGATCGACCGCTTGCAGCTGGATCAAGCGCCGGCAGGAGCCGTCGCCGTTAAAGTCGTATACGGCAATACGACAGATATCATTGTGAGCAATCCGGAGCATCCGGATGAGCCTGTGACAACGGCTGATATGACGATGGTCGGAGAGATGGGCTTCATCCGCCTTGTGAACGGAGAAGTGTGGAGCCTGTCGCTTGTTGGCGGTACGCTGCTGAGGATGGGAGAGCAGGAGATCCATGGCGACGGCGATGTGACGGGGGATGTCATCGAGACAAGAAGCGCAGCGCGCGGAGATGCGATGGACGCGATAGTCGTGACTGGTGTTGTTCCTGAACATATGGCGGGACAATACGTTACCGTTCGTCATCCTGATCAAAGTACATCCGGGTATAAAGTGGAAGCCGTTCAGCATGAATCGGGAAATTCGGTCCTCGTCCTGGCCGAGCATGATCCCGGATTCTCGATCGGGGAAAACGGCACGTCCCGGCAAACCTATTATCCGGGGCTTCAATGGACGGGAACGCATACGATAAGGCTGCAAGGCAGCGTAAGCGCGCAAGTGCAAGGCGCTGCTCCCGTGAAGGACAGCGTCATTACGGGAACAGTGACGGATGGAGACGGCAGCCCGCTGGCAGGCGCAACGGTGAATTTGAGCGGATATGCCAATATGGCAACGAATACGGATACAGAGGGGACATTCACACTTCAGGTTCCGGCTGGACAGCATCGTGTGACGGTCCTGGCGAATGGCTATGCGAGAACAGTATCAACGTCGGTATACGCTGCGCATGGAGAGACCGCTAACCTATTCATCTCGGTAACGGCAATGCTGCCGCCAGTCATTACCGATGCGACGCTGATTGGTCAGCGTATTGGCGGTGCGATCACAGCGACAAGCAATGTCGATGCTGCTATCCATTTGGTGCCAGCAGATACGCCGGTCGACAAGGGCGCGATTGAAGCAGCCAGCGCAAGCGGCAGCGGCACAAGCATACAGGCGACCAGTAATAGCCCTGCGGAATTGAATACCGCAGGATTGAGCGAAGGCATCTATATGCTGTATGCCATAAGAAGCAATGGATTATTGTCTGCGGGCCATCGTATGGTCTTGCTGCCGCAAGGCTTGACCGCTATTGACGATGACAACCCATTCGTGACGTATACAGGGAACTGGAGAACATTTCAGAACAATAGCTATGCAGGAGGCACTCAAGTCATTGGAGTAGGTTCACAAGATGTTGTGGAGATTCCCTTCTACGGGACTTCCGCGACGCTGATTGCCGATCGGCATACAGCACGGGGCAAGGGCAATGTATACGTAGACGGCGAGTACGTGACGACCATTGACTTCTATAACTATCCCATTATGTATCAAGTGGAAGTATTCAATACGGGCGAGCTGATGGAAGGGATGCATGTTATTCGATTGGAATCCATCTGGGAGAAGTCTCCTCAATCTTCCAATCCATTCATTTCCTTCGATGAACTGAGGATCACTACCGATTAACCAACCCATCTATTCAGAGGAGAAATAAGCATGAACCAAATTCGGGCAGTTATCGTAGGCGCAGGCGCCATATCGGAAAATCATCTGAAGGCTATGCAGGTTAGCAGCAGGACTGAACTGCTTGCCGTTGCCGATCTGGATCAGCAGCGATTGGATCGGTGCGCCGCAGCTTACAGCGTCAGAACTTATCGCGACTATAAAGCTATGATTCGACAGGAGCGTCCGGATGTCGTCGTCATCACGCTGCCTCACTTCCTTCATAAGGAAGCGGTCATCTGGTGCGCGGAGCAAGGCTGCCATGTGCTTGTCGAGAAGCCGATGGCCATGAACGTCCAGGAGTGTCGGGAGATGAACGAGGCGGCGGCAAGGAACGGCGTCATCCTGGCGGTGGGGCATATGCAGCACTATTTCCCGTCTATGATTCGCGCTAGAGAAATTTTGCGCTCCGGCCGGCTAGGCAAGGTAATCATGATGAATGACCGACGATGGTGCAATTATTTCCATCCCGATCGTCCGGCCTGGTTTCTTGAGCGCGCGAAGTCGGGCGGCGGCATTGTCGTTAATCTCGGCAGCCATTCTCTCGACAAGCTGCAGTGGCTGACGGATAGTCGAGTAGATAAGGTGAAAGCAAGCTTGACGTATTATGGCGATCGGGGCGATGTGGAAGGGAGCGCCAACCTGTTCCTGGAGACAACGGAAGGCGTGGCGGCAAGCGTATCGCTCTGCGGGTATGGTCAGCTGTACCTGAACGAGACGGAGTTCCTGCTGACAGGCGGTCAATTGAAGCTGCTAGGAAGCGATCAGCTGCGGATATATGACGGACATTCCGGCGAGTACGAAGCAGTCGATACGAGCGACTTGCCGGAGACATTCACGGCGCAATGGGAGGACATGCTGAATGCGGTTCAGCACAGCTCCGAGCTTGGCATATCCGCTGAATACGGACAGTCCATCACTGCCGTCGTGGAAGCGATATACCGTTCTCATGCTACCGGTCGGGAACAGGCAGTCACCAATTGAATACAAGTGCTGATATACAGTAGAAAAAAGATGGGCGTTGCCAAGGCAGCGCCCATCTTTTTGCAGCGAACAGTGTGGTATAATGGGATCAGATTGTCCCATACTGGGAATATTAGGAGGCGGTTGAGTTGGAACAGATGAAAAAGCTGCCTATCGGGATAGACAATTTTAAGGAATTGGTGGAAAAAGACTGTTATTACGCGGACAATTCGTCTTTGTTGCAGCAGTTGGAAAATAGCGGCGCAAAAGTGACCTTGATCACCCGCCCTCGCCGATTCGGCAAAACGTTGACGCTCAGCATGGTCAACTGTTTTTACAATGTGAAAGAAAACTCCCGGGGGTTGTTCGCCGGATTGCAGGTAGAGGGGCAGCCGATTTTCGCTGACGCGGCATATTATCCGGTCCTGTTCTTCAGCATGAAGGAGTTGAAAGACTCCGCATGGGAAACGACATATAGAGGGATACAAATGCTGATGGCCGATTTGTACACACAGAATCATGAGGTCATGAGCAAGTTGGAAGAGCATGAACGCTCCTATTATACGAAGATTATGCAGCAGACAAGCGATGAGAAAGAGCTGCAAATGTCCCTTAAAAAACTGACCGAGTATCTGGAGAGATATTATCAGAAAAAAGTGATCGTGCTAATTGACGAATACGATACCCCGATCATCAGCGGATACAGCCACGGTTATTTTGAGCAAGTCATCGGATTTATGAGGAACTATCTCAGCGCTGCGCTGAAAACCAACCCCAGCTTGAACTTTGCGCTGCTCACCGGGATCACCCGGGTCAGCAAGGAGAACATTTTCAGCGGGTTGAATCATCTGAAAATCGCTTCCGTGATGAACGGGGTTTATGGGGATCAGTTGGGCTTTAGCGAGCGGCAAGTGGAGCAAATGCTCGACTACTACGGTCTGGGCGACAAGAAACGAGATGTAAAGAATTGGTACAACGGCTACAACTTTGGAAAATATGAGGTGTACAATCCTTGGAGCATCCTGAACTTCATTGATCGCCAAGGTACGTTTGGGTTGTATTGGGTCAACACGAGCAGTGAGGATCTGATCAAGCTTGTGCTTCGGAAAAATGTGGACTACTGCCGTGCCGAATTGGAGAAGCTGATCGCGGGAGACACGATCGAGACGGTCATTGACGAGCATGTGAATTACAACATCTTGGAGACGGAGAAGGAAAAGGTTTGGAGCCTGTTCGTCCAAAGCGGCTATCTGAACATCGCCCAACATAAAGTCACGGCAATCGATGATCCGAACTGGGGGCAACTGGAACAAACGAGCCATATCGTCAAAATCCCCAACAGAGAAATTCGGATTCTGTATATCAACATTATCAGGAAATGGCTGGACGAAAGCGCGGGAAGCACTGTGATCAGCAGGATGCTCAAGGAACTGACCGAGGGAGATCTTGATGCATTCCGGGAAATGTTCAGCGACGTCGTGCTGCAATACTTCAGCTACTATAACGTGTCCAGCGACAAGAGCGAGCAGTTCTACCATGCGTTCGCTCTGGGATTATTCGTGCAGCTCGTTGATCGATACGAGGTAAGGAGCGAACCGGAAAGCGGATACGGCCGCATCGATTTGCTGCTAACCCCACGAGACAAGTCGAAACGGGGCATCATAATCGAACTGAAGCGGATGAAGGCAGCCGATCGGGATGTAGAAGCGGCGGCCCGGGACGCCTTGGCGCAAATTGACGTCAAGCGGTATGAAGCGGAGTTGGTCAAGACGGGCGTGTCCAACATCGTCAAGATCGGGATCGGATTTATGGGAAAGTCTTGTACGGTACTGATATCGTAGGTGCTGCTAGTGAAGTATACAGGCGAAGGAGTAGGCGGCTGGGTACCCATTGGAAGTGAAGGGTTATAAGGCAGGAAAAATGTCAAATTTATCGTAAGCGGCGCCATAGAATATACAGAAGTGCACATGATAGCATAATAGCTAAGATACTGGTTACTACTTAGCTACTAAGCAAGTAGGGGCTAATCGCTCAAAATGGTCACATAGAATCGGAAAAATAGAGAAAAGTGTGCGCTATCGCTCATTTTGCTCACATAGCCCCGCCAAGCGTGCCTCGTACCGCCGAAAAGTAGGAGCCATCGCTCAAAATGGTCACATAGAAGCGGGAAAATAGAGAATAGTTTGTGCTATCGCTCATTTTGCTCACATAGCCCCGCCAAGCGTGCCTTATGCCGAATGGACATAAGTAGTAACAGATACTGAAACTAAATAGAATGAACAATTGAATGGCCATCTTGACGTGATACACCGGCGGACGACTGACTGGAAAATGTACAGTTAGATGTTCGCGCAATGAACTGTAGTTTTTCCAGTTATCGCCCACATTTAGGCCGTCCGTTGTCCGCACGGTTAGCATGGGTCATTCAAGGGTTCAACCTATATAGATGAATTGCAGAGGTCGTTGCAGAGGAAGTTACGGCTTCTGTTCAAGGAGATGTTCTTCTATGAGGGAGAGACCCAATATACTGTTTTGTTCCCGGATCAGCACAGAGGAGATTGGATGCCTTATCCTGATCATGTGCAGCAATCTCTGGATATGGAACGACTGCCGCTAGAAATGCCGAATATGAAAAAACTGATGCAAAGCGGTGTTACTTTTACTCGCACCGTTACCCCTTCTCCATTGTGCAATATGATCACCGATCCGTGGGGAAATAACAACTTGGCATCACAGCGCCAGGATATCGTTCATTATTTGAAGTCTATAACAAATAGCGAAAGTTAAGTTAGTATTGATCGATGAGCTTAAAAACGGTTAGG
>NZ_JAOQJC010000079.1 GCF_025567625.1 Paenibacillus sp. J5C2022 | reverse complement strand
TGACACAGTCCTCCGATTCTACTTCTTTTCATCAGTGTAATCTGTGTCTACTATTCAGTCTAGCAGCAGTATATTGAGTTTCCACCTACCAACATAAAGCAAATAGAAACTAACTTAATTGGAATTAAATAGTACCATTCAGGCACACCCGTTCCATAATATGAAATTATTAGACCGATCAAATATGTCGTCGCTAAATACGTGTACCTTTTTCTAGTGGGTAATCCTCCTTTATTTGACGTCCTGAGAAGTGATGAACATATTTGATGTAGAGGTTGCTACATCAATTGTACCTGAAATAATCAGTCCAGTGTTAACTTCAATCGTTTTGTAAGCCTGTCCGTTACTGGTGAAATAAGTTATTGTCATTTTAGAGATATTACCTTCTGCAACGCTATAGCCTACAGTTCAAGCTTATTGCTGTACGCACACGATTTTGAAGAAGTTTGGTATACGATTAACGAGGATTAAGTTCTTTTGGAGTGCGCCGCCCGATTCATTCGGCATGGGGTAGGGGAATAATCAAAAAGAAAAACCACATGGAGTTGTTATACTCGCATGTGGCAAACTTCATTCTTAAATATTGTCAATTTATTTTTCATTAAATGGCACAGGTATTAATGATTGCTTATCCTTTTTCCACCACATCGAATTTGAGCCGTAATAAATTTCATTAGCCCATTCTTCAGGAAGCATGTGAAATAGCAAGCTTTCATCTTCGAAACTACACCCAGACCATTTTCGGTTCACTCGACCTATAGCTTCTTGTTTTGAAATACTAAACAATCTTTCCATTTCCTCAACAATCATATCACAATATTGTTCGCTTTTACTTGACAGTTTAAATAAAAACTTATCAGTCATAGTCAACGTCCACCTCCTATTGTGAGTCCGCCCGAATTGAATACATTCCAAAATACCCTAAGAAAATCTCATTTGCTAAATTTGTATTTTTTATAGCTACTTGATGTCCCTTAGCCTTATAATCTCTAGGATATGCTTTACTAAATGGATTGGCAAGATAAGGTCCTTCCACATAATCATAATGCTCAAGGAGGCTCGAAAAACCATTTCTATTATTGAATACGTAATCTCGCCAGCCTTTCGTATTTCCATTAAAGCTCTTTCCAGAATAATTATCAAATACATCATCATCCACTTGAAATATAAGTATCTCTCCAGAACCTTCAAAGCGAGATTTTATCCAATCTTGTGCCTGAGTCATATCATTTGTAACGTAAAAACCTTCTCCAAAATCTAAGTTACTTCTTCCTGCAAAAATATCAATACCATTTTCCAGTATATTCTCGGCATGTTCAGTGCTTGTGGCATGATATAACGTTATTTGCTCTTTTTTCTTTTTATTTCGAGCTTCAGAAATTGTAATAGGAACTGGAATAGTAAAGTCTTTAACTTCATCGTTCTGCTGTGTTATAGCAATAGTTCCACCTGCAACAATTGTTCCTGCTACTATTCCACGAATACCTTGTATTAATCTTGGAAGAACAGCCCAATTCCCACTCGGATCAACATACTTCAGCGGATTAATCTATTTTTAACGAGGTAATAACCTCTGTTGTTTACGAAATTAGACCGACGAATCGATAATAAATATCAATGCGCTGTACGCGCTTGCCGCCCACCTTCTCGGCATCATACACAACAACCTTGTCAATCAGTTCATTTAAGATCGGTTTCGTTAATTCCTTCATATCGGAGTACCCGCGTACCAGTTCCAAAAAACGGGTCGTGTTTTCCTGCCTGCTCTCAGCCTGGTTAAGCTGATCATCCAGCAGCTTGAGCCGCTCCTTCAGTTGAGCTTGCTCTGCTGTAAAATCTCGCGATAACGCCGTATACTGCTCGTCCGTGATTTTCCCTAAAGCATTGTCCTCATAAAGCTTCCGCTGAATGGTTTGCAACTCGCTTTCCCGGCTGTTCAGCCTGACGCGCTCTTTCATGGCGGCTCGCCATTGCTTTTTCTGCTGGTTCTGGCTCTGCACGGCAAGCTTCTCCACAAAGATGCTTTCCTTCCCCCTTGCCGTCTGCGCATGTCGCCGGATGTCAGCCAATATAATCTCGTAGATGTCCACATAACTGATGTAATGGAAGCTACAATATGCTTTGCCGCGCGTTCGCGACTGATTGCAGGCGAAGCTTCCGCGACCGTCCTTGCCGCCGCTCGTTTTGCTGCTTCCGCCGCGAGCAAAGGACAAGCCTTGGCCACAGGTCGAGCATTTCAGCAATCCCGCAAAAATTTGATGCTCGCCCTCTTTGGTCGGGCGCTTCTTCACCCGAATGACCTTCTGTGCCAGAACAAAGGTCTCTTCGTCAATCAGCGGCTCATGCGTATCCCGAACCTCAATCCATTCGTCCTGAGGTACGGCGACCACCCGCTTTTTCTTGAAGGAGGGCTTGGTTGCCTTGTGGCTCACCATGTGCCCCAGATGCGCCTTATTTTGGAGAATAGTCTTGACGGTCGTTGCTCCCCAATCATACGGATGCCGGGTATTGACGACTTTCAGGTAACGCTGATGCTGCTCCGCCAGGTAGGCGCGCGGCGTTAAAACCCGATCTTCCTTGAGCAATCTACCGATTTTATAAGGGCTATAGCCCTCCACCGCCAATCGGAAAATGTGTTGCACAACCGAAGCCGTATTTTCATCGGGAACCAGCTTATGCTTGTTCTGCTCGTCCTTGCGGTAGCCGTACGGGGCAAAGGCTCCCGTGTAATCGCCGTTTAATGCCCGCTGGCGATAGCCGCTCTTGACCTTCCGACTCGTATCGCGGACGAACCATTCATTGAACAGATTCCGTAGCTCCATGAAATCGTCTTCGCCCTTGGCGGTGTCGATGTTCTCGCTGACGGCAATAAAGCGTACCTGATGCTCCGGGAAAAACACCTGAATGCACAGGCTTGTTTCAATCTGGTTGCGGCCCAAACGGCTCAAATCCTTGACCAGCACAATATCAATGCGGCCGCTTTCAATATCTCGCTTCATTCGCTGGAAGTCGGGGCGATCAAAATTGGTGCCGCTCCAGCCATCGTCCGTATACACCTCAACCACTTCAAAGCCCTGCTCCTTCGCGTAACACCGGAGCAAAATCCGTTGATTTTCGATACTCATGCTCTCGCCACTCTGTTCATCGTCCCGACTCAAACGACAGTAGATCGCGGTCCGGGTTTGCTGTTGTTTTTTCATACTCCGTCCTTTCCCAGCAACAAATCGGCTGATTTCAGTATACCGGATTTTGGAAGGTTGAGGTAGGGTGTCCCGTGTCTGAGAAAGAAAAGGGAATCGCGAGGATTCCCTTCCGGCTTCATCGGCTCCTGAACGCTTCATCCTCCCACGTTCGCAAAACAAGCCGTTCGATTTTATCACCGAGCGTTTCATTACCGATAAAGTGACATTTCACGATATACAAGCTTTTCCCCAACTGCATCTCGTGTATCGGATCGCGGCCGCGGTCTGCCGGAGTCGATGGCAAAGGAAGCTTCTTTTCGTTCATCCGTGTCTCTCCCTTCCGTAAATCCCCCAAACACAGATCACCGCGTGCGTTCAACGTGAGGCTTGTTGGCGGGTGTCAGTTGGCGAGCATATTCCGGATAGCGCAGCCGTATTGCTTCAAAAAAGTAGGGAGCAGCTTCGCAATCAAACAGCTCATACGGAGTTGAATACCGTTCCTCACCCGTCTGGCTCCAGCCGTTCCAGAGATTAAACGCCAAACGACAGATACGTAGAGAACCTCCGGTTTGAAAGGAAGCAGACAGGCCTTCCGGTTTGATGCCGCCATCGGAAAAATCGAACAAATCCTGAATATGGGCGCGGGTGTCCTTCGACAGTCCCAGCGTGTAAAACAAGGCACGATGGTAGCTGTCGGTACAACGACGTTCGGCTAACATTCGGTAGTAAAAAGCTTCATGTCGGTCGTCACGAAAGACGGGAGACTTCATGTTCTCGCTCTCCTCTCCAAAATAAAACGGTTAGTCGGAGGGCTTCTTTAAATACAGCCCTCTACTAACCGTTTCATTTTCGCGCCTAAATCGGACACCTCTGTGCGGATTACCTTAAAAAAAGCAGGGATCTCAGCTTTGCGTGAGCCGCGCTCCCGTTTTGACCGCTTGATACACATTCAACAGACGATCGAGTTCCCTGGATTTTTCAAGCATCGTCGGGCTTGGAAGACTGTCATGCAAGGCTTGCTCATTCAGTTCCCGACGAATGCTTTCGATACGCGCCAGCAGCTCTTCGACTCCTTTCACCATGATGTCCCCCTTCGCCGACCACATCGTTCTGGCTCGCCCCGAGATGAGTAAAGGCGTGTATAGAAAATTCTAGTGTATAACACACTGAAAGTAAATAGCGGATTATCCACTGAACTATACTCATCCTGAGGTGAGTGCTTGTGGTCTACGAACGAATACGAAACATGCGTGAGGATAAGGATTTATCACAGGAGCAGCTATGCGCACATCTGAATTGCAAACAGCGGACGTACAGCGATTACGAACGGGGAAAGCTCGATATTCCGACAGCGCTTTTAATCGCATTAGCCGACTTCCATCAAACCAGTGTCGATTATTTACTTGGCCGTACCGATCAAAAAGCGCCTTACCCGCCCCGCGCGAAGAAACGCTCTTGACTCCAGCCAGCCTTTCCTATTGTTCTCGGCAGGTGTTCCTAGGACAACTTAGGACTCTGTCCTAAGTTGCAGCAAGCACTGAATTTGGTCTCCCAAATTCGCTTGTTGAGGGCTGCGCCCCCAAGCCCCCGGCGATTTGCGATGTGACGCTATCGAACCTTACCGTACGGATTAAGTATGTGGATGGTTTTGAAACTGAGTCAAAAAGCGATGAGTGATTGAATCGATGAGTCGCGGCTAGCGAGAGGGGTATTAGGGGCTTGGCCCCTAACAAGTGAAGTTGGCGGCCAGCCAAATTCAGTGCTTGCTGCAACGTTACACGTTGCCAGAAGGCACCTGTCGGGAAAAAGAAAGAGGGAAGCGTCAAGCGACGAGGCTTTCGATTGTCATCCGGAGCATATGAGGCGACGTGTAGTTCCATCTCCAAATATAACCGTCATGATATCGCTACATTCATTATAATGACACGCCCGCAGCTTCATTCGGAACCAACTCCTCATGCTTGCTCATGACTTCAATAATCATGTTGGCGCCGAGTCTGAATCCATGAACAAAGGCAGCTTCAACATGCAAGCTGTTCACGCTCACACATAGATCAGAATACTTCTCAAGCTCACGAAACATCTCGGCGCTGAGTTCTTTTCTCCATTTTTCAGTCATAGCGCCAAGTTGTCGGCTTAACAGCCGATATTCAGGATGAATCGGCACAATGATCTCCTCGGGATGAAGTTGTCCGCGGTACAGGGCTTCTAGAATCGATTTCATAGTCATCCTCCCATCATTGTCATCGCATTGCTTGAATGAGATGCCTGCACATGGTAGGATATTTATGCAGTCTGCTCATCTAGCGATTGCGGGCAAGGAAGTAGCGGTGTTCTTCGCGGGACTCACGCTGCTTCCTTCTTTATTTTTGGAGCTCGTCATACACCATCTCAATCCCTTTGCGAATAACATCGGAACGGGTTGTTTGGAGCTTTTCGGTGCAAGCATCAAGCTTGCTCAAAATCTCTTGATCGGCCCGTACTCGAATCAATTCGCTTTTGGGCTTGTCAGATGGAGGACGCCCCATCTTCTTGGACGACATCGCTTCACCTCGCTTTTTGTGTCCACAATAAATATATATTTGTAGCAACAAAAAGTCAATCCAAACAGGCACAAACAATATCTTTTGTGACCTACTACTAGATTGACGTGGAAGATTCCTTACAGGAGTTATGGTCAAATGGAGGATATTGGGGTTATTTGACGAATTAAATCTTTATTTAAATTATACATGGAGACAAAGCATCTATTGAATGTCAATTATTAATATTCTCTCAATCAGATAACGTCCTAGAGCGGAGGTATCTAGTATGCCATATGAATTAGGTGGAAGAGCAGATAAAAGTGGCAATAGATTTGAAATTAGATGGACAATATATCAGATTCTTGATGTATTGGACGAAAGGCTGGATTATATTACGCTGGAAGCTCTTGGAGATGACGAGCGGGGTGTTGATATTTGGGCTGGCCAAAAGAATGGAATCAGAGAAGCTCAGCAATGTAAAGGACGAAATTCGAGTAAGGAGTATTGGGATTACGGCACAGCTAATGCAAAAGGCATTTTTGCAAATTGGAAGTTTCAATTAGAAAGAAACGAGTCAAACACAGTTTCATTAGTATCCCCATTAGCCTTCACACTATTAGAAGATTTAATTACAAGAGCAAAGAATACAAGTACCTTACCTCAAGATTTTTATAATAATCAAGTACTCAGCGCTAGTAAAGAACTAAAAGATTTCTTTAGCAATTTTTGCAAAGCAATGGATTTAAAACCCGAAGAAGATGCTGATCTATTAAAATGTATTTCTCTTTTGAAGAAGATATCATATCGCCAAATTCCAGATAGCGAATTAAAAAAATTGATCTTATCAAAAATCAACTATCTGTTGCTTGGGAATGAAGAAGACATATACGAGACATTGGTGACTTGGGTTATAGACGGGGATATCTTAGGGAAACAAATTACTCAATCCGTCATCTATCATTTATTTAGTGAGAAAGAGATTAAACTAAAGAATCTTGCATCGGATCAACGAATTATTCCTAGATTGGAAGAGTTGAATCGTGAATATAGATCTGTATTTAAACCAGTAAATAATGAACTGATTAATAGAAATGAATTTTCAGAAAGTAGACAGGTAATAAGTTTAGGAGAGTCACTGATAATACACGGAAAGGCCGGAAGAGGAAAAAGTGGTTGTACAGAGGATATTATTAACTATTGTCGAGAAAATGCTATACCGTATACAGCTATAAAATTAGATAAACGTATTCCAAGTGGAAATGCCCAGAAATGGGGTGAAGATTTAGGGCTGCCCTCTTCTCTAGTTCATTGTATCCACAGTGTGTCTAAGACCGAAAATGCTGTAATTATATTGGATCAATTAGATGCATTACGCTGGACTCAAGCACACTCAAGGGAAGCCTTATTGGTATGTACTCAAATAATAGATCAAGTAGAAAGAGTGAATTTAGAAAGAGAAAATAAGATTTCAGTGGTTTTTGTATGTAGAACGTACGACTTAGAAAATGATAATAATATTAAATCCTTGTTTAAAAATGATGATAAACAAAGATCAGTTTTGAAGTGGAATAATGTTCAAATCAATGAGTTGAATGATGAGACAGTTAGAATTGTTATTGGAAACCGATATGAAAGCTTGACAGGAAAATTAAAGGAAATATTGAGAATTCCGAGTAATCTATATATATGGAAGCATTTAGACAGCAATAGAGAATACAATGAATGTTCGACTGCCAATCATCTAGTTTCTGAATGGTGGAGGCAATTAGAAAGAAAATGTTTTGAATTCGGACTAAGTGAGGGAGATCTGAATGGAACTAAGGAGAAAATTATAAGTTATTTTGATAAGTTAGGTCGAATATCTATTCCATTAAATTTATTAAGTGTCAATAGATCAAGCCTAGATTTTTTATCTTCAAATGGATTCCTTGTAATACAGGGAAATAGGATCTCATTTGCTCACCAATCGATATTAGACTGCTTTCTGGCCGAAATGATGCTGAAACAGTACTATGAGACCGAAAATATCCTAGAAGTTATTGGGATTAAGGAAAAGCAAACACCTGGAAGAAGATACCAAATCCAAATGCTGTTACAGAACTTAATTGAATTCGACAGCTTGGATTTTCTTAACGCAGGTCAAAAGATGTTGACATCTGAGCAGATCCGATATTGTGTGAAGTTTGTGTTTTTTGAATTATTAAATCAGTTGGAAGATTTGGACGAGAATATTCAGAACTATATTATTAATAGTTGTGAAGACGAAGTTCATGGTCCTCATATCATTAATAATGTAATATATTCCAAACCACAGTACATTAAATTACTTAGGAAACGCGGTATTCTAGATAAATGGTTTGAAAGTACTGAGAAGAAAGATCTCGTATTTAATTTGATGATTAGCAATTCATCTAATTATGATATAGAAGATGTTTATTTTATAGAAAAGTATGCATTTCAATCTCAAGAAGATGATACTCGTTTTTCTCAATGTTTTTTACATGATATCAATCAGGATATCGATGAGATGTTTGAATTACGAATGAGATTTTATCGTCAATATCCAAAAATGGCGGAAAATTATCTAGATTTTAAAGCAATGATAAAAAAATGTGAAATGCGAACAATACGAGTGTTTGCATTTCTTTTGGAAAACAAACTGAACCGACATGCCCAATCTTTATATAGATATGAAGAAGAATTTTTGGTAGAAGATTCGGAATTTTTAATTGAAAAAGGTATAGAAGTTTTAAACTTATTATTACCTTATATTCCGATTTTAGATGATGAAAATTCATTTTTTAGTGATTGGTCTGGAAGATACTTTCACAGAAGAGGTCTCGAAAGGGCATGCATTCAAATCTTAAAAAAAGCCAGTGCAGCAGTAATTTCTTCAAACCCAGAAGCATTTTGGAATCGGTATAAAGAATACATGGGAATAGGGCATGATTTATATAACGAGATTATATTAGATGCAATGTCTAAGTTGCCAACTTCCTTTAGTAACGCTGTTGTCGAATATTTATGTAATGATTTTGACAAAAACATATTTGAAAGAACAAGTGGTAATGGCGATGAATTGTTACTCGCCAAACAAGTTTTAGCAAGACACTCCGTACACTGTGACTCGGCTAGTTTTAGTGTGCTAGAAAAAATGGTTATAGGTTACGTATCGCCAAGAGCTAAAGTACGATATCAACGTAGAATTGAGTTTAACCGTGAAGATAATGGTTACATAGTTTATTGGAGCTTTTGGGGGGATTTACAAAACGAAATTCTAGAAGTGTTGCCATATAATCGACTTAGTGAAAAAGCCAAAGGTTTAGTTCATGTGTTAAGGCGTAAATTCTCAAACGAAACCACTTTATATAAGTATTCTCATGGACACGGTGGATCTGTAAGTTCCCCTGTTGCAGGGAAAAAGCTCAGTAATAAAAAATGGATAGATATATTGACTAATGATAAGCTTAGAAAAAAACATGCTTCCCGTTGGAAAGAAGTCTCTGGAGGATTTGTAGAGAGTTCGATTGAATCATTTTCAAGCTCTTTTAGTAATGCCGTATCCGAAGAACCTGAAAGAATGATACAGCTTATGCTTTCATGTAATAATACGATCTTGGATATCTACATTGATTCATTATTTAGCGGAGTAGCTTATAGTAAAACATTAATGAATGTTCCATTGAATATGCTGGAAGAAATGATTTTGAAGTTCTCATTCGATTTCGCTTCTTATAGGGCAAGTTCTATATGTACGATTATTGAAAACAGCGGTAGGTCGGAGTGGTCACAGGAGATATTGAATTTTCTTAAGGACATTGCGATTTACCACATAAATCCTGAAATTGGAAAACCGAATGTGACAAATAATGAAGATAAAGAAATGCGCAGTTTTGATATGTTACAAAGCAATTCGTTGAATTGCGTAAGAGGCAGAGCGTCCCGAGCAATAGCTCAATTATTATGGAAAGAAAGCGATCTTTTTATAGAGTTTAAAAAAACAATTGAACAGTTAGTAATGGATGAAAATCCTGCGGTAAGACTGGCAAGTTTATTTGCATTATGGCCTTCATATAATATTGATAGAGATTGGGCGTCTGAAAAGATTCTTTATCTCTATGAACAAGATTTTCGACTAGCCGGATTTCATGATACAAAAAATATGTTTTTTTTAATGTACCCTCAGTATCGTCAACGCATATTAAAAATTATTATACAATGCTACAATTCTGAAGATGAAGAATTGATAAAATGTGGAGCACATTGCTTGTCAGAAATGTTCTTTCTTAAAAATGAATTTGTAAATGAAATGACAAATGTAGATACTATGAGCAAATTACAAGCTGAACAGATTTTATATATGGTCATATTGTACTTTAACAAAGAAGAGTACAACGCATTAGCTAAAAATATCATACTTAAATTTAAAACAAGCACACTGGATTTAGAAATGCCGGTTTCAAGATTATTTTATGATAATCGAATTAATTTAGAGCGAGATAAGGATTTTTTGATAGAAATAATGAGTTCGAATTTGAGTCGTAGAACACTGCATGCATTTGTGCATTACCTAGAAGAAGAAGCAAAGTCGGTAGTTGAATACAAAGATATAATACTATCAATGAGCCGTCATTTAATCCAGAATGACACTAAGAACTACGAGGGTGCGTGGGGGATACATGACGAAATATCAAAACTGGTGATTGGTCTATACGATGAGACTTCTGGAGATACTAGGCCAGAGTTAAAGCACATAGCACAAGAATGCCTGGACATTTGGGATTTAATGTTTGAAAAGCAGATCGGACCAGTTAGAAGACTAAGCCATGAAATGATGAAAAGATAGCAATAGATTTTCTGTTTTAAGCGACATGTGGCGATAATAGGTTGCGCGGCAACGAAGCCACCTCTCCAAGGATATTTGAAAAGGCCTCCTCCTTATTTGTTCGGAAGATGGCCTTTTCATGCCGATTTGCTACTGATCCCCATAATCTCAAATTCACCTCGTAAAAAACAGAACACCGGATTATTATGCACATACGTATACAAATTAAGCGTCAGCGGATTATTCAGTTCCCCCTCATACGTATCCTAGTTTATAAAGCGTCACTTTTGTATAAACAAAGGGCGAAGTTGTCTGGAAATCTCTACCCATATATTGTATCATCCGGCATCCTGATTGGATACTTCTGGAATAATATATACCGCCTTGGTCTTCATCAAATAGTAGATAACATTCACTAGCTTTCGCATGATGCAAACAATGGCCTGCTGCTTCGTCTTCCCTGCCTTCAGCTTCTCTTCATAATAATGATGAAAATACGGATTACGAGGCTCTTTCTTCGTTCGACTTACAGCCAATTGTCGGATTGCCAACGCTTTAATAATGGCGTGCAGCTCTCGATTCCCTTGCTTACTCTTATAATTGCGCGATTTGTTCCCCGAACCGACTTTAATAGGTGCGATTCCGGCGAATCGAGCCAGTTTGTCTGAATTGACAAAGCGGTGTATGTCTCCAATCTCCGCCACAAGTTCCGCTGAGGTGACCAGATCAATACCTGTCATCGTCTCCAGTTGAAATCCTAATTGACTCATCAAGTCCTGAATCTCAGCCTCTATACGTGACAGATTGCGCTCTGAGCACCTTATATCTCTGACTAGGCTTCGTACGATAAAATCGCGTTTGTCCTGAAAATCACGCAGCGTACTACCATCTGTTTGTATAAGCTCTTTAATTTGCACGGCCTTTTTGGTCGATAATCCATTATTGCTAAGTGCTCGCAAGAACTGAGCCAAATTTTCTACAGAGACATGCTCTAAATGATTTGGTGAAGGATAACGCCACCAAAATCCCAATGCCGTTTTCCCATCCACTTGAGAGAAAAACTTCTTATAACTTGGATAATGATAACCAAGTTGTTGATGAAGCTTCTTCACCACTCCCGTCAAGTTTCTAGCAACCCAGCGCCGCTGATTGACCAATTGACTAATCGCCCAGTACAAATCAATAGGCTTCGCATCAGGCAGATTCGGCAGCTCGTCTCTTAATACCTTCGCTACGCATTCCGCGTCCCAAGCATCGGACTTCTCAACGGTGACATGGCTTTTGCGCCTTGCGTTAGCCAGCTTCGCGTTAACTTCCTTTACTTTATACCCACCTTCAAACAGGTAGACTGCCAGCGCTCGTCCGTAGCCACCTACGTCTTCAAGACCATAAACTGCTTGCATACCTTTCTTCAAATGCTTTTTCACTACTTTTA
>NZ_JAOQJC010000078.1 GCF_025567625.1 Paenibacillus sp. J5C2022 | reverse complement strand
GCAACTGGCGCTGACGGTGCTACCGGACCTCAAGGAGCGACCGGATCAACTGGCGCTGATGGCGCCACCGGACCCCAAGGGCCGACTGGAACAACGGGCGCTGACGGCCCTACAGGACCTCAAGGGCCGACTGGACCAACGGGCGCCGATGGCGCTACCGGACCTCAAGGGCCGACTGGACCAACGGGCGCGGACGGCGCTACAGGACCTCAAGGAGCGACTGGACCAACAGGAGTCGATGGCGCCACTGGACCCCAAGGGCCTACTGGACCAACGGGCGCCGATGGCACTACCGGACCTCAAGGGCCGACTGGATCTACCGGCACGGATGGCGCTACCGGACTTCAAGGGCCAACTGGGCCGACGGGCACCGATGGTGCCACTGGACCGCAAGGTGCAACTGGACTGAATGGCGTCGATGGCGCCACCGGACCTCAAGGGCCGACGGGATCAACTGGCGCTGATGGCGCTACCGGACCTCAAGGACCGACTGGACCAACTGGCGCAGATGGCGCCACCGGACCGCAAGGGCCGACGGGGACAACGGGCACGGACGGGGCCACTGGTCCCCAAGGGCCGACTGGACCAACGGGCGCAGACGGTGCTACCGGACCCCAAGGGCCGACGGGGCCAACTGGCGCCGATGGTGCGACCGGATTTCAAGGACCAACGGGGCCAACTGGAGCAACGGGCGCGGATGGCGCCACTGGACCTCAAGGGCCGACAGGATCTACCGGCGACGATGGCGCTACAGGAACCCAAGGACCAACTGGACCGACTGGCGCCGAAGGCACTACCGGACCTCAGGGGCCAACTGGACCAACTGGCGCTGACGGTGCTACCGGACCTCAAGGGCCGACTGGAGCAACGGGCGCGGACGGCGCTACTGGACCTCAAGGAGCAACTGGACCTACTGGCACTGATGGCGCCACTGGACCCCAAGGGCCGACGGGATCAACTGGTACGGATGGGGCGACGGGACCTCAAGGTGCAACTGGAGCAACTGGCATCGATGGCGCTACAGGACCTCAAGGGCCGACGGGAGCAACGGGCGCGGACGGCGCTACTGGACCTCAAGGAGCAACTGGACCTACTGGCGCGGACGGCGCCACCGGACCCCAAGGACCGACAGGGCCGGTCTTTGGAGACATCGGCTTCTCCGCCCGCATCAATTCTCTGACGCTAAGTGCCAGCGGACAACTCGGCAACTGGTCAACCTCAAGTCCTTATTACGGCAGCGCTAGCTTCAATGCGACGACAGGCTCTTTCACCGCTCCCGCGACGGGCAAATACTCCATTAAAGCGACTATCAACTACACAACAACCGCTACAATTTCTGTTCAATTAGGAGCAGGCATATTTCCATCGTTCCGTGTGCGAAGAACTTCGCCTTCGTCGACGGATCTGATTACTGGCATATTCCCTATTCTCAACGTCAGTATCGTATTGCTTATCACCCTGAGAACAATACTGGGAAGCGGTACGATTACGCTGGCTGGCGATGTGGAGCTTACTGCCGGTGATGTTGTCGGTCTGTTCTATGTCTCGGACGGTCTCAGCATCAACTTGTCGCTTGGAGGAACGGATAACGAGGGCATAGTATGGTCCATTCATCAAATCGCAGATTGAGCAAGTCGCTTCTCCGCAACTTTCCAACCAGCGTTGAACTGCCCGCCTGATCGTCTCGTCACACAGATATACATCTCATGACAAAGACCTCGAGTCCCGCTTAAACGCAGGTCTTGAGGTCTTTCAACTGCCGCCAATTACGTACCCATTCCTTTAGAAGGGAAGCTTGATATCAAACAACACCATAAGCCGTCCTTCCTCCATTCGGACTTCCTCCACACTGAAAGCCTCGCCAGAAGGCAAGTCCAACGGGATCGTAATCGTCTCCAAATAATGAAGCGGCAAATCAATCGCCTTGATCGATAAAACGGCCGGATAGAGCACCAGA
Source organism: Paenibacillus sp. J5C2022 (assembly GCF_025567625.1). Classification (GTDB taxonomy): domain Bacteria; phylum Bacillota; class Bacilli; order Paenibacillales; family Paenibacillaceae; genus Pristimantibacillus. The sequence goes on along the minus strand of NZ_JAOQJC010000078.1, from coordinate 10,087 downwards.
TTCGGCTCCTTCCAATCTACCTCGTACTCTACTTTCACTCCTGCCGGTATGCGCTCCCGGTACATGACATTGATGTCGCCAATTAACCGATCCTTCGCCAATTGAAAGTCCGCTCCTTCAATCCGGATATGATCGCCCATCTGCCTCTCCATGCCCAGCCTGATCAGATCGTTCACCTCCGATTCCGTCAGCACAAGCTCCGGCTTCATGCGCTTCACCATATGAAGCGCCTTCTCCTTCACATCGATCTTCTCATTCTCCAATTGAAAGCCCAGCTCGCGCTCCGGCGCGATATACGCCAGCCCCGCCCATACCGCACCGGCGAGCAGCAGCAGCAAAATGACAACAGTCCACACTATACGCTTGATCACTCTCATCTAATCATTTTCCTCCCCACATATATCCTGCGAAAGCTTGATGAATACTTCTCTCACTTGCACCGACTTAATGGTATAATGAAACAATTGTATCTATATTCGAACAGCATAGCTGCTATCATGATGGAAGGATGGTATCATGAACGCCAATTCTCAAACCGCTCATAGAATCAGTATGGAAGAAATTGTTCAGGCACACATGCATCTGAAAGATGTCGTCGTACACACGCCTCTTCAGCATAGTCGTGTATTGTCCGAACGCTATAATTGCAATGTATTGCTGAAACGGGAAGACCTGCAGACGGTTCGCTCGTTCAAGATAAGAGGAGCTTACCATCTCATGCGCTCTTTGTCACCCGAGGAGACTTCCAAGGGCGTCGTATGCGCCAGCGCAGGCAATCATGCGCAAGGGGTGGCCTACTCCTGTCAGACACTCGGCATTCCGGGGAAAATATTCATGCCCAGCACGACGCCGAGACAGAAAGTGAAGCAGGTCTCGTTCTTCGGAGGGAATCAGGTTGAAGTCATCCTGACCGGAGATACATTCGACGACGCCTATGCCGAAGCGATTGCGGAAAGCGAACGAAGCGGCATGGCGTTCATCCATCCCTTCGACGACCGCAAGATCATTGCCGGCAACGGCACGATCGGACAGGAGCTGCTGGACAGAACCGAGCATTCGCCGGATTATATCTTTCTCACCGTGGGAGGCGGCGGTCTTGCTGCAGGCGTATCCTCTTATGTGAAGGTCATCTCTCCTTCCACCCGCATTATCGGTGTGGAGCCCGATGGCGCGCAATCGCTGCGCGCATCGCTGGATGCAGGCGAGGTCGTAACGCTGGAGGAGATCGAGAAGTTCGTGGACGGCGCCGCCGTCAAGCGGATCGGGGATCTGGCCTTCTCCATCTGCCAGGAGCTCATTGACGACGTCATTGCCGTGCCCGAGGGCAAAGTGTGCACGACCATGCTGGACTTGTACAACGAGAATGCTATCGTAGCGGAGCCGGCAGGGGCTCTGCCGATCGCTGCACTGGATGCCTATCGCGATCAGATCCAGGGCAAGACGGTCGTCTGCATTATTAGCGGCGGCAATAATGACGTCGACCGGATGCAGGAAATCAAGGAGCGTTCTCTCATCTATGAGGGCTACAAGCATTACTTTATGGTCAACTTCCCGCAGCGCGCCGGCGCGCTGCGCGAATTCCTGGATCAGGTGCTGGGGCCAAGCGACGATATTACCCGCTTCGAATATACGAAGAAGTCCAATAAAGACAACGGACCGGCGCTTGTAGGCATCGAGCTGAAGCATCGGGAAGATTACGGTCCACTTCTGGAGCGCATGGCGAAACGCGGCTATCGGTACCTGGAGCTGAACAAGGACCCTGTCCTCTTCAGCCTGCTCATCTAATCACTTGACTCGTACGAGAAGTCCCTCATGTCCAGCGGCAGGCGCTGAACATGAGGGACTTTTCCTTTTCTTTTTCTTCGGCCCCTCAGGCGCATTCCCATCATCCCCCACCTTCCCCGTGTCTACTCTTCTTCCCGAAGGCATACAATCCAGTGAATGCTCAACAAAGTATCCACACAGCGTTCACGCTGGCTTTACATTATACCGTTACACTTATATTTCAGGAGGTGTGACATGCCCTACTTCATCAATCAGACACGTCAATCCAAGCTTCTCATTGTGTATGCATCTTATGGTCAAGGTCATTATCAGGCCGCATGCGCGCTTCGCGACGCCTTGAAGGAACGGGGCAACGCCAATACGGTCATGGTTGATCTCATGGCGGAATCCCATCCGCTGCTCAACGAAGTGACCCGTCAATTTTATTTGAAAAGCTATACGCATATGCCGCAAGTATACGGCTGGGTCTACGATTGGACGAAGCCCATGAAGCACGACTCCTTGTTCGGGCAATGGCTTCACTCCTTCGGACGCCAAAAATTGCAAAAACTGATTCGGCAGGAACAACCCGATGCGGTCATTCATACGTTCCCTCTGTTCACCTTGCCGTCCATGCGTGGCAAGCAGCGCGTCCAGCCTATCCCTTCCTTCGCCGTTCTGACGGACTTCGATCTTCACCGACGATGGGTCCACCCTTCCGTCGACCGCTATTATGTGCCTACGCCGGATATGCGTCTGGAGCTTCAGCAATTGGGCATGGCGCCATCCCGTATTAAGGTAAGCGGCATTCCGCTCAAGCCGCAGTTCCACCTAAGCTCATCGGTGAAGACTTGCCCTTCCCGCTACGGCATGCATCCCGGCAAGCTGGTAGCGCTTGTCATGGCAGGCGCCCAAGGCGTCATGCCGAACGTGCAGGACATCTGCGCTGGCCTGCTTCGCCACGAGAGCCTGCAGGTTGTGCTCGTCTGCGGACGCAATGATGCTCTCCGGTCAGCGATGAAGCAGAAGTTCGGCGATCACCCCGCATCGCATCGCTTGCATCTGTTCGGATTCGTCGAGCAAATACACGAGCTGATGTCGATAGCGGATTGCCTGATTACCAAGCCCGGCGGACTGACGCTGGCCGAAGGCATCGCCGCCGGCTTGCCCTTATTCCTCTATCGGCCTGTCCCGGGACAAGAGAAGCAGAATGCGCTGTACTTGGAGTCCAAGGGCGCCGCATTCATCTATCGGGATACGGCTTCGCTGACGGCTGGCGTCCTCTCCATGCTCGGCAATCCGCTGCGGCTTGAAGCCGCCCGTTCCAGCATCAGAGCGCTGCAAGCGAATACGCAATCTGCAGCAGCGGCAAAATACATCGTCGACGATGTTTTATTCAGCCTCCGACTCGGGAATAAAGCTTCTATGTATGTCCATCTATAGCTTCGAGCAAAGGAGCCTGTAATCGTGCAAAGAAAAGTACGCTCATCATTTCTGGCCGACATGAAGCTCATGATCCTGATCCTTCTTCTCGTCGAGTTCGTGCGCGGCGCGGTGTTGGTCAGCTTGCTTCCGATATACGGATCGGCACAACTGGGGCTTACAGCCGACGTCATCGGAATCGCCATCTCTGCGCATTATATTACTGATACTGTGCTGAAGATCGGCATTGGCTACTTGCTGGATCGCTTCTCTATGAAACGTATCGTACAGGCCGGTCTGGTCATTTCTCTCATAGGTGTTGGCTTGATGCCCTTCTCCACCCTGCCATGGATGTTCATCGGCTCCTCCGCGCTGTACGGCATCGGGATGTCTCCCATCTGGATCGCATGTCTGATGAAGGTGCCCGAAGAGCAGCGTGCCACCGGCATGGGCTATCTCTATACCGTATGGCTGCTCGGTCTTGGCAGCGGCCCGATCGTGTGCAATATATTGCTGGACTATAGCTACTCGTTCACCTATTGGCTTCTCGCTGTTCTGTCTGCCCTGGCTGCAGCGTTCTCTTTCTTGATCAGACGTGACGATGTCGGTGTGCCGCTTGCGCGCATCCCGCTGCGGCGCCAATGGAAGGCGCTTCGCATCAAGCTGATTCGCATGCGAATGCTGCTTCCCGGCATGATTCTCCAGACGATGGCAGCCAGCATGCTCGTCCCGATACTCCCCGCCTTCGCCGCCGATCGGCTTCATCTTTCCGGGACGCAATATTCCATCCTGCTTACCGCGGGCGGATTGTTCGCCGTATTGGGCCTTGTTCCGATGGGCAAGCTGTCGGACAAGCTGGGGGGAAGAAGAGGGTTTCTCGCGATCGGCTTCATCCTGTTCGCTTTTGGATTGTATGCACTGGCGTGGGAGCCTTCATTTTGGTATTGTTTAATTATTGCAATCGGATTGGGCTTGTCTTACTCTGCTATATTGCCGTCCTGGAACGCTCTGCTGGCCGCCTATGTGCCGCAGAAGCAGGAAGGCGTCGGATGGGGACTGCTGTCCACCTTCGAAGGCGTCGGCGTCATGATTGGGCCGATCGTCGGAGGAGTGATTGCCACCGCCAGCGGAGACACGGCCGTCTTCTGGACAAGTGCGATTATTTTTCTTTTGATTGGTCTATTTTATGCAATGTTAAGGCAGATCGGAGTTCGTGAATGAGTCAGTTAAATCAATGGATATCAGAGCTTCAGCGTATGGATATTGAACAAATTCAACAAACGTTGCAGAGCTATTCGCAGTTCGGACCTTTGCCGGGACTGCTGCTTCCCTATATCGAGTCCTTCCTTCCCTTCCTGCCGCTGGTGCTCATTATTGCGGCCAATGTGAACATTTACGGATTCGGATTCGGGTTCCTCTATTCCTGGATCGGCGTTACCGCAGGCGCCATTTGCGTCTTTCTAATATGCAGAAGCCTTGGCAAGAACGTGAAGACGCGGATTCAGCGCAGATTCCCGAAGTCGGAGAAATTCTTCAACTGGGTGGAACGAAGAGGCTTCACGCCCCTGTTCCTGCTCGCTTGCTTCCCGTTCACCCCGTCCGTCATTATTACCGTCGTGTCGGGTCTTAGCAAGGTGCCGTTTCATACGTTTCTGCTGGCTACTATGATGGGGAAAGCCGTTATGATCTTCTGCATTTCCCTTATCAGCTTCGATATTGCCAATTTGCTGGAGGAGCCATGGCGAATCTTCGTATCCATCACTGCAGTGCTCGTCATGTGGTTCGGCGGCAAGAAGCTGGAGAGCCGTTATCAAATTAACGGATAAGCCCCGCATGAACAGGAGCTGATATGGATTGACCAGCCGTTATCTATTGCCCTTGAGCACATGGTACGATATTGGAGCAACCGTCGTAGTGCTGCTGCTGGCAGCGTTGCTCCTTGGCGCCATGTTCTTCTTCATCCGTATTGCTTCAGACGACTCCGATAAGTATAAGACGCTGCGCGAGATGGTGGAGACCTTGTTCGGCACGCCCGCTCATCTTCGCAGCGGAGACGCCTCTTCCGACGATGCCGCTTCAAGCGCCACCGCACCTTCGCGACCTTCGACGCTCCCCTTCCGCGAGCCGTGTCCCGCATGCAACACGGAAGTGACAGAGCGCGATGCGGAATGTCCGTCCTGTCAGCTCAGATTGCTCTAATGAACGAAGACAACTTCGGCTTATCCCTGTTCGCAAGCAAACTTCTTGTGTTCCTGCTCAGGCCTTGCTCGGACCATTCATACAATACAGCTTCTTGTGGCACACTATTGCTGATCTTGATTGGGATCATAAATTATCGAAGGAGCGATAGCCTATGGCCGGCAAACAACCTTCCGACCGCCAGAAGGCGGCAAGCAAGGCGCAATCTCGGGCGGATCGCGCTCAGGGCAGCAAAGCGCGGGCCAGCGAGCTGCAATCCGAAGCGGATCGTGCAGCGGTGCCAAAGCATGGCTTATAAGCGAATAGAAGGAGGGCACACTTCGTGAGCAAGCAGCATGATCATGAAAAGCATCGAATGGAGCCTATATCTGGGGAACCGGTAAAGGCTGACGGCGTCTACCGCAACGAATGGGGACGCGACGAGCGACTGGAGCAAGGCGATGTGTTCCCTGCCGATCCTATGCTGGGAACGACAGAATGGAAGCAAGTCGAGCTGGAATTCGACAATCATCATGCGGGCCGTACCGACCCGCGCCTCACTCCCCATGATGACGATGATGATCCTGAGGCGCATATGCAGCATCCCCGTCGTCACAAGGGCAGCAATAAATAGAGAAATACATGTGAAGGGGCATGCGCGTACCGCATGCCCCTTCTATCATTCCTTCCTCTGAGGTACGTCATTTGCCGCTTGCAATGATGGCTTGGACAGCTGCTCCTTCTCTTGAGCCGGCTTATAATGCGGCAATCGAATCGTAATAGTCGTACCGATCTCCAGCTTGCTAATGGCTGTAATTTTGCCTCCGTGATTATAAATAATTTTGTAGGATACCATTAACCCCAATCCCGTCCCTTTATCTTTCGTCGTATAGAAGGGCTGACCCATCTTGGACAACTGTTCGTCGGTAATGCCGTCCCCCTCGTCATGGATATCGATTCGGACAACATCTCCCTCTTCAATAGCGATCGCGATCGTGATATCACCCCCGTATGGCATTGCTTCGATCGCATTTTTCAGAATATTGATAAATACCTGCTTCAACTGGCTATTGACACCAAGCACCCATATCGGTTCCTCCATGAGCGTATACTGCAAGTTCACTTGCTGCATATGCGCTTGAGAGCCTACCATGCCCATACTTTCTTCCATTACCTTCCTTACATTGACCGGTTTGAATTCATATACCTGAGGCTTGGCTAACATAAGCATCTCGCTCACAGTAGACTCGATCCTTGCAAGCTCCGACTTGATGATGGGATAGTAGCGATTTTGCTGAATTCGGCCGGTCGCGATCAGTTGCATGAATCCTTTTAGAGAGGTCAACGGATTGCGAATTTCATGCGCGATACCTGCGGCCAGCTCACCTGCGATGGAGAGCTTCTCGGAATCTATGAGCTGTTTCTCGTATTTTTTTCGTTGCGAGATGTCGCGGATAATGAATTGATGCACAAGTACCCCGGATTGAACGGTACTCGTCTTCACGATTTCGGTATGGAGCATGTTGCCCTTCAGCGTCTTCCACTGAAATTCCATGAAGTCGAGCTCCCCCGCTTCATCCCCCTCTTGCTTGTCAAGCCAGCGTCCCATCTCCTCATGATGATGGTCCTGGAGTAAGGAATAGATGGAGGAGCCGGCCAGTTGCGCTTCCAACGCCGCTTCGAACATACGCAGACCGGACGGGTTCATATAGTCCCACTTGCCGTCTTTGATCAATGCGATCGTATCCATCGAGTTCTCCACAAGCTGCTTGTATTGTTTGTTGATCATGACATATTTGCGCGTATTCAACCAGGACGTGTACCCGAATATTAGCGAGAGGAGCGTCGTCACGGACAGAATAAAAGCAACAAGCAGCAAGTAGTCGTTCATCCGGTCCAGGGAGAGAATATGCTCGTACTTCACAATGACGGACTCCAGGCTAAGCTTATGAAGCATCATCGTGGAAATGCCTACCACGATGCCGCTGATCATCCGATAAAACTTCTTCTTCATGCCATAAATGACTAACGCTATAAATATTCCCGAAGCATGCAATAGAATAGATATCGATAACAGGACAGGATTCAGGGAAAACTGCTCGATCGCTTCCGTCCATTGCGTCAAATGATGAAGAATGACGGAGGAGGCGGAAATGAAGATGGCGCATAGCCATTGGCGGCCGCGCACCCACGGCTTGCGCAAATAAAGGTACAACCCGCAGAAGGTGATGGGAACAGACAGGAAAAAGGGAAGGAACACATTCCAGGCGATGACCAGCATGAAATCCGAGGCCAGCAGCAGAACGACATGCATCGTCCAATGGCCGAGGGTCAGCAGACTTGCCGCGCCGACGATCCATCCTGAACGGGCTTGGCTGTTGCTGCTGGAGCTGGAGTTGGAATGATCAATCATGCTGAACATGGCATAAGCGGCATAACACATTATGGTCAACGCAAGAACGATGTAAAAAGGATTTAGTTGCAGGATCATTGCTTTCATCATGCTCCTCCTAAGGAATGGATGGAGTATCCTTATGCTTCCAATTTGCTTTAAATAGGAAGTTCGACAAATTACCAAAAAATCCTTTTTCTTTCGCGCTTCGCTTGTAGCAATCTGTTGAATAAAGGCGGATGCACTAATTCCATATACCTAAGCGGGCGTTTTTCACCCTGCAACCGAGACTGCATCGCCTACAACCCGCCATTCGCACACTTTTCCGTCTCCAGCCGAGTTCACATCGCCTGCAGCACCATTTCCGGCTACTTTCCACTCCGCAACCGAGACTGCATCGCTCACAACCCGCCATTCGCACACTTTTCCGTCTCCAGCCGAGTTCACATCGCCTGCAGCACCATTTCCGGCTACTTTCCACTCCGCAACCGAGACTGCATCGCTCACAACCCGCCATTCGCACACTTTTCCATCTCCAGCCGAGTTCACATCGCCTGCAGCACCATTTCCGGCTACTTTCCACTCCGCAACCGAGACTGCATCGCTCACAACCCGCCATTCGCACACTTTTCCATCCCAGCCATGGTTACATTGCTTACTGCTCATTGGAAAGTCTCGCATTGATAGAATTGGGGTATACTACTTTCAAGGACAGTTGGTATAATGGATTATCTGCTTAAGAGATACGAATTGAATGGGTATTGGAGGAATAAATCATGAAGATGGCACAAGAGTTCAAAGAATTTGCCATGCGAGGCAATGTCGTCGATCTTGCGGTCGGTGTCATCATCGGCGGGGCATTCGGCAAAATCGTTACTTCGCTGGTTAACGACCTCATCATGCCGCCTATCGGAATGCTTCTCGGAGGCATGGAATTCAAGGATTTGAAAATTTACTTAGAAAAAACTGAGGGACTGAGCGGGGATGAGCTGGCGGCTGTGCCCGCCATCCACTACGGGCAGTTCATTAATGTTGTACTGGACTTCCTGATCGTCGCGATGGCTATCTTCTTCCTTGTAAAAGGGATTAACAAGCTGCGCCGCAAGCAGAAGCAGGAAGAGGCCGCTCCTGCTCCTACGGAGAAGGAATGTCCGCATTGCTTGTCCAAGGTGCCGATTAAAGCGACACGCTGCAAGCACTGCACATCCCAGCTTGAAGCCGGTGCCTAACGCATGAGTGAGGAAAGATTCGACATCTATGATGAGGAAATGAATCATCTGGGAACAGCCACACGGGAGGAGACCCATCGGCTGGGCCATTGGCATCGCACCTTCCATTGTTGGCTAACCCGCCATGAGGGCAGCCGACAGCTCGTCCGTTTCCAGCAGCGCCATGCCGATAAGGATACGAATCCTGGCTGCTATGACATTACCGTCGCCGGTCATCTGTCCGTCGGCGAATCCATGCAGGAAGGAGTGCGCGAGCTGGAGGAGGAGCTTGGCGTGTCCGCTGGCTTCCATCAGCTCGTCTCTCTTGGGCAAGTGCGGGAAGAAGAAAGCGGCTATGTGAAGGGGAAGCTGTTCATCGACCGAGAGGTGAGTGATGTATTCGGCCTCCATTGCGATATTCCGCTGACAGATCTTCGTCTGCAGCCGGAGGAAGTCTACGGTGTATATGAAGCCGGCATTGAGGAACTGCTCGCCTTGTTCCAGGGCGAGCAGGAGGAGATAGTCGCCCACGGCGTTAGGCTTGTCGCTGACAACACCTCCTCCCCCGATCATCTACGGCTGGTCCCCAGTGAACGAAGCATCCGAGCCGACCAGTTTGTCCCCCGAGCCGTCAGTTACTACATCGATGTGCTTCAGAAGCTGCGTTCGGTATAGGCTGCGTTGATGATGCAGGTAAGATGTTGGTGTCTGAGAATCTAGTGCGCTGCGAGTCTATTGGATTGCGAGTTCGACTACTAGATTGATGGAATACAGATTACGAGACGGAAAGCGCACCCTTGGGGTGCGCTTTACGTGCTTCACTATCTATATGCCGTATGTGCCTTGCCCGGCTTCCATCCTAGCTATTTTTCCCTCTAATGTATGCCACATACACTAAATTTACTCCATAGCACCATTTCCCCGCTCCAATGTTTGCCACATACACTAAATTCACTCCATAGCACCATTTCCCCGCTCTAATGTATGCCACATACACTAAATTTACTCCATAGCACCATTTCCCCGCTCCAATGTATGTCACCTACACTAAATTCACTCCATAGCACCATTTCCCCGCTCCAATGTATGTCACCTACACTAAATTCACTCCATAGCACCATTC
>NZ_JAOQJC010000077.1 GCF_025567625.1 Paenibacillus sp. J5C2022 | reverse complement strand
ATATGATTACTTCATTTGGCTTAATATCAAGTTTATTATTCTTTGCTTCTACTTTGAATTCATTGCCCTTAGAACCGTTATCAGTCTTAAAGGGATAACTAATAAAAACATTATTTTGCTTTATAGTATGTTTTGAATGATTACTCAGTTTTATGGTGTGAGAAATTCCAGCCGGCTGTTCCGATCGATTTATTATCTCCAATGTAATCTTATCGAGTTCAGAAGGCGTTATCGATTTTTCCGTATTACATGCTGTCAGAAGTAAAACTAAAAGAGCAAATGAGGCAAGGATCTTAAACGAGATCTTAAACGAGATCTTAAACGAGATCTTAAGCTTCATAAATAATCTAATCATTCCACAATCTCGTTATTTCTTTTAATTCTAAGTCCTCGAATAACATTTTATAGATATCCGGTTTCTTTAATTGATTCAAAAATTCTAAACCATAAGCAGGATCAAAATGATTCATCATCAAAGTCATTACAAGACCATGAGTCCCTATTGCAATCTTCTTCCCTTCATGCTCTTTTAATATGGGTTTTAGAACTGCGATTGCTCTTTTCTGGCAATCAGCATTCGACTCACCACCGGGCAAAGTATAATTAGAATCATTAAAACTTTCTCTGATACTAGACATTAACTCTGCATTTTCAATAATTTCTGCTGCAAAATGACGCTCCCTAAGGTCTTCAAATACTTTTATGTCTAAGTTTAAGTGCTCGGCTAAACCCTTAATACTAAGAATTGCACGGGTATATGGACTTGATATGATCATGTCTATTCCTTCACCTACAAGTAACTTCGTTACTTTTTCAATGTCAATTTTCCCTTTTGGGGTAAGCCCCCTTGTTCTTTCATTTCCTTCATTGTATGGTGATTCTCCGTGCCTAACCATATAGATGATTGTCTTCATATAGACCTCCTTGAGATGCTTTCATCAAATGTATTACTGTGATTTCACATAACGTTCTGGTATTCATGAACCTTCACTGCCTTAAGTGACCGGAGGGAAAAGCAGGCCCGGCCAAACAAGCGAATTATCGAAGGCGTATTCGGACCCGAAGCAAGTCCGGCAGTCGAAGCATATTTGAATTCAAAGCAAGCCCGGCAGTTTAAGGGAAATCTAAGAGCGTATTTCAGGAAGCCAGCAGCATCGGATAACAACATATTCACGTATCGGGGCATTCACCCCTCGGTCCCAGAAGCGGCCTCAGGGAAGTGATTGCTGTGGACACACCACCCGGCATTCGCCGGGCGTCGTGAATATAAGATACGTTATGCGTAATTCCTGACTTCTTTGTATTGCGATAAAATAGTGTTTTTATTCTTCTTTAAATCTCCCCATCAAGATAGTGTTATAAAATCTACCATCAGCAAGTAATTTATCATGTTTTAATATTCCTTCAACTTCGAAGCCGTGCTTCTTATAAAGTGCTATTGCATTTTCATTTGTCTCTATCACGTTTAATATCATTTTTTTAATACCAGCGGAATCAGCCCAAATAATAGATTCTCTTAATAGATTCTTTCCAATACCATGTCCCCAAAACTTTTTCAATACGCATACTCCAAACTCTACTTTGTGTAAAAGTCGTTTTAAATTTGTTCCTTCACAGCGCGAAAACCCAACGATACGATTTTCAATTACTGCAACTAAAAATATATTCCTTGAACTCTCTATATCAGTTTTAATAATCTTTTCAAATTCGGAGGCATCAATAAATGCCTCTCCGCTTTCTCTATCCATATTTTCAGTCTCGCCATCAATTTGTACTCGAAGTTCAGATAGAGTATTTGAATCATCAATTACTGCCGATCGAATAGAATAATTTAGTTCGTTCTCAAAAAAAACTTTCTGTTTAATAATCATCATGAATCCACCTTCAAATAAGACTTTAAAAAGGGAATTAAGAACCTGATCTGCTTTTAATATAGTGCTTCGAGATGTCTTATAACGTTTTTGTATTCACGAACCCTCACTGCCTTAAACGACCGGAGGGAACGGCCGCGAAGCGGTTAGCCAGTGTAGGGGTGTCTGCTAAATTATCTTCTCTGCTACTGAATCGACTTCTCTGAAAACACTTCTTCCTACGTCGGCCGGGTCAAGGAGCCTAAGGCGAACGCAGCGTGAATACGGTGTTATACGAGCCATTCACTGAAAACTTCTGACTTCCAAAATGCCCATAAACCCATGTGTATCAAGGGATTCCGGCGATTTTAGAGGAACGCGAACATCCTTCAAATAACCCGGTTTTTCGTACAAGTTATACGAAAGTGTATGACTGATTGTTATACGAATCCCACTCCCCTCCCTCGCATATCCGCTTTGGTTCGCATAACTCCATAGGGAGGAAATACGAAGTGCTAAACAAGGAAAGCTTCATATTACACTCGAATTGGAACGATGCTGTACAGTTATTTCTTCAAGATTGCAAAGTCAGGAACTTCAGTAGGGAGAGCATTCGCCGTTATCGCAATAGCTTGGAAAAACTCCAACAGCACCTCAATGCTTTGGAACTGCAACTACGAGATTTCTCACCTGCCGTCTTCAAAATGCAAGTGCCGCCCAGACTGCTTGACGAGGGTCTCGCTTTACGCACTCTTAATTGTAATCTGCAAATCTATAAGTCCTTTGCTCAGTTTTTATGTGAAGAAGGGTGGATCGACGAGCCCTTTGGCACAGATATCAAGCCGTTTAAACTACAACCATCTTCTGCTCACACGTTTACCGACGATCATCTATTCCAACTGCTTGCACTGCTTGATCGTACATCGTTTACAGAATTACGTAACTATGCAATGATGCTAGCCCTTCTCAATACCGGCATTCGCTTAAAAGAATTGGCCAATCTGCAAGTCACGGATGTTTTACTGGATGAAGGTTCCCTGCGGATCAATCAAGGGAAAGGAGGGAAGTCACGTTTGGTTCCATTGGAACGGATTGCCGCGGGTGAAATGAAACGCTATTTGCTGGAACGCGGCAATCTGGATCATAATGCCCTTTGGGTAAACTTGGACAATCAACCCTATTTGTCTGGCGGCATTCGCTCGATGATTGCCCGCTACTGTCAATCCGCCAAAATTAATGACATTCAATGCTCCTGCCATACCTTTCGACATACATTTGCCTAGAAATACTTATTAAATGGCGGCGACGTATTCACGCTCAAGAGCATAATGGGGTACGCCCAAATCGAGACGACTGAAATGTATATCGAATTATTTGCCAGCGACTTGCAAGCCCAGCATGAGAAGTTCAGTCACATCGAACATTTAGCCGGAACTCTTCAACTGCTACCCGAAAGCGAGGTGAAGAGTAAATGAATGTTCGTCGTCGACAAAACAAGCTAGAACACGCAGAGAACTCAAGTCAAGCCAAACAACAACTCAGTATTGAAGATCTGCTTCATTCCTTTATTCTCGATTGCAAGGCCAAAAACCTTTCGCCACTGACACTTCGATTTTACCAGGACAGCGCCAAGCAGATGAAAGAAGCCTTTCTGGCGCAGCAAGTGCCGTTTGATATCTATACGGTATCGATTCGCGAAATCAAGAATCATTTTATTGCCTATTTGTTTGATCAAGGCAGGGCGGACAATACGGTTAATGGACGAATCAAAGCCCTAAAGCAGTTTTTTAAATTCTTATTTGAAGAAGGCTGGCGAACAGTGAATAAAGCCAACGATCTCCATGTGGTCAAAGCTAAGAAGTGATTCAAACATTTACGAAAGAGCAAGTGGTCTCCATCTTTGAGCAACCGGATAAAAAAACGTTCACGGGTTACCGGGATTTTACTATGATGATGGTATTGCTCGAAACGGGGATGCGAATCGGTGAGCTATGTCATTTGAAGACAGGTGACATCTTTTTCAAAGAATTTTTCGCAAATATTTGGATGTACGAGGTGACTTGGAAACAGATGCCCTGTTCGTTAACATGGACAACCAACAAATTAGTACACGAGCCTTGCAAAACAAAATGCAGGCCTACGGTAACATGGTGAACATAACCGGCGTCAGAGTTTCACCGCATACGTTCCGGCATACGATGGCTAAATTTTATATTTCTAACGGTGGAGATCCATTTACGCTTAGACGTATCTTGGGGCACGCATCCCTTAAAATGGTGGATTATTATGTGGAGTTATTTAGCAGCGATATTAAGCAACAACATAAGAAATTTAGTCCTGTTGAGAATATGAAACGTAATCTATGATATTAAGATGAGGCATTGAAGTAACCTCTCTTTCTTATTATTGAAGCTGGAACATCAAAGAGGATAGCCCCAAAAATTGTTTGTAACCTACCTACTGACCCTTACTTAGAACGAAAAAATTCCGTCCAACGTAGTAGCAGTTGCCCTACTGCAAGTTTTATAACATACGTGTCTCATTATATGATAAACTCTTGCTTCAGACGAATTCGAATCCAGCGACTCAACCTTCCAACACCGGCAACCAATTTGCATAGCTCTTGATCATATACTGAATGAACTTATTCCACGAGCTCAATAAATTCATATACGGTCAGACTCTATACTATAATTTTTTTACTGCCCCTATAAATTAATACAGCGACAAACAAGGACGAAACAAAGTCCTAGACTGTCGCTGTTTTTGAACTAGCATACCCCGATAGTTGAACAAACCAGAGTCCCTTTACGATTGGTCGTTAGTGTATCAATGTTCATGAGTGAGAATGTTGATACAACCATGATCCATCATCAATTCAAGGCCGAGCACATCCTGGTAGAAGCATTTTGCTGCCGTGATATCCTTCGTATTTATATTGGCGACGATTTGTTTGACCTTCATTTAATACCACCCAGTGCTCCCCGAGCTCGGGAACAGGACCGTCTATAATAGTATCACGAATTACTTCTTGGATTGGGAGATTATGAACACGTGCCACAGCAACTCCCAGTTCATCCCGACCGCCCAACGCGCTAAAGCAAATTCGGGTGTTGGGTATGCTCCCCATCATCAACATGATTATGGTCTTCCATAAGCACTTCTCCTTCGGCTGAGACAAGAATTGAACCGAATGGCTCATCACCTGACTCCAGAGCAATCTTTGCAAGCTCAACACAACGTCGCAGGTGCTTTAAGTCTATTTCATTAATCATGATTGAACCTCCTCTTGTTTAAATCGCTGTTGAAGATTAAACCAAGTATTTGCCCGTTAGAGACTGTTCTACTTCAATGATTTGCGACGGTTGTCCCTCAAATACGATCTGACCGCCCTTGCTACCTCCATCAGGTCCCATGTCGATAATCCAATCCGCCTGGCTAATGACCTCAAGGTTATGCTCGATCACAATGACCGTATTTCCTTTGTCCACGAGCCGATTCATAATGTCCATTAGGAGTCCGATATCCGACATATGCAAACCTGTCGTCGGCTCATCCATGACATAGATGCTTCCATCCTTATGCAGTTCACTGGCCAGCTTGATGCGCTGGCATTCTCCGCCGGACAGGGTACTGAGCGGTTGCCCGAGCGTAATATAATTCAGCCCGACATCGCTCATGGCCTGGAGCTTGCGCACGATGTCTTTCAACTGAAAGAAACCCAGTGCTTGTTCTACCGTCATCTCCAACACTTCCGCAATAGACTTGCCTTCTAATGAATAGACTAGTACTTCTTCCTTGAACCGGCGCCCCCCGCATGCTTCGCATGGCAGCTTCACGCTGTCGAGAAAAGCAAGGTCTGTATACACAACGCCTAGCCCTTGGCAATTCTCGCACGCTCCCTTGGAGTTAAAGCTGAATAAGCCTTGATTCACTTTGTTAGCGGAAGCGAACGCTTTGCGAATGTCATCCATAATGCCCGTGTACGTCGCGGGATTCGACCGGTTAGACACGCCAACCGCCGACTGGTCGATGACAATTGCATTCGGATATTGCTTCAAGAATAACTCGTTAATCAACGTGCTTTTCCCCGAACCGGCGACTCCAGTAACGACTGTCAGTATGCCGGTAGGTATGTCTACATTTATATCCCGCACATTATGGAGGGAGGCATCGCGAATCGACAGCTTGCCGGACGACTCTCTGCATTCTTGCTTAAGGATCAATGGCCTTCTCATATAATTACCTGTCAGTGTATCAGACTCCAGCAACCCATGGAAACTGCCCTCGTATACAATTTGGCCTCCTCTACTGCCCGCGTGGGGGCCAATATCCACGATATGATCCGCCACTTTGATGACATCGGGATCATGTTCGACGACAATAACTGTATTCCCTTTATCACGAAGCCTCTGCAGCAATTCGTTCAATCGATGTACATCGCGAGAATGCAGCCCCACACTAGGCTCGTCGAAAATGTACGTGACGTCAACGAGGCTGCCGCTCAAATGCTTTACCATCTTCACGCGCTGCGATTCGCCGCCGGACAGCGTATCCGTTTCGCGATCCAATGTCAAATAATCCAGCCCAATATCGACGAGATGCTGCAGCCGTTCCGTCAGAGATCTTACAATCGGCTCGACAACTGCGTCATCAATCTCCCGTATGACATTCATGAGCTGACCGATCTCGATGGATGTCATCTCCGCAATATTGCGTCCATTAATTCTGCAGTTCAGCGTAGCTTGACTAAGTCTTGATCCCCCGCAACTCGTGCAAGGCCCCTCGGTGAGGAAGGGCGCAACCGCTTTTTGTGTCCGTTCAGACTTCGTTTTCACGTCCTGCTTGATGTATTTGTTGGTAAATTTCTCAATAACACCCTCCACTGTCATGTTCATCGCTTTGCCCGCAAAATCCATCTGTACTTTCCTCGCTTTTGCGTATAACAGCCGTTCAAGTTCCTCTTCCGAATAGTCATTCAGCTTCTTGTCAGGGTCAAGAGCCCCCGACTGGATAACCATATTCCATTCCCATCCGTCCACTGCGTAATCAGGCAGCTTAATAGCCCCTTCGCGGAGCGAGCACGACATATCCACCGCTTTTCTCATATCGACCCCAAGCCTGCGTCCCAATCCGTTGCACTGCGGACACATTCCTTGCGGATCATTAAACGAGAATAGGCTTGCTTGTCCAATATGTGGTTGACCCGCCCTTGAGAATAGAAGGCGTAGAATCGGGGCGATATCGGTTATCGTACCCACAGTAGAATGAGAGCCTCCGCCCAACTTCTTTTGATCCACAATGACGGCCATGCTCAAGTTTTCGATAGCGTCCGTATCAGGCTGCGGAATCCGAGGCAAAAAGTTTCGCACGAACATACTGAAGTTTTCATTCAACAACCTCGTCGATTCCGCTGCAATCGTATCGAAGACGATGGAAGACTTTCCGGATCCGGATACCCCGGTGAATACAGTGATTTTCCGTTTAGGTATACGCAAAGAAACGTTCTTGAGGTTATTTTCCCTTGCCCCGGTGATGATAATATGATTATATTGGTCTGCAGCCATGGTTAAAATCCTACCTCTCACATATGTACTTGAACCGAAAAGTCCCTTTTCAGACGCAAACCGGCTGCAAGCGCAATGCAGCCGGTTTGCGATTTTTTTCTGCGCTACTTTCCTCAATTACACTTGTTTAGAAGCGCTGAGCTTAGCTGTATGAATCCCGATGATAATCAGCCACGCAATATCCGCTAAGATTAAGAATCGTCCGAACAATCCAGCCAAAACCCCAGGTTCGAATTGCCCGTCTTGCGGAATTTGAAGCACAAATACGAGCATCGCTACGATTGCAATAATCGCGCTTGTGAACAACACTCTCTTCATAGGACGCCAAACATCAAGTCTAAACAACGAAAGACTAATCAATAATGCCGCTACCGGCGTGTAGTCCAGCATCGCTCCAAATGAATGCATACTGCCGCTAAAAGTCGCATCATCCGGACTAACGGAGATGGGATCAGTTGCGAAGATGCCTGCGATGATGACGCCTATTGCGCTGATACCAAGAATAACAAGTCCAATGTAACCCGTAACCGTTCGAATATGTGGAAATATCGCAATGGCTACGCTGATTTGAGCAACAGCCATCAGTCCAAAAGCAAGATGCATCATCCACCCAAAGTCTCCAAGCGCATATTCGCTGATAAAACGCCATGTCGGGTCAAATTCTGGCTGTAGCAAATGGAGGCTGCTGAGGAGAAGCACGAACAATGCTCCAGCGATGATCGACGTACGCGCGAACCGGGAACCCAACACCGTTATAGGTTTTGCCATAACCAACTGCTTAGCCATTGCCTCCCCCTCCTGCTGGCGAGACTCTCGTCATCGTCGTTTCATAGCCTCCCCCGTCGGGATAATGCCATGCTCCCGAATGGGAATTTCCGTCAGAGCCAAAAGTCCCTTTATAATAGGAAGGCGATCCTTTGTCTCCTGCCCAAATGACGAGCGAATCCCCTTCCATTTCATAAACATAATCAAAGGTATTGCCTAACGTATCGTAATATCGGGACCGAATATCCGAACTCTTGCTTTCGCCGAAGGGTTTTAAATGCCCAATCATCTCGATCCCTTTCACGTCTTGCCCATTCTGAGAAAGATGGACGCTTTGCACTAAAAAGTGTCCGCCTTCCATCCATTCATAGGTTACCGTTCCTTCAGCTCCGCCGCTGATATGCCATGTACCGACTAGTCGATCAAGCGTCCGAAGATTCGTCATGTCCCATTCTCCTTATCGTTCGGAATCTGCTATGGCTTTGGCTACGACATCAGGAGCCATGATAACCGCGGAATGATCTTGACCGGCTAGCGAATGAGCAGCAGCCTGTGGTAGAAGCTCGACAAGCGCGCGTGCGGAGTCATGGAATAGCGGTTCGCTATTTTCCCCTGTCATTATCAAAGTAGGAATCGTAACATTCCAACTGTCGGTTGGCAGCGGGTTACCGGATTGCGTCGTCCCCATAATGATGCCATCGTATGCAAGCGTATGCGCAAGAGACTCCATCTTGTTCCAAGAAGGATCGGCTTTCATATAGCCGATGTATTCTCCGGGAATGCCGAGAGCCTCGGATGCGAAATATTCGACTGCTTCAGACCTTTTCTCGGCTTTGATTAGAATATTCAAATGTTCGACGTAGTCCCCAGGCACAGGCTTGCGGCTGTCGTTGATTATGAATGGGGGTTCATACAAGTAGAGCTTCGCGACCGAATCTCCTAACAAGTTCGCGGCCTCAAGCGCCAACACGGCTCCGGATGAGCTCCCGAACAAGTAAGCTTGTCCTCCGGCGGCTGCAATTAATGCCTCAATGTCTTCCACTTCCCGAGCGGCTGCGTAAGGCGGGGTATCCGTACTCTGTCCCCGCCCGCGACGATCGTAATTGTATACGGTGAAGTGGGCCGATAATTGCTCGGATAACGGTGAAGCATCCTGATGATCGGCCGCCGCCGATGAAATTAAGATGAGGGCAGGACCGCTCCCTTGTTTCGTATAAGCAATCTGTGTCCCATCTTTTGAAATAACGGTTTCCATCGTATTCTTGCCTCCCATTAAAGTTTCTAAGTATACTTCCAGTCGATCATAGGCATCGGTGAATCCTTCAATCATGCCCATCGCTTCTGCGTTGTCAAATTGTTCGCTGGTAGCGAATCGCGTCAGTATGCTAATCCGCGTTCCTCCACTTTTCTCCTCGAATAGCACGGTCGTGTACATTTCGCTATCCGAAACGATATTCCAATCACTGTCGGCAAAAGTGTCGATATACACTAGTTTTCCTGGTGCATCCACTTCTTCATATGTGGCTCTGCAATAGGCCGCCTCGCCGCTATTGTCATCTGCTTGAAGACTATACCGCCACTCTCCGCCTGGCCGCACGTCCATTTCATAAACGGTTGTCGTCCAGTCCTTTGGCCCCCACCATTTTGTAATATGTTCAGGCTCCGTCCAGCCTTCCCAAGCCAGTTGGACAGGCATTGCAATGTTACGCTCGACTGTGAGTTCTCTGCGCTCATGGTTTTTACGAATGGTTGTTTTTCTTTTCATCTGCAGTCATCCTTTTTAAGTAGTTTTCAAGGGATTCCATCCTCTTGTTCCAGATGTCTCGATAATTCAACATGTAGCTCGCGATAAAACTGTTGATACCTGTCATAAGTCCTCCTTCTTCTTATAGTCCAGCATATAATCCTCGAAATTGTCGAGACGCTCTTCCCATAGGATACTGAATGAATCAAACCATTCATCCAGCTCCTGGAACGGTGCGGCTTCGAGGCTGTATATTCGCAGCTGTGCTTGACTGCGCGAGCGTACCATCCCAGCCTCGCTCAAGATGCGCAAATGACGGGATACGTGCGGCTGGCTAATGCCTAGCGCTTGGACGATTTCCCCTACCGATTTGGGTCCATTTCTTAGTAACTCAACGATGTTGAATCGATTGGGTTCGGCAATAGTAAGTAACGTTAACTGCATGGTTGCTGATCTCATGACCTTAATATATATCAATGTGTATATACATGTCAATGTATATAAAAGATTATAACTTCCACTTTTATAAGCTCCTTCTCATTTCTAACTTGATAACTAAGACCAACATTAAATAAAAAGCCAAACCTCGAAAGGTCAGGCTTTTCATGAAAGTGCTATATAATCTTGTTCAAACAAATCATTAAAAGATGCAAGCAATGATTTCTCAACATTAATACTCATGTAGCCAAAAAGATGAGTTAGGAACAATTCTACATCATGGCTGCTTGACTCTGATGAGAGACACATGTATTCCTTTCGAGAGACCTCGTTTGTAATCCAAATAGGCTTATCGTAATATGAATTTATTATAACAGCCTTTGTGTTCGGATGTGTCCAGCTGACTCAGCTTCCCTGCCAATATCTTCTGTCCGGACCGAGGGCGAATGCCCGATGCGCGAATATGGTGTTATGCGTTGTTACTGCCCTCTTTGAATTAACTTTCAAATTCCTATACAGTTTTTATTTCTCCTTTCTTAATTGATTTTCAATTTGTGCAATATGGTGTTTGTTATGCCATATGAATCTTTGAACTGCCGTTTCTAATGTAATTGTCCCTAATACCTCGGTTTGTATTGTCCGTTTAAAATCGTCTTGATCTAATTCATTTAGTAAATGGTAAAATCGATAGTGTAGTATTTCAATAAGTGCAAGTGAATTTTCTATTGGTATTCTCTTATAGTCAATTAATTCTGCCCATAGGTCTTCTCGGTATGTACTTGCTAATGGATTTTCTTCAGTTAGTCCTCTTTTGAATCTTAAATATGCGTTCATATCATTATCAGCTAAGTGATGTATGATTTGTTTTATTGTCCAGCCATTCATTCGATATGGAATATTTATTTTATGATCTTCAATTCCATTTAGCATTGCTTTTAGTCCTTCTATTAGTTTTGGAATTTCATTAATGAGATTAAATAATTGTTCATCTGATAGATTATTTTGGGACTGAAAATGTCCAATGGGATATTTAACTTTATCCATTGTGTTTCTCCCCTCTTCTTTAATGTGCAGTAATTACGCATAACGTTTGTATTCACGAACCTTCACTGCCTTAAACGACCATTGGGAGTGGCCGCGATGCGGTTAGGCGGTGCAAGGTTGTCCGGCTGAATAATCTTCTCTGCTACTGTATCAACTTCTTCGAACTTTCTTCTTCCTACTTCGGTCCGGACCAAGGAGCGACAGCGACGAAGCGTGGATACGGTGTTATCCGATGTTAACGGCATCATGAATTACTCACAAACAAATCTCTTTGCATTTAAAATTTCTTTTGCAGTACTTGTTCATCTTTCATTATGTAATTTGAGTTTACATATGTTTTAATAGTAATTCCATTCTTTTTACCTGTTAGTACTTTCACTGATTTTACGCCGTTTATTAAAAGTTCATTTTCAATATAATTTAATAGCTTCGAAGCAATTCCTTTTCTTCGAGCGTGACTTGTAACGTACAACTCTGTAATTTCAGCACTTGGATCTGAATAACATATCGATTGATAATACTGAGCACAGACAAAACCTACTGGTACCTCATTCATAACTGCAATAACAACGATCTCATTCGAATGATTCAGTATCATTTTTATGAGCTCTTCGAAATTGAATAGTAGTTTCAACCAATGAATTCACTCCATTTGAAGGATGTTATGATTTATTCGGCTCTTCGTTAATTTCGGATAACGTTCTTGTATTCACGAACCTTCACTGCCTTAAATGTCCCAAAGGAACGGTCGCGACGCGGTTAGGCAGTGCAAGGTTGTCCGAGTGATTATGCTCCCCTGCTACTGAATTCACTTCTTCGAAACCACTCCTTCAACTTCGACCGGACCAAAGAGCGATAGCGACGCAGCGCGAATACGGTGTTATACGACGGACCTCTTGAACTACTTTCAATCACTTCTTATTCCATTTCTCTTTATTTAACTCTTCTTTCAGTCTAAAGCATTTTTCTAAATTTATTTCATAAACATTTGCTAGTGCCGCAACATAATAGAGTACATCATATAGTTCTTCTTCAATGGTTCCTTTGATTGTTTTATTCTCGTCATCGTTTAGCCGTTTATTTTTACGAATTACTTCTGAGAGTTCACCAACTTCCTCAATTAGTTTGTAAAAATAATGTTCTTTCTTATCTGGATTAAAATCTGTTTTCTTAATAAATTCTTGTAGATTATCAATTGTTAAAGCTTTATCCAATGTCTTCAGTCTTGAAAACGTAGAGCTATCTTACTATATAATTCAAGTAATATGTGAACACGGTTTTTATTTGGTTTTTGCTTCGGTCTGTCGTATAACGTTCCTCGCATTCACGAACTCCCGTAGGAAGTTATCGCAGCAATCACTTCGTCGAACCCGCGACTGCGACCGAGGGCGCTAGCCCGATGCGTGAATGCAGTGTTATGTGATGTCATCGCCCACTAGCCTTGCATAGAACCTAACATGAGTTGGGTGAAAAAACAATTACATGCATGGAGTGTGATTATAGAAAAAATTTTACAAATGGTTTTTCGGGATTAATGAAAAAAGGTGATCCTCCTACAAGCATAGGATCATGTTACCATTTGTTGTGTAATTACCTTTTTATTACTATCTCTTAATCAACTTTACTGTCTTATGCACAATCGGATGCTTTCGAGGACGTCAAAGCTTTTTTTTCTTGCGCCACACGATATAGCCGCGATCCATGACATGAATCGCTTCGGGATCAACAACGAGATCAAGTGCGACTTCCTTGTCGGCAACGCCTATGGTTGAGCAAATGATCTGATCGGAGTAAACTGATTCCCGGACTTGCTAGTACGACATTCGTGTGAATCTTGACGCCGTTGCTTGTTTTCGAACTGTAGGCCCACTTTCCCGCCATCTCTGGTAGAGATAACACTGTAGCATCGATGATTCGCAGTTTTCCAAGACCGGCAACGTCTTGTGCTGGATAAGCCTGCTTTCGTTTTGAAATCAATCGGAACCAGAGCTCTTGCAATTCCGGTAGGGGCAGTGCGATCCGATTAATTTGCGAAGCGCTTATGCTGGTAAGACCAATGTCTTGTTGCAACGGCTGATTGGCAGCTAGATGATTGCTGATGTCCTCAGGGTCGCGGCGTTGCGTTAATTGTGCTTCGACCAGTAGTTTGACAGCTTTGACGAGTGTGAACTTTCGACGATAATTAAACAATGGAAAGTCATCGTCTGATAAATCAATGTAATCTAGGCATTTACAAATGACGCTCTGATCTGGTACATTACCCATGGTGGTCTCCTTTTGTAGAGAAATGGGTAACATGCCCTATCCTCTTACATTAGGAGATTTTTTTATAGACGACCAGAGAGTTTCCATCAACTTCTTCAATATTTAGGAACTTTTATAAATGAATTTTCTCATGTCAGGTTTGATGCAAGGCTAGTGGTCATCGCCTTCATTGAAATACTTTCACGGTTTATCCTTATAATACACGGCCTGTTTAGTCCCAAATCTATTGATCTTTTTTATAAGAACCATCCCTACACTCTCCAGTAATTTACAGGATTTTTTATTTGCAGTTTGTGTTACAGCTACTACCTTTTTTAATCCCAGATCATCGAAAGCATACTTAATTACACGACCAATGATTTCTGTTCCCAAACCCATACCCCAATACGAAGGTAATAATTCATAAGATATTTCTGTTTCATTGCCATCGTGATATTCGTCCAACGAGACTAATCCAACAAACTCTCCAGTTTCTTGCAGTCTAATTGTAAAAAAATAAGACCCGTTTTGACTCGTTTTAATAAGTAAATCATTAAATTTCATTTGAAGTGAGGACTCATCTTTTATTGCTCCACCGAGATACAGTCTTACCTGGTCATCCATCCACAACAGTTTCAATGATTCAAAATCAGATTCTTTGATATCTGAGATATGGCATCTGGTTGTATTTAACATTTTTTGACCTCCAGCAGATAGCGGTGGATTAAGTTGGATCTTATTGTTCTTTAGCGATGATTTCACATAACGTTTTTGTATTCACGAACCTTCACTGCCTTAAGT
>NZ_JAOQJC010000076.1 GCF_025567625.1 Paenibacillus sp. J5C2022 | reverse complement strand
GACCATTTTGAGCGATAAGCTCCTACTTGCTTAGTAGCTAAGTAGTAACGATTTTTCGTACAAACGCTGCTTAAATGACCCTCTGGGCGGGCACTTTGTACGATTTTTCGTACATCAGTGGCAGGATTCTCCTTTGGAATCGCCTGGAGCTTAAAAGTAACTGTTTGGAAGCTGCAGGAAAATTACATCGTAGGGCATGGAAAGTAGCCGATTTAGGCTTGGATGCTGCACGATATGGTACATCGTTTGGGGCATAGAAAGTAGCTGATTGGGGTTTGGAAGCTTCAGAGCATGGTGCACATGTGGCGTATAAGCTGAAGCACCGAGTAGCTGTGTCCTATGGCTGCTCCAAAAAGAAAGCGCCTGAACGGCATCGGCCTTATAACGACTCTCTTTTAGCTCACATGCACCTTTCCGGGCTCCAGTACAGGAATGCTACACTATTCCAGCTCGCACAAGTCGCACCCCTAGCTTCAAATATTCAACTCGAATTTAATGCTGTATTGTTGAAAAAACGCTTGCAAATGCTTGTCGAACTAGGTAGAATCGACAAGGGCTTATGCAAGCGCCACTATTATAGATGAAGGGGAAACTATAGATGAAGAGATCTATCGGCGTTCACGAAAGACCGCCAGCAGTAACGAGCATCGTGCTCAGTCTGCAGCATTTATTCGCCATGTTCGGCTCCACTGTGCTTGTACCGAACTTGCTGGGTGTCGATCCGGCAATCTGCCTGATGATGAACGGGATCGGCACGCTGCTGTACATTTTCATTACGAAGGGGAAAATCCCCGCTTATCTGGGCTCCAGCTTTGCTTTCATCGCGCCCGCCGGGGCAGTGATCGGAAGCTCCGCGTCCGGAGGCAGCTATGCCGCCGCGCTCGGCGGATTCATCATCGTCGGCATCATCTTCACCGTCGTCGCGCTTATTATACAATATGCCGGTACCGGCTGGATCGACGTCGTCTTCCCTCCCGCAGCAATGGGAGCGATTGTGGCCATTATCGGCCTTGAGCTCATTCCGGTTGCAGCCGGTATGGCGGGCTGGATACCAGGCAATCCCGCCGCGGCAGAGACATGGACGATGGACAAGAATACAGTTATTCTCTCCACCTCTACGCTTGCCGTGACCGTGCTCGGTTCCGTCTTGTTCCGCGGATTCATGCGCATCATTCCAATCCTGTTCGGCTTGATCTTCGGCTACGTGCTCGCAGCCGCGATGAAGATGATCGACGTGAATGACGCGCTGGCGGAAGCCAGCTTCATCCAGCTGCCGACATTCACAACGCCGGAGTTCCACTTGACCGCGATTATTGCCATCGCGCCTGCCGCGCTGGTCGTCGTAGCGGAGCATATCGGCCATCTGGTCGTGACGAGCAACATTGTCGGCAAGGATCTGTCCAAGGACCCCGGCCTTCATCGTTCCATGCTGGGCAATGGCATATCCACCTTAATCTCCGGCTTCGTCGGCTCCACACCGAATACAACATACGGCGAGAATATCGGCGTGCTTGCCATTACGAGAGTGTATTCAACTTATGTCATCGCCGGAGCGGCAATCATTGCGATCCTGCTGTCCTTCCTTGGCGACGTGTCGGTGCTGATCTCCTCTATCCCGGTTCCGGTCATGGGCGGCGTGTCCCTGCTGCTGTTCGGCGTCATCGCCGCATCGGGTCTTCGGATGCTGATCGAGTCCAAGGTCGACTACAGCAAGCCGACGAACCTGTTCCTGACGACGATCATTCTGGTCATCGGACTCAGCGGCGTGAAGCTGTCGATCGGCAATGTGGAATTCAAAGGCATGGCGCTGGCGACGATTGTCGGCATCCTGCTCAGCCTCCTGTTCAAGCTGTTCGAAGTGCTTCGCATGTCCAACGACAGCGAGGCTTCCGGTCATTAATGTATGCTGCCCTCAGACATGTAATATGTCTGGGGGCTTTTTTTCATTCTGCCCTACCGGCCAGCTTCGCGAAACGTTCCCTGGATGAACTTCGTATAACGTTAACATATACTTCTACTACTCACACGGAACTGGAAGAAAACTGCAAATGCGAAAGGAGGATTATGATGTCAGCAGCAACCGGATCTGTCTTCGGATTTGGCGTTATTCTGATATTCATCGTCTTCGCCTTATTCCTGCTGAATATTGCCACGAGCGTATGGGCTTACCGGGATGCGAAGCGAATGGGCAAAAGCAACGAATTCGCCATACTTGTCCTTATCGGCACGCTCATCTTCCCGATCGTCGGCTTAATCGTCTACGTGCTCATCCGAAAATATTAAACGATTATTCCAATGAAAAGGAGGACGGGCGATGCCTATGCTTCTGCAATTGAACGAGCAGCTTGCCCTGCTGCGAGGAAACGAGCGGCAAAAACTTAACTGGGAAAGCCGCCTGAACCAATTGTCCGAGGAACTGAAACGGCGGACGCGCGAACGGGACGAGTGGGAGCAGCAGCTAAAAAAAGAACAGCGAGATGTGGAAAAGCTGAAAGGGCTAAGTTTGGGATCGTTCTTCTACACACTCATTGGCAAGAAAGAAGAAAAGCTGACCGTAGAAGAGGAAGAAGCGCTCCAAGCGAAGCTGAAATACGACGAGGCCGCCGATACGGTACAGGAAATAGCGGACGAAATGAATGAACTGAGGCAACGCCTGCTCCCGCTTGCATTCATTCAGAATGACATTCAAATCTTGTTAAATGAAAAGAACGAAGTCATCATGGCCTCCTATCCCGAATTGGCCGCTGAGCTCAGGCAGGTAAGCGACGAGGAAGCGGTGGCAGGAGCCGATGCGAAGGAACTGAAGGAGGCGGTATCCGCCGGACGCGCCGTTCTAGGTGCGCTTGATCAAGCCAAGGAGAAGCTCAGCTCCGCGCAGAACTGGGGCACTTACGATATGCTTGGCGGCGGCATGATTTCAACGGCTATTAAACATGACCGGATCGACTCGGCCAAGTCGGCCATCCATAATGCCCAAAACCGATTGCGCCGGTTTCAGGCCGAACTGAAAGATGTGGAAAGAGATGTTCATGTTACCATCGATATCGGAAGCATGCTAACCTTCGCCGATTACTTCTTCGACGGCTTTATTACAGATTGGGTCGTGCAAGGACGGATCAATGAATCGCTCCGGCAAGTGGAAGATAAGAGGCATCAGATTCATCGTATCGTCTCGCAATTATCGAAGGAGCTGGCTGCTTGCGAAGCGAAGCGGAACGAGCTATTACGGCGGCAATCGTCAATCATTGAGAACGCTTGACAGAGGTGTCTAATCAGACGCCTCTTTTTTTGCGCTATATTGGAAAGTGAATTTTTAACTTTAATGTGGTAAAAAGTTGAAAATGATTCATACTAAGCGGGACACTTGTCTATCTGAAAGGAGCAACGCGGGTATGAACATCTATGATTCCGTGCAATCGGCATCAAGCGGCACGCTGTTAAGCGGGAAGACAGCCTTCATTACAGGGGCGGGCTCCGGTATCGGAAGAGCAGCCGCGCTAACGATGGCAAGACACGGCGCCGCCGTCGGCTTGATCGATCTGAAGGA
Organism: Paenibacillus sp. J5C2022; assembly: GCF_025567625.1. GTDB lineage: Bacteria > Bacillota > Bacilli > Paenibacillales > Paenibacillaceae > Pristimantibacillus. Next base: position 11,356 of record NZ_JAOQJC010000076.1, on the reverse strand, counting down.
CGGCCGCTGCCGGGAGGTGGAGGCACAAATCCGGGAGGAGGGCGGCAGGGCGCTATTCGTAGATACGGATGTATCCGATCAAGCCCGAATGGAGCATGCCGCCTCTTCCATTGCCCGCGAATTCGGCGGGCAGATTGATCTGTTATTCGCCAATGCCGGCATTAACGGCACATTGGCCCCTATTGAAGATATGGCGCCCGAAGACTGGGACAAGACGCTTGTCATCAACTTGAAGGGCTCATTCCTGGCACTGAAATACTGCATTCCCTACATGAAAGAGTCGGGCGGCAGCATCGTTATTACCAGCTCCGTTAACGGCAACCGGAAGTTCTCGGGGTTCGGCATGTGCGCCTACAGTTCATCCAAGGCGGGGCAAGTCGCCTTCGCCAAGATGGCCGCGCTGGAGCTGGCGCGCTATCATATTCGCGTGAACGCGATCTGTCCCGGCGCTATCGAGACCAACATCGGAGAGAATACGAACAGCACACCGCAGCTCGACAAGATCAGCATTCCCGTCAACTACCCGGAAGGAAGCCAGCCGCTGGAGCACGGTCCGGGACATCCGCAGCAAGTGGCGGATCTCGTCTTGTTCCTCTCATCCGACCATGCCAGCCATATTACAGGCACGGAAATCTATATCGATGGCGCCGAGACCTTATTGTAATCGGTGCGACTTGGCCTCAGCTTGTCGGCAATACCGGCGTCTCTGTCAAGATGTCGCCGTATTCATGCATCCACTCCGCCAACTCGCCGGCAAGCTGAAGCAACACTTCATGATGCTGCGGGTCACCGGACAGATCCGCCGTCTCCCAAGGATCGTTCTGCAGGTCGAACAGTTGGATACGATCTACGCCGGTCTCCGTCGCAGGAGAATAATAATAGCGGATCAACTTCCAGCGGCCATCCGTCACCATCCGCTGCACATCCCTGTAAGCGGAGCAGACGACGTGGCGCACCCTGTCCGTCTCTCCCTTCAGCACGGGCAGCATGCTGACGCCTTCCACCTCGTCCGGAAGAGGGATCTCGCATAAGGAGGCCAACGTCGGGAATATATCGATATTGCTTACCGGTGCAGCCTTGCATCCCCCTGCAGGAACCGACGGGCCGCGCAAGATGAACGGTATCCGTACGCTATGCTCGTATACGTTCTGCTTGCCCATCAGGCCGTGCTGACCGACCGACAAGCCGTGATCCGCGGTATAGACGATGATCGTATCTTCATAGATGCCTTTCGCCTTGAGCGCATCGATCACTCTTCCGATCTCGGCGTCCAGATGAGTGATCAATGCATAATAGTCGGCTATATGACGGCGTATCTCCCCTGCTTCGCGCGGCAGAGCGGCAAGTTTTTCGTCTCTGACGTTCATATCGCCTGTATCGAAGGGATGCTGCTCCATGAAGTTGGCCGGCAGCGGGATATCCTCGTCCACATACATGCTGCGGTAATCATCCGGTGCCGTTCGGGGATCATGAGGGGCCGTATAGGCTACATAGAGATAGAACGGCTCCTCCTCCGCATATTGATCGATGAAATCCACCGCGGCGTTCGTGAACAGCTCCGTAGAGAACGTGCGCTCGATATACTCCCGTTCCTGCGGATATTGCCCTGTCGGATCAAAATCCTGCACCGGCACTTCCGTATGATCGCTCATCCCATGGAAGAACAGCTTGTCCCCTCCTTCGAAGGATCGGGCGAAGCTTGGCTTGTCGTTATGCCATTTGCCTACGGCATGCGTACGATAACCCGCTTCCCGCATCGCCTGCGGCATCAGCTTCACGTCAGAGCGAATGGTGATGGCATGCTCCCAGGACATGACATCCTTGCCGGTCATCGCATTGAAGACAGACTTGCCCGAATTGACGCACGCTCTGCTCGGAGCGCAGACCGCTCCCGTCAGACCGCCGAATATATGCGTATTGCTGAAGGCCGTCCCTTCCGCAGCAAGTCTGTCCAGTACCGGCGTCCGGACGATGGCACTGGCGGATGTCCCGAGCGACTCCCCCCGATGATCGTCCGCAATAATAAATACGACGTTAGGTTTGCGTCCATTTTGAACCGATTCTACATTTGACATTGTACTCCCCCGCATTTCGTCTTGGAATATGGTGAAACGCTTGCAGAGCATATCTGCAAGCGTTCGCCCCCTGCGCGCAGCGCAGGCTCATTCTATTGATTTTGGTTCCAGCGGTCGTAAGCAGCCTGATAGATTTCCTCAATGCGATCGGCGCCCATCTTCTTCAACGTGCTGACATAATCGTCCCACTTGTCCAGCGGTTCCTGTCCAGTGACGAACTTCGCTTCCATCTGCGTGACATAAGTGCGAATATCCGACATAAGAGTGGTCACTTCTTCTTGCTCGTTCTCTAGCAAATATACTATAGGATAGCCGATTCTGGCAATCGGCTCAAGCAACTTCTCGTTCTGTTCCTTCACCCAGTCGTCATATTCGGATTTCAATCCGGAGTTAATCTCTTCCATACTGACTGTCGGTACAACTATGCCGAAGTTCGGAGTCAGCGTCGCACGATAGTCTTCGCGCTTCATGCCTCCCGGCACTTCCAGCCATTCCTTCTTCTTGCTTTCCTTGTCCGCATATTGCCACAGCGTTCCTTCAGGACCGATGGAGAACAGCCTTGCCCCTTCATAGGAATATTGATAATCGATCCATCTCATCGTCGCTTCAGGAGCAGGATTTTTGTCCGTTATGGCGAATGCGCCTGTAGATATGCCAGAACTGCGATTGAATACAGGCTTCTCTACGAAGTCGCTCTGCACAGGCTGGTATAATGGATGGTCGCTATTCGGCTCATCCCCTCCCATCACGAAGCTGGCGGCGTAAGCTCTGAACATGCCCAGTTGATTCTGCTTGCCTTTCGCCTGGCGCTGCTGATTCGTCTGAGTGAACGTCTCCTGGTCCAGAAGCCCCTCGGCCCACAGCTTGTTCATGAAGGCCAAGTACTCCCTGTAACCCGGTTGTGTCGGAACAAAACGGACATTGCCCTCATCGTCCGCATAATATTCCTTGTCCTTCTCGTAGTATACGCCCCATGTACCAAGCAGCCAGCCGCGAATATCGTCAAGCTTGGTCGATGTTAACGGAATTTCATCGGCTTGACCGTTGCCGTTCGGGTCCTCTTCCTTCACCCGCTTCAAGTACGTATGCAGCTCGTCCAGCGTTTGAGGCGTCTCCATATTCAACGCCTTCAGGTAGTGCCCGTTATACCAGATCGGATTGGTAATCCACATATGCTCGAGATTAATGGATGGCAGAGAATAGATATGGCCGTCCGGTGTTGTAATAGACTTGCGGATGTGCGGATTTTCATCCAGCAGCTTTTTAATATTCGGCGCGTACTGGTCAATGAGGTCCTCTAACGGAATGAGAATCCCTTGCGAGCCATAATTCACTTCTTCCGCCAGCGTTATATTGGCGCCGTAGAACATGTCGGGATACTCGCCGCTGGAGAACACCAGATTTTTCTTCGTCTCAAAGCTGTCCGTCGGCGAATTGCGGAATTCCAATGCAATCCCCGTCATTTCTTCCATCTGCTTGAATGCCGCCATCTCTTCCCACTTCGCCATGCCTACATCTTGCCCCATCAATGTAAGCTTCACCTTCTCGTTCACGATGGGATAGCCGGTCTCGTTGAAGTTTTCAACGGCGGCTCCTTGACCGGACTGGTTGTCCGCATTGCCGCCGGCTTGATCGGCATTTCCATTGCCAGAGTCGCTGCACCCGGCCAGCAATGATGCCGTTAGAACTGTTGATAAAAAGACCCCCGATAATTTTTTCAAGTTGCTCAACTCCTCTTATTCTATAGATGTGCATATATCATAATCCGTGTCTGGTGCGAGACGGGTATGATCTCGGCTTAACAATTCTGGCGACGTCTTCCATCCAACTAACCTTTCACCGATCCAATCATGACGCCCTGCACGAAGAAGCGTTGCAGGAACGGATAAACGATGACAACCGGCAAAGTGGATACAATAATGACGGAATACTTCATTAGTGAAGCAATCTCCGCTTTCTTCTCCATCGCTGCTGCCGAATCTCCGGAGACACCGATCCCCATGGACTCGGCCGACAATTCCTGAAGCACCAGAATTTTTCGCAAGACCATCTGTAGCGGGAATTTATCCGCATCGTTCAAGTAGATCAGCGCGCTGAAATAGCTGTTCCAGTGGGTAATGCCGTAAAAGAGTGCCATCACCGTTATGATTGGAGCCGATAACGGCAATACAATCGAGATAAACAACCTGAAATCGGAGCATCCGTCTATTTCCGAAGCCTCTTGAAGCTCCCGCGGAATGGTGGATTGGAAAAAGGTTCGGGATACGATAATATTCCATACTGTAGCGGCCGACGGAAGGATAAGCGCCCACATCGTGTCAATCATATGCAAATCCTTCACCAGCAAATAAGTCGGAACCAGTCCCCCGGAGAAAAACATGGTGAACAGGATCAATCCCATAACCAAGCCGCGACCCGCCAAGTCCTGCCTGCTCAGCGCATAAGCCGCCGGAAGTGTGACAGCCAGATTGACCAGCGTACCGACTGCCGTATATAAAATCGTGTTGGAGTAGCCGCCCCAAATCTCTGCATTTTGCAGCACTCGGCTGTAGCCGTCGAAGGTAATGCCCATGGGATATAGCCACATTTCTCCGGAACCGACATACTTCGGATCGCTAACGGATGCGCTGATGATATAAATTAAAGGATAGATGACGATCATTAGCGCTACCAGCAAATATAGATAACAGCTAAGGACAAACAACCGATCGCTCTTCGTTTCTTTGATCGAACTGGTCATGCTTCAACGTTAACCTCCCCTACCATAAGCTATTGCTGTTGTTGATGCGACGCACAATACCGTTGACGCTGACGAGCAGAATGACATTGACGATGGAATTGAACAGGCCGACGGCGGTTGAAAAGCTGTACTGCGCATCCACCAGACCGGAGCGGTAGACGAATGTCGAGATGACGTCCGAGCTCTCCATATTGAGCGCATTTTGGAGCAGCAGAATTTTCTCGAACCCCACGCTCAAGAAAGAGCCGATGTTCAAAATAAGCAGGATGGTCATCGTCGGAATGATCGTTGGAATGTTGATATGCCATACGCGCTTTACACGGCTTGCCCCGTCCATGACGGCGGCTTCATGCAGATGCGGATCGACCGCGGACAGCGCTGCCAAGTAAATGATCGTGCCCCAGCCTGTATTTTGCCAGACGCCGCTCATCACGAATATCGTCTTGAACCAGCCCGGCTCTCCCAGAAAGTCGGTGGCCGGAAAACCCAGAAAAGTTAAAATATGATTGACGATCCCCGTCGTAGGGGACAGAAACGTCATCACTACCCCCGCCATAACGACAACGGATATAAAGTGCGGCGCATACGTAACCGTTTGCACACCCCGCTTGAAAAGCCCGTCCTTGATTTCATTGAACACAAGCGCCAGCAGGATGGGCAGCGGGAATCCCACCGCAAGCTCGTACAAGCTGATGCTGAGCGTATTCCACAGCAGATCCCAGAAGTAATAGGATTGAAAAAAACGTTCGAAATGCTCGAATCCAACCCAGGGACTTCCCATAATGCCGTCAACGGGACGAAATTTTTTGAACGCAATCTGAATGCCGTACATCGGCAAGTAATGAAACACGATGAAATAAAGCACAGCCGGCGTGAGAAAAAGATAAAGCTGCCACTTCTTCAACACGGTTGATATTCTGGAACGACGCACTGCTTGATTCATTGCTAGCCTGCCTTTCTATAGGAATAAATGCCTGTAAGGATCGTCAAATGCGTTCATCGTAATGCGCAGCTGTTCGTGCAGTCGATTCTTATGGGGCTCATACCGGCAATCACCTGCCAAGTTGTTCGTCTCCCAGGGATCATGATGCAGATCGAAGAGCTGCATCTCATTGCTGCCTTGTCCTGTCGCCGGAGACTTCCGGTAAAGGATAAGCTTCCATCGCTCATCCTTTATGCCCCGCTGAACATCTCTGTAGAGAGAATAGACCGTTCCTCTAATCGGCTGCGTCCGTCCCCGCTCCCTCATGACGGAATAGTGGCTGATTCCCCGCACCGAATTCGGCACCGGTACGCCGACCCAATCGCACAGCGTCGGAAAAATATCGAACTGATAGCATAAATCGTCCAGTTGCAGCCCGGCTTCTATGCCCGGTCCCTTCATCATCCATGGAACCCGTATACTATGCTCGTACATGCTTTGCTTCGCCATCAGCCCATGCCGACCGAGAGCCAGACCGTGATCGGAGGTGTATACAATGATGGTATTGTCCGCCTGTCCGTTCTTCTCCAGCGCTGTCATCAGCCGACCGATCTGCGCATCCATATGGGTAATCATGCCATAATAGTCGGCAATATGCCGGCGTATCTCTTCCGGCTGGCGAGGCTGCGCCGCCAAGTATTCCCCGCGAATATCTCTTGCCCCGTGATCGAACGGATGCTCCGGCAGAAAGTTGCCAGGAAGGGTGATTTCTGCCGGATCGTACATGCTGTCGTAGGGCTCCGGCGCAGTCCGCGGATCATGCGGAGCCGTATAGGCCACATAGAGAAAGAACGGCTCGTCCTCTTTCGCATCTTCGATGAATGCGATTGCGCTTTCGGTGAAGAGCTCCGAAGAGAAGCCGGCTTTCACATGCCGTTTCTCCGGAGGATAATGGCCTTCCGGGTCATAATCATGCACAGGCACCTGATAATGATCGCTCATTCCGCCGAAGAAGATGTTCTCTCCGCCCTGAAAGCATCGGTTGAAGCTGGCGAAGTCATTGTGCCACTTGCCAGTCGCAAAAGTCCGATAGCCATGCTCCCGCATCACCGCAGGCATTAATGCGTGGTCGGGCCTCATCGTTATATTGTCTATATGATCCTGTAAAGTACCGCTTACTGTCGCCTGAAAGTACGGGTTGCCGGTATGGACGCAAGCCCGGCAAGGGGCGCATACCGCGCCGCTCGTGCCGCCGTTAATATTCGTATTCCGAAATACGGTACCGCCTTCCGCCAATCGGTCCAGCGAAGGAGTCCGAATCTCTGGATTGCCCAGCGCATGAATCGCATCGTACTGATGGTCATCCGCGATAATAAAAACAATGTTCGGTCTCCTCCCGGACAGCTCCCGGTTAATCATTCCCGTCGTCATCACAACTGCTCGCCCGACTTCACCCGGGTTCTGCCCGCTTCGATCATCGTCTCCAGCTCCCCGCGCAGTTCGCTGATCAACTGCTGCTGCTCCATACTGACGTTGGAGCTCTCGCTGCGATCGCTGGACATGCGATATAACTGCTCTGAAGGATCGCCGGGACGAATCTCGCGGTCGCTCGTATGAGGGATGCCGATAACCGTCCGCTGGCTCTGATCGAAGCCGCCGCCGCCAGCGCCCCTTACATACTTCCAGTCGCCCTTGCGAAGGCCGAGCATGCCGTCATAAGCCTGAAGGATGACAGATTCCCTGATCGTTCGCGTCCCCTCATTGGCGGCAAGATCCGGCAGCATGTCGAAGCTGTCTTCACCGGCATCGTCAGGCAGATCCGTACCAATAATCGATGCGCAGGTGGCCAGCCAGTCCGTCAGGCATACCAGTTCATCGCTAATCGTGCCTCTACTTACCTTCGCCGGCCAACTGACGATAAGCGGTACCCGGTGGCCGCCTTCCCATATGTCCGCCTTCTGGCCGCGCAGCCCTCCCGACGGATCGTGGCCGTGCACCGTTATCTCCTCGCGGAACGGGTCCGCTCCGTTGTCGCTGGTGAAGACGATAATCGTGTTGTCCGCAATCCCTCTCTCCTCCAGCAGCTTCATCATCTCGCCTATCGTATCGTCGATTTCCAGAATCAGATCGGCTCTCGGACCGATGCCGCTCTTGCCTTTGAACGCCTCGCTTGGAGACCATGGGGTATGAGGCCCCGTCAATGGCAAGTACAGGAAGAAGGGACGATCTCCGCCGCTTGACTCTTCAATGAATTGGAGAGCCTTCCCGGCCAGAATCGGATGGACATCCTCATCGCGCCAGCCCGGTACCATCAGCCCGCCGCGTCCGCGCTGGCTGAAGTCCTCAGGGTCCTTCGGCTCGCTCGGGAAGCCTACCGTACGGTCATTCTCGATGAAGCAATACGGTGGCATGTCCAGCGAAGCGGAAATACCGTAGTAATAATCGAAGCCGAACGACAGCGGACCGTTCTGAATAGGCTTGCTGTAATCCACATCGCTGACGGCGGGGCCAATACGCTCCCAATCCATGCCCAGATGCCACTTTCCGATGCAAGCTGTTGCATAACCGTTGTCCCGCAGGTAAGAAGGCACCGTCATCCGTCCCTCTTCCATCAGCGTTCCGTCATGCCCGTGCAGCACGCCGCTCTTGATTTTCCCCCTCCAGCAGTAACGTCCCGTCATTACACCGTACCGGGAAGGCGTACAGACAGCGGAGGAAGCGTGGGCATCGCGATACAATCGCCCTTGCCGGGCTAATTTATCAATATTAGGCGTCTGGAATTGTATTGCTCCATAACAGCTCAAGTCGCCATAACCGAGGTCATCCGTTATAATATAAATCATATTAGGTTTTGACATGGTGACGCTCCTTTATTGTGTGTTATTTATCACTGGCTGGAATGCCCCCATCGTATCACGCGAAGACAGGCTAAGACCATGGCAGCGCTTTCGATATTTTTGACTTATCGACCAGTCTGTATCGAATCGAATGCCCTTCTTGACATTCGAAAGGAGAGGTATCCTTGTTTATTCTTGGCGACACCTTCCATATCGATCACCTGCGCATGCGGATCAACTGGATTCGCAATATGGACAAATCGGCTTCCTTTGCGTTCGACCGCATTCGCATTCCCTATACGCTCATATGGCTCGTCCTTGAGGGCAGGCTTCAAGTGGAAATCAACGGGCAGAGGCTCTGGGCAGAGCCGGGAGATCTGATCATGTGCCCGCCCAATACGCAATTTGGCCTTGTCCCCCGTCATACCGGGGAACGCATCCACTATTTGTCGTTTTGTGCGGATTTGAAAATCGGCAATATGGATCTGCTCCCGTTATACGGACTGCCATCCTATTGGAGACTGGAGCCTTCTGAAGGCGTGGAACGCTGGAAGCGGGAATGGCTGGCGCTTGTGGATACGTTCGACCGGTTCGGCGAGCTCGTCAACAAGAAGACGGCGTCTGACGAGGGGAAAGGAAAAAACACGTATTTGCTGCATACCGATATAACGATTCATTATATGGAATTGCAAGGGCTGATCTTCCGGTGGGTGCAGCATTGGCTGACCGTATTGCGCGACAAGCTGCCCGATGAGCCGCTTCGCTTCGATCATCGCGTCATGCAAGTGTGCGATTACGTCCGCGACCGCCTGGACAAGCCGCTGCGGCTGCAGGAGCTGGCGGAGCATGTCCATATCAGTACCAGCCAGCTATGCCATCTCTTCTCCGAAGTGCTGGGAACATCGCCGATGGAGCTTGTCCGCACGATGAGATTAGAGCAAGCGAAAGTATTGCTGATGAACAATGAGCTGACCTTGCGCGAAATAGCGGAGCGAATCGGGTATGAGGATCAGAGCCAGCTCAGCAGAGCTTTCCGCCAATCGGAGGGCATCAGCCCAAGCCAGTACCGCAAGAACGTGCTGGCTTCACCGATCAATTGACGCCCGGCATCGGATGAGGCCCACGGTCGGCAGGCAATGAGCGAAACAAAAAAGCAGGAACGGGGAAAATGCATTGAAAAGCGATAATGGAAGTGAAAAGGCAAAACGCAGCATTGCCGGTGTGGCGACAAAAACAGCCGGTCTTCTGATGCATAGAGACATGTGGATTCTCTTTTTGAAATGGACTTTGCTGGGGTCAATCGTCGGTTTGCTGGCAGGATCGGCATCTGCGATTTTCTTGATCGCTCTGGAGGCCGCCACGGAAGCGAGGATGAATCATCCGTGGCTGCTGTACCTGCTGCCGCTTGGCGGTGCGCTGGTCAGCTACCTCTACTTCAAGGCGGGAAAGAACAGCGCCAAGGGCAACAATCTCATTCTGGAACGCATTCATGATGGGCAGGAAACGATCCCGCTTCGCATGGCTCCGCTGGTGCTGTTCGGTACGCTTGTCACCCATCTGTTCGGCGGTTCCGCCGGACGGGAAGGCACGGCTGTGCAGATGGGCGGCAGCTTGTCGGAATGGCTCGGCAAGCTGCTGCGGATCGGCCCCGCCGAACGCAAAATATTGCTTATATGCGGCATTAGCGCCGGCTTCGGCTCTGTCTTTGGCACCCCGCTTGCCGGTACTGTATTCGGTCTGGAAGTACTCGCGATCGGCCTCATCCGGCACGAGGCGTTGTTCCCTGCATTCGTCGCCAGCTTCGTCGGCAATGCTGTCACAACCCATCTATGGAAGGTGCCCCATGCCCATTACGAGATCGGGGCCGTGCCGGACTTGTCTTTTCTTCTGATGGCCAAGATTGTGCTGGCATCGATCCTGTTCGGGCTGACGAGCCTTCTGTTCAGCGAGCTGACCGCCGCCTGCAAAAAGTGGTATAGCTACTTCTTCAGCAACCCGATGATCAGGAGCGCGGTTGGCGGGCTGATCGTCATCGGGCTTGTGTTCCTCGTCGGCACGAGAGACTATCTGGGGCTGGGACTACCGCTTATTCACTCCTCGTTCGAGGAAGAGGTGAACCCGCTCGCCTTTCTGTGGAAGCTGCTCTTCACCTCCTTAACGCTGGGTGCCGGCTTCCAGGGAGGCGAAGTTACGCCATTGTTCGCAATTGGCGCCACGCTCGGTCATTCGCTTGCGGAGCTCCTCGGCTTATATGCGCCGTTCCTTGCAGCGCTGGGCTTCGTCGCCGTCTTCTGCGGAGCGACGAATACGCCGATCGCCTGCTTCATCATGGGAGTTGAGCTGTTCGGCTCGGAGGCGGCTGTCTATCTGTTCATCGCTTGCATCGTCAGCTACCTGTTCTCCGGTCATACCGGCATCTACTCCTCACAGCGCATTGGGGTCTCCAAGTCGCATCGCGTATCCATCCCGGAAGGGGCGAGCCTGGGATCGCTGAAGGAACGGGAGGAGCGGAGAGGACGGGAGGAGCGGAAGGGACGGAAGGAGAAGACTTAGTCTGCAGGGAGTGCTTGCGGCGGCAATCTAAGGAAAGTTAGCCCAATGCTTGAATTGCCATGATCTTCACGCACGTAAGCAAGCCCGCATCCTCCTGATGGAAGATGCGGGCTTAATAAGTTCCGGCAACTTGTACGATTTTTCATATAAACGTTGCACATTTACTCCGCTAACCGAGCAATTTGTACGATTTTTCACACAACCTTCGACGTTTGGGGCCTTATATGCG
>NZ_JAOQJC010000075.1 GCF_025567625.1 Paenibacillus sp. J5C2022 | reverse complement strand
GGTTAGGCGATTAAAACGGACGATGCTTGACGAAGAGAGGGCTGCTGGATATTCTCCAACAGCCCTCTCTTCGTTCACTCCCCTCATAACTGCTCCAATCGCTGCGCGATTCGCGGAAATACGCGGAACGCGTTGCGATAGAATACGTCGCTGTGATGCTTCTCGGGAACAAGCTGGCGCACGAAGTCGATGTAGACGTCGATAGGTGCTAGCGGCCAGTCGGTGCCGAACAGCATCTTGTCGTAGCGGTCCGCATAGATGAGTGCACGGCGGAAGTGGTCCATGAACAGCTGCTCGCTCTCGAAGCGGCTGAATTGCCGCTTCTCACCGACGAGCAAGCCGGAGAGATCGGCGTAGACGTTCGGATTCTTCGACACGACCTCCGCCGCATCCATCACCCACGGATCGCCCAGATGGCAGAGCATGATGCGAACGTCTCTCTGCTGATAAGCGAGCTCGTCGACCGTCAGCGGATGGGAATACTTCAGCAGCCCGTTGATGGAATAGGTATCGCCGGTATGAATGACGACAGGTACGTCGTATTGCTTGGCCAGCTCATAGATAGGCCCGTATACGGGGTCCGTCACATAATAATGATAGTAACCGGCGTACAGCTTGATGCCGGCCACATCCGGCGAAGCGAGGCGCCGCTCGATCGCGTCCAATTGCTCCAGACTGTTCGGAGCGGCCAGTTGGACGGGATTGATGCCGACGCACTCCATCAGGAATGGCGGCATCGGCCTGGCCAGGTCCAGCGCCATCGGATTGCTTGCCGTCGTATCGGGGAACGCGCCTCGGGATTGCTCCTCCACGCCCATGCCGATACCCAGCACCACGTCATTGTCTGCGAATTCCGCTTGCAGCCCCGCCACGCTATAATCCACGCCGGACAGATCCCGCGCCGTATGGTGGAAGCTCTCAATGTCGGACAAATGAATATGAACATCTATAATTGGCATTGTCGGCCAACCTCCCTGGTTCCTACTGATTGGCTTGATGGAATTGGAGCTCGACCAAGCTCTTCAATTGCTTATACGCGAGCGGTGTCGTTCCAAAAGTGAAGAATACCGGATCGCCCCAGACGGAAGCGCCGTCCCGAATGGACTTGCGCTGTTCGACAGCGTATTCGATCAGAGCATTATTCGTATAAAGCAGCCCTTCCGAGCCCGGATGGCGATTCACGGCATGGAGCAATGCGGAGCGGTCATCGGAGCTCATGCGTAGCATACCTTCCGATCGAATCTCCATCCCCACTATACCGCAACGGTAGCGGATAGCGCCAGCTTCACACGGCTCCACCCAGCCGTTCTGCAAGGAGCCGCCGGGCGACAGCGAGGCGGTCAGCTTGAACGGTCTGTTAGTGTGGAACAAGCCGGAGCGATTGCTCAGCCGCACCACACAGCAGAGCACGGGCGAACCCGGCAGCATCAGTGCGTACAGGCTAAGCTCCAGCCCCCGCCACTTCTCATGCTTGCGAATCGAGGTGCGCAGCTCGATGCCGCTCCATACGTTGCCGCGGTTATCGGTTAACGATGCGAATGCCGCGCTGTGCGTCTCCTCCGACAGGCTGAGCGGCGACATGCCGGGCAACGATGCGGATATGCCGCCAAGCCACGGATTCATCCAGGAGCGGGGACCGGGCTCGGGATAGGAGCTGTCGAGCCACTCTTCCCCTCTGTACTGGAGAGAATGCAGCGCTGCGCCGAACGCGGGCGATGCCTCGATGCGCATCGTGCCGTTGCTGCAGTTGTAGAGCTCGCCGGCCGCACCCTGTCGTATCACCTGCGTGATGGGGGCGTCGGACATTGGAATGTATGCGGCACTGCGGCGGAAGGTCAGCTCCTTCGCTTCGAATGTCAGCTCCGCCGTCTCGATCTCCCGATGGCGATTGTCCGCCTGCTCGTCTGTCTCGTCTACCTTGAAGGACGATGCATATCGCTCATCCTCCTGACGGAAGGTCTGCCTCTCCGGCTCGAAGCGGGTCTGCGACGAAGACAGCTGCGCTATGCCGTCCAGAGGCTGATTCCGATGTTGCTTCAGCTCCAGCACGGCGGCATCGCGAGTGAACGGGTTGAGCTCCTTCGGCAGCAGCTCGCAGGGGTCGCTCAGCAAGGGACGGAAAGCCTCTCGGCGCTTCATAGCCAGCGAGCGGAAATCCCACCAGTCCGGGTATGTGCCGACAGCCAGCACTGTCGGGGGAGTGCGATACGTCGTATCTCCATGGGCTGGCGCTCCGATAGGATATGCAATGCCGAAGTGCCACTCCGTAGGAATCAGCTCGGCCGATGGATGCCAGCAGAAGCCGGTAGTCTCCTTGCCGGAGCGGCTGAACAGCCAGTTCTCGGATAGGCGTTCAAGCTCCCAATCGTCGCTGTCTGCCGCATGCGGCTCTGTCAGATCATAATAGCGGCCGTCATACGGTAGTACCAGCTTCTCCCAGTCCATATAGAACGGCTCGTTCACATACAGTCCCTCCGGCCATCTCTCGTCCGAGGCGCTGTCATTGCGCACTTCCATCCAGCGCTCAGCCAGCCCGTTCGCACGCAGCCGCCCGTACGAGATGACCGTCAATCCCGGGAAATCGTCCGACGGGTAGCTGGCTTCAATGACCATGGCGTCTCCATCTGCATATACGGAGACTTGCTCGGCTCTCTTCCGGACGAATTCGGAAGAGAACGGCTTGCCGATCCGCGGCGCGTACCATGTGAAGGGAGCGGCGCCGCCCCAGCCGGACAGCGACATTTCGTTCGACGTCTTGTTCAACGAGAGCGTGTAGGAACCGTTCACGGCGACCCAGGAGTGGACGACATCGCCGCCGAATCGCCCCGTATTCCCTTTGAACATGCCATGCAGCTTGCATACGTAGGTCGATTCACTTCTGCCTTCGGGCATGGCCGTAATCGACACGTCTTCGGAGTAGAGACCGTAGTCGCTTAAGGTGTACCGGATCGGGACGGTTGCCCGTCCGTTCGCCGGAATGGAGACGGATAATTGCGGCTGCTCGAAGGTGATGAAATCGGCCGGAGGCAATGCGAATCGGAATTCGGCCGCTTCATTATAATGATTCTCGAACGTCATGAACGCTTCGGAAGATACGTCGGCATACTGCTCTTGCTCGGCGACCGCCAGCTCCACCTTGGCGGGGAACTTCGGAGCGATGCCCGTCCGGAACGTCGCTTCACGCCCATTAATGGTCCATACGGCGGTAACGGCGGGATGCGTCTTCCAGTCGCTCTGCTCCTCCGCCACCGCCCCAAGCTGGAATTGGCCCTCTACGATCCAGGTATCCTCTACGACAGCGGATTGTTCCAGCCTGAAGCGAATGTTCTTATGATCAACGCCCCGGACCGCACACTCCAGCGGCTTGCCCGTCTTGTTGCGGACGACGTATCGGACAGCATAGCTGTATCCGAACACCAGATCATGCCCCTCGATCTCCGTATGAATGATATATTCGTCGGTCTCGATCAGGCGCAGTCCTCTGCCGGTCTTCTCGAATTCCACGCGAAGCTTAGCTATGTCATTTTTCCAGTTATAGGTGTAATATTCAAATCCGTTCTCCTTCCGGCCATCCGGGGAGATATCCAGCGTGCGCATGCTGTCGGCATACCAATCCAGCTTCTCCATACTGGGGAGCAGCGCTTCAGTCTGCAGTACAGTCGGGATGAAATTCATCAGATGAACGGAGTCGTCCTTCTTCTCCCAGAAAAATCCGCACTTCTTGTACATCGGAACGGCCTTCGTATTCCCTGCCCACGTGAACAGATCGAGGCGCGGCCAGCCCATCTCGACCGTCTTCTTAACGACTGTGAGAATGAGGGACTTTCCGATCTTATGACCGTGGTAAGCGGGGCTTACGTTCAATAAAGGCACGTAGAGCGCGCCTTCATCATGCTTGTAATATGCGAAGCTGCAATAGCCGACCACTTTGGCTCCGATTACAGCCAGGAATACGTGCAGATGGTCGCCGTTCTCGATCTCGCGCGCCACCAGCTCCGCCGTGCGTACATGATTGCCGCCGCCCCAGCTGTCTTGACTTTCGTTCCACATCTCAGCGATTGCTCCGGCATAGCTGGGGTCGTATTCCACAATTTGCAATTGCTGAATGGATTGTTCCGGGCTCATGTTCTCACCTCGCATGAATAATATTGACATTATTCAATTAATTGTAAGTCAACTGGGGGTGGTGGTAAAGTAGCTCAAATGGTTTTAAACGATCTCAACCTGGATGATGGGGATTGCGGCTTATTAACACTGCGCTAACATGCCCCCGTTATACTGTGTGGATATTGTTGAAGGGGATGAGTCAGTCATGCTTCGCTTCTTGCGCCGGCATTCCATCAAGTGGCAGTTAGTCAGCATAGGCTTGATCGTCTTGCTGGGGGTAAGCGCCATCAGCGCGCTCTCGTTCTGGCAGTACAGCAAGCTGATCTATGAGAAGAACAGCGATAACACGAAGGAGCTGCTGCTCACGATACGCAATAATATCGGAACCAATGTCAACGCGATGAATCGGGTGATGGCCGCCATCGGCTATAACGAAATCGTCCAGCAATATATTACGGAGCAGGATCCTGTGATGCGGTATGAGCTGTATGGGCAGATATCCAAGCTGATTGTCAACTTGAAATCGTTGAGACAGGGCATCGTCGATGTCGCCATCATCGGACTGGAC
Organism: Paenibacillus sp. J5C2022; assembly: GCF_025567625.1. Taxonomy (GTDB): domain Bacteria; phylum Bacillota; class Bacilli; order Paenibacillales; family Paenibacillaceae; genus Pristimantibacillus. The sequence goes on along the minus strand of NZ_JAOQJC010000075.1, from coordinate 10,231 downwards.
GGCAATTCCTTCAACTGCAACGGCTGTGGGGAAGTCATTCCGCAGCGGGATATTCCGGAGAGGTCGAGCGGCTATTACTATACGGCGGAGCAATGGAACAGAACCAAGGTGGAGCGGGGCATCGTCGCCGCGCTGCCGGTGTATTCCCAAGGGGAACATCGTGCATTCGGCACCAAGATCGGCTATGTGCTGCTGCTGGCCGACGTCTACGCGATCGCGCCGGAGATTCGGACCATCTCCCAGAAAACATCGGGGCAATTCTATATCCTCGATCGTGAGGACCATGTGTACTCCAGCAACGACTTATCCAGCATTGGAGGGACATTGGTTCCCTACCTCACTGACCCCGGTATCGAATGGGGAACAAGAAGGAGTGGGGACGACGGGGTGACGTATATCGTTCATCGGGAGCCGCTGCCAGAGCTGGGGGGCGCGATTGTGAGCAGAATACCGGTGAGCGAGCTGTTCTCGGGGCTGGAGGACGTGCAGCGGATCGTATCGTATAGTGTGGTTGCGTTGCTGCTGATCGTGCTGCTGTTCTTCTGGCGGGTGAGCCGGCATATTCTGGAGCCGCTACGCAAGTTCATCCAGTTCATCTACTCCATCAGGCTTGGCAGCTCATCCGGCTTCCAAGAGCGCGTATCGCTGGAGGGGTATAAGGAAATTACGCTAATGGCGAACAAGTTCAACTTGCTGCTTCGCGAGATTGACACATTGACAGACAAGCTGGTATATGCCCGTACGGGGTTAATGAAGCTGGAGCTGATGAAGCAGGCGGCGGAGCTGGCTTTCCTCAAGAGCCAGATTCAGCCACACTTCCTGTACAATACGCTGGAGACGATGAAGGGAATTGCGGCCTATAAGGAAGTGGACGAGCTGTACGATATGGCGGACGGACTGGCGGAGGTATTCCGCTACAGTGTGAAGGGGGAGGACACGGTAACTCTGCGCGAGGAGACGGCTATGGTGGACGCTTATCTGAAGGTGCAGCAGATCCGGTTCGGCGACCGCTTCGAGACGGTGCGGGCATACGGTGAGGAAGAGCTGTCGTGTCATGTGCCGAAGATGGTGCTCCAGCCCATCGTCGAGAATGCGCTCTTGCACGGTATTGAACCGAGCATGACGAAGTGCACGCTTGCGATCAGCTGCCGGAAGGATGCAACAGGCCATCTGGTCATGTCGGTTCAGGATGACGGCGCAGGCATGGATGAAGCCGTACTGGAGCGGATTCGCCGCAAGCTGAGCGATCATGAGCGGGAGCTTGAAGTGAAGGACCATATCGGACTTGTCAATGTAGACAAGCGCTTGCGATTCCTGTATGGCGATGCGGGCCGGTTGTCTATTGACAGTACGTGCGGTGAAGGGACGACTGTGACCATGAAGATTCCATTGCGAGGTGAGCAGAGTGTATAAAGTGCTGTTGGTTGACGATGAGAGATGGATTGTTGAGAGTTTGAAGAAAGCGCTGGACTGGGAAGGGTACGGCTTCCGTATTGCAGGCGAGGCTTATAACGGGCTGGACGCTTATGATCGCATTGCGAAGCTGCAGCCCGATCTGGCGTTCGTCGATATACGGATGCCGGGCATGAACGGGTTAGAGTTGATTCAGAAGGTGAAGGAGCAGGATTATGCGATCGAGATGGTCGTGGCAAGCGGCCATGCAGAGTTCGAGTATGCGTGCAAGGCGATGAATTCGGGCGCTGCCGGCTATTGCGTCAAGCCGTTCCATCGCGGAGAGCTGGCCGATGTCGTACAGCGGATCAAGACGCGGCTGGACAAGCAGTCGGGACAGATGCAAGAGCAGCGTGGGGCTGGGAAGGAGGGCTTGCAAGAGGCGAAGGGGCTGCGGGGAACGCAGTCGGCGGGTCAAGATGCGGCGGTGCGCTCGGCGGATCAGCAGCAGTCGGTGCAGTCGGCGGATCTGAAGGCGATGCAGCGGGAAGCCCGACTGCCGGAACAACTGATGGAGCGGCGGCCGGTAGAGCAGATGGCTGGATTGCAGGTGCAGCAAGCGAGCCAGCTGTCGAATCGACTGGAGAGCGGAGTTCAGGTGCAGCGTGTTGGACCATTGCGAGGTATGTCGTCGAATCAGCAGATGGGGCCGTCAGGGCAATGGCGTGATCAGCGAAGAGATCAGGGACCTGGTAAGCAGGAGAAGCAGGGTAACCCTCAGCTGAGGGAGATCCTGCGCTATCTGGAGGAGAACTATCATCGCAATATTACGGTGCAGAGTGTGTCCAAGCGCTTCTATATGCATCCTAACTACTTGAGCCAGCTGTTCAAGAAAGAGATGAAAACGAATTTCACGCAGTATGTGACGGCTATGCGGATGGAATGCGCACAGCGTCTGCTGCGCGAATCGGCGCTTCCCGTGAGCGACATCGCGGAACGGACGGGTTATCGCGATTACTTCTACTTCGCAAGAACGTTCAAGAAGCACACCGGTATGACACCGACCGCATATCGAGATGCGCGATATTAGCTCACTTTAAAAGTAGCCTCGCTGTATTTTGTACGATAGGTCGTTACTGCTTAGGTACTAAAGCAAGTAAGGGCTTATCGCTCAAAATGATCACATAGATTCGGAAAAGCAGTGGGAATGGTGCGCGATTGCTCATTTTGGTCACATAACCCCGTCAAGCGAGCCTCGTATCGCCGAAAAGTGAAAGCTTATGTGATTAGCAAGCAGCCAACCAATAAAGTTAGTGTCGAAGCGCTCGTGTCGTAGCGCTTTTTTTGTTGACAGGTTGTAAAGATGATTTGTCCATATAACGCATGAGGAATGTTCATATGAGCGCGGCGCGACTTGCTTTATAGTGTGGGTATACGGCACGGCAACACCACCGCTGCAACAGAAGAAGGGAAGATGACGCCATGACGAAGCGCTCGAGACTATGGAAGCGAATAGCCGATTACAAATACTTTTATATACTGGCGCTGCCGCTGCTCCTCTACTACTTCATCTTCGAATACGTGCCGATGTACGGCATCATACTCGCGTTCAAGGAGTTCAACTATTCGGCGGGCATTATGGGCAGTGAATGGATCGGCCTTGCGAACTTCACGGAGATATTCCAACTGAACGACTTCAGGATCGCATTCCGCAATACGCTTATTATCGCCTTCGGACGCTTGCTGATTGAATTCCCGGTACCCATCGTCGTGGCGCTGCTGTTGAATGAGGTGCGCAAGGCGAGCATGAAGAAGTTCTATCAGGTCGTCTACACGTTCCCACACTTCTTGTCCTGGGTCATCGTAAGCGGCATTCTGATCAACTTCCTCGGCTCGGCGGGCGTGCTGAACCAGTTGCTTGTCATGATAGGCTTCGAGAAGGTGAACTTGCTTGTAGACCCATCCTCGTTCCGTGGCCTGCTGTTCGGAAGCAGCATATGGAAGGACATGGGCTGGGGAGCTATCATCTATCTGGCGGCGATCGCCAGCATTCCGCCTTCACTGTACGAAGCGGCAAGCATTGACGGTGCGAACCGGTTCCAGCAAATGATTCATGTCACTTGGCCGATGCTGAAGCCGACGATTGCCATCCTGCTCATATTAAATGTAGGGGGCATGATGAGCTCCGGTGGCGGCGGCTTCGATCAAATATTCAATCTGTATAATCCGGCGGTCTATGAGGTCGCGGACATACTCGACACCTATGTGTACCGGCGTACGTTCGCCGTGGGATCAAGCTATGGAACATCCACAGCGATCAGCCTGTTCAAGGGCGTCATTAACTGCATCCTGCTTATTGCCGCCAACCGAGCGGTGAAGCGGATCGGACAGGAGGGGCTTGTCTAATGCGAAGAACGATGAACTGGGCGGACTATACGATACATGCGGTTTTGCTGCTGCTGGCATTCCTGATGATTCTGCCCTTCTATAATGTGGTCATTACGTCATTCGCCCATCCGTCCGCCGTTGCCAAGCAGAGCTTCTATCTCATCCCGACCAGCTTCGATCTGTCCTCGTATCGGATGGTGCTGCAGGGTAGCTATATTGGGACGGCTTATCTGAATTCGGCGATCGTCACGCTTGTTGGAACGTTCGTCAATATGCTGGTGACGACATGCGGCGCGTACGCCCTGTCCAAGAAGGGAATGCCCGGTCAAAAGATTATGATGTCCGGCATTATCTTCACGATGCTGTTCAGCGGCGGACTCATTCCTTACTACCTGACGATCAAAGGGCTGCATCTGATCAATACGATGAGCGTTATGATCTTGCCGCTGGCGGTCAATACGTTCTTTCTGATTATTATGATTAATCACTTCCGCAGCATTCCTCCGAGTCTGGAGGAGTCCGCGAAGATTGACGGCGCCAACGATATATTCATCTTGTTCCGTATCGTGCTGCCGATCTCGCTGCCGACGCTAGCCGCCATTACGCTGTTCTATGCGGTGGCCCGCTGGAACGAATGGTACCATGCGATGCTGTTCGTGCTGGAACCGGACATGCATCCGCTGCAGCTGTACCTAAGAGAGATGCTGATGGATGTGACGAAGATGGCCCGCGACGATATGAGTGCGACGATGATCGCCCAGCTGTCGAACACGTATCCCGACGGGATGAAGATGGCCAGCGTCATTATGACGATGGCGCCGATCATGCTTGTCTATCCGATCCTGCAGAAGTATTTTGCGGCGGGGGCAACGCTTGGCGCCGTGAAGGAATAGCCGGGCATCGGCCGCTTGAGCCGGCTGGTGAAAGGGAAGCAGAGATGTCAGTTGGGAGCGGCAGGACTGATTAGCGCGAGACGGATTAGGACAACAAGACTGATTAGCACGTCTAGATTGATTAACACGATAAGCAAGACCAACCCCGTTTTAGGACGACATGCTCGTCTTAAAAATATAAAACACATATTCTCAGGGAGGCTTCATCATGAAAAGCAAGCGTAAGTTGTCTGTAATGTTGAGTCTGGTCTTAATGGGTACGCTAATCTCCGCATGCGGATCGGCGTCCGATAATGGGCAGAATGGCGGCTCCAAGCCGGCGGCGACTGCGGCCACGCAGTCGGAAGAGACGAATGCAGGCAACGATTCCGGGAAGGCAAGCGGCAACAACGACAAGACGCTGGACATCTCGATGGCGTACTTCAACATCGGCAAGGCATTCCCCAACCGCGAGAACGACGAGTTCCTGAAGAAGCTGGAGAAGGACTTCAACATGAAAGTGGTCGATAAGGTGATCAGCTACTCCGACTATCAGGAGAAGCTGCAGCTGTGGAGCGTATCCGGCGAGCTGCCGGACGTATTCAGCCATGATTTTATTAATAAAGAGACGTATTATACGTGGATCGAGCAGGGCATTATCCGCCCGCTGCCGGACGATCTAAGCAAATATCCGAACGTGGAGAAGGTGCTGAGCCTGCCGGATACGCAAAACTTGAAGGTGGACGGCAAGTTCTACATGATCCCTCGCCTTACGTACCGGGACAATGACTCCTGGGCGCTGGACAAGGCGCTTGTCGTGCGCAAGGACTGGATGGACAAGCTCGGCCTTCAGGAGCCTGTAACGTATAAGGACTATTCCGCCATGCTGACGGCATTCGCGAAGAACGATCCCGACGGCAATGGCAAGGACGATACGATCGGCCTGACATTCCGTTCCAGCTCGATGCTGACGTCGATTGCGATGGGGACGCTGCCGAACATTGCGAACGGCTCTTGGGTGAAGGAGGACGGCCAGTACATTCCTTACTACGCTTCGGAGAAAATGACTGACGTCGCCGTACAGATGCGCAATCTGTTCGCTAACGGCGCGATCGATCCCGACTTTGCGATTATGAAGACGAATGACGGCATCGACAAGTTCGGACAGGGCAAGGTGGGCGCGCTCGCCGGACAAGCGACTCCGAATGCGCTGAAGCAGTACAAGACGGCGTGGGAGAAGTACAATCCGGATGTGAAGTTCGAGGATGCGGTCGCTGTAATCCCGGTATCCTGGGCGAATGAGGAAGGCAAGCGATACCGCTTCACGAATGTGGCATTCTGGTCGGAGAGCTACTTCAGCAGCGCAGTGGATGATGAGAAGATGGACCGCATTCTGCAACTGTACGATTACTTGCTGTCAGACGAATTCCTGACGGTGAAAGCTTACGGCTTCGAGGGCGTGGACTACAAGAAGGAGGGCGACAAGTTCGTCATTACGCGCGACAAAAATGAAGACGGCACTTACGTAGGGTTCAGCGAGCAGTATCCGTCCCTGCATTACCTGTTCGGACCTCTTGCCGCATGGAATCAGCAGATGGAATACGAGGACAGCGAAATTAATACGATCAATTACGGTGAAGACATTATTGCATTGTCCCATGCAGCGTTCAAGCATCATCTGGACAGCTTCGAGCCCATCCCGACGAACTATGCGATTCAGTTCATGTACACGCCTGCCAAGGCGAAGCTTGGCGCGATTAATCCGTCCGAGGATATCACGAAGCTGATGTTGGGCAAAGGAGATCCGGCTGCGGAGTGGGAGAAGATCGCCGCGGGCTATGACGACAAAGGGCTGCAAGAGGCGATTGCGGAAGTGAATGAGAAGGCGAAGGCGGAAGGTATTCAGTAGGCTGGCGGAGTGAATGAGAAGGCGATAGCGGAAGGAGATCACTGGCTAGTTTGAACGGTAGCGTACCTGATGTATAGATTGAAATAAACAACTTTGAGGGGCATCTACTGTACTTATTCCAACTGTAGTCGTGTGAGAATGAAGATATGGCCTTACTAATGACACAAAATACAGTTTGTATTCATTAGCAGGAGGGATAAGCTCATCTTTAAGTCACTTTGCTGATTGTAGTTAATTAAAGAAAATCTCCCAGAGCGCGATGCGTTCTGGGGGATTCTTGTCTCGTACTTGACACGCATATTGTGTATGCTTGATGGTAAAGGAAGGAGTTGGGAGAATGATGGACAGGCGGGATCTATTGCAACGGTCGCTGGAGGAATGGACGGCTTCAAGCCTCAATTGCGAATGCGGGGTGCATCACCGGGTTGAACTGCGGAAGGTTGTGTTGGAGGAAGGGGCGCTTGGACGCGTCCATGATGTGCTGGAGGAGCTGAAGCTGGGCGGTCGGCTATTCCTTCTCTCCGATCAGGTCACATATGAAGTCGCTGGGCGCAGTGTGCAGGAGCACTTGTCGGATAAGGGGCATGAGGTGGCGTCTTGCATTCTGCGCGGCAAGCCGGTCTATGCCGACGAGCTTGCACTTGGCCAGGCGCTGGTGGAGCTGCCTCTTGGCACGAACTGCATTGTGGCGGCAGGATCGGGAACGCTGAACGATATTGCTCGTTATCTCAGCTACAAGTTGGACATTCCTTATATTATTGTAGCAACAGCTCCTTCCATGGACGGATTCGCATCCGGCGGCTCACCGCTTATCATCGACGGATTTAAAGTGACGTACCATGCGGTGTCGCCTGTTGCGATCGTGGGAGACTTGACGCTGCTTGGACAAGCGCCTGCTCCGATGATAGCCGCAGGCGTCGGCGATATGCTGGGCAAGCTGACGGCACTGGCGGATTGGCAACTGGCAAGCGTCGTGGAAGAAGAACACTACTGCCCATTGATTGCGGACATGATGATGCAAGCCGTGGAGGCGTGTGCCGAGCAGGCCGCCCGGCTGGGAAGTGGAGCGGGATTGGTGAGCGATATGGCGAGTGGTACGGAGGGCGGAGCGGGATTAGCGAGTGCTGCGGAGAGTGGAGCGGGAACGGCGAGTGGTGTGGTGAGTGAAGCGGGATTGACGAGTGCTGCGGAGAGTGGATCGGACCGGGGAAGCGAGGACGTTGTTGAGAGTAAAGTTGAGCGGGAGCTTGATGTCTGCGCAGAGAACCGGAGGGTAGATGCGACAGCAATCAAGCGGTTAATGGAGGGGCTTATCTTATCCGGCATTGCCATGGGGATGCTGGGCAACTCCAGACCGGCTTCGGGATCGGAGCATCATTTGTCCCACTATTGGGAGATGAAGCATGCGCTTCGGGGTCTGCCGCCCGAGTTGCACGGCTTGAAGGTCGGCGTGGCGACGTTAATGATCCTGCAGATGTATGATCGGCTGCTGGAGCTGGATGCCCGTGAGCTAGCCATGGCGGCGAAGACGCCGGAGGAGCTGGCGCGCTGGGAGAAGGACATCTATGAAGGCTACGGTCCGCTTGCCGTGGATTTGGTGAAGGCCAATAAAGTGATGTTCCTGCCTCAAGAGGAATTGGATGTGCGGATGAAGCGGCTGCATGAGCGGTGGGATGGACTGAAGCGGCAGCTAGCGGCATGCCTGGAGTTCGTCCCGTATGCACAGCGAATATTGGAGCAGGCCGGCGCGGCCTTGCATCCGTCGGATCTTAACATTACCAAGCAAGATTCAGCTTACGCGCTGCGATATGCGAAGGAAGTGCGCAGCCGCTACACGATTCTCCAGCTTGCCGATCAATTGGGGCTGTTGGAGCAATGGTCGGAGGAAATATCGGAGCGGCAATGGAAGCATTGGGAGGAGAGGGAGTACGTGACGAGAAGAGCGGACAAGGTGTATTGGCAGGCGCATCGCGGCGGCGGCGCCTACGAGGCGCCGGACAACACAATGGGAGCGAATGAATATGCCTGGGGACTGGGCGGCATACCGGAGGCGGACGTTCGCACGACCAAGGACGGCGTAATTGTCTGCCTGCACGATGCGACGCTGGCGCGTACGACGACGGCTCCTTCCGAGATCGCGAATGTGCCTGTCTCGCAGCTGACATTCGGGGAAGTCTCCGCCTGGGATGCCGGCGTGAAATTCGACGCCAAGTTCGCCGACGAGCGGGTTCCTGCGCTGGAGGAAGTGTTCCAGGCGATGCAGGGGCGACCGGAACGGCTCGTTTATTTGGACCTGAAGGAAGTGGATCTTCACCAGCTTGGCGCATTGATTGATCGATACAAGGTGAACGAGCAGGTGATCTTCACGCATTATGTGCAGAGCAATTGTGCCGAGATGAAGGCGATAGCGGATGGCGTCCGCTGCATGCTATGGATCGGCGGCAATGCGGAGCAGATTAAGGGGACGTTCCAGGCGGCTCGGGAATCGGGCTTCGAAGGGCTGGATCAAGTGCAGCTTCACCTGAATGACGGGCATGGCTCGGATTTATGGCCATATGAGCTTGAGGCCGAATTTTTGAAGGAAGCGTTAGAAGTCACGTTGGCGGCGGGCATCGATCTGGAGGTGCTGCCGTTCCGCTTCGACCAGCGCTCTATGAGCGATCTGCTGGACATCGGCATCACTTGGTACGCGACGGACGAGCCGGCGCGCTTCGTAGAATGCGTGAAGACATGGGCAGAAGCGGAAGAACGCGTCGGCCTTGTCGAGCTGAGCGAATAAGAGTGGGAGTGAGCGAGGTAGAGCTGAGAGTATAATTGCCGAGATGAATAAGTAAACAGCAGGCAGAGCGAAAGTGAGGAAGCCAGTGAATAGTGGGAGCAAGCGGCAAGGCGGGAAGCTGAGTGAAAACATATATATGGGAGAAGAGCTCTGAATCGGGAGGCGGTGGTCGCGAGTGCGGCCGCCGCCTTTGATGTGGTTTGTCTGGAGAGTGCCATAGTAGCCTCCTATCGCTCAAAATGGTCACGTGGCCACAGGATAAGCCTAAAAAGTGAGCTCTATCGCTCAAAATGCACACATAGCCCGACCAATCGAGCCCCGTCCGCCCCAAAGTTGCTCTCTATCGCTCATTATGCTCACATAGCCGCCGAAAAAGAGCCGAAAAGTGAGCTCTATCGCTCAAAATGCACACATAGCCCGGCAAATCGAGCCCCGTCCGCCCCAAAGTTGCTCTCTATCGCTCATTATGCTCACATAGCCCGGAAAAAGAGCCGAAAAGTGTGCGCTATCGCTCAAAATGCACACATAGCCCGACCAATCGAGCCCCGTCCGCCCCAAAGTTGCTCTCTATCGCTCATTATGCTCACATAGCCCGGAAAAAAGGCCGAAAAGTGTGCGCTATCGCTCAAAATGCACACATAGCCCGACCAATCGAGCCCCGTCCGCCTCAAAGTTGCTCTCTATCGCTCATTATGCTCACATAGCCCGGAAAAAGAGCCGAAAAGTGAGCTCTATCGCTCAAAATGCACACATAGCCCGGCCAATCGTACCCCGTCCGCCTCAAGTAACGTTCTATCGCTCAAAATGCACACATAGCCCGGCCAATCGTACCCCGTCCGCCTCAAGTAACGTTCTATCGCTCAAAATGCACACATAGCCCGGCAAATCGAG
>NZ_JAOQJC010000074.1 GCF_025567625.1 Paenibacillus sp. J5C2022 | reverse complement strand
TTATAATCGCTCATTATGCTCACTTTCTCACGACATTTGTCCCATATGGTTGACATGAAAAAAGAGGTTATGGTATATAAGAAGAAGTGTTAGCACTCATACAATATGAGTGCTAAAGGCAGGCATGAAAAACGAAACATGCTCATCATGCTAATCAAGTGAATCTGCAAAACAAACGAATGATGCAAACTCAATGCTGAGAGGAGAGCAATTCATGACCAAGAAGCAATTCAAAGCGGAATCCAAGCGGCTGCTGGAAATGATGATCAACTCGATCTACACCCAAAAGGAAATATTCCTGAGGGAGCTAATCTCCAACGCAAGCGATGCGATGGATAAAATCTACTACAAGGCATTATCCGACGACTCGCTCGTATTCAACAAGGAAGATTACTTCATTAAAGTTACCGCTGACAAGGACAGCCGGACTTTGACGATTACAGATACAGGTATCGGCATGACGAAAGAAGAGCTGGAGAACAATCTCGGCATTATTGCGAAAAGCGGCTCGCTGGCGTTCAAGCAAGAGAATGAAGCCAAGGATGGCCACAATATTATCGGTCAGTTCGGCGTAGGCTTCTACTCCGCCTTCATGGTTGCCGACGAAGTGACGGTAACAAGCAAGCCGCTGGGCAGCGACGAAGCCTATCAATGGCACTCCAAGGGAGCTGATGGCTACACAATTGAAGCTGCCGAGAAGGATACTGTCGGTACCGTGATCGTGTTGAAGATCAAGGAGAACACCGAAGATGAGCAGTACGATGAGTACCTGGAAGAGTATCGTCTAAGAGCGATTATCAAGAAGTATTCCGACTTCATTCGCTATCCGATCAAAATGGATGTAACGACGCAGCGTCCGAAGGGAGAAGGCGAAGAAGAAGAGCTCGAGGAAGTGAAGGAAGAACAGACGGTCAACAGCATGGTGCCGATCTGGCGCCGCAACAAAAACGAGCTGACGAAGCAAGACTACGATGCCTTCTATATGGACAAGCGTTACGGCTTCGACAAGCCGCTGAAGCATCTGCACATTAGCGCCGATGGCGCGGTGGTGTACAATGCGATCCTGTTCCTGCCGGAGAGTGCGCCGTTCGATTATTATACGAAGGAATACGAGAAGGGGCTTGAGCTGTATTCCAACGGCGTATTGATCATGAACAAATGCGCGGATCTTCTGCCGGATTACTTCAGCTTCGTGAAGGGGATGGTAGATTCCGAAGACCTGTCGCTTAACATCTCCCGCGAATTGCTGCAGCACGACCGCCAGCTGAAGCTGATCGCGAAGAACATCAAGAATAAAATCAAGAGCATGCTGCAGGGAATGCTGAAAGACGAGCGCGAGGAGTATGAGAAGCTCTACAGCGCATTCGGCCGCCAGCTGAAGTATGGCGTGTACAGCGACTACGGCATGAACAAAGGTGATCTCCAGGATCTTCTTCTGTTCTACTCTTCCAAAGAGAAGAAGCTGATCAGCCTGGACGAGTATGTAGCTGCTATGCCGGAAGATCAGAAGTATATCTACTATGCGGCAGGCGATTCTGTCGAGCGGCTGGAGAAGCTTCCGCAGACGGAAGTTGTAGCGGACAAAGGCTACGATATTCTGTTCTTCACGGACGATATCGACGAGTTCGCGATCAAGATGATCATGAACTACAAGGAGAAGGAATTCAAATCCGTGTCCAGTGGCGATCTCGGCATTGACTCCAGTGCTGATCAGGCTTCCGATGCGGAAGAGAACGACAACAAGGAACTGTTCGAAGCGATGGGCGAGCTGCTTACGGGCAAGGTGAAGAGCGTCAAAGCATCCAAGCGCCTGAAGAGTCACCCGGTATGCTTGTCCACAGAGGGCGATGTCTCTATCGAGATGGAGAAGATTCTGAAGGCGATGCCGGACAGCGGCAACGTTCAGGCGGATAAAGTGCTGGAGATCAACGTCAACCATGACGTGTTCCAATCGCTGAAGGCTGCCCATGGCTCCGACAAGGAGAAGTTCAATCTGTACACCGAGCTGCTGTACAACCAGGCTCTGCTTATCGAAGGACTTACTGTTCAAGATCCAGTCGAATTTACGAACAGCATTTGCAAAGTGATGGTATAACGGGACTGCCCAACTGCCGCCACACTGATGGTTTAACTGGATAACTGCAACTAAGCCAATAGTAAAAAGCCCGTCATGGACGATCGTCCGTGGCGGGTTTTTGCATGGCAGTGGAAAAAGTCCCTTTGGCCGTACTTTTGCCGCAAGGGACTTTATACGTTCATTGTGCGACTATATATGCCAGCCCTCCATGCATAGCTTATGAACTAGCCGCAGGTATTATTTATGCCCGTATACTTGTACGTCCACTACATCGACACCACAGTAGCGGCTATTACGTTTTGCTGTTGCTGTCGCTTTGATGTCCAGCGTTTGACCGGGAACACTGTACGTTTGCGTATAGGATTGCCCTGGCGCCAGCTTTACTTTATCCAATTTGGCCACGAAGCGGCCGTCTTGCGACACCAGGAGCGTGAACCAGACGCAAGTTGCGGATCTGCTGCGGTTTCTGGCGAATAAGCGAATGATTTCGTATTTGCTGATATCGATCCCCATGTTGTCCATGACGTTGTCGTCGTCCTGGTCTTGATCATGATGATGATGATGGTGTTGTCTAGTCAAAATTTTGCTTGTTCCCGGACGAAGCGCTACGCCTCTCGGCGGCGTGCTGAACAGCAATTTGTTTTTAGACATTGTCTCACCTTCTTTTCTCGTGATGTACTATATAGTTATGCGAAGGCTCTACCAACTGCTTGTACTCTTGTCTAGCACCATTCGCGGACATCCTGTAGGTAGAATGCTAGAATATCTTGTTGCGTAGGATGGTAGATTAGGGGAGGTAAGCAGATGGCAGTCAAATGATAGACAGGGAGAGATGTACATGCAGTGGCATGTAGAGGCATGTTAGTGGCTTGTAGTAGCTGTAAGTGGCTTGAAGAGGTATGGAGAGGCCTGTAGTGGCTTGTAGAGGTATGGAGAGGCATGTTAGTGGCTTGTAGTAGCTGTAAGTGGCTTGTAGTAGCTGTAAGTGGCTTGTAGTGGTATGTAGGACTTGTAGTGGCATGTAGAGGCATGTAGAGGGTGGGTGCCAAATGGATTTTGTGCAGTTATTTTATGCTGAACTTGCCCTCTTCACACCTTGCAAGTGGAAAATATACAGTTCATTTCGTCCCAATAGCTCAAACTCCCCGATAATCAGTCAATTAGTTGCATGAAATCCAGTTGATTGCGACAATTAGGTATAATTTGGAAAATTAAATGCATGAAATCCAGTTGGCGAGTTTATGTAGAGTGAACGTGAGGAGCGGTCGAGCGGCTGTGGCGAAGTAGAGTGAACGTGAGGAGTTGAGGGATGGAGGTATGGAGGAATGGAGAAGTAGAACGGTAGCATGTTAAGAAAAAAGTGGCGGTGTGGATAAGCGGAGTTGTAGCTTGAAGGCGCTAAGGGGATATATGGGATGAGAGAGGCGTCATGATGGCAGGGAAGAAAAGCGAAAGGGGCGGCAACTGGCATCAACAATACCATTGTGCCGCCCCGCTGCAGCTCGAGTTACATGTCCAACATGCCGCCCCGCTGCAAGCTCGAGCAGCAATGCCAAAGCGCGGCCCCTCAGCAAGCTTGAGCTACTACTGGGTTGTTATGATCTTGTCGATAATCCCGTACTCTAGCGCCTCCTCGGCGGACATGAAGAAGTCCCGATCCATATCCTTCTCGATGCGCTCCAGCGGCTGGCCCGTGCGCTCGGCGGTTATCCGGTTCAGCTTCTCCCGGTTGGCAAGAATCCGCTTCGCGGATATCGCAATATCGCTTGCCTGACCCTGCGCGCCTCCATGGGGCTGATGGATCATTATTTCACTGTTGGGAAGCGCGAAGCGCTTGCCCCGCTCGCCTGCAAGCAGCAGAATGGCGCCGAACGATGCCGCAAAGCCGGTGCAGATCGTATTGACATCCGGCTTAATATACTGCATCGTATCGAAGATCGCCAGCCCTGCCGTGACGGAGCCTCCGGGACTATTGATGTACATATGAATGTCCTTGTCGGGGTCTTCCGCAGTAAGGAAGAGCAACTGGGCAATGACGCTATTGGCGATCTGATCGTCAATCGGAGCGCTAACGAACACAATCCGGTCCTTCAGCAGCCGGGAGTAGATATCGTACGATCTCTCGCCTCGGTTCGTTTGTTCTACTACATAGGGGATATGGTTCATCTCGTTCCCTCCAACATGTTTTTTTTGATGTTGCATAAGGCAGACGAACGCGAGGCGTTGAAGGATACGGCTCAGAAGCATACAATATTATATGCAAGGAAGCGTATCTTCCGCAGAGCCTTAATCGTTTACGGAGTAAAAGCTACTGTTGCAAGTTAATGCCGCTGCGATTAGGAGGGATCATGTGACGCAACAGCTTGATGAGAAGAAGAGAGCAGGCAGGGCGGTCGGAATTGAGGATATGGACGATTTGCAAAAGTCGCTCTACCGCTACTGCCTGTCCATGACGGGATCGGAATGGGAAGCGCAGGACTTGTCTCAAGAGACGTGGCTGAAGGCGCTGGATGTGATGAGCAGACTAAAGCACACCAACCCCGAAGCATTACTCATTACGATCGCACGGAATAAATGGATAGACCATTGCAGGCGCTCGGCTGTCTTCAAGGGGAAGCTGGCCCGGCTGGCAAGCGTAAGTGACCAGAACAGCTATGTCTCCGATCACATCGGCAGCTTGGAGATGGAGAGGGCATTCCAGTCGCTGCTTCAGCATCTGACTCCGCAGCAGTGCAGCGTCTTCCTGCTCCGGGAGGTGCTGGGCTATTCAATAGAAGAGACGGCACAGTTGCTTGACAAGAGCGGCGGCGCTGTGAAGGCGGCATTGCACCGTGCGCGGGAGTCCTTGCACAAGGTGCGCGAGCGGTTGCGGGATGAAGAAGGATGGCCAATTGAGAACGAGGAGCGTCAACGGCTGCTAAGAGAGCTGGTCCAAGCTTATGAGCGCGGCGATACCTTCGCGCTGATCGGCTTGATCTATAGAAGCAGCAGCTCCGATTATACCGTCTCGGCGATCGGCAGCCGCATGCCGGCAACGATGTCGCTCAGCGGGGCGAATCCGCACATAAGCGGCGGCGGCACGCTCCAGATGTCGGCGTAACGTATATGTGCTGATTTCGAGACAAAATATGGAGCGCATGCTGATTCAAATCTGTTATGATAGGTAGAAATACAACAACAGCGAGAGTGAATCAGCGTGGAAGAAAGCTTACGAATGTTCCTGGCGTTGGGAGACGCCGTTATTATTACCGACGAGCAGCACCGAATTATAGCGGTGAATGCTTCATATGAACGCATAACGGGTTATGCCCAGCATGAGATCGCCGGCAAGAAGGCGGGCATTCTGCGCACCCCGTTCACCCCCAGACTGAGCTATGACCAGATGAAGGAAGCGATTCACGGCGGGAATGCCTGGTCGGGCGTGTTCACGAACCGGAAGAAGAATGGGCAGCTATGGCATTCCTCCATCACCATTACGCCGTTCGTCGTAGGGGACGCCACTTGCTTCGTCGGCGTGTTCCGCGAGCTGGAGCGTCTGGAGCGGGGCTTCTACCTCGACGAGGATCGGATTGAAGGCATTCAGGGCTCGTTGCTGCGCGTGCTTGCGGTCTCCTGCGAGATTCGCGATCCCGGCATTGAAGAGCATCTGCTCCGGGTTCAGAAGCTGACGGAGAAGCTTGTGATTCGGCATAACGAGCTCGCGGAGCTTGGCTTGAGCGATCGGAAGCAAGCCCAGATCGCGCACTCCAGCATTCTGCACGATATCGGGAAGTCCGCCGTGCCGGAGGGTATCCTCTACAAGCCGGGGCCGCTGGCGTCCTACGAGCGCAAGATTGTAGAGATGCACCCGCAGATCGGCGTGGATATTCTCGACAAGGTGAATGTGGAGCTGGACGATGAGCTGTTCGAGCATGAATTCGCCACAGCCAAGAATATCATCCTCCATCACCACGAGAGATGGGATGGCTCCGGCTATCCTTACGGCCTGTCCGGCAGCCGGATTCCGCTCGAGGCGAGGATCGTCAGTGTCGTGGACGTATTCGACGCCCTGACGTCGAAGCGTCCTTACAAGGAGAAGTGGAGCACAGATGCCGCGCTGCAATATTTGAAGGATCAGAGCGGCAGTCAGTTCGACCCTGCGATTGTGGAATCCTTCTTGTCCTTATACGAGGACGATACGCTGCTGGAGAGCGAGCTGCGGCATCAGTTGGCGGTTGCTTCCGCCTCACAATAGTCGGCATAGCCGTCCCGAGAGGGGCGGCTTCATTTCTATTGCGAGGAACTTATAGGACCGAAGTGAAATGGACATTCAAATAAAGCTGTATGCGCTTCCAATCGTTCGGTATAATAGGGGGAAATGGGAGAGAGGTGGTTAGGGATGAGTAACAAGCGAGCGATTAGATGGGGCATTATGGGACCGGGACGCATATCCCGGAAATTCGCATCGGATCTGAAGTTCGCAGAGGGAGCGGAGCTGACGGCCGTCGCGGGAAGAGCTCTGGACAAGGCGAAGGACTTCGCACAGGAATTCGACGTTCCGAAGGCATACGGAAGCTGCGAGGAGCTGGCGGCCGATCCCGATATCGATCTCGTCTACATAGGAACGTTACATCCTGCGCACAAGGATAACGCGATGACGTGTCTGCGCGGAGGCAAAGCCGTCTTGTGCGAGAAGCCGTTCACGGTCAACGCGGCGGAAGCGGAGGAAATGATCGCCTATGCGAGGAAGAACCGCTTGTTCCTGATGGAAGCGATGTGGACACGTTACCTGCCTCCTATCGTGCAGGTCCGGCAATGGCTGGAAGAAGGGAAGATCGGCGAGGTGCAGCTGCTGCAAGCGGCGTTCGGCTTCGACGGCGGATGGAATCCGGAGAGCAGGCTGCTGAAGCGGGAGCTGGGCGGCGGAGCGCTGCTGGATACCGGCATCTATGTCGTATCGCTCGCTTCCATGCTGGCAGGAGGGAAGCAGCCGGACCGCATATCCAGCAGCGGGCGGCTGGGTGAGTCGGGAGTGGATGAGCGCTTCTCGCTGCTATTCCACTATGACAGCGGGCTTACAGCGACATTGCACGGCGCCGTCAGGCTGTCGCTGAACAATGAAGCGTGGATATTCGGCACCGAAGGCAAGATTCATATCCCGTCCTTCCTTGCGGCCCGATCCGCAACGTTGTATGTCAAGGACGCGGAGCCCGTTACGTTCCAGGATGACCGGGAGTTTTTCGGCTATACGTATCAGGCGATGGAAGCAATGGACGCGCTGCGCGAAGGCCGGCTGGAGAGCGCCGTGATGCCGCTCGACGAGACGCTTATCATTATGAAGACGATGGATGCGATACGCGCCCAATGGGGATTGGCTTATCCCGGCGAATAATCCCCCTCTACTCCGTGAATCTTTTTTTATACTCGGCAGGAGTGAGTCCGTACTGCTCCTTGAATAGCCTGGAGAAGTGAATGCTGTTCTCGTAACCGACCTTATAGGCGATTTCGTAGCTCTTCAACGAGCTGTTAAGCAGCAAGTCGCGGGCGTGCTTCATCCGAATTTCCACCAGATGGTTCCATATCGTAACGCCGGTTTCCTGCTTGAACAGATTGGCGAGATACGTTTTGCTCATCGCTACGGCATCCGCTACTTCCTGCAAATTGATTTTCTCCGCATAGTGTTCTTGCAGATACAGCCTTGCTTGCTCTACGCTAGGATGAAGCGATTGCGACTTGAGCACCCGCATAGCCTCGAATAGCTGCTTGGCGCCGTACTCCAAGTAGCCGACTGCCACCAATCGGAAGATGAATCTTCTATGGGCGGCGGGAATTGGCTCGCTAACGATATCCGCGAGCGGAAGCCGCGAAAGCTCGAGCATGCTTTTCTCCTTGGTTATGCGTTCCAACAGCAGCTCGATCCATACGATTGCGATATCTCCGAGCAGGTAGTAGTCGCTGCCTGCCCATTGCTCGAACATCATCAATGTATCCGTGACTGTGATGTACATCTGCTCGACTTGGATCGTTCGAGCCATCTCAATCCACTGATCAAGCTGCTTCTCGTGATGCGGAAGCTTCTTGATCACGATGGACATAGCCGTGTGTCTCCGCTTCTCGCTCAGCTTGGAGACAGCGTTGTTGATCGCTTCCTGAAGCACGCTGCGGTCGATTGGCTTCAGGACGTAATCAATCGCATTCAATTGCAAGCTGGAACGCACATACGTAAATTCTTCGTAGCTGGATATGACGATCGAAGCCATCCAGGGGTAGTTCTCATTGATATGCCGCAGAAGCTCCAATCCATCCATATGGGGCATTCGCACATCCGTAATACAGATATCGGCGTGCCATTCGTCCAGCCATTGCAGGCATTTCACACCGTTCTCTGCCGTACCCGCTACGACGACAGCATCTAATTCATTGATCTTCTTCGTCAGGCTTGACCGGATAAGATGTTCATCGTCAACGATGATGGCGCTATATCGCATCGGTATTCCCCTCCTGTACTGCATAGGTTTTAGGCAATGTGATCGTAATATCCGCTCCGGCAACATGCTCCAGATTTCTGACGGTTATCCCCGCTAGCGGATCATGATGATAGTACATTTGCAATCGAAAGTGGATATTCAGCAATCCGATATTGTTGAACGAATGATGCAAGGGTGAGAGCGAGATTTGCTTGAGCTGCTCGTTCATCCAGGCCAGCTTGTCTGCCGAGAAGCCCTTTCCATTATCCCTAATCCGCATTTCGATGTAAGAACGACCGTCCGATTCCTTGTCCAGCACATCCATATGAATTTGCAGAGACTGATCCAGCTCCGGCTGGGCATGCTTCATGCAGTTTTCCACGACGGGCTGCAGAATGGCCTTCAAGCATAGACCTTGCAGTACATCGGAATCCACATGCAGCTCATATTCCAGTTGCTCACCCAATCGAAGCTTCATAATGTCCATGTAGTTGTTTAAATGCTCCAGCTCATGCTCGATAGGCACAACACTGCTTTTATACTCCGAGGTGTACCTCAGCATTTTGGCTAATCCGATCGTCGTTTGCTCGATTTGGCTGTGGCCTTCGAGCGAAGCCAACGAATTAATGAGCTCCAGCGTATTGTACAGAAAGTGGGAGTCGATCTGCGATTGCAGAGCCGACATGACGGCCTTCTGTCCGGCAATCTTGGAATCCGCCAGTTCATTGACGGTATTATTCAGATCCTCAAGCATCGCGTTGTATGCATTGCCTAATTCTGCGACCTCGTCCTTCCCGCCAATGTCAGTCATATTGATTTTGCCGCGAGAGGTTTCCTTAATCGTTTTGCGAAGCTTGGCAATGCGCTTCGTGAAGGAAGAAGATATCGCGACCGCACTTAATATGGACAGCAGCAGTCCTGCCGCAGCAATCATAATCATGAATTTGCGAATAAAATAAACACTGCTGGCAAACTCGTTGTAAGGAACGACGATAACGGTTTTCCAGTCGAAGTAATTAATGGAGCCGAACAGAATAATTTCATTCGTTTCCTTCCTGAAGAAGCTGCCGCTGGATTGGGTGCGTATCGTATCCAGGTAGGGTTCTGAAAGTTGACTGGCGATAACCGACTGGTCGGGGTGGGCAATGATTTTGCCATCGGAATTAATGATGAACCCGTAGCCGTTGTTCCCGATCTCCAGCTCGTTCACCAGTTGTAGAGCAGGATTCAGATTAATGTCGCTTTTCATATAGCCGGAATGGTCACCGTATCTGACCTTTCGCATTAAGGTGATGACCGGCAGCTCCATCGCTTTCCCTTCGAAGTAATAGTCGTTGGACCATCGCACGTCCGCGATATTCTCATAGGCCATGAACGATTCCAGTCCCGAATCAAGGAAGCTGTAATCCAGCTTGAAGCCATACTTCATGGAATAGTTAATCTCGTTGCCGTTCGAGTTATACAGCGTAACCGCAATGACTTCAGGATATTGATACATATACGGCGTAATATAATTGTCTCTAATTTTTTGGAAGAGGGTGAACGACCGGATCTTGTCGTCCTTCTGGACGGATAGCCAGCTTTCAATTTCCGGGGAGAAGGACATCAGCATGAAGCCTTCCGAATAATAGTTGAAGTACCTTTCCAGGTTGAGATTCGCCTGCTTCAATACTTGATTGCTCAGGTGTTCAACATCATTTTTAATAATCGCCGATGTTTTCGAGTATACAATCAGTCCGGTGAACACGACTATGAACAGCATTAAAGCGGAAATGACAAGTATCAGCTTCCATTTCATTTTGCTTCGAATCAGCTTGAAGAGTTTGCTCATGCCCCGTCTCCTGTATGTCCGAATGATGTTATGTTAAGATGATACCGCGTTTGGAAGCATTCATCAAAATAGCTCAAAAAGAAGGACATGACCGTCCTTCTTTTTGTCTGCTTCGTCGACCTTATTGTTTGTTCTCGTTCACCCAAGTCGTCATTTCGTCAATCAGCTCTTGACCGCCCTGCGCGCGCCAGTTCTTGACGAACTCGTCCCACACTTCGTCTACATCCGCTCCTTCGACGATAATACGTGCCGCCGGTTCATGGAATTCATAATACAGGTTGAACAGATTTTGACCAACGGCAGGCATCCCCATCGTCAAGCTCTCGATACCTTCTTCGTTTGAAATGGCAATTGCATTTTGCATCTTCTCGAATTGTACGCCGGAGTACTTCGCAGCGAAAGCTTTTTCATTATGAGCGTGCATTTTAAATACTTGCCGCCATTCGGTCTTCGCTTCGGCTTCGGAGGTTTCCCTATAGAAGTACTTGCCGTCTTCTTCTGCATAGTTCACACCTTGCACGCCGATCTCGGAGAAGATCTGGCCGTCTTCGCTGAACAGCCAGTCGAAGAACTTGACGACAGCAGCCGGATCTTTCGCGGATTTCATGACCAGATAGGACTTGTTCACTTTAAAGTTCACAGAGCCGACAGGACCGTCGTAGCCTGTACCGCGTGGAGTCGGCATCGTAACGACGTCAACGTTAACGCCGGGCAGAGCTTCAGAGACCTGCTTCTGGAAGTTGAACGCGTTGGATGGCGTGCTTCCCCAAGTGCCGGCTACGCCGGAAGTCACTTTCTGCTGCGTTATTGCGCTGGAGTTCAGCAAGAATTCGGAATCCAGCAGTCCCTCTTTATACATCGTTTGCATAAAGGCCAGGCCTTGCTTCATGTTCGGATGAATGAATCCGGGAACGACTTCACCGTCAAGCTCGATGCCTTCATAAGGGGAAATCCCCCACATCCCCCAGATCATGTCGCCCGTCCAGGAGAACTTCTCGCGCATCGTGAACGGAATTTCATCTTTCTCGCCGTTTTGGTTAGGATCGCCGTCGCGGAATGCGCGGAGCATGTCAAGCAATTCGTCGGAGGTTGTCGGGAACTCCGCAATGCCGACCGCATCCATCCAGTCCTTGCGGACATAGAATAAGCGGGATGAAGGCGTGTTGCTGGGCTCCGGAATCGCCATAATCTGCCCGTTGATGGTCACGGCATCCCATGCGTATTGCGGAATGACTTCTTTCAGATTCGTACCGTATTGATCGATCAGATCGTTCAACGGCAGTATAAGATCGTTGTCCAAAGCGCCATCGCCCTGGGTCAATCCGAAGCCCATGTATACATCCGGGAATTCGGATGCGGCGAATTTCAACTTCAGTTGATCGACGTAGTTCGCATTGGCCAGGAAAGTGATGTTCGGAGTAATACCGGATTTCTCCGCCATGTAAGCAATAGTGGGATCTTCCAGCAGATTGCCGCTAGGCACCGCTTTCGCCAGGTCAGGCACATAGATGGAGAAAGCTTGCTTCTCCGCCGATTGATCCGAACCGCCTCCATTCCCGGTTGATGCGTTGCTTGTTGGCGCAGGAGTGTTGCCGCCGTTCGTGCCGGAGCATCCCGCAGCTGTCATCATGGCAGCTATTACAAGCATGCCGACCCACTTTTTCTGTGTTTTCATAATGCTGTTCCTCCCTGTATGAATAATATATGTCAAGCGAATTGACAACAATGTGAGAGCTACTCCTTCAGAGAGCCGATCATGGCTCCTTTAATAAAGTGCTTCTGAATGAAGGGGTAAATGATGACGATCGGAAGTGTCGCTACGATAATCGTTGCCATCTGCAACCCCTGCGGCGAGATGTCATAGGTAACGGTATTGCTCATGTAGGTTAAGGTATCGCTTGTGTCGAATTGCGCCAGCAAGTTGTACAGGTACAACTGGAGGGGACGCAGGTCGGGATCGGTAATATAGAGCAAGGCCGAATAATAATTGTTCCAGTGCGCTACCGAGTAGAACAAGGCAAGAGTGACGATAATGGGCATCGACAGCGGCATGGCGATTTGCGCTACGACGCGATATTCATTCATGCCGTCCACTCGTGCCGCTTCGAAGAGCTCCTCGGGCAAGCCGCGGAAGAATGTAATGCACAAGATGAGATTGAAGGCGGCAAGCGCACTCGGGATGATCAAAGCCCAGACGGAATTCATCATGCCCAGCATTTTCACAAGCAGGTAGGACGGGATCATCGGCGCCGTGAATATCATCGTGAATACGATGAACAGCATGACATATTTGCGTCCTCTCAAAAAGCTCTTGGACAGCGGGTATCCGGTGAAAATGGTCAGCAGCATATTCAGCGCCGTGCCGACAAGGACAACAAAGGCGGTAATGCCGAAGGATTGCCAGAACGTTTGATTTTTAAAAACCAGAATATAGTTGTCAAAGTTGAATCCGACAGGCCAAATGGTCACTTTGGCGTGAATAAGCGCGTTGGTCTCGCTTAAGGAGCCTGCGACGACGTGCATGAGCGGGAGCAAGACGACGCCGCAGGTGACCAGAAGCAAAGCGACATTGAACACGTCGAACATGCGCTCTCCGAATGATTGTTTTATTCGCATATTGTCGCCCTCCTAATATAGTCCTTCGCCGGTTGCAGCCTTGCTGGCCCGGTTGGCGACGACGAGCAGCAATAGGCCTACCACGGATTTGAACAGTCCGATAGCCGTCGTCAGGCTGTACTTGCCGCCCAGAATGCCGATCCGGTAAGCGTAAGTATCCAGTACGTCGCCTGTGCTCAAGGTCATGGGGTTCAAGAATAAGTAAATTTGCTCGAAGCCCAGATCCAGGATATGCCCGATCTTAAGGAGCAGCAGAATCATAATGGCGGGCAGCATGCCTGGCAAAGTAATGTGCAGGAACTGCTTGAACCGGCTGGCGCCGTCGATCTTGGCCGCTTCGTACAAGGACGGACTGATGCCGGCAATAGCGGCCAGGAAGACGATCGCGCTCCAGCCCATCTCCTTCCAGATGCCGCTTGAGATAATAATCGTACGGAAGTATTCGGCCTTCTGCAGGAAGTTGACCGTCGTTCCGCCAAGGGCCTCAATCGCTTGGTTGACGAAGCCTGTCTGAACGGACAATAGTGTGTAGACGAATCCGAATACGATCGTCCACGACAGGAAGTGGGGCAAGTATACGACGGTTTGCACGACTCGTTTGAAGCCCTGCATTCTCAGCTCGTTAAGCAGGATGGCCAGAATGATCGGCGCCGGGAATGTGAAAATAATTTGATAGAAGCTGATAATCAAGGTGTTCTTCAACAGCCGATTCAGGTTAGGGTATGAAAAAAACTGCTCGAACCATTTGAAGCCAACCCATTCGCTGCCCATAAAGCCTTTGAAAATGTTGTAGTCCTGGAATGCGATCATGCTTCCGGCAAGCGGAAAGTACTTGAAAACCAGAAAGTAAAGCATGCCTGGAATAAGCATGATATACAAGGCGCGATGTCTGACTACAAATTTCAGCAGAGTGGAAAATTCCGTTTGAATTGTGCTTTTTGCTTTTGTCTGAACGGCATGTTGTGCGCGCATTCGTAAAACCTCCTCTGTTGCATTTATTGTAAGCGTTATACAGAGTTGCGAACAATGAGGCGATATTGCTATTCACTATATCAATATTATGCTGATGCTACGATTGAGTTAGATGAATGATTTGTAAAAAAATGATTTAATGGTTTAAAATGGTGTATGATGTCGCGTATGTGAGCGTGCGGAAAGTACCCGTCAATGGCTGGACATTGCGGGCATTCCTCGCCTATGTGCCTGTCTTGTCGCTATGGAAGACGCTTGCGCATAAAAAGCTCGGAACCGATGTTGTAGTAGATATGGTCATCCGGTCCAAGTGTCATAAGAGGTATAGCATCGTCCACCAATATGCTGTGCGCAAGCGTCTCCGGGTCTATGACCATAATCTTCTTCGCCAAACCCGCGAACAGCAGGCCGTCCGAGCTCCATCTCAAGAAGTAAGGGCGCAAGTGGGAGTACTTGTATTCGCTCGGTACGATCAGCTTGCTCTTGGTTACAGTGAGAGTGTCGGGGCACATGGCGAAGAGGGTGCCGTCAACGGCTCCCCACAGCAGTCCGTCCGGGCCAAAGCGAAGCTCGCCGATCATGCGCGGAGGCATGTCAATTCCCGGAATATCCGGGGTAAAGCTGTATAGCAGCTTTCTCTGCTCCACATCCCACACGAACAGCTTGGCTTCGGTCTCAACGGCCTCAATACCCAGTCCTCCCCAGTTGGTCGTTCCGCCGTAGATAAGGCCGTCGCGGTAAGCGAGTCCGATAATGCTCTGGTTGGGAACCAGGTCGGGGTAAGTCTCATGCGCTCCCGTTGTCGTGTCATACATAGACATTGCTCCGGTGAGAAGCCCATAGTCGGCGATAGTTCCAAAGAATACTTTATTCCCGGCTTCCGCGATGGCGAAAGGACGATCCTGATGGTGCCCGACCTGGAACAGGAAGGAAGGCCGTGTGTCCATCCGGGGACGATAGGCGTAAATATTGGCTTTTGTGTACGTGCCCAAATAGACCGTTCCCTTGGAAAAACCGATGCCTTCGATCTGCGGGAAAGTCGTCAGGTTCATGTCCACTTCGCGGGTTGCGATATTATAGACCGCAAGCCCGCGATGATAGCCGCCGATGTACAACCGTTCCTCCCGATCCCATTCCAGCGATTGGATGGAGACTGGCCTTGCGGGAACGTCCACTTCGAGGGCTTCTCCAATGCCGCTTGCCGGGTTATATATAATGACATCCATATTGGTGGTTGCAATGGCCAGCGCATGCTGTCCGTCGCCGTTCTTGATCCATGCCATGTCCTTCACAAGCATTCCTCCTGTCGACAAGGGCAGGTCTGCACGCTTGGCGGATCGCCGGGACGGCACATGATAGGAGTACAACTGTGCATCATGCACATAGTATTGCTCTCCGTCCTCGGGAGAAGGCTCGCTAATGTAGCTGCCGGCTGCGAATGAGTCCACGATGGCTTCCTTCTTGTAATCGTAGACGAGGCAGTTGTAGCCACCGGCGAATAAATAGATCGTATGCTGAAGCGGGGAGGGGAAGATGCGGGAAATAAACCCTTTCGACCCCGTATAGCCTTCTACATGGAGCTCCTTCTTCTGCTTCGTCCTTCGATCGTATTGGATGAGATGCAATTCGCTTCCGATACCGGCGAACAAGTAGTCGCCGAGAGCCAGCATGCCTCTTGCATAGTGCTGTTCCTCGTGCATTCTTCCCAGATCGAGAAATTGACTGGACTCTGGATCATACTCGAATAATTGAGCCTGCGGATAGGTCGCTCCGTACACCTTGCGATCGGATGACACGCCCATATCCCATACGAAAGCTCCCGAAGGGAATGACCCGACTTGCTCGACCTTGCGCTCTTCTATTGCATAACGGTACAGTATGCCGTCGTCCGTCGCGCAGAAGTAGACATCATTGCCCAGGAGCGTCATGCCCCATACGGCATGCGATTCCGGTATGGCATACTCATGCACGACACGGCCGGAAGGCAGCTCGACGGCATAGAAGATGGCCGGATGTCCGTTGGATACGATATACAGCTCAGTTGTTTCGTCCTCTCGTTGCAGGAAGGCGGCTGCTTGCCCGATACGGACGGCGACAGGCTCTCCCAGAGACTCTGGAGGCCCGATTCGGATAGTGTTCACGCGATTGTTCATGGTATGTCCTCCACAAGCTCAGCACGTCCATTCATTGGATGCTGCGGTATTTTAGTTGCGTTAGGCCTAATTGTAGTGACTCTAATATGAACATACAATGACATGAAGTTTGGATTTGTATCGCAATATTATGGAGTTTGTATTGTGTTCAAGCTCTTCGCTATTGTTGCAGGGGATAGGGGAGGCGATGAGAGTAATCGTTACTACTTAGGTCCATTCGGTACGAAGCATGCTTGGCGGGGCTATGTGAGCAAAATGAGCGATAGCACACACTATTCTCTATTTTTCCGATTCTATGTGACCATATTGAGCGATAGCTCCTACTTTTCGGCGGTACAAGGTACGCTTGACGGGGCTATGTGAGCAAAATGAGCGATAGCACACACTATTCTCTATTTTTTCGATTCTATGTGACCATATTGAGCGATAGCTCCTACTTTTCGGCGGTACAAGGTACGCTTGACGGGGCTATGTGAGCAAAATGAGCGATAGCACACACTATTCTCTATTTTTCCGATTCTATGTGATCATTTTGAGCGATAGCTCCTACTTTTCGGCGGTACAAGGCACGCTTGACGGGGCTATGTGAGCAAAATGAGCGATAGCGCAGACTTTTCTCTTTGAGCGATTAGCCCCTACTTGCTTAGTAGCTAAGTAGTAACGAGAAATCAGACTATCCTTCACAGAAGGCGTGGAGCTTGTACATTCGCAGCGGGTGAATTTCCTGGGAAATCAAGATAGGTGAAAGGACGCGGATATGTCCCTGAATGAGCTTCATGAGCGGAGGCGTGGTGTGGAAGAGCTGCTACTGGAGGAAACGGGCAATAAAGCGGACAAGTACAAGGAATTTCTGGAGGAGTAGTAGTCTGGCGGAGTGTATGTGGCCAACACTGGAGCGTCGAAAAGGTAAGTTTGAGTCGAATTAGTGTATGTGGCCAACGCTGGAGCGTCGAAAAGTGAGTTTGAGTCGAATTAGTGTATGTGGCCTACACTGGAGCGTCGAAAAGATGAGTTTGAGTCGAATTAGTGTATGTGGCCTACACTGGAGCGTCGAAAAGATGAGTTTGAGTCGAATTAGTGTATGTGGCCAACACTAGAGCGTCGAAAAGGTAAGTTTGAGTCGAATTAGTGTATGTGGCCAACACTGGAGCGTCGAAAAGGTGGGTTTAAGTCGAATTAGTGTATGTGGCCT
>NZ_JAOQJC010000073.1 GCF_025567625.1 Paenibacillus sp. J5C2022 | reverse complement strand
AACGGCAATACGGCAGCGACGGATTACAGCATCGATTACGATGCGACGGCTCCAACGGCAGCCATCACATCGACGGAGCCTGATCCAACGACGAGCAAGCCGTTCGGCGTAACGATCACGTTCAGCGAAGAAGTGACCGGATTCACGGTGGGCGACATCGCAGTGACGAATGGAACAGCGAGCAATCTGTCGACAACGGATAACATCACGTATACGGCAGACATTACTCCCGCTGCGCACGGGGAAGTCACGCTTAATCTGGCGGCGGGAGCTGCGGTCGATGCGGCGAGCAACGGCAATACAGCGGCGGCGGAGTTCACTATCGCATACGATGGAACGGCGCCTACGGTAAGCGAATATTATCCGGAGGACGAAGCGGCGTCAGTAGGATGGGATGACGATCTCAAGCTGGTATTCAGCGAGAATGTGACGGCTGTAGCGGGCAGGTCTATTGTGATCAAAAAAATAAAAGACGACAGCATTGTAGAATCGATTGATGCAGCCGATACGACGAAGGTGACGATTGCAGGTGCGGAGGTAGTTGTAAATGTGGAGACACTGCATTCCGGAACCGGTTATTACGTTCAGATCGATGCAGGAGCGTTCAGAGATGTAGAGAATACGGAATATGCAGGCATATTGGATAAGACAACCTGGAATTTCATGACGGTTGCGGCATCCAGAGGCCCAAGTGAAATGTTCATAGGAACTTTCGTGAACGGAAAAGAAGTGGACTTGGGGAGCGAGGCCGTTAACAGATCGGAGAATTACACGAAAACTACCATTATGCTAGATGACCAGAGCTTAATGGAAAAGCTGAAGGCAGTAGCGGACGGCGCTGTGATTACGCTAAAGGACAGGAATGAATCCGATTTATACGCCACCCAGCTTAGCGGCCAGTTGCTTCGTTTTTTGAAAGACAAGCAGGTCATCCTGGAATTCAAGACGGAATATGCAACCTATACGCTTCCGGCCGAACTGATCAACATTGATGGATTGGCGGCGCAACTGGGAGAGAACATCTCTTCGGAAAATGTCGGCGTACGCGTCGAATTGGTCATGCCGGCGGCGGATACGCTAAATACGGCTGAAAATGCCGCCAAGGAAGGTTCATTCGAGCTTGCCGCCAATCCGGTGAGCTTCAGAGTTATCGTAACGCACGGCGATTCTTCCATTGAAGCAGACACATTCGGAGCTTATGTGGAGCGTACACTTCTACTTCCGGAAGGTGTCGATCGGAATCAGGTAACGACTGGCGTCATCATCGATCCGGACGGAATGGTTCGCCATGTGCCGACATCATTCGAAGTGATTGATGGCCGTCAGTATGCGATCATCAACAGCTTGACCAACAGTTTGTATGCGGTGGTGTGGAATCCGGTTCAATTCGGTGATATGAGCCGTCATTGGGCGAAGGATGCCGTTAACGACATGGGCTCAAGGATGGTCATTAATGGGACGGGGGGCGGCAATTATACTCCTGATACGAACATTACACGCGCCGAGTTCGCCGCGATCATCGTTCGTGCGCTAGGTATGAAGCCGCAATCGGGAGCAACGCCGTTCTCCGACGTTCAGGCATCAGATTGGTACAGCAGTGCGGTCAATACTGCGTATGCGTATCGACTAATCGCCGGCTATGATGATGGAACTTTCCGCCCGAATGCGAAGATCACGCGAGAGCAAGCGACGACCATTATGGCCAACGCAATGGCGATAACGGGACTGCACGATCAGTACGCGTCTTCATCCGTCGATTCTACGCTTGATAGGTATGCGGACGCTTCAGATGTATCTCCTTGGGCGAAGGAGAGCCTTGCAGTCAGCTTGCAGGCAGGCGTCCTTCAAGGAAGAAGCGGCTCGGAGCTTGCGCCGCAATCCTTTGTTACCAGAGCCGAAGTTGCGGTTATGGTGGAGCGATTGCTGAAGCGGTCCGGGTTGATCTAACGCAGCAATTAGAGAGGGGCTGTCTCCTTATGAGACAGCCCCTCCTTCCATGTATATGCGTGATGTTATTTCGGGACAGTGGCGTCGCTCAGGCAAGTACTTCGACAGTAAAGCCGCCCGGGGCTTGCACGTAGAAGGTCCATCCATGCGATCTCTTCGGCGGCGCAACATTGTAGCCGTCATTCCGCAGACGAAGATTCAGCTCATTAACTCGCTCCTCGCTCTCTTGGATGAATCCGATATGGAACGTTCGGGGATACCGCACCTCTTTTCCCTTCATTAATGTGATGACTGATCCATCATCATCCAGCAATACAGCGAAGGCCTCATCGCTGCGCGTATCTCCACTCGTGTCCAAGTTACAGAGGCCAAAGTACTTCTCCAAAAACTGCCGTGCGGCTATAACGTCCGTCACTGTTAGGTTGACATGATTCAGCTTCATCTGATCGCCTCCCTCAGAAATCGGCCAGTGTAGGAAGCGCTGACCGCCGCCACTTGCTCCGGGGTTCCTGCCGCCATCAGCTCGCCGCCCTTCATGCCGCCTTCCGGACCGATGTCAATGATCCAGTCGGATTCCCGCATCAGCTCCAGGCTGTGTTCGACGACAATAACAGTATTGCCGGCATCCACCAGCTTGTGCAGCAATACGCTAAGCCGCTGAACATCCGTCGGGTGCAAGCCGGTCGTCGGCTCATCCAGCAGATAGAGGGTATGCCCTTTCGAACGCTTGCCCAGCTCCTTCGCCAGCCTGATCCGCTGCCCCTCGCCGCCGGACAAGGTGCGAATGGATTGCCCCCACTGCAAGTATCCAAGCCCCACTTCGCACAGCAGCTCCACTATTGCCGCCACTTTGCTATGCTTGCTGAATAACACCAGACTTTCTTGCACCGACATATTCAGAACATCGGAGATCGACTTGCCTTCATATGTGACGGACAGCACGGCGTCCTGGAAGCGGCGGCCTCTGCAGTCCGGGCAGCGCATCTCCAGATCGGGAAGGAAGTTCATATCGACGTTGACGGTTCCCAGTCCCTGGCAAGTCTCGCAGCGGCCTCCCGCCGTATTGAAGGAGAAGTGCTTCGCGGTCAGCTGCTGACGCTTGGCGCCGGGGAGAGCGGCGTATAGATTGCGCAGAATCGTATACACATCGGTGTAGGTGGCGACATTGGAGCGCTGCATGCGGGCAATTGGGCTCTGGTCGACGGTAACGATCTCTTCGACATGTTCCAATCCGGCTATACCGCCGCAGCCCTCCGGCAGACATTGCCCGCTCTTGCTCTCCGCAAGCAGCTCGAACAGCAGCGTGGACTTGCCCGAGCCGGATACGCCGGTCACAGAGATGAGGCAGCCGAGCGGAAAGGCGACATCGATATGCTTCAGGTTGCGCGCATGCGCATCTCTGATCGTAACGGCATGTCCGTTGCCGGCCTTGCGCTTGCTTCGAGCCGCAAGCTTGCTCTCCTCTCGCAGGTAGGAGCCGGTGACGGAAGCTTCGTTCGCGACCAGCTCCTCCAGTCTGCCTTCTCCGACCACTTCACCGCCAAGTGAGCCGGCTCCCGGGCCTATATCGATAATATGGTCGGCCGCCCGCATAACGTCGACATCATGCTCGATGACGACCACGGTATTGCCAAGATCTTTGAGCCGCTCCAATATGCGGATTAATCCCGCCGTATCGCGCGCATGCAATCCCGTCGTCGGCTCGTCGAGAATATAGAGCACCCCGGTAAGGCCCGATCCCAGCAGTGAAGCCAATCTAATCCGCTGCGCTTCGCCCCCGGAGAGCGTAATCGTCTGGCGGTCAAGCGACAGGTAGCCCAGTCCGACGTCAATCAGCCTCTCCAGCCGCTGCGGCAAGTCGTTCATGACGCTCTCCAGCAGGTGAAGGCGTTCTTCTTCTACGCTCTCCTTCAACAAATGCGTCCAGGCGAGCGTCTCTTCCAGCGACATCGCGGATACCTGATCAATGGACGCACCCGCCACCTGCACCTGCCGGATCTCCTCCCGCAGCTTCGTCCCCTTGCAGCAATCGCAGTCGGCATTGGCGAAGTAGCTGCCTTCGCGCTCCATGGCGCCAGGCTCGCCGCCTTTCTCCTTGTATCTCCGCCACATGCCGGTAACGATACCCTCGAACTTGCCCGCCGTCACCGACTTCGGAGGCTTCATGCCGGGATAGTGGCGCATGAACGGCTCGCTCTCAGCGCCGTAATACAAGAAGTCGCGTGTCGCTTCGGCATAGTCGCCGATAGGCGTGTCCATGTCGAAGGGGAACCCGTAGTACTCGCTTCCTGCTTCAATGATACTGCCGTAGTATTGGATGAGCGCATCGTATAGGAAGGTGACGCCTCCTTCCCTGAAGCTTCGACTCTGATCGAATACGAGCTCTGTACGCAAGCTGGAGCGGTAGCCGAGGCCGCCGCATGCCGGGCATGCTCCTTCCGGCTTGTTGAAGGAGAAGTGCGCCATCGTCATGAGCTCCAGCTCAGTCCGGCAGTGCGGACAACGGAAGGCGCGCTGCTCGTCTTCTTCTTCGGCGGCGGCAGGGTTCATGCCGGCATCCAGCGGCTGCCGAACGCTCCCTCCGCAGGAAGGGCAAGCGCGTTCACCCAGTCTGGAGTATAAGAAGCGAAGGTATTGGTGGATGTCGGTGGAGGTGCCTACCGTCGATCGCGGATTGCGGTTCGTCACATGCTGGCCGACGCTGATGGAAGGGGATAATCCCACAATAGAATCGACCTTGGGCTTGCCGATGGCGTCGGCAACCATTCCCATCGACTCCACATACTGCCGTTGGCATTCGCGCTGCAGCGTATCCATCGCGATCGTCGATTTTCCCGAGCCTGAAGGTCCGGTTAACACGACCAGCTTATGCTTAGGAATGGCCAGCGTAATATTTTTTAAGTTGTTCTCTCTGGCGCCGTTAATGATGATGCTCTTCATTTTTTCGCCTCCTTGATTCGTTTCCACTTCAGCTTACTACATGAATGCAAGTACTAAAGTTTTGTCACTCAACTCTTTATTTTACGGAGAGAATGGGTTATAACATTGTACATATAGTTGAAGGTTTTTGAGATGAAGAAATACAGTCGGAGCAAGGAGGGGGTAGTCATGCGTCCTGTTGACATCGCGCGTCAGTTGAAGGTAAGTACATCATCGCTCCGCCATTACGAAAGCATGGGTATTGTACCGGAGGTTGAACGTACAGAGAGCGGGTACCGGGTCTATACGGAAGAGCATTACGCTTACTTCTCGTGTATCGTGGCGATGAAGGACGGGTTCGGCATGCAGCGTACAGGGGAAGTGCTGGTTCTGGTGCTGGACGGGCGGCAGGAGGAAGCGTTATGGCTGATAAGCGATTCGAAGGCGCAGCTGTTCCGGGATAAGACGATCGCTGAGAAAACGATAAAGGCGCTGGAGTCGGAGCCAGAGACGCTCTTGCCGCTGCACAAGCGGAAGAAAGGATGGACAATTGGCGAGATGGCGGAATATACGCTTATTCCGGCGTCCGCGATCCGCCATTGGGAGAAGATGGGGCTGCTGACGGTGGAGCGGGACCCGGATAACGGCTACCGGGTGTTCAGTCCGTCCAATCTGCGGCAGATTCTGACGATTCGCACGTTGAAATCGGCCATCTGGTCGCTCGACGTCATTAAGCGGATTATCGCGGATATTGATAACGACCGGCTGGATTATGCGATTACGGCTGCGCGGGCCGCGCTGGATTATTTGAATGTGCAGAACAAAAACCAGCTGCGCGGCAGCTATTATTTATACCGCTTAATGCAAGAAGGGGAGTAGCGGGAGAGCGATTAAGGTTGGTGAAGATACGGAGGGATGTGTGTGGGGATAGTGAAGGTGCGGAGCATCGGATTAGCGTATTTGGATGACATTCTAAGTATCTTCCTACCGCATATCTAACTAACTGGATTTTATGTCATTATTTTCGTGGAAACGCACTGATTGTCACTAAGAACTGGATTTCATGCTACTCTTTCGGCCGATTAATGCGAACTTGAATAATATAGCCTGATTTAATTGTACTTAATTTTGGCTATATATTCATCTTATCTGCATCCGTCGATACGCATTCTTAGCTAATGACCGAGAATTGGCCTGACTCTATAGGAAAGCGGATTACTGCGCATGCGTCGATTGGCTTCGCAGAAGCGCAGGAAGAAGGATCAGCAATCGCTGTCTGGTAATAGGGTCGTCGAAATTCCAACCGCTGACCAGCCTGTGCACTTTGCCCGAACGGACTGCCTCCAGCTTGTTCCACAAGGGAAGCCTCTGCAGTCTGTAGAACTGCTGCTTCGTGGCGGCATCCGTGGCGGCGAGCAGAAAGATCGTGTCGCCCGCAAGCGCAGGCAATTGCTCCGCGGCAATTTCCATATAGGGCAATCTTGGCTGGATCAATTGCTCCGACATAGCCGGTGGCGGCAGGAAGCCGTATTCATGATAGATAGTGGCGGCAAGTCCGACGCTGCCCATCATATAGAGGCTTCCTTGCTGGAGCAGCAATACTGAGGCCGTGCCCAACGTCTGGCCGTTTGCGTGAATGGAAGCCCACATAGCCATGACGCTTTCTTCATTTCGACGGAGCCAGTCGGCTGCTTGCTTCTCGGCACCTAACGCCACGGCGACGTAACGCAATCTGTCCTCGGGAGGCAAGTAGCAGTCGATGATCGCAGTCGGGGCCGAAGCGGCCAGCTTGCGATAGGCAGGATGGTACGGATAGCCCAGTAGAATAAGGTCCGGCGACAGAGCGGCAATGCGATCCGCTTCACCCAGTATGCCGACGTCTTGAATACCGCCCATTAAGTCTTGATAGACGACCTGATCGCCGATGATCGTCAGCTCTGCACCTGCAGGCTTGCAGCCAAGAGCGAGCACTTCCCCCAGTAATGTGCCCGTTACGACAACCCGGGCAGAGGAATCGCCATGTGGACTCGGAATGGGATAGGGCTTCGGGACAATGCCATCCTTCTGCCTGTAGCGCGGGCGATAGATTCTGGCATATATTTTGGGAGGCATGCCCATATGCTCCTTGAATCGGCGATTGAAGTAGTATTCATCGTGAAAGCCGACGGCTGAGGCTATTTCCTTCAACGTGCGGTCGGTATGAAGCAGCAGCTTCCGCGCATGCTCAAGACGCACCTTATTAATGTAATGAAGCGGCTTCATTCCTTCGGCTTCCTGGAATGCCTCACTGAACTTCCTGCAGGACAACCCCGTAATTTCGGCTAGCATTTCAACGGTGATAGGCTCGTGATAGTGCTCATGAATATACTGCTTGGCCCGATCGTTGCAGCAGATCAGACTGTCATCGCACTCTTGCACACATTGCCGCAGCAGAAGGAGGAGGGCCTGTTGCAGGGTAATGTTCAACTGCAAGTGATGCCACGGATGAACGGTATGTCCCGGACTGTTCAGCTGATGAATCAGTTGGAGAAGCCGCAGGCGATAAGGCGTCGTCAACAATGTAAAGCAAGGCGGGACATCCGCATTATTATGGGATGCCGCTTCAATGGAACGGGCAGGGCCGACCGCGAACACATCGAAGGCGGCTATCGTAAATCGCATAACGGCTTCCTCAAGAACAGTCCATTCCTTGGATGACTGAGGCGGCAGCAAGAAGCAATCCCCTGCTTGCAACGAGAAGCATTCGTCTGCCAGCTTAATCGTTCCTTCGCCTTCCGTACATGCGACAAGGGCATAACGGAGGCGCAAGTCGGGAAGTGCGATTGGCCCGGAACGGTAGATGTGGTGAATATCGCTCAAGTGATAAAGCATCGGGTTCCTCTGAGGGTTGCCATGTGCGTCGCTCACCATGTCTATCCCCTTTATTATATTGATAATCATTATCAATATAATAAACAAAAAAGGGAAGATGATCAAGAGCGTTGTCTTGAGTCTTCTTCCCTTCCGATTCAGGGCTGCACAACGGCTTGTTCCATCATGCCCGGCAGCACCTCCAACAGACGTTCCATCGTAATAGGGTCATTCGCATTCCATATGATGTCCCCCGTATACGCCCGTCCGTTCCGAACGGCAGGAAGGTTGCTCCATAATGGGCTTGAGACAAGCTCCGCCGCCGCTTTCTCATCATCGGAATCCGGCTTGCTCAGCAAGAAGATACGATCTCCGGCATATTCCGGGAGCACTTCAAGCGATATGGACGCGAAGCGCTTGCCTTCATTGATCAGCTCCTGCACTTGGGGAGTCGGCTTGAATCCGCCGTCTTGATACAAAGTCGTCGTAAAGCTATAGTTGCCCATGACGTAATAGCTGCCGCCAAGACTGAGGTAGACGGTAGCCGTCTCTCCATCGGCCAAGCCCAATTGCTCCCACATCGCCTTGGCCTTCATGTCATAGGAAGCCAGCCACTGCTCGGCGGCTTGCTCCTTGCCCAGGGCCTTGGCGATTTCCATCACGCGCTCCCCGGTAGGGAGGCTGCGGTCAATATAAGCGACGGGCGCGATTTTGCTCATCGTATCGTAAGTAGGACCATCCTTGTCGGGGGTGAAGCTCATCTGAAGAATAAGGTCCGGGTTCAATTCCACAACCTTCTCCACATTGTGAGGATAGCCGATATCCGCGACCCCTTCCAGTTGATCGGCGTATACATATCGCTCATTGATCCAATCAACGCCGAGCGGCTTCACGCCAAGCGCGAGCAAGTCTCCGGGATTATCGCCAAGCAGAACAATCTTCTCGGGATTGGCCGGAATATTCGTCTGCCGTCCAGTGAAATCCGTATAAGTGCGAGTATTTGCCGGCTGTTCGACAATCGCCGTCTCCTCGGGCGGCGTGTCTGTCGTTGCCGGGCTTGTGCCGCCGTTCCCAGCATTGCTGCAGCCTGACAGCAGCAGGACAAAGATCATGAATATAAGCATGATGGAGCGAGTATGAACGTTTCCTTGCATGGTGACAAATCCCCTTCGCATGTAATTGAGAATAAATATCATTATAGTCCCGACGCATCGGCTATTCAATGGAGATTTAGGTTTCTTTTTTTGTACAAAACGGTATGCTGGGCCGTAGAAAATGCAACTTTGTTATGTTTATGGCGTCTATTCATGAAATGAGGAATATATATCCAATTTATTCAAGCGGATATACGCTTAATAAGGAGAATGCCCATGCGCAAGTCCATCGTTATGATGATTGTGTTGCTAGGCTTTGTTGTTGCTATTCTAACGTTGCCGGGGTGGAAGGAAGCGGACGAAAGGGGGAGCGGCGACAATGTGAGGACGGCCACTGTGAGCAAGCTGGCATCTGCCGACATGGATGACGATAACGGAGAAGGAGAAGCTGCACGGGATATGGGCTCCGCTGCGCAGCTCCAGCTCGCCGCCCCAGAGAAGCAGGATGAGCAAGCCGGAGAGATACTGCCGCCGGAGCAGCTGTCTATTGCCTTGGCGGAGATGGAGGACGGCTTCGGGCTGCGCTTCGGGACGGGGCAGTATGTCACGCTGCTCGGGACCGTGCAGGCAGGCAATGCGATTGTACATATGACAGAGAGGTCATCGAAGGCTGGAGACAGCCGTATATACGATGCTGTAGTCGTTCGTCCGGAGACGGGTGAGGCGGAGACTTATCCTTTATTCGAGACGTTGGGCGACAGCTATGACTACAAGGGATCTCCCCAACTCTATCCTTCGGGCAATAATCAGGTATGGTTCTTGAAGCACAGTCTGGATAATGAGCAGCTGAGTTACAGCCTCATGAGTCTGGATGTGAGTACAGGCGGGTTAAGCACACTGGTTCCGGACTTCTGGCTGGTGGATCAGCGGGATGAAGCGGAGCGGGATGATTTCATTATGCAGGGTTATCCGCTGTACGATGAGCAAGGCTTATTGCAGAAGCTTATGGTGACGACGTTCCGGGGGGAAATGTGGGTACTGCCATGGGAAGGCGGTTACAGCCCGGCCGTCTACGACTCTCCAGCGACGTATCCCGCGTTCGGCGATAGCGGCAGCCAACCTCCGCGCAGCCTACTCTTCCCATCTCCTGACTTGGGGCGCTTCGTCTATCGGTTCGTCGACCGCAATCAGATTATGCCGGGCAACCATTATGGGGTAATAGATACCGGTACGAGAGAAGTGGTGGGCGTGATCAGTATGGAGGGGACGATGATGCCGATGGATAACGGCATTCAATGGAACGAGGATGGCAGTCTGTTTTTCCTGGAGTATGCGCCGCGGGATGACACGATGGGCATGTCCTGGGACAATGCGCATTATGTGTTCGCGCAAGGCATTGACGTCTACAATCGGGACGGCAAGCTTGTGCGCAGCTTGAAGGCTCCGTCGGCCAAGCGAATTAACGCATACGGATGGGTGGATGAGAATTATCTGTTGCTTGAAGTGTATACGCCCAGACAGCAGCAGGAAGACGGTACTTGGTGGAAAGAGAAGGTCGGCTATCAGCTATATGATGTAGAGAGCGGCCAGGCGGAGGGCTTAAAGATTGTGCCAGATGTCAGAGAAATGAACGAGGCCGTTCAAAAGCTAGACGGCTTCGGCCATGATTCGCAATCGTTCCTGTTGCTGGATAGAAGCGCAGGCCAAGTATGGGAACCGGGAGTGAAAGGTTATCAGTGGCATGCACATGAAAATATATTGAACGTGTATATGGATGAGGGGGCGCTATTGTACCGCTGGGATGAGGAGAACAAAACGCTGGAGCCGGCTTACTTCGATAAAGAGTACGCACTGCAAGCTGTCGCCGGAGAGTGGGGCGTATTCTGGCACAGAAGCGCGGATAATGAGGGACCTACTATTCAATATATTCAGCTAAAGCAGGAAGAGACGGTCCGCAGGCAAGACGCCTTGCCCCAGCTGCCGTCCTCCTTCTTCTATGAAGAGCCGCACAAGTGGTGGGATGCCGCTGACCGTGAAGTCCGAAAACTTGAGGAGAAGCAACTGCGCGTAAAGGGAAGCAGCCGATACGGAAGTTTGCTGTTGACGGCGTTGCCCGGCGAGATGGGAAGTAGGAATGGCGTCATCCATAACGCTTACGGTTCATATGAGGTATCCTTTCGCGATCGCAACGGGCGTAATACCGTTTTGACACGATTGGACGGGATCGAGCTGGAGCAGGACGGGGAAGTCGGGGAGATGAGGAGCTTTTCGTTCCGGGATTACGATGTGCTCTTCTTCCAAGCGAAGCAATTCTCATATTCGACAGGCTTCTCCGGAAGCGGAAGCCCGCTGTACGCATACGCCGTGACGAAGAGCGGGGAAGCTTTCCCGCTGTCGTTCCGTTATGCGCTTCCGTCGGGGGAGGCGGATGGCGAGCGTATCTCCATCGTGCAGCATGCGCCATTCGTGCGTCAAGGGGATGCCGTTGTCATGCAATCCATACTGGACTATGAAGAGGGGCGGTATGTGCTGGAGTGGGTGCCGGATATGGAGGAACGGTCCCTCAAGCTAATCGGAACGAAGAGCAAGGCGGTTGAGGATGCGGCGCTTAGCCCATTGATGATGAATTACTCGCTGCATTTGGCTCAAGCGCTTCGTATGACGGATAACGCTTTTCCAGACGACGGGCCGATGAACGAAGAGAGGCTTAGAGAGCTGTTCATGGACCGGGCGTGGCGCAACCCCGGCTTCCAGACACTGAGGAAGGCCGGAGCCCAATTCGAAGAAGCCGGGAATCCATGGCGGGCATTCCCTTGGCCGGCAATCGGCGCCGAGCTGATGCGGCCGGATACGATTAAAGTGACGTTCACCTTCAATCTGATCTATGCGATCGGGAAAGCGGCTCATCTTGAAGGAACTCTCAAACAAATAGACGGACAATGGCGATTTTATGATTTCGGTACGCTGAAGACAGAGGATTGGCAGAGGGATGTTATTATGCCCGAACTGAACGGGCTGCTCATAGAGGATAAGCTGGAGTTGTAGAACCAGCCATTCAACTATATAATCGTATGAACAAAGCTTCGCATCATAGATGAGACGGGAGAGAGTGGTTATGCAATTCGTATTCGACCTGGATGGTACTATATGCTTCCGGGGAAAACCGCTATCGGATAGAATAGTCGAAGCATTAGAGAGGCTCTCCGCCGCAGGGCATGAAGTGATATTCGCATCGGCTCGACCGATACGAGATATGTTGCCCGTGCTGCCGGAGCGCCTCCACAGTTATACGATGTTAGGCGGGAACGGATCTCTGGCAGCTCGGAACGGAGATATTATCGTCTTCAGCAGCTTCTGCGAAGATCAATCGGCCAAGTTGAAGCAGCTTCTGAAGCAGTATAAGGCCGCATATCTCGCCGACGGGCATTGGGATTACAGCTATACCGGTACTGTGGATCATCCCATCAGGAACAACCTTGATCCCGCAGGGCTGGCGAAGCAGGTTGATATCGACGCTCATGAAGCGATTGTGAAGCTGCTGGTCTTGTCTGCGACCGATATGGAGGCATTGGCGGAGAGACTGTAGGAGCTTG
Source organism: Paenibacillus sp. J5C2022 (assembly GCF_025567625.1). Taxonomy (GTDB): domain Bacteria; phylum Bacillota; class Bacilli; order Paenibacillales; family Paenibacillaceae; genus Pristimantibacillus. The sequence continues at coordinate 6,731 of NZ_JAOQJC010000073.1, read as the reverse complement.
ACGTGGTCCTGCATCGGCATGGCAAGGAGAACGTCATCGATATCAGCCCGCCGGGCATTCATAAGTGGTCAGCACTGCAACGATTGAACGTGCGGAGAGGGGGATATATCGCATTCGGCAACGATGCCAACGATGTGACGATGTTCATGAACGCATCCCGTTCCGTCATGATCGGCTACCATGAAGAATTGGCCAAGCACGCGACAGAGTCGATTCCGCATGAAGGGAATAGTGAAGAGACGGAAGAGAGAATCATAGAGAAATTAAGAGAGCTTGGGTGAGATAGGGGAGCTTGAAGGCTTCCCTTTGTTATGTAATATAAGGAGGCTCGATTCCCCATGAAACCTATTGGCCGTATAGCCGAGGTGTGGCGTTATCCCGTCAAGTCGTTCGCGGGCGAAAGCTTGACCAGCTGCCAAGTGGAGAGCTACGGCTTGTACGGCGACCGCTTCTATACGTTCAGCGACGAGTCGAAGCAAGGCTGGAACAGCTTCGTCACGGCACGAGACATCCCGCAGATGCTGACCTATGAGGCAAGACTGCTGGAAGATGAACTGATCGTCCGATCACCGGAAGGCGCAACCTTCTCCTGGGGCGACAAGCTGCTAGAGGAGATGGCCCGTCACGCACGAAGGCCGATTACGATGAGAGAGCGGAGAGCGCCTCATCCCGAATACCCGGAGCTAATGTCCGTCGATGAAGGCAGCATCCTAATTCTCCTTGCCCCCATGCTGGACAAGCTGGAGCAGGCATGGGGCAAGAAGCTGGACAGCAGGCGGTTCCGCGCCAATCTCATCATCGAGACGGAAGACCTTGCGGCAACGGATGAGGCGTGGATCGGCCGCTCCTTGCGGATGGGCAACGCAGTGGTGAAGGTGGATTCCCGCTGCGACCGCTGCAGCATCGTTACGATGGACCCGGATACAACAGAGCGCGACGCCAGCTTGCTCAAGCAGATTAATGAAGGGCTGGACCTATGCTTTGGCGTATACGCTTCCGTGAAGGAGACGGGGATAATAACTGTTGGAGATAGCGTATACGAGGTTTGAAGTGCTGATCGTTGCGTTTAAGGCGCTTCCCTTTCTTCTATCTTAACTCTTGCTTAAATGCGGCTTATATGCCGGGAGTACTCCATTTTCTGTGCTATATTCAAGTTGATCGAATATGTCGGGAATGGAGAGGAAGCTGATGATGAGTAGAATCAGAAGATGGACTGCGACGTTGGCGGGAGGATTGCTGTGCATGGGCTTGTTGGCTCCATCGGCGGCTGCCGCCGAACCGGAAGTGCTGGACGTGCCTCCTGGCGAACAACTGAATGCGACCAGCGCGGAAGCGTTCCTGGACAGCATCTTCCTATCGGATGAAGCGAAGTCGCAGTATGTGGGGGCTTCCGCTATTATCGTCAAGGATGGCGAGGTGCTGGCGCAGAAGGGGTACGGCTACGCCGACAGAGAGAGCGGACAACCTGTAGATGCAGCGGAATCCGTATTCCGCATCGCATCTGTCTCCAAGTCGTTCAATGTGGCAGCTGCCATGCAACTGGTCGAACAAGGCAAGCTGGCTCTGGAGGATGACATTCGGAAGCATATCGGCAACATTGCCTTTGAGAACCCGTTCGATAATCCTGTTACAGTTGCAGATTTGATGAAGCATACGACAGGTTTCCGAATTCACGAGGGCAATCAGGACGATATTCATTATGATCTCGATACGGCTTATGAGCTGGAATCCTATATCCGTGACAACTTCCCGCCGGTAGTGAGAGAACCGGGAACTTCCTATATGTACGACAACTTTGCTTCCAGTCTGCTTGGACTTATTGTGCAAAATGTAAGCGGAATGCCTTATCAGGAGTACATGGATCAGCATCTATTCGAGCCGTTAGGCATGACGAGCAGCAGCTTCGCAATGAGCGAAGAGCTGACTTCCCGGATGGTGACGGAGTATGACCCGCTGGATCAGCCAATGAAGCGTTATGCGACGAAGCCGACGTATATGCCGGATGGGGGCATGCTGTCCACGGCGGAGGATATGGGGAAGTTCATGATAGCTTTCCTGAACGGGGGACAGTATGGTTCCGAAAGCATCTTATCCCCTGACGGCGTGAAGAGCATGACGGAATATCGGGTTGCGATTCATCCGCTTCTGCCGCAGGCGACATACGGCTTCGAGGCGCCGATGCAGATGACGGCCGCCGGGGCCAGCACGGGCGTAATTGCCAAGTCGGGCGGCATCGGAGGAACGAGCACTTACCTGTTCTTCCTTCCAGACGAGCATGTCGGGGTGTTCGTGACTTACACGAAGATGGGGCAGCTCTATTCCGGTGTATATGCACAGTTCATCGGAGCATTCTTCCCGGAATATGCCAAGCCGCTTAAGTATGGCGCTTACGTGCCCAAGTCCCAGAATGAGCTGGATAAATTCACAGGCTATTACCGGAATTTGCGTACGGCATCCCTTCTGTCCTACATTACCAAGGGGGAAGAGGGCGGGCTGGTCATCAGCGACGCATTCGTCGGGCCGCGACCGCTCATTCAAGTGGAGGAGACGCTGTTCTTCGACCGGATGACCTACCAGTTGACGGCGTTCCAGTTGGATGAGAACGGCGATGTCGCTTATATGAACGAGCCTGTTCTCCATGCATATACGTATGCGCAACGAGGCGAAGAAGCTGCCGGGTTCGCGGATGTAGATGCGGAGCATCCTTATCGGGAATATATCGAAGCGATGCAGTCGCTCGGCTTCTATGACAATGCGGCAGGAGGCAGCTTCAATCCGGAAGACGCTGTGACAAGAGGACAGTTCGTGGAGAATCTATGGACGTGGCTGGGCATCGTCCCGATCTCCACGGATGGTAATACGCCGTTCGCGGATGTTGTCAATCATCCATCCGCCCAGTATATTGAGATGGCCTATAAGATGGGGCTGATTCAAGGCAAGCCGGGTGGCCTGTTCAACCCTGACCAGCCAATTGCGCGGCAGGAAGCGGCAGTTATCGTATGGCGACTGCTGAATGCGGAAGTACCTTCGGAGCTGTTCGACGACGTGCCGCTGGCGGAAGGAACAGACGCGTGGGCGGTGCCTGCGGTGCAGATGCTCGCCGGCTTCGGTTATTACGGCCCGGAGACAGAGGCGCTGGAAGACGGCTCGATCGACTTTCAGTCGAAGCGGCTGCTTAGCCGGGCTGAGCAATCTGCCTTGTTCATGAAGCTGCTGACGGTGCCGCAGCAAGCGGTGCTGGAGCAGCTGATAGCGGCACGGCAAGCGCAATAGCGCTAACGGTGCAAACGGCGTAGATGGGCATGGGGCTTTTTTCAACGGGGCTTATGTCCATTTTGCCGCCCATAGCTTCATCTCTTTAATAATCCGGTGAAGATCTTCGCCCTTCGGAGTCAAAGTATATTCCACTGTGACCGGGACGGTGGGGAATACCTGCCGCTCCAATACGCCCTTATCCTCCAGATGGCGAAGCGTGGTCGTCAAGGCGCGAGGGCTGACGGCAGGGATGGAACGCTGCAGCTCGCCGAACCGCTTCGTTCCGCCGAACAGTTCTCTCAGGACAAGGAACGCCCATTTGCCGCCCAGCACTTCCAGCGTTTTCTCGATATCGCATGCGATGACGCAGGGGATTTTTGGAACATAATTGTTCGCAGACATAGCCAGTTCTCCTTTCGTTACTGTATCTCTTCTACTAACCTTAAGTATAGTTGCTACATTCCGTATAATAAAGTGAATAATATTTCACTACTTCACCCCTGCGCGAAACTTCACTACAATAAGGAAGAAGACAGCTTAGAGGGCATGAATTCAGCATAGAATCAGTAATCGTAGAGGAGATGGATGCGAATGCAATATCGCAAGCTGGGGAAGAGCGGATTGAAGGTAAGCGAGATCAGTTTGGGCAGCTGGCTGACATATGGCGGCTACGTGGAACGCGAGAATGCGGTGCAATCCATTCAGCGCGCTTACGAGGCGGGCATCAACTTTTTTGATACGGCTAACGTATATGAACGGGGAGAAGCGGAGAAGCTGCTGGGCGAGACGCTGAAGGCGTATCCCAGAGAATCTTATGTGCTGGCAACGAAAGTATTCGGCAAAATGGGCGATGGGCCGAACGACGCCGGATTGTCCCGCAAGCATATTATGGAACAGTGCGACGCCAGCCTGAAGCGGCTTGGTGCGGATTATGTCGATCTGTATTACTGCCATCGCCATGATCCCGACACTCCGATGGAGGAGACGCTTCGCGCGCTGGACGATCTGGTCCGTCAAGGAAAGGTGCTCTACATCGGGGTCAGCATGTGGACGGCTTCGCAGATGGCGGAGGCGCATGCGATTGCGGACCGCTACTTGCTGGACCGCCTTATTGCGAACCAGCCGATCTACAACATGTTCAACCGTACGATTGAACAGGAGGTTATTCCATACGGCGAGCGTGGCGGCATCGGCCAAGTCGTCTACTCCCCGCTATGCCAAGGCATATTGACGGGCAAGTATACGTCCATGAACGACTTGCCGGAGGGCAGCAGGGCTGCCAAGCTGGAGACGGCGCGCAAGGCGATTACGGAGGAGCGGCTGGAGAAGGCGCAGCAGCTGAGCGGAGTGGCGGCGGAGCTGGACATTTCGCTGGCGCAGCTGGCGCTGGCCTGGATATTGCGGCAGCCGAATGTGTCCAGCGCGCTTATCGGCGCAAGCCGACCGGAACAGGTGGATGAGAATGTGAAGGCGTCAGGCATCGCGCTTGGCGAAGAGACGCTGGCACAGATTGAGCGAATTATCGGATAAGCGAATCATAGCAAGGCAGGGCTGGGCCGCATGCGGTCCGGCTTTTCTCATTTAGGATATGATGCACAAGTCCGAATTGTGGATAACAAAGGTGAACGGGATCGAAAAAGTTAGCGGAGCAAATGAAAGGTCGACTTGTCGCCCGTGTTGTGCAGAAGCAGGAGAGGTTGAAAAGGTTGCCATAGAGCTTAATCGGTTCATAATGGACGAATTTGCAGGCTAGCGGTTGCAATGGCGCTTAATGTGCGATATTGGGTGTCATGGTGTGAATTAAGCCTCGTGGCACCCGTTACAGCAAAAATGGAGGGGATTGGTGACGCAATAAGCTCGATGACAGTCGTAAGAGCGCTGAACGGAACGTCCGATGAACGAAAGGAGAAGCCAGTTGCCCAGCGGGGTGATTTGTTCTGTTGCATGAAAGTGTTCAGGAGCATCAGCTGATGTATATCGGATAAGCGGGGTCTGATTGAACGACAAGGTGATGTTAGTGGATAAGAAGTTATAGCATATGTCGTTACCACAGATGAACAACATATATGCGGTTATATACCTTGCATTACAAAGTACCATATAATAAAATGTTGATTGTGAGGGGTGAGATATATTGGAAATGAACAAAGAGGTGCTGAAAGGACATATTGATACGCTGATATTAGCGTTGCTGCGGAAGCGCGATATGTACGGATACGAGTTAGCGAAGCGTGTGAGAGAGCGGAGCGGGGACAGATTCGAAATGAAGGAAGCAACGTTGTATTTGTCTCTGAAGCGGCTGGAGAAGCAGCAATGGATCTCCTCTTATTGGGGAGACGAGCAGGGAGCCGGAGGCAGGCGTAAGTATTACAAGCTGACGGATACAGGGGAGCAGGCGTATCGTACGAAGTGTGCGGAATGGCAGTTTCTGAAAGAAATAATGGATAAATTCATGGAAGGAGCAGATTAGTGATGAGGGAAATTCATGCTTACGTCGATTCAGTCTACGCTGGCACCGGCGGCAAGGGGAAAGAGATTGAGGAGTTGAAGGAAGAGATGAAGCGGCATCTGATCGACGCCGTTCATGAGCTTAAGCTGACCGGCAAGTCGGAGCAGGAAGCGGCCGCGAGCGCAATTGAGCGGTTCGGGGGAGAGAAGGAGCTTCGGTCGATTGTGTGGCAATTGTTCGGAGCGCAGCGGCTGTTCGCCAAGTGGGTGCTGTATGGGGCGCTTGCTTTCCTTCTCATTTGTTCTGTCGCGACAGGGACTTATTGGACATATGAGGTGAACAACGGCAAGGAGAACAAGGCGATTGCGGCAACGATTCAGAGTCTGCTGGCCGGGGAGTCGACGATCTCGGAGGAAGCCGAGACAGAGATTAGCCAGCTTGTCGGGGCGACGGAGCAATTGTCGCTAGTCCGCATATTCAAGATGAGCGATGTGAGACAGTCAGCCGGAAGTGACGGTGATATTGTAATGCAATACCGCCCCGATATGGCGCAGCCGGCTTATGCGTATGAGCGGGCGATATGGGATGAGGAGTGGAAGGACTTCTATTATGCATTCAATGACAGCGAATGGTTCATCCATTTGAAGGCAAGGCAGTACTCCACAGCGTTCGATGTCGTATTCATCGGCGGATTGAGCGCTTACTGGGTGTTGTTCGCAATATGGGCGATGGTGAACGCCTATCATCAGCGGCGATTGACGCCGGGCTGGGCGGCTGCATTTATACTGGGCAACGTACTGGGGTATGCGGTATTTCAATTGGCATGGTCGGTAGAGAGGCGAAGGGGGGCGATAGCATAATGAGAGAACTGAAGAAAGCGGTGCGAATGGCGATGCTGCTTGTATTGGCATTTATCGCCATGAAGCTGTTCCGCATAGTGGCTTCAGAGATGGAGGAGTGAAGACATTACCGATTAATGAACGTGAACGTGACAACAACTCTATCTCGCAAACGCAAAGAAACCGCG
>NZ_JAOQJC010000072.1 GCF_025567625.1 Paenibacillus sp. J5C2022 | reverse complement strand
CTCGCCACTCTCATCCCGTCATTGAAATAACGGGCGTTCCCTTGGCGCATTCGTAAAATAAATGCTTGGTCTTTTCAATCCTTTATACCAGCTTTATCCCAGCATGAATAACAGGTTTTTATCTTTGCACCTCACTTATGTGAATTTTGTCACAATTTCACCCTTGCCAAATCCAATCCGATCGCATAAGATAATAAGCAAGACAAGGTTGTGAACTATTTCACAACTAAACGAGTTGCCTGGTTTCGGCTTCGTATCACGTAAGCGTAGTTGAGTTGATTGTAGAAACTAGTGGCCGGTACAGTTTGATTTCAGATTTACCGTATCCCTGCGGCAGTACATTCGCTGTATTTTTTTATCGATTATATTGTGAATTTATTCACATGAACTACATTCCCCTTAGGAGGCGTTATGTTATGACAACGAAAATTGCTGTTATTGGATGCACGCATGCCGGAACTGCCGCGATTACGAATATGGCTCGCCTGTACCCCGAAGCCGAGATTACTGTATTCGAGCGCAATGACAATATCTCGTTCCTATCGTGCGGTATTGCCCTTCATGTAGGCGGTGTCGTCAAGAAAGCGGAGGAGCTGTTCTATTCGTCGCCGGAGCAGCTGGCCGAGCTTGGTGTCACTACTCTCATGCGGCATGATGTGCTTGCAGTGGACAGCGACGCGAAGACGTTGCGGGCACGCAACCTTGTCACAGGTGATGAAGTCATTCACAGCTTTGACAAGCTGGTCGTGACAACTGGATCGTGGCCCATCATTCCGGATATGCCCGGCATGAATCTGGATAACCTTTTATTGTGCAAGAACTATCACCACGCCCAGACGATTATCGAAAAAGCAGAGCACGCGGAACACATTGCGGTTATCGGGGCCGGCTATATCGGCATAGAACTGGTGGAAGCGTTCGAGATGAAAGGCAAGAAAGTCACGCTTATCGACAATATGGACAGAATACTCTTCAAGTATTTGGACCGTGAATTTACAGATGCGACCGAAGATATGCTAAGGTTAAAAGGCGTTCAGCTGGCGCTCGGCCAGACGGTCACCTCGTTCCTGGGCAACGAGCGCGACGAAGTGACCACGGTCGTGACGGACAAATCGCAGATTGAAGCCGACCTTGTCGTGTTATGCATCGGCTTCCGCCCCAACACCGAATTGCTGAAGGGGCAAGTGGATATGCTGCCGAACGGCGCTATACTCGTCGATGAATATATGCGTACGAGCAAGCCTGACATTTTCGCTGCGGGTGACAGCTGTGCCGTTCATTACAATCCCACCGGACAGCACGCTTATATTCCTCTTGCTACGAATGCAGTACGGATGGGAACCCTCGTCGCCCGGAACTTGATGGAGCCAACGGTGAAATATCTCGGCACGCAAGGCACTTCGGGCCTGAAGCTGTACGACGCCAATATTGCCTCGACCGGTATGACGGAGACGGCGGCGCTTGCTGCGGGCATGAATGTGAAAAGTATCACAATCGAGGACAACTATCGGCCGGAGTTCATGCCCACTTACGAGCCTGTTACGTTGAAGGTCGTCTATGAGGCGGAAACCGGACGTATCGTCGGAGCGCAAGTGATGTCGAAGATCGATCTGACGCAATCCATCAATACGCTGTCGGTATGCATTCAGAACGGCATGACGATGGACCAGCTCAGCTTCGTCGACTTCTTCTTCCACCCGCACTACAACAAACCATGGAACTTGCTTAATCAGGCCGGATTACAGGCTGTGTAAGCTGATGGATTAACGGAGGAATATCCATTCAAAGATAGTCTGGACACTCATTCAGGCTATCTTTTTTTGTTGACCTTGATACAATAGTAGGAAGGCCCGTTCAGTCGGGTCCTCTATATATAAGGAGGTAGTATGTCATGGTATACCGTTATGATGTAAAACCAAACAACGTTGCACCAAAACGCATCGGGGGTGAAATCTACTATGAACCGTAGTTCCATCCCATCCTCCCCTTCGTGCAACTGGCAGGAGGCGTTAAGGAAGCAGCTGGATAACCTGGTGAAGGAGCGTACCAAGCTGCTGGAAGCATCCCACCTCCATTTGAGCAAGGAGCGGAAAGCAACCGAGCAGTTGCTGGACAAGTATGCCGATACCATCAAGCAATTGTTGAACAACGACGCGCCGATTGAAGACGGAATGGTTTTGATCGGAAGCAAGGTTGAATTGGAATATGTGGAATATCGTACGATGGACAATTTTGTCATCGCCTTTCCAGAGGAGACCGATCCCGAAGAAGGCGTCATCTCTTTCCTGTCGCCGATCGGCAGCCAGCTTCTGCTTGCCGCGATCGGCTCCATCGTCTCGATTCATACGCCTGCCGGCGCCATGCAGGTTCGAATTGTATCGATCAAGCACAGCTGGAATGGTAGTTGACGTATGCTGACTAATCTATCCAAGGGGCGGGAATCCGCCCCCTTCTGTCGATTGGCCTCCTACTCGCATACTTCTGCAAAAATGCTTATGCACGGAGCAGGAGCATGGAAAGTTGCCGGTTCAGGTGCTGCCAAGCATATGACATCGGTCAGAGCGTGCAAAACAGATAGTCTAGGCGCCGCTAAGCATGTGACATCGGTTGGCATGCGGAAGTAGCTAGTTGAGGTACAGTAAGGGATGTGGCATCGGCCGGAGCCAAGAAAGCTGCACACATCATACGTTCCACCAACGACAAGGGTCCGGCCGCTCCCACTAGGGGAGTGACCGGACCCATCTTATTTCGCTATGTTATTTCATCTCGAACAAAATACGATACATGAGCGCTGCCGCTTGAGCGCGGTTGGCATAGTCGAGAGGCCGCAACCGCCCTTCGCTGCCTTCCACAATTCCCGCTTCCGCCAAAGCAGAGATGCTCCTTTGCGCATATTCAGCCACTTCTTCAGCATCAAGGAATCCATCCAGATCAGCCGTGCCTGCGCTATCGTCCAGCTTGTTCACGGCACGCAGTGCGCGAGTCGTCATGACGAACAGTTCTTGACGCGTAATGCTGGCATCCGGAGCAAACTTCCCGTCGCTCTTGCCCTGCACAATGCCGAGCGACTCCGCAATGGAGACAGCTTCGTAGTAGAAGGCCCCCTCGCGCACATCCGAGAAGCCTGCTTTCCAGCCGGCCTCAGCATCTGCCGAGATGCCCAGCATTCTAACCAGCATCGTCACGAATTCGGCACGCGTCACATGACGGGCCGGCGAGAATTGCTCATCTCCCGTACCCCTTAGCACATCGCGCGCAGCGAGCGCCTCGATCTCCCACTTCGCCCACTCGTAATTGCCCAGATCCCGGAAGATCTTGCTCACATAAGCGACGGCATACCGGCTGAAGTGCGCCGTCTCGAATTGTACCGTTCCGGACACCGCATCGTAGCGTCCGTTCGGCACGCTCTCTGCCTCCCCGTCTTCGTTCACATACCAGATGACGATGCTATCCGGATTCATAAGCTCTTGTCTGGTCGGCTCATAAGGCAGCATAACCTTCACAGGAGCATCCGAATTGCTCCAGCGAATAACCTCTTCACCGATACGCCATTCCAGATCCACAACCGGACGATTGCCGATCGCGTCTCTCACCTCGTCGGAGAGCGTATTCTTATCGACCATCCCGATATGCAGACGTACCATTTGTTCATCAGCCGCCAGATCGCCGGCAAGCACACCGGCAGGCAGCAGCAACGTCGCATACGGCGTTACAACCCTAATCTGCACATCGGATAAGGAGCCTGCCACCATATTGCGCGGCAACCCGACCTGATAGCTCTCCGCTCCCTCCACCTTCTCCAGCTTGATCGTTACCGTCTTCAAGCCGCTGTCATCCGCTTCGACTTGTTGCAGCGCTTGCTCATACTGCCGCTCGGTTACATCTGCGGCAGCAGTTGTCGAGCCTTCGTTCATCTTCGGCTTCAGATTCAGCTCGCCTTGCTCAGGAGTCGACGCATCGTCTTCCCCTTGTCCCTCTTCTTCTTCATCATCACCGACACCCGGATATACCGGCGCACTGTATACCGTCAATATCAGCTCATCATAGATGTCCAGATTGCTCTTGCTCGCCGCACGTATCGTAGCCGTGCCTGACCTTAGCCCATGGACCAGGCCCGTATCGGATACGGAAGCCACACCATCCCTGGAGGAAGAGTGCACCGTCCATACGACCTCCTTATCCGTCGCTTTCTCCGGAAGCACGGTCGCTTTCAGCTGCAAGCTGCCGCCTGCCACAACGCTGGCCTGATTCCTGTCAAGACGCACTTCTTCCACGACAGGAGCAGGATCGGTCACTGTCACCGACAGATCGGCGTACTTCGTCCCATCGACCGCGCTAGTTGCTCTTACAGCAGCCGTGCCCGCGCGCAGCGCTTTAATCGTACCGTCGGACTCCACCTTCACGACATCGCCAGGCTCCGAGCTGTACACCGACCAGATCACGCTGCGGTTGCCCGCCGTCTCCGGCAAGACGATCGCCTCAGGACGGAATTGCTCTCCCGTCAGGAGCTCCAGGCTGGATGGATTGACCTTTACTTCATCAATGATATCCCCCGGCAGATCGACAACTGTGATAACACTGTCCGCATAGACAGACTCCACTACGCTTGTTGCCCTGACCGTAGCCGTGCCCGCCTTCAATCCTGTCACGAGGCCATCTTCGCCCAACGAGACGACGCCCGCTTCGGAAGATTGGTAGACCGACCAGGTGACAGACTTGTCATAAGCGCCGGCAGGCGCTACTGTCGCATTCAGCATGACGCTCTCGCCGATAGCCAGCTCCTGCTCTGCCGGCGTCACCAGAACTGCTTGCGGCGGCAGCTTCACCAGGCTGAACTGATCTACGATGCGATCGTCAATCGTCTTCACGACGAACTTCGTCTCCATGCCGTCGATCTCGGCGGCCACATAGATTTGCGTATCCTCATCGAACGTCACATGCTGCCAGTATCTCTCTACCACATCGTAGAACTTCGGTCCTGTTGAGCCGCCGACGATATATACCGTGCCTTCCCCGTCATTGACCGGCTGCATAGCCTTCATGGGATAGGTTCGCAAGTAGACGTGGTCATGGCCGTTCATGACGACATCGACACCGAATTCGTCGAAGATCGGCGTCCAGACGTTGCGGATATGCTCCGAATCGTACATGCTGCCGAACGGCCCGCGATGGAATGCGACGAATTTCCACAGCTTGTCGGTAGCCGCCAAGTCTTCGCGCAGCCAGTCGCGCTGCTCTTCGAAGTCATATTCGCTATTCAGCACGACGAAGTGCGCATTGCCGTAATCGAACGAGAAGTTCGTTCCCTTCAAGCTGTCGATGCCGTTCTGAGGATGGTTGAAGTGGGCGAGGAAGTCCTCGTTGTGCCGCGTGCCCGTCACCTCATGGTTGCCGACAACCGGAACGACCGTCGTCGACATCAGCTCCTCTTCGGCAGCGCCGAACCACATATTCCATTCGTTCTCCCTGAATCCGTCCTCGACCAGGTCGCCGCCATGCACGATAAATTCCGTTCCGGGATTGTCCGTCATCGCCTTGCCCAGAATGTCGCCCCACAGCTTGAAGCCCGGCTCGTTGCTGGCCTGGGAATCGCCAACGAACAGGAACTGGATCGGACTGCCGTCAGCCGCTGCCGTCACGAACGTGCCAGTGGCGCTGTAGTTCCCGTTGCCGTCGCCGACGCGATAGACATATGCCGTTCCGGCCGTCAGTCCCGAAGCCGCCGCTTTATGCACGCGCACCGTTCCGGTATCGAACGTATTGAACAGCTCGCTCTCGCCCGTGAAGCGAAGCACATTGTCCTCACTGAAATCTGTGAAAGAGGCTTGCGGAGCCACTTCCACTACAGTACCTTCCGTATGCGGATCGGTATGCCAGTTGAAGCCGCGGGTCGTCTCCGTATTCTCCCACATCGTCACGCTAACATTGTAAGGCTCCGGCGTTCCCGCCAGAGGCGACACCTTGAACGCCTGGATTCGGCTGTGCCAATCGCCCTTCACCGCCTGCAGCTTGTAATCTTTCACACTTGCGGTGAGCTCATCGGTCCTCAGCATGCCCGCTGCATCCGTAACGCCAATCTCCGTCCCTGTCGAGCCGTTGCCGGCATCCTCCAGCATCAGGACCGCCACGCCTTCCACCGGCTCTCCGCTCTCATCCCTCACCTGCAATGTCGTCGGATAGCCTTCCACGACGCCGAATTCATCCCACTCCAATGTCAGATGATGCTTTACAGCCGCCTCGATCGGCATCCCATAGAAGCTGAAGCTCGTATTGCCCGTATCCAGGAAGCGCATGGCGCCTGACTTGAAGCTTGCCTTCATCGTCTCTCCCGCATCCGGCTTCACCCGATAGCGGATATGCGCCAGCGCCTCGCCGTCCTGCAGTCCCGCTTCATGCACCTTGTCGAATGCAATATGGACAACGCCCGTCTCTGCGTCTACATGGGCTACCACATTCTCGTCACTCATGCGGGAGCCCTTCACGACCTCAATATCCGTCGTATTGGCCGTATCCATCACCATTTCAATATGGCCGTTCGTAATTTTCGATGCGCCGGTAGCCGCAATGTCCAATGTATGCACATTGCCCGCATACACCTCGGCGGGAGGCTCATACGCAATTTTTGCGGAGCCCGTATCCACTTGGAAGTACCATTCCTGCTCCGCCCGGTTGCCGATCAGATCCCGGATTTTCAGCTTTGCCTTGTGCACGCCGTCTGCCAACGGCATATCCGGCGTATAGTGAATTTGTCCCTTCGGCGGATACAGCGTATGCTGCACCAGTTCATCGTCCACATACATGCGGATTTTTTCGGGGTCGATGCCGGTCGTTCCCGCATTGCCGTCGGGATCATAAGATGCCGATTGGCCATAAGCTTGAATCTTCGGCGTATTCGTCGTCACGACGCTGCCGTCCGCAGGCGCGGCATCTTTAATGACAGGCGGCGTCCAATCTTCAGGCGCGTCGCCATACAGCGCTCGGATATCGTCCACGTAGAGCACGCCGGCCGTCTTGTTCGTATTGCTGGTCTCCATATACCGAACTGGCCTGTCCATCGTGAACGGCGTCGGTCTGCCCTTCGGCACCTCCGCCTCCAGATACTTCCAACCTACATAATCCACCTTCAGATCAAAATCGATCGCAACCGCTTTGCCGTTGCCGTCGCGCAGTTGACCGCGCAGCCAATGGCCTTGTCCGTCACCGTACACCCACATGCTGATCTTCTCGGGATATCCCGGGATTTCCAGATTGAGATCCGCGCTCTCCGTACTCAAGTAAGCGCCAGACGTGCCGACTGTACCGGTAAAATCATACTCCAGCTTCAGTGCGCCGCTGCCGGAACGGACATACTCCTCATCCGTCTCCAAACTTATTCGCGACATCACATAGCGATCCCCGGATTCCTCGCGGTAACGGTCGAGTCCCGATTCGAAGTCCTCCAGCATAAGCGGCGGAATGCCGACCGTCACTTCCATGGACGTCTCCACAGCACCATACCGGGCATAGATGCGACCGCTCTTGTCCGTCTCGTCGGAAGCCGTGAACATGCCGCTCTCATCGATGGAGCCGATGTCCCCTTCCACGTGCCACTGGAAGCTGCCGCTGCCGGCTTGAAGCACTTGCCCGTCACGAAGCGCCGTAACGGATAATTGCACAGTCTCTCCCGGGTTGAATGTGCGGATCGCATCCGGCATGACGAGCTCCGTTACCTCGTCTACCACTTCCAGCCGCGCCATTCCCGTCAGCCCGTCCTGCGTCACCGTCACATCGACGAAGCCAGGTTCGCTTCCCGCTGTGAACGCGCCGTCGGCCGTCATCGTACCTGCCGCGCCTGCCGCACTCCATTGCGGCGTACCGGACACGGCTGCGGGATGGCCGTTCGCATCGATTCCTTTCGCCGTATAAGTGATCGAACCGTTCACCAATACGCGCTCGAAGGCAGGCTGTATCGCAAGTCCAGTCGCCGCGCCTTCAGGCGCCTTGTTCACGAGCAGCAGGCCGTTGGCCGTCTTCCGCTCCGAGCCGTCGGACGGTCGGTTCAGCAGCGTGCGCCCGCTGTCGCCGGGAAGTCTGGCGATGAACGTGGCGGAGCCGCCGCCGTCGAGATTAAGCGCATTGTGCACGCCCGCGTTCTTCATCATGATCGCCAGCTCATCCAGCGATACCCCTTCGCTGAAGCCCGGGGAACGACCGTCCACCTGCATCATGACGATCGTGCCGTCCTCCTTCGTACCGACTGCGGTGCGAGGATGAATCGCCTTGTCCGCGAACGTCTGAGCTACGCCATCCTTGACGAGCTGCGCGGAGCCGCCGATCGCCAGCTTTACTCCCTGCCAATTCTGCTCCAATTCGAAGGACGCGCTGAGCTCGTCCCCGACGGAGAGCCCGGCCAGCTCGGTGCGCATGCCGCCGCTTGCCGAGAGCACCGCTTGTCCTTCCTGCAGGGCGGAGTCGCCTTGATCCTTGCGGATCTCCACGACCTTCATCCCCATCGTCTCGCCGCTGCGAACGCCGCCGCTAATAATATCGACGATTACCTCGTCGCCCAGCTCGTTCGTCTTCGTCGACGTGTAATAATCTGAAGTATATAACATAAGAGCATTGTCGGAACGCTGATGGTTAATGTGCGTAATCGGCACTTCCTTGCCGCCAATCGCAAGCGTGCGCGTCAGCACCGGGCTGAACCCGTATACGCTTGTCCCGTCTTCCTTCAAGCCGAAGGCCAGCCATGACGCCGGCGCCGGCGGGCTCATCAGAATGTCGCCTTCTCCCATAAAGAAGCCCAGCGGCACTCCCGTCGCCATATCGTAGAAATCGCCGTTCACCGCCGCGATGACCCGATTGCCCGCTTCGTCCACAGCATCCGCCATGCCGGATATCGTCTGCATGCCGTACACCTTGCCGCCGCTCATCGCCGGCTGCAACTCCAGGTTCGTTGCGCTTGCGGGATTGAACGTGACGGTGTGCACCTTCTGCAAGCCTGACGCCAGTTCCATGTCATTCCACGTATAAGCGGCCCCTGGAGCAAGCTCCAGCTTGCGCTCGTCCAGCATCTTCCCGATATCCGTCGCCAATTCGTCCGCCGAAGCGAATGTCGGCATGATGGCTGAGAACAGCATGGACGCTGCCAAGACAGACACTGCCGATTTCCTAAGTTTCCTTAATGGTTTCATTCTCGCCCCGATCCTCCCGTGAATCGTTTTTTTATGGAAATTCTCGATCAGTTTATCACGGGGGTGATGCGAAGTAATGAACCAATCCTACTTTCTATTCCTCTATCCTCTTCTTCACGATATCTTTAGATTGAGCCTGCTCTCATCGCTCATATATGCAGACTCCGCTTGTATTCCCGGGGAGTCATGCCCGTCTCCTGCTTGAACAGCCGGTTAAAATATTGCAGCGTCGCGAATCCGCAGCTCTCCGCCACTTCATAGATCAGCTTGTCCGAGCCGATCAGCATCTCCTTCGCCCGCTCGATGCGCAGCTCCTGCACATATTGGACGAACGTCATCCCGGTATGCTCCTTGAACCGCTTGCTGAAGTAAGAAGGGCTCATTCCGAATCGCTCGCATACTTTCGCCAGTGCAACAGGCTCGTGGTGGAACTCATGCAAGTAGTCGCACACCTTGGTCATCGTCGATTCATAGCTGGTTCTGGCGGGTTCTGTCGTCTGCCGTACCCAGAACTCCGCCATGCCCCGGAAATAATGCAGCGCCTCCGTCGGCCGCTGGAAGAACGGGGGCGGATCGTAGGCTAAGCCGTGCACGCGAAGCCTATGGAACCATTGTGCGGACAGCATGTACAGCAGCCCTCTGCGCTCTCCCTTCACCTTCTCACGCAGACGAAGAATGGACAGCAGCAGATCCCGCTGCTCCCCGATCACTTCCTCCGGCGTCATCCGCTGCAGCGCATCGAAATAATAGCGGATGCGATGCGTGTACCTGTGACGCTCCAGTCCCTCCAATATGTTGCTTTCCGCCTGCTTCAGCGCTGCTTGCAGCTCCGTCCAATCCACCGGCTTCACCAAATAATCGATCGCGCCGCTTCGCATTGCAGTCCGTATGTGCGCATGATGCGAGCTGCCGCCGATGACGATCGACTCGACGGGAAGCAGGAGCTCGCCGATCTTCTCCACCAGCTTCAGACCTCCCAGCTCCCCTTCCAAAATATCGGTAATGAGCACATTGGGCCAGCCCCGTTCAAGCATCAGGCTGCAGGCCTCCTCCTCCGTATCCGTTGTGCCGATCACTACATGACCGCTTCTCTCCACAAATTCCTTCAATGCCGACCGTACCGCCTTATCCCGATCTACGATCAAAATATGAAGCATTGCAAGTCTATCCTCCCGTTTCCATTGTCGGTTCAGTATCTTCTGTCGATGGATTGACTTTCACTAGCTCTGCCGGATGGCATGGATGCCGTTACGCTTGCAGCACCTCATTATCAATGAATTGCTGGTGTACCAGCTTCGCATACAGCTCGTGGGACTGCAGAAGCTCCATATGCGTGCCTTGCCCGGACACTTCACCGTTCTCCATTACGATAATCCTGTCCGCATTGCTGATCGTCGCCAGCCGATGCGCGATAACGAGTGTCGTGCGGTCCTTCATCAACACTTGCAGCGCATCCTGAACAAGCTTCTCCGAGCCGCTGTCCAGATGGGCGGTGGCCTCGTCCAGCAGCAGAATCTCAGGATCGCGGAGCAATGCCCGTGCAATCGCAAGCCGCTGCCGCTGCCCGCCAGACAGCTTGACGCCGCGCTCGCCGACTTCCGTGTCCAATCCTTCCGGAAGCGTATCGAGGAACTCGCTCAGATTGGCACCGGCAATCGCCTCTCTAATTCTGCTGTCCGGCACCTCCTCCAGCCCATAAGTCAGATTATGCCGAATGCTGCCCGCCATCATCGGACTCTCCTGCGAGACGTAGGCGATACGGCTTCGCCACTCCTCAAGCGGCATGGACGCAATCGCTTCTCCGCCGTAGCGGATATCCCCTTGCCCCGGCAGGTAGAACCGCTCGATCAGCGAGAACAGCGTTGTCTTGCCCGTTCCGCTGGGGCCTACGATGGCCGTCATGCCGCCCGGCACCGCAGTGAGCGACACATTTTGCAGGATGGGACGGTCTGTCGTATAGGAGAAACTCACGTTATGGAAAGCCAGCTCGGCCCGATGATGCCCTGCAGCCCCGATAGCGGACGACCGCTCTAGTTCGTTGTTGCCCGCCGACTGCTGCGACGGCACAGCATTCCCGTCCGCAGCGCTTGCAGCACTGCTATTGTTCTGGCTTGCGCCATCCTCCGTCTCTTCCTTCAGCAGCTCCAGAATCCGGTTCGAAGCGCCCATCGCCTTCTGGAATTGCGTGAAGAAGGAAGCCATCTGCGTGAATGGCATGACAATCTGGAACATGAGCAGAATGATGGCGACGAGATCGCCGGACGTAATCTGGCCTTGCGCCACCCGCACGCCCCCGTAACCGATCAGCACGACCAGCACAAGCAGCATCACCGTCATCATTAGCGGGGTAACGATAGACATAATCTTCGCTTCCTTCAGTCCGAAGCGGAACAAGCTCGCGATTCGTCCGCTGCCCTGCCGCTCTTCTACTTTCTCCGCCAGAGAGGCCTTCACCAGCCGAATCTCCGTAAGCACGCGTCCCAGATCACCCTGCAACAGCGCCGTCTCATCCTGCATCGCCTTCGATACGCTGAACATCTTGCTGCCCAGCGGCCACAGGACCAGGAGCGCAGCGGGAACGGCAGCCAGCATAAGCAGCGTCATGCGCCAATCGATATAGAGCAGGATCGATACGCCGCCGATGACCGAGATGATGCCGCCAAGGAATGAGATGACATGGCTTATAATGAACTCTTTAATGACATTCGTATCGTTCGTCACCCTGCTCATCGTCTCTCCGGACGTATTGTTGTCGAAGAAGGGAACCGGCAGCCGAATGACCCGTTCCCACAGCTGCCTGCGCATGCTGGAGACAATGTACTCGCCCACATAGGACATGGTATAGACGGAGAAGCCCGACATGGCCGTCTGTACAATGAATACGGAAGCGAGCAGCACGATCGTCATCGCCTCCAGCGCGGATGCCGACATTTGCTCCACGAGCGTCTTCGTCATAAGCGGGACAAGCAATGACAGCAGCGTCTCCCCTATCCCCAGCAGCACTGCTGCAGCAATAATCCACTTCGCCGGACTGTGCGATCGAATTAACGACAGGAATCCTTTAACGTCCAAAGAGGTCGCCTCCTTTTTCCTTATCCGCCAAATAGTCCATTACCGCTGAGATGAACTGCTCATCCTCTTTCGCAACATGCTGAGGGAATATGCTGGGGTCCAGGAAGCTTTCATCCGATTCCAAAATTTCCAGGCGCTCCACTTCCTCCTCCGACATCTCGCTAATAATGGGGCCGATTAATTCCCTCATCATCTCGACAAGCTGGAGCCCCGCCTGAACGACTTCAGGATCTTGCGGCTGCTTGCCCGCCTTTCCGAGCTCGGTCAGCTTCACCATCTGGACCAGCATTTTGCGCTCCGTATCGAGTCTTTCCTGATCCGGCTTGCCTTCCATATAGATGGCGTCGATCAGGGTGGAAGGCATGAGACGGGAGAGATACTGACGCTGCTCCTCCTCATGCTGGACGCTGTGTATCAGGGTGAGCAGCAGCCCGTTGTCCAGCGTCCCCGTTCCTTCCACAATATGGCGAATGCGATCCAGCTTGGAGATAACGGCTTCGATCTGCTTCTGCTTCATGCGAAGCAGATCGTATTGATGATCCAGCGACTGCTGCAGATTGATGCCGGGGTCTGCCAGATGACCGGCTATTTCCTCCAGCGAGAAGTCCAGAAATTTCAGCGTCAATATTTTTTGCAGCTGCAGCAGATCTTCATCCTTATAGAAGCGGCGGCCATGCTCGTTGCGCCAGGACGGCTTGAGCA
The DNA here is from genome assembly GCF_025567625.1 of Paenibacillus sp. J5C2022. Classification (GTDB taxonomy): domain Bacteria; phylum Bacillota; class Bacilli; order Paenibacillales; family Paenibacillaceae; genus Pristimantibacillus. Next base: position 6,262 of record NZ_JAOQJC010000072.1, on the reverse strand, counting down.
GGTTCTGCTTGTCATAGTAGCGAAGCGTCCGTTCGGTCACACCCGTCAATTTCGCGAATTGTCCAATGGAATATAGGTTATCTCTCTGTTCATTCATCTCTCTCAACCTCCTGTTGAGAACAGCATAACACTTGACGTAACGTCAAGTGCAAGCGCGATTTGTTAAGTATTTGTCGAGCGATATAAGAAAAACGCCTGACGGCGTCCTGCTCTCTTGCTGCGCACGCCCCCTTTTTGGCGCTCCAGTGTAGGATTCATACACTATTTCGGCTCGAATGACCCTTTTTGGCACTCTAGTGTAGGATTCATACACTCATATGGCCCGTACGCTCCTTTTTGGCACTCTAGTGTAGGATTCATACACTATTTCGGCTCGAATGACCCTTTTTGGCACTCTAGTGTAGGATTCATACACTCATATGGCCCGTACGCTCCTTTTTGGCACTCTAGTGTAGGATTCATACACTCATATGGCCCGTACGCTCCTTATCGGCATAAAATCCCCCATAAAGTAGGACTCTACTTCGAAGCTTACTGGGGTACTTTGCGGGGACCCCGGAACTTATACGCTAATAATGCAATAAAGGAGAACGGCCGGCTCATAAGCCGGCTGTTCTCCTTTCACATACCAACGCCCCAATTGAGGCTTATATCGCTCGCTAACCGATTATGACTCAAGCTGCTGCAGAACGGCTTCGGCATCGGAGGCAAGCCAGATGCGCGCTTGATCTGCAATATGCTGCTGAAGCGATTCCTTACTCAAGCTGTCAAGGAATTTATGGAGATGGTGCGCAGCCTGACTATGCCGTCCCTTCTCCCAATGATGCGCCGTCTGCCTCAGTCGGTTCGACAGCTGTACGGCCATTGGACCGGTTACATCCCCTTCGGTGATGCAGCTGTCCAACAGTTCCTCCAATGTGGCCAAGGTTGGAACGAAGAGGAACTCCTCCGCAAGCGGAATGCGGAAGCCAGCGCCGGGTGCGGCATCATAAATATAACCTTGCTCAAAGTCGAGCGGGTTCGCCCAGCTCCGAATGAGCGTCACATCCCCTACGTCCAGCAGGAAAGTGCCGTCCTCCAGACGAGTCGCTTCCTTTATATAGTAGCTTGCATTGCGAACCCCATCATTTTCAATGTAGATATAAGTCCCTGCGATCTGTGCCGGATCGACGTCAGCGGAGCCGAAGTCCGCGATCACTTCATTGTCCGTGCTCAGTTCCTGCGTAAAGTCAAGCACGGTCCCCCGGAGCGTCTGGCCCCCATGAATGAAACCGATCGTCTGGCGTCCTTCTTCCAGCGTATAGACACCGAAGCCTCCTTGGAACTGGAACGTATCGTCCACTGTATACGTCATATCCTCCTGCAGCGCACTGAAGATATAATCCGTTCTGCCGTTCGCGAGCGTCACCTTTACCGCTCTGACTTCATGCTCCGACACCGCTGCTCCGTCAGTCTTCGTCACAGGCACAGCCTCGATCGAAGCGATGAACCGCTCACCCTTGTAAGGCTCGATGACAGAGGTGAACGTCGACTCCAGATTGTCTCCCTCGCGATGCGCGATCAAATAACGCATGCTTGCAGGATTGCCCGGCTTGTTCTGCGGCGGCACCCCGTCGGCCAATGCGACATCGTCCGTCGCTCCGAGCATCGTGAGGCGAAGGTGAACGTCGGTTAACGCACCGGCGCCATTGCCGAAAATATCCCACGTATCTTTCACATTCCAATCTACGCTGAATTCATCTGAAGGCGCTTCGTCCCTTGCAACATTTTTCAAGTAGTGGAAGCCGCTCCCCATATACCCTCCGCCGGACACGCTGTCGTCGGCTGGACGATTGCCGAACTCCACGTCTGGCCCCGCATACGTTCCTGTCGGCTGATCGGTCAATTGCAATCCATCGGTAGTCACTACCGCATCGGCTGCGTGGAAGCTGAAATGATGATCCTCTCCGCCCTGCACCCGGAAGAAGTCAACGGCATAGGAGTTCTCGTCATCCACACGGATCATCGCCGTCGTTCTGCGGTACAGCTCCGTCTGCGGATATACGTTCGGCGCCTCGACCTCCACCAATTTCACCATCTCTCCGTCGTGGAAGCGGATCGGCTGCGCTGCGATTTGATTTTGCTGCTTCCCTTCGTCTACAACGACTGTATTATGGCTGATCGTATTGTTTTGCCATTCGTGGCGCCGCGGATTGTTGTCCGCGAACTCCGGATATCCAAGCTCCGGCAGCAGATTCAATCCGAATGCATGCATGCCGATGTTAAGCGAATCCTTATGGCCGTGGCCGGTGTTCCGACCGTAATACATCCACACATCCCGCAGCGTGTTTTTATTGTTCGGATCGTTTTTGACGGTGAGCGCCGCCTCGTCGAATAGCTGCATTTGGATGACGCCCAATTTATAGTTCGAAGCGTTGTCTCGTTTACCCACACCCTCGAATCGGATGGTGTGCTCTCCTTCGGTCAGCTCCATATCCCCTATTGCCTGCGGTTCCGAGGTGGTCCCGCTTGTTCCATAGAAGTCGAAGCGGTGTACGATATTGCCGTCAATGGAAATATCGTATATGCCATAGCTCGTGACCAGGAACGGCTTCAGGTTGATTTCATAACGGTCCGACTTCGGCACTTCGAACTTGAAGGCGATCGCATGTCCGGCTGCCTCTGCGTTGAATTGGATGGTGCCGCTGTTCGCATACAGCTGATACCCTGCCGTCGCTTCCGTCACTTCCAATTGACTGAAGTTATAGCCGAGACCGCTGAACCTGCGATCATTAACACCGTCGCGCAGAGCCGCGAATCCGTATCCCGTCAAGTTCGTGCTGCCCAGATCCAGCGGACCGAGCGTCTCGATTACTGCAGCGATATCTTGAGCAATCTGCTCCGGGTTATCTGTGAAGATATTCCCGTGAATCCCCTCAATGCGGTTGCCGTTCAAATAATAAGCCAGCTGCGCATACACAGGATCGCGATACTTCTCGAACGCTTTGATCAGCTGCCCTTGGTTCAATAAGCTCGTTGGTCCCCCTGCGTAGCCGGTATCGCCGATCAATGGAAAATAATAGTCGCTCAACATAAGCGGATACGGATAAGCGAACATTTTGCGGAACTTCACATTTTGATACAAATCCGCCGCCGGATACAAGTCGTAGCCGTCCAGAATATCCGCCATCTCCTGGAACAACCCGATCCACAGGTTGTTATATGAGGGAGACGCTTCGCTGCCGGCTCCGTCACGGTCCACATCATTCACGAGCAGAGATAGGACGTTGCCGCCTGTCACCCGCCACGGTCCGGATAATAAGCCGCCGGACTGGAAGTTGAAGTCCAGCCATTCCTTCGTCTCCGGCAACGTGTCAAGCACGACCGCGGCCAATGCCAGCGTCGTTTGATGCATCCCGTTGTTGCCGCGAATTTGCGCATTTTTCACCGCTGGATACACCTGCCGCAGTATGCCGTCCTCCACGTTGCGCTTAATACCGGTTGCAGATGTTTTCAGCACGCCAAGATCATATTGCTCCGCTTTGCCGCTTAAGAACGCAATCACTTCAGCATCATCGATAACCGGGAAGAATGCGTCATACGCGCTGATGAAGTCTTTCACCAATCCCGTTTCCCAGATCGAACCGATAATTTTCCCTTCCCCGGTTCCGCCATGGGAATTCAAAAAATCGGTAGCGCTATAGGCGGAAACGTCCATCTCCGGATACACATCCGCAATTCGGTCCAGCAAAACGATGCCTGCACGGGCATATTTCATATCCCCGGTGTAGACATAAGCGTCTCGCAGCGAATTGATCGCTTTGCTGATCTCCCCGGAGCGCCATAATTTCCAGTGGTTATAATAGGCGATGAATGTCCAGCGGTTGCCATTCTCGTCAATCCAGCCGTTCCCGTCGTCCACTCCCCAGGTCGTACCCTTCTCGGGGTACAGCGTATTGACAAGCAGACTCTTGTCGGCAAGCTCCTGGCGGAAAATGCCGTTCGCGTCCAAGCCGCTTTCGTAATAAGCGCCAAAATCATTCGTCGGGAACATATACCCGCTGCTGGGATCGATCAATTTCCATGGATGATTCTCCGTATCGGCCAACCAAGGGTAATTGCCGTATTGGTTAATCTCCGTCCCGGTAATCGGGCTGCCAAGCTTCTGATTAACCCCGTAGCTGCGCGGAAGCGTCTGCGGCGTCACGAGCTTCCACAGCTGTTCGTAGCCCATCGCTGCATATTTGTCGGCTTCGGTGACTGCGCCTTCCTTCTCGCTTATGGCCCAATCATATGTCAGAATGTTGCTTCTCGCCGCCGCAATCTTTTCTTCCGTATAATACGTACTCCTCGTCTTGCTGCTGGACACTTCTTGCGAGCTCACTTCAATCGTATCCTGCAAGGTGACGCCCCGCAGCGTAACTGTTACGGCAAGTGTTGCCGTACCGGGACCGATCACCTCAATGCCGATGCCTGCGTCCGGGAGGACAACCGTCTCATCACTGCTGACAACCGTCATGTCCGCATCGCTTAAATCCGCAGCTTCTCCGTTGCCGTAGGTTCCCCTTACGTTCACTTGGACATGATCCCCGACGAACAGTCCGTTCCGAAGAAGCGATGCCTCAATCTGCGCTAATAGATCCGGGAATCCCCCCGTCTCCACAAGCTGCAGCTCGCCGGGATACAGAGCGTAATAGCCAGCCTGTTCCTTAACCTCCAGGCGCAGCTTGTGAATGCCGCTATCCAGCTCGAATGTCTTCATGCCGACTTGTCCCTTCTCCTGCACATAATTGGCCGAATAGAACGGGTAGTCTCCAGCGGGCTCCCCGTCGATCCGTACGGTGCCGACAGCCCCGCCTGAAGATCCTGCTCCGTTAAATTTCACCTGATAGATGCCGGACTCCGGAACCATGATGTCGAATTCGATATATTGCCCGACGCCGCCGGCCTGGACCTGAATGCCGTACACTTGATGCCGGTACGAGCCTGCGCCGAGAGGAAGCAGGAAGTCGGTAATTTCCCATCCCGCTGTCTCGATTGTCGAATCCACAGGCTGCTTGAAGTCATAAGTGTATACGGCTCCAGGTTCCGGAACTTCACCGACGTAGAACGTCAACTCACCGCGTTGCGTCGTCCCTGCATAGGTCATCTCCGCGCTGACGACAGCGCTCCCTTCCGCCAAGGCTGTCACTGTAAATTGCTGGCCATTAGCCGTCACGTTAACAACTTCGGGATTCCCGCTCTCCACATACACGCTATGCGTTACCGGCACCGACGTACCGTCGTTAAGCCTGGCTTCCACAGTGAGCGGAACGGATTCGCCAAGCTGCAGATTCGTTTCCGGCGCTGTTATTTCGACAGTATCCAGATCCAGGAACAGCTCCTTGCCGATCAGTTCAAACTGCTGAAGATACAAATAGAGGTAATAATTGCCGTTCGACGGCAGTTGTACTGTGTCATTTGCCGTGAAGGTTAACGTATGGATGCCTTTGGACAGTTTTAATCCTGTCGCTACACTGGCAGTATAGAGGGTGGAATTAGTGCTTGAGGGGTTGTAAAAGCTATGGCCGGTTACGAGGGTCTGATCATCAATTGCGATATCAGCATAACCGCCCGCTATATTTTTCCTGTAGACCATGTCGAGGTCATAATACCGGCTTTCCGGTACATAGAAGTTAATCGTTATGTATTCGCCGTTAACATCCGGTTGAGGATCGTTGTTCATTAACTGTATGGTGTATGCCGTGACCCGCATATCTGCCGGGTTCGTGGCGTCAACATGCCATGCCGGATCATTCGGCATATTGACCAGATCTGCGAATGAATACACAGTTGTGACCGATTCCTCCGTCTCGGCTTGAGCCTTGTTTGAAGCTAACGTCAAGTTTCCCGCAAGCAATGCCGCGATTGTCAGCCAAGTAAATACTGTTCGAAAAGTGCGCATAATGCATCTCCTCCTTATTCCGTTCAGCGATTTGTCTTGCCAAGTAACAATGATAACGTTTTCAAAACGGCGTATTATTCAGGCACGCACCTCCCATATGTTATGATAGAAAAAGGTATATGTTTCATACCTGTATTATAAATTGATCTTTCTTTTATTTCAACAAGAATTCACTCTGACGGCTGACAGGCTTGCCGTTTGTGCTTGGACGTTCCATTCTACACTACACGCTCTCGTTACTCGCTCTCGTTACACACTATCATTACACACTCTCGTTACTCGCTCTCGTTACTCGCTCTCGTTACATACTCTTACGGTTGCCATCGAGCTTATTTCGTT
>NZ_JAOQJC010000071.1 GCF_025567625.1 Paenibacillus sp. J5C2022 | reverse complement strand
CTGCTCCTACTTGCTCCTACTGCCCCTAATGCTCCTAAACTGCTCCAGCTCCTACCGCTCCTGCTGCTCCTAAACCTGCTCCAGCTCCTACACCTTGCTCCCACACCTTACGGGCGACAAGCAACGGCATCGCCATCCCTCTTTGCTCCGCAATCTTTTTGCTCCAAACTGCCCGAATGTGCAAGCGGCCCGCTCCAATAACGGATCAGGCCGCTTCGATTAGTCAGCTTCGATCAAGCCGCTTCCCATACTAAAACAGCTTTCCCTGGCGATACAGCGCTGTAGACAGCTTCATTACCGCATGCTTGTAGCAGTTTTGCCGAAGCGTAAGCCCATCTGCGAAAAAAGCGGGCAATATGCCGTTCATTGTTCCTTGCATCTTGCCATACAGCAAATTGTAAACCTGATCCTCGTCGTAAAACTGTGTCTCGCGATCTTGCAGCCATTCAAAGTAAGAGACGATAACGCCGCCCGCATTGGCCAAAATATCGGGAATCACGATAATGTCGCGATTGGCCAAAGCCGCATCAGCTTTCCCCGTAATTGGCGCGTTGGCGCCTTCCACAATGAAGCGCGCCCGCACTTGCTCGACATTGTCCTCTCGCACCTGATCCTGCAATGCCGCTAGGAACAACACATCGACATCCAAAAACAGCACCTGCTCGCGCTCCAAAATTTGAGCATGCACGCCAAGCGAGGCAAGCTCCTCGGCGGTCTTCGGCAAATCGCCCCAATGCCGAGACGAATATTCGTACAAGACGGGAACGGGAAGCCCGTCCTCATGGTATAACGTGACGTTGCGGTCGCTTACAGCGACGACCTTTCCGTTCATATGGGAGCAGCGATGCGCCTCCAAGGCGGCAACCGCACCGACGTTGCCGAAGCCTTGGACAGCCACGGTAAGCGGCCGCGGTTGGTCGGCCAGCGCAAGCAACGATCGGGCGAAACGGTTGTCGGTGCCGGTCAGCCATTCACGGTGATCGCTTGCATAATGATGCAGCATATAACGAAATGAGAAGTAAACGCCTTTGCCTGTAGCCTCCTTGCGGCCCAGCGAGCCTCCGCTCACCGTGCTTTTTCCAGTAAAACTGCCCAGATAAGGCTTCCCGGGATTAATGCTTTTGTATTCCGACATCATCCAGTCCATCTCGCGCTCGCCGCTGCCCATATCCGGTGCGGGAATATCTTTGTCGGGTCCCAAAATATCGTTGAAATATTGCACATACTTTTTGCAGATCAAGTTGAGCTCTTTTGCGGTATAATGCTGCGGATTAATAATAATGCCGCCTTTGCCGCCGCCGAACGGAATTTCGTGAAGAGCGTTTTTGAGCGTCATCAGGGCAGCCAGATTGGCTACTTCCGTTTCGTTGACCGATTCGTGAAAACGGATGCCGCCTTTATAAGGACCAAGCGTATCGTTATGCTGAATACGGTATGCCGGTATTCGCTTCACGTTGCCATTCTCAAGCGGAATGCGCAAGAAAGCTTTATGCACCTTGTTGGGCGTCGACAATATGGCAGCCAGCGAGTCAAAAACTTGCTCCCTATGACAGTCCTTCACATCCGAAAGAAATGATGAGGTTCCCTTGAGCACTTGCAGCGACTGTCCTATAATTTCATCTGTTTGAAGGTTCATAAGCGAGAATAGCTCCTTACCATTCAGATATAATCGATCGTTTCATTGACGCTCCCGTTATCGGGATGGATTGAGTACAATCTTTTTGCATGGAACGCCGAATCGCATTTCCGTCTCCATATCGGACATACCGGCAGCCACCGGAACATAGACGACAGCGTTCTCAAGCTGCTCCGCACCCTCAACGACAACTTCGCCGTCGAACCATACTCCGGCAATTCGCGCCTTTCTCCTCGCCCGCTCCCAATCGTTCACTTGTTTGGACGTCCAGAACTGGAATCCCCTGCTTGTCGCCTCGCGGACAACCCTTCCCAGCGCTTGCGTCACGGCTGGCTGCTCGTGAATATGAACTTGGTGGAACAGGAAATGCGCGACACCTTCCACACGTCTCACCTGCTCCAGGAACGGTACAATCACGCTGGAATCCGCCAAGTTCCAATGGTCCAAATCCTGTGTCAGGAAGCTGATCTCCAATACGTTGTAAGTGCGGTTGCCTTCATCGAACCATGCGATCGGAAAGTACGGATGGCATGTGCCGAACAGGAAGCCGATGTTGCCCTTCTTGCTCGGGCCTCTCGTCTGGTCGGCTTCAATGCCGTTCCGCTCGCACCATTCGAACAATTCGCCCCATCCTTCAAAGCGGGTATAGTGATTTTTGTTCGAGGCGAAGTGATCCAGACCCGTAGCATCTTTCAACCATTGATATTGACGATCAAATTCCGCTCTGTCCCATTGTCCTTGCTGCTCAACCAGCGCATTGAAATGGAATGCCAATTCATGTCCTTCCCGAATAACCTTCTCGTAAATAGGAGGGCTGTATCCCGGCTCGATCATGCACCATGACGAATGAATGCCGCATTCCTTCAATACCTTGAGCGTCGTCTCGGCCGTTTCATCCATATTCAGGTCGCTGTCGTGGGAGATCATGGCCACGCAAGACACCCCGTCGGGCCAATATCCGATGAAGGGAAGCGTCAAGTCCAGTGCCGATACGCATTGCAGCAGATGCCCGAGCAGCTTCTCTCTCCACAGGTCCGCATAAGGATAAGCGAAATATGGCGCGCCCGTCTCCGTCCTCATGCGATCATAATCCCAGTCTAATGCGATACGGTCATCCGCCTTCAAAATATCTTCGTCCACCGCGCCGGTTCCGTCTCGAGCAGGAATGCCGTCGCTGATTACCGGTCCTGTCCCTTGCTGAAAACGTACAATGGTAGCCGGAATATTCATGGACCAGCGTTCGATGAAGCCTTGCCCGACTTGGAATCTGAGCAACGCGGCACCCGACGGCGATCCGTTCGGTCCCTCTTTAAGAACGGTCCCAATTGGCTTAACGGAGTATGCATCCGAATTTGTCTGCTTCCAGGGTGTCGCGTTCAAGCAGCGAAGCGGCAGGCGGTCGGCTTCATCAGCAGTCAAGGCATAACCTATCTGAATCTCACGCTCTTCATAGCAGCCTAGTCTGGACGCCAGCGGCCGCAATCCCCCGTATGAAATAACGGTGCCGCCTGCCTCGGCATAAGACCAGATCAATTCCACAGTCGCTTGATTGTCGTCCATACAGGCAACGATTAGCACATCAGGCTTCACGGAAATGATATCGTTAACCCCGTCAATCCACTCATAGGGCAGCCCGGCATGACCGAGCACCTCGCCTATATACGACTCGAATACATTCAACCCATAACGGTGACGCCTTTCCACCGCTCTCTTGTCTAATAAAATTCCAACTCTAGCCATTCGCATGGAACGTCTTCCTTTCTGTTGTGTTGACATTCGTAGATCACTAATAACCTGTTATATACTTGTATCTTTTTCAACCTTACTCCCTTTCTATTCCTTTGTCAACATGAACAGCCGCAGCAACTTCCCCTCGCATAGCAAAGGATCATACAGCACAATGCCGCATGATCCTTGCTTCGCTGAGCAGTTCCTACTGATCAACACTGCCTTCGTCGAAAACCACCTCAATGCCGTGCGCCGCGCCGATCTGCTCGGCATAAGCATTGAACGTGTCTCTGCCGCGGAAGGTCGTCATAAGCTCTTCATGATATTTGGGCCAATTCGATGCATCCGGCTCTTCGAACAGAACCTTCACATGATACTCTCTCATCTTCGTTCGCAAGGCACCCAGATCCGCCCCCTCCGGCGGCGCTACGTTCGTGCCGATATGTTCCTTCACAGGATAGCTGCGAATTTCATCAACGATTGCAAGATCGCGCTCGGTATAGGTAGGATCGATGATCGTCAGACCGAGCTGGTTCGCATCGTCCTTCGGGGTAAAGAATCCGTATAAGGACAACCAGGAGGCCACTTCATTGTATGCTTCCTTCACAGTAATCGTATTGCCTTCGCGCGTATAATGAACGCCTTCTTGTCCGTACTTTGTCAGCAAATATCCTTCTTCGCTGGCCAGCCAATCCAGAATTTCAACACTGCGTTTGATCGCTTCAGGCTCTTTCTCCGCTACGGTTGTATGGAAGGCGAACGGATTCCCTGGCAGTGCGCTTAACGTCAACCCTTTCTCTTGGCCGAATGGCGTGAACGGCACGAACTCGGCTTCTGGGATGATCGCTTTTATTCGGCTCTGAATGCTGTTCGGATTCGCATCAAGGGCGAAATCCTTGGCATGACCCATGACGATCCCCGCCTTGCCGTTCGCCGCCTTATCCCAATGCGCCGTCCCCTTGTTCAAGAACCAGTCGGGATCAACGATGTTCTCAGCCAGCATCGCTTTGATTTCTGTCAGAATCTTCTCCATCTCAAGATCGGTGCCGCCATCGCGATAAGTGCCCTTCTCTTTATCGAACGTCATGGCCCATAGCTCATTGTGAACCATCTGTGGGAAGTCGCCTGAGTAAGTAAGGCCATTGCCGGATGCGCTCATTCCGTAAGTATCGCCCGCGCCGTTGCCATCCGGATCGTCAAATGTAAATTTACGCATGACTTCAAGCATGTCTTCATAGCTGCTTGGCACCTCCAGCTGAAGCTTGTCTAGCCAGTCCTTGCGAATATAATAGGAAGTGTAACGATTACGGCTGAACGGAACTGGAGCCCGAACGAAGGAATTTTCGATCGCATAGCGTTCCAGCTCTTGCTCCGACACCCAGTACTCGAAATAATTAGGCATCGTCTCCGGGTTGACGAACGGTGTCATATCCGCAAGCAATCCGTCAAGTGTCAGCGTCTGGGATTGTCGGCCTCCCGCTACGAACAGATGCGGCGGATCGGCTGCCAGCTTCGTATTGAGCTGCTTCTCATAATCGGCCGAATACAGGGACGACGTAAAGTTCAGCTTGACATTAAACTTCTCTTCAATCGCCTGCTTGACAAAGTCATCCTTGCTTGAAGGCATGACAGCGTTGTTGCTAACCTCGGAGCCGGCAACATACCAGTTGAGTTCAAGCTGTTCCCGTTCATTTTTGGCGCCTTCTCCATCCCCATTGTTGCTTTTACCCGATGAATTCTCGCCTTCTGCTTTGGATGTGTTCGTCTTGCCGTCGTTATTAGCGTTGCTGCAAGCGCTCACCATCATGACCATCGCTATCAGAACAACAAGCCATACTTTCAATTTTCTTTTTTCCAAAGACTTCCCCTCCTAAAATGTTTGTCTTCTTCAAACCTTTTTTGCAGGACCAAGAAGTTCTATGATTTAACCTTTAATGGCTCCAAGCAGCATTCCTTTCAAGAAATACTTCTGGAGAAAAGGGTAAACCGCCAAAATGGGCAGCAGCGCAGCTACGACAACGGCCATCTTCACCGTCTCCGGCGGCAATGCCTGAATGAGTCCCGGATTGGAAAGCATCAGATCCTGACTGACATTCGGCGTCGTGATCATATTGCGCAAGACGACCTGTATCGGGTACAAAGCTTTGTCATTCAAATACATAATGCCTTTAAAGTATTCATTCCAGTGCGTGACGCCATAGAACAGGCCTAGTGTCGCCATGATGGGAGTGGAGAGCGGCAATACGATGCGGACCAGCGTGGACACTTCGCCGCAGCCGTCCACCTTGGCTGCCTCTTCAATTTCCTCAGGCAAATTCTCGAAGAACGTCTTCATAATAAGCAGGTTGAAGGCCGACACCATGCCCGGAATGATCATCGCCCAGAGGGAATCCAGCAGCCCCGTCGCTCGCACAACCAGATACAGAGGAATTAATCCACCGTTAAACAGCATGGTGAACACAATCATAAAGAGCAGTATGTTGCGGCCTGGAAGCGACTTCTTCGATAAGGGGTAAGCTAGAAGCGCGGTAACAACCAGGTTTAAAAAAGTGCCTACAACCGTAATGAATATCGTAACTTTGAGCGCCTTCGGCACCGCCTGGCTCTCCCATATCGCTCTGTACGCATCCAGCGTAAATCCTTTCGGAATAATGACGAACCCGCCGTTTTTGAGCACCTCGGTTATCGGCGTAATCGACATGACGACAACATAATATAGCGGGAATAACGTGAACAGTGTGAACAAACCGAGTACGCCGTAGATGACAACGTCCGTCACCCGATCCGTTTTGGTTTTATGAAGCTGGTATGACATGGGAGCCCTCCTCTACCATATTCCCGATCCGCCGAGCTTCTTGGCGATCTGGTTTGCAAGGATCACGAGCACGAGCCCGATAATGGATTTGAAAAATCCTGTGGCGGCCGCTACGCTAAAGTTCAATTCTTCTATCCCCATCCGAAATACCCAGGTATCGATAATATCACCGACTTCATACACTCTTGCATTCAAGAAAATGTAGACTTGATCAAAGCCCGCATCGAGAATGTGCCCGATACGCAAGATCAGCAGCAGAACGAATACATCTCGAATACCAGGGAGCGTAATATGCCATATTTGTCGCCAGCGCCCCGCGCCGTCCACAACTGCCGCTTCGTATAACTGAGGATTAATCGCTGCCAAGGAAGCCAAATAGATGATTGCGCCATAGCCTGTATTCTTCCAAATATCCGTTACGACGAGAATGCTCCGGAAATATTCATCCGCGGTAAGGAACTCGACCGGATTCGCTCCCATTGATTTCAACCCGAAATTCAACAGGCCTTCGTTGGACAGGAAGGCAAAGGCGATCCCGTAAATGACGACCCACGAAAGAAAATAAGGTCCATATGTAATCGTCTGCACCGTCTTCTTGAACCAAACGGAACGAATCTCGTTAAGCAGGATCGCAAGAAGGACATCCGGCAGCATCCCGAAGACGATGCGATACACACTGATGATCAATGTGTTAGATAGAAGCCGGTAAAAGTCAGGCGTGTTGAAAATGAAGGCAAAGTTCTGAAAGCCGACCCAGGGACTTCCGAATACCCCTTTCAACAAGTTGTAATCTTGAAAAGCAATCATCAAGCCCCCCATGGGACCGTAATGATAGATAGCGAAATATAGAATCCCCGGGATCATCATAAAGTACAGCCATTTGTGACGATAAATAGAGCGCAGAAGGGACTGTCGTTTCGAAGCCGCTTGCTGCATCAATACTTGTTCCGCCATATGTATTTTCTTCACTCCCTTACTATGTAACCGCATACAAAGTGATATAAAACAGTATACATCGGACAATAAAATAATACAAGTATATAACAGGTATTTTTATAAAAAGGCGACTCCGTAGAGTCGCCCTTATTATAAGGCCAATACCAACTTGCCTATTCTATCAATCTGGCCATGAATTGTTCCGCCGCCTCATTCAGCTTTATTTTGGCAGCATCGCTAATGAAGCCTTGCAGGGATTCCTGATGCAAACGGTCGATAAACTTTTGCAAATGATGTCTGGCTTGCGGGAGATTCCCTTTGTTTCTATGATGCTCTGTCTGCCGGATACGATTCCGGAGCGGTTCAAGCATCGGTCCTTGCAGCTCTTCCGATGTCTCGAAAGCATCGATCAACGAGTTGATGCCGGCTGCCGGCGCTTCAATGCGCAGGTTATGCCTGCCCTCTTCCAGACTGATCTCGATCGTTCCTGACGTCTCGTCTATCGTATATTGTCCTTCCTGCAGCAAGACTCCATTTAAGATCACGAATGCCGCTTCCGGAGCATACAGACGAATGGTCTGCGCTTGCTCCAGCTCCACCACTCCAGAGGCATCCGTCCCAGCCAGCTCGAAGTCGATCGAAGCGCTGAATGGCAAGCTGCCTTCCAGCAGCGTCTGACCCTCGTCCCGAAGCGTCGTGCCCCGCGTCATCCCATAACCCGCTACGCTGTCATCAGTTCCCCCGTTATTCCGCAAGCTTACGACGGCTTGTTCTGCATCGCTTTTAATACCGTCGATCACGTAACCTCCGGATTCAAGCTTGAATACGACCCGATCCTGTATACCGCTGCCGTCTTCACGATTCACTTTCGCTCCGACTGCCCCGCTGCCCTGCAGCCACTGGGCATTGACTGTCGGTCTGGCGTATTCCGGGTTATTCTCTCCTTCAGGCAGCAGTTGAATCGCATCGAGCCCGATAAAATAATTGCCGGAGCTTTCATTTTTCCCGATGACTTCATAACGGATCGAATGCTCTCCTGCCGTCAGATACAGATCGTCATGCGTAAATGCTTCAGAAGGCGTTATATCTGCCGCATATCCGTCATAGACTCCGCCTAATGGCTGGCCATCCACATACACCTGCACCTGGCCGTATGACGGTGAATGCAGAAAATGACTTAACACCGTATAGTTGCCGTCCTCCGGAGCCTCGACGGTTACGGTCATGTAATCCCCAACATCCAGTCCGCGATAAAAAATGACCGTGCTGCCGACGGCCGACACGAGCTTCACCTCGCGCCCCGAGCTGTCCGCAAGCGGAAGCAGATTCGACTCGTCGAATTGGCCGATCACGTGATAAGGCTGCATCTTCAGCACCGACAGAAACTGATGATCCGTCTTCGCCTCACCGCTTCCTACTTTGGAGTAATACCCATACGATTCCGCTCCCGGATACATCGTCACGCTCATGGGCGACTCAGTCGGCCCCAGAAATCTGGCCGCCAGCTCCGCACCGCCGCTGCGCAAATACAGCTCGCTCCCCTGCTCGACAACACCGGCGGATACGGGCTCACCGTCGATCTCGAACGCTTCCAGGCCGCCGCTGTACAAGAGCCAGTCATAAGTGCGCGGCACTTGAGCCTGAAGGTCGTCCAGCATGACGACATAACCCGGTTCCTTCATGTACACCACGTGGCGATCATATTTCTCCAAGCTCGGATTGCCATAGGCGTCTGCCGCTGAACCCTTAATATAATCATATGTCGGAGCGAGCATGCCTCTGGTCAGTTCACCGCCGCCTAACGCATTCTGTCCTTGCCCGTCAACCTGGATCGTGCTGTGTCCCATGCGGACTGTAAAGTCGTTCGCGGGGCCGGCGACATAATCCTGATAGCCGGGATCTCCGGCGATCCATGAACGGTTCGTCGCGATCTGGAAGCTGTTCTGATCATAATGGTTATGACCCAGCCTGGAATCATTGGCGATCATCGTGAACAGGATGTCGTCTTCCTCCCAGCCGGAGCGGAGAGCGGCCCAGCCGATCTCGTCGAACACGGCCGATTCCGGCCATTCGTCCGGAGAAGCTATCGCCGCATCCGGCCGGAAGTACAGGAACCCGGCCAGTCCGCCGGCCGCCGATTTGGTTTCTTGCAAGTACCAGCCCGCCTGGCCGTTGTCCAGCCATGCATTGATGACGTTCATCGTCAGGCCGAAATAGTTGGCCGTGCTGGAGTCCGAGAAGTTGGCGAGACCGCCTCCTCCAGGAGCAAGCGAGTACAGAACCCAGCGAACAAGGAAATCATTCAGAAATGGGTGATCCGCCAACTCCCGGACGCCGGTCACCCGGTCAATATGGTCGAACGCTTTAATCATATTGTCAGTAGCGTAGCTCGTATAGAGCAAGCCTTCCTGTCGTCCGGACTCCATCCGCTCGTCCAGGTACCATTCGTAGTAAGTCATCGCCCGGGTCAAGTATGCGTTGGCATTAGAACTGTGGCCGAGCAGCACGGCGGCTCCGCTGCCAAGCGCCGCTGCGCGAAGCGTCTGGATGTTGTGGTCGATCTGCCCCAGTACATCTTTAAAGAGCGGCTTGAGTCCTTTATTCTCCAATGCGTTCAGCACCAGCGACCGTTCCTGCTCCGTCAACTCGTCGTACAGAATATCCAGCGCCATGCTGACGCCGAAAGTAAGATGTGCCGTATCGAGACAAGTATAGCCGCCGCACGGATACGTCGGGTCCGTCCAGGTATCCCAATTCGCCAGCGAAAGCATATACGACTTCGCCTTGTCCGCATAATCTGTATTCTCTGTCACAGCATACGCAAGACTAAGCGTCTCCAGGCGATCCTGAATTCCCCGGGTCATCATCGTCCAATAAGGGTATGGACTATTGAAGCCCGGCGGGTTCTCGATCGGTCCCGGTTGAACCGGAGGCAGCGGGAACGTGACGATCTTGCCGCCGTAATAGGCCAAGGAGAACTCGCTCTCCGTCAAGTATTGCGTCGCGTTCGATTCCACTGATTCCCAAAGCTGCTGACCGGTCGCACCGAACGGCGCGTTGACCGCATCCTCCGCTCTGGCCCGCAATCCCGGAAGCTCGTCCCCGGTGAAGTACAGACGGGGATGCCCCTCCGTCAACAACGGGAACTCCCGAACGGGCTCCGGCGGAACGACTTCAAACTGTGCTCGATCAAAAAAAACAACGCCAATATTCGATTTGTGCTGATATAACAGCAGTGTCGCATATTCCGCGTCCTCCGGCGCATACGATTCGATCGCAAGCGGCTGCCAGTGTCCTATATCACCATTCGTAGCGATCTTCACATCGATGCGTTGATTGGCAGCATTCCAATATTCCAGATACAACTGGGATACTCCAGCTTCATTATAGGACTGTACGGTCGCCCGATAGCGATTGTCCGGCGTGATGGGCATCGGTGCGCTGCGCAAGCCCGAGTTGGCGGAAGCGCTTGGATCTTCTATCTTCACGCTGTATTCCCCGCTGATGATGGGCTCGCTAGCAGTACTGTAGGCCGTCCCGCTGCCCAGCGGCACCCAGACAGTCGGTTGTCCTTGAGAGGTTTCCTCGAAATCTCCATTGAGCGGGTAACTCAGATCGGTCAAACCAAAATCGGCATCGTCAATAAAACTGGTGCCGACATTCGTCACGTGCTGATACAATAACAAGGTGGCGTACGAGGAATCGTCGGGAGCGTCGGCCGTGATGCTCACTTGCTTCCACTGCTGAAGCCCGGGTACGTTCGCCGTCTGAACACCGATCCGCGTGCCCGCTTCGTTCCAGAACTCAAGGTACAGCTGCGACGTTCCGGATTCGTTCCAGCCGTAGACGGAAGCGGTATAGCTTTGGCCCGGATCGACAGCAAGCGGATGGCTTCGCAGCCCGTTGCCGGAGCTCTGACTTGCATCCACCAGCTTCACGCTGCGGTAACCGCTGCGGACCGGATCATAGACTGATTCGACCACGGACACAGCCTCATAGAGCTGCCAGTCCACAGGCTTGCTGTCCGCTGCCTGCTCGAAGCCCGGATTCAGCAGAACAGCTTCCGCCGCGCTCACGGCATCCGCTCTCTCGGCCCAGCCACTCGAAGGCAACAGGGCCAATCCCACACTAAGAAACATAGACAGAATACCAGCATTTCTCATCATTCGCTGCCATCTTGTTCGCATAGCTCATCGCTCCTTTTTGTTCAGCATCTTTTAAACATCTTCATCTTTTACTTCCTAATCGTCAGAGACTGTACCACCTTCTTCACAGCTGCGGCAATATCGTGCATATCCGCTTCTTCCGCCAACAGAGCGTTTTGATGCACCCAGATGGACTGCTTGCTGCTCAGCTTCTCACTAATCGGGCACGAATAGCTGGGCCTGCTGCCCGTCCATCGCTCGATCTCATTCAGTACCGCCTTATTCAAATGCAGAGAAACATAACCGGCGCTCACAGGAATGCCTTCCGCCGCTATCTTGGCAATCACATCGTTCTTGTCAACCGAATCCGCTAATTCCGGAGCAAGCTTGAACATATAGAGATGATAGGCATGCCTGGTAATACGGGGATCCCTGCGCAGCACCTCGATGCCTTCCGTCTCGCTCAGAAGCTCTGTAAGCAATACTCCGTTGCGCTCTCTGACAGCCAGCTGCTCTTCAAGCCTGCTCAATTGCCCCAGCAACACAGCTCCTTGAAATTCCGTCATTCGCAGGTTCCATCCGATATGCTCATGCTGATACCATGCGCCCTCTCTAATTCGTCCTACGTTCGTCAGGGACCATGCCATATCCGCCAAGTCCTTGTCGTTCGTCAGAATCATGCCTCCTTCTCCGGAGTTGACATTCTTGCTGGATTGGAAGCTGAACGTGCCCATATCGCCCAGCGAGCCGACGCCTTTCCCCTCCCATTGCGCTCCGACAGCCTGAGCCGAATCTTCAATCAAGCGAAGGCTGTGACGATCCGCAATTTCCTTGAGCCTTGTCATGTTGGAGGGCGCGCCCCCGATATGCACCGTGACAATCGCCTTCGTCCTGGGCGTAATCGCCGCCTCAACCTTCTCGGGGTCCAGTTGAAGTGTATCTTCCTCCACATCGGCAAATACCGGAATCGCTCCGAAGAGCAATGATGAAGTGGCCGTCGCTATGAAGGTGTAAGGCGGCATGATGACCTCATCGCCCGCGCGGACCCCTGCCGCTTGAAGCGCTACAGTAATGCCTACGGTGCCATTGATCACGCTGACTGCATACGCCGCATCATGAATTTCTGCGAATTTCGCTTCCAATCGCTTCAGCTTGTCCGGTGTGCTGCCTCCCCATTTCCCTGAGTGAAGAACCTCCAGCAACAGGCGTTCCTCCATCTCCCCATATACAGGCCATTGTGGAAACGCTTTCGTTCGAACCGGTATTCCTCCATCGATAGCTAATTGAATCATCCCCGATAACCCCTTTCTTCTCATCGAATAATTAGATATATGTATCATACTTGTATTCTATTATGAATCGCAAGAAATTACCAGTAAAGTTTGCAATGATTTTGGGGCCGACAAATAAATGGAACCTCTTCGTATTGTATTGAACTTGTATTCATTTCAATTCTGAACTAAAATAGGAGCATAAGATCGATAATTGAATGGGTACAGGAGTCGAAAAAAATGAAAAGAGAAAGCAAATTCCGATATTCCAAGCTCGCCAATATTTTGCGCGAACAAATTATGTCCGGCTACATCAAGCCAGGCAACTTCCTCATGTCGGAGAACGATCTGTGCAATCATTACAGCATTAGCCGGACTTCCGTCAGAAAGTCACTGGAGCAATTGGCGCAGGAAGGATTAATCATTAAAAAAGTCGGGCAAGGCACGATCGTAAACCCCGACTTGATCGTGGAGAATTCATCTGACAAGGTGCTGCGGATCTTCTCCGTATCTCCCTCTCATTTCTTCGATCATGGGCTTCCCCTCATCATTGAAGAGTTTGAACAAGAGAATCCCAATGTGAAAATTAAGTGCCTCAACTTCTCGGCGAATGATTTCTGGGATTCCGTTGAGTCCAGTGTGGAGCTTGGGCTCCAGCCGGATGTCATTCTTGCAACCGACCGTCATTTCAGAAATGCGGACACATCATTGGAGTTCCTTGACCTGATGCCTTATCTCCCGGACTACTCCACTATGATTTATCCGCGCCTTCGCGAAGCATTCCTGCGGGATCAGAAGCTGCAAGGAGCGATCAGTACCTTTTCGTCGGTCTATTTAACGTACAATCCCGAATTGTTCCGTACGCATCAAGTTCCTGAGCCTACTGAACGGTGGTCGCTGGAAGAGTTTCTGGAGGCCGCGCATCGGCTCACGCTGGATACGAATGGCGACGGGATCAACGACCAGTACGGCTTATCCTTATCTTCTTCACTCGGGCGTTGGCCTGTGCTCGTTCTGCAGAACGGAGGCGGCTTCAAGGCCAATTGCGAGAAGGCGCCGCTAGTCAAAACACTCACATTAATACACGACCTCTTGTACCGGCATCGCGTTGCTACTTTATCGCCGCAATACCTCCTCAATTCGGAAGCCTTCATCAAGGGAAAAGCGGCGATGATGATGACGACCTCGCTCGAGATGGCGGGTTGGAGCGACAGCATCAGCGGCTTTGAGCCTAAAGTCGCGTCAATGCCATTCGGCGACCATAAGGGCACGCTGCTCACAGCCAATGCGTTCATGGTTCCCGAAGCCAGCAACGAACAGGAGATGGCCATCCGCTTCGTGCAGAAGGCGCTCTCTCCTTCCATGCAGGAGAAGCTGGGCAAGGAGGCGAACTTAATGTCCCCGCTCCGGCAAGTCAATGAGAAGAACTGGAGCACATCGCTGTTCCAATCGCTGCATATCAACGAGGACATTACGATGAACAGCTATTTCATTGACGAACTGTTCGGTGACACTAGCGATATCGAAGAGATCGTGAAAGAAATGCACTTATTCTGGGCAGGAATCGAATCCGCGGAGGAGTTCGCCGAGAAGATGATCGCCATTATGAATTCCTAAAGTGTGAAAGCGCGTCAAGGTCCCCTGCTTCTCTCTCATTCGGAAGAAGCAGGGGACCTTGCGCTTGCTTACAGCTCTATTTTTTATAGTATTCCGCCACTTTCCGAATCCCTCTGACGATATCCTCAATATCCCGTTCGGTATAAAATTCATTGATGCCGATCCGAATCGCCGTCTGCAATATGCGCTCGGCGACAGGGCATAATCCCCGTTCATAAGACACATCCGACAGCTCGAAGGGAAAGCTGCTGTTCAGATAGGCTTGGCGCTGCTGGAACAAAGGCTGCATGTAGACGACATCGGGAATGTAGCCCGCAGTGTTCGCAATTCCTTCCTCCGCAAGTGCATGACTGAATTCCTCGCGGCTGCAATTCAGCGCTTCCTCATCGATGCGGAACATGTAGAACCAATAAGTGCAGGCATTCCCTGATTTCACTTCATGTGGGGATACACCTTGAAGGCCGGAGATCCCTTGGGTGACGCGGTCTCCATAACGCTGACGCGCGTCACAGATCCAGGCAAGCTTCTTCAATTGAGCGATGCCTACAGCGCCCTGCAGCTCAGTCATGCGATAATTCGGAGCCACATAATGCAGATCGCGAATAACGTCGCCTCCGAATCGCATATAGTTTTTATCCGCGAAGGCGTGCGTTCTGTGATAATCGGCTTGGTCGCCTGAATTGACGGTGACGATCCCGCCGTCCCCCGTTGAAATATGCTTGAAGTCGTTCGTACTGAAGCAGCCGTAATCTCCGATCGTCCCCGCCAGTCTGCCCTTATAGCGCGTCATGTAGCTTTGAGCGCAATCTTCGATTACCTTCAGCTTATGCTTCGCGGCAATCGCCATAATCGCGTCCATATCACAAGCATTGCCCGCCAGATGAACGACTAGAATCGCCTTCGTTCGGTCGGTGATGCGTTCTTCGATTGAAGCGGGGTCCATGTTGTAGGTATGCGGGTCCAGATCGGCGAATACCGGTATCGCATTCTGATACAAGATGCCGACAAGCGTTCCCTGGTCTGTAATGGGACTTGTAATGACCTCGTCGCCTACCGTAATCCCGGCCGCACCAAGCGCGACATGAATGGCTGCTGTACCCGAAGACGCCGCTACACTGTATTTCACCCCGTACAGCTCATTGAAGTCCGACAGGAATTGCTTCACTTTGCTCCCCGAGTGATAGAACAGTGTGTTCTGTTGGAGTGCTTCCAGCAATTCTTGCGCTTCTGCAAGCCCGAATCGGCTGCCGCTTCCGAATGGCGTATCCTTTACCTTTGGACCGCCATGAATAGCCAGTCTCTCATTCATCGTACCCACTCCTAACTGAGGCTTGGAATAGTTGCTCTGGCGGCTCCGAGCACTTGCCTGACACAAGGGACCCCGAACCGGTTCACGATTTCCCGATTAGCCGCGCCTTCCTGCACAGGTATCCACACAACCGCGTCTTTCAATTCTGTGCCATGCTCGACCCTCGCCTCTGCATTGGCCTCGATTCCGGTAATGCGCACCTTCCGTCTCGCCCGTTCCCAGTCGTTAATCTGCTTGGAAGTCCAGAAGGTAAAACCGCGCTTTCGAGCTTCGGCTACCACCTTGCGAATGGCCTTGTTCACCGGCTCCTGATTCAGGATGTGCACTTGGTGGAACAGGAAATGCGCTACCCCTTCTACCCGCATGACCTGTTCAAGGAAGGGCTCCACCACACTGGAGTCGGCCAAATGAATATGATCCAAATCCTGCGTAAGGAAACTGATTTCCAATACATTGTACGAGCGATTGCCCTGATCAAACCACGCGACGGGGAAATATGGATGGCATGTGCCAAACAGGAATCCGATATTGCCTCGCTTGCTGGGCCCTCTCGTCTGATCCACCTCGATTCCGTGCTTCTCGCACCAATCGAACAATTCGCTCCAGCCTTGGAAGATCGTATAATGATTCTTGTTAGAGGTGACGCGATCTGCGCCGATCGCCTGCTGCAGCCAAGCGAATTGCCTGTCGAATTCCGCCTCATCCCATTTCCCGTCATTCGCTTCCAGCGCATTGTAGTGAAAAGCCAGCTCGTGTCCGGCTTGCTTGACTTTGTCATAGATATAAGGGCTGTATCCGGGCTCTATCATGCACCACGTGGATTGAATTCTGCAATCGTGAAGGGTATCCAGCGTCGCTTCCGCGCTTTCGTCAATGTTCAAGTCGCTGTCGTGCGAGATTGTAGCTATGTAAGATATTCCGTCTGGCCAATAGCTTACGAATGGGAGTGTAAGACCTTGCTCCAATACCAGCTTCAACAAATGCTCGATCATTGCCTCTTTCCACAAATCCGCATACGGCTCTTTAAAATAGGGAGCGGAGGTCTCCGTTGTCGTGCGATCATACTCCCAATCCAGAGCGATACGGTCGTCGGCCTTCAAAATACCCTCATCTACTGCACCGCTGCCATCCGTTGCCGGAATTCCATCGTCAAGCACCGGCTCCGTCCCCTGTTGAAAGTGTACAAGCGTATAAGGAATATTGACTGCCCACCGATCGATGCGACCTTCTCCAACGGAAAACTGCAGCAGCGCAGCTCCCGCTTCCCGTCCTGCCGGCTCATCCTTCCGCAGGCTGCCGCTTGCCTGAACGGTTGTATTGCTTTGCTCTCCGTCTTGCTGTACCCAGGGCTTTGCCTTGAGAAAGCGAAGCATACCGCTGTCATCCCCTGCCGATAGAGCGCTTGCATAACCTGCGGCCATATCCCGATCCGCTCTGCAGCCAAGCCTGGCTGTCAGGCATTTCAATCCTGCATAGGAGATGACCGCCCCTCCTTGCTCTGCAAAGCTCCATATCGTCTCCGCATTGTCCTCATTCTCATCCATACAGGCGACAATCAGCACATCCAATTGGTGCTCCGCCACATCGCTGACATGGTCGATCCATTGAAAAGGGATTCCCGCGTGCGACAGCACTTCGCCAGCGAAAGCCTCAAATACGTTGATTCCGAATTGATGTCGGCGCATCATAGCCGCCTGGTCCAGCAAAATTCCGACTCGTGCCATTCTCATAGTCATTTCCATCCTTTTCTGCTTATATGATAGATAGATAAGGTGCCATCAACTCATCAGAGAGACTGTGAATCCGTCCGTCACGCTGCAATCTCACATTCAACTCGACAACCATCGTTTTCACTTCCTCCTGCTTGCTCGCCTCCTTGTTTCCTGGCTACATGGCTCTGTTTGGAGTTTCGCCTGCACAAGCCTCGAATACGTTGCTTCCAACTTGTTTCATTTTCAATACATGTATTATACTTGTATTAATATATAAAGTACTATCAACTCATCATTCTGTCAATCGTTTTTAAAACGTTTTCGGCAATAAAAAAACAGCTCAAGCGTATTGCACGCTACCTCCAACCAAGGTTACATTGCCTGCTGCTCATCATTCGCCTACTTTCCTACCTCCAACCGAGGTCACATTGCCTACTGCTCACCATTCGCCTACTTTCCACTCTCCAACCAAGGTTACATCGCCTACAATTCATTTGATAGCTTACACAAAGAAAAAACAAGGTACAGCCCCTTCAATGTTCTTGAAGATCTGTACCTTGTTCGTTGCAGCCTATTCACCCTGCATATTCAGTTCCCCCGGAATTCCGGCGTCCTCTACTTATTCATAAATTTCCGCATATCTTTTACGCCGTGCCGCTCCATAAGCTCCTGCTTCAGTTGCTCAGCCGTTTTGCCTTCCGTCTCGATCCCTTGTGACTCCGCCATTTTGCGCAAGTACTCTTCGTGTTTTGCCCTGTGCTCGGCTTTGAACGCTTCCCACTTCTCTTTGTCGGCTTCTTTGGCTGCTTGCAGTTCCTTCTTCAACTGCTCAGCATCTTTGCCTTCTGTCTCAATACCGAAGTAGGCTGCCGCTTCTCTTAGCTTTTGAAGGCGGTAAGCCTCGAACTCCGGACGCGTCATGCCGCTTTTATGGTGGCCATGATGTCCGTGATGATCACGCTTGTGTTCCTTAAGCTCCGGCTGCTGCTGCTCTTGCATGGGCTGGCGCTTCGGCTTGACAGGCTGCTGCTCGCCTTGTCCGGCACTACCATTCCGTTGCGGCTGCTCGCCTTGTCCGGCACTGCCATTCCGTTGCGGCTGCTCGCCTTGTCCGGCGCTGCCGTTTTGTTGTTGCTTGGCCCCTTGTCCAGCACCGTCGCTCCGCTTCTGCGCTGCATCTTGCTCCGCAGCTGGCGCAGCCGGCACCTCTGCCTGCTCGGCATGCGCAGCGGGAGAAGAATAGCTGAGCATGGCAGCGAGCGCAAATGCCGTAGCAATCGTCGCAATCGATTGTTTTCCTGTCATTCCTGCTCTCACCTCTCTAGGTTGCGGTATGGAAGGCGTATTTTGCAGCGGCATCAATCGCCTCATTTCGATTATTGTTTCCATGCCTCCCTATATTTAGACATGAGCAGGCGATCGATTGCTTTTCCGCGCCCTGACGCATGACACGACATCATTCCACTTCTTGCTCCAATCGTTCCAGCTGTCTCATCAGCCAATCCTTGGAGAAGTGCTCCCCAATAAAGACGGCTACGTCGCGCACCTCGCCCTGCGGCTCTATCCGCATGAAATCCGTCTCCTTGAACGCATATTGAAACAGAAAGCGGCTCGGCGTATCGCGAAACGTCAAAATCCCTTTGGCACGGTAAATATTGTCCGGCAGCTTGTGCAGAAGCACTTCAAACGATTCGCTATCGATGGGCTTGCTCCAATAATGCGTCAGAACCATGACATGGCTATGGGAGTGATGGTGATCCGCTGCGTTCGGAGCTCCTGGCTTCTCCTCCGCCGCTTCATCATTCCCATCATGCCTGACTTTTTCGTGATTCAGAGATAGGGGGCGTGCCGAACGTTCTTCCGTCAACCAATCCCAGTCAGCAGGCTGACACCTTACGGTTTCCATAATGGAGGCATGACTGTTCCAGTCTCGCAGCAGCTGCTGAGCCTCCACAACTTCTTCCGGCATCAGTTTGTCTGACTTGTTAAGCAGCAGATGTGTCGCGCAACGAATCTGCTCCTTCATTAATTTGAAGGTTCGTCCCTTGCCTGTCTTGTGTCGTCTCAATAGCTCAGGTCCGTCCACGACAGTGATGATAGACGTTAATTCCACCGTTTTGTACATCGACGCTTCCGTAATGGCATCAATCGTTTCCATCGGATTGGCGCCGCCAGTCGATTCAATAATAATGACATCGGGCTGACTCTCGCTTAGAAGCTTGTACAGCTCCAGTCCTAGATCCCCTTTCATCGAACAGCATATGCATCCGCTTAGCAATTCAGCCAGCGGCACATCCTCATCTACCAGCTGTCCGTCCAGGTTGGTGTCGCCGATCTCGTTCATGACTACGGCCGGCCTTAGACCTTTTTCCTTGTATTGTTGCAGCAGATTGCCCAATAACGTTGTTTTGCCGCTGCCCAGGAATCCCGACAGCAATACAACCGGTGTCACTCGTTCCGTCATCGCAAGCTTATTCGTCATTGCAAGCTCATTCCTCTTCCCAATCGGTATTTCATTCCCGATAATAGTTTCAATACATTTCCCTTGTATAAGCGTTCATGAGCATTATATCGAATCGGCAGCGGTTATGCACATTTTGAGACCCAGCATCTTTCCGGCAATGCCTTGCAATGATTCTGATTCCGAGTCAGAAGCAGAATATCTTCAGATGGCGAACTGCATACTGCAAGAGAGGCACTTGCAACTCTGCGGAGGAAGCACTTTAGATAAATACACAGTAATGTTACTCTCCGCGGCTTACCGAAACCTGAATGAGGCAGAGAAGGACTTTATATGAATCGTTACTACTTAACTACTAAGCAAGTAGGGGCTTATCGCTCAAAATGGTCACATAGAATCGAAAAAAATAGAGAAAAGTGTGCGCTATCGCTCATTTTGCTCACATAGCCCCGCCAAGCGTGCCTTGTACCGCCGAATAGTAGGAGCTATCGCTCAATATGGTCACATAGAATCGAAAAAATAGAGAAAAGTGTGCGCTATCGCTCATTTTGCTCACATAGCCCCGCCAAGCGTGCCTTGTACCGCCGAATAGTAGGAGCTATCGCTCAAAATGGTCACATAGAATCGAAAAAATAGAGAAAAGTGTGCGCTATCGCTCATTTTGCTCACATAGCCCCGTCAAGCGTGCCTCGTGCCGAATGGACCTAAGTAGTAACGAAAAATCGTACAAAAGACGCTGACAATCGCGGATAGGGAGTAAGTTTGTGT
>NZ_JAOQJC010000070.1 GCF_025567625.1 Paenibacillus sp. J5C2022 | reverse complement strand
GAAGTGCCGCCGAATACTGCCGGTTTGTATGAAATTTCGTACAAAAGCCGCTGATGTGCCGCCGAATACTGCCGGTTTGTATGAAATTTCGTACAAAAGCCGCTGATGTGTCGCCGAATACTGCCGGTTTGTATGAAATTTCGTACAAAAGCCGCTGATGTGCCGCCGAATACTGCCGGTTTGTATGAAATTTCATACAAAGGTCGTCGCTGCTCGCCCTCCCTCCGATCCTTGACTAACGGGCTGTTAACCTACTAAATTTGCCTATCTGTTGCCATCTCCACTAATATACATACCATCTTGTTACAGGAGTCATATACATAATAGAACCGCACTTGATATAGATAGCTATACAAGATTGGAGGCAGCTTCATGGAAGAGTATCGGATTGTGCCCTGGGACAACATGCTGGAGGAAGAGTCGCGGGGCATGAATTTGGAACAGTACGTACCGCCGGAGCTGGAGCAAATGGCGAAGGAAGTATGCCGCTCTTATGATATGAGCGTAAGCGCAATGACTCTGATTACTTCCAAGCCGGATAAAGGCGGGGCAATCTGGCGAATTGAGACGAATCATGGACCGCGAAGTCTGAAGGTACTGCACCGTACGCCGCAGCGAAGCTTGTTCAGCGTAGGGGCGCAGGAATATGTAGTGAAGCAGGGAGCAAGGGTGCCGGCTCTTATTCCGACGAAGGACGGCAGCAATTCCCTGGTAGCCGGCGGGAAGCTGTGGATTGTGACGGACTGGATCGATACGCTGGCTCCCGTAGCCAAGATTGATCTGGAAGGTGCGATGACGCTATGCCACGGGCTTGGCGAATTCCACCAATGGACGAAGGGGTACATTCCGCCTTCGAAGGCGGGAAGGTCTTCCCGTATTTTCAAGTGGGATAGCCAGTACCAGAAGATCATGGCGAAGATCGGCTGGTTCCGCCATATCGCCAAGGCGTATCCGGAGACGACGGCAAGCTCGCATCTGCTGTCCGTTGTCGACATGTTCGAGGAACAAGCGAAGACGATATATGCGAGATTTCAAAATTCGGCCTATAAAAAAATGATAGGCAAAGGAGAAGCGCATTGGGGCCTGGCCCATCAGGATTACGGGTGGTCAAACGGCCAGATGGGACCCGGCGGCATCTGGGTTATTGACTTGGACGGAGTCGCCTACGATCTGCCTATACGGGATCTGAGAAAGATTATTACGAGTACGATGGATGATATGGGAGCATGGGATTTGGCCTGGATTCGCGGAGTAATCGAAGCTTACCACAAGGCCAATCCGCTGGATCGCGAGACCTTCGAGCTGCTATGGATTGATATGGCGTTCCCCAATGAATTCTACAAGCATACGAAGGAGGTTGTCTTCGAGCCTGTCCTGTTCATGAATACTGAGCTGGATGCGATTCTGGATCGCGTAGTAGCGACGGAAGCGAACAAGTGGGAAGTGCTGAGAGAGCTGGAGAAAGATATGGCCAATTATCCGTCGGGCGATTACAGCGAAGAGGAGACTCCGCCAAGTCTGCCGTATGCTTACCGAGATTACAGCAGGCAAGCGGACGGAGCTGCGCCTCCGGATGGAAAGGAACTGGCACCGGCTATGCCGACAGATCATGCCGATTCCGAGAATCAGGAGAAGAGCGGAGACGAGAAGCAGGATAAGAAAACGAAGCAAGTCAAGAAAGTGAAAAAAGTAAAAAAGCTCAAAAAGCTAAAGAGAGAAGTAACCGACAAGGCAGAAAAGCAAGAGATGAAAGAAAGTGCGGATAGAGAAGGGAAACGAGAAGAAAAAATGAAAAAGGGCATGGAAGGAAAGCGAGCCAAGGAGGGGAAACAAGCCAAAGAAGTGAAGCAAGCCAAAGAAGTGAAGCAAGCCAAAGAAGCGAAGCAGGCCAAAGAAGTGAAGCGTGCCAAGAAGGCTAAAAAGGAAACTGTCGAAGCTGTGCGGATCATTGCCAAGCCTGAGAAAAAAAGCGGCCGCAAAACGGAATCGCCAAACCGGAAGCCTGTCAGTGAAAAGCGCAATCAGGCATCGCCCACAGGGGCGCAAGCATCTCCGCAACCCATGTCCCGCAAGCGGTCGCAGGATAATCGCTCGCCGGGTTCCATCTACCGATCGAGACCTGCGGCGCGCAAGAAGCAGTCAAAGCCGCTTCTTCGCAAATCGGTTCAACGTGCTATGAGAAGCCATAGCGGGAAAGGCTATATCTCCGCCTTTCGAACGAAACGGACGACAGGGGAGGTGGCGCTATGAATATATTGATGATATGCACAGAGAAGCTGCCTGTCCCGAATATCCGCGGAGGCGCGATCCAGACGTATATCGGCGGCGTAATCCCCATTATTAGCAGGCATCATTCCATTACGATCATTAGCCGGACAGATCCGGAATTGCCGGATCAGGAGACGAAGGATGGCGTACGTTATGTGCGATTCCCTTCCGAAGGCATATTCGAAATTTATATGCATCATATCGTCGATTATCTGGCCCAAAGCAACGAGAAATACGATGTGGTTCATATCTTCAACAGGCCGAAGCTGGTGCTTCCCGTATCCTCGGTTATGCCGGAAGATGTCCGGATCGTACTCAGCATGCACAACGACATGTTCAACAAGCAGAAGCTGAGCCGCGAGGAAGGGACTGCAGTCGTACAGCGCGTGGAGACGATCGTCACGATCAGCAACTATATCGGGACGGCAATCTGTCAAGATTACCCCGAAGCGGAAGGGAAGATTCGGACGATCTACTCCGGTGTCGATCTGGCGAAGTTCGCACCGTGGAAGCAGTCCGCTTCTGCGCAGCGAGACCGCGATGCCATCCGCTCGCAGCACAAGCTTGGCAATAAGAAAATCATCCTGTTCGTCGGCCGCCTATCCAGGAATAAGGGACCGCATGTGCTGGTGCGGGCGATGTCCGCCCTGAAGCATTCCGATGCGGTGCTCGTTATTGTCGGTGCGGCCTGGTTCAGCGACGACCGGATAAGCGATTACATCGCCTACTTGCGGGCGATGGCGGAGAAGTCGCCGGTCCCCGTCCTGACCACCGGTTATGTGCAGGCCCATGATGTCCACAAGTGGTTCTGCGCGGCGGATGTGTTCGTCTGCACCTCGATCTGGAATGAGCCTCTTGCCCGCGTGCATTACGAAGCGATGGCGGCGGGACTGCCGCTTATTAC
This sequence comes from Paenibacillus sp. J5C2022, assembly GCF_025567625.1. Lineage (GTDB taxonomy): Bacteria > Bacillota > Bacilli > Paenibacillales > Paenibacillaceae > Pristimantibacillus. The sequence continues at coordinate 17,868 of NZ_JAOQJC010000070.1, read as the reverse complement.
GACGGCCAGAGGCGGCAATCCGGAAATAATTCGCGGCAACAACGGCGTAATTGTGCAGAACCCGGAAGACCCTCTGGAATACGCCAATCATCTGAACGACATGCTGACTAATATCGGCCAGTCGCGCCAGATGGGGTTGCACGGACGCAAGATGGTGGAAGATGGGTTCACATGGAACCATGTGGCGAGCAATATTTTAGAAGTATGGGGTTAGCTTCAGCCCACACACCTCACACCATCTATTCGTAATGAACGGTTATCTCAATGTCCTGCTCGTAGTTGCCGAAGCCTCTGCCGAACAGGCATAGTCCTCCGGCGTGGACGGCATCTTCCGGGCAGGCAATGCGAAGATAGAACGGCTGTCCTGCGGCGATAGCGAGCTCAGACGGCGTTGTGGCGGATATCCGGATGCCGTCCATATAAGTCCCTTCAGCGCTGACCGACAGCGTCTTCAGCAAGCCATGCTGCGACCCCATGCTCCACCAGGAAGGGGTGAGTACGCCCCTCGAGCTGCCGAAGTCGCCGGGACACGTCCACTGGCCGATCGGCTTGCCGTTCAGATGGAACGACAAGTCCGAAGGCCAGTTGTCGTTATACCCGGGTGCTTCCGAGCCGATCTCGAGAGAGATAGTCAGCCGCCTCACACGCTGCTTGCCCACCAGGTAATTGGGAATGACATACTCCAGATAGCCGCTGGACAACCAGACATGCGATGCATGCACATGGTCCGGACTTGTGAAGTAGCGCGGATCGTCGACCATGCCGATAATTCCTTTCCCCGAAGCCAGACCGCAGGTGGGCTTGACCGCATGGCCGGCGTATTGCCCGACAGGGATGGAGACCGAGTAGGCGTTCTTCTCTTCTTGCACGGACTCTTGATGCAGCAACAGGGTGATGCTGTTATGGACGAGCTTGCACAGCTTTCTCCGCCCCCGCGTTCCGGAGACGCTGTCAGTCGCTACAATGCCCGCCTCCTCCAGAATTTGTATATGCTTGGTTATGATGGCCGATGACATGTCGAGCTCTTTGGCCAGCTCGCCGATGCTCCATTGTCCTCTTCCCAGCAGCTCAATTATGTTCACTCTTGTCTCGGATGAGAAGCAAGAGAGGATATGCATATTTCTCGAATGTACATCAATTAGCAATGAGATTCACCTCTACTAGTGAATATATTACATAGAGGTTAATTAATCAACTTTTTGTTGACATAAAGAAATTGCGGGGTAATAATGTAATCGAATATATTCTTTATCAGTTATTTTATTAACTTAATGAGAAACTATTGAGAGGATGGTAAAAATGAGCGAACGGCCTCGCCATCATTATCCGAGACCTCAGTGGCAGCGGAGTGAATGGCTGAACTTGAACGGGGAATGGGAATTTGCTTTCGACGACGAAGACAAGGGGTTGAATGAGCGCTGGTATAGCGGAAGTGTAAGCTTGCCGGGCACCATTCAAGTACCATTCGCCTTCCAGAGCAAGCTGAGCGGAATCGGGAATAATGACTTCCACGATATAGTATGGTACCGGAGAGCGATTGACATTCCGGCGCAATATCGGGGGAAGCGCGTGCTGCTGCATTTCGGGGCAGTTGATTATCGGGCTGATGTGTGGGTGAACGGGGTGCTTGTCGCCTCCCACGAAGGCGGTCATACTCCGTTCCATGGAGACGTGACGGATGCATTGCTGGATGAGGGCAACATCGTCGTGGTGCGTGCTGCGGACAATAGCCGAGACTTGACCATACCGCGTGGCAAGCAGTACTGGAAGAGGGAGTCGGAGGGCTGCTTCTATACACGGACGACGGGCATATGGCAGACGGTATGGATGGAAGCTGTACCCGTCACGTATCTGGAGAAGGCGCGAATGACGCCGGATATCGACAAGCGGCAAGTGGAGATGGAGATTCAACTGGAAGGAAGAACTGTCGGGTCGGAGGAAGCGCATCAGCTGCAGGTGGAGATCCGCTTCAGGAAGAAGCTGATCAGGAAAGCCGTCTACGAGTTGCACAGCACTCACCGTCGGATTACGGCGGTCGTCGATACGGAGGACGAATTCGGCACGTGGCATCTCTGGTCGCCGGAGCATCCGGACTTGTACGATGTAACGATTACGCTGCTGCGCGAAGACCAGATAATAGATGTAGTGAACAGCTACTTCGGCATGCGTAAAATAGCGGTCCAGAACGGCAAGCTTTGCTTGAACAATCGCCCTTATACGCAGAAGCTGGTGCTGGATCAGGGCTACTTCCCCGACGGCAACCTGACGCCGCCCGACGATGAAGCGATACGCCGGGATGTCGAGCTTGTGAAGGCGATGGGCTTCAATGGCGTCCGCAAGCATCAGAAGCTGGAAGACCCCCGCTTCCTGTACTGGTGCGATCGGCTGGGGCTGCTTGTCTGGAGCGAGGCGGCGAATGCGTTCGACTACTCGCCCGATTATGTGCGAAGATTCACAGCGGAGTGGCAGGAAGCGATGGAACGGGATTACAACCATCCCTGCATCGTGGCGTGGGTTCCGATTAATGAGAGCTGGGGCGTACCTGACATCAAGGTGAACGAATCGCAGCAGCGGCACGCGCTGGCCATGTATCATTTAACGAAATCGCTGGACTCTACCAGGCCTGTTGTCAGTAACGACGGCTGGGAGATGGTGACGACCGATCTGTATACGATTCATGATTACGAATGGCGGGGAGAAGTGCTGGAGGAACGATATGCGGACTTGAAGAAGGCGCTGGCCTTCATGCCGGCCGGCCGCCATCTGAATGTGGAGGGGTACCCTTACGCGGGCCAACCGATCCTGGTTACCGAGTTCGGCGGCATTGCCTACCGCAAGAGCGACTGGGAAGGCTGGGGCTACTCCGGCGCGGAGACGGATGAAGACTACGAAGCGCGGCTTCGGGCAGTCATTGCGCCGCTTCAGAAGTCGACAATGGTGCAGGGCTATTGCTATACGCAATTGACGGATGTAGAGCAGGAAATCAACGGGCTTCTAACCTATGATCGAGTGCCGAAGATTCCTCTGGAGAGCATCAAAGCGATCAACGAAGGCCGCTAAAGCGAGTCATAATTGCCCCCTGATGCAATAGTATCGGGGGCAATTATGAGCTTGCCATTCACATTCTACTGGTCATCGTCGTCATCATCGTCGTCATCGTCGTCATCATCGTCGTCATCGTCGTCATCATCGTCGTCATCGTCGTCATCATCGTCGTCATCATCGTCGTCATCGTCGTCATCATCGTCGTCATCGTCGTCATCGTCGTCATCATCGTCGTCATCATCGTCGTCATCGTCGTCATCATCGTCATCATCGTCGTCATCGTCGTCATCATCATCGTCATCATCGTCGTCATCATCGTCGTCATCATCATCGTCATCATCATCTTCATACTCCGCAATGATGAACTCTACCTGCTCCACCTCGTCCCATTCGATGCCATCCAGACTGCCCTCGTCGCCATTCCAGTCATACGTAGCCGTTTGACCGTCTTCATATTTAACGATGATCTGCTCCACTTCTTTTGAATCCAGCATTTTGCGCACTTGCTTCGGGATGGTCAATTGAATCCCTCCATTATTCAAAGTTTCCGATCTAGTATTATAGTATAAATAATCAAAGCTATCGGATTGGGTATTTCAAGCAGGGTAAAAGCAGATTTTTAGTAGAGTTGTGGAGGAAGATGCCAATCGCCCTATATTTTTTGAGAAAGGGATTGACTCTCACGTAACGTGATACTCTAAAGTAAAGCATGAGGGAGGCGAAAGCGGCATGAGGGTGAAAGAAGTGGCGGAACTGGTCGGAATCAGTGTGCGCACATTGCATCATTATGATGAAATCGGGCTGCTTATTCCTGATGAGACGACCGAGGCCGGATACCGCATTTATTCCGAGCAGAATTTGGCCATGCTGCAGCAAATTTTGTTTTTCAAAGAGCTTGGCTTTCCCTTGAAGCAAATAAAAGAAATTGTAACCGATCCTGCGTTCGACCGGCTGGAGGCGCTGCGGCTGCATGAGCAAATGCTGCTGGATAAGCGGCGAAGGCTGGAGCAGCTGCTGGAGACGGTACGAAAGACGATTTCACATGCGAAAGGAGAAATGGAGATGTCATCAAAAGACAAGTTCGCAGGCTTTGACTTCGGCAAGAACCCGTATGAGCAGGAAGCGCGCGAGCGCTGGGGGGATGAGGCTGTTGACGCGTCCAATAAGAAGCTGAATCAGCTTAAGCAAAGCGGCGGCATGGAGCAGTTCCAGGAGGAGATGAACGAGCTATACCGGAAGCTGGCTGCAGTGCGCGGCGAGGACCCTGCTTCGGGGGAAGCCCAGTCGGCTATCGGCGAATGGTATCGGATGCTGAACAAGATGGGCAGCTATTCGTTGGATGCGTTCAAGGGTCTTGGGCAAATGTATGTCGATGATGAGCGCTTTACGAAGACGATCGACGGCTTCGGAGAAGGTCTGGCACAATTTATGCGCGATGCTATGGCGGTTTACGCCGATGCGAACAAGTAAGCGCAAGTACAAAGCGTATAGCAAGCAAGAAGCAAGCGGGGAGCGTCCTATGGGGCGCTCTTTTCTCTGCCCGCCTCAGTCGACCGTATCCTCTGTCGAAACATATTGACTCTGCAGACGTACATAACGATGATGAATCAAGTGACGGGAGAATGGGGGATGGAGCGATGGTCAGACGGTATAAATCCGATGTGTCAGCCAAGCAATTTCGAACGTTCACGAAAGAAAACCTGGACAGATTCACGCTGCCATGGCAAGAGGGCTTTTCCGGCTGGTGCCATTTCGGCTGCTTCAGCGTATGCTACAAATCGGGCGATATGTCAGAGCGGCGCAATATCTTTACGAAAGCGGTCGGGCGAATTCGCAGAAGGAACGGCGAGCATTTCGTTTCTTTTATTGTTTTTCGCGGGCTTACCGATCCGTTCTCCTTGCTGGTGTTGTTCACCTTGTCATTTATTATAATTGCGTTGACCGCATCTCAGGGAATCGGGCCGCTGCCAATCGGTATAGCCGCTTTCGGGGCGGGATTGTGTACATTGCTTGCATCAGGAATCACTTTTCTATTTTCCCTGTTCCACGAAGAGGGCCAAGAGTCTGCGGAAGAGCTCATTCGTTATTTGGAGCGAACAGTTGCCCATAAGCCGTTGGATCAATAGCTTGTCCAATTGGATAAAAATCATAAAAATAGCAACTTCTTGCCGTCTTCAAGCGTCCAAACTTATAGCTAAGATCTGACAGAAACGATGGCTATCTATCAAGGGGGCGGTCAATTGAAGCGAAGCACGACATTGTTGTTCATTGGCGCAATGCTTATCTTCATGACGGGCTGTGGCGCTGAGCGGAATGAGGAGCATTCAGCCCGGAGTGTATCGTCTATAGTGAGCGGTTCGGAGGACGGCACTCGGGGAGCGGCAAATCATTCGTCATCTCCGCAAGCGGGGGACAGCGAAGGCGAAGCTGCGAAGCTGCTTGTACAGGAACGGGGGCAGATGCAAGCGCATGTTGCGGAGCTTCAGCTGAAGCAAGAGCAATTTCTGCTGGATCGGATGCAGCGGGAACGCGTGCAACGGGAACGCGGAGCGCTCCGGCCCACCACAGGCGAGGAAGAGACGTTTCTGAATACACTGCGCGAATTGGAGGAGGACATCCTGCAAGCACTAATCGCGGAGGCGGAGACGAAGGCGCTGGGAGGCGAGGCAGCCGACTTCGGCGAGTTGAAGCCGGAGCTGCTGCGTTATATGACGGAGGATATGCTGGGCATGTGGGAGCATGTGTACGATAAGTATCCCGGCTGGATCATGGAGCCGGCGGGATTGGTGTACACATGGGCAATGTTCCAGCCCAGCTTTCGAATTGAGCGGCAGTCAAAGGAGAGGGCTTCTGCAACATTTAAAATTAACGGAGACTATCATGTCTTCGATGGGGCCAAGCTCGTGACCTACGGACTTCTGTACTGCGATGAGAACGAAGCATGGAGAATCGATTCGGTGGAAGAGGAGCCGCTACTGTACGCCTTTACGCTGGAAGAGGTTACTTCGATAATGGACCGTATTGGGGAAGACGTAGATTATACCGGCGAAGATATTGACTACTACTATTTCAAGCCCGAAGATGAAGCTGCCCAATACACTTATAAATTCCATAAGAAGGACGGTTATTACGATATCAACTGAGGCTGAGCTGCAGAATAAAAGAAGGGAACGGCACCGAATCCGGTGCCGTTCTGTCGTTAAGGCGCTTGCCGCAGTGCGTCCGGCTTATGCTGCCGACGGTGATCAGGCGGACGGAGGAGGCGAATTGTGCCTAGAGGCTGCCGAATGGCCTGCCGGCGATTGCTTCGCGCCATCGGCTGTCTTCACAGCCGCCATGTCGGTCCTCTTCGCATCCGCCGCCTTGGCGTCGGCATCTGCTTTCATCTTGGCGAGCGCACTCGTCAACAGCTCGTAATCGGCATCCGACCAGCCCGGATATTCCTCCAGCTTCGCTTTCACGAAATTATACTCCGAATTCTCTTCCTTCTCCTTGTCCTGACCGATGAAGTACGTGGCGATGGACGCTGTTACCATACCGATCAAGCCGATACCGAACAGCATCAGAATGACGGCAATCACCCGTCCAAGCGCCGTCTCGGGAGACAAGTCTCCATATCCCACTGTAGTCGCCGTCACAATCGACCACCATAACGCATCATGGTAATTGTCAATCGTCGGCTCAATCATATAGATGGGTATGGAAGCGACGAAGATTAAGCCGACGGCGAAGGCCAGCACCTTCTCCATCCCGTTCGTCCGCAAGATGAGGAAGAACGTCTTGGAATAATGCGAGACGATCAGCACTCCCCGAATGAGGCGGAACAGTCTGGCCAGCCTTGCGAAGCGGAATAACTCATCCAGCGGAATGATCGCGATCAGCTCGAACGGGTGCCTTTTAATATAACTCCACTTCATGTCCGATCGGAACAGCCGGGTGAAGTAGTCGGCCGCGAAGATGAACCAGACCGCTCGGTCAACCCACATTCCCACTGTGCCCGCATCTTCAATCCAGATGAACGAGACGGACATAAGCGCCAGCAGGAACATGATCATTTCATAAATAATTTGGCGTCTCGATCTTGCATGCTCTTGTGAATTCATGCCTTACCTCCCCACCAATGATGATGCCGCTATTCGAATGTGAGCAGTCCCATCGCTTTCTTCGCATCGTTCAACGTCTTGTTCGCCACTTCCGCAGCGCGGCGCGCTCCGTCCTTCAAGATGCGGTCCAGCTCCTCGGAATGGACAATCTCCTCATAGCGCTGCTGAATCGGCTCCAGCTTGGCGATGACGACCTCCGCCAGCTCCTTCTTGAACGCGCCGTAACCTTGTCCCTCGTATCTCTTCTCAATGACGGGAATCGGCTCCTCGGAGAAGACGGAGTAGATCTCCAGCAGATTGCTGACGGCAGGCTTGGCATCCCAGTCGTAACGGACGTTCATGTCGGAATCTGTCACCGCTCTGGCGAACTTCTTGCGGATGTCGGCCGGCTTATCCAGCAACAGAATGTAGCTGCTCTTGTTCGGATTGCTCTTGCTCATCTTGCTGGAAGGATCGTCCAGTCCCATAATGCGCGAGCCTTGCTCCTGAATGACGGGCTCCGGGACGACGAACGTTTTCTTGTACTTGTTGTTGAAGCGGGTCGCCAGATCGCGCGTCAGCTCCAGATGCTGCTTCTGATCGTCACCGACTGGCACATGCGATGCACGATAGATGAGGATGTCCGCCGCCATCAGCGCCGGATAGGTGAACAGGGAGGAGCTTACGGAATCCTGACCGCCCGACTTCTCCTTGAATTGCGTCATGCGACTCAGCTCGCCGAAGTGCGCTTGCGTCTCCATTAGCCAGCCGAGCTCTGCGTGCGCGGGCACATGGGATTGCATAAAGATTGTGCTCTTCTCGGGATCGATGCCCGCCGCGATGTACAGAGCTGCGATTTGCCGCGATCTCTCGCGCAGCTCCTTGGGATCTTGGTAGACAGTGATGGCGTGCAGATCGGGCACGAAGAAGAAGCATTGATAGTCCTTCTCCATTTGCACGAATTGGCGGAGAGCGCCGGCATATCCGCCGATATTCAGCTCGCCGCTCGGTTTGATGCCGGAAAGGATACGTTTTACCATAGGTCATTCCTCATTTCATTTAGGTTAACATAAAAAAAGCCCCGCCCCTGATACATCTAGGGACGAAGCTGTTACTCCGCGATACCACCCGAATTCGGCCATAACAGGCCGCGCTCTGTCATGAACGGAGCAAGCAGGGGCTAGCGATCTCGCTTCTGTTGCATACTTTCATTCATGCCTCCCGAAGATAACGGCGGGAGCTGCCGTCAGAGCCTACTGCCCGATCGGGGTTCGGTCTGAAGCGAAGAGACCCATTCACTTAAAGCGCATGCGCCGGACCTTGCACCATTCGCCGGCTCGCTGCAAGCATTCGCTCGTAAGCTACTCTTTCCCTTCATAGCTATAACATATAGATTGAATTGTTCAATAGCATACCGATATTTGAGCCATTCGTCAAGTCGCTCCCGCATTTACAATAGCTTAATAGCTAAATTAACATTTGGATGACAAATTTCCACTAAAATGGGTTCATTCCAAAAAAGGAGTGGATGGGTTGAACAGATATAGAAAATGGACTGGCTTGATGGCTTCGTCTCTTGTATTTGGCGCTATATGGGGTGGAACGGCGGCATTCGGGCAAGGGGATGACGGGAAGGGCGTATTCCGGGACAGCTATCGGCTGAACAAGATTGCCCATTATTCGACAGGCATGCACAGCGAGGACGGCGGCATCGCGGAAATCGTCAAATACAATAAAGAGAACGGCCGTATTTATTTGGTTAACGGCTCCGGAAATCCGCCGTCTCTGGATATCATTGCGCTGGGAGAGGCTGATGGCGAACTCAAGAAGCTGAGCACGGTGCTTGTTCAGGAGCTGGCGGAGACGGACGGCTTCCGCTTCGGCGACTTGACGAGCGTCGCAGTGAACACAGAGTCGGATATGGTGTACATAGCCGTGCAGGAGGCCGACCCTATAAAGCAGGGAAAAGTACTGGCACTTGACTATGACGGCAAGCTTGTGAAGGTGTACGAGGCAGGCGTTCAGCCCGACATGGTTACAACTACAGCGGACGGCAAGTATGTGCTGACTGCCAATGAAGCGGAGCCGCGCTCGGGCAAGGAGGGAGAAGATCCGCGCGGCAGCGTAACGGTAATCGACACGGAAGAGGATACGGTTACTCACGTATACTTCGACGATAGCTCTGTTATTGCCGATGACGTTCATATCCGCGGCGGCAGCAATGCGAATGGCGTCATGACGGAGCCGGGAAGCAAGGATCTGGCCGAGTTCGATCTGGAGCCCGAATACATCACGATCGATGAAGGCCGTCTGACTGCGTACGTTACCCTGCAGGAGAACAATGCTGTAGCTATTGTCGACATACAAGATAAGAAGGTGACGGCCGTGAAGTCTCTCGGCCTGAAGGATTACAGCAAGCCGGACAACGTTCTGGATATTCGGAAGAACGATGAGATCGCATTCCAGAATGTGCCGTTCCACGGCATGTATATGCCGGACGGGATTGCCTCGTATACGGCGGGCGGGCACACTTATCTGCTGACAGCGAACGAAGGAGATGCGACCGGCTGGCCGGATCGGACGAACGAGAGCTCGGTAGAAGACATGAAGGGCAAGCTGGACCCCGAGTCGGCGTTGTATAAGCAGCTGCAGGCTACGACGGACTTCGATGGTGTAGAGGTGGCCTCCGATATGGGCAACGACGGCATCTATATGTATGGCGGCCGTTCCTTCTCCATATGGGACGCGGATACGATGGAGCAGGTCTATGACAGCGGCAGCCAGTTCGAGCGGATTACGGCGGAGCGTATACCGGACTTCTTCAATACAAGCAATTCCAAGGCAAGCCTGGACAACCGGAGTGAGAAGAAGGGGCCGGAGCCGGAAGATATCGTGACCGGAGAGATTGACGGCAGAACATTCGCATTCATCGGTCTGGAACGGATCGGCGGCGTGATGATGTATGACGTGACGAATCCGGTGGAGCCGAGGTTCGCAAGCTACGCCAATTCGCGCGAATTCGCGGATGAAGCGGGAGAGGTCATTCTGGATACCGACACAGGGCCGGAAGGCTTGTCGTTCATTACTGCCGAAGACAGCCCGACAGGCCATCCGCTGCTTCTCGTCGCCTATGAGGTGGGCGGCAAGATTGGCGTATATGAAGTGAGAGAGAGCGGAGCGACGGCGGTCAGCGAGTTCACGGATATTGCTGACAGCGACGCGAAAGAAGCGATTATGATGCTTGCGAAGAAGGGGATTGTGAATGGTGCCGAGGACGGACGCTTCGAGCCTCAGGGCCATGTGACGAGAGCGGAATTTGTCGCGATTCTATCCCGAGCCGCATCTGCAGACTTGACACGCTACACTACATTCCGATTTGCCGATGTGGACGCTTATTCGTATTACGGAAGCGCGGCGGAGTGGGGAGCCGAGACGGGTATTGTGAAAGGGGTCGGCGGCGACCGCTTCAATCCGGATGCCTCCATCACCCGAGAGGATATGGCCGTCATGCTGAAGCGCTTCGCGGATGTGTTGCAAGTGGAGTTGCCTAAGTTGGAAGAAGCGGTGGGTTATGGCGATGAAGCCGCGATCTCTGAGTATGCGAAGCAATCCGTGTCCGTTCTACAGTTGGCGGGCATTGTGGGCGGCATAATGGAGGAAGACGGAGAAGCACTATTATTTGCCCCGGATAAAGCCGCTACTCGAGAGTTGGCAGCACAGGCAATTGCAGCTCTTATGGAGCATATGGAATAGTCGTTTGGATTTGATGTGAAACAACCCGCTGGCAGCTGCTTAAAATTAAACAACTGCCAGCGGTTAAATTAGCATAAATGATCATTGAATTAAAATGGTATAGTTTGAAGTAACTAGAGTGCCGAAATGGTTTGAGATACCCCTCATTGGATATATATATTACTCTGTCCAGAGTGAGTCAGTCGATCAATCCCTCATGCCGATCACGATATACATCTCGGCGTGGCTTTAACCGAACAGAGTTTGGTGTACTGAAGCTCCTGAATTAGAAAGGGCACCATAATAACTGGAGAAATTTGTGAGGGGCGTCTGCATTGCAGCCAATATTAAGCTTGCAGCTAATACTCCGTAATGAAAGAAATTAATGGTATTGGTGAAGCCAACTGATATATCCAATAAAAGGATATGGCGGGCGATGGGAAAAGATGAGGTCTCCAAAATTCCCACAGTTATTTCGATTAATAATTTGGGTGACCACTGAACGTGATACATCTATTCTCCTCTAAGTGAATATATAACATTCTCCTCTTCGTCGTAGACAATGATGTTTGAGTAGCTAATATTTCCTTTAGTAACTTCCCCGTAGGGAATAATAACACCGTCCCCAACTAATTCTTTCTTAACTATCTTGCCATCTTGAAAATTGACTTCAACAATTTTTGATTTTTTTTTAATATTCTCATCATTAATAATGACTGTGACAAATGGCAATCTGGTTGATGAACCTGCAATATGAAGAGTGTTTGATATAGTTCGACTAGAAAAAAGCATCTGATCTTGTATGTGGTTGTCTTTATTTTTGTATAGCAAGTGGTATCCTGCTGTGGATTGTTCCTTAAAAAGAACGACGTATGTTTCTTCTATTGCTTCGATGTCAACCTTGTTGATGTTATGCTCTTCAATATATTGATAAACTTCTTGTTCTGTCAATTTTGGACCAGAATTTGAACAACTGACAGTAGTAAAAATAAGTACAAATAAGAATGCAACTAATATAAAATTGCGCATTAGTTAAACTCCTTTGTATTAAATAGCCTCTCGGCATTCGCCGAGGCAGATGGGACTAGGTTTTTCTTGTACCACCATTCGTGCTTTCCTTCTACTTTGTAGAGGGATTTTTTTAATTAATTCCTTTTTACATTATGGGAAATATTCTGGGAATATTTGATCATTTCCTCAAAATCACGTTGTGAGGGTGCGTTTTTCACCCCATTAATCGCGATTGGAGTACTGCTCATGAAACCTGTTTTTGTTCCATATGCTACATGCTGACTAGCAAAACTTTGTTCTTACTCAGCTCCGTACCAAGTATGGACCTGGCATTGTTATCCTTAACAAGGACTTGGCCTCTTCTTGCAAAGTTTGGATGACCGATTCTCCCATCACAACGTTTCTTCGTGACTCCTATTCAGATCGAGGCCACGAGCCTCGAGGCCCAGCTTCTATGCTTAGATCCTTTCTCTTGTTTCTTATGACCAATCTTGAGAAGGGATTAACGAATGGGTGAATGTCTTGAAGCGAACCCCTATCTATGCCATTCTTCACGGCTTTGATTTTGACGATCTTCCTGATGTAGGGACCTTCTACGATTTCTTCAAGCGTCTTTGGTCTGCGGTAGACAAAAACCTTAAACGATGAAGCAACGTAAAACGCAAGAGCAAACTGAAGAAAGGAAAGAAAGGCGAGAAAGCGCCTACCGCCACACCAGGCAGAGTCAAACGTCTCGTCACATGAATAGTGCGCCATGTGGATAAGAAAACAGCATTGCCGGCTGATCCCTTGTTTGATTCTTCCAGTCACAGATCCTCAGCGTGTCGGCGAATCTGGGATTGCTTGGTGATGTGTCAGCACTTAGTGCTACCGGTGATGGAACCCCCATCGTCAGCACTGCCTATACAAGAAGCAAATCGACTTGCGATTGTCATGCCCAACACATAACCGGTTGTAACCATCCTCGTATTTACTCCCAGCCCAACTGCAACTCGGGCTGGGGCAGCGCAGAGAGAATTACTTTAACGGTTACTGTCTCTACATAATTTCAGCCGATGATAGTAAATACGACTTGCCTTTGTATCTTAGACTGCAGCCTGTTTCACGGCACGACACTGTCAGTCTAGTCATCAGTTGTTCCCCAAGACGAAAAGTGACTCAAAGCAGTGGGAGCTCATCTACAAACGACGCACATCCATTGAACGATCGAATAAACGTAGTATTTGGCTTAGAATAAAAAAACAAACTCAAAGCAATTGGACGTCACACTTTGAGTTTGTTAAATTATTCAATCAATATTGGAAGTCAATTTCAGAAGTCGGGCGATAAATCCGAACTCCCGGGCCATCTTCAACATATATATCAGCACTATCTGTAACATCCGCATCTGTTACAATGGCAAACGGCGATGTCCAAGTGACTTCATTTTTCGGTCTTGTCACTACCACGAACCATTCATTTTCAATAGGAGCTGACTTCCAAGATATTGTTTTCCCAGATTTCTCCCATGAAGGTGGTATTCCTATACTCATATTAAAACCACTATATGAGGTAGTTTGCGATAGCACTATTTTCTCTGGATAAAACGGATCGGCAGCAGACCAAGACGCTTTCTGTGTTCCTGAGAATTCCAAACTCCAGTTAGTGTGTGTAGGCCAAGTACTGTCTGACTCCCAGCAAGATGTCCCCCATGTACGGTTAGTAGCGGAGCTCTCATTTGGGTCTGTTGCTTCATCGTCATGGCTATTACAGCCGGAATCAACAGCAGACAAGGTACCATAATTAAGTTTTCCAGCATTAAACAATTTCTCTCTAGATTCTAACTTTTTTTTAATTATAGAATCTGCCAGCTCAGAGACTTTCTTCTTATCTTTAACTCTATCGCCTATAGTATAAAAAATCGAACCATCGTTGCTTTTGTAAGTTTTTATCGTGAATGTATCTCCATTGGCTCTATGTTGTTCTAAATGTATCACTTGCATTGCTGCACTTGATTCTTTATTGTCAGATGCAGTTTCTTCTGTGGCAGCAGTTGGGGCTGAGGCTGAGGCAGAAACAGAACTAATACCAAATGCCATTGCTAATAACGCTACTGAAAACATTTTTCTTCTCATGTATTACTCTCCTCGTATAGTATTTTTTCAAAAAGTAAAATTAAACATTAAAAAAAGAAATAGTTTTTCCCTGTACTCTATCACCACCTATTTTTACAATATTTAAAGGAATATATTCTTGATGTGTGTATAATTATTACATATTAACAAAAAAAGGATATAGTACGATTGTCCTAAACTAAAAATTAGAATCTACTACATTAGTTCCTAATTATTTTGAATTACAGTCCGCGAGATTAATTGGGAATTGTAAGGATTTATGCTTGTATAAATTGATTTAAATACATCAATTAGCAAGACCTTTTTGGCCGCCAAGAGGGATAGCCTAATCACATAGAGAAAGCAGCGCATTCCGGCAGGTGTACAGTGGATTCGTTTGGATATGCCAGATTGAGTGTGATTGAAAAGGTATCCTTCGCGAATATTATGATGATTTTAGAAAGTCAAGAGGTTTTCCCTATTTCTGATAACATCTTAATGACTCTTATCGAATTACTGGATTTTCGATTGAACTTCATAATATGTAACAACTTTTTGAAGCATTTGGTTGCAGAATAATGTATATATTGAGTATGGAATAACAATTATTTGGAACTTAAGAGGAATATGCTCATTGTATTGACCTAACACTTTCGATTTCAATTCTGCGATTTGAACAACGTTATAGAGCCACTAATTAATTTCCACCTAAACGCAGGGAGTATCCTTGACAATCAGCTTTGCGCATGATATCTTTAATTTAAGACATCGCAAATTGAGGGGAATGGAGGTGCAGCGAATGGCTGAGGTTAAAAACCTGTCACTTGAGCTGTACATCACCTTATCGCGGGCCAGTCAATGGCTCATTGCCCATGCGGATCGCGACATTCGCCAGCATGGCCTTAACCGGACGGAATTCGGCGTGCTGGAGCTGTTGTATCATAAGGGACCGCAGCCGTTGCAGCAGATAGGCGGCAAAGTGCTGATGAGCAGCGGCAATATTACGTATGTAGTGGATAAGTTGGAGAAGAAGGGCTTCGTCAGACGCCGGGCCAGCAAGGAAGATCGCCGCTTAATCTACGCTGAAGCAACGGATCTGGGAATTTGGTTCATAGAGGATGTATTTCCTGCGCATACTACGGTTATCGAGCAAGCTGCGGCAGGTTTGACGGAGGAAGAGAAGGAGCAAGCCATCCTGCTGATGAAGAAGCTTGGATTGTATGCACAGCAGTCTTTCAAGTAGCGGCTTGACCGCTTCGAGACTGCTTTCCAACGATCATATATCTTAATTTTAAGAAAAAACAAATTGAAATATAAAGGAGAATGAGCGATGAGTTTACAAACGGCAGGCATTCATCATATTACAGCGTTCGTGCGCAATCCGCAGGCAACAACAGATTTTTATGCAGGCATACTGGGGCTCAGACTGGTGAAAAAGACGATTAACTTCGATGCGCCGGAGGTGTATCATCTGTACTTCGGAGATCAGGCGGGCAGCCCGGGAACGATCATTACGTTCTTTCCGTGGGAGCAATCACGCAAAGGCCGGATCGGCGGCGGCCAAGTCGGCGTGACGAGCTATGTGGTGCCGGCAGGCACACTTGACTACTGGCGCGAGCGGCTGCAAGCTTTCGGTCTGGAGACAGAAGAAGCGGAACGCTTCGGCGAGCGGTACTTGCAGCTGGCAGACCCCGACGGATTGCGAGTGGAGCTTGTTGCGCGGGAGGAAGGGCCAAGCAGCGAGTGGAGCTTCGGCGGTGTGCCGGCGGATAAGGCAATCAAGGGCTTCGGCGGTGCGATATTGCTCAGTACAGCGCCCGAACGGACCGGCGATTTGCTGGAGAAGGTGATGGGTCTTACGAAGATTGCCCTGGACGCGGACTACACGCGATACAGATCCTATGGCGAGCTGGGCAATGTTATCGACTTGAATGTATCTCCTGCAGCGCCTGGCTCGGGCGGTTATGGAACGGTCCATCACATTGCCTGGCGGGCGAAGGATGACGAGGAGCATGAACGCTGGAGAAGCCATGTGGCCGGCAGCGGCTATCAGCCGACACCGGTTGTGGACCGGCAATATTTCAATGCCATCTACTTCCGCGAGGAGGGAGGCATTCTGTTCGAGATTGCGACAGATCCGCCGGGATTTGCCCGAGATGAGGAGCCTGAGCGTCTGGGAGAGAAGCTGATGCTTCCGGATTGGTATGAGCCGCACCGCGCAGAGATTGAGCAGTTGCTGACGCCTTTCGAGGTTCGGGAAGTGGAGGAGATGAAGTGATGCAGCATATTTATCGGGAAGGAACGAGTGACACAGCGCCAGTATTGCTGATGCTGCATGGGACCGGAGGGACAGAACATGATCTGCTGCCGCTGGCACAGCTCGTCTCGCCGGAGTCGGCAGTCTTAAGCGTCAGGGGCAATGTGCTAGAGAACGGTATGTCGAGATTTTTCCGGCGACTGGCAGAGGGCGTATTCGATGAGGAAGATCTGGTGCTGCGAACGAGGGAACTGAACGACTTCCTGAACAGCGCAGCGAGCCAATACGGCTTCGCTCGCGATAACATCGTAGCCGTAGGCTACTCCAATGGCGCGAACATAGCCGCCAGCCTTCTGTTCCATTACAGCGGAGCGCTTCGCGGAGCTATTCTCCACCATCCCATGGTGCCGCTTAGAGGCTTGGTACTGCCGGATCTGACCGGTATAAGCTGCTTTATCGGGGCGGGGGAGAACGACCCCATCTGTTCGCCGGAGGAGTCCGGAGAGCTGGAGAAGCTGCTGACGGGCGCCGGAGCGGCGGTGCGCATGCATTGGGAGCGGGCGGGACATTCTCTGACGGCAACAGAAGCGAATGCGGCCGCCGTATGGTTCAAGGAGAGCTTTAGTAACAAGTAATCGAGAAGGACAAGAAGGGAGACGGGCTGGTATGATTTCCATTGATCCCGGGGGACAGAGCGCCCAAGAAAACTATAAACTATTGATCGGCAGCGTCATTCCGCGTCCCATTGCGCTCGTAACGACTCTGTCGGAGGAAGGGGTGTTGAACGCCGCCCCCTTCAGCTTCTTCAATATTGTAACGGCATCTCCGCCTATCTTGTCCGTCTCCGTTCAGCGCAAGAACGGACTGCGGAAGGACACCGCGCGCAATGCGATAGCGGCTGGGGCATTCGTCGTTCATATTGCCGACGAGCGGTATGCGGAGGCGATGAACGCCACCGCCGCTCCGGTAGAGCCTCATGTCAGCGAGGTGGAGTTGGCTGGCCTGACGGCAGTTCCGAGCGCTTGCATTGCCGTTCCCGGCATTGCAGAAGCGCGAATACGAATGGAGTGTGTGCTGGAGCAGGCGCTGCCGTTGGGAGGAGACGAAGGAGTTCCTTCTTGCGATCTGCTGCTGGGCAGAGTCGTCCGCTTCCACATTGCCGACGAGCTGTATAAGGACGGCCGCATCGATGCAGCGGGGCTTCAGCTGGTCAGTCGGCTGGCGGGCAACGACTACGCGAAGCTTGGAACATCGTTTACACTCGTCAGGCCGACGTAAGAAGCGGCTCGGGCAGATGGTGCGTCAGTCCATTGCAGCGCATCGTCTGCTGTCATCGCAGCCGGGCAAGAAACCCGGCGCTGCCCGTAAATCGCCGAAAGGCGTTTTAAGCTTCGAAGCGGAGCCCCACTTTGTGGGGCTGTTTTGATAGAGCGTCGAAAGGGCGCGTGCGAGCCAGAAGAAAGTAGAAGAAAGTAGTGAAAGGACGCCGAAAGGCGTTTTTTGTTTTGTGGGGAGCGCGTCGATGCGGTCGCAATTGCAGGGCGGGCGGATACCGGAGCAGCAGTAAATGTGCCACTTTGTACGAATTTTCGTTACTACTTAGCTACTAAGCAAGTAGGGGCTAATCGCTCAAAATGGTCACATAGAA
>NZ_JAOQJC010000007.1 GCF_025567625.1 Paenibacillus sp. J5C2022 | reverse complement strand
CATTCATTGACGAGAGGTTCACTTACTTCAGAACAATCGCAAGTGATTAGAGATGTGCAAGAAGTGTTCAGACAACAAGGATTTAAGTGCGAACTCATTCAAGTCAAGTTGAACAACGCTAATGTGATAGCAGAAGGAATTGCGTCAGCTGATGAAAGAGAATACGATGTCATCCTAATCGTTCGTGGTGGAGGACATTCGCGGATAAAGCGGCTGACCGTTCGGAGACAACGCCTTCCAAAGCAGCGAGGTTTCTCGTAGATGCATTGGGAGCGCCAGCACAAATTCATTCTAAAGCATCTAATCAATGGAATAAGCATACGGCCCATACATACGATAACGCTCAATCTCAGAAGCTTCGCAGGTCTCAAGCAGGCTCCATATTCATCTATGCGGCTCTCATTGTCGCATTGCTTGTATTGGCAGGAGTGCTCATTTTTACATTTGTACCGAAACTATTTGAGTCGATTCTTACGGGCATCTAGGAGGACGCAATGGCTAGAACATACAAATCTGAAGCAAATACGATTTCAAATTTACTAAGAGGGCTATTTATTCTAGTTGGACTTGCCATTTACTTTACGATTCCAGGGCTTCATTGGGTTTTTTTGTTCGGTATTTTGTTCTGTTCAGTCATAATATCGGAAATTATAGGGTTGATCTGGCTCCGGAAGAGACGGTTGGCCAAAAGCAAGCGAAAGTCCGGAGCTAACAGCAGGCGGCCATCTCAGGCTGCTCACCGAACCTCCAAAGAAACGAGAAGCGATGAAAACATTCTTGCTAGCCAGTTGGAAAATCTATCCGGTGCGGAATTTGAAAGATTGCTAGCATTATATTTCCGAGATCAAGGTTATAAAGTGAAGGAAGTGGGTATCGGAGGCAACGATGGCGGTGTCGATCTGGTCATTATCGACCAGCGAGGAGAGAAAACAGCGGTACAAGCGAAATGTTATTCTGAAAGCAACAAGGTTCCGGTACAGACGATACGCGAGCTTGTGGCGGCTAAACGCAATCACGACTGTATTCTGTCACTACTTATCACGACATCTGACTTGACCTCACCTGCAAAAGCAGAAGCAGAAAAGTTCAAAGTCGACTATTGGCATGGCGCGATTGTGGAACAGAAGCTAAAAGCATGGGGCAAATGGCAGCCTAACAAAAAAGTGTCAGGCAAAACCCGAGTATCGGCTGGTAAAGCTGAGTTGTCGACTGTGCGCAGAGAAGTTGCCGCTGCGTCCGAAAACTGCTCATGTGGTGGAACGATGGTGAGACGGAAGAGCAAGCAAGGCTCGGAGTTTTGGGGTTGCTCCAACTTTCCAAGCTGTCGCCGAACAAAATCAATCTGAGCAATGCGCCGTGACAATTGTATATGTTGCTGCAATCCGGGAGCGGAACGAATGGCTTGTCCAGCTGTCGCTCAAATTATGGATTCATAAAAAAAGGTTGCATCGCAGTAAGGTTCCTTGTACGTTAGTAAGTGGCGATTCGGGATTATTGGGATCGTCGACCCGCGGTTCGCGAACTCCCGCGTTACCAAAACTAGGAGGATGATGTAATTGTTTAATTTCGGTTGGGGCGTATTGTTCGTCCTGGTCAACTTCGCGCTGTTCCTGGCGTGTTACCGCATGTTCGGCAAAAACGGGCTATACGCATGGATCGGCGCAGCTGTCATTCTAGCCAATATCCAGGTCGTGAAGACGATCGAAATGTTCGGCTTCGTCATGACGCTGGGCAACACGATGTATGGAACGATCTTTTTGGCAACGGACTTAATTAACGAGAAATTCGGGGACAAGGAAGCGAAGAAAGCGGTATGGTTCGGCTTCTTCTTCCTGCTCATGTCGACGGCCGTCATGCAGATGGCGCTTGTGTTCAAGCCGCAGGAGACGGATTTCGGAGATCCCGCTCTGCATGCGATTTTCGATCTGGCACCACGCATCGCGTTGGGCAGTCTTGCCGCTTACCTCACCAGCCAATTTCTCGATGTGAAAATATTCAGCCGGCTGAAGGTCAAATTCCCGACGCGCGGACAGCTGTGGATTCGCAACAACGGCAGCACCGCCGTTAGTCAGCTAATCGATACACTAATCTTCTGCACGATTGCCTTCGCGGGAGCGGAGGGACTTCCATGGGGTGTATGGTGGCAGATCGTCATCACTACCTATGTGCTGAAGTTCGTCATATCGGTTTCGTCTACACCCGTTATCTACTGGGCGCGGAACTTCAAGTTCAAGGAATAAAATAGTGTATCAGAGGCATGTTTCAACCGGTCGAGCGGGAGGGACATGCTTCTTGCGCGTTACTGCCTGTCGAGTTATGCTCAATATTTCAAGCGTCTGCTGTGAGCTTTAAGTAGGGGACTTATAACAGCTAGACTACTCTAGGCGAATCTCTTGGTTCATTGTTACTTTCCATTGTATTGTTGGAGTTCTTTCTGAAAGCGGTGAAAAGGACTACATAACAACTTTATTTTTCGATTGATTTTGTTTTTCTTTTTTGGATTATTCTCGCATTCATCTAACTGATCAATTTGCTTATCCATTTTATTCTGAAGTGTTATGATGAATCCTATTGCAATATGTGAGCGGGCCAACTCATCAAGATCGGCGGCTAAAGCATCGCTGAGCTTCCGAATATCCGGCAGGTGTAAATGCTTCTCCACAAAGAAAGTTTCTGGAGTGGAATCCTCACGAAAACCTTGTCCAGGTACTTGATCCCAAAAATGATTCCATTCCTGCAATAAGCCTGTCTCATGCAGCAGGAGTTTTAGAAAGCCGCATAACCATGCTGTACAGCTTGTATTCCGCTGCTGGCAACCAATGCCATCTGCAAGATGATGACACCCCTGACAGCAGGAGCCTCCATTGTAGATACAAACTTTGCATATGGCATCGGAACCGATCGTTTGTAACGCTTGCACTCCCATTCCGATGACCTCTTGCTTGCTTACAGTAATTGCGTGAGTCGTTCGTTCAGGAGCGAATGTCCAATCTGATTGCATTTGATCCTTAACTGTATAGTCTGGCATTCGCATTCACTCCTTGTTATGCAAAATGAAATATTCAGATATTTGAATATAAAGGGTATTATACAGCAGTTGAAATCAAATAACAAACAATGCTCAGTCTTCCAAGCCGCTACGACGTATGGATTAAACATGTGTTATGATATCTATATAATCAAAAGTACAGCTATTAGGGGAGCGTACACAATGAGTCAAGATATCCAACAATTTAAAGCTGATTTTTTTAAAGCGTTGGCGCATCCAATGAGAATCCGAATATTAGAGGTTCTGAGTGAAGGAGATAAAAACGTCAATGAATTACAGATGATATTAGGTTCTGAAGGTTCAGCCGTATCTCAACAGTTGTCAGTACTGCGGAATAAAAATGTGGTTACGGGTGTAAAAGACGGAACATCGGTCATTTATTCGTTGCGTGATCCGCTCATTAAGGAATTGCTTGTCGTGGCTAAGCAAATCTTCGATAATCATCTTGTTAATGCCATTTCATTGCTCGAGGTCATCCGAAATGAACCATAATTGAAAAAACAAAGGCAACCGTGAGTAATAGGATGGATAGCCTTTGTTTTTTCGATTTTATATGGGAACAGCTTGATTTTTGATGATTGACTTTATTCTATATAGAGGGTAGCATTTTATATATTCAAATAATCAAATATATAAAAAAGAAGGAATAAAGAATGAAATGGACAGGGAGATTTGAAGGTTACCATGCA
Organism: Paenibacillus sp. J5C2022; assembly: GCF_025567625.1. Lineage (GTDB taxonomy): Bacteria > Bacillota > Bacilli > Paenibacillales > Paenibacillaceae > Pristimantibacillus. The sequence goes on along the minus strand of NZ_JAOQJC010000007.1, from coordinate 235,285 downwards.
GCCGCATTCCGCAAAGATCTCATTTCTGGCCTGATTGTAGGAATCATCGCCATTCCATTAGGAATGGCGTTTGCTATTGCTGTTGGCGTCAAACCGGAATATGGTATATATACAACCATTGTTGCCGGGATAGTTATTTCATTATTTGGCGGTTCCAAATTTCAAATTGGAGGCCCAACCGGTGCATTTATTCCCATTCTTTTTGCGATCGTAATCCAATATGGATACGAAAACTTATTGATTGCCGGATTCCTGGCCGGAATCTTGCTTTGTCTCATGGGACTCTTCAAGCTTGGAGCGCTGATTAAATATATTCCTCGCCCTGTAACGATCGGTTTTACCGCCGGGATTGCTGTGATTATTTTTAGCGGGCAAATTGCCAACTTTTTGGGTTTGGACGAAGTCGAGAAGCACGAACACTTTCTTCTTAATATGAAGGAAATTGCCATGCATCTAATGACTGTGAACATTTATAGTGTCTTAACAGCAATGATTTGCTTGGTAGTCATCCTTCTTACGCCGAAATTTTCTTCGAAAGTTCCTGGTTCATTAATCGGGCTCGTTTTATCTACTGTAGTTGCATCTATGTTCTTTCAAGGAGAAGTAGCAACGATTGGATCGTCATTCGGAGCCATTCCAAGCTCATTACCCCGATTTCATTTCCCGGAAATCACATGGGATCGTATTGAGGTTCTTATTCGTCCAGCACTTATTATTGCTATGCTAGGCGGTATAGAATCTTTGTTATCAGCAGTCGTTGCCGATGGCATGAGCGGCAGTCGTCATAACAGCAATCGTGAACTGATTGGGCAAGGTATCGCCAATATGATTACCCCGCTATTTGGAGGTATCCCGGCGACTGGAGCTATTGCCAGGACCGCAACCAATATCAAAAACGGAGCCGTCTCTCCGCTGTCTGGCATAATACACGGGGTTGTGGTTTTGCTGATCCTTGTATTGTGTGCCCCTTACGCATCAGGGATACCACTTGCAAGCATGGCGCCTATTCTGATGCTGGTGGCTTGGAATATGAGTGAGCGAAAAGAGTTTGTCCGTATTTTGAAAACCAAAACGACGGATTCTCTGGTCCTTCTCATTACTTTTTTACTAACCGTATTTACAAATTTAACCACGGCTGTAGAAGTCGGATTAATCGTGGCCGTTATTTTATTTGTAAAACGAATGAGTGACGTCTTAAACATATCTAAAGTATTGCCAGAACAAGGAACCGTACACGCGAAAGTAAAGGCGCATATGGTAACTGAAGATCACGATTGTCCTCAAATCGGTATCTTTACAATTGATGGGCCGCTCTTTTTCGGGGCGGCGAACATGCTGGAGAAATCGATGGACGACACGATTCATCAAAAAACCAGAGTGTTGCTATTGCGAATGGGGAAAGTGCCATTTATGGATACCACAGGAGAATCTGCACTTGCGAACTTGGTGAAGCACTGCGAAAAAATAGGAGGGCTCATTCTTATATCGGGGATTCAACCGCAGCCTTTGGAGGTATTGAAGAGAACCGGTTTATTTGATCAGATCGGAAGGATACATTTTTTTGATCATACGGGTGAAGCAATAGATTACGCGTTGTTTCAATTGGATCACAATCAATGCCTAGCCTGTAGCCGTTTTGTCTTTCGTGAATGTGCGTCGTTACAAGGGAAAAGTGACAATCGACTTGAAGCTGACCCTGTAAGAACTTAGTCAATATCGAGCCGCTTTGCAGCTTATCCTCTTCCTCATACCAGTTAAGCATTATATTGGCACAAATAAATGGTGAATAGGAGTTGCAAAATGTCCTCGGACATGTTAATATTAGTTAAATTGGAATTTCGACCTGAGAACACACATAGTAGAGGGTTATGATTTTAATTCTGTAACCTTGTACGATGTGTGATTTTTTTTAGAAATTTTGAGCATCTTAAAATGAAAAGTGAGGTAATGAATTATGCAAACAGGTACAGTTAAATGGTTTAATGCAGAAAAAGGATTTGGTTTCATCGAGGTTGAAGGCGGCAATGACGTATTTGTACATTTCAGTGCAATTGTTAGCGAAGGCTTCAAATCGTTGGACGAAGGTCAACGCGTTGAATTTAACGTAGTACAGGGCAATCGTGGGCCGCAAGCTGAGAATGTTGTAAAATTGTAGGACTGTTCCATGGCCCTGACGTTATGTTGGGGCTTTTTTTGCTAATTAATCCTGAAGAGAAAGAGGGATACGGCTTGTATTATTCAAGGAAAAGACTAATGGATGATCTTCCAGAGGAAAAAACAGCTATTTGGTCATGCACCAATGAAAAGTGCAACGGGTGGATGCGGGATAACTTCGTTTTATCCGCCCAACCGATCTGTGTCCAGTGTAATTCTCTCATGGAGAAAGGCGAAAAAATGCTTTCCGTATTGGAAAATGCAAATCATAAACAGTCAAAGCAATAAGCGAATGAAAAAGAAACCATCCCGAATAAGGATGGTTTCTTTTTTCTATGCTTATTAGAGCCGAAGACTCCCTGGACGACGCCGACAATGATCTGCAAAGGCTGATTGTTCATAAGTAAAAAAAGCGAACGGAAAGTAAAGAATGCGTCCTATCGTGCCGCACTCTTCTTCAGTATGATGAATCCATCATAGCTGAGGAGATGACTTCGCATGTTTCAAACGATATCGCCGCAAGACTGGGGCATTCCCGTACCGGATGAACAAGGGAAAGAGGCCGTGCGTCAAATGCTCGGACTGGAATACGATGATATTCAACTGCGTGCGAAAAACGCGGTGTACGTATTTCTGGACAAGCTCTACAACGAAAAGGAAGGCGCCTTGCACCACTATTACCGGGCGGACAATCAATACACGTCGGAAATGGACAGCGGCAACTTCCTGATGGCCATCAACTACTTGACGATGTACGATCGCTACGGTGATGGGGAGATGCTTCGCAAAGCTGAGAACTGCTTCCTGTGGGCCTATCATAACTATACCGAAATCCACCCGATGTTCACATGGCAAGGAGGCGTTCGCGACGGCTTCAAAAATAACGAGTTGTACGTCAAATATACGGGTGACGCGTTCTGGACATGCCTTGCGCTGTACAAGCGTACGAAGAAGGAAGATTACTTGTTCTATGCAAGCCAGTTCCACAACTTCCTGAAGCAGGCCCGGAAGGCGGGCTTCAAATACAAATACGATACGAATACGTACAAGTGGATGGACCACGGGTTCTGCTGGCGCGCCTTCGGCTTCCCTGTGACCGCATATCTGGAGTTCTACGAATTGACGGGCGATGAGCGTTACCTTGAGCATGCGATCGCCTGGGGCGACCACGGCTTGACACTGCAAGCAGAGGATGGCTCCTTCTATCTGATCGACGGAGAGTTCTGGAATTCGGACCTTGTCGCTCCTGAGCTGCGCGGTCTTGTGTTCTTGTACGAAGTCACGAAGGAAGACAAATACTTGAATGCCGCGAAGCGCTTCGCGGACTGGCTAATCGATCACCAACGCGAGGACGGCGCATGGCCGATCGGCATCGATTCCGACGGGGAGGTATGTGCTCCGAACGTCGGACCTGGCGATATGCCGAATATCGGAATCAGCATGATCCGCCTGCATAGCCAGACGCAGGATCGCAAGTATCTCGACGCGGCTATCCGCACAATACGCTATACGCTGGCGATGCAAGCCGTCGAGGACGGCCGTTATCCCATCCACTTGGACGACCCCAATGTGAAGTGGGGCTTCTGGTCCTGGGAGCCGCTTCACGACTACTCCTTGTCGGGCGATCAGAGCGTGCACCATGTCCGCGGACTTTTGTTCATCTCAGATTATATCGGCAACCTTCACCGCGCCTGATCGGTCCGGCCGGCGAGCCAACAATCGCGTTTACTCGCGGTCGTTGGCTTTTTTTTCTGCTTCCCCAAGGTAAAATAATTGAACAAAAAGTAGAGATACACGTCTAACGCATCATGTCCGTTATCCCCTATGATGGAGCCACAACAAGCAATGGGGGGAAACGAAATGTTGTTCACATCCTTAAAGCAAGGCCATGTCTACAGCGTAACGAATGAGTATGGAAATATGGAGGAGCAGAGCATCGGCTGCGGCTTGTATATGTACGATACCCGGTTCTTGAAGAGCTATGCCCTGACGATCAACGGCGTCCGTCCGATCTATCTCGCGCAGCAATTGAAATCCGGCGTCGAACAGCGCATTAAATTAAGCAACGGCGATATCCGCAAGGAAGACGCCATGTACGAGAAGATGGACTTGGAGCTGAACCGTTCCCAATTCATCCATGACGGTCGCATGCACGATCGCATCGACGTGAAGAACGGCAGCCAGAAGCGCATTCGCGTCACTGTGGAGCTTGAAATCGCGCCTGCCTTCGACGATTTGTTCGAGGTGAGAGGCGCGAAGCGTCCGGCACGGGGAACAGACTCGCCGACTCAAGTCGACGATTGTACACTCGTATTCGGCTACGAAGGACTTGACGGCATCGCGCGCAGTCTGCATATTCACAGCTCAATGAGCGGGATGGCTAGCGCCGACGGATTCTCGTATGAGCTGGATCTATCGCCGGGCCAATCCCAGCGAATCGACTTGTCGTTGGTTCCGGTTGTAGGAAGCTTGCTTGCGAATACGGAGCCGTTGCCGTATGAGGAAGCCAGAGACGAGGCGTTCGAAGCGTTCGAACGTTGGACCCGGAGCATGGCGTCGGTCTTGACGGATGATGATGCGGTGAACCGTACGCTGGAGCAATCGATGACCGATCTGTACGCATTGTCGACCGATATCGGCGACGGCGTCATTCCGGTAGCAGGCATTCCATGGTTCTGTGTGCCGTTCGGCCGCGATTCGATCATTACTGCATATCAGACGTTAATGTTCTATCCCGAATTCGCGAAGAATACGCTGCGAACGCTCGCCCGGCTGCAAGGTGTGTCCGATAATCCTTGGAGCGATGAGAATCCGGGCAAGATCCTGCACGAGATGCGAAGCGGCGAGATGGCGAATCTCGACGAAATTCCGTTCAAGCGTTATTACGGAAGCATCGATAGTACACCGCTGTTCCTGATCCTGCTCTCGGAGACCTTCCATTGGAGCGGCGACAAGGAATTTTTGAATGAAATGCTGCCAAGCGCAGAGAAAGCGCTGGCGTATCTAGAGAAGCACGGCGATCTAGACGGCGACGGCTTCATCGAGTTTCATAAAGAATCGGAGGGCGGCTTGAACGTTCAGAGCTGGAAGGATTCCAATCATTCCATGGTGCACAAGGATGGAACGCACTCCCATTCGCCGATGGCCGTCGTTGAAGTACAGGGCTATCTCTACGATGCGAAGACGAGAATGGCGTCGATCTACCGGCAATTGGGCGAGACGGGAAAAGCGGAGCGGCTGGAAGAGGAGGCCGCCAAGCTGAAGAAGCATTTCAATGATGCGTTCTGGATGGCCGATGCTGCCTTCTATGCATTGGCGCTGGATAAGGACAAACGCCAGGTGCAGACTGTCACCTCCGATCCCGGACATGCGCTCTGGTCGGGTATAATCGACGAATCGCGCAGCCAGGCGGTTGTGGATACGCTATTGTCCGACGGTCTGTTCTCAGGGTGGGGCATCCGTACGATGAGCAAGGATGAGAAGGCGTATAGCCCGACCGCTTACCATAACGGCACAGTCTGGCCGCATGACAACTCGTTGATTGCGCTGGGGATGGCGAGATACGGGTATGCGGAACAAACGGCGAAGCTGGCTCGCGCCTTGTTCGACAGCGCGGAGCAATTCGGCCAGCATCGCTTGCCCGAGCTGTTCTGCGGATACGATCGCAACGAGGAGCAGATGGTGCCGTTCCCTGTCGCCTGCTCGCCGCAAGCCTGGGCGGCCGGAACGCCTTACGGTACCATGCTCGCCTTGCTGAACCCGCAAGCGAACGGATGGGAGAAGACGATGGTTGTGAATCCGACGCTGCCAAGCGGCCTTAATCGCCTTCGTATCTCGAACTGGCGACTTGGCGAAGGGGAGATCGATTTTGCCCTCGAACGCTCGGAAGGCGGAGAAGGCTTCGACTTGACAATCGAGAGAAATACGTCCGGCTACCGGATTGAGCAGAGGAGCGAGGAACGATGACAAGCCCTTCGTCCCGAGTCGGCATAAGAGGCAAGAGGGAGGAGATTGGAACGGCGTTGCTGCTGCTCGCTCCGTTCCTCCTTATCATCTTGGCGTTCATGATCGGGCCCGTCATCTACTCCTTGCTTATCAGCTTTAAGGAATTCAGTTACTTGAATCCTGCGGGGGCGTTCGGTGTCGGATTCGACAACTATACGGCACTCTTCCGCGACAAGACATTCCTGACGGCGATGAAGAATACGTTCAAGCTGCTTCTGATCGTTGTGCCGCTGCAGACCGTATTCGCGCTCGTGCTTGCGAATGTGCTGAATCGCAATATTCGGGCCAAGACGTTCTTCCGGACGGTCTACTACTTGCCCTACATCGCGTCTCCCGTCGCGATCGGAGCCGTTATGGTCTATCTGTTCAACCGCGACGGCTTGATCACGGGTTGGCTGGAGATGCTCGGCTTCCGGAATGTGGCATGGTATGCGGATGGCACGTATGCGTTCTATCTGGTAGCCGGCATTATCGTATGGACACAGATCGGCTTCTATACCGTAATCTATTTATCCGGCCTGCAGAGCATTAACGGCGAAATATACGAAGCGGCGAAGGTGGACGGAGCAGGCTCTTTCCGGATATTCGCGCACATTACGGTGCCGCTCTTGCGTTCCACGACCTTCCTCGTGCTGGTGATGGGCGGGCTTGCCACCCTCCAGGCCTTCGACCAGCCTTACGTCGTATCGACGACCGGCGGAGCGCTTCCCGGCAGTCCCGGAGATTCGACCTTAACGATGGTCATGTTTCTTTATACGGCCGCTTTCAAATATTATGACATGGGCTATGCCTCGGCAGCCGCCTTCATCATCTTTCTGATGATCTTCGCATTGACGCTGGTACAGTATGCCTATTTCGAAAGACGAACAGACTAAGAGGAGGCAATCGCGAGTGAAAACGAGTAGAATAGTTTTATATGCCGTGCTCGGCTTGGCCGCGACGGCCATGGTGCTGCCATTCCTCTGGACGCTATATGCTTCATTCGTCTCGAGTGACTTGAACGTGAACCAGTGGAATTGGGATCTCAGCGCTTATAGCTTTGACAATTACGCATACATTTTCACCGAAAGCCGCATTCTGACCTGGTACAAGAACAGCTTGCTCGTGACGCTGAGCATTACGGCGGCCAACCTCATGTTCAATACGATGGCCGGCTACGCGCTCGCGCGTCTGGCTCTTCCGGGGAAGAAAATTTTGTTCCTGACGACGCTTGGCCTGATGATGATTCCCGTCCAGATTCTGTTCATTCCCATCTTCGTGATGATGGCGAAGCTGGGCTGGGTCAACACGTACGCGGCACTGATCGTGCCGTTCATCGTCAATCCGTTCGGCGTATTTCTGATGCGGCAGTTCTACGTAGACTTTCCGAAGGAACTGGAGGAAGCGGCCAAGATGGACGGGCTTCGGCCGCTCGCCATCTTCTTTCGCATCGCACTGCCGCTGTCCAAGCCCGGATTGATCGCACAGGCGATTTTCATCTTCGTGTGGAATTGGAACAGCTTCCCGTTCCCAAGCATACTTGCGACGACGGAGGATATGTTTACACTGCCCGTCGGCATTTATCAGATTACGAATACGGCGTTTACGAGCTCCGTTACGAAGTCCATGGCGGGCGTCGTCGCTATGACAATTCCGACTCTGGCATTTTTCATCGCCTTCCAGAAGCATTTCACGGCGAACGTAGCACAGAGCGGCATCAAGGGATAGGGGGGAGATTGCGTGATCAGAGCTCGCCTGCGGAATGTCCGCTTCCGGAACAAATTGCTGTTATCGTTCTTTCTGCTTGCTCTGATCCCGCTGTCTATCCTGGGCTATTACGCTTACCATGTAGCCTCGGACAATGTGAAGGACAATGCGGCGATTCAAGGCGAATATGCCGTCAAGCGAATCAGCGAGCGGCTGAATGGTCTGCTATCCGACGCTGTCACGATTAGCCGTTATCCTATCGGCAACGGTGAACTGGAGAGCCTGCTAAGGAAGGATTACGATCGCGTCGACTATCCGCTGTACGAGAAAATACAGGATCAGCGGACCTACAGCCGATTCGTCAACCATCTGATGAATTTGCACCTTAACATGGATTACTTCTTCCTCTACCCGTTCAATCAGCCGTACGTCATCTCCTTCTCTAACCGAAGCGATGCCATTATCGTCAACTCTTCAGCTCCGGAGAACGAGGAATGGTATGAACGAACGCTGGGACAGCGAGGGAATTGGGTCTATACGGGACTGATGAAGGCGAATGAAATCAAAGGTTCCCCGGAGGTCATCACGATATCGAGGGCAATCCTGGACTCCAAGAGCCAGACGCCGCTCGCCGTTGCCAAGATCATGATCGACCGGCGAACGATGAAAGGCATCCTTAACGATGAAGAACGGACTTCCGCCTTCTCGTTCGTTATTCTGGACGAACATGCGAACGAGCTATCGCGAAGCTTCTCGTTCACGGATATTATGCTGCAGGAGACGGGCGTACAGCTTCTTGCCGAGCAGCCCCAGCATAGCGGCCGCGGCGCATATATGACAAGCATACATCGCTCTCCGGACACAGGTTGGACGGTTGCTGCTGTGGCCGAGCAGAGCGATCTGCTCGGCCGACTGTCGTCCATCAAGTATGGCTTGTTCATCCTGATGGGCATCACACTGTTGTTGTCGGGTTATCTCTCGTTCATCATAGCGAGAAATCTCGTAAGGCCGATCGTGGAATTGAAAAACAATATGCTCCGTATTGATCAGGGCGATTGGCATCCTATCGCATACGGCGGCAGGAACGACGAGATCGGGCAGTTAACCCGCCATTACAACCGGATGCTGGAACGACTGGAGCAATTCGTGCAGCAGCTGCTGACGAAAGAGAGAGAAAAGAAGGATCTGGAGCATAGGGCGCTTCAGTCTCAAATCAATCCCCACTTCATCTACAACACCTTGAACAGCGTGAAGTGGTGCGCCTATCTGGAGCAGACCGATAATGTGACGGAAATGATCGACGCGCTCGTCCACTTGCTGCGCTACGTCTCCAAGGGCAGGAACGATTCGCTTGCCTTGAAGGATGAGCTGGAGATATTGAAGCAATATATTCATATTATGTCTATCCGCTACGACAATCAGTTCGAGACGTCGTGGCAGGTTGACGACGAAGCGCTGGCATGCGTGGTGCCAGCGATGCTGCTCCAACCGTTAATCGAGAACGCGATCCTACAAAGACTTGTTCGCGGAGAAGGGGATTGCGCCGCCGACTAACTGGGAGGAGCTGCGGGCTGTCGCGAAAGCGCTCACGACAGACGAACGCTTCGGCTTCGGCATAACGCCTCAGGTTAATTATTACCTGCCGTTCGTCGCATCGGCGGGAGGGAACTTCGTCTCCGAGAACGGCATCGGTCAATTGGATACGGAAGGGCATGCGAAGGCTCTGCAGTTGCTGGTCGATTTATTCGTCAACGACAAGTCGGCATCATCGCCTCAGATGGTAGGTGCCGGTTGGGACGGGGAAATGTTCGCGAAGAAGCAAGTCGCGATGGTGTACGGCGGCTCCTGGATTACAGGTGTACTGGGGTCGGAAGAAGGACTTGACGTCGGCATCGTGCCGATGCCTGCGCTCAATAGCGAAGCAAGCATGCTGTTCACGGCGGGATGGGTCATCTCAAGCAAGTCCGAGCATCCGGAAGCAGCCATGGACTTCATTCAATTCCTGAGCTCGGACGACGAGCTTGTCACCGGCAATCAGGTCGGTCTGATTGGCTTGCCTCCGACTATGAGCGGCATGCAGAAGTTGATGGAAGCGAAGCAGGACGATCCCTTCCTCTCTACGTACGCCAGCATCGTGAAGAACGGCATTCCGTTCGGATGGCTTGATCCGAAGCTCGTCGACCAATACAATAAAATGCTGGAAGTGCTTCTTTATAAGCCGGATACGACTACTCCGGAGAAGTCGCTGCAAGATTTGCAGAAAGAGTTACAATAACATATTTGCTCATAGCTTCCGAAAGCATTCGAACCCCCGCCAAGCGCGGGGTTTTTCTTTGTGCGTCATGCATAAGTAGAAGGGTAAGGCAGAACCTTGGGAGGTGATCGAGCAAAAAGATGTATCTTGACAGAAATGAGGATCATCAAGTAATTTTGATAAGAATGTTATAATTTAGCAACGGGATCGGGAAGGATGAAATCGGCATGGCAGTGAATTGGTGGCTGGCTCTCATTATTATGGTTGTAGTAAACGGCATCGTGTTCTGGACATTGTTCATGAATACAGAATCTTTAAGCAAAACAGCCCGCAAGTGGTTTTATATCGTTGCAAATGTGACCGGACTCCTTTTAGTTGTTGCCCAATTTATTTGGATGGATTTCTAAGAGGAATCGTTGCTTGTACGCTTGAGGATATACGAGGACGACAGGTTAGCCATGACGAAAATAACCCGACCGAGTGAGGTGGGGTTATTTATTGCATTTTGTCGTAGTTGACAATCCTAACGGACATGTTACAATTATACCGACAGGCAGTCGGTCGGTAGGAGGTGTCGCATTGCGTATTGTGAAAGAAGCGGAGGAACGCCGCAATGAAATATTGGATGCGGCGGACGAGCTTTTTGGCAGGAAAGGCTACGACGGTACAAGCACGAACGATATTCTCGAGAAGGTCGGAATTGCGAGAGGAACACTATATCATCACTTCAAGTCGAAGGGAGACATTATGGACGCGCTTATCGAGCGGTATAGCGACCGTCTCCTGCATGCGGCGAAGGAAGCTGCGGCAGATAAGAGCGTTCCCGTCGTCGAGCGCATAATTCGCGTCGTTATGGCGCTGAACTTAAGCGGCGACAGCAGTGCGGAAATTATGGAGCACATTCACAAGCCGCAGAATGCGCTTATGCATCAGAAGATCGAGAAGGTCGTCGTGAACGGCGTCCCGCCTATCCTGGCGGAGATTATTCGCGAAGGCATTGCGCAAGGGCTGTTCGACACGCCATTCCCGTACGAATGTATGGAGATGGCGGTGATCTACGCCAATACGATTTTCGACGATGATATGGTTGCCATGACGGATGAGGAGCGCGCTACGCGAATGCAGGCGTTTGTTCACAATCTGGAACGGATGCTTGGCGCCGACAGCGGAAGCCTGATGGATACGATGAAGATGTTCAAGGCATGAAATCAGAGGTGAAGGTGACATATGGATATGTACTTAAGAATCATCCGCAATGATATAGCAAGGAGCAAGCTGGTCTCATTGACAACGATGGCCTTCATTGCAGCTGCAGCAATGCTTGTGTCGCTGGCGGCGATTCTCGTCGTTAATCTGTCGGGCGCGATTGATACGCTTATGACTCGGGCGGCTACTCCGCATGTCATGCAGATGCATGCAGGGGAGCTGGATCATGCGCGGCTGTCTGCTTTCGCGGAGCGGAATGAGCATGTCGAAGAATTTCAAGTGCTGGAATTTCTGAATATGGACGGCTCGCACATCCAGTTCGGCGACCGCTCTCTTGCGAGCAGCGTGCAGGACAACGGCTTCAGTACGCAGAGCGGCAAGTTCGATTACCTGCTGGACCTTGAGGGACAGGTTATCCAAGCAGCGGAAGGCGAGTTGTATGTTCCGATCAGCTATAGGGAGGACGGCATCGCAGCAGTCGGCGACAAAGCCGTTATATCCGGGAAAGAACTAACTGTTGCCGGCTTTCTAAGAGATTCCCAGATGAACTCCTCGCTTGCTTCATCCAAACGATTTCTGATTCATAGAGAGGATTTCGAGGAGTTAAGAAGTGCTGGCACGATAGAGTACCTGATTGAATTTCGCTTAAAGGACTATTCGAAGCTAAGTGAATTCCAACAGGCTTATGCAGCCGCGGAGCTTGAGGCGAACGGACCGACGCTTACATACTCGCTGTTCAAAACGATTAACGCCCTCTCCGACGGAATGATGATCGGGGTTATCTTGCTCATAAGCGTACTGGTCGTTGCTATCGCATTGCTAAGCATACGCTTTACATTGCTTGCAAAAATCGAAGACGATTACCGTGAAATCGGCGTGATGAAGGCAATAGGGCTGCGTATCGCCGATATGAAGAAGATTTATTATGTGAAGTATGCGGCGATTGCGACAGTTGGAAGCATACTGGGGTTGGCTCTATCCATTGCCTTCAAAGACATCCTTCTTGAAAATATTCGCTTGAACATGGGGGAGAGCGACAATGCTTCTGTGGCCTTGTTATTCGGCATCATCGGCATCGTGCTCGTATTCCTTGCCATTATGGCTTATGTTAGCGGGGTGTTGCGGCGCTTCAGAAAGATATCTCCCGCCGAAGCCATCCGCGCCGGCGCTTCACAGGAGAAGAAAACAGGCGCAAAGCGCTATACTCTGAGCCGGAGCAGACTATTCAACACGAATGTATTTCTCGGTATCAAAGATGTACTCGCACGGAAAAAGCTATATGCCACCATGTTGGCCGTTCTCATTATATCGGCCTTCATTATGATTGTTCCACAGAACCTGCACAACACGATTACATCCAGTGAGTTCATTAAATATATGGGGATCGGCAACAGTGATATGCGCATAGACATTCAGCAGACCGACAGTATGGAGGAGAAAGCGGCTGAAATTATGCAGACGATGAGCGGCGACAAGGCGATATCGCAGTTCGTCGTGCTAACGACCAAGACATTCAGGGCCAAGAAGGAGGACGGAACGGAGGAGCGATTGAAGGTCGAGCTCGGCGACCATTCCGTATTCCCTGTAGCGTACTCTGAGGGCAGGGCGCCTGCCACAGAAGATGAAATTGCGCTGTCGTCCATGAATGCCGATGAGCTGGGCAAAGGTGTCGGCGGAACCATTACATTGGTTATGGACGGAAAGGAGAAGCAACTTACAGTAAGTGGAATTTATTCTGACATAACGAATGGAGGCAAAACCGCAAAGGCGCTCTTCACCGATTATTCGGCGAACACGATGTGGTACGTCATCAGTGCGACATTGTCAGATCCATCTATTGTCGAAAGCAAGGTATCGGAGTATGCGGGGAAGTTCAATTATGCCAAGGTATCCGACATTCGGGAATATATGGCGCAAACTTACGGTTCGACGATCAACTCAGTCGGCAAGTCATCGTATACGGCTATTATTGTCGCGATTGCGATTACGGCACTGGTTACACTGTTATTTATGCGAATGCTTGTGGCGAAGGACAGACATGCCATAGCCGTCTTGAAAGTGCTCGGTTTTACGAGGTCGGATGTTAGAGTGCAGTATATTTCGCGCGCAGTATTCGTGTTAATTGCCGGAATAGCATGTGGTACGCTGCTCGCCAACACGCTCGGCGAGATGCTTGCGGGCGCGGTCATCTCTTCCTTCGGAGCGTCGACCTTCCAGTTCACGGCCGATCCGCTGTCCGCGTATGTACTTAGTCCGCTGCTGCTGCTGGTCGCGCTGCTTATCGCTACAATTATCGGTACATCGAGTGCGGGGCGTATGACCATGTCCGAGCATATGAGGGAGTAGAAGCGATGAAGAAGGTTATTATAGGCAATCATATCGTCAAATCGTTCGGCGAGGGCGAAGAACAGCGCTGCGTGCTCGACGGAGTGTCCGTTGACATCAACGAAGGCGAGTTCGTTGCGGTGATGGGGCCGTCCGGCTCGGGGAAATCAACGCTGCTGTTCGCATTAAGCGGAACAGATCGAGTGGATAGCGGAGAAATTATGGTTGACGGCAGAGATTTATCCAAGATCGGGGAAACTGAGCTTTCAGATCTGCGACGAACGACGATGGGCTTCGTATTCCAACAGCCGACGATGCTCAAAAATTTGAATATTCTCGACAATATCATTCTTCCTGCCATGCGGGACAACAGGAAGAATGCCGCAATGCTGACGGATAAAGCTGGACGGCTTATGAAAAGAGTCGGCATATCGGAGCTTGGGGCGCGCGACATCACCCAGGTGTCGGGCGGCCAGCTTCAGCGTGCGGGAATATGCCGGGCACTTATGAACAACCCTCGGATTATATTCGGAGACGAGCCCACGGGGGCGCTCAACTCCCAATCCGCGCAGGAGATCATGGACATCTTCTCTGAAATCAATGCTGAAGGTACCGCAGTAATGCTGGTTACGCATGACGCCAAGGTCGCGGCTCGTACGGAGCGAATCATGTTTATGCGAGACGGAGCAATGGTAAGCGAATTAAGGCTTCCGAAGTTTAATGGGACGGACATGGACGGGAGAGTAGAAAAAATAACATTAAAAATGAGGGAAGTCGGTATTTAATGTGAAGTCAATGTAAACAAGTACATGGTATATTATTGTTGTGGTGGATTTCATATACAATGGGAGCGGCATAACAATGATAGAGAATGCGATGGAGCAAGAAAGAACGATATTTGATCACGCTGGCAATATCATTCGGACAGCGGATCGTGAAATTCGAATTCTCGCCAAGTATGAAGAGCCTTTAGTTGTCGTATTGGGGAATGTGCTCAGCGAGGAAGAATGCGATGCATTGATAGCGCATTCGAAGGATTCGCTGCAACGCTCCAAGATCGTAGGGAATCGCGAGATGAACGAGCTGCGAACGAGCAGCGGTGTGTTTTGCGAACAGAATGCGACGGTTGCTGTGATCGAGAGACGCATATCCGCGATTATGAACATTCCCATTGTGCACGGGGACGGATTGCAGGTTCTGCGCTATACCCCGGGTCAGGAGTACAAGCCGCACTACGATTACTTCGCTGCGACAAGCCGGTCGAGCGCCAACAATCGTATTAGCACGCTAATTATGTACTTGAATGATGTAGAGAATGGCGGGGAGACGTCGTTTCCCATGCTTAAGCTGTCTATCTATCCGAACAAGGGGACAGCGGTCTACTTCGAATATTTTTATAGCGCTCATGAACTGAACGAGCTTACTTTACACGCAGGCACACCGGTTATTAAGGGGGAGAAGTGGGTGGCTACGATGTGGATGAGGAGACAAGCTTATCGGCTGGACGAGACGCCAGGTTGGTAATAAATTGGTGAATGGTAAGCATCAAAGACAAACGACCAAGAACTTTGTGAAAGGCGCATGCTCTGCATGCGTCTTTTCTCATGGTGCGGCGGGCGCATGGACGGCGTGAGAAGCGTTCTATCCGGGGGGACATATCTCCTATGTTCGGAAATGATGGCCTCAAACCTGCAATAATCGACAAAGTATATGTTATAATGTGCTTTAACATTGGAGCTCCGTTCCGGAAACTGCCAATCAAGATTCATAAATAGTAATACGAATAGGGTGATAAGACATGGATTGGATGGACATTGTACTTCCTTATGTGCAGAAAATTGCGCTGGCGATTGTGGTATTGGTGGTCGGCTGGGTTGTTATCAAATGGGTAACGAAGTGGGTTGGAGTCAAAATTGAGAACTCTAAAATGGACGCCAACATTAAGCCGTTTCTCGTTACGATGCTTGGAGCTATACTGAAGGTTCTGCTAGTGTTGTCGGTTATCCGGATTGTTGGCATCGACACGACTTCATTCGTCGCGGTCATCGCAGCTGCAGGCTTCGCAATCGGACTTGCCTTCCAAGGCTCGCTGTCGAACTTCGCCGGCGGGGTGCTTCTGCTGACGCTGCGTCCGTTCAAAACAGGCGATTATATCGAGGCGGCGGGATACAGCGGCACGGTCAAAGCGATCCAGATTCTGTACACCGAGCTGAATACGCCGGACAATAAGATTATTTATATCCCTAACGGAAGCTTGTCCAATGCGGGAATTACCAACTACTCGGTCATGGACACGCGGCGTGTTGACTTCAAATTCGGAGTCGGATACGAACAAGATTTCAGGAAAGTCATTCGCGTGCTGAATGAGATCGTTCAGCAGCATGATAAAGTGCTGAAGGACCCTGAGCCGTTCGTACGCATGTCGGAGCATGCGGACAGTGCAGTCATGTTCACTGTCCGGGCATGGACGAAAGCGGAAGACTATTGGGACGTTCACTTCGATATTATAGAGTCCGTTAAGGCGCGCTTCGATGAAGAGGGCATCTCGATACCGTTCCCACAGATGGATGTTCATGTACATCCACAACAAAAGTAGTCCAAAATAAAAGGGTTGTGAGCCTCAAATCACAAAAAGGAGCTTCTCCGGCTTGAATAGTGGAGAAGCTCTTTCGCATGTTGTTGTAACGTTAATGAATCTGAACCTCCGTTTACGCCGGGCCTTTTAGATTCATTGAGTGATCAGTTTTCGGTCCAGGATGACTTCGACTTCTTCTGTATCCTCGGCTTGCTCCGTACGTTTAATGAAAAACGACAACAGCAGACCGATGATTCCGATTCCGATAATGACAAGGTACGCATCATTGATACCTTGAATATTTGCCTCTATCAACATATGATCCTTCGAACCCGAACCGCCTGAGGCGATCATGTCCGTAAGATGAGATTTGGTGCTGGTTGTCATCACCGTGACAAGTAGAGCGGTTCCGAGCCCGCCGGCTACCTGTTTAATGGTGTTGGAGATGGCCGTACCATGCGCGTTCAGTCTTGCGGGCAGTTGGTTCAGTCCGGCGGTCGTGATCGGCATCAAGAACATGGCCATCCCGAAGCGTCTTCCCGTGGACATCAGAACCAAATACGTATAGCTTGTGGAATCGGTTAAATTCACAAAGCCAATCGTGGTCACGATCGTAATAATCATACCGATAATGGATAGCCACTTCGCTCCGAATCGATCGAACAGCTTTCCCGTTATAGGCATCATAAAGCCCATCAGAAGAGCTCCGGGGAGCATTAGAAGACCGGATTCCATAGCTGTATATCCGCGTGCGTTCTGCAAATATAACGGAAGCAGCATCATATCTGCATACATGACCATCGTAACCACAATATTAATAGCGGTTGTCAGGGAGAACATTCCATATTTGAATGCCCTGAGATCAAGCAGCGGGCTCTTGGAGACCAGTTGTCGCCAGGTGAAGAGGATTAGGGAGACAACGCCTACGGTGATGGATACAAGCACTTCCGCACTTGTCCAGCCTTTGCTTCCAGCGCTGCTGAAGCCGTACAGGATAGCTCCGAAACCAATCGTCGAGAGAATGACGCCCCAGACATCGATTTTGGGATAGCTTCGTTCGGATACGTTCTTTAAATAGATGAAGGCAATTGCAATAATGATAACGGCGAACGGAATCATTCCATAGAACATCGTCCGCCAGGAATAGTGTTCCATAACATACCCTGCGAGTGTAGGCCCGATAGCAGGAGCGAAAATAATGGCGAAACCGACCATCCCCATCGCTCCCCCTCGCTTCTCGGGAGGGAAGATGGTCAGAACGACCGTCATTAGCAGCGGCATAATAATGCCGGCTCCGGCGGCTTGAATCAGGCGACCGATCAGCAAGAGGTCGAAGTTATGCGCCAAAGCCGAAACGATGGTTCCAACGAGGAAAATGATCATGGAAGTCTGGAAAAGCTCTCGTGTCGTGAACCGTTGAATAAGGAAGGCGGTGATTGGAATAAGCACTCCATTTACTAACATATATCCGGTCGTCAGCCATTGGGCTGTAGACGCAGCGATGTCGAAGTCCATCATCAATTCCGGCGTTGCGACGCTCATAATGGTCTGATTCAACACGGTGATGAATGCACCTAGAATCATGACGAACAATAAGGGGCCTTTCTTAATGGAACTGCTGTCAATCGTTGAATGATTACTCAGTTTGCTCAATCCCTTCAAAATCATAATTTAACTAATAGACATATTGTTGTATAATAAACTTAATGTAAAGAATTATAATCAACATGCCTGTCATTCACAAGCAACAGTTTTTCAAAAAATGTCTATTAGTTTACAATCGTATGGTATCCGTCGTCTAGTCGAACAATCATATACTATATATCATTCAAATGTCGTACAGAGTATTTATGGTGAAAGGAAATGATCTCTTATGTCATCACCGCGTACGGATCCGCGAGTACTTCGTACACGCCAATTGATTCGAGATGCATTTATCGATTTGCTGCAGGAGTTTGAATTGGAGAAAATAACCGTGAATCGAATTGCCAAGCGTGCTACGATCAATCGTGTCACCTTCTATCTTCATTACCGGGATATTCCGGATATGCTTGAGAAGATAGCGGATGACATGTGTAATGAAATTCAGGGGATTTTAAGCGATGTCCCGAATCAGTCCCCTACCGGCGACATGGATTGGTCCATCTTGCTCAAAATGCTCGAGCATATCGCAGAGAATTCTAAATTTTACACAGTGCTGCTGTCCTCAAAGCGCATCCCGGTATTCACTGATCGCCTTATGAATCTGATGGTTGAACTCATCAACAGCAGAGCCGACAAGCGAGACGCTTCCTCAAGCTCTTCGGCTATTAGCGTTCCGAGAGAGATTGCAATCTGGTACGGTTCTTCCGCTTTCATCGGTACAATTGTCTGCTGGCTTCGCAATGATATGCCCTATACTCCGCTTTTTCTCGCCAAGCAGCTTTCTCTACTGTTCCATATACAACAAACGACCACCGATTTGGAATGAATGATTCACCGTAGCGCTTATTGAGCGAATGAAAAAAGCACAAGTTTTGAGGCTGAACCAGCCCCTGAACTTGTGCTTTTTGCTTTACTGCAGTCGACCAAGCAGGAATGATAGACGGTTGTTGACCTATGTCTGCACCATCGACTCTAAAAATCCGGCAATGAATGCTGCTTGCAGATGACGGACTTCCTCGGTGAAATGAACATGATCACAATAGGCTTGCGGACCAAACTTGCTGGTAAAGGAATAGAGATCGATCATCGGAATGTTATATTCGCGCATCAATTCGTCCGCTATCGCATTGTAGGCGAGAACATCTTCATGGTATCGTTTGAATGGTTTGGATATAGCATTGTGAATTTCTGTGATTACATCTGTTGTACGTATCCAGACGAATGAATCTGTCATTGTCTGTGCGACGTGAATGATTTGTTTTAAATTTTCACTATATTTATCGGGCGGTACTTGTTTTTCTCTTGTAACGGGTGAGGTCTTGATATCGTGTAATCCACAATTGAGCAATAAGATATCATACTTTACGCTTCGCTGCTGTTCACCCAGCAAGTAATCCAGTACCATGCGGCTATCTCCGCCATTGGCGCCAACCGGAGTGTCCAAATCTACCAAAGCCTGCGCTTCTCCACGCTTACGGTCATAATGATAACGATCATCAACAAATTTTTTTAGATACGGTCCATACTGAATGGAGATACTATCCCCAATTACAAATAAGTGTTTCATTGCCTCATTCCCCCTTGGTACTATTCCGGATTTAGATACTATATAGACATGTTTTATTAAAGTTATTGTATTACAAGCATTTGGAAATGCAATATAATCGTACTATTTGACATCAAGAAGTTACTCTGTTCCATTTTATTCACTTCCTCTGGCTGTAAAATTAATGATAAGACGAAAGGAGAGATAGTATTGAGTAAAAATACGATAACGGAGCCTAAAGTTGTTATTATTGGAGCGGGGAGTTTATTTTTTGGTCGACAGGCCATATGGCAGATGATTCATTCTCCTTATTTGAACAAGGGCACGTTGGCTTTGGTAGATACAGATGAGGAGCGGTTGTCTAAACTGCTTGCATTGGCTGGTAAAGTTATAGAGGCGGAAGGTTCCAATTTGAAAGTAGAAGGATCGACGAATCGTAGAGATGTGCTTAAGGGAGCGGATTTTGTTGTCCTTAGTTTTGCTAATGATACTGTAAAATATAGAGGCATCGATTGTGAAGTATCTGAGAAATACGGGATTCGGATGTGTTCCGGAGATACGATTGGTCCTGGCGGTATATTCCGGACGATGCGAGAACTTCCAGTCATTCTGGAATGTGTAGATGATATTAGAGAGTTATGTCCTGAAGCATGGGTCATCAACTATATTAATCCATCGGCTGTCCATGGCATTGCATTGGGTCGCTATGCGCCGGAATTGAAAAGCTTCGCTTTATGTGATGGTCTACACATGCCTCATGCCAAAATGAGGTACTTGCTGCGTTCAGGAGTGATTCAAAACGAGGACGAATATACGAAGGAAGTGGAAGACCGTTTCGATTTCCGTATTTCCGGGGTTAACCATTTCACATGGTTGTTGAAGGCGGAATATGACGGCAAGGATATCGCACCGCTTATAGCAGAATCCATTCGAGTCAAGGCGGCAACTGAGACGGATGGTGGAGACACCGGAGCGAAGGCGGTCTTCAACGATGCGATAGGTTATGAACTATACAAGGTGTTTGGCTATGTACCGACATGTATTGCTCATACGAAAGAATATGTACGTTATTGGCAGGGACTGGGTAAATTGGAAGATGCGATTCCGCCTTTGTCTATCTGGGAGACAGAGGAGCGTTATAAGCGCCATGATGAAATGTGGCAACAGATTGACGAGTATTTGGATGGTACTTTGCCGATTAGTAATTATATGAAAGAGTTTGGACCCGATCATGCAACGGATATTATTGAGAATATAGCAGGTGGATTGGGCAAATCTTATTATATTAACACAACGAACAACGGGGCAGTAACGAATATGAATGACGATTCATTTCTAGAGCTTTGTTGTAAAATTACGACGGAAGGCATTGAACGACATCCTGTCGGGGAAATGCCACGCGGTATTCGCGGCATGCAGGAGCTGGTTCTGGATACGCATGTACTAACAGTAGAAGCTGTGTTGGAGAAGAGTTACGACAAGCTGCGTAGAGCGATGATGACTGATCCGCTCGTGAACTCCATAGCAGATGCCGATGCGATCATTAAGGAGATAGTGGATCGGGAAAAAGATGCTCTTCCAGCTTTCTTGCGTCAATAAAACAATATCCTGAAATGGAATGTGAAAAAGACAGCCTGTTGAGAGGTTTCTCAACAGGCTGTGGCGCATGCTCAGCATGCGCCTTTTCTCATGGTGCGCCCGGCGTATATAGGGCAGCTTGGTAATTGGGACATATCGCATATGCTTGGACATGCTGGCCGTAAATCTTCAATAAACGACAGAGGATATGCTATAATGTGCTTTAACATTGAGCCTTCTTCCCGGAAGCTATCAGTGTTAGGATTGAAAATAGCAATACGAAAGGCGCGTTAACTTCAAATTCGGAGTCGGATACGAACAAGACTTCAGGAAAGTCATTCGTGTGCTGAATGAGATCGTTCAGCAGCATGATAAAGTGCACCAGGGGCAAAGCTAAGGGCAACAGAGAGGAAGATGACTAGTGAAGATTTTAGAACTGCCGATCACTTTCGAATTCAATGGAGGAATCAATTGCATCTATCCCAGCTTAATTGTTCGGAACGATGAGCTGACCTTGGTGGATACGGGATATCCCGAATTTTTGACACTCATTGAAAATGAAATCATACGACACGGCTATAATATGAGCCAATTAAAACATATTATCATTACTCACTACGATGACGATCATATCGGTTCGTTGCATGACTTCAAAGAAAAATACCCTTGGGTAGCCATTATAGCAAGTGAAGTGGAATCCGACTCAATTAGCGGACAGGTGGGGGCCGAGAGATTGGCCCAAGCCGAAGACATGCTGGAGAGCATGCCGCCCGAGCAAGTTGAGTTCGGCAAGTGGTTCGTACAGCAATTGAAAAGCTTAAAGCATGTTCCCGTTGATCACAAGGTGCAAGACGGGGATATGATTCTGGACAATGAATGTAAAGTGCTAGCCACGCCAGGACATACATCGGGCCACATCTCGTTGTACTTCCCAAGTCTCAACAGCGTCATTACAGGCGACGCGGCTGTGAAAGATAAGGATGAGTTAGTGGTAGCCAATCCGCACTTCTGCCTCCATCTCGGGAAGGCGGAGGAGTCGCTGGCCAAGCTGAAAGAGCTTGAAGCAGAAACCTACTACTGTTATCACGGCGGTACGTTTAAACCATCTGTGTAAGATGGTTTTTTTCTTGCTTTATTCCGAGGAGTTGCGGTGAGATAGAAATTCCATAAGGATGTCATGGAAGGCTTTCGGCTTCTCAATGAATGGGAGATGGCTACAGCCGCGAATCATGATATGAGACGATTGCTTCATAGTGTTATGAAGGGCTTCCGCTGTTCTAATATTAAACGGATGGTCCTGATCAGCGATGACAATAAGAGTCGGGATTTCAATCTCTCGCAAACGTTCAGAGGCAGCAGGTTTTGCAGCTTTGGACAGATTAGGAGGGAATCGGCAGAAGTTATTAGGGTTCCTGACGATAGAAAGCACTTTATTTCGAGCTGCTTCTTTTTCCGGAGAAGGAAAGAAATACTGCCAATAGCGATTCGCAATGAACGATTCAATAGCTTGCTCGTGTCCTTTGAAACGTACATTTATAAAGTTCTTTATTCCTTGCCACATCATGCTTACAGGATAAGAACAACCATTAATAGAAGGAGAGACGATAACAAGGCTGCGGACGAGATGAGGGTATGCAAGCGCAAAGTCTATTGCAGGGCTTGCGCCCCGCGCCTTTGCGATTGCCTCCCTTAGTTACAGTTCGACTGCCAATTCGATAACCAGGTTCATTGTTATGGCTATTATGGATTAACGTCATAAATATCACCGCCCAATCCCATCATCTCACATCACTCCTGGATGTTCAATTTGTGCTACCCTATAGTATTCTTTCAGCAGCAGTTCCGGTTGCTTCTGAAGTCTATGTGACCAAAATGAGCGATAGAGAGTGTTATTCGTCCCGCCAATGGTGTCTATGTGAGCAAAATGAGCGATAGGAGGCCAATTTCGTGGGGAAGGGGCACTCGAGATGGGGCTATGTGACCAAAATGAGCGATAGAGAGTGTTATTCGTCCCGCCAATGGTGTCTATGTGAGCAAAATGAGCGATAGGAGGCCAATTTCGTGGGGAAGGGGCACTCGAGATGAGGCTATGTGCCCAAAATGAGCGATAGAGAGTGTTATTCGTCCCGCCAATGGTGTCTATGTGAGCAAAATGAGCGATAGGAGGCCAATTTCGTGGGGAAGGGGCACTCGAGATGAGGCTATGTGCCCAAAATGAGCAATAGGAGGATACTTTTCACTGGGACGAGGCCCCCATGGCGGGGCATGGCGGGGCGTGGCACCTCAGGAGGCTCAGGGCGGAGCTAAAAAGCTCCGTTCCCCCCGCTCATCACACGCCAATTGTCGTTGACGGAAGACACGATGCGGCCGCGTTCCCGGATATAATCAGCGAGCAGCTCTACCATATCAGTGGCAATTTCCTTCACAACGGGCTTGTTCTTGAACATCGGGAAGTTGCCGCCGCCGCCCGAACGGTAATTGTTCATGACGACCTCGTACGTCATATCTTCATCCAGAGGGTGTCCGTCACGCTCCAGCATGGTCACCCGCTGTCCCACAGGACGCGAGATGTCAAGCGTGTAATGAATGCCCTCCCACATATCGTAGTTGTAATGCTGCGGCTTCGGCATCAGGAAGGCCGGACTAACTGCGATCTCCCCGTTCTCATCCAGCTCGAAGTATTTCGCCGATTGCTCCAGAGCTTCCCGAATATCCCTGCCCGAGATACGAATCACATTCAGCGAGTTCGGGTACACGTAATTCGATATGATGTCGCGCATCGTAATGCGCTCGCCAAAGCCCGCACACTGGTTGTCGAACAAGGCAGTATTGGAGATGTCCGCGCCGGATACATCCATTTGCATACGATTGATGAATTCGATCAGCGGATGCTCACGCAGACGGACGTCCGCATGCGAATCAATCGTCATATCCCCGTCTACGTAACCTATAGGCTGATCGAGCCACGCTTGCGTCAGCGATTCGACCTCGTCGGCAATCCGCACGATCTCTTCATCCGGCTCGAAGCCGGCGGCAGAGATCAACTCCGACCGGCAATGCTCCACAATCCAGCCCTCCTCGTTCTTCGAGAGCTTTATCGTCACTTTTCCCAGGAAACGCCCCTCGCTGGAGGGCTGAACGACACAGACTCCATTAACGGTGCAGTCTGCAATAGCGCGGTGTTGATGTCCGGTGAGCAGCACGTCGATGCCTTCCACCTGCTCGCAGATGGCGTACCCCACGTTCTCGTCGGTCAACGGCTCGGTTAATTGCCCGGTTGTCAGATCGCGTTCGAAGCCGCCGTGGTACGACACGATGACGACGTCGACGCCTTCCTGCTTCCTTAATCGATTCACCCAATAACGGGCGGATTCAACGGGATCATCGAAGCGAATGCCCTCGATATGCTGCGGCCGCTCCCAGTTCGGAATATAAGAGATAGTCAAGCCCAGTACGCCGATTCGTAGACCGTTGTCCAGCTCGCGAATCATATAAGGCTGTCCGAACATGGACTTTCCGGTAGAAGCTTCGATCGTATTGGCGGACAGCCATGGGAAGACCGATTCTTTCATCGCACTGCGCAGGTAGGGGAGGCCGTAATTGAATTCGTGGTTGCCGGGAACGGCTGCATCATAGCGGAGCTCGTTCATGCAAGCGACCACGGGATTGGGCGGTTCACTGTTGATCTTGGCATGGTAATAGGTCAGCGGAGTGCCTTGCAGACAATCGCCGTTATCGATCAGCAGCGTATGGGGATGATTCCGGCGGATCTCTTTCACGATGCTCGCGACCCGGGCAAGCCCATGCCCGACTGTGCTGTGGCTGGCGTAGCCTTTAGGCAATAGGAATCCGTGAAGGTCGCTAGTTTCGAGCAAGATAATTTCGCATTGTTGTACAGACATAAGCTCTCTCCTTTTTGCGGAATTGACTTGCATGAGCTGCTCTAATATTAGCATACAGGTTCGGGAGAATGGTATGCATAAGGAAGGAATTTACAAGTTCTTCACGTCCTTTTGACAAATGGCTAATAAAAGGGGTGTATACTGCGGAAGTGTTCGATTGAAAATGAAATCATATCCAAACAAGGTGGGGGAAAACCATGCTCAAAAACAAACTCATGCCTCTCTTAACGGTCGTACTCGCAATCGTTCTGCTGGCTGGCTGCGGCTCGAACAACGGCGGCAACGGCAATAATGCCAATACGGGCTCAAGCGAATCGACGCCGCCGGCGGAAACGAAGGCTCCGACCGAAGCGCCTGCCGAGGAATCCGGCAAGAAAATCGATGTGCTGAAAGTCAGCTTCGTGCCTTCCAAAGATCCGGAACAAATTATTACGACCACTGAGCCGCTGAAAGAAATGCTGAAGAACCAGCTGGCGACGCAAGGGTACGACGTTGGCAGCGTGGAGATAAATGTAGGTACGACATACGAGGCGGTCGGCGAGGCGCTAAGTGCGGGCACGACGGATGTTGGCTTAATCCCGGGCGGCACTTATACGCTGTACGATGACGGTGCAGAGGTTATCCTGACCGCTACCCGCAAAGCGTTATCCAACGATTCGGATGCGGCGAAGGACTGGAACGACAACAAGCCGACGACAGGGCTCGACGACAAGCAAGCTTCGTATTACCGCTCGCTGTTCCTGGCAGGTCCTTCTGCGAAGGGACAAGCGCTTGCGGCGAAAGTGAACGGCGGCGAAGAGCTGGCTTGGGAAGAGTTGAACGGCGCAAGCTGGGCGGTCATGTCCACTTCCTCCTCTGCCGGATACATCTACCCGACACTGTGGCTCCAAGAGAAATATAGCAAGAGCCTGACGGATCTCGCTCAAGTGACGCAATCGGATTCTTACGGCAGCTCGTTCGCCCGTCTGGCCGCAGGACAAGCCGATGTCATCGTCGTATATGCAGACGCACGGCGCGACAATGAGGAGAAGTGGGCGAGCGAATTCGGGGGCAAGGGTTCGATATGGGACGATACGAATGTCATCGCCGTCACACAGCCCATCTACAATGATACGGTTAGCGTGAGCAAAAATTCTCCGATCATGTCGGACGATCTGAAGGCTGCGCTGCAGGAAGCTTTCATCGCCATTGCCGGGACGGATCAAGGCAAGGAAGTCATCGCGATCTACTCCCACGAAGGATATAAAGTCGCTCAGCCAGCCGACTACGACGGCGAGCGTCAGGCACAGCAGCTTATTCGCAGCATGAAGTAATGAACGGACAAATGCAAAGGATTGAATACCTCTAATGATACAGTTTATCGGTGTGAATAAAACGTACGCCAACGGTACAACGGCATTGAAGGACATTAACTTGACGATCAAGCAAGGCGAGTTCGTGGCGGTTATTGGACTGTCCGGAGCCGGCAAATCGACGCTGATCCGGTGCATTAACCGGATGCATGATATAACGAGCGGGAAGCTCATCGTCGACGACGTCGATGTGTCCGATCTGAGAGGACGTCATATTCGCCGTTTCCGCCGGCGAATTGGCATGATCTTTCAATCATTTAATCTGGTGACCCGTACGACTGTCATTAATAATGTGCTGGTCTCCTTCGTTCCGGAGCTTCCGCTGTGGCGGAAGCTGACCGGTGTCTTCTCGCAGGTGCATCGGATCAAAGCGCTGGAGGCGCTCCATAATGTCGGCATTCTGGACAAGGCGTTCATCCGTGTTGATCAGCTGTCCGGCGGTCAGCAGCAGCGTGTGGCTCTGGCGCGTACGCTGGCGCAGAATCCGGATATTATCCTGGCGGACGAACCGATCGCCTCGCTTGATCCCGTCACCTCGCGCATGGTGATGAATGACTTCAAGCGAATTAACAAGGATATGAGCATCTCCGTCATTATGAATATTCACCATGTTGAGATGGCCTTGGAATATGCGGATCGCATCATTGGCATACGCAAGGGTGAAGTGGTGTTCGACGGGGAGAAGGCCAAGGTGACGCAAGAGATTCTGCAAGACATATACGGCGGCAAGTGGGATGCGGAGGAAGCGGCGCTTAAGGAGCAGGAGGAGCGGGTAGCCTATGCTTGATAAGCTGTTTCCCCCGAAGACATTGACGCTCTCGGACGGGAAGGTTGTGCTGCAGAAGCGATCCCGTCTCCCGCTTGTTCTTCTTCTGCTCGCGGTATGCACGGTGGTATCGGCGGAATTTACAGGGTTCAGCTTCATCGTGCTGAGAACAAGGATACATGAATTCTTTACTATCGTGGGTGCGATGATCCCGCCGGATTGGAGCAGCCTATCCAGAATCTGGCCGCCGCTGCTGGATACGATCAAGATGTCGCTGCTCGGTTCGCTACTCGGTTCACTGCTTGCATTGCCCGCTGCAGTGGCAGCTTCCGCCAACATCGTGCAATCGAAGCTGGCAATCGTCGTGAGCAAAACGGCGCTCAGCCTGCTCCGTACGCTGCCGACCCTAGTGACGGCGCTAATCGCGACATTCGTGTTCGGTCTTGGGCCGATGGCGGGTACGGTAGCCATCATGCTGTTCACAATCTCTTATGTGGGCAAGCTGTTGTACGAGCAGATTGAGAATGTGGATATGGGCGCCTTCGAAGCGATGGAATCGCTTGGCATGACAAGGCTTCAAGCGTTCCGCTTCGCCGTCTTCCCGCAAGTGCTTCCCGGTTATATCTCTACGTCTCTCTATTGCTTCGAAGGAAATGTACGGTATGCGGCTATTCTGGGATATGTCGGAGCCGGCGGCATCGGCTTGCTCATTAACGAGGGGCTGGGCTGGCGCGATTATCCCGCCGTCGGCATGATTATTCTGGTGCTGATCGCAACCGTCTACCTGATCGAGAGAACGAGCGAGCATTTCCGCAAGAAGCTCATCTAAGGGAGTGTCAGGCATATGAATGGAATCGAGAAGCAATTGCTGGATGCGCCGCGCAACGGGCTCTATATGACGATGATCGCGACGATTGTTGGAGCGATGTTCCTATGGTCGCTTACAGCCGTCAACTTCAATAATATCGAACAGAGCGGACTTGCGGTCGCGCGAAATATTTTGCATGGTCTCACACATCCCGACCCGGCGCTATTATTTAACGTGACGAAGCAAAGCGTACTCTATCTGCTGGTTGAGACGCTGGCGATCGCATTTTTGGGGACACTAGTCGGCGCGGTGCTAGCCGTGCCGCTCGCATTCCTGGCCGCCTCCAACATCGTGCCGAAGCCGGTGTCTTGGCTGACGAGGCTGCTGCTTATTACGATCCGCACCATTCCTGCGCTTGTGTACGGGCTGATGTTCATTCGGGTGACCGGCCAAGGGCCGTTCGCCGGCGTGCTGACTGTCGGGTTAACCTCCATCGGCATGCTGGCCAAGCTGTATACAGATGCGATCGAGGAGCTGGATACACGGGTGCTGGAATCGATGACCTCGCTCGGCTGCACCACCTTCGAGAAGATTCGCTTCGGCATCGTGCCGCAGCTGCTGTCGGTATTCACCTCCGTCATGATTTACCGCTTCGATATGAACATGCGCGAAGCCTCCATTCTGGGGATGGTAGGCGCCGGGGGCATCGGCGCTCCGCTTATATTCGCTATGCGGAGCTATAAGTGGGATCAGGTAGGAGCGATTCTGATCGGATTGGTCGTGCTCATCCTCATCATCGAATTCGTATCCAACAAGCTGCGAGCGAAGCTGGTTAGAGGGGAATAGGCGAATACACATGTCTGGATCGATTCCATTCGATTCCAGGCATTTTTCAATTTGGACAGAGAGGTTATCGTGCCTAGCGATTCCGGTCAAGTTTGTATTCTAATCGAATATTCCCTGATCTGCAGCTTTTCGGACGGCTATAATGGGAGTATGGCAATAGCATAGTTCGGAATGGACATTCAGGGAATAGGAGGATTGATCGATGAGGAATCCAATTATTGATATCGGCGTTAATTTGATGCACCGGTCATTTCATCAAGATCGTGAGCAGGTGGTGGCCAAGGCGGCGGAGCATGGAGTCGCTTCGCTTATACTGACAGGAACGAACCTGCGAAGCAGTATAGAAGCGGCCACATACGCAGGAAGTTATAATGGGCAGATGTACGCCACGGCAGGCGTGCATCCACACGATGCGAAGAGCTGCAGCGGGGAGACGATCGCGAAGCTGAGGGAGCTGGCTGCTAGGCCGCAGGTTGTCGCCATCGGGGAATGCGGGCTGGATTATAACCGGGACTTCTCGCCGCGCGACGTCCAGCGTGAATGGTTCGCTAAGCAGATTGAGCTGGCATTAGAGCTGGATATGCCTCTGTTTCTACATGAACGGGAGGCCTTCAGGGATTTCAAGGCAATGCTGAAGGAGCATGAAGTCCGGCATGCGGTCGTCCATTGCTTTACCGGGACGAGGCCGGAGCTGGAGGCGTATCTCGATATGGGCTTCCACATTGGAATTACGGGCTGGATATGCGACGAACGGCGCGGCAGGCACCTGAGGGAGCTGGTCCGGATCATTCCGCCAGAGAAGCTGATGATCGAGACGGATGCGCCGTTCCTGACTCCACGGGATATGAAGGAGAAGCCGGCGGGCGGGCGGAATGAGCCTGCGTTCCTGCCGCATATTTTGAAGACTGTGGCACAGTGCATGGGCAAGCCTGACGATGAGGTGGCGAAGGCCGCGACGGAGACGACGAAGGCGTTTTTCCGCATCTGAAACAATACCGAAATCATCAAACCCCGCCAATAGTCGGCGGGGTTGCTTTTTTCTCTACGAAATTAAGCCGCATGATTGACCCTTTCAATTGTCCAGCCCGCAGACGTCCTTGCCAATGGCCTTCAACAATCCGATTCCGGATTCAAAAAATTGTTCGCTTGTGTAGCGCTGAGGCCAGCGATTCCAGTTGGCGGCATGCAGACCGAGCCACCACAGATGACGCGCAAATATCAGAAAGCGGATGAGAGTGGCTTCTTCATCGCTTAGGGGACGAACAGACGTATATCCGGCGATCAGTTTATCCCAGACAGGCGCGGTTCCTCCCCTGCCAAACGTCCCCCATATGGCAGTAGCCAGATCATAGACCCGCCATTGCCAGCTTGAATCCTCCATATCAATCCATACCATCTTGCCGTCGTCTGCTTGTATGACGTTGAAATGATGGGCGTCTCCGTGTGTAAAGCCTACCAGAGCTCTGTCTTGATAGGCTTCAAGAACAGACGCGACGGAGCTTGCAAGATGCTCCGTATGCCGTAATTGATCGCGGTCATCGAATACTTCGGAGATGGCTTCCAGAGGCTGATGAATGAATTCTGAAGTCTTTGCTTCCGGCATCCACGCTGGCTTCTCTTCTGTTTTCCAAGCATTGTGCAGCTGTCCGATGGAGCGGCCCAGTTCATAAAAAACCGTTTCAGATGGCAGGAGTGTTTTGCCCGCTACAAACGCATACACTCTGCCGCTATGCATGCTGCCATGCAAACGAACCTTCAAATCAATTTCACCAGAAAGTTGAACAGGACGAGGTACGTCAGCACCCTGCATATACAATTCACTTACAGCCTGGTACTCGCGATGAAGGGAAGCGCAACGGTCATCGGGAGAAAATTTGAAAACAAGATGACCATGGTCTGTTTCGGCCAAATAAACGATATTCCGATTGGAAGAAAGCTGCTTCAAATGCTTGAAGTCCACACCGGGAATCATCTTGTTTAGCTGCGTGATTAGAGCTCGCCGATCATCCTGTGTATCAAGCATGTTCCAGCAATTCCGCCCTGTGCTGCTCACATATCCATGGCAAGGTTGTCAGTCGTTGCCGTGGTTTTGTTGCTGTTGCCAAATCAGGTCCCTTGTTCATTAACTGGGGCAAGTTCAACTTATAATGGCCGCCTGACAAAGCTGTTTCACTGATCTCATCTTCAATGTGGCCCATCGCGTAATCCTTCAAGCCAAGCATCCCCAGACAAGGGTACATATGCCCGTCGTTGTCAATATAAAGCTGGATGCGATTCGCACACTTGTTAACAGGGCTGTTTGGCATCAAAGGTGTTTCCGCGCTGGTTGCGCCCATTGATGGATATATCGTGATGTCTGTCGCATTCATCGTATCCAGACTCAGCATTTGATGCTTTCTGAGCAACGAGACCGGCCCGATGAGTCCTACAGGCAATCGCAAGTTTACGATCTCTTCCATGAAATCCGCTAAAGCGGTGTGCTCCGCCAATATGTCGATGTTATCTATGATGATGCCAAGGGAGCTTAACAAGGAAGCTCTGCTTAAAGACTGAACAACGTCGAATTGACGATATAAATCAACGATATCTACGGTAAAGGAGATTGCATATCCCTTCTCAATCGATGCAGCTGCCAAACCCTTCAGCTTATCAGGTACGGAAAGAAGATCTGCACCGAACAGTGAAACTTCACGATTGTACAGTGTGTATGGACGATCTCCGTCGTTGATGCCCACCGATTCCTTGAACCAGTTGTCATAACGGGCAAGCCAGTCCATCAACTGCTCGCTCCCGGGGAGAAAGTCGTCGCCCGTCTCATCGGGCTGAAGCATAATCGCCACAGATTTCAAGTGCTGATACAAATTGATTTGATTGCGTTCCATCATATTCGTTGTCCTTCCTGACTGCCTGCTGCTTGTTCGAGCTGAGCTACAATCCGGGTGAGCGACTCCCGCTTGCGGTTGTCCATGTACTCCTGCAGACTTTCAACATACTCGGGAGTGGAGAATATCGTGTAGCACAAGTGACAAATATTGAAGTACTGATCGTCAATGTCGTGCCCGCTCTCCTGCAGGATAGGCACCAATGAACGAATGCCTGAAAAAACAATCTTTCGAACTAACGGATCGTTGTTCATCCGTTCAACAATCGTATCCAAACGTTCCTCTTTCACATTTCCCATAATATAGTTTCGAGTCTGATCAAAGCCGGCACAGCAGGGGAAAACATTCCCGAAAGCATTGATAGTGAGGTTCAGCACCCGGTGGCAATTATCATCAAGCGAAGAACGGGAATGATAAAATTCCTCCGCATCAAGCTCCTTCGCCGCGCGTCCGGTTGCGAATACGGGTCCGCTTGTCATGCGTGACGCGGCATCAATAGCTTCTGGGCGCAAAGCGGCCAATGCTTCTTCCATGCTGTGCAGCTTAGTCGTCAACAATCGCAGATTGGTTTCAATTTCAACCTCTTGACAAGCAATCAGGCAGTTGCTGACGGCATCTCCCGAAACAAAAGGCTGATGCCAATAATCCCAGGAAAGCTCCAGTGAGGTTACACCGGATTGTCGCAAGCGGGCGCACACCTCTCTTGCTTTTGGAAGGGTGCGGCCCCAAAAGCCGTTTGTCGTTCCGGTAATTTGTTCATATCCGGCATCGCGCGCCTCGGCAAAGAGTGAATATACATCATCCAAGTACATGAACGCCTCGCCGCCTGCTAAGTGAAACCGCGAACCAATGGTTTCAATATCAGCGGCTTCTCGGATACATCTCCGGATCACATCTGTATCCAAGCTTGAAAGACCTAGCGTCTCAGAGCCTTTGGGACTTGCGGATTGATAACACATGGCGCACTTGGCATTACATCGGTTTGTCGTTTCAACAACGAGTCCGCTGTAGTAAATAGGCATGTGCAGTAATAGGGCAATTTCCGCCGACTGGTCGAAACTTTTATGTCCATCTACCATTTTGATTGCACCATCCTAAAAGCCTCTGCCTCTTAAATTAAAGTTGGTTTTCATATTGTCCCGGGGGATGAAATTTTTGCCGCCCGGCAATTTGATCCCTTGTTTCCCAAGTCCTTGCAGAGACACAAGGTCGGCTGGTTGACTTGCTCTTACCAAAGTAACAACCATCGTAACAACAGCAGCGGCAGCTGCGACGACAGCCGCGCCGGCGGCAACAGCGGCAGCGTTGGCATGAACACCGGTCGGCTTGCCCTCGCGCATATCGATCAAATCTTGCAGACCGTGCGAACCGAGCGTATTAGCGACTTCCTCGTCCAAGGCAACATCAAAGATGACTGCGTTCGAGATGGCTTTCACGACTTCTGGAGACAGCAAAACACCATGGTCAACCGCATACTTCTTCGGATCTTTGAGAAATGCCTTGGTGGATTCCTGGTTTTTGACTAGCTCTTTGATAAAAGCGAGTTGCGCTTCAACAGAAGAAGCTTTCACGCGATCGAGTCGGTCAAGCTTCTCTTTGCGCAGCGGTTGAATAACATCCGCATCATGGGCGATCAGCCTTTTTGTGACACCGCTTTCATTTTTAGGTGAATCAGACATTGAAAAAACCTCCTTAAGCGTCTGAAATGAAATCGTTCATGAATGATGCGAGGATATCCCATCGCACCCTATCATGGTGAACATTATAGGGCATCTGTTTTCGGAAATAAATATAGATCTGTAAAAATAAACCTGCAGAACTACTCCCTTACAGTTATTGGCGAAAAAAGTCGGAATAGTTCTTTGAACCCAATCAACCCGACATATGTCTTGAACCTGTCTCTGTTAACGATTATCGCCTCTATATGTTCCGTTGAGAAAATATAAATGAATCCTTTCTCACCGAAATAAGGTACTATAAAGACAATGAGAATGTTGTAGAAGGGGGTCGCATCATGGGGATCTTGTCCAGATTCAAGGAGATGATGTCGAGCAATGTCCATGCCATACTGGAGCGGGCGGACGACCCGGGGAAGACGCTGGACGCCTGTATGCGCAGCCTGAGCGTTGACCTGGGCGCGGTTAGGGCGGAGACGGCCTCGGTTATCGCGACCGAGAGCAGGGCGAAGAGAGCGCTGGACGAATGCAAGTCCGAGATCAGGAAGCTTCATCGTTATGCGGAGAGATCGGTGCAGGATGGAAGAGAAGAGGAAGCGCTGGAGTTTCTGGAGATGAAGGCGGCGGAGGCGCAACGGGAAGGTGCGCTGCAAGACGCTTATGACGAGGCTTCGGCCAATACCGGACGCATGAAGCAGCTGCAGGACAAATTGACGGCGGATATTGGCGAACTGGAAGCTCGCAGAGCCCGATTGAAAGGGAAGCTTGCGGCTGCCGAAGCGCAGCAAAAAATCAACGAGCTGAACTCTTCCTACAGCGTCGACGGCACTTTGCTCGACGCAATGGAGGAAAAGGCGGATCGTGCTTATAACGAAGCGATGGCTTTGGCGGAGCTTCGGAGGGAGGCCAAGGGCAATAGCGATCTGGATGAGCAGTTCAAGCAATACGACAGGGGCAGAGCTGCCGAACCCGAAGACGAGCTTGCCGATCTCAAGGCGAAGCTGAACAAGAAGGAATCGCATGGACGAGATCAGGCAGGTGAGTGAAATGTCGGTTGTGGATTACAAGTGCCCCAATTGCGGCGGCGGGATGACGTTCGACAGCGAATCGGGAATGTTGTCCTGTCAGAGCTGCGGAAGAAAGGACGATATCGAGCAGCTGCCCAATTCGCTGAAGCATGCCGTCTTCTCCGGGAATGAGGCGAAGGAATATCATTGCAGCAGCTGTGGAGCGGTTATTATGACCGAAGCGGAGACGACGGCGACCTCTTGCAGCTTCTGCGGCTCCAGCGTCGTGCTGGGCGACCGGCTTACAGGGAAGCTGGCTCCCGCGATGGTCATTCCGTTCTCGATCAGCAAGGACGAAGCGCAGAAGGCATTCAAGAAGTGGTGCAAGAACGGACGTCTGACGCCGGCCGGATTCATGACGGCGAATCGGATCAAGAGCATAACCGGCTTATATGTGCCGTTCTGGCTGTACGATCTGCATAGCAACATTCAAGTCCAGGCGAACGGTACCAAAGTAAGAACGTATACGAGCGGTGATTATTCCTATACCGAGACGCAGCATTTCGATGTTTACCGCCATATCTTGGCGGATTACGTGAAGATTCCCGTAGACGCCTCGGAGAAAATGAATGACAGGCTAATGGATATGCTGGAACCGTTCCCGTATGATCGTCTAAAGAGCTTCAAGGCGCCTTATCTGGCCGGCTACATCGCGGAAAAATACAACTATGACGCGGAGGAACTGCTCCCCCGGGCGGAGGGGAGAATCCGTTCGTATATTGATTCCTATATCCAGTCGACGATGACGGGCTATCAAACGGTCACCTATCGTCACAAAGATGTCCGCACTGCGGTTCGGAGAGCAGATTATGTCCTTCTTCCGGTATGGATGGTCCAATACGATTACAAAGGGGAGAAGTATACGTTCGCTATGAACGGACAGACGGGCAAGGTAGTCGGCCAGCCTCCGTTGAGCAAGGGGAAGATGGCATGGTGGTTCACGGGAGTTTTCTTCGCCTCGCTGTTATCCTTGAAAGCTCTGTCTTGGTTGATGGGAGGGGGATTCTGGTGAGAAGAGGAATACGCTCCATGCTGACTATGCTGCTGATTGCCGTTTTCGTTGCGCTTGCCGTGCCGATGCCGAATGCGGATGTGCATGCGTCGGAGGAGACCAAGCAGCTAATCTACGATGAAGCCGGCTTGCTGGAACAGGACGAACTTGCTCTATTGGAGGGAATGGCCCAGAGGTACGGGGCCAAGAGGGAAACGGATATCATTATTTATACATCCAACAATACGAGCGGTGCAGATGTGATGAAGATGACGCAGGATTTCTACGACAAGCATGGGTTCGGCTACGACAAGCCATACGGTAATGCCGTCATTCTGACGCTGGATATGAACAACAGGGAATTGTACCTCGCAGGGTTCTACAAAGCGGAGGAGTACCTGGACGATTCCAGACTGGATCGCATACGGGACAAAATAACGTCGGATTTGTCATCAGGCTTCTACTACGGCGCATTTTCGGATTATATCAAAACGGCGTATCGCTATATGGGCTACGCACCGGGAGTGAATCCGGACAATATATTGTTCAAAGTGTGGTTTCAATACGGCGTCGCCGCCCTTCTTGCGTTATTCTTCGTCTGGAGGTTGGCGGCGAACTCAGGCGGAAGTGTCACGGTGCATAGAGGCACATATGAGAATGCGGGCACATCCGGCGTAATCGGTCATTCTGATCAATACATCCGGACAACGGTCACGAAAAGACCTATCCCGAGATCAACCGACAACAGTTCCGGCGGCGGAGGCGGGGGCGGAACGACATCGGGAGGTCACTCGCACAGCGGCAGCAGAGGATCATTTTGAATGGAAAGGATTGAGGCGGCATGGTGTTTTTCAAAAATCAATTCGCGAATGTAGTGGAGTGGGAAGAATTCCGAGACGATATGATATTCTGGAAATGGGCCAACCGGGAGATTAAAAAAGGAAGCAAACTGATCATTCGCCCCGGACAAGACGCCATCTTCGTGAATAATGGCAAGATCGAAGGGATATTCCAGGATGATGGAGAATACAGCATCGATTCGGAAATTATCCCATTCCTGTCGACGCTAAAAGGATTCAAATTCGGCTTCAACAGCGGCATGAGGGTGGAAGTCGTATTCGTCAATACGAAGGAGTTCACGGTCCGGTGGGGAACGCAAAATCCGATTCTGATTCCGACCCCGCAGCTTCCGGGCGGCATGCCCATTCGGGCGAATGGAACGTTCGTCTTCAAAGTGAAGGACTACGTGACGTTCATCGACAAGAGTGCGGGCGTCAGGGGAAGCTATCTCGTCGAGGATGTGAAGCTTCGGATTATGGCTGTGCTGGACCAGCTGCTGATGAAGTGGATTAGCCGGGAAGGCAAGGATATGTTCAATCTGCAAGCGAACGCCTTCGACATTGCCCGCGGCATCCAGGAGGATCTGGATATGGAGCTGCTGGACGACGGCATAGCCATTGCGGACTTCCGCGTCATGAGCTTCAATTACCCGCCGGAAATACAGGAAATGATTACGAAGACGGCTTCGCACAGCATGATCGGCGATATGCAGCGATACCAGCAAGCATCGATGACGGACGGAATCGCATCGGGCAAAGTGAAAAGCGGCGGCCTCGCGGCAGATATGACCGGTATGATGATGGGCATGAACTTCGCCAAGGACATGATGCAGAACATGAATCAGGATGCGAACCGGAATCAACAACAATCCAATCATACGGCTCCAAGCGGCGGTCAGAAGCCCAACTTCTGCCCGAACTGCGGCACGAAAAACGAAGGCGCCAACTTCTGTCCCAATTGCGGGAACAAGCTGGCGTAATATGCAAACGAGAATGGGGCCGCACGGGAAGCGGGACCGGGTTAACACTCATCATATGCCGATATATCGGCTATCGTAAGTCGTAAGCTAATGCCGCCAAAGGGCGGCGATAGCTGTTTACGCTTGAATAGGATGAAGCAATGAAGCCGGGGAGGTTAATCTAACTGTATTTCATGTCATTAATTTATCGAAATACTCCTACTTATGATAAATGAACTGGATTTTATCAGGCTGTTGAGAAAGTCCTTTTTGAGTTGGGCTTGAGAAATCAAAAGTAAAAATAAGATGCTCAGGTCGGTTTAAATCGATTTTTCTTGTAAAAGCTGAGTCCACCCTCATGAAAATGCGATATATCAAAAGCCGAATTCACATTCTAGCGACTTTCTCAACAGCCTGATTTTATGCTATTAATCTGGCCGAGAGATGAGTTTTCGTGTGATAATGTCTGATTTAACTGTACATTTTCCACTTGCGGGATATAGTATGGGGCTTTTTACTATAAATAACTACATAAAATCCAGCTAAGTAGCCTTCGCTGATTCAGTGGGAAAGCACAGGGCCGGCTCTGGATTCGCAGGAAGCGAAATGAGGATTAACGGAGTTGAACAATTGCGCAAACTAAAAAACTCAAGTCATGGCAGGAGCTTCCTCTTCCTGCTAATGCTTGAGTTTTTTACACCGCCAGCGCTTCCTTCGTAATCTGGCTTATGTCTACAGGGCAGTTCGTGCTTTGCTTGACGATGTCGGGCAAGATGTGCTGGAGGAAGTAATCGACGCAATGGAGCTTGATGTTCTTGATCTTGATAAGCGCATCCCGGTACATGACGACGAATTCCTTCTCGGTATTGCCTCTCTGCAATTCGGTAATGGCTTCGTATACTTGATCCAGCTTGTCTGCCACTTCAAGAATGAGACCTTCGACCGATCCGTCCTTGCCTTCTCTTAATTGCCGGCGGAAGATGGCCTTGAGCTCCTCCGGTATATTCTCCTCGATGAACATGGCGATCATGCCTTCCTCTACCTGCTGCAGCATGCCGCGCAGCTCCAGCGAGTAATGCTTCACTGGCGTTTTGATGTCTCCGATGAAGATTTCGCCATAGTCATGGCTGCTTGTAATCTCATAGAGCTTCTTCCAATCGATAGAGCCGCCATTGTTTTCTTCAATATCGGCCAATGTTTTGGCGTATTGGACAACTTTCCAGGAGTGGGCGGCAACGCTGTGTTCCTCGAACTTGAACTTTCCGGGACAGCGAATGATGCGCTCCAGATCGTTAAGCGATTGAAAGTACGTATGAATTCCCATATGCTTCATTCCTTTCTTTTGAATTTGTTGTGCAGTGGACCGTATAACCATTATAGAGGTGATTTGTTAGCGGAGCATTAACGGGGTTAGTGCGTCTAAGGATATATTTGGGGGGGAGGCACAAGACGGTGAAAGCAAACATACGGAATCTCCTCCCCCTATTCTTATTCCTATGCATACTCCTGTTCGTACCCCTAATCCCTCTCCTAGTCCCACTCCCGCTTCTGAGCCGCCAAACTATCTCAATCAACCTCAGTCTATGGATGATAGCTTATACAAAGAGGAAGAACGCGAAATTGTGAAAGTCCTGAATAAAATGATGAAAGCTACTTTAGAAAGCGATGTAAATAGCTGCAAAAATGTACAAACGAAGGAGCATAATCATCAAAAAGATACCAGAAACTATTTATCTTTGTTTAACCTGAATTACGAAACTCATAAAATTAATTACTGACGACGGCATGTTATGGGAATGATAACCAGTTTTGGAATGACGAAATAAATGAAATTCATTTTGAAAGCAAAAACAGCTATAAATCCCCGTTGCCCCTCCCCACATGAAGGGGCAACGGGGATTTCCAAGACTAATTTTGGGATTACTGTTCTTTCCAAAAAAATACTTTTTCGTTCCATACTAAGCCATGCCCATCGATTGGGGAAGGATTCAGCCATTTTCAATTTGAGCATACGGCCACTTCGAACCAGTACGCCAGCACAACGGATAAACTCCCGACGAAAGCGCTGGATGGTAAACGAACGATGAATCGGGTTGCAGCATTGTAGCTTGAATCGCTCGAACAAATTGTATACCAGCAGCTTTAACAACAGATCAATCTCATTGGCGGCAAAGGATTGAGTCGGAATACGATGAATGGCAAATCCGTTCTTGCCTTCCTTGATGTAGTTCTCCATGCAGCAGCGTCGGTTATAGAATCTCCATATATTGATGGCTTCCCAATCTTCTGTTGTTACCATCGCTTCATACTCCCAAAATGTGTCCAGCTCAAGCAATGGATGAACATCATCGAAACGCTGCATCTTTCGAATGACAGCCACACGACGAGTCTTGTCCCAAGTGCTGGCTATGTAGCAAAGTATGATTCCCTCGATGATCTAATCTTCATTGACGAATTGTGTCCAATGCTTGCACTCCGCCACTTGCTGGGCAAGGCGTTTCGTCCATTTTAGTTTATCGCTTATTACGGTCAAGGTGGGGGATGTCGTCGGCGTGTGCGGATCTACTGGTAAGAGCACTGCTCCACATTTGCACTTTGAAATTTTCGTAAATGGCAGGCGTGTTGATCCAGCACCGTACATTGGACTGGATGAATATGAGAACTAAATGAGGGCTAAGTCATTCAAACATTGTTTTCCTGAACACAGCAACCATACCAGTCGTAATACGTCTTATACAATGAATGTAAATTTTTGAGCGGGGGAGAGAAGGAAGGTCGTTTGAACAAGTACGGCTCAAATATAGCCGATTGGAGGAATTCTGAAATGAAAGCAAAAATCATTCTTATCATAGCGGTGTCAGTGCTTCTATTAACAGCTTGTCAAAACGGAGGGAATAATAACCCGTCTCCATCTGATGGAGGATCAAATGGTAGTGCTGTTGTTGAGGAAAACAATACAACAGAATCGAAACCAGAATCTATGGAACCAGCCTCCGTATCTTTTTTGAATTTTGATGAATTGGAGCAATACGGGACTATAACGGCTACGATGCCAGATTATAGTGACAATGATTTAAAAAAGCTTTCCAAAGATGAGTCCCAAAAAGATTATAAAGTCGTAATTAAAAAATATGTTAGTAATGAGTTGAAGCAAAATATGAGTTATATGGACACTGTGGATGGGACGTATAACCCACGAAAGGTTGTCGTAGGAACAGAGGAAGGCAACATGTATTTGTTTACTCTAAATAAGTGGCATAGTTATGGGGGGATTTGGACTGTATCCAGTTATGCCCAGTATAATCATAATGACGAGGCAATTCCTCCAAGCAGCGTTTCGTATGAGGTTATTGATCCTGATGCTGTAACCGAGCAAACAATACAAAAGGAAATTAACGAACGAATCTCAGCTCGGGAAGAGGGACAATATTATTTCAATAAGAAAGATGTGTTTTACGTTTTGCTAGTGGCAGGAAAGAATCAATCTG
Source organism: Paenibacillus sp. J5C2022 (assembly GCF_025567625.1). Classification (GTDB taxonomy): domain Bacteria; phylum Bacillota; class Bacilli; order Paenibacillales; family Paenibacillaceae; genus Pristimantibacillus. Next base: position 194,736 of record NZ_JAOQJC010000007.1, on the reverse strand, counting down.
TGGAGCTTATAAATGTATTCGGGCAAGACAACTATTCGTTGGATGTACAGTATGTCTACACTGAAAATATCTACGAAAGATATGGCGAAGCACCGTATATATTGTTCAAAGTACCCAATGTATCGATTGCTGATTTATCTTTTAAGCAATTCTCACCAGTTAAGATACGTGATGAACGACCGAATTTGCCCTAAATGGAGAAAAACTAGGAAGCTGCCGTCATTGGGCAGCTTGGGGCTCACGTAGATTGGCACGACGCAACCAAAACAGTGGAGATTGTAACGGAATAAAAGAGGAAGTAATGCGCGGCTGTAAAATTGCTAAATAATCCGGACTTTTCAATAAAGACACTAGCACTTCATGTCGGTTAAACTAAAAGGCATATCGTTGCAGGGAAATCAGCACCATCATTACAGGGTAAAGGAGCGAGTCGGCGTGAATAAGAGACGGCTGCGGCACACCGATCTGGACGCTTCGGTCTTGACGCTCGGTACGGCCTTGTTCGGAAGCGATATCTCCGAGCGCGAAGCTTTCCGTCTGTTGGACATGTATAGCGATGCAGGAGGGAATTTCCTCGATACTTCGTTGAATTATGCAGACTGGCAATGGCCTGTCAAGGGCATTAGCGAGAAGACGATCGGCAAGTGGATGAAGCTGCGGGGAAACCGGCATCATATGATGGTCGGTACGAAAGGCGCATGCCCTTCGCTGAACAATGGACCTTTCCTTCGGCTTCATCGCGATGACATCTTGTCGGACTTGCAGCAAAGTCTGCATAATCTTCAGACGGACACCATCGATCTGTATTATTTGCACAGGGACGATCCCTCCAGACCGGTGTCGGACATCCTCGATGTATTGGAGGAACAAGCGGAACGAGGCTCCATTCGTTATTATGCTTGCTCGAACTGGTCGCTCCCGCGCTTGGTGGAAGCGCAGCAATATGCGGAGCGGACGGGAGTGAAAGGGTTCGTCGCCAATCAAATGATGTGGAGCCTGGCCGAGGTCAACCGGCATCATCTGACCGACTCTACTCTCGTTGCTATGGATACGGACATGAAGGAATATCACCGGAGAACCGGCTTGACGGCAGTGCCGTACAGCTCGCAGGCGAACGGTTTCTTCAGCGGCAAGTATGCCCGTGGAGATGATCGGTCCGAGACGGTAGCAGGTCGTTTCTATTACAGCGAAGTCAACTTCGCCAGACTGGATCGGGTTCGGGAGCAGGCGCGCGAGCGTGGAGCAAGCTCTTCCAATATCGCTCTCGCCTACATGCTGTCGCAGTCCCACGGCTTCGATGTCTTCCCGATCATCGGTCCGAAGAATGCGGAGCAATTGGAAGATAGCCTGAAAGCCGCGGAGCTTGCGATGAATGAGGAGAGCATGCGGTTATTGGAGGGCAATTGAATCCGGCTATCGGAGAGAAGCAGAGCTCCCGTTCGCTTATTGCGACCGGGGGCTCTGTTTTATTTCATTATTCAGTTACGGATGCATAATGAATACAGGATTTTCAATCAGTTGACTATAATAATCGAAGTGGTGCCATTTCTTCACTTTCACTTTGTCCCCTAATAAGCCAAGGATGCCTTTGCCGTTCCACCAATCATTGAAGATATATACGCCGTCGGCGCCTGCCTCATAAACCTCGTAGGCCCGTAATTGATATTGGGTCCTGGACAGGGTCCTCTTTGTGTTTTCCACGGTTCCTCCATTCCGGATGATGGCCTCTTGCTCTTTGGTCAGGTCTGTCCCTGATAGATCGGAGACGATGCCTGCATAGAGCTTGACGTTTGTTCCGGCAGTCATGTTCACGAACGGACTGATGTCGAAGAAATCTTCATAGGAGATATTGGATGGAATGAGCATATCGATCAGGCCTTGATCAATCCAGGCTTCCGGATCAAGACCATAGCCCTCGTAATTCCAATGCGGAATTCGCACGCTTATGGTTTTGCCCGGGAGTGCGGAACGGATCTCGCTTAGCAGCTGTGTAACAATCGCTTTCCTGCTGTTTACATCGGTCAATTCGTATCCGAATACATAAGGGTATCGGCAGAAGTCAAGATTGACTCCGTCCACATTCGGTATTGCGGCAACTTCCGAAAGAATATTTTTAATGTAGTCTCGGAAGTGCGAATAATAGAAGCTTAACCGATACGTGGGATTGCTTTTCGCATCAAGCTGCCGCGCTTCGTTCTCGGCTGGCGGAGCCATATAGTTCTGATACATCTGACCGTTCAGGGCAGGGAACGACGTTGGCGAATAGAAGGCGTTCATGCGCAATGAGGCGATAAATGAAATGCCGATGTCTTGAGCGCGTTGTGCCAACAGCTCCGGCGCCCAGGAGCCGCTCTCCTCATAAATATTGTGAATGGCCGATTTGGCGAACAGATCGATCTCTCGCAGCGTCGGATCGTCTTCGCTGAACGATTGGAACGGTGTTCCCGCATATTGACTGTCATAATTCAACTGCATCGTCGTTCCCAATGCCCAATCGATTCCACCGACATCTTGACCGTCGAACAGGTTGAGCGCCTTGTCCTGAATGGCCGAGGCGTTATGGTATTTCAGCGAACTGAAATGGGTGTAGCCGTCGTTGTTATAGATGACTCGCTTGCCGAGCGCTCCCTCGTCGGCAGTCGTATACACGGCGATGTCGCTGCCCGTTAATCCACGCAATTTGATATAGGCGATTCTGGATTGATGTTCAGGCGACGGGATGAAGCTGAGTGTTCTGCCGTTGAAGTTGGCGGCGGTCACGAATTCTTCTCTTAACGTTCCTTCACTGTACAAGCTGTTCCCATCGACATCTCCGAAAGAGATTGTGCTTGTGCTTGTTCCATTCGACACATCGAATTGTTCCGTGCCGTCTGCATACCCGACATAGACGCCGAACCATCCATATAAGTCTACCGGCAGCGTCAGCGTTTGTGCGCTTGGCGTGCTTTCAATGAGATGGTACACATTGTCCGTGACGGTGCTATCCGTTCCCTTGTATATATAGTCTACGCTCATCCATCCCGCAGCTGCCGCGCTTTGGCCGACGCTATTTTGCATCTGATCCACTTCGGTGAACAAGTATACTGCGCCAGGGGAGGAGGCAAGCGATACTTCGGGCGCAACGGATGCGGAAGTCGGGAGCAACTCAATATCCTTCACCACCTTATCTACCAGAACGCCGTCATTGAGCAAGTCGACGACAAGCTTTCGCTTGCCGGCTCCGCTTCCATTAAGCGCCAAGCGCACCGTAGGGGCGTCTACTGCGTATACGCTGCTGGTGACAAGTTGAGATTGATTGTACAAGCCGGCTTTCACCTGTACGTCAGGATTACTGAACCAGTCCGAATCGGCTCCTCCTATATTGACAATGACAGGCACGGAAGCGGAGTCGGCCTCGGGCTTGACCGTAACTCCTGAGATATGGGGATAGTCTTCAATCCAATCCGGAATTTGATTCTTGGTCAGTGTGATCCGGTCAATATACACTTCATTCGTACCGGTGGTATAAACATCGTTGGCGAGATTGAAGATGGCGATGTTGTCGCTGGACGCTGCACTCACGCCGGCATCGTCGGATTGGGCGATCAGATTGCGATCAAGCCCGAGATACAACCCGCCATGTCCATCGTATACGATCTCCCACGTGTGAAAGGCTTGATCGTCGGGAAGATGCACTTCCTGCTCCGTAAAGCGATTCGTGCTGTTGCCGATGACAAAAGCTTTAATCGTGTGTTTGTCGGCATCATAGCTGTTGAACGATACCATATATCGTTTGTTGTCCGCATAAATGTTGAATACAAGGCCCTTCCATAAGTAATAGTTTGTCGCCTTGGCAAGATCGGCGATTTTGGCGTCGAACCGGAGCGTCCATGCATCGGAGCCAATCGCTACGTTGCGCTTCATGTTGCTGTAATGTCCGCTCGCGGAAGTACCGTCGGCATAAGCCAGATATTGACCGGCCGGAACGGGCTTGAGCGGGACACCGTTCGGATTGCCGAGCGAGAGCGGCGCATCGATCATATATACGCCGGTCCTTGGCGGAGTGGCCTGTATCCAGTTGGCCGCCTGCAGGCTGGAAGCCGTATCATCGAACAAAGTAACCATTCGCAGCTCGGGGGCGTAATCGCGATATAGACGGATTGCATCGAGATACACCTCGGTCGTGCCTGAGCCCAAGTTGTTCGTGTCGGCAAACAATTTCATGCCGTCGGGTGTCGTGACGGCGATCTCTTCATAGGTGAATTGCGCGACGACGCTGCCATCGAGATCGACGCGGACGCCCGCTTGTCCGTCGTATGAAATTCCCCAAGTGTGAAACCCGTCATTCGGCATGGCGACTTGCTTCACTTCGAACGTATTCCCCGGCTTGAGCAAGTAAATCTTCATATTTCCGTTCGCATCCAGACTGTTGAAGGAGAGTCTGTACCGCTTGCCATCAGCTGCAAGATCTACGGACAATCCCCTCCATGCGGCGTTGGAGGAAGGCGTGGACAGATCGGCTATGCGCGCCTCCAGTTGAGCGTACCAAGGGCCTGAGCCGATAGGGACCTCCTTGGCGATATGGCTGTGCAGGCCATTCTGCGCGCTGTACAGCAAGTACTCGCCTGCCGATACCGGCAGCATCTGAATGTCATTCGGGTTGCCGAGCGAATTCGGCTCGTCCGTAATATAATTGCCGGCGACCGGATCGTTGCTTCGTGTCCAACCCGCCTGATCCAGATTGTCGGCGTCATCCTTCACGGCAGCGGACACCCAATCCGGAATAGGAGAGAGGCTTTGTTGGCGAAGCTCAGGCTCGTAATTGCGCAATAAGCGAACCTTGTCGACATACACCTCGGTCGTGCCTGAGCCCAAGTTGTTCGTGTCGGCAAACAACTTCATGCCGTCGGGCGTCGACACGGCGATCTCTTCATAGGTGAATTGCGCAACGACGCTGCCATCGAGATCGACGCGGATGCCCGCTTGTCCGTCATATGAAATTCCCCAAGTGTGAAACCCGTCATCCGGCAACGCGACTTGCTTCACTTCGAACGTATTTCCCGGCTTGAGCAAGTAAATGTTCATATTTCCGTTCGCATCCAGACTGTTGAAGGAAAGTCTGTACCGCTTGCCGTCAGCTGCAAGATCTACGGACAATCCTCTCCATGCGGCGTTGGCCGACGGTGTAGGCAGATCGGCTATGCGCGCCTCAAGCTGGGCATACCAAGGGCCTGAGCCGATAGGGACCTCCTTGGCGATGTGACTGTGCAGGCCATTCTGCGCGCTGTATAGCAAGTATTCGCCTGACGATACCGGCAGCATCTGAATGCCATTAGGATTGCCGAGAGAATTCGGCTCGTCCGTAATATAATTGCCGGCGACCGGATCATTGCTTCGTGTCCACTCCGCCTGATCCAGATTGTCGGCGTCATCCTCCATGGCCGTGAACAGCCAATCAGGCAGATTTTCCTTTTCCAGCTTGATGAGATCCAGATACACTTCATTCGAACCTGATTGAAGGTCGCTCGCGTTGTTATGGAGTACGATCCGATCAGACAAGGCGTCCGGCACATTGATGTAATCGACCTGCATCACGACCGTGCCGTCGAGGATGATCGTCAAGGCCGAGGCGCCGTCATAACCGATTCCCCATTGATGGAAGGTTCCGTCAGGGGGGAGCGGGATTTGCTTCTCTTCTGTTGCGCCGCCGCCGTCCTTCAGAACCGTCAGCTTGATATTGCCGGATGTATCCATGCTGTTGAAGGTTACTTTGTACTTTTTGGAATTGGCATGCACATCGACCGACAAGCCGTTGGTTGCGGAATTGGACGAAGGCGTTATCAAATCGACGATGTTCATATCCAGCTCCATCATCCACGGCTCGCTGCCGATTGCGATTCCGCTGTGGGTAATGGAGCTTGAAGTGCCGGATGCATCTGCGTACAGCAAATATTGGCTCTGTGGAACAGGCAATAGAGGGGTGAGATTCGGATTCCCCAGCGAAGCTGAAAAGTCGGTAATGTAGTTCCCGTTAACGGGATCTGCCGATCTCATCCAATCGTGATCCGTCAGCCGCTCCGTGAAGTCTGTGAGCACATGAACAGATTTCTCGGCGGAATAGGCATCTGCTTGCACCTTTGCCCATTCCGGCATCGTGTTGTTCTTCAGGACAATGGAGTCGAAGTACACTTCCGTTGTGCCGGATAGGCTGCCTTGAGCGGCAACGGATAAGGTCACTCCTTCATTGGCGGTTGTGCTGCTGCCGATCTCGTCGAACACGGCAACCCTCGCATTGTCAAGGTCGACGTAAATACTCCCCTTTCCGTCATGGGCGATGGACCAGGTGTGGAACTGGTCGTCAGTCGGCATATTCGCTTGTGCCTGTTTATAGGAAGCCGCTTTTATCGCCGTTACTTTATCCCGATCGTTGAAAACAAGCTTGTAGAGCTTCCCGTCGGCCACAACTTGTACGATCAGCCCGGTATCGTCGCCTTTCGCCAGCGGCTGCATGAGATCGACGATTCGCGCTCTCAGCTGCAGGGTCCATGAGCCGCTGCCGATCGCTGCAGGTTTGCTCATTGCGGCAGGGGTGGAAGCTGTCGACGTCTGATCGCCGAACATCAAATATTGCCCTTTGGATACGGGCTTTAACGATACCCCGTTCGGGTTGCTCGGGGACTGATAATAGTCGGTAATATATTGCCCTGTCTGCACGGCGGATACCGCCCACCCTCCGGCAGCGAGATTCGCCGCATCGTCATGTATGGCATTTTCGATATAAGAGAGAGGGCTTCCCTTCACAAGCTTGTAATTATACAGATACACTTCGTTCGTCCCTGAGAGCAGCCCGGTCGAGCTATTGTACATCATCGCTTGATCCGCATAGCCGCTTGCCACATTCACTCCCGTTGCTCTTGCAATCAACTGGCCGTCAAGGATAACCGAGACGGTAGTTCCGCCATCGTACTCAATTCCCCATTTGTGAACGTCGGCGAAATCGTCGAGATGAACAATCGTCTCCTCATAGTCGTTCGAGCTGTTCTTCATAATCTGCACTTTGAAGGTGGAGTCCATATGTCCTGACTTGCTGTTGAACGCTACCCGATAGCGCTTGTTGTTTGCCACCGTATCGATCGCGAAGCCGTTCCATACGGGATTTTCGGACGGGGTAATCAAATCCGCCATTCTAGCTTCGAATTCGATATACCATCTGCCGGAGCCTATGGAGACCTCCTTTTTAATCGCATTGTACGTATCGTCCACGGAGCTATAGAACAAATACTGGCCGCGAAGCACTTGCTTCATGGACACATTGGCCGGGTTGCCTAACGAGTTTGTTGCATCCGTAATATAGCTCCCCGATACGGGATCCGAGCTTCTTGTCCAGCCGGCTCCGGATAAATCTGAAGCATCATCATCGATCAGCACCGCCGATCCGTTGGCGCTTGCCGTCATCCATCGATGTGAGCCAACAGGGAAGATGATTGCCATGATGAACAGACAGAGCAATCCCTTCTTGAATACCTTCTGCATGTAAACGCTTCCTTTCCGTCTTATAATTGGCTGCCGGATCCTAAAGCGATCCTGGCTGTAATTATTGTAAAGTGATAAATATACGAATAGGAAGTATACGTCTACATGCCCGGTATCTATATTTCATCTGCAGGGGCATCCATTTTTATGATCCGGTATCCGATCTTAACGTTCCATGCATCATCCCTTGAACCTGACAACGCTGGGAAGAGGTTTGGTGAACCGCGCATCAAGCGCCAACTCTTTCAAGTTGGCGCTTGATACGGCGGGCAATCTCTATTTTGCCTTCTCCATCGCCCAGCTCAGGCGATTATCCTTCTCGTATTTGCTTTTGCCGGGGTTGCCTTCTGCCCGCCAGACGTCCAGGTCGTTCAGTCTTACGACGAAAGACCAGAGGGTGTCGAAGCTCAGTTCTTTCTTATACTGGCACATGAAGCCGCACTTGCCGGACAAGATCTGCTTGGCGAGCTCCAGAGAGTCCTGACGATCGCTATTGCTGTCCTTCAGAGCTTGAACAACATTGTTGTAGCGGGTCTGTGTCGAGTACCAGTCGGCTTCTGGGCGATCGTCCAGAGCAGTCATAGCAGGATCGATGAATTGATTGGATGCGACGATGCAGCGGCTCCCGTTCTCCGGCCTGCGGACGGCCAATCCTCGGGAGCTGCATTCCACGACGGCCATGTCGCCGCTCTTATCCGCCAGAATCATATTCTGCGCTGTAGAGATCGGCAATGTATGAAGCAAGCTGATGGCTTCCGCAACATTGCTCGCTTTCTCAAGCAAGCAGCGGACGAGGAACAGGAAGTTTAGCCCGGGCTTGCAATGCTTCGACGCTACAAATGTCATGCCTACCGCCAGCCCATGCTCGTTCACTCCGTCTTCCTTGCCGATAAGCGCATCCCCTTGCCCTATGAACGTATAACCCTTATCCGGCCGATATAGACAGCTTTCCGTCGTCTTCTTGTAGGCGGTGAACATATCGTGGTTGCGAGCGAAGACGATATCGTCGCCTTGCTGGAAACAAAAACAGGTACAGCCGTGAGTGTCGCCGAATAAGCCTACGTTGAACAGGAAGGCAGCGAATGGTTCGTAAGGAAAGCGCATGCCTTCAGCCATTCCCCGTATTTCCTCCGTTATTTCCGGATAGTAGTCGCTGCAGAGCGATAATGACTGCATGCCGAATTGCAGCTTCTCCTCGTTCAGGGAGACAATCGGGTCCAATCGGACTCCCTTACCGTGCAGCAAACTTCCATATTTATATCCCATATCGTAATGACTGCCTTGCAAACGCGGATGATACATCTTAAGCTCACTCCCTAATTCAATTGGTCTCACTTGTATGATAACGAGATAGGGGAATGCCATTTTGATGAATAATGCTAAAATGGTGATGGTATCGATCATTTCGCAATTGGAGGCTGTTCGATGGAATATATAGACCGGATTATGGCAGCGGTCGCCTATATGGAGAGCAGGCTTGACAGAAAGACGACTGTTCAAGATATTGCCCATCAGGCGGGCTATTCCAAGTTTCACTTTCAAAGACTGTTCCATCAAGTGACCAATTATACGGTGGGACAGTATATGACAGCGAGAAAACTGACGGAGGCGGCCAAAACTCTCCGTCTTAAAAACTATAGAATTATCGATGTCAGCTACATGCATGGCTTCGAATCCCACGAAACGTTCACAAGAGCGTTTAAATCCAGATTCGGCGTACTGCCGAACGAATGGCGTGCTTCCGCTTCCGGGCGTATTCCGCCCAATCTTATGATGGGTGAACTGAGGGCGGAATATCTTGCGCATATTCGGCAACTGGAAGCGGAAGCGTTGGAATTGGCCGTCCCTGAAGAAATCGCGGTGAGAGGTTATCGGACTGACGCACATTCTGTTGCGAGTATTTTTCAATGCTGGGAACGTCTCTTCAGAAGCTGCCGGGATCAACAAGGAGAGAAGTTCGGCATCGTGCAATATGCGGACCAAATGGAGTTCGAGGCGGATTATACTTATTTGGCGGCTGCAAGAGAAGCGCATATGGAGAAGGCGGAGGAGCAATGCTTGTTCACCGTTCCTGTCGCCCGTTATATCGTCTTTGAACATCGAGGCAGCGTGGAGAAGCTTCCCCTTACTTACCGCTATATCTATGGAACATGGTTCGCGCAGCAAGAGGTGGAGCCGGGAGGTTCATTCGATTTCGAATATTATGGCGAGCATTTCCGCGGTTTGCACGAGACTGCATCGGGCATTCGCATCTATGTTCCCGTTGCTTGAAGCAGGCTCATGCAGTCTGCAAGTCGCCCGGCTTCGGAGTGAAGGCCTATGCTCCTCAGCTCCTGGCATATGAGCTTCAGCGAAGCTTATTAGTATAATTATGAAACTTTTTCCATTTACATTGCGTTGAAGTGGCTAGGAGATTAGGTGAGGAGTGGTGGGGGATGGAACGGAAAATCCGGCTTTATGTCATGGCCGCCGTTGTCGCGGTGCTGGTTGTAGGAGTCTTATGGTTGATGAACGGAGTGGGGAAGGATAACGGCAGAACGATTGTATCCACTCCGTTGGAGACTTCATCGGAGGACTTAACGGCTACAAGTGCCGCCACTCCGGAGCCGACTGTTGCTGCAACTCCGGACGATTATTACGAAGATGAATTTATGACGGATACAGAGGAGCCGCTGCTACTCTGGAAAGCTGACGATCGGAAGCTGTACGTGGAGAAGCGGCAGCTCTACTATTCCTCCGAAGCGACAGAGAGACAGCCGTTGTACGAGTGGGAGAGCGCCGTGCCTGCACAGGTTTGGTTGAATGGGGAGTACTTGCTGGTAGGCTCGCAAGCACAGCAGGAAGGCGAGGAGGATGCGGGCTGGCAACGTGGCGAATGGTTTATCTTGCAGTTGAAGGACGGCACGGTTCATCGCTCGAAGAGAGAGATGTTTTTTGGACCGCAAGAGGTGCTGGCGATGACGGCGGGGACGGAGCCCCGGGTGTTCTTCGCCAAGGTTAAGAACGGGGAGAGTTATTCGGAACACTTGCTGGACCCGACATCCGACGTTGATTGGGTAAGGCTCTTGTATTACGGGGAGGGAACGAGACCCGTTGTCAACACCGATTTGAATAAAGAGAAGGCGATGAAGTCTTTCCGTGATAGCCGAGCTTATCCGTTATCGGATGGCAGGGCGGTGTATACATTCGTCGATGATATAGGTGAAATTACTTATCTTCAGCATTCAGATTACTTGGTAAGGAGGAGAGACGGGATACAATTGACGGACGTCAAGTCAATGCCGTTCCTTGAGGAAGGGACGCGAGCGTTAGGACGGTTCCGCAACGAGACGGGGGAAGAGTTGATGTTCTTACTGGGCCACAACGAGGTCAATATGCGCATGGAACCGAAGCTGTGGGAACAAGATTGGAAGGCGCTGAACGACTACACATTCACTCGTATTTCGTCCGTTGGGCTGGAAGTGATCCAGTATCCGGAGCAATTCGACTTAGAAGTACTTACGCCTCAATATAAGCGCTTCCCTGTTCCGGAGGGATCGCTTGCAGCAGAGGAAGGCCCGCTCCTCACCTACCAGTTGAACGGCGAGAAGCGATACGTCTCTTGGTACGATCTGGCCTATACGGAGCAAGCGACGCCGCAGATGATCTGGCTCTCCGCTTTGCCGGACTATGCCGCGAAGGAAGTGATCTATACCTATGAGGCGGATTTTATGGATGCGAAGCAGGTCCCCCAGTTGACCTTCGAGGAGAACAATACAAATGCTGCAATTCCGGAGGAGCTGTACCGTGCCGTAGAAGAGCTGTATCCGACTAGCGATTACGGGTTTGCCAAAACATATCGGAAAATTGGAGAGATATGGTATGTTATCGCGGATAAGATGCTGAACGCATACCGGAACGGGAAGCTGGAAGTAATCGGAGAACTGCCTGTTACCGTCATCACTTCGGTAGGAGAAGGATTCGGTGGACGGGGAGTGAGGGATTTCCTGACCCTGAATGACGGCTGGATTATAGCGGATACGGAAGCGTCGCGCGTCCTGAAGCTGAACGGCGACCTGGAGATTGTGGCAGAACTGGCTATCCCTACGCCGTACCGGCTTAAGCTGCAAGGGGATGAGCTGCAGATCGCTACGTTCGGGAAGTCGGTGTACACGAACCTGAATGTTGAACCGCTCCGGGAGCAAGCGCAGCCGTTCGCCTCCACGGCCAAGCTGAAGAAGGCGGAGCACGAGTATTTCTGGCGGGATGAATATTACGAAGATGCGGAGAGTGGACTCAGCTGGTATTATTTCGATGGCTATCTGTATCAGTATCATGCGAAACGGCAGCAGATGCGTACCTTCTTCTTCGGTTATATGGAGAACTTCCAGGCTCATGTGCGGATCATTCCCTATGGGGATGAGGTGCTGGTGCTGCTGGACCGTCGGATGGAACGGTTCGACCGTCAGGGCAATTGGCGGCAGACGCTGCTATTCCCGCGCGTCGAGCCCGACGGGATCTATGACAGGACTCCCCGAGGGGAGAACAGTTACGTCTTGAATGAACGGAACGGCATGCTCTACTCGCTGCAAGGCTTTCGGATTGTCGGCATCGATATCGCACAGAACAAGGTAGAGACGGTATTCCGCCAGAGCTATGCCGATATGGGCGAACTGATGGCGCATAACAACAGCCTGTACTTCATGCTGCACAGCAACGGCAATGACCGGTATACCGCAATGAGCGACCAGGCAGCCAGAGAAAAGATGCATACAGAGATTGTGAAGCTGGATATGGAAAATCATCAAGTGCAGCGATATATCGTGGACGGCTACTACGATGCAATGGAGCTCGGAGCCGCTTCTGACAAGGAGCCCGCGATTGTACTGAATATCTATAAGAGCCCGGCCAATTGAGGCCGGGTTTCCCCATAGAGATTATAAATTCCGAGGCCCCCGCAAAGTACCCCAGTAAGCATCTAAGTGGAGCCCCACATTGGAGACTGCTGCAAAAGTCGTGGTTTTAAACGAGCCTTAGAATCGATTCTAGAGGCTATTTTTTTTCTCCACTTAAGTGGGCATTCTGAATGAGCACTTTTGAAGCAGTCTCACGTTGTGGGGTGGGGGTATTTTATGATATGGAGTTAAATTCGAGTTGAATACTCTAAGCGTGCGCAGCAAGAAAGTAGGATGCCACTAGCCGTTTTTCTCATTTTGTTCTTCCCTTCGGGCATGCTGGCAAGGCAATACTTTTAACGATGCAAATAGCGGGCTGATTGCCGTAGTGTTATAATGGAAGCGGTTACTTTCCAGTGTCTAGCTTCAACGGGGGGAGTCTGATATGAAGCTGCTAAGACGGTTTAACACAGTGTTGTACCAACTGTTTGTATCGTACGCCGTTCTGATTATTTTAACGACATTAATTGTAGGGTTGGCCTCGTATCTGTTTTTTACAGCCAATTTTAACCAGGAAGTCGAAAAGATGCATAGAGGCACAGTCATTCATACCGGCGAGCTGCTGGATCATAACGTCTTTCGCAAGACGGAGTCCATGTATATGGACTTGGCGATGAACGCGGATATTTCCTTCTTGTTTCAACATGCCATTGCCGGCAACCATGCCAATATATTAAGGGCGAAGAGGGTTCTGGAGCAAAAAATGAATGCTTACCCCGATCTGGTACAGTCTATTTCTATTTATTATCGCAATCACGACGTCCTTCTTTCCTCGCATGGCGGAATAACATACTTGAACGGAGAGAGCCGATCTGACTTGTTCCATCACGATGTGATGACAACACTCGAGCAGCCTGGCAGCAGTGAACGCTGGATCGGTCGAGAAAGCGGCGAACGAGAGTATACGGTGCTTAGCGCAGGCCATGATCCGCTTAAGGTGGTCTATGCCCGCACGTATCCTATTCTTCTGAAGACTGGAGAGATGCAGGGCTATATTGCGATTGTCCTTAACAATTCGGTCATTACCGATATGATCCGTTCCACGGCATCGGACGAGCATGTACTGCTGTTCATTATGGATCATTCCGGACGGGTGATCTCCATCGGGGATTCCAGCAGGCGATTTACGGCGGAGCAAGAGGAAGTGTTCAGGAAGAAAGTGATGGCTTCCGAGCTGTCATGGGGGACATTCACGGAATCTATCAACGGCGTTCGCTCCGTCATTTCCTACGCTGCCTTGCCGACGACGGGATGGAGACTTATTGGGATGACGCCGGTTGAACAGTTTTATGAGAAGTCCTCAATTATTCAGCGAACGCTCATTGTCATTTGTCTGCTGGCGATTGCCGTAGGCATCGGCATCTCTTATTTCTTTATTGCGAAGCTGTACAATCCGCTGAATAAGGTCGTGCAGTCGTTGCGAAGCATGCTTGGCGCCCGCTTCGCGCCTCCCCATGACCATTCATTCAATGAGTATGTCCTAATCAATGAAGCGATAAGCGGATTATCGGAGAAGGTAGGAAAGCTCGAAGCGACAGTGGAGGACAATGTGCCGCTGATCGAGCATCATCTTATTGTAGGATTGCTGCATAACACCGTTCATACCGAGCAGGAGTTTCGGGAAAAACTGGCTTACTTGCAGATTGAAATGACAGAGCCCTATTATACGGTCGTCATCATCGAGATGGACGAGCGGCAGCTCAATGAACTGAGCGTGCAGAACAAGCAGATTATTCTATATAACCTGATTCGCGAGCTTGAAGACTGGGAGCACCCTCACTTATCCTGCTTGGCCGCCTCGTCGTCCGATCGGCATATTGCAGTCGTCGTGAATACGGGCAGAAGAGACGAGGAGGCGCTCCGGGGTTTGGCGACCTATTGCTTCGATTACGCTCTAAGGAACTTTAGATTGCAGCTCTCGGGAGCAGCCGGAGGGTGGTCGGACAATCCCCTTCAGCTTCATCAATCATTCAGGGAAGCGGGACAATATTTGGCGTATAAATATTTTATGCCGTTAACGGACTGGTTCCCCGACTCCATGTATCGCAGCAGGCAGCACAGTCGTGAGGAAATACCGGAGCAGCATCTCGATGCTCTGCACATCGCTTTAAAGCATAAGGATATGGATGCGGTGCGGGCATCCATTGACTCCTTCGTGCAAGTATGCGAGCAAGATCGTTATTCGCTGGAGCATTGCGAACAGAGGTGGAGGGATATGGTCGGCATCTATCATAAATATGTGAAGGATGTCCAGTTGACGTCAAGCGAGCTGATTACCGGACAATATGTGGAGCAATTCGATCAAGTGAAGGATATCCATCAGTTCCGGCAGTGGCTTCTGGACGTCATCGCCTTGACCTTCCGGTACATGGATGAGCGCAATTTGAACAAGACGAATGATATGGTCGACAAGGCGCGCAAATATTGCGAAGAGCATTTGGCCATGAGCTTAAGCCTAAGCGAGGTGGCGGAGCATGTAGGCATCAGTCCCGGATATTTAAGCCAGCTGTTCAAAGAACTGACGGGCACCAATTTCGTCGATTATGTCACGGGGCTGCGGCTGGAGAAAGCGTCAGAGCTTGTCGTCGGCACTGGGCTCACGATCGAGCAAATCGCACAGCAGGTAGGATACAACAGCCCGACTTATTTCATTAAAAAGTTCAAAGGGAGCTACGGCGTTACTCCTAAAGTATACAGGTATCATCATTCACTCCGACAGCAACAATAACATAAACGTCCGTTTTGAAAAACAACCCTTAGCCGGTTGTTTTCTTTTTTCTTATTTGCAAATAGTACGATCATTGTGGAAAGAAATAGCCGCCAATATGGAAAAAGTGCCATAATCGAAAATATTGCGATTGATGATAAAGCGCCCAGCATCTAGAGTGAGAAGCACAATATCAGGTTGGAGGGCAGACGCTGGATGAGAAAAACGTGGCTTTACGGTTACTGGAAGCACAAGTATTTAACTTTATTGTTTGTTCCTGCTGTCGCTTATTACATCTTGTTTCATTATGTTCCGATTTACGGCGTATTGATTGCGTTCAAATCGTACAAATTCAGTCTGGGCATATGGGACAGTCCATGGGTCGGATTCCGGCACTTCGAGGAGCTATTCGCTTTGGGGAGCTTCTGGAAAGTAACGTTGAATACGGTGCTGATCAGCTTGTACAAGCTCATCTTTGGTTTTCCCGCACCGATTCTGTTCGCGCTGCTTCTTAACGAGATTCGACTCGTCTTGTTCAAGAGAATCGTGCAGACGATCAGCTATTTCCCTCATTTCTTGTCATGGGTCGTCTTGGCCGGGCTTGCTATGCAGTTTTTATCTCCAAGCACGGGGCCGATCAATCTGCTGCTGCAGCAGCTGGGGGCAGACCCGATATTTTTCCTGGGCAGCTCGGATTGGTTCAGACCTGTGCTGGTCGTGACGGATGTATGGAAGGAGCTGGGCTGGGGCACGATTGTGTATTTGGCGGCCTTGTCGAGTGTCAATCCGGAGCAATACGAGGCGGCGACCGTGGACGGGGCGAATCGTTATCACCGCATGCGATACATTACGCTGCCGGCAATGACCCCGGTTATTACCATCATGCTGATCTTCGCTATAGGCAAGATTGTGAACGACGATTTCGATCAGGTGTTCAATTTGCTTAATCCTGCAGTGATGGGAGTGGGAGATGTGCTCAGCACGTATACGTACCGCATGGGCCTTGTGAATATGGAGTACAGCTTCGCGACGGCTGTCGGCTTGTTCAAAAATGTGATCGCTTTCACGCTGATCGTCGCAGCGAATGCCGTTGCCAAACGATTGAATGAATACGGTCTATGGTAGAGAGGAGGCGAAGCTGATGATAACTGGCCGGAAGTGGAACTGGTTCGATTGGCTCAATAGTTTGTTCATGATTGCAGTGTGTGTAGCTATGATATATCCCTTTATCCATATGGGCTCGCTGTCCTTAAGCACGGGCAACGTGTCTATGACGCAATTGAGGCTGCTGCCGGAGGAGATGACGCTGGCGAACTACAAAAAAGTGCTGACGAACGACTTTGTATTAAGCGGCTTCGTCAATACGTTGACCAGAACCGTCGCGGGAACCGCGCTGTCGCTGCTTGCGACCGTCTTTACCGCCTATCCTTTAGCCAAGCGATATTTTCCGAACCGCACATTTTGGACCATGTTTATTGTGTTTACGATGTTTTTCAGCGGGGGACTCATTCCCAATTACTTGCTGGTCAAGAGTCTGGGGTTGATGAATACGACTTGGGCGCTTATATTGCCCGGACTGATCAGCACCTTCTCGATGATCATTGCCCGGAATTACTTTATGTCGCTTCCGGACAGCCTTGAGGAATCGGCCAAGATTGACGGGGCGAATGAATTGTCGGTTTTATTCAAAATAATCATTCCGATCTCCATGCCGATCATTGCGACTTTGACGTTATGGACCGCTGTGGCGCATTGGAACGCCTGGTTCGACAGCATGATCTATATGACGGATACGAAGAAGCATGTGCTGCAAGTCGTCATGCGGCGCGTCGTTCTGGAAGGGACGCAGGATATGGTGGATGTCAACACGCTGGACGATTCCAATGCCACGGTCAACCCGGAGACGATTAAAGCCGCGACGGTCATGGTGACCATTATTCCGATCATCATGTTCTACCCCTTTCTGCAGAAGTACTTCGTAAAGGGCGTATTGGTGGGATCTCTGAAGGGCTAGCGCTATGTGTACGGCACGTACGGGCTTCGGCTTGTACGTTTCATGCAAATATATGATGGGGGAGGCAAATGAAAAAGATGAATATGTGGATACGAAAGAGCGCAATGCAAGGCTGTGCGATGGTTATGCTGTTGGGGGTGCTGGCAGGCTGCAGCGGCGGTCCGTCCGAGGAGACGGAGACGAACAAAGTGGAATCGTCCGGGAAAGGGGCGGAGAGCGGCACGAAATATACCGTGTCATGGGTAAGCGGGCAGTCGGCTCCTGTCGATGAAGACGCGGAGATGGTTGCGTATTGGGAGGAGCAGCTGGATGTGGATCTGGACGTTTGGAATATCGAGTCGACCAACTATTCGGAAGTGTTGAACCTAAGGTTCGCATCGGAGGAAATTCCGGACCGGATGGTCGTGCTGGGATTTGCCAACTTGAAGAAATACGCCGATCAGGACATTATTGCCGAGATTCCGCTCGAGATGCTGAAGGAGCACGCTCCCAATGTGTATGCCAAGACGGTGGAGGCGTTCCCCGACACATTCAATTATACGAAAATTGACGGCAAATTGTACGGGATTCCGGCCATCAACTACTATAGCCGGTTCCGTTCGCCGATCGTATGGCGGGGCGATTGGCTGCGTAACGTAGGCATTGAGAAAACGCCGGAGACGCTGGAGGAGTTCGAGACGGCGTTGTACAAATTGCGGAACGACGATCCGAACCGGAGCGGGAAGAAGGATACGTACGGCATCTCGGATTCCGCCCTGAATCTCGTATACGGTGCTTTCGGCTACCTCCCGGACCGATGGGCGGAGAAGGATGGCAAGCTGGTGTACGGCGCCGTTCAGCCGGAGATGAAGGACGCATTGAAGCTGCTGAATCAATGGTACAAGGACGGCGTCATCGATCCCGAATTCGTGACGGGCGAGAATAAAGGCGGTTATTGGGCACTTTCCCATGCATTCATTAACGGGCGGATCGGGTTGACGAGTCAAGGGGTCTATTATCATTGGAAGCCGCTGCTGTTCGAAGGAGACGGGGCCTCCCATAACTATCTGGAATTGCAGAAGCTGGACCCGGAAGCTGCGGATGCCTTGGTCCATGGAACTCCTCCTGCAGGCCGCGACGGAGCGATGGGAGTCGCTCAGGGGAATCCGATGAGCGGGAAGGTCATCGCATTCGGCAAGCATCTGGAGAAGCAGCCGGAGAAGCTGGCCAAAATACTGGAGATGATCGAGACAATCAGCGCTACTTCATATAATAATTACTTGACAGCGATGTATGGGAAGAAGGGCAAGCATTGGGATTTCGATGAAAATAATGTGCCGGTGCTTCTAAATAATCTTCAATCGCAGGATCTGGAAAGAATGGGCGCGAACAATGTGATGGAATCGCTGGAGCTGCCCGAATATACCGCTCAGCGAACGGCGATCATCTCGGACTGGGCCGAGAACCAGCAATACGGAATAGGCGGCATGACGAATAAGCTGCAAGCTCCGTTGGCTTCCGAAGGCAGGTATTTGACCGAGCTGGAAAAAATAAGAGAGGAAGCCTACATTTCATTTATAACCGGCGACAGACCTATTGATGAGTTCGATGCGTTCGTGAAGTCGTGGAGAAGCAGCGGCGGCGAGCAATTGGAGAAAGAAGCCAATGAGTGGTGGGAAAGTGTGAAGTAGGAGTCGGTTCATGGAGGGAGTGACGATATGAATATTCGGCTAACATGCTCCAGAGAGACGGGGATGGCGGCGGAAGCGGAAAGAATTCTGCGTGAGAGAGTGCCGTTATCTGGAGGCGGGGCTGAACCGCTGATGCTTCATGTTCTTTATCGGGAAGAAGCGCTGGACGGATACGGCTTGGAGTTGTACGAAGACGAGCAATCCGGCGGAGTCAAGGCAGTTGTAGGAGCGAGCGTTCCCCGCAATTTCATTGCGGGGACAGGAGAATTGCTGAGCCGCTTGCTTGCAGCGACCGATAGCGGGACGGCAGATGGGGCAGGCGGGAATTCCGCCGAAATCCGCTTAAGCGGGGAAGCGGCAGGCGGGCTTGCGCTTGGCAGATGGGAAAAGAGAGCCGACGTGCAAGAACGGATTCACTATATGCCCGGCCATTTCGGCAATTCATTCGAAGTGTGCTGGAGCGGTGAAATGCAGCGTTGCTTGGAGGACTTGGCACTCGCCGGAGCGAGTGGCTACGGTGATTGGTTCGACCCCAATGATATGCCGGACCCTTATCATTCCCATGTGTATCACAGCACCTCCATGTTTCTATGGAACCGCAAGAAGGAATGGCTGACAATCAGTCAGCGCCTGGGTCTCGACAATGTGCTCGTCATTACGCCCAATGTAGGGTTCGTCGATCAGATGCGCCCGGAATGGGTAGGCGTCCGCGATCATGCGAAGCAGGTGCAGGGACAAGTGCTCTGCCCGTCGAACAGCGCTGCCCGTAAAGTCATATTGAACAATCACAGCCAATTGTTCGCCGATCTGAAGGCTTCCGGCATTAAGATTCAGAAGGTCGTCTATGCGCCATATGACGACGGAGGCTGTGCATGCGAGCGTTGTCAGCCCTATTATCCTGTGTTTCTTCAGTTGGTACGAGACGTGCAGGTGATCATTCGGTCATTTTTCCCGGAAGTCCAGGCCGATATTTGCGGCTGGTGGACATCTCCTGAAGAAAGAGAGCAGCTGGCGCAATTCGTTGAGGGAGAGGCCAAGTCGTGGTTCGGCTCGTTCCAATACAGCGCGGCATACGATGTGTATGCGCTGCTGCCCGATTTGCGTGCCGTTATGGGAGAGCGTATGGCATTGGGCTGCTTTTTGCACATCGGGTTTTCCCGCGACCGTAGAGATGTATATATAAAATCGGGTATTCACAGCGCGGGAGAGCGCATGCAATCCGTCATCCGGTCATTTGCGAGTCAGCGCTGCACGGGGTTTATGACCTATAACGAATCGTTCGGCGATCATTTCAACGCTTTTGTGGCCAGCCGCTTGGGCTATCGCATGGAAGAGGATCTACATGATATCGTTTCCTTCTACGGCCGTCTGATACTGGGGCTAAGAGGGGCTTCCTTGCACAAGCTGGTCGGCGTCCTGTTGGAGATGGAGGGGCTGGATGCTTCTCGCGCTGCCGGCTGGGAGAGAGCATTGGAAGAGATCAGGACGGATGTACGCGTGAGCCCTGTTCAACCCTGGGCCTTCGAGCATATTGTGCTGAAGGCTCGGCTGATGGCGCTGGACGAGGGGATTGAGCGGCAGCTCGATAACGGCATCGAGCTCGAGCATGCCTTGCCGGATATGGAGCGAAGGCTGCTGTTAAGCGAGCAATTATGGCGGCAAGTGTACGGATTCGGCGTATTAAGACATATTCTCATCCCGGACAGGATGCTTCCTGAATGGTATGGGAAGTACAAGGCGCATAAAGCGAGGGATGGGGGACTGCTGCGGAGCGGGGCGATGCATAAGGATGCTTGAGGATTGAAGGGGCGTAAGACGATCGAATAGCATTCGTCGATTGGAGAAGGAGTATGAACCGGGCATGCTTGCATGATCCGGTGCATGCTCTTTTTCTTTGCCAGCCGGTAATCATCAACGTTGACAAAATGCAGGAAGCGACGCTACAATAGAACTGACTAGTCAGTACAAAGTGAGATGTTGAATGGATAGTATCCAATAAATCCGATGAAGGATGGTGGAGAGAATGGAATGGCTGTCGACGGAGGAACTGATTCCTTTGCAATGGTACAGGCGGATGAGAGCGGAATCGCCGCTTATTCATACCGAGGATGACGCATGGTCCTGTTTTTCTTATGATGCCGTCAAGACGGTGCTGACCGATTATGAGCATTTCTCCTCGCAATTCAACAAGGAACCGTCGCCTAAAGAGCCGATCGAATCCAGTGTGCTCAGAATCGATCCGCCTAGGCATAAGCAGATGAGAACGCTGGTGTCGAAAGTATTTACGCCGAAAGCGATTGAAGAAATGGCAGCTCATATTGCGAATATAGCAGGGAGCCTGCTGGACGAAATGGCCGGAAATAGCGATTGCGATTTCGTACGGGATTTCGCCAGCCCGCTGCCGATCATGGTCATTGCGGAGATGCTGGGCATCCCTTACAGGGACCAGGAACGATTCAAGGCGTGGTCCGACGCGCTCGTAGGCAATGATTATGACCAATATCTGCGGTGTCAGGAAGAGATGAGCGTATATTTTGCCGCCATCGCTGCCGAGAGAAGGGTACACCCCCAGCAGGATTTGATCAGCAAGCTGGTGCATGCCAGGGTGGACGGCGAGAAGCTGGACGAGGTGGAGTTGATCGGCTTCTGCATGTTGCTGCTGGTGGCGGGCAACGAGACGACGACTAATTTGCTTTCTTCCGCAATGTTATGTCTGGATGAAAGACCTGACTTGTATAGCGAGCTTGCTGCAGACCGGACGCTTGTTCCGCCCACTGTGGAGGAGGTGCTTCGCTACTGTTCGCCCGTGCAAGCTATGCCGAGAAGGGTGGCCAAGAGCACGGAGCTCTTCGGACAGCAGCTGAGCGAAGGTCAGTATGTGAACGTCTGGATCGGATCGGCCAATCATGACGAGAGGGTGTTCGCCAGCCCGGAGATGTTCGATATTCGCCGCAAGCCGAATCCGCATCTCGCTTTCGGCCAAGGTATCCATTTCTGTCTGGGCGCCGCACTGGCCCGGCTGGAAGCGAAGGTCGCCTTGTCCGCCTTGCTGAACCGCTTCCGTATGGTGCGCAGAGATCGTTCAGTTCCATTGGAGAGGCTGGACAGCAGCATCATATTTGGCGTGAAGCGCTTGCCTATTGCGTTGATGTAAAGTAGTGTGAATATGTGCAAGAATCCCGGTCGATAGCGGCCGGGCTATTGTCCGTGCGTGGCCCCACTTCGCATGAGAGTGAGATATCGTTCGTTAATGTTTTGGGGAGCTAGTTGGCGAGTAGCGTTACCCCTTCCGGAGTAGAATGTTATTATCTGATGTTCGACGTTGGGCGTTGGGCGTACGGCGTTGGGCGTACTTTGTTTGGTTTTCGTCGTTCGGCTTTCGTCGTTCGGTGCATCTACATCTAACTGGATTTCATGTCGTTAATTATGTCGGAATATTGCTTTTGGTCACAGTGAAATGGATTTTATGCTACTATTTCGGCTAAAAGTCGAGATGTTGTGCGGTTTGTCCGGAATCAACTGTACTTAATCCAGTTATAGGATGCGAGGGCGAAGAAACAGTAACATTAATGGCATAAAATCCAGTTGAACGAAACCGCTTGACGCGGTAGTGTCGTGAGCGCTTCCAATTAGCGGTGTCCATTCTGTATGGATACAACTTTACGGTAACTTTATGGTGTACATCGAGTATTGCTCACTACAATCCGGCCATGGTTTTTTGACTGATCCGAGGGTTATAATAATAGTAATAGTTGAAAACTTCCGATGAAAGAGTTGATAGACGTGAAGTTGATTAATGAACTGATCGATGCTTATTTGGACAATCATCTTGAGCATCCCTACTATCTTGATCTGCAGACAGGGGAAGTCGTTCTGGATTTGGGCGCAGTGTATACAGGTGAACCGGGTATCGATTGGGACGATGAAGAAAACGAGGAACGATATGTCGATATTCCCAAGGTCGGCTCGGACGAGGCATACCGAATAATGATTAAATTTGCTCAGCGGACGCCCTCCGACCCGGAGGACAAGCTGTTTGACGCTTTGAACGAAAATAGACCTTTTCGCAAGTTTAAAGATATGATCTATAGATTGGATTTGGAAGACGAGTGGTATGCGTTTGAACGTGACTATGCTGCGGAACAGTTGAAATACTGGCTAGAGCGCAATGATTTGGACTATAAAGAGCTAAGCGAAAAGTACAATCAACATCATACTGACAGTAAGTGGGATCTGTAACAATTGGGGGGGAAGATATGTTGAACATGAGCTGCAGAAGCTGCACCCTATTGACAAAGCATCCCGTATTTATGTCGACTTTGTAGGCGTTCACCCTTTCATTGAATGAGACTAACCTCGGTAATAACTCCCACGCATTTTCCATCCGTCCCCATTTGCCAAATGTAGACAGCAGCTTATAAAATGATAGACATATGATAAGGAGAGTGGACGGAGGGAAAAGGATGTCATCAGGAATGACGGGCTTGCCGGCGCAATCTTTGCGAGGTGTGCCGGAACTGAAATACATTAACGCAGACAACTTGGTGCGTTATCGCGCCATCATGCGATTTTTCTACCAAGAGTACAAGAAGCTGAGATACTGGCTGAAGCCGGAAGAGGTATACGAAGCGCTCTTAGTCTGGAAGGTGTGGCCGGATTACACGCTGGATATGTGTCAGAACGATCTGAATCAGCTGGTAGAATGGCAGAATCTTACTTCTCGGCACGACGGCGGTCGCTCTTCTACGCTGGAGGAGTATTTGAAGAAGAAGATGCAATATTTTCTCCGGCCCTATTCCATCGAGATTGAGCGTCTGCTGGAGTCGCTGGAGAAGGTGACGGGCTTCGGCGGCTCTTTGGAGGCTTCGCTATTCGATACGATTGCCGAGAAGCTGTTCCAGATTCGCGGCGAGCATCACGAGCTGGACGGGGAGCAAGCGCTGGAGCTCTGGAATACGCTCTATCGTTCCTTTGTCAGTCTGCATGAGAATGCGGCCGACTATATGGCGAGTCTGCATACGGCTCGTGCGGAAGAGATGATGGTGGCGGAATCGTTCCTTATTTTCAAAGAAAAGCTGACGGACTATCTGCAAAACTTCGTTCAGGCGCTGCAAAGGAGCGCTTATCAGATCGAGGGTAATTTGCTGCGCGTAAATGACTCGGTAAGGGATATGTTCCTGGAGCGTGTCGTGGAAGGCGAGCTGAATAAGCCGCGTCTGGAGGAGGCGCCGGAGCGGGAGGAACTGCTGGATGAGCTGCGGCAAGGGTGGACGAACATTAGACGCTGGTTCGTCGGAGAAGGCAACTCTCCCAGCGAGCTCACGCTGCTGGAGCGTGCGACCAAGGATGCGATAGCCCGTATCGTTCGCAGCGCAATTCGGATACAGGAGCGGAAGCGCTCCGGCCTGAGCAGGAAGAAGGAGCTGGAGCATCTGGCCCGGTGGTTCCACGATATGGACACGGTAGACGATGCGCATCGACTGGCGGCATTCGCATTCGGTCTGTTCCCTACGAGACATCTGCAAGGGGAAGACTTGCGCGATTCCGATCAGGCGGATATGTCATCCTGGGACGAACGGCCGATGATTCGCATGCTCCGCTCGCGCAGTCGCAAGCGCGGCTCGCGCCCGCAGTCCGAGCCGGTGCGGAACAATGAGGAGCGGAAGCAGCGAGAACGCGAAGCCTTCCGTCTGAAGCAAGCGGAGGAACGAAGAATGCTGGAGGAGATGCTTCGGCGAGGCAGAGTGCGAATCTCTGAGCTTGGCGTCGTGACGACGAAGGAACGGCTGCGGCTGCTGCAATGGATCAGCCGATGCATGACGGCGGGACGAACGCATGCCTTCGTTACGCCGGAAGGTGTCCGCATCCGCCTGGCTCATACTCGGGCGGTGGAGCGAACGGTACTGCGGTCTGAGGATGGAGAGCTGGAGATGGCCGATTACGAGCTGTATTTCACACTGGCTGAAGCGGAGAGTCTGCAGGAAGCGGCGGCGGCGACGGAATTGCAGCTAGAGGAAGGGGGAGAGGTCGGATGGCATCAAGAGCAGTAAGCCGAGCCGCCCGGAAAGCCCGCAATGCAGAGCAGTTGGCCGAGCGCAAGCGTGCTTGCATGCACGCCTTGCTGAATCGACCATGGATTACGAAGGAAGATGACTCCGATATGTACTATGCCGTTAAGGAGCATTATGAAGAGCTGCGGGACTGGTTCATGGATAAAGCGGGGTTCCCTCTTCTTGTGACCAGAACGATTGCGAAGCTGGACAAGACGCCGGTGAGAGTTTATCCGTGGATGGGCATCGAAGAGTTCCGGGAGAAGAAGGATTACATTTTCTTTACCTATGGATTATGGTATATGGAAGGCAAGACGGAGCTGGATCAATTCCTGCTCTCCGATATTGTGGAGGAGATCCGCGAGCAGATGGTGACGGATGGCATGGAGGCGGACTGGCGCGTTTATTATGACCGATTGTCGATGGCCAGAGCGCTTAAGAAGCTACGATCGCTGGGCGTGTTGTACAGTGTAGACGGCGATGAGAGCGGCTGGGCGCAGGATGCGGAGCGCAACGCGCTCTATGAGTGCTCACCTACGGTCAGATATGTGCTGCGACGGTTCCCGCGCGACTTGACGGAATGTTCCCGTCTGGAAGAGCTGGAGGACCCGATTCCTTATGCGGATACGCAAGACGGACAGTCGATGCGCCGCAGGCATCGCGTCTATCGCAGGCTGCTGCTGGAGCCGGCCGTCACCGACCGGCAGTGGGACGAGGACGATCTGAATTATGTGCTATGGCAGAGAAGGGCGATCATCGATCAGTTGGACAAGAATTTTGGCTGGGAGGGCAGAAGGTATCGGGAAGGTCTGTTCTTCTTCCATCCGGAGCTGACGGGCGTGAGCGAGCTGTTCCCTACGCTGTCTGCAATGTCGGATCTGGCGCTGCTAGTCGCTGGCGAAGTTCGGAAGAGGCTGGCTGACGGAAGCGGACTGTATGTGGAGGAGAACGGTACGGTCAGACTGACGAGGGCGGAGATGGAGATGTTACTGTACCGGCTGCAGGAGAGACATAAGGAATACTGGAGCAAGGAGCTGAGGGAATCCGCATCGCAGGACATAGCCCGCCAGGTGATGAATCATCTCGGCGAGTGGGGGCTAGGAGAGTGGGAATCGGATCATTCCTTCCTCCTCTCCCCGGTGCTGGGCAGATGGAATGCGGAGTACGGAAATACGGAATTTGACGCATGAGGGGAGAGACGAAGTTGGATAAGCGAACAACGGATGCGCAGGCGTCCGGCAGGTGGATGATGAATCGAGTAGGCATTCTGAACTTCTGGTATTACGATGAAGAAGAATTCCAGCTGGAGGATGGAAGGCTTATTCTCCGAGGTGCGAACGGCTCGGGCAAGTCGGTAACGATGCAGAGCTTCCTGCCGCTAGTGCTGGATGGGGACAAGCGGGCGCATCGGCTTGATCCGTTCGGGTCGCGAGACCGGCGGATCGAGTTCTACTTGCTCGGAGACGATGAGGGGGGCAAGGGCAAGACGGATGCGACAGGCTATCTGTGGATGGAATTCAAGCACGGGACGACAGGCGCGTACAAGACGGTCGGCATTGGACTTCGGGCGAGAAGGAATGCGGCCAGCGTGCAGTTCTGGGGATTTCTGCTGGAGGATGGGAGACGTATCGGGCATGACTTCTGGCTGTATGACCATAACCGTTGGCTGGAAGAGGGAGTGCGGATGCCCCTGGACAGGAAAGAGCTGGACGGGAAGATGGGGAACGGCGGACAAGTTGTCCAGGATCAGAAGTCTTATCAGGATATGGTCAACAAGCATATATTCGGATTCGCCGATGTGGAGGCTTATCAGGATCTGCTGCAGCTTATGATTCAACTGCGCAGCCCGAAGCTGTCCAAGGACTTCAAGCCAACAGCGATCTACGATATTCTCCATGAGGCGCTTCCGCCGCTTATGGAGGACGAGCTGAGGCCGTTGTCCGAAGTGCTGGAAGATATGGACCAGATGACCGATCGGTTGGATGAGATCAGAAGACATTATAGTGAAGTGGTCAAGCTTCAGGAGCGATATGACTTCTATAATAAACATATTCTGTACAGCGGCTCGGAGGAACTGTTGCATGCGAAGTCATCATATGACGAAGTGGCCTCGCGAATAAAGGCTAGTCAAGCGGCCTATGCGGAGGCGGAGGAGGACCAGTCTGCGGCTGCTTCCGAGCGGGACGGCATTAGCGGCAGACTGCAGGAAATTGCGGCGGAGCGAGAGCTGCTGGAGAAGCATGAGGCGATCGGCAAGCAGAGGGAGTATGAAGCGGTGCAGCAAGCGCTGGAGGATACGGAGAAGCAACTGGAGCGTTCCAGGGATAAGGCGGAGCGGGCGTATCGTAAGCAACAGAGCTTGGAGCGGGAACAGGGGGATGCTTCGAGCCGAGCTGACGCTTCCGAGCGGGAGCAGCGCGAGCTGTTGGACGAGATGGAAGAGATGGCCGGGGATATGGAGTTCGCCGGGCATGCCGTCTATCATCGCTATTGGATGCCGGAGGTTCCTTCCGGCGATGCCTGGAGAGAGAGCTGGCGTAAGGATATTCGCCAGCATCGCGCGGCAGTGGAGACAGCGCTGGCCAAGGCAGTGCAAGCGAGAGAAGCCGGCGCCATGGCGAAGGAGCGTGAGATTGAACTGGGCGAGGCCAGCAGGCTGCGTGACGAGGCCGAGCGTGTCAAGGGCGAGCGAGAAGAGCAACTGGAAGCGATGAAAGAGCGGTATCGCGATGAAGTTGTGCGTTGGCGCAGCGGATTGCAGCTGCTGCAGTTCGGAGATGAAGCGGTGCGGGAGACATTCGGCGCGGTCCGGGAATACGGTCCGGAGCAGCCTTCTCAGGAGCCGATACGAGAGACGATGCTGAAGCAATACGCAGCCAGTCGCGAGGCGATGGTGGAGAAGCGGCTCGGTATGGAGCGGCAGCGGACATCGCTGATCGAGCTGCGGGACGGGCTGCAGGAGGAGCAGCGCAGCTGGGAACAGAGCAGAGAGCCGGAACCGACACGGAGCAGTGCGCGAGCGGAGTTCCGCAGCCGGACCGGGCTTGGCGGTGCGCCGTTGTATGAAGTGTGCGACTTCAAGGCGGATGTACACGACGAAGTGCGTGCGCGGATCGAAGATGCGCTGGAGCGCTCCGGCTTGCTGGATGCCTGGATAGCGCCGGATGGGCGAGTGACGGAATGCTTGCACGGCGATGAGGAAGCTTGGATCGTGCCTAGACCTGTAGCATTCGGCTATACGCTGGCGGATATGCTCGCGCCTGTTCCTTCGGAGGAGAGCGGACTGTCGGCAGAGGCGATAGATGCAGTGCTTCGAAGCTTCTTGTGGGAGGAAGACGGCGGCGAGCAAGGGTATGAAGAGTGGAGCGGGTTCGTCTCTGCCGACGGATCTTACCGGATCGGGCCGCTTGCAGGCAAGGCCGGCGTGAAGCCTCGCGCCGAATATATCGGCAAGGAGACGCGCAAGCGGACGAGACTGCTGGAGATTGCGCGGCTGGCCGATGAGATTGCAGCAGTGGAGTCCGAGCTGGCAGCGCTGGAGAGCAGCCTGCAGCAATGCAGGGAATCCGAGCAGCGATTACAGGCTGAGCGGGACGAGTTCCCGGTCGGTAAGGAGCTGGCAGACGGAGTGCGTATATTGCAGGAAGCCGGCTACCAGCTGCAGGCTGCGTTCCGGCAAGAGGAGCTGGCCAATGAGCGATACAAGGCGAAGTCGGAGGAATGGCGCGCGCTTCAGCGAGAGCTGTACGATCTGACTGCCGGATGGACGCGGTTGAAGCGTGAACGCGAATTGAGCGAAGCTGCGGCAGTCATTCGCGATTACGAAGGCGCCGTGTCCGAGTTGCACTCGGCTTGGCGGCAATACCGGGATGCGCATGCGGCATGGCAGCGGCATAAGACGGAGCTGGAGTCGGTTATGACGGAACGCGAGGACGAGGAAGCGCTGAGCGATGAACTGGATGAGCGCCGCCGTCGTCAGCGCGCTCAGCGGGATACGTTGAAGAGTCTGATCGAGGAGCTGGGTCTTGCCGATGTGGCGCGGAAGCTGGAAGAACTGAGATCGGAGCAGAATTCGCATCTGCAGCAACGCAAGAAGCTCGAAGAGCGTCTGGAAGGGGCGAGAGACCGATTGTCTCGCGCGGCAGCGCAATTGGAGCTATTGGGTGAACAAGCTGACGATCGAGAGCATAGACTTCGGCAAGCGGCGGATCTTCTCTGGCGGGAGCTGGACAGAGGATTGGTGGGCGAATGGCGCGAGGTGCTTCAAGCGATAGCTGACCGTACGTTGACAAGCGCTGCGCAGGGGCTTGCCAAGGAGATTCGTCGAGCGTATGAACCTGTATTCGCTGGACGTATCGCGGAGAACATCATTAATCGGCTGCTGGAGCAGTTCACCTCGGCTAGAATGCTGCTGACGGAATATGTGCTGCAGACCGTGGAGGATGAGGCGACAGGACGCATCCTGGTGCTATCCATGCGCAACCCGAATCAGCCTCTGCCGCCTCAGGCGCTGTTAAGCGAGCTGGAGCAGGATGAAGCGCAGCAGAGCGCCTTGCTCAGCGAGCGGGATCGCGAGCTGTATGAGGAGATCATCTTGCGGAGTGTCGGCAAGGCGATCCGCCAGCGTATTCATCGCGCCGAGCAGTGGGTGCGGGAGATGAACCGGCTTATGGAAGAGCGGGATACGTCAAGCGGCTTGAGATTGAAGCTGGAATGGGAGCCGAAGCCTTCAAGTGGCGAGCAGCAGCTCGACGTTCTGGATCTGGTCGAGCTGCTGAAGCGTGATGCGCACAGGCTTCGGGAGGACGAGATTGATGCCATGATACAGCATTTCCGTTCACAGATATCCGGAGCCAAGCAGTCCGCGCAGGAGGAGCAGGAGTCGCTGCGCCATCATCTGTACAAGGTGCTTGACTACCGCAACTGGTTCCGCTTCGAATTGAAGTATAAGAAGGGGGAGCAGACGGGTTATCGCCCGCTGACAGACGCGCGATTCAACGTGCTCAGCGGCGGCGAGAAGGCGATGGCGATGTATATTCCGTTATTCGCCGCTACGTGGTCGCGTTATTCCGATGCGCGCCATGACGCTCCTCGCCTTATCTCGCTGGACGAAGCGTTCGCAGGCGTGGATGAAGAGAATATGAGGGACATGTTCAAGCTGCTCACCGATATGGGCTTCGATTACATGATGACCTCCCAAGTGCTGTGGGGCTGCTTCGATACGGTGCCGAAGCTAGCCATCTATGAGATCTATCGTCCGAAGGATGTGGATTTCGTCACCTTGTTCCGCTACAGGTGGAACGGCAAGCGAAGAGAGTATGTGGAGAGCGGCGCAGAATCATGACGGGCGAAGGGACGCGAGCTGCCCGAGCGAGGTCTTACTTCTCTCAGCCCGGATTCGGACGGATACTCCGGGAGATCTGGGATAAGTATGCCGGTCTGGAGAAGGCGGGTGGCCACGCGGTCATTAAGTCCGCATCGGCGGAGGAGTGCGAAGTCATTAATGCCTTCATGGGCTGGTATAAGCGGGCGGGCGAAGATGTGCGCATTCCGCTGGCGGAGTTCCAGCGCGAGCTTCTGAACTCCGCTTTTCCTTATACAATTCCAGAGCTGCATGTTGTGATTACAGGAAGACCACTGCTGACGAAGAGTGACCGCAAGCTGGTGTCGGCAGAAAAGTGGCGAAGCCTGTTCAGCTCGATTAAACGGCTGCTAGGGCGGGAAGGGGCGGATTGTCCTTCCGTCGTCGCAGAGTGGATAAGCGGGCTGGAGCAAGGTGCTGCGGCGGGATACCGCACGCTTCGGGAGCTGTGGCGGCAATCGCCGGACAAGGCGGAGAAGGAGCTGTGGTATGCCGTTCGCGCTTGGACATTGTTGATCGCGATGCGAAGAGATGCCCCATTCGGCAACGGCAGGAATGAAGGCGACATGGCCATTCGGCTGCCGGTGCTTGCGGCGCAAGCTGTCGGCGATCCCCATGCACTGGACCGTAATACAGCGGCAGGAAGGCTGCTGTTTCAAGCCCTTCAGGCTTCGCAGTCGTCCCCGCTGGAAGAAGGCATTCATGGCGCTTCGGATGTTGCAGACGATTCCGGCATGGCGGCTGCAGCTTCACTTGGTGCAGATAGCTTGAAGGTGCGGGAGATTTATCGAGGGGCAGGAGTGCTTGATGACGACATATCTTCATCTGTCCATTACTATCTCCCTGTGAGCAGGCAAGCGCGAGGGCCTGGGGTGTTGACTTTAAGGCAGGTTGAGGCGGATCTGTGTCTGGAAGCGGTGACGAGAATTTATATTGTGGAGAATCCGGCGGTATTCTCTAGTCTGGTCGATTGGTCGGAGCAACGCATAAGAGATGGCATCGTCGGCAGTGACCGTCATACGGGACCCTTGTTGTTATGTACAAGCGGTCCGGCTAGCGCGGCGGCTCTGCGATGGATAGATCGTTATGTACAAGAAGAGCGGCTGGGAGGGAATATCTATTATTCCGGCGATTTCGACGTGAAGGGGATTGAGATCGGCAATGTGCTGGCGACTCGCTATGCCTCCTGCTTCAAGCCGTGGAGGTTCGACGCTGCTGCTTACGAATCCGGCTGCGACCATGCTTTCTCACCGGGAGTTGTGTTCTCCGACGAGGACTGCATGCGGCTTGGCAAGCTACAGGCAGTATGGGATCAGTTGTTATGCGACAAGATGAGCCGGAAGAAGCGCAAGCTGTATCAGGAAGAGATATTAACCAGCCTGATTTTCGATTGGCGGGCGGCATTAGGAATAGAGTAATGACTAATAGACGGTATACAGGAGAACGAAATGGCAAAGGGGAAGCCGGCATGATCGTAACAGTACTGACGATCTCGCCACCCAACTAAATGAAATGGATTTCATGTCGTTAATTATGTCGGAATATTGCTTTTGGTCACAGTGAAATGGATTTTATGCTACTATTTCGGCTAAAAGTCGAGATGTTGTGCGGTTTGTCCGGAATCAACTGTACTTAATCCAGTTATAGGATGCGAGGGCGAAGAAACAGTAACATTAATGGCATAAAATCCAGTTAGCAGTCTCGGTGTCACAATACTTCCCCCTTCATAACGGCGAGGGCGGGCAAGGGGAAACGGCGAGAGCGGGCAAGGAGAAACGGCGAGGGCGGACGAGGGGATCGGGCAGTGGAAGTTCACGATTGAAAAGCGCTTAACCGGATGATTCCGGACAGGCGCTTATTTTTTCGTTGGCGAAAAAAGTGCGAATAAAGGTGTTGACAGCGATATGTCTTTATATTAAGATAAATACAACAACATGATTATAGTTAGTTAATCACTATTAGTTAGTATTGGATGAAAAAACGAAAGCGGAGGTAATGACAATGACAAGAACGGCATGGACAGTAGACGCATCGCACAGTTCGGTGGATTTCTCGGTGAAGCATATGATGATTGCGAAGGTAAAGGGGACGTTCCATCAATTTCAATCCAGCATTGTGGCGGATGTGAACGATCTGACTACGGCGGACATCTCATTCAACATCGATCTGAGCAGCATTGATACCCGCAACGGAGACCGCGACGCTCATCTGAAATCGACAGACTTCTTCGATGTCGAGAAGTTCCCGACGCTCGACTTCAAGGCAACATCCATTGTGAAGACAGGGGAAGGCGAATACGAGGTCACGGGCAATGTGACACTGCATGGTGTGACCCGGCCAGAGACGTTCGAGGTGGCTTTCGAAGGCTCCGGCAAGGACCCATGGGGTAATATGAAAGCAGGCTTCAGTGCGACAGGCGCCATCAAGCGCAGCGATTACGGCTTGACGTACAATGCCGCTCTGGAGACGGGCGGGGTGCTTATTGGGGATGAAGTGAAAATCTCGCTGGATATCGAAGTTCATCAACAAGCCTAATGTTCATGTCGATGACCCTGGCCCGACGCTACCTGCCGCCACGGAACTTGTAGCCGACGCCGCGCACCGTAAGGATATAACGGGGAAGACTGACGTCTTCCTCTATTTTCCGTCTCACATTGTGGATATGCACCATGACGGTCCGCTGGTCGCTCCAGCCATCCATTCCCCAGACGGACTCGTACAGTTGCTCGACGTTGAACACTTGATCGGGATGCTCCGCCAGCAGGAATAGCAGCTGCAGCTCCTTCGCAGGCAAGCGCAGTTCCTCGCCGTTCACCCTTATCTCCCGTCGTCCGAAGTGAAGCTCCAGCCTGCCATCCGTCCATTGCCGTTCTTTATCCGTCTTGGCATGCCCATCGCCGCCGGCCGAAGCTGAGCGTCTCAGCTGAGCCTTCACTCTGGCGACCATAACGTCGGGGTCGAACGGCTTGGTCATATAGTCGTCGCCGCCCAGCTCCAGACCGGCGATAATATCCTTCGGCTCCTTCCTGCTGCTCAAGAAAATAACCGGCAATGCGGAGCTCTGCCGCCGCACGCTCTGCACCCAATCCGTCCCTTCTCCGTCCGGAAGCATAATATCGCATAATACCAGCTGCGGCTGCAGCTTCTCGAGCAAGCGGTCAGCTTCCTTCAATGTGCCGGCTGTAGATGTATGAAAGCCCGCATTGTGCAAATAGATGGCGATCAGCTCGGCAATGTCAGCATCGTCTTCGACGATCAGAATGTGATGCTGTTCGAGTGAATGGTCTGTCGTGGTCATGCTTCTGTTGCTCCCTTCTCCATGCGCTCGTATACCGGCAGTCTGAAGTAGAATTCGCTGCCTCCGGGGGTACCGCTTCTAACCCCGATCTCCCCTTGGTGATAATCCATAATCTCTCTGCAGATTGCAAGTCCCAATCCCGAGCCGTTATGCGGCTTGCCGGCGTTCTGGCCCTGCAATTGCCCGAACCTCTCGAATATATGCTCATGCATGGACGGAGGAATGCCCGTCCCCGTATCGATGACGGATACTTCCGCTATCCATTGACTCTCTTCGCAGGGAATCAGCCTTGCTCGAACGGTAATTATGCCGCCTTCGGGCGTATGTCTGATCGCATTGGAGATCAGATTGGCGAATACTTGCTCCATGCGAATGGGATCGATGCGAGCATTCATAGAATTGGCCATAAGAGGAAAGTCGGAGCGATAGCGGATGCGCTGCTCCTCCATCTCCCATTCGTATTGCTGGAACAGCTCTTGCAGGAACGGTACGAGCTCACGCTCTTCCATAGTGAACTTCACCTGCTTCGTCTCCAGCTTGGTTAGCTCGATCAGATCGTGAATAAGCCGTTCCAGAAGAAGCGAGCGCTCATAGATTCTGCTGGCATATTTATGTGTATCAACCGTAATAATGCCGTCGCGCAACGCTTTGGCGAAGCCCTTAATGGACGTAATCGGCGTATTCAGCTCATGCGAGATATTGGACAACAGCCGGGTGCGGAATTGCTCGATATCGGCCATGCGCGCATTGGCTTCCGACAGCTGCGCATTGCTCTGCCGCAGTGATTGCGTCCGCTCCTCGACGGTGCGCTCCAAGATGCGGTTGTACTGCTGCAGCTTCTCCGACAGCTGCTCAGATTCCTGCATGGCGCGCGAGAAGCGGGCGGACAGATTGAGTGCTTGCGCCACCAGGAAGCAGAGCAAGCCGATGGACAGCAGATCGTCTGTCGCAAGCATGTCATTGTAGAACAGCATGTCGTTCACCGCGAACAACGTGAAGAACAGGAAGCCGATGGCGTTCATAAGCGAGCCTCTTCGGCGTCTGATCGCAGACAAGATATATACGCCCATCGTATACATAAGCACAGGAAACAGCACCCCCCACGTGAAGGGAGACAAATAGTAGGTGTAGACGCGAGCTGGCGTTAACAGAAAAAAGAGCATGCAGGCGAATAAGGCAATGCCGGCCATTCTCGTCGCCCATGGCGTGGAATCCTTGGGATATTCCTTGTTAATGAACAGCATGAGCAACAGAGCGGTTGCCGCGATAGAGAGATACTCTGCCTTGACAGCCCATTCCCAGGGAAGTTGGGGCAGCAGGTAGAGCGCGGTCGACTCCCCCAGCACAACCGTTCGAACGGCGACCGATAAGCAGAGCAGACCTAGCATGAGTGCGGAGATTTCCCGCCGGTAATTGAAGTAGACGAAGACGTAATAGAACGCCATGATGGTGAAAATGCCGACGACGAACAATTGAATGGCGACCCGAGCAGTGCGCAATCGGGATATGTCATCAGTCGCACCGAGCTCCATGTCCTGCCATATGCCGGCATTGCGCTGTGAGAAATTGGAGACTTGAATGATCAGCTCGTTCCACCCGGGCTGCGGCTCGAAGTAAATAACTTTGGGATAGCTGGACGGCTTCATGCTGTCTCGATTCATTCCGACCGTTCCGTTGCCGCCCTTTACACTGCCATTCACCCATAAGCGGTAAGCAGAGGCAATGCTCTTGGGATAGAGAGCGAGCGTACGGCTTGCCTCCAGATCATCCGGCAAGCGAATCATCAGGCGGTACGTGGCGTAGCCTTCGTTCGGCAGCGGCCGACCGTTCAGCCGGTAACTTGTCCATGGCCGGGGGACGTGGACGGCTTCGGCATCGGGGGCGGCAGCATCGCCTTGGAAGTGCCGAGGTTCCAGAAGCTCCTCCCAATAGAAGCTCCACTCGCCGGACAATGGGACAATGGGCCGTTCGTCAATTTTCCAGTCGCTTAAGTCCACGCTTCCGCCCTCCACCTGGAACGAGGCTGCAGCAGGCAAGGAAGGGAGGAGAAGCGATAGGATGATGAGCCCGATGACCAGAAAGATGAATCTGGCGGCAATTCTCAGACGGCGGATCAATTCCATGGTGACCGAACTCCTTCATGCTATAGATACGCTTGTCGCGTCTCATACAATATCGCTTTGACTAGTGCCATTATAGCAGGAGCGATGCGGACAGATTGGTTCTTTTTGCAAAAAAAAACGAAACTTAAACAAGAATTAAACAACGGCTGCTACTATTGGAGATCATATGTCCCAGTTTTGCGGGACTTCGGAACTGGATACCGCATATCGGATCTAGTCGTGAAGGAGGATGGACTTGGACTATTATTTGGCCGAATGTGCTACTGAAATGTACATGCGCAACTATATGGAGTTCTTGCTAGAGAACTATACTGAGCTTAAGCTGCCTTATTCGTTCCCCGTCGCATTCAGCTATCTTGCAAGTCCGGTGCTGCTGAGCAGAGAGTCCTTCCTGTGCTTCAATGAAGAGGACGAGGTTATAGGGGCGTTCGGTTATATCCACGGGACAGGGGAGCATGATTACGAGGATGTGCATGTCATTCAGCTTCAGGTTGCTTATATAAAGGAAGGGCATCGCCGTACGAGACTGTTCCTGGAGGGACTGCGATATTTATCGGAGTATCTGGCGGAGCGGGATGAAGGCGTGAGAGAGATTCGATTCTGGACAGGGGAGGATGCCTATTCCGAGCGGCTGTTCTCGAAGTTCGCCCGGCAGACGGCACGGGTGGAGAGCGAGCGCGGCATACTCTACGGCTATAATGTAGCCGTCCCTGATCTGCAAGACTATATTGCACGATTTCAAGTAGCCGTCCATTAGACTATTGCACAAGGGGACAAGCTTATGCTGGCAGTGATAGGGAAGCTATGGTCATTCATGCAGTCATGCAGAAGCAGGGTTGCGCTGTTCTTGCTGGCCGCTGCGGTAGAGATGACCGTTCTTGCACTGGCTCCGCTCAGCTTCAAGTTCATCATTGACCGCGCTATCATACCCGGCGATAGAGAAGTGTTCGCTCTTATCCTGCTCATCATCGGCACAGTAGGCATCTTCGGCATCGCAGCGGGTGTGGTAGGCGATCGCTTGCTGGCGGGAATCAATGCTGCAGTGCAGCAGCGGTTAAGGATGCGGCTGTTCTCCGCCATGCAGAGAATGGGGACGGAGCGCTTCCAGGCGACTCCATCAGGCGAGCATGTCTCCCGCTTCTCGGTGGATCTCCCCGCCATTGAAGGCGCGATGACGTCGATGATGACGATCGGGCTTCAATCGCTTTCCGTGGTGGCGATGAGCGCGGTTGTC
The DNA here is from genome assembly GCF_025567625.1 of Paenibacillus sp. J5C2022. GTDB lineage: Bacteria > Bacillota > Bacilli > Paenibacillales > Paenibacillaceae > Pristimantibacillus. Next base: position 157,832 of record NZ_JAOQJC010000007.1, on the reverse strand, counting down.
CTGTTCTCGCTCCAATGGAGTATGGCGCTCATTATTCTGCTCGGGGCGGCTCTCATCTATCTCGGTCCCCAACTGCTGGAGAGGCGGGCTCGTTCGGCCTTCGCGGCTTATCGGGAAGAGTTCGGTGAGATGACGGCCGATGTAGGTGAATCCGTGAGGGGCCATGCCATCATTCAAGGATTCAGCTTGCAGCAGACGGTCATGGTCAGGTTCGCCGACAGGCTTCGCGGCTTGTTCGTTAGCCACTACCGGCGCAATGCAGCGTCGGCGACGCTGGATCGCGTGCCTATGGTCAGTCTGCTGCTGATGAACTTCGGCATTATCGGGTTCGGCTCTTATTTGGCGCTCACGCAAGTCATTACGCTGGGCGATCTGGTTGCTTTCTTCACCATCTATACTTCGATGGGCAACGCGGTCTACAATCTGACGGCCGTGCTTCCATCGGTCGTAGATGCCCGAGTGAGCCTGGATCGCGTGACGGAGCTGCTGGATATGCAAGAAGTGGAGGGGGGCGGCTTGCAGACGGTGCTGCCGCTGCAGACCGGACCGAAGCTCCGAATGGACAGCCTGTCATATGCTTATTCCGACGGCAGGGAGGCGTTGAAGCGGGTCAGCTTGACGATCGAAGCCGGTTCTACCGTCGCCTTCGTCGGTCCCAGCGGATCGGGCAAGAGCACACTGTTGCAGCTGCTGCTCGGGCTTCGCGAGCCAAGCGAGGGGACATTGCTGCTGAATGAAGCCGATCTGCGCGCTCTGGATGGCGAGTTATACAGGAGTTGCATCGGCGCGGTATTCCAGGAGCCGTTCCTGTTCCGCGGCACGCTGCTGGACAACATTCGGATCGGCAAGCCGGATTCGTCTATGGAAGAAGTGGCCGCGGCAGCTCAGCAAGCCGACATCGCCTCTTACATCGAAGCTTTGCCGGACGGCTACATGACGAAGGTTAGCGAGGACGGAGGCAATCTGTCCGGCGGGCAGAAGCAACGCATCGCGCTGGCCAGAGCCCTGCTGCGGAATCCTGCCTTGCTGCTGCTGGATGAGGTCACTTCGGCTCTCGATCCTCTATCGGAGGCTGCGGTAGGACGGACGATAAGCAAGCTGTCGCGCGGCAAGCGAACAATCGTCATCGTCTCTCATCGGCTTGCGACGATAGCGAATGCGGATCGCATATTCGTGCTGAGGGACGGGGAAGTGGCAGAGTGGGGCACGCATGACGAGCTGAGGAAGAAGAGAGGTCTCTACGATCAGATGTGGGAGCAACAGAGTGGCGATTCTACGATAGAAACAGGTGGGACAAGGAGGTGCATGCGATGCTGAAGCTAAAGGCGAACGATTGTCTGTGCGATGACGACTACGCGCGCTTTGCCAGATTTTATATTGCGCACAGCAAGGAGTTCCATAGCCTGTATTCCCTGCACGATGCCTTGCTGTATGTGATGGATACCGTTACTTCCTCCCGTCTCATGCTGCTTGACAACGAGGACGGACAGCTAAGCGCGTTCATTCAATACCGGTATGAAGATAACGGGACAGTCGCGCTCATTGATTCCGCCATTCTGGAGAGGACGTATCGTTCCAGCCGCATCTTCTTCACGGGGTTCCGCGATATCGTGCGCCAGATCGATCTGGAGAACGAGAGCGTGTGCAGAGTGAGATTCCATGCGCTGACGGATCATGCTTATCTGAATCGGCTGTATGGCAAGTTCGCCCGCCGCATAGGCGAGCGGGAAGGGACGAACGGCCGTGAAAATGTATATGAGACTTCCATGCAGGAGCTGCGGCGTTATTTAAGACTATAAATAATCGATATTGAAAGGAGGTGAACACCTATGTATCCAGCTAAACCGCAATTAAAAGAAGGTAAATTTGGAAGCAAAATTCTAAGAATTCTTATGCAAAACGAGCAGCAAAGAGTCGTTGCGACTCCTGCGAAGTAAGCAAGTCAAGCAAGCCCTGTTCAGGATGAACAGGTAGGTAAGTACAAACAAGCCGAGGAAATCCCCCGGCTTGTTTGTGCTCCTCAGCCATTTTCTTAAGAATGGACGGTTCAAACTTATAAATGAACAGCAGGTTCGCGCTATACCCTCTTTCTATATGGGATTAACTATCCCATATAGAAAGAGGGTAATTTTTTTATGTTCAGCAATCAACCGGCAATGCGTTGGCATTCTGTTGTATTAGCCAGCCTGTTTTGGCTCGTCCCCGGAGTCTATGAAGTCGAGAGAGCAGCTTATGGCGAATACGACATTCAACTGGGCGATGGGCATGGTGAAGACGCCGCCGGCTGATTCGGAAGAGAGCATCATCGCAGCCAATATCAAGACGATGATGGCCAATGAGGAAGCGAGAATCTATCTGGCGAATTCGGAAGAGGAAGCGCGCTAGGCTTACGCCAGTATGGTAGAGAAGGCGGAGAAGATGGGGCTGGAGAAGCTTATGGAATGGGCGAATGCCAAATATGCGGAAGCTCAAAAGCTGTTCCAGTAGCTTGCAAAGTCAATCGTATCGAGGCACAGCTTAGTCTGTGCCTTATTTCATGAAGCTGTGCCTGGGAGTCAGGTGGTTAGAATTCGATAAATAGGCGTTCATTCCCTCCATTCCCTCTGCGCCGCATAAGAACGATAATAAGGAGAATCTCTCGGAAAGCCGGTTATTCCGGCAGTATCCGTTCATTAGAAGCAGGCGGGGAATCTTCAAGAAGTCCGCGGTATTCGGAAGGAGAATAGCCGGTATGCTGCTTGAAGATGCGGGATAAGTAGTAGACGTCCATTCCGATCTCCGCCGCAATCTGTCCGACCGGCTGACGGGTAGAGGTGAGCAGCAGCTTCGCTTTTCTAATCCGGGCTCGTTGAATGTAGTGAACGGGAGTCATGCCCGTCATGCGTTTGAATATGCGTATGAAGTAATTGGGATGGAAGTGGGCGGACTCCGCCAGACGGGCGATGGACAGCTCTTCGTGCAGATGCTCCTCGATATGGCGGATCGCCAGCTTGACCCGGTCCATGTAGGCCGGCGTGCTCCATGAGATGAGTTGATTCGGGCAATGAGAGAAGTATTGCATGACGATCTCGTACAGCAGCGATCTGACACGAAGCGGGGCGTTCCAGTCCTCGCATGCGAAGGCGACAATCAGCTCGTCGAACAGGCTGTGAAGAACGTCGGCATTATCGGGCTCGATCACCCAAGGAAGCTGGAGCATATGGAACAGATTGAGCTCCCCTACCGTCGCAGTGAAGTGACACCAGTATTTCGTCAGTGCGCTGCCGGGCAGGGCGGAGAATGACAGCTTGCGTCCGGCAGGAAGCAGCAGCCATTGTCCTTGGCGCGGACGGAATTCCTCTCCGTCGATCTTCACCCAGCATTCGCCTTCGGTGATCAGGAAGAAGCGATTGAATGGACTTACGATATCGTAGGCTTGCCAATGCTTCGATACGGCATGGTATTCGACGATTTCCAGGTGGAGCTCCAGATTCTCGATCAGATTCCGCGCGAGAGAATGGGCTTGTGTCATGGCGGCGGTCCTTTCTCCGGGAGATGTTAGGAGTACGATAGCACAATTCGGATGAAAAAAGAAGTGAAAAACGCAGGGAGGGTACGATCTATGCATTATCGCAGATTGGGAAACAGCGGACTGAAAGTAAGTGAAATCGCTCTTGGGAGCTGGCTGACATACGGAGGCTCGGTGGAGGCGGCTTCGGCGGAAGCGGTCATTCATAAAGCCTACGAGCTTGGCATTAACTACTTCGATACAGCCAATATGTACGCGCGGGGCGAGGCCGAACGGATCGTAGGCCGTGCGCTTGCCTCCTACGATAGAGACTCCTATGTGCTCGGGACGAAGGTGTACTTCGACATGGGAGACGGACCGAACGACAGAGGCTTGTCGAGAAAGCATATTATGGAACAGTGCAATGCGAGCCTTAGACGGCTTGGCGTGGATTATATCGACTTGTATTACTGCCATAGATACGACGGCAATACGCCGCTGGAAGAAACGCTTCGTGCGATGGACGATCTGATTACGCAAGGCAAAGTGCTGTATGCCGGCATTAGCGAATGGAACGCCGGACAGATCGCAGACGCATGCGGTCTGGCGAAACAGCTGAACTTTGACCCGATCGTTGTCAATCAGCCGGAATACAATATGTTCACCAGAAGCATAGAGAAGGAAGTCGTGCCGATGTGCGAAGAGAAGGGCATCGGTCAAGTGGTTTTCTCCCCGCTTGCTCATGGCGTATTGACGGGCAAATACCGTAAGGGAGAGACACCTCCCCCGGGGACGCGGGCTGCGAATCCGGAGCATAATCATTGGATCAAGAGCCAGGGGCTGCTGTCGGAGCGTCGGCTGGATCAGATCGAGCAGCTGCAAGGAATTGCGAATCGGAACGGCATAAGCATGCCGCAGCTGGCGCTTGCCTGGAATCTGAGGCTGCCGAATGTGGCCAGCTGCATTATCGGAGCGACCCGTCCGGAGCAAGTGGAGCAGAATGCTTCCGCGGCAGGAATTCGGCTGTCGCCGGAGGACTTGGCGGAGATTGAAGGCATTTTGGCCTAGAGAACGTTACTATCGTTGAAGCGGTGAGTATATGGGAATGGTCAAAAAAATGATTGCCGGTTATATCTGCATCATCTTTATTCCCGTGCTCGCATTCGGATTCTGGCTGTACAACACCTCCTATCAAAGCTTGGCCGAGCAGTATATGAGGGGGAAGCAGCAAGTGCTGGAGCAGTCCTACGGCAACCTGAAGGTGCAGCTGGCCCAGATGGAAGCGGCGTACGGACTGTTCCAATATAACGGGAATGTGACGGAATACTTGAGCGGAGCGCATACTTCGGCGCTTGCAGCTATGGGAGAAGGAGGCTTGTCCGACGATCTATGGAACCAGGAGCTGTACGTGGAGGAGTTGGACTTGAATCTAATCATTGCAGATTCCGGCAGCGAGCTGTTCGCCGACATTCGGAAGAAGAAGAATACATCTGTTATCGTCATCGCGCTGTTATTGCTCGTCTTATCCTATTTATACTATATGTTCGCTTCCTTCGTTACGCGCAGGACTGAGACGGCGAATGAACGGAGAAGCGGGATTGGCGGAAGCGTCTCCTTCAGGGGGAGGCTTGGGGTTATGGAATGTTCACGAGAGAATCGGCATGTATTACGGCGAGAGCTCTGGGATTGAAGTGGAGAGTTCAATGGGAGAAGGGACGGTGGTGGTGCTGACACTTTAAGAGAAAAGAGGGGCCATGATGAAGATGATGATTGTGGATGACGAGCCGATTATTCTAAGAGGGATTGCGGCTATGGTGAGAGGCGGCATGGATCAACCGGATATAATGGAGGCGGCTGACGGATATGAGGCATTGGAGCGACTGCCTGACTTCAAGCCCGATCTGCTGATGGCCGATGTCAATATGCCGGAGATGTCAGGCTTGCAGCTTATCGAGGAAGCGCAACGGAGAGGCTACTGCAGCAGATTCATTATACTGACCGGATATGATGAATTTGAATATGCCCGCAAGGCGCTTCGGCTAGGGGTCAAGGATTATCTGCTGAAGCCGGTGCAGAGGGAAGAACTGCTGGGCGCTATATTCCAAGCTTCCGGCTATGGGGAGGAAGCCGCTGAAGGGAGGAATGCTGCTTCGGGCGGACAGGATGGCGGGGTGATAGACGCCGTGCTGTACTATCTTCGCCAGCATTATCAGCGGGATCTGTCACTGGATGAGGCGGCTCGGCATGCCGGCGTTCATCCCAATTATTTATGCCATATGATGAAGCGGGATCTGGGCATCGGCTTCGTAGCTTATCTGCGGCAGATCCGCATAGAGAAAGCGAAGGAACTGCTGGCTGGGGGGCCGGCTGTTCCGATCGGCGATGTCGCCCAAGCTGTCGGATATGAGCAGGCCCGCCACTTCTTCAAGGTGTTCAAGCGAATGACGGGCATGACGCCCGGGCAATACAGAAGCGCCAGCGATTCGCCGGGACGATAATCGCTTGTGTCAATGCCGATGACAGCAATGCGGCTGTTGCCGATTGCTTCGCGACCATCCTTGCAGATGAACCGCTGTACATATTTTTCCTGTGCAGTGGTACATTATGAGTAGCTATATGATCGATATAGCGCCAAGGATGGGAAGGGGATGACGTAACGGGATGGATTACTTGTTGTTGCTTGTCGGATTCGGCTTGCTTATTGCCGGGGCCAACTATTTCGTAGAGGGCTCCTCCAATATCGCAACGCTGCTGAAAGTGCCTCCCATGATTATCGGACTAACGATTGTCGCCTTCGGAACGGGTTCTCCGGAAGCGACGGTGAGCATTATTGCAGCTCTGAATGGCAGTGCGGGCGTATCGGTCGGCAATGTCATTGGCAGCAATGTGTTCAATACGACGCTGGTGATCGGAATGACTGCCATCATCCTGGCTGTGCAGGTGGAGAAGGAGACGCTCAGGAAGCAGATTCCCTTCACATTGTTGGCAAGCGTAGCGCTGCTGGTGCTCGTGGGCGACGTCCAACTGCAAGGGGACGCATTCGGCGTATTGACAAGAGGCGACGGTGTCGTCTTGTTATTGTTCTTCGGCATCTTCCTGTATTATCTGTTCGAGGTGGCCAGAGAGGGCCGGGCAGAGGGGAGCGTTGCAGAGAGAGCTGCGGATTCGGGCCAAGAAGGATCGAGGAAGGAAGCCGTGACTTCCGGAACCAAGGGCCGAAGCTCCTGGAGCAAGAATATTCTGTTCACCGTTGCCGGTCTGGCGGCCATTATATATGGCGGTCATCTGGTCGTTCAGAAGAGCACCAATATCGCATTGGCATGGGGCATGTCGGAGACGCTGGTCGGCCTTACTATCGTGTCGATCGGCACATCGCTGCCGGAGCTCGTTACGTCCATTACCGCAGCCTTGAAGAAGCAGAACGATATTGCCGTGGGCAACATTATCGGCAGCAACATCTTCAACATATTATTCGTACTGGGCGTATCCGCTGTCATCTTCCCCTTGCAGGTGGAGAGCGGCCTTATGATCGATATTCTGATCGTCATCGCACTCACGGTACTGCTCTTCATCGTCTCCAGAACGCAATATCGCGTGGGTCGAATCGAAGGCTCGCTGCTCGTGCTCAGCTACATCGTTTACATGGTCTATGTGGTGATACGGGGGTAGGGAAAAAGTGGCAGTTGAACTCGTAAGCTCAGAAATAGTGGAAAGGGAGGATGGCGCTCGGCTGAGCTTGCTATCCTCCCCTTGTTGTCCGCTAGTAGGAAATGCCATCGGGTATAGCAAGTGCGGGAACTCTATTGTCTGCCGATTCTGAACCAGTGGCTTGTCGGGCGACCATTGCTGCCAATTCGACTACGCGGCAGGCGTAAGCCCACTCGTTATCGTACCAGGCAAGCACCTTGATATGCTGACCCTGCTGCATAATCGACAAGCCGTCGATGATGGCGGAATGCGCATTGCCGATGTAATCGGCCGATACTAAAGGCTCCTCCGAGTATGCCACATAACCGGCGAATGTATGCGCCGCCGCCAGCTTGAAGGCTTCCTTCACGTCTGCCGCGCTTGCGCTGCGGCCGACTTGCACTGTCAGATCGACCAGCGACACGTCTTGCGTCGGCACGCGCAGGGACAGTCCCTCCACATGCGGCGCAAGATGCGGCAGAACATCGGCGAGCGCTTTGCGCACCCCGGTCGATGTAGGGATAATGGATTGTGTACAGGCCCGTGCTCTGCGCAAGTCCTTGTGAGGGTTATCCAGCAGATTCTGATCCGATGTGACGGCATGAACGGTTGTCATCCAGCCGCTTTTCACCTGGAAGCTGTCGTCCAGTATTTTCAGGACGGGAGCGACGCAGTTCGTCGTGCAGGATGCGGCGGACAGGATGCGATGGCGTGCGGGATCGAATTGCCGGTCGTTCACGCCCATTACGATCGTCAGGTCCATCTCTTTCCCCGGCGCCGTTAGGATTACTCGGCTGGCGCCGGCGGCGATATGGCGGCTCGCGCCTTCTCTGTCATTGAACTTGCCGGTGGCGTCCATAACGAGCTGTACACCCAGCTTCTTCCATGGAATGTCCTTCGGGTTGCGATGGCTGACGCAAGGAATCAGCCTTCCGTTAATCCGCAGCTTGCCGTCCTCGGCGGAGACGTCGGCTTTCCAAGTGCCGTGTACGGAGTCGTATTTCAACAGATGGGCGACTGTCTCGGCAGGATAGATGCTGTTGATGGCCTTCAATTGCTCCGCTATTTCTGCCCTGTCTATCAGGCTGCGAATCAACAGCCGTCCTATCCGGCCTGTGCCGCTAATGCCGATTCCCATCATAATAATCCCCCTTGATCAGTAAATGTGAGTCATTTATTCTGTTTGTAACTGTATTATAAATATATATGATGTAATATATCAAGGGTTATTTTTGGATATATGATGTAATATATGTGTCTGTGAGGAAGAGCGGCTGTCAGGTATGCGAAATGGGCTGGAAAGCGATTAATGCGAGGAAAGTGGACAAAAGATGCGGAATTAGGCCATGTAGCCTTGGAACAATGGCGAAAAGCGTCCAAAATGATGAATTGAAGCGGAAAAACGGTAAAAATAGCAATAGTAAAAAATGTTAGCAGCTAGTAGAATGGGTGTATTACCTATCGAAAGGATTGACCTTACAATGCCGTTAGTAGATATGCCGCTCGAGAAGCTGAAAGCGTATACGGGAAGGAACCCCCGTCCCGCTGATTTCGATGCGTACTGGGACCGGGCGCTGGCGGAGCTGCGTGCTGTAGATCCGCAGCTTGAAATGGTGCCAAGCTCCTTCCAGACACCGAATGCGGAATGCTTCGACTTATACTTCACAGGAGTGCGGGGAGCTCGCATCCACGCCCACTATGTCCGTCCGAAAGGCGTGCAGGAGCCTCATCCGGCGGTCGTCCTGTTCCATGGCTATACGGGTCATGCCGGAGACTGGTCCGCCAAGCTGTCTTATGCGTCGCTGGGCTTCTCCGTGCTCGCCATGGATTGCCGCGGCCAAGGCGGTTCTTCCGAGGATGTGGGCGGCGTGAAGGGCAATACGCAACGCGGCCATATTATTCGCGGATTGGACGACCATCCCGACAATCTGCTGTTCCGTCACATTTATCTGGATACGGCTCAATTAGCGGGCATTGCCCTCGGTCTTCCCGAGGTCGACCCGGAACGAGTATATGCAGCGGGCGGTTCGCAAGGCGGGGCGCTGACCATCGCATGCGCCGCTCTGGAGCCGAGAGTGAAGAAGCTCGCGCCTCAGTATCCGTTTCTATGCGACTATAAGCGCGTATGGGAGATGGATTTGGCGAAGGATGCCTATGAAGAGCTTCGCACGTACTTCCGTCACTTCGATCCGACGCATGAGCGTGAGGACGAGGTGTTCGAGAAGCTGGGTTACATCGACCTGCAGTATTTGGCAGATCGCATACGCGGAGAAGTGCTCATGTTCGTGGGGATGATGGATACAGTCTGTCCGCCGTCTACGCAATTCGCAGCGTATAACAAAATAACCGCGCCGAAGGACCTTGTCATTTATCCCGACTTCGGGCATGAAGGTCTGCCCGGCGCATCCGATCGCACTCTTGCATTTTTCTTGAAATAGCGATCGCTCATTGAAAGGTCTGGATTATGCTCGTTCAAGCCCGGAACAAGGCTGCTGCCGCAGCTTTTGTTTCGGGTTTTTCGTGTTGGTGCGAGACAGGACATGGTATACTTCCAATAGATACGACATTGTAGCGGGAGAAGATTACAAGCTACGTTCTAACAGAGGGAAGTGCATAATGGTTAAGCATAAGAGAACCGTTCTGATCGTCATTCTGGTGATGATCGCAGCAACTGCAGTCGGAAGCTTCATCATCAGCGGCAACGTCGCCAGGCAGCCGGCGATAACAGTTGAACAGGGTGAGCTGGATCTGACGAAGTGGGATTACGAGCACACGAAAGTGATTATGCTGGCAGGACAATGGAGCTTCTATTGGCAGCAATTGCTTGCCGGTCATGACTTTTCCGGCAATGCCCCAATGCCGAACGCCATGTATGCGAATGTGCCCAGTGTGTGGAATCAGTATGAAATAGATGGCCGCAGCTTGCCCGGCTATGGATATGCGACTTATCGCCTGAGGGTGAAGACAGACGGCAATCTTCCGAATCTGGCATTGAAAATTCCGATCATGTCTACGGCATACAACATTATGATCAACAGGGAAAGTGTGGCCGTCAACGGCAAGGTGGCGGAAGATCGGGAGCGGGCCGAGGCAGCATACAAGCCGCAATCGATTACGTTCCAGCCCCCGGCGGAAGATTTCGATATTATTGTACAGATCTCCAACTATATATATGCCCGCGGGGGCATGTGGTTCGCCATCGAGCTCGGAACGGAGGAGGGCATCGCGAGCCGGAACAAGGAACAGTTCGCGGTTAGCATGTTCATCGTAGGAAGCACGTTCATGATCGGTCTCTATCATATCATTGTCTTCTTGCTGCGCCGCAACAACCGTTCCGCTCTTTACTTCGGGCTGATCTGCTTAGTCGTTGTATTCCGGACATTGGCAATGAAGGATATGTTCCTGCTTCACCTGCTGCCGGATCTTTCGATCAGAACGCTTGTCTTTATTGAATATATGACCTATTACGGCGGAATGACGCTTACGGCCATGTTCATACGCGAGCTGTATCCGGAGGAATTCTCGCACAAGGTCAATAGGGGAATGACGATCGTCAGCTGCCTCTTTATGCTGTCGGTCATTGCGACCCCATTGGAATGGTATACACGCTGGACGAATATGTATCATCTATTCATACTGGCCAGCTGCTTGTACTATTTATACGGGTTGATGCTTGCCGTCAAGAGGAAGCGAAGCGGCGCCATGCTGCAGGTCGTCGGGGCGATCATACTCATGTCGGCCATGTTCCACGATATCTTGCTGCTGGAGTATCCCAATTCGTACCATTGGCTGGGGAGGCAGTACTTTCTTATTGGCGTATTCGCGCTAATCGTGATCGAGGCGACGGAGCTCGCCAGACGTTTCTCCCACGCGTTCAGTACGGTGGAGACGCTATCGGAGAAGCTGCTGTCGCTGGACCGGATGAAGGATGAGTTTCTTGCCAACACCTCCCATGAGCTTCGCACGCCTCTCCATGGGATCATCAATTTGTCCCAATCGGTGCTTGAGCGGGCTTCCGATCGGCTGAATACGGCGGAGAAGCACAACGTCGGCACGATTATCTCCGTCTCCAGACGTCTGTCCAATCTCATTAACGATATTTTGGACATGTCCAAGATGAAGAATGGAACGCTCGCGCTCAGAAGGACGGAGGTGGAATTGGGGCCGCTCGTTCAAGTCGTGCTGGATATGTTCCGCTTCTTGGCCGGCGATAAGGATATTCGGCTAGTCAGCGGCTTGCCCGCCCGCCCGACCTGGATCTACGCGGATGAAGACAGGGTGCTGCAGATTATGTACAATCTCGTGGGCAATGCATTGAAGTTCACGAAGTCCGGAGAGATTCGGGTGGAAGCCTACGAGAGAGGCGGCATGGCGGTCATTGCCGTTCATGATACGGGCATCGGCATTGTCGGCAGCAAGCTTCACAGCATCTTCGATTCCTACGAGCAAGGAGACGCTTCCTACGGCGGAACGGGTCTTGGCCTCTCCGTGTCCAAGCAGCTGGTAGAGCTGCATGGCGGTACGATCCGAGCATCGTCGCAAGTGAATAAAGGCTCTGTGTTCACCTTCACGATTCCGCTCGCACGACAGAAGGACGAACAGTCTGCGGCAGGGGCGCAGATGGAGAGAGTGGAGGAGCCGGCGGAGTATCCGCCGGACATGAGGGAAGCGGCTGCGGGCAGGATGGAGATTCTTCCGCAGGATGTGTTATTGTCGAAGGACGAGAATGCCTATACGATTCTTGTCGCCGACGACGATCCCGTCAATCGTCAGGTGCTGCATCATCTGCTGACTGCCGACAACTGCCAGGTGATAGCCGTGCCCGATGGCACCAAGGCGCTGGAGGCGCTGGAGAGCAATCACCGCATCGATCTCGCTGTGCTTGATCTGATGATGCCGGGATTGACCGGCTATGAGGTGTGCCGGGCTATCCGCAAGCGTTACCCTCTGTCCGAGCTTCCTGTGCTATTGCTGACAGCAAGAAGCAGGCCGGAGGATAAGCTGGCTGCGTTCGATGCGGGCGTGAACGACTTCTTGAGCAAGCCGGTTGAGGCGGGAGAGCTGCGGGCCCGTATCCGGACGCTGCTTAGCATGAAGACGTCCATTAGCGAGCTGATCAGCTCCGAGATGGCTTTCCTGCAAGCGCAGATCAAGCCGCATTTCCTATTCAATGCCTTCTCTACAATTCTATCGGTCAGCTATAAGGATATTGGCAAGGCGCAAAGCTTGCTGGTCGAGCTCAGTCTGTTCCTGCGCCACAGCTTCGACTTCCATAACCGGGACAAGCTTATTCCGATTCGTCAAGAGCTGGAGCTGGTGCATTCCTATCTCATGATCGAGAAGGCGCGATTCGGCGACCGGCTGCGGATGGTGATGGATGTGGAGGAAGGGCTCGATGGCCAGATACCGCCCCTCATTATTCAGCCGCTGGTCGAGAATGCCGTAAGGCACGGCATTATGGGCAAGGTGGAGGGCGGAGAGGTGCGATTGTCTATGCGGCGTGACGAAGCCCGGCTGTACATTGCAATTACCGATGATGGAATCGGAATTTCCGCAGATGTGCTTGCGCATCTGGGGGACAGGCGGCACACGCACTCAGGCGGCGGTGTAGGTCTGATCAATATCGAACGCAGGCTGCGCAATCATTACGGCGTTGGGCTGGAGATCGAAAGCGAGCAGGGGAAAGGCACGACGATCATCATCCGTATTCCGAACGTATAAAGCGGGGACTGGAGAAGGAGGTCCGATGCATGAACGGCATTCATTGCTACGAGGCCAAGCATCTGCAAGGGTATACGATCAAGGAGCATATGCACGATTACTATCAATTGCTGTACGTTATTGAAGGGGAGGGCGCATTGCGGCTGGACGGCAAGAGCCGCCCTCTTGGCGCAGGCCATGCCGCCGTCATCCCGCCGCATGCTTCCCACAGCGTCGCATCGGACAATGGCTTAACCTTGCTGGTGCTGGCTTACGACAAGGAGAGCGCAGGTGAACATGCGATGCCGCAAGGCTTGCAGAAGCCGTGGACAAGTCCGATGCATATGAAGCTGAACGTCATGGCTGCGGGTGAACTGCGGCTCTTGCTGCGCAAGGCGCTGTTCGAGCAGAAGCGAATGGATGCGTTCAGCGAATGGGCGCTGCGCATTCATCTGCAGGCGATGCTGCTGTTGCTGGCCAGAGCGGAGCAATCCGCTCTGGTTACGGATGCGGACGGGCTTCGTGCGGAACGGATCAGAGACTATATCGACTCCCATTATTACGAGCCGCTGACGCTGCGGGATCTGGCTTACAAGCTGGGGGTAAGCACCCGCCATACGACGACGATCTTCAAGAAGCAGTACCATCAGACGCCGATGCATTATTTGACGGAGGTTCGAATCGGAGTGGCCAAGAAGCTGCTGGCGGAGACGGAAGGAGAGATTGCATCGATCTGCTTCGAGATCGGGTACGAATCGGTTCCCGCCTTCTACCGTGCGTTCAAAAACAGCGCAGGCATGTCTCCCCACAAATACAGGCTGCAGCAGCAACACGGAGCTGCGGAGTAATGCGGAAAGCGACCGCTTCCGAATATGAGAAAAGCAATCGCAATACGATAAGACAGGGTCCCTCTCTTCCGGTAGGATAAAGAAAATCAAGCCGAAGGAGAGGGATTTTCATATGGGAATAATTCAAGTCGGAATCATTATGAATGGCGTAACGGGGCGTATGGGGACGAATCAGCATCTGATCCGGTCAATCAAGGCAATTCGGGAGGAAGGCGGCATCGTGCTGCCGGATGGCGATGTGATCATGCCGGACCCCGTTCTGGTGGGCAGGCAGGCGCATAAGGTGCAAGCGCTGGCGGAGAAGCACGGCATCTCGCGATGGAGCACGGATCTGGACGCCTGTCTGGCCGATTCTCATAATGTGATCTACTTCGACTCCCAGACGACGGTGCAGCGGGCGGCCGGCGTAGAGCGCGCCATTGCTGCGGGCAAGCATATATATTGCGAGAAGCCTACCGCTACGAATCTGGAGGAATCGCTTCGCTTGGCCCGGCTAGCCCGGGAGAAGGGCGTGAAGAACGGGGTAGTGCAGGACAAGCTGTTCCTGCCGGGGCTGCTGAAGCTGAAGCGATTGATCGATGCCGGCTTCTTCGGGAAAATATTGTCTGTGCGCATGGAGTTCGGCTACTGGGTGTTCGAAGGGGACTGGCAGCCCGGCCAGCGTCCGTCGTGGAACTATCGGAAGGAAGACGGCGGCGGCATTATTGTGGACATGTTCGCGCACTGGCGATATGTGCTGGATAACCTGTTCGGCGAGGTGAAGGCGGTATCCTGCTACGGGACGACGCATATACCGGAGCGGGTGGATGAGAAGGGAGAGCGGTATGCCTGTACAGCCGACGATGCTGCATACGCCACCTTCCTGCTGGAAGGGGATATTGTCGTGCAGGCGAACTCTTCTTGGGCGGTGCGGGTCAATCGTGAGGATCTGCTGACCATTCAGGTGGACGGTACGGAAGGAAGCGCCGTGGCAGGCTTGCGCGATTGCAAGACGCAGCATCGGATCAATACGCCGAAGCCGGTCTGGAATCCGGACATCCCCAATCCGATTCGATTCGTGGAGCAGTGGCAGGAAGTTCCGGACAACGCTTCGTTCGACAACGGCTTCAAGGTGCAGTGGGAAATGTTCCTGAAGCATGTTGTGACGGACTCGCCGTTCCCGTGGGATCTTCTGGAGGGAGCGAAGGGGACGCAGATGTCGGACCTGGGGCTTCAATCGTGGCGGGAGCGCCGCTTCGTCGACGTGCCGGAATTGACGCTATAGGAGGGATGGAAGATGACCAGCGTATTGCAACTGCCGGCAGCCGGCGGCACGGTTCACCCCTACACATTGAACCACACAGCACCCGTATTCACTAGTGGGCATGAAGCGCAGCGAGGGAGCGGCGGCCGCTTCCAGAGCAGGATCGCTTATGCCGCGGCACATGTCGTCTGCGACCCGCTTGCCGCGTACGATCCGCTGCACGACGTCTCCATCGACTGGGAGGCGACGATGGCGTACCGCCGCCATCTCTGGTCGCTGGGCTTCGCAGTGGCGGAGGCGATGGACACGGCACAGCGCGGAATGGGGCTGGATTGGTCGCGCGCGCAGGAATTGATCGCCCGTTCCATACGGGAAGCCGAAGCGGTAGGCGGTACGGTCGCTTGCGGTGCGGGAACCGATCATCTTCCGCCGGGGCCGTCGGTCAAGGTGGAGGACGTCATTGCCGCATACGAGGAGCAGTGCAGCTTCGTCGAGGAGCGCGGCGGAAGAATCATTCTGATGGCGAGCCGTGCTCTTGCCGCTTGCGCGCAGGGACCGGACGATTACGAGCGCGTATACGGCGCGATCTTGAGCCAAGTATCCTGGCCTGTCATCCTACATTGGCTCGGCGACATGTTCGATCCCGCTCTTGCAGGCTACTGGGGCTACGACGATACGGCAAGTGCAATGGACGTGTGCCTTCGCGTCATTCACAGCCATGCGGACAAGGTGGACGGCATCAAAATATCGCTGCTCGACGCAGCGCAGGAAATTAAAATGCGCCGGCTGCTGCCGGAAGGGGTAAAAATGTACACCGGCGACGACTTCAACTATCCGTCGCTCATTGAGGGTGATGAAGCGGGTTACAGCCATGCGCTTCTGGGCATCTTCGACGCCATCGCACCTGCGGCATCTGCGGCATTGGAGGCTCTGGACGGAGGAGACCTGCGGCGCTATCGCACCCTCATGGAGCCGACGGTCGCGTTGTCCAGACATATTTTCCGGAAGCCGACTTATGCGTATAAGACCGGCATTGTGTTCATGGCTTATTTGAACGGCCATCAGAATCACTTCCGCATGGTTGGAGGAGCCGAAGGGGCAAGGTCGATGCTTCATCTCGCCGAGCTGTTCAAGCTGGCCGATGCGGCGGGCTTGTTGGCCGATCCGGAGCTTGCCGTGCAGCGGATGAAGCGCGTGCTGGCGATTGCGGGGGTGGAGCAATGAAGCGGACAGCTAGCGAGGAGATGGCAGTGGAGCGGACACATAGACGGCATGAGGTGGAACCGCTGCAGACGATTGATCGGCTGAGCTTGAACCAGATTACGACAGACCGTTGGAGCCTGCGCGAGGCGGCCGAAGGCTGCGTCAGGGCGGGCGTGCCGTGGATCGCGTTGTGGCGGCATAAGGTGGCGGAGGCGGGACTGCAGGAGAGCCGGCGGATCATTCGCGATACGGGCTTGCAGGTATCCAGCTTATGCCGCGGCGGCATGTTCCCGGCGGCGACGGCCGCCGAGCGCGAAGCGCGAATCGACGATAACCGCCGCGCCGTGGACGAGGCGGCGGAGCTGGGCGCCGATACGCTGGTGCTCGTCTGCGGTCCCGCGCCCGACCGGGACATTGACGCAGCCCGCGCGATGGTGGAGGCGGGCATTGAACGGCTTGTCCCTTACGCCGAGTCTTGCGGCATCCGGCTTGGCATCGAACCGCTGCATCCTATGTATGCGGCGGAGCGGTCCGTCATCGTGACGTTGGAACAAGCGAATGCGGTCGCTCGCGCTTATGCGCCTGAGCAAGTCGGCGTCGTGATCGACGTGTTCCATGTATGGTGGGACCCGAAGCTGTACGAAGGCATTGCGGATGCAGCGGGCCGGATCGTCGGCTATCATGTATCGGACTGGATCGTGCCCACTCCGGATCTGCTCATGGGCCGCGGCATGATGGGCGACGGCGTGATCGAGCTCAGACGCATTCGCGCAGCCGTAGAAGCTGCCGGTTATAATGGACCGATTGAAGTGGAGATTTTCAACCGGGAACTGTGGGACCGGCCAGGCGACGAAGTGCTTGCGCTTATGAAGGAGCGTTACCTGGAGCATGTGTAGCATAAGATGATGCTTGAAGCCGAAGGACGGCGGACGCCAGCAACTCGCGCAGGCGGCGCCGTTCTTCGTTATTATGGCTGCTCTGGCTATGTTCGATGTAGAATTGCATGCGCTGCATCGTTCGCAATTCCCTTCGCAGAGCGGCGATTTCCCGCAGATCGGAGAAGTCGGTTCGGCGAAAGCGCAAGTCGTCGATGTGATATTGCAGCAGAGTGGCCAACTCGCTTAACGATCTGTCCTTCAAGGCGTGCTTCGGCATATGCTGCCCGCGAAGCGCTTGGCGAGACAGTTCCAGCATGCGCGGAACATGCCCGCCGAACATGCTGCGAAGCTCTGCGGTGTAATTGGGCCGGAAGAGCAGATAGTTGACAAGCGCGGAGACGATGACGCCGGTCATTGTCGTGCCGAGACGTATAAAGAAATTGATCAGGAAGTGATGATCGGTCAGCGGAATCATGTTGACGGCCGTTAATGTGGCGACGACGATCGTATCCCTCCAGCCGAGGCGATAGCAGACATAGATGGTCGCCAATGCCGACAAAGCGAAAGTAATCGGCTGCGGTCCGAGCCAGGCGTCGAACAGCATGGCGAAGGCAGCGCCGATTGCGGTCGAGGGAATGCGTATCCATCCTTTGGAGACGGATGCGTGTACGGTAGGCTCGATAGAGACGATGGCCGCTATGACGGCGAATATCATCGGCCAGCCCAGCAGATAGCATATTTCGGCGGTTATATATACCGCAACAGCGGTTTTGAGCAGTCGTTTTCCTTTTCGAAGTTGATTCATGGAAGCCTCCAGTCGAGGGAGTGGGGGACGGTGCGACTCCGCACATCTTATTACTATACCATATCCCCTACCAACCGTATCGCTCAGGTTCCCATGCTGCAGATGCCAGCTCTTGCTTCAAGCTGATGATGGTGCGGTCAGGCACGTCCTTATTCTTTTTTGCCATGCATCCATTACTTCAATGCCCCTTCTGTCAGTCCCGCGACGATATAGCGATGGAAGAAAATATACAAAATAATCATCGGAATGGTGATGATCGCGAGTGCGGAGAACAACAGCTTGTAATCTGTCATATACCGGCTGGAGAAGGCGAGCAGACCGACGGGAATCGTCTTGAGCTCGTCGTTCTGAATATAGAGCATCGCAAGCAGCAGCTCGTTCCAGGTATTCAAAGCAGAGAAAATGCCCACCGTTGCCATGCTCGGAATGAGCAAAGGGAAGATGACGCGGGCGAACAACGTTGCTTCGCCGCAGCCGTCGATCTTGGCCGCTTCCATTAGCTCGCGGGGGACGGAGTCCAGATAAGCCTTAAGCAGGAAAATGGCCAGCGGCAGCCCGACGCCGATATAAGGCAAAATGAGCCCCATATAGCTGTCCTTCAAGTTAAGTTGGTCGAAAATATAGCTCTGTGCAATGATGAAAGATTGCAGCGGCATGAACAGGCCAAATACGAACAGCAGCATAAGCGTCTTGCTTCCTTTGAACTTCAGCTTGCTGAAGGCGAATGCGGCCATGCTGGCGAATAGCAAAATGCCGATAATCGTCAAGGCGGTGACGATGACGCTGTTTTGGGCATAAGTGTTCATGTTGCCGGCTTGCCATGCATCGGCCCAGTTCTGCAGATTGATCTCGCTGGGGAGACGGAAAGGCGAAGCGAATATCTCCCTGTTCTGCCGGAAGGAAGAGAGCACAAGCCAGATCATGGGATAGAAAAACAGGCTGGACAATACGATCATGAAAGCATAATAGCCTATTCTGGAAGCTAAGCGCTGTGTCCGGTCTGAAGCTGCCGCCTTCCTTTCGTTTCTGTGAATGGCTGCGGTTGTCACGTTCTGCACCTCTTTTCTTCAATACTCCAACGCGCTCTCCTTGCGCTGCAGCTTACTGGCAATGAAACCGATAATTGCGATGACAAGGGTCATGATGACAGCCAGCGCGGAGCCATAACCGATGCTCATATGGCTAAAGACGACTTTAATGAGATAAGTCGTAACAATTTCCGTCGAGCTGTAAGGCCCTCCGTTTGTCATGACATAGAACAGGTCGAATGCCTGGAAGCCGGTAAGCACGCAAAGCATCGTGCCTGTGCTGATTAATCCTTTTATCATCGGGATTTTGATACTGAAAAAAATTGCACGTTCGCTTGCGCCGTCGAGATAGGCGGATTCATAGATGTCCTTAGGAATGCGTTGAATGCCGGAATAAAAAATCGTCATATAGAAGCCGGCGTATACCCATCCGGAGACGAGGCAGATCGCAAACAGAGCTGTATCGGGGTTGCCGAGCCATACCTGCGCCCAACTGTCCATCCCGATTGCTCTCAAAACGGAGTTGATCAGTCCGAAGTCGGAGTTGTAAACAAACTTCCACAGAAAGGATACGACGATCATAGGCAGCATGACAGGGGTGAAGAAGGCGATGCGGAATAATCCGCTGCCTCTGCGCTTCATCGTAATTAAGCCGGCCAGCCCGAGCCCGACGAGAACTTCCAGAAAGACGGTTGAGACGATATAGATCAAAATGTGTCCATACGAATCCAAATACACACGGTCCTGCAGCGCCCGGGCATAGTTATCCATGCCGGTGAAGGTCATCTCGCCATAGCCGTTCCAGTCATAGAAGCTGAAGGCGAAAGTCATCACGATGGGGAGCAGGATCGTAAAACCGAACAGCAGAAGCGCTGGTGCGATGAATAGATAAGGAGTGATAAGTTTTCGGGACATCTGCCCACCTCCAGGGTACGTTTAAGCAGAAAGACCGGCGAGTATGAACGCCGCCGGTCTTTTCGTCATTTTTTTAGAGGGGCAACAGTGGTGTCGACCTCAGCCAAAGCGTCTTCCGGCGACTTGGCGCCGCCCAGCACTTGAGAGGTTGCTTTGTTCAGCGCATTGGCCACCTCTATGTCATAACCCGTGTCAGGCGGCGATACGAGCATCGGGGCATTTTGCATCAGTTTATTCAAGCTCAAGGATAGAGGGTGCATAGATTCTTCATCTATGCCGTCCTTCGTAATTGGAACGGCGCCGGCTTCGGTCAGCTTCTTGGAAGATTCCGCGGAGCTGTAAACTTTCATGAATGCGATTGCTTCGTCAATATGCTTCGAATTTTTGTTGACGACCATGCCGTTCAGAACGCCGATTACACTGTTAAGATCGCCTTTGCCACCGGGGATGGCCGGCAGGTTGAAGTAATCCATCTCTATATTCGGCGCTTCCTCCACCGCAATTGGCACTAGCCAGCTTCCTATAGGATGCATCGCCGCCTGGCCGTTGAAGAACATCATATCCCCTTCATTGTCGGCAATCGCGTTAACGCTGTCATTGATATAACCTTTGTCCCAAAGTTCTTGCACATACCCATAAGCTGTAACAAAATCAGCAGAGTTGAATGGCTGTTTCAGTTGCAGGGCGTCACTGTATGCTTGTTCCCCGACAACTCTGGAAATCAGGTGGCCGATCCAGTTGCCGGCAGGCCACAGATCCTTGTTGCCAGATACGATCGGCGTAATGTCGGCTGCTTTCACTTTTTCACAGATTTCCAAAAATTCATCCCAAGTAGATGGAGGCTGCAAACCGAGGTCATTGAATATTTTCTTATTGTAGAACATGACATTGGTCACATCGCCGGCTGTTGGAATCATATATGTTTTTCCGTCAAATATCATGCCGTTGAAGGTGCCTTCGGAAAATTGATCTCTTAAGCCCGAGCTTTGCAGTTGATCTGTTATATCTGCGGCAAAGCCGTCATCGACTTTTGTTTTCAGCCTCTGTCCGGCCCACTCGAAGTAAAGGTCAGGAGCATTTTTGCCGTTCAGCAAGTTTTGCAGGCCAATCGTTTGATAAGTGTCGTCGTCCTGGAAGATGAACTCTACTTTTACGCTTTTATTCTCTTGCTCGAATTGCTCTCCGATGTCCTCCCATACTTTGATCAGTCCTTCACCCGGCGATACCATGGCAATGCGAAGAGTAACCTCGTCGCTGCTTGCATTGGAGCAGCCTGCTGAAGCGATAGCTAGCATGAGAGCAACAAGCCAGATCCCCCGCCTTCTCATTTTTCATCACTCCCTTTTCATAATGAATGAAAATTTGTTGTAACAATGTAACTTAATATTATTAATCTTCACTACCTATTGTCAATCATTTTGTTGCGGTAACTTATCGTTTGTTATAATGGCTAGTTATCGCGCCGTACTGTCGAATGACGTCGTTTATGGCATTATATCAATGAATTTGTCGTATTTCCGGGGAAATAATACTATTGTGTCGGGATTGCCGGAATAGGTTGACAATATGTTATGTTTATAAATACAATGTGAATGAAATGTTACTACAAATTAGACACGAGTATATAAAGTGGGAGGTGTGCATTTAATACAACAGCATTGCTGAAACCGCTGTCAAGTGATTTGGCTTTGACGAGAAGGACTTGCAGCATAGGCGAGATGAGGAGATGAGAATGGTGTTTGTACTGAGGAATGCAAAGAGGGAGGAAGGCCAATGAAATGGAAATGGAAGCAAGCGGTTGTACTCATCGCATTAGTGTCCGCAATGTCTGTGACGTCCGCGGCTGCAACAGGCGCTGCAGCGATGAAGGAAGAAATTCCTGAATGGGCATCCGAAGAAATTGCCGTCTGGCAGGAGCTTGGCCTGTTGAAGGGGAACGAGCGCGGGCAAGTGCTGCCATATGAGAAGGTGAAGAAAGCGGAGTTTGTTGCCTTTATCAATCGAGTATTTCAATATAAAGCGCAAAGCGGCGAGAGCTTCAAGGATGTTCCTCAAGATGCTTGGTATGCTGCGGATATAAGCAAGGCTGTCGCTTCAGGCGCTATTATTGGCGATGGCGACAGGAGGATTGCTCCGCTGGAATACCTGACAAGGGAAAAGGCGGCTATTATTGTTCAGCGCGTATTTCAAGTCCCAACAGCGAATGATGAGACTTCGTTGTTCAAGGATGATGATGACATATCGTCATGGGCGAAGGAAGCGGTTTATGCTCTCAAAGAAAAGGGGTACATGGAAGGTACGCCGGCAGGAGAGTTTTTGCCAAAGAAGTCGCTGTCCCGCGCGGAAGCGGTGAAGATGATCCATAACGCTATGGGGCGGCTCATTGCCGATCATGAGAGCTATTCGGATGTGACAGGCGATAATCTTGTGGTCAATACGGCTGGAGGAACGTTTGCAGCTATGGATTTAACAGGGGATATGTATATTGCGCCCGGTGTGGGTGATGGGGATTTATCGATATCAGATTCCGACATTGCAGGCACGCTGTTTGTGAATGGAGGAGGCGCTGAGAGCATTTATATTTCCAATAGTATGGTGAACAAGCTGGTTATTCTAAAGCCGCTGTCGCCTGTAAGGGTTGTACTCAGCGGCACAACACATGTGTCAACGATTATCGTGCGCTCGGACAGTGAGCTTGTAGTGGAGAATGAAGCTTCGGTAGAGGAATTGCATGCACATGCCGCTGTTGAAGTGTCTGGCAAGGGTATGATTGAGTCGGCTGTCATTCATGCATCTGGCGTGGTGTTCGAGCACTCTCCAAGACAATGGGCATTAAACGGCAATAAGACCAAGATTGCGGGCAAGCTCGTGACAGAAGACGGAAGTGTCAAGTCTCCTATTATTATTTATCCTTCTCCAAACCCGAACCCGGGGACAGTCAAGGAGCCTGATCACTACACTTATGCGGAAGCGACGGAACAGTTTGGATCGGATGGCGCGGAAGGACTCGTCAAAAGGTATATTGCTTTCTTGGAGGACCCTACTTACACGCCGTCGATCGCCAATCCGAATGTGTCTATGCCTGATTTTGCCAATGCCGTTACCTTTGTAGATTATCAGTTCGAGGTGCAGCCTTCTATCTTCGCAACGATGCCGGCGGTGAATACATCGCTATTGAATGAAGACCGGACGATGCTGTGGATTGGCACAGATGAAGGCATTACGAGCATTTCGCTCGGCAACAACAGGATGAAGAGCTACTCGAAGGAAGGCGGCCAACTGCTTGACGATAAAGTGCTGCTGCTTCTGTCCGATGGGGATGCAGGCGTGTTCGTGATAACGGAGACGGGTGTTACGCATATTTATCAGTGAGGAAAGGGGATATCTTCATGATGACTATATGGTCAAAGCGAGGGAAATGGATGGCCGGCGCATTGGCAATAGCGGTTGCGATGACGCTAGTCGCGATGCCGGTACATGCGGCTAAGCTGCCTTCAGCGGCATACAAGCCGATTCAATTGGAAGCTGTGCCGACGAAGGAAGTGGCTTATTACAGGAATGGCTCTGTTTCTTTGCCAGATACGATTGAATGGGTAACGGATAACAAAGCGCTGACTTTTCTGCCGCTGGCGGCGGTTGAGGGAGTTACCAGCGTTGTTCGGGATGCAGGCGATGTGTACTGGATCGGTACGGACAATGGCTTGCAGCGGGTGAATTTCTCTGAGGAGGATCCTGGAGACATCGTGCAGTATATGGCAGGTCCCCGTTATCTGTACGGAGGGGACAATCATATTACAGGATTGGCCAGTGACGGCAATGGCGGCATCTGGGCCCGTACGGACAGCGGCGTAACTCACATCACGATGCCGATGCGCACGATGTATGACAAGACGATCGTGTACGAGGAGTTGGATCAAACCGTCAACAACCGGTTGAATATGATTGCCGACACGACATTTATATTCCAGGAGAATGACCTGGCTAAAGATTACATTGATTACCATTCGCCTACGGGTGAATTTATATCTGTCCCCAAGACGCACGACAATGACGGTCTATGGACGAGCATGTACGCTATCGGCGAAATTTACCGGTATGCAACGTTATTGGAACAATACGGAGCTAACCCGACGAATGAACAGGAGCAAGAAATAGAGGAGGCAAAGGAGGTTGCGCTGCGCGCAACCAAAGCGGTTCTGTTGCTTGACTACGTCTCGGGAAGGGGCAACGGATTTCCTGCTCGCTCCTATATGCTGACTGACGATTCATACGCACAGACGGTAGATGGTTCGGTGTACGGCTATCAAGGGCAAAACGGATTTTGGTTCCAGCATTTCGTAGGTGAAGAGCATGTGAATCCGAATGGCATTATACCGAGCATGCAGCGTGATGACAGGGAGCCGATCGGTTACTCCATGGTGCGCGTTACGAAAGACTCCATGACGAAGAAGGGCTCCAACATCTTCGCCTCGGAAGGCAATGGGGTGATGAATTATAACGGTCTTGGCCTTAGCCCGGATTCCATCGAGGAGTTGAATAAATCAAGGCCCGACGGCCAGAAGCTGGGGATGAATATTCGCACGCAAGTGGATACGGAGGACGGAACGCCGGTCTATCAAGTGCTCCCGGTCGTTACGGCGGCTACGAATGACGCCCCGGCCTTTGAAGACAAGTCGACGGGAGAGGGCAATAAGCCGCTGTTCCAGCTGACGGTGCCGGTGTACGAGCGCATTCCAGCGTTTTTCAATGATCTGGTTCCGCTCTCAGCGCTTAAGGACGGACATATAGACATGAATCAAGTGGTGTACAAGGCGGATACGTCATCCGATGAAGTGGTCGGACACTATGCTCTGTTCTTCACGGCTTACAAATATCTGGTCGCAGACAGCATAGACCCTGAGTTGCTGGAGCTGAAGGGCTACATTGAAGAAGCGACCAAGCGAATGACAGATCTCATTCTGAAGAATGGACACTACTATATTGAGGATGCGACGGGCAAGTCGACTTCGTGGTCGAAGTGGTATGCGAAGTACTTCAATGACCATATGGCGGTCATGGAGCAGCAGCCGGAGTGGCAGTCGAAGGTAGGCGTAAGCGCGGATAAGGAGGACGCTCTGTCCTATGGTTTCGAAGACGGACCACTGAACGCGCTGGAGCTGATGTCGGCGCTGAAGACGGCGGGCTATGTGACGGAGAGCGCTTATCCGAGCGATGCGCAGAGGTATAAGGAAGCGTACGCTGCGGTGTTCGAGGGTGGCTACAGCAAGGAAGCGCCTTACGTGAACGGCAAGGGGTATATTGATCTGGCCTTGGAATATATCGACCGCAGGCTGATCCGTCAGGCGACGAATGCCTATGCGGTTAATGGCAACGAGGTGGTCGCGGAAGAGAGCTACACGTACACCAATGATATTGGAGACAATTCCAATATGAACGCAACTATTCACGGCGACTGGACGCAGTATATTAATTATTCGGATGAGGAGCTTGCCTGGTTCTCGATCTATCCCCTCCTATTGCTGGAGAACGACCCGGATAGACATGAGCTGATTACGGCTGCATTCGATCAATGGTATGAGAATATGGGGCGGGAGCACAATCCGTTCTACACATTCCTGTATCAGCTCGCTCATCCGGAACGAACGGATATCGACCTGGAATCGGCGGTGCGTTATCTGTACAAAATGCCGCAGTATCCCATCACGTTCCCCGCGAATTGGAACCGGCAAGACGTATTCTATATTGAGCCGGGCGATCGAGACAAGGAGAGGAAGCAGACCAACTATGTTCTGGACTTCGATGAGAGGGCGCTGATGAAAAATAACGGAAATCCGTTCGCGGCTTATAACCAAGCGGGCGGAGCCAATCCGAACTTCAATTATAATAACGGCGTATTCGAAGGAGGCACCATCTTCACCTTGCCTTATTGGATGGGACGTTATTTCGAGATGATCAAGGAATAAGCGAAGAGGGATGCTCTCGCCAGGTCGTTATTGACCCGGGGGAGCATCCTTCTTTCCTTCCTCAGAAGTGCCGTTCGATGGTGTAGCTGGAGAAGTCGCCGCGAAAAACGCCAAAGCTGTATTCCAGCGGGGTATCGTCTGTCAGGTAGGTGAAGCTCTTCACCTGCAGGCAAGGCGAGCCTTCTTTAATGCCAAGCAATTTATTGGCGGTTTTGTCGGCCAGTATCGGCTTCAGCTGTTCGACGGAGCGCTTTGGCTTCAATTGATATTTGGTTTCCAGGAAAGTGAACAGGGAGCCTTCCTTATAATCGTTAACGAGTCCAGGAGCCAAATTCCAAGGGATATATGTTCTTTCGTAGATGAGCGGCTCATTGTCGGCGTACCGGACGCGGAGAAGCTCATTGATCGGCGCGTGAAGCGGAGCTTGCAGGAATTCATGCAAAGGCATCTCGGCAGGCACCACCTTTGCCTCGACGATTTGGCTTGTCGGCTCTTTTCCTTGCATAAGCACATCCTCGGTAAAGCTGCGCGTATGGATAAGTTGCAGCTCTTTTCGCTTCACGAAGGTGCCTTTGCCCTGGATCCGCTCAACGATGCCTTGTACTTCAAGCTCGCTGAGGGCAAGCCGTATCGTCGTTCTACTGGCGGAGAAGATCTGGCATAGCTCAGCTTCCGTCGGCAGCCGCTCGCCGACCTTGTAGACGCCGGATTCGATCTGCTTCAGCAATTGCTCTTGAATATTAAAGTATAAAGAGTTCCCTGTTCTCTTTGTCATAACAAATTCCCCCGCGATTAAGTTGATCCTATTATATCATACTGAAACGCGGGATAAAACAAGAGGAAACAGGACCAATTATAGATTATAAGTCATAATGTTATGTGATACGTCCGTTAGATTAAATATATGCATCGTATCAAATGTTTCGATTGTTATAACCTATGTCTTTGATAGGGCAGGCTGGGGAGCTAGTTGCAGTCCCCACTGAATCCGTCGTTGTCCGCTTGCAATACGCGGTCGATAAAGGCTTGCAGCCCTTGCGACAGCCATCTGTCCCGATGATAGCCGGCGTATATGTTGCGCTCGATATAAGGAGCCGGCAGTGGTGCGTAGGCCAGCAAGCCGTGCTTGACTTCCTCCGTGACGGCTTGACGGGATATGAAAGAGATTCCGGCGCCCAGCATTAGCGCCCGCTTGATTGACTCCAGCGAATCCAGCTCCATGCTGGAGCTAAGCTGCAGTTGGTGCGCTTCAGACCATTGCTCGGTCATCCGTCGGGTGGTGGATTTCGTGCCGTGCAGAATGAATGGCTCTTTGGCGATGTCTTCAGCCTGAATGTTCGTCAGCCGAGCCAATCTGTGCTCTGCGGAGAAGACGACAACGAGCTCGTCGCTGCACAGGAAGTGCGTCTTGAGCTTGTCCTCCCGGAAGGGCTGCGAGGAGACAAAGCCAAGATCGATTTCATGCTCCAGCAGCAGCTGTTGAATGACAGGCGCTGGTTTGATCAGCAGCTTCATAGATACTCCCGGATAGTCGAAGCTGAAGTTGCTAATCATTCCTGGCAGCATGTACGTTCCCGGCACATAACTGGCGCCAATGACAATTGTGCCGCGTTCCACTTTGCGGTATTCCCGAAGCACCCGCTCCGTTTCATTGGCCAGAGCAGTCATTTTGCCGGCGTAATGCAGCAGCGCCTTGCCTGCCTCCGTTAGCATCATTCCCCCGCCTCGCGACTCGAACAGCTTGACGCCGTACTGCTTCTCCAGGCTCTTCATGTGGAAAGTGACTGTAGGCTGCTTCATCCCCAATATATCCGCAACGGCAGAGACCTTCCTGTATTGCGCAATGAGCAGGATGATCTCCAGCTTCTTAGTATTCACGTCATGAGGCCCCCTTCGCTTGGTGATTCCACAATTATAGAGAAAATCTATGACAATGAATATAAATTAACAAAACATTTAACAACCCCATAATAAAGACTTAACACTAGCAAGAAACTTCCATCGTACACTTGTAGCAGATTGTGAGATAGGAAGGGACTTGTCCATGAATGTTGTATTGAAGCAGGTGACAAAGTCGTTCGGTGAGATGCAAGTGCTCCAGCCGCTGAACCTGAGCATCGATTCGGGGGCGTTCACGACATTGCTAGGTCCGTCCGGCTGCGGCAAGACGACATTGTTGCGGATGATTGCGGGGCTTGAGACGCCGGACAGCGGCGAGATCTGGTTCGGCGGGGAGTGTGTATTCTCTTCGGCGGACGGTATCTCCATGCCGGTGCATAAGCGGATGCTGGGCATGGTGTTTCAAGATTTTGCGCTATGGCCGCATCTGACCGTCTACGAGAATGTCGCTTTCGGCTTAAGGGCAAGGAAGCTGACGGCGCGGCTGCAGGAGCGTGTTATGGATGCGATAAGCGCCGTGCGGCTTCAGGGGCTCGAGCAGCGCAAGCCGAATCAGTTGTCCGGCGGACAGCAGCAGAGAGTAGCGTTCGCCAGAGCAATCGCGGTTCAGCCGAGTCTTATCTTGTTCGATGAGCCGCTTAGTGCGCTGGACGCGCTTCTGAGAGAAGAGATGCGGGAAGAACTGCTGCAGCTTGTAAGCGCCAGAGGGCTGACGGCTGTCTATGTGACTCATGATCAGTTGGAAGCGATGTCGATGTCGGATCAGATCCTCGTCATGCAAGGCGGAAGATTGCTGCAGCAAGGCGCTCCGGAGTCCATCTACGGGGAGCCTGCCGATCCGTTCGTCGCCCGCTTCGTAGGCAAGTCGAACTGGGTGGAAGAAGGCGAGCTGATGATCCGTCCGGAGAAGCTTCGCTGGTCAGGGCGTCCGGGAGATTCGTTATGGAAGGTCCGTGTGAGGCGGATCAGCTATGCGGGGGACCGGTATGAAGTAGGGCTGGAGTTGGAAGACGGCAAGCAGTGGACGGCTTATCACGACAAGCGTCTACGGGTGGGAGAGCGAATGATTGTGTATGCCGCACCAGGCGATATGCACGCAATACAATCTATTAGGGAGGCTATAACAGGATGAACATGTTTTCATTAATGTCGGGCAAGAAGTGTGCTGCGGTTATGATGCTTATGCTCGTCATGGTGCTGTCTGCATGTACGGGCAATGGGGTCGTGGAGGAGAACGGCGGCAATAACTCGGCAACCACGGAGGCACCCGAGTCGGGGAAGACGGCTCAGATGGAAGCATCTGCTGCACCGAAGTCGGATAAGCTTGTCGTCTATACGGCAGGTCCGGCGGGCATGGCAGCCGGAATTAAGGAAGGCTTCGAAGCGGCTACAGGCATCAAGGTGGAGCAGTTCGACGGAACGACGGGCAAGGTGCTGGCACGACTGGAAGCGGAGAAGGGCAATCCTGTCGCGGATGTGGTCATTCTGGCTTCATGGCCGTCCGGCTTGTCGCTGAAGGAGCAGGGGATGACACAGAGCTACGTGGGAGCGGCTAATGCTGACCGGCTCTATGAGACGTGGGTAGACGGCGACAAGCATCTGTTCGGCTACAGCGCCTCGGCGCTCGGCATGACGTACAACACGAAGCTGGTGGACAATCCTCCCGTCGACTGGTCTGATCTGGCGAAGCCGGAGTGGAAGGATGCGGTCAATATTCCCGATCCCTCCTTGTCCGGTTCGGCGCTGGACTTCATCTCCGGTTACTTGAACGAGCGTGGCGATGCAGGCTGGGAGCTGTTCCAATCGCTGAAGGACAACGGCGTTGCGCTGGCCGGGGCGAATAAGGAAGCGTTGAACCCTGTTGTGACCGGCGCGAAGTCGGCCGTTATGGCCGGAGTCGATTATATGGCATACAGCGCTATAGCCAAGGGTGAGCCGATCGGCATCGCCTATCCGGCAAGCGGAACGGTAATCAACCCCCGTCCGGCCATGATATTGAAAGACGCGAAAAATGTGGAGAATGCCAAGCTGTTCATCGATTACCTGCTGTCGGATGAAGCGCAGAAGCTGGTGGCGGAAGCCTATCTGCTGCCGGGACGCTCCGATATAGAAGCGCATGCGGATCGGGTGGGCGTGAAGGATATTAAGCTTCTACAATACGATTGGAACTGGATGACCGAGCAAGGCGAGGCCATTACGGACAAATTCTTGACCATGTTCAAATAAGATAGGTAGATCCTAATGTGAAAAACGGAGTCTGACGCTCATGAAAACTACTTCTGCAAAAACGGCTCTGCCGTGGGGCATGGCGCTGGCGCTTATCCTGCTCGCCGTGCTGGTTCTGATGCCGCTCGTGTTCATATTAATGGAGAGCGTTAAACCGGATGGTCGGTGGAATCCGCTGGCGCCGCTGAACGTTATTGCACAGTCTGATCTAAGCGCCGTCTTCGTCAATTCGCTGCTGCTCGGCTTCTGGGTGGTGCTGGGAGCGTCGCTGCTGGCGCTGCCGATGGCATTCCTGACGGCGAAGACGGAGCTGTCCCGTCACAGATGGCTCGACGTGGTGCTCATTATCCCGTTCATGACGCCTCCCTATATCGGTTCGATGGGGTGGATGCTGTTCATGGAGCGGCGCGGCTTCCTGGAGCAGCTGCTTCCGTCCTCAGAGGCGCTGACGCCGTATTTCTTCTCTCTGGCCGGCATGGTCGCGATTATGAGCCTTCATCTATATCCCTTCCTGTATCTGATCCTGCGCAATGCGATGCGCCGGATCGGGGCGGGCTACGAGGAGGCGGGAGCCGTGTATGGCGGAGGCTTCGCCTACCGCTTCCGCAGAATACTGATGCCACTGCTGCTGGGGAGCTACGCGATGGGGGCGCTGCTCGTCTTCGTGAAGACGATAGCGGAGTTCGGCACGCCGGCGACGTTCGGCCGCAAGATCGGCTATTATGTGCTGACAAGCGAGATTCACCGGTTCACCTCCAGCTGGCCGATCGACTTCGGCAAGGCGACCGCCCTCGCTTCCGTGCTGCTGACGACTTGTCTGTTGTTCTGGTACATTCAGAACGTCATATCGAGACGCTACGACTATCAGACGGTGGGCGGCAAGGGAGCGAGACTGGTCCTGATGCCGCTGAAGGGATGGAAGCGGGCGCTGGCCTGGCTGTATATCCTGTTGCTGTTGGGTGCTTCTATCGGAATACCGTACTTCTCCGTCATTGTTGCCTCTCTGCAGAAGTTGAGGGGAGACGGCTTAAGTGCCGGTAATTTCACTCTGGCCCACTACAGCAAGCTGCTGGAGCCGGGGTCGCCGGGGCTCGATGCACTGCTGAACAGTCTGTGGCTGGCACTGGCTGCGGCCACGATAGCCATGCTCATCGGCCTCTTCCTCTCCTTGCAGATCAAGCGCGCGAACCGGCTTGGCGAGCGGCTGACGGACATATTCAGTCTGTTGCCCAATACCGTGCCCGGCATTGTGACGGTTGTCGGTCTTATTCTGCTGTGGAACGCCCCCTGGATGCCTGTTCCCCTCTACAACACGTACGGCATGGTAGTGCTGACCTATGTCGTTCTGTTCCTGCCGTACAGTGTGCAGTATGTGAAGGCGGCATATGGGCAGATTGACGGATCGCTAGCCTCCGCAAGCCGCGTATGCGGGGGAACGCCATGGTATACCGTGCGCAGAGTGGTGCTGCCGCTGCTCGTACCCGGCATGCTGGCGGGCTGGATGATGACTTTCACCATCTCCATACGAGAGCTTGTCGCGTCCTTGCTTATTCTGCCTCCTTCCATGAAGGTGTCGGCGACATATATTTTCTCGCAGTTCGAGCAAGGAGAAGTGTCGATGGGCATGGCGATGGCGGTTGTATCCGTAGGACTGACGACCGTCGTGCTGGCGATTATGAATCATCTGGGTGCTGACGGGAAGTGAACAAGCTATGATAAGTGCGAGGGTGTGGGGCGGTGCGGGCGAGCACGGACGTTCCTGCTACTGTATCCAGTTCCGCAACGATGCCGTATTGCTGGATTGCGGAGTGAAGAAAGGAAAGCAGCAAGACCATTATCCGCTGATGGATGAGGCGATGATCGGCGAGCTAAGCGCAGTTGTGCTGTCGCATGCCCATGAAGATCATTCCGCCGCCATTCCGCTGCTGTACCGGATGGGATTCGGGGGAGAAGTGTGGACGACGCGCGCGACTGCGGGCCAGCTCCCGCACTACTATGCCAGATGGCAGCGGACGGAGCGGGGAGCGACAGGAGTGAACGCTTATGCGGATGAACATATATCACAGGTCCGTTACCGCTTCATGGAGGAAGAAGCGGAGCCGGGGCGCTGGCTGGCGGTTAAGGACGGTCTGGAGCTCTGCTGGGGGCCAAGTGGTCATATGATCGGCGGAGTATGGACGATGCTGCGGCAGGCAGGAGAGATTGTATTCTATTCCGGAGATTTCTGCCAGCAGTCACGGCTGCTGGAATGGTCGTTCCCCCAACTGCCGTGCGAGGAAGCGATTGCGCTTGCTATCGTGGATGCGGCCTACGGAGACGACAAGCGGGAGCAGGAGCAGCTTGTCGGGGAATTGGCGGCAAGCTGCAGAGGGGTGTTGCAAGGCGGCGGACATGTCTGGCTCCCGGTTCCGCTGCAAGGCCGCGGCCATGAATTCATCCATCTGCTGGCGCAGCATCTGCCGGAATCAGAGCTAATATGCGACGAAGGGCTTGAAGCGGGCTATCAAGCGTTGCTGCAGGAGAGGCGCTGGCTCTGGCCGGAGGCTGCACGGCAGTTGGAGAGCGTCTGGCGCGAGCGATTGCGCGTAATGCCTGCGGAGGGGATGCTGTGCCGCGCCCGCCAAGGCAAGGGTGCGATCTTCCTCACATCGGACCCGCTGCTTCAATCTCCGGGATCGCGGCAGCTGCTTGAAGCGCTGCAAGAGAACGACAAGCATGCCGTGCTGCTAACGGGCCATGTCTATGCCGGTACGCTTGTTTCAGAGCTGCTTGCCCATCCTGCTCCGGCCATACAAGTGCTGCAATGCAGCTATAAAGTTCATCAAGGCTTGCCCGATGTGCGTCGTATGCTGGATGCGCTGCAGCCCGTCAATACACTGCTTGTCCACGGGGACAAGGGGAAGACGGATCGGCTGCAGACCGAACTGCAGGCATGCGGCTACCACGGCCTGATTTCATGCAGGCCGGGCCGAGAGATCAGGCATACACAGCTTTCCTAGTTACGGTTAGTGGCTCTCGTTTCCATTATTGGAGACGGGAGTCTTTTGTCATCCCCATATTAAATCCCAACCAACTCCAACCCCCAAGCGCCCCGAGAGAACTCCCAAATAAATAAAATCAAACAAAATCCTTTACAAATCATCAGCTTGCATTTAATTCCGGGTTGATAGTCCAACCGCAAAATAGAAATTGCAAGACTGGTTCAACAAATGCGGAGGTGGTCGTTGAGGACTTTTCTCTTAAAAATAGATTGTATGTCTATAGCGAGGTGCAGGAATGTCATTAATCGGTGAGGAACGAAAACGGATCATACTCGACATGCTGAACCTGGAAGGCAAGGTCCGGTCGGCGGATCTGGCCGTCAAGCTTCAAGTGTCGGGTGAGATGATCCGCCGCTATCTGGAGGATCTGGAGGCGGAGAAGAAGCTTCGCCGCATCTACGGCGGGGCCGTGAAGATGGAGTTGACGCGCGAGGAGCCTCCTTATCTGAAGCGCGAAGTCGTCAGGGTGGAGGAGAAGAAGCGGATCGGCAGGGCTGCCGCCGAGCTGGTGGAAGACAATGATGTCATCTTTATCGATGACGGAACGACGACGATGCAGATCATTCATTTTTTGCAGAACAAGCAGAATATTACGATTGTCTTATTCTCCTTTCATGTGCTTCATTTGCTGATGGACTACCAGAACGAGGGATTGTTCACGGGCCAGATTTATTTTCTGGGCGGCAGAGTGATGTCGAAGTACTCGCGGGTAACGGGCGGCATGGCGGAGAGCATGGCGGGCAATTTCCGGGTGGACAAGGCCTTTATCTCGGTGGACGGCCTTATGATGGACAGCGGCATTACGGGGTTCGACCTGGAGCGCGGATATTTGATTCGGAAGATCTCGGATCTTGCTCAGCTAACCGTCGCGATGACGGACCATACGAAGTTCGGAGGGGTACACCCCTACCAGATTATTGAGATGAAGGACATCGATGTGATTGTGACGGATGTTGCGGCGCCTTCGCAGTGGATGGCGGCTTTGAAGAAGAGCAGCGTGTCGTGGATACACGCCGAATAATCAGGAAAGCACAGGTGAGAAGATGAAAAAGTTTAAATTTATGTTTCTGTTAACGATTGTGATGGCAACCTTGCTGTCCGCTTGCGGATCAGGGGCGGGGAATACGAGTAACGGCGGCAATGCCGGAGGTCAAGGGAATGAAGCGGCACAAAATGGAAAAGGGAAAGGGAGTGAAACGTTGACGATTGCATGGCTGCCGAATGAGTCCAGCGGCGACTTGAAGGATACGCGCGATGCAATCGGCGAGGTTATTGAGGCGGCAACTGGCAAGAAGGTAGAGCATTTCACGACGACGGACTACATTATTGCAATTGAAGCGCTGGCGAACGGAAGCGCAGATATGGCGTATATGGGCGCCACCGCTTACGTGGAAGCGAAGAAGAAGAATGACAACCTGAAGCCGCTTGTAGTAAATTCCGGTGAATCCGGTACGCTTGACGATGCGGTATACTACGGCTGGATTGCCGTGAATGAAGAGAACAAGGAGCAATACATGGAGGGTGACGGCTATTCCATCAAGGGAATTAAAGGCCAGCGCTTCTCGTTCGTGTCCAACAGCTCTACATCCGGCTTCAAAGTACCTTCCAGCGGTATCGTTGCTGCATTCTCCAAGCAAGACGAGCATAAGGATATCAGTGCGGAAGATTTGCTGGAAGGCGGCAAAAACCAATTTTTCTCTGAAGTGCTGTATGGCGGTTCCCATCAAGGATCTGCAGTT
This sequence comes from Paenibacillus sp. J5C2022, assembly GCF_025567625.1. Classification (GTDB taxonomy): domain Bacteria; phylum Bacillota; class Bacilli; order Paenibacillales; family Paenibacillaceae; genus Pristimantibacillus. Next base: position 123,170 of record NZ_JAOQJC010000007.1, on the reverse strand, counting down.
AATCTGTTGACAGGAAAAGCGGATGCAGCGGCTTTCTGTGATACTTGCGTCGGCAATTATGTGGAACTGAAGGAAGGCGAGGCGAATCGTCCAGGAGCGATGTATGCCGTGAAGGACAATGCGGAGCAGCCGTTCGACAAGCTCGGCGGCAAGCCGTTCCGCCTCATCGCCGTTACCCCGGTATTGAACGGCCCGTTCGTAGCGAATCTCGATCAAGTCAGCGAAGAAGACTTTCAGGCGATTGTGGACGCGATGACATCCGACGAGACGACGAACAATGCGCGCATTTTCTTGCCGGAAGACTCGGAAGCTTCAGGCCTATTCTGGAAATCGGGCGATACGAAGTTCATGACGGTGGAAGATGCCTGGTTCAATCCGATTCGGGAACTGTCGAAGTAATGACGACCGGGATGATGATCAGTGGTCATCGTACAGCGATTAAAGGCATCTTGTTCGACAAAGACGGTACGCTGCTTGATTTCATCTCCTTATGGGGCAGCTGGACGGAATTATTGATGAATGGCGTATATGCCAGATTGCGGCAGGAGGTTCCGGCACACCGCTTGCCGGAATCTCTGGCCGCGCTGTTCGGTGTGGAGTGCGACATCGACGGCAAGGTTGTCTCCTATAATACGGAGGGATTATTGTCGACCGGATCAAGCGGAGCTATCCGGCAAGCGATCATCCGGTATGCGCAGCAGGCCGGCATGGATTCGTCGACCGCCGTCGCCATCGCGGACGAAAGTCTGGAAGAAGCCTATATCTGGATGGAGCAGCTTCGGCCCGTGCGGATTAAGCCGCATTTGATTCATGTGCTGAAGCACTTCAGTTCCCGGGGCTTGAAGCTTGCTGTCGTCACGGCCGACGAGACGGCGGATGCGGTGAAGCACTTGGAATGGCTCGGCATCGGAGAATATTTCGAGACGATTATCGGCAATGACAGTGTGCCGAACGGCAAGCCGAATCCCGATATGATTCATCTTGCTTGCCGCCGAATCGGCGTATCTCCGTCGGAGGTCGTCATGATCGGCGATACGGACTCCGATATGCGCATGGGCAAGGCGGCGGGCGTCGCATGGACGGTAGCGATCGTACCGGAGGAGCTTCCAGAGAATCAAGGGACGGAGTCGAGACCTTTCGGAAGCGCGGATGCTATTATTTCTTCCTACGATCAGTTGTTAGCCTCATTAACCCATATCAATCACGAAGGCGAGGAAATGCTCACATGAACAGGACACACCCAGCATGGCGCGCGCTCAGTATTATGCTGTCGTTCAGCATGCTGCTTGCAGTATTAAGCGTCGTTGGGCCGCAGCAGGCGCAAGCTTCAGGCTATGCACTGTCACCCGGGAAGTCCGCTTATATGAAAGGCGAGCCGATAACGATCTCGTACAGCGGAGCGGTCAATGCGACGGACTGGATCGGCATCTATGAAGCTGACCGGGAGCCGGGACCGGCGAATAATCCGATCGCTTCTCTGGATTGGAAGTATACGCCGGTAGGCGAAGGCGAGGTCGCCTTCTACACCGAGCTTCCTGCCGGAGATTACAAAGCGTATTTCCTGAAGAACGGTGGCTATGAATACGATGCGTTCGCAGCTTTCAGCATCTTCGAGCTGGCGGCTCCCGCAGCGCTTGCCGTGAACGGTGAGCGATCACAGGAGCAAGTGCTGAGTGGTCAGGCGGTTATTATGCCTTCTGCAGGCAATAGCACGGTGAAGGAGTATCGGCTGTATTGGGGAGGAACATCGGGAGCGCTGCCAGGCGAGCCGGCTATTGCGACCGTAACCTCGGCGACATACGACGAACAAGCGGTATTTGATTTTCCTGCTAATACGGTCATTCCGGAGGGAGCGGTGTCTGTGCTTGCATTCTCGCAATATGAGGGCAATCAGTCTCAAGGCTATGCGGCGGCGATACTGCCGGGCTATGAGCCTCCATCCCAGATGCAATTGACAATGATGAGCTTTAACATCTGGCAGTGGAAGATCGTCAGTGAGTTCGGTGAAGACGCGGCGGCGCAATATATTGCCGATGCCATTACCGCGACCGGGGCAGACGTAACGGGCATTCAGGAGACGAATGCGTCCGTCGTCCGCAAAGCGGCCAAGCTGTTAGGCTATCATATCAATGTAAGAGCGGGAACGGACCTGAGTCTGATCAGCAAATATCCTGTATTGGAACCGGACAGCAACAACGATTATTACTTTATTGAAGTGGCCCCCGGCAGAGCGGTGGCATTCGCCAATGTCCACTTGTCCCACGCGCCTTATGGCCCGTATGACATTGCGGATGGCAAGACGGTGGAAGAAGTGGTCAACAACGAATACGCCTTCCATATGAAGGAGATGGCCAATACGTTCAGCAAGCTTCCGGCGCTGGCGGAGCAAGGGATGCCGGTGTTCCTGACCGGTGATTTCAATGTGGCTTCTCATCTGGATTGGACGGAGGCGAACAAGGACAGATACTTCGGCCAGATTGTGGAGTGGCCGGTATCGAAGAAGCTTAAGGAATTAGGGATGAGAGATTCCTATCGGGAAGTGTATCCCGATCCCGTTGCGACCCCTGGCATAACCTGGGCAGCAGAAGGGACAGAGTGGAGAACCCCTGAAGTATACGACCGTATCGACTTTGTCTACACGGACGGTCCCTCGACAACGCTGGATAGTCAGGTTGTAGGCGAGAAGCCGGTGAACGGCGGTCCGTCTCCCGCAGACTTGGTGTTCGAAGGCTGGCTGTCCGATCATCGCGCAGTGCTGTCTACATTCCTGGTGGAGCCTCGTTCATACGATGATCTGACGCTGCCGGAAGGTCCCGTCCTGGAGCGGGCGACATTGCAAATGGATGATGCGGTTGTTGTGCAAGGCGAGCCGATTACGGTGAAGTATGAAGGAGCTCAAAGTACGCAGGATTGGATCGGCATTTATCGCAGCGGCGATACGCCAGGCACCGCAACACCTTCATTAAAGTGGGACTATACGCGCCAATTGCCTGACGGCGAGATGACGTTCCATGACGGCAGCATGGGGGACATCACTGCGATGGAGAATCTTTCGCCGGGCGAATATTATATGACCTTAATGCTTAACGGTGGTTATAAAGAGAATTCTGATCGTCTAGGCTTTGAGATCGTTCCAGTAGCGGTAACTAGTCTCAAGGCGACACCGGAATCGGTGGAGCTGGAGTTTGCAAACGGGATGGATAGCGTTCAATTGCTAGTGGAAGCGATCTTCAACAACGGGGAGATCACGGATGTGACGGCAGCCGAGGGCATTGTCTACGAGAGTGCGAATACCGAGATTGCAGCTGTGAATGAGCAAGGAACGGTCCAGGCTGTTGCAGCCGGAACAACAGCAATTACGGCTGCTTATGAGGGGATGAAGGTCCAAGTAGACATTGCTGTTCAGCAACAAGAGCCGGAGCCGACGCCGGAGCCGACGCCGGAGCCAACGCCGGAGCCAACGCCAGAACCAACGCCGGAGACGGGAGAGGGCGGCAAGAAGGTTGAAGAAGTGTTCACCGATATTGAGGCGGACGATAAGGCGAAAGAAGCGATTCAATCGCTGTATGACCTCGGTGTCGTGAAGGGCATGCCGGGCAATAAGTTCAATGGCGACAAGCCGCTTATTCGAGCCGACGCCGTCATTATGCTCAATCGTCTGTTCGGGATTGCAGGCAAGTCTGCCGCCGTATTCGCGGATGTGGCTACCGACAGCTACTATGCGCAAGCGATTGCCGGCGCCAGCGAGCTGGGGCTTGTGAACGGAATGGGCACGAATACGTTCAATCCGCATGGCGAGGTGCAACAACTGGATTATCTGGTCATGTTCTATCGTTATACAAGCCGGATGAAGCCGGCGGCGGACGAAGGAAGCAAGCGCGCTACCGAGGAAGAGCAAGCCAAGCTCCGGCATGTTCCGGCGTATGCGAGAGAAGCTGTAGCTTATTTCCTGCAAGAGGGCTTGCTGGATGAAGAAGAAGTATCGACCGGACTGGAGAAGAGCATAAACCGGAGAAATGCGGTCGTTCTTCTGGAGAAGCTGTACCGCACCTATATGAGGAACGATTAATGAATGAACAGAGCGGCCCCCGTACAACGATGTGCGGGGTTGCTCTTACTTCAAACAGGGGAGTTCTTATGACAACTTTATTAAAGCTGGACAATGTGTCCAAACAATACGGCAAGGACAGTTGGGCGCTGCAGGATGTTAGCTTCTCTGCGAAGAGCGGGGAGTTCGTATCCATTATCGGGCCGTCCGGTGCGGGCAAATCCACCATGCTGCGATGCGTGAACCGGATGATTGAGCCGAGCCAAGGCAGCATACAATTCCAGGGCAAGGAGACGACAAGCATGGGGCGTCAGGAGCTGCGCCGGCTGAGAAGAAGCATCGGCATGGTATTCCAGCACTTTAATCTTGTGGAGCGGCTAAGTGTGATCGAGAATGTGCTGCACGGACGTCTGGGGTACAAAAACCCGCTGGCAGGCGCTATCGGCATATACAGCCAGGTCGAGAAGCGGAAAGCGCAGGATATTCTGCATGCGCTGGGACTGACCGACCATATGTTCAAGCGATGCGACCAGCTGAGCGGCGGACAGAAGCAGCGTGTCGGCATTGCCCGCGCACTCGTACAAGAGCCTGAGCTGCTGCTGTGCGACGAGCCGATCGCCTCGCTTGATCCAAGCGCTTCGAAGACAATTATGGACCATCTTCGCAGCATTACGGAGTCTATGGGCATTACCGTACTGGTCAATCTCCACCAGGTTGATGTGGCGTTGCACTACTCCGACACCATCATCGGAGTGAACGGCGGGAAGGTTGTCTTCCGTGGAACGCCTGACGAGCTGACGCAAGATCGCATTCACCATATTTACGGCTCGGCATCCGGGGAGCTCATTATGGATGCGCCCGCGCAAGGGAAGCTGAAAGGGGAGGCGCAGCTGGCCTATGAGATTGGATAGCTATTTCGCCAGGAAACGGCTGCACACTATCCTGTTCACAGGTATTGTATTGCTGATCGGCTATGGCGCATCGCTGCTTACGCAATTCGATCCTCTGCAAGGCATTGCCTCCGTGCCGGAAGCGGCGTCGTGGGCTTGGCAGAATTTCTATCCCGATGCGAAAGCGATGGAGAGGCTGCCGCAGATTTTGCCCCGGCTGTTGGATACGGTTCTGATTTCCATTGCTTCCGCGGCTGTTGGAGCGGTGGCGGCGATAATATTCGCTGTGCTGGGCTCATCCACGACGAAGGTGAACGGCTTCTTCAGCGCCGCATGTCGCTTGATCGCCACCTTGTTTCGCAATATCGATGTGTCGGTATGGTCGCTCGTGCTGCTGTTTTCCTTTGGCCCTACAGATGTGACGGGATTCCTGGCGCTCTTCTTCGCAAGCTTCGGCTTCCTGACGAGAGCTTTCATGGAGACGATTGACGAGGTTGGCGGCGGCTCTGTGGAAGCGCTGCGGGCATCGGGAGCAGGTTATCTGTCCGTCGTCTGTCGTGCAGTCATTCCATCGGCATCTCCGCAGTTGATGAGCTGGCTGCTCTATATGATGGAGTCCAATATCCGCAGCGCCACGTTAGTAGGTCTGTTGACCGGGACGGGCATCGGATTTTCTTTCGATCTGTATTACAAGAGCTTGAATTACAGCTCCGCCAGTCTGGTCGTGCTGCTGATCGTTATAACCATCGTGCTGATCGAATGGGTTTCCGGTTCGATTCGCAAAGTGATCAAGTAGAAAGGTTGGGATTTCTATTCGTTCTCAGGGAACTGGCAACAGCTTCGGCAGTGTTATCGCGGGGGGACCGCCCTTGCCGCTTCGCAAGAAGCCGTTTGACCCCTCCGGATTTGTCGTCAAGCTTACTTTGTTAATCGTAGCCGTGTTAACGGGATATACTCTCTGGACTATGGACACCAAAGACGCTTCTTTTCTGGAGGGGGTGCGCCATACATTAAGCAATTTCGGCTCTATGTTCGGGGAAGCGCACTTCAAGCACTTTACATTCCGGGATGCGGTCATGTCCGTGCTCATTACGATTGGCCTAGCCGTAGTCACGACGTTGCTTGGCGCCATTATTGCGCTAGGTACAGGGCTGCTGGCTGCGCGCAATATAAGCGGCAACGCCGTCTCGCAATTCGTCAAAGCGGTCATGGCCGTCATTCGGGCTGTGCCGACGATATTGTGGGTGCTTATATTCGCGGTATCTTCGGGACTAGGCAGCGTGGCGGCCGTTCTCGGGATGACCTTCCACACCGTCAGCTACTTGACGAAGGCATATTCGGAATCGTTCGAGGAGCTGAATCCCGGCGTGCTGGAGGCGCTCCAGGGAAGCGGGGCGGGCAAGCTGCATATCGTGTTCCAGGCGGTGCTCCCTTCCTCGATGACTTATCTGCTGTCGTGGACGTTCCTGCGGCTGGAGATTAACTTCTCCAATGCGCTGGCGATGGGGGCTGCCGCAGGAGCGGGCGGCATCGGGTATGACATGTTTATGGCGAGCAGCCTATACTTCGATATTCGGGAGATGGGGACGCTCACGTACTTCATTCTGTTCTTTGCCGTACTGCTGGAGCTGTTCTCCACGCAACTGAAGAAGCGTCTGAAGTCGGGCGGCATGCAGATGAATTTAACGGGGAAATAGACTTGGAGAATAATACGAACTCCTAAAACCATTAAAGTATGGAGGGTTTCACAAGTGAAAAGGATTCTATCGTTTACTCTCGCATTAACGATGTTATTCGGTATGTTTTCAAGCAACGGATACGCAGCAACGGATACTGATGGCGCCAATGAAAGTCCGCTTCTGGCATCGATGACATTCGATAATCATCTGAAGAATGATGTCAATCAAGAGGATTTGATAGCAAATGGAAGTTACAGTTATGTAGACGGCATATTGCCCGGGACCAAAGCTTTGCACTTGGAAGGCGGAAACGGCAATTATGTCGGTACGGCGAATAGCTTGAGTGTTGGCGAAGATAGTTTTTCCGTATCCTTCTGGTATAAGGGCGACACCAATAATAATGAGGTTATCTTATCCAACAAGGATTTTAGCGACGGTTCTAATGCGGGCTGGGCGATCTATACATCGGCCAATTCAGTCAATATGAATTTTGGCTTTCCGGACGCAAAAGTAAAGAACATTTCCTTTGGGCGCAACACGTTCGATGCTTCCGATTGGCGTTACGTGACTTTCGTGGTGGATAGAGATCAAATGCATGCGACGTTGTATATTGATGCGTACAAAATGGCAGAAACATCGCTGAGGCACGGATCTTTGGATACTTCGAATCCCTTAAATATTGGCAGCGACGGATTGGGCAACCACGGAGGCAACTCATTCGATATCGCCGATCTGATGATTTGGGAAGGCGTATTAAGCACAGATGAGGTTCAGGCGAATTACAACAACTACGCTGCACATTCAGTAGATATGAACGCACTTAACGATGCAATAGTGGAAGCAAAGACAATCCTAGATGGAGGTCTGAACACTGGCTTCAGCCACATCGACTTTGATTATTTGAAAAAGGTTTATCATTATGCCAATACAGTTGCAACAACGCAAAGTGTCAAATTCTATACACAGGAAACGATCAATTATTACGAGCGTGAACTAAACAACGCGATATTCATCTACCAAAAAAGCAATAAAACAGCAACTCCCCCGGATTTGAATATAACAGTGAACAGCGACACGGAGATCAGCAGCAATCCCGCAGCAATCGAGCGCGTGGAAACAGATTTCAGAAAAGCAATGGGCGTATTCCCGCAGGCCGATGTCATGTTAATTCCTGGCGACGTTACCGGCGGTAACCAGGCCAGTGAATATGTGTGGATGGGAGAGCTTAAGAAGGTATACGAAAAGCTTCAGGATGAGGGCTTATTTGACAGTACGGAGTTGTTGATGGTAAGAGGCAATCATGATATGGGCGGCGCCGAAAGCTTAATACCGATTGGTACGGCGGGCGCGTGGAACGAATCTACGCAATCGTACGACAACAATTTCTTTAACGATGCTTATCGGGTCAAAGTAAAAGGATTCAATATTATCGGTTTTGACGCCAATTACAACAACGAAAATACGGTGGGGAAAACCAAGAATTTCCTAAACACAATCGCAGATGAATCTGATTATGATCCAACAAAACCTATATTTGTCATGTCTCACTACCCTGTAAGGGGAACCGTTTGGAGTGAGAGATGGAACAGCTCGGCAAGTAATGCTTTCGGAGATTTTATTGACGAGAATGAATTTTCGCAGGTGGTCTATTTTTCAGGCCATACGCAATACGATCCAACGGACGAACGCTCTCTCTATCAAGGCTCGGCTACCTATCTCGATTCCGGTGCGTCGTCCTATTCCAGTTATATTGATGCCGGTCCGTATGGAGGATATATAGAAGGTTCGTATATCAAATATAAAACCACGCCTCGCATCGTGAATTTCTTGGAGGTGTATGGGCCGAAAATTATTATCAAGCAATATAATTTGAGCACGGATGAGTTTGTAGGCATACCGTTTGTGGTTAACGCAGGCAGCGGCAGAAATGCCTTTACGTATAGCCAAAACGATATAAGAGAACTCATACCTCCGCAGTTTGAAGAGGGTATTACGATCAATTCCATCAACAGCAACGAGGTTACTTTTACGATAAAGCAAGCAAATGATAATGTGCGCGTCCTGGAATATAATGTGGAGCTTATCAATAAGCTCACAGGGGATCTGGACAAAAAATTCAACAGCCTTTCGCTGCCGCTGGACAAGCCCTTCGATGAGTACAGGCAATATACGATTACAGAGTTATCGCCGAATACGCCATATTTACTCCGGGTATTCGCCGCGGATTCCATGTATAACCGTTCGTCGCAGCAAATTGACATTATAACGGACAGTGCCAGATTGGATAGCATTACTGCGCCTGAAGCGGTATTTGCGCTTAACGGAACAGCGAAGACAGCAGAGGCTCTTCGATTGCCGCAAACGGTACGATTGGTTCTTGATGGTGGCGGGAATATGGATGCCGATGTGACTTGGGATGTTGACGCTTCAAACTATGATCCGGATATAAAGACTGCACAAACCTTCACGATAACCGGAATAGTAACGTTGCCATCAGGGGTGGAAAACCCAGGCAACGTGTCATTGACAACGAGCGTCAGTGCAACAGTGGATAAGGCTGTCACCTTGAATGATTACACGGCGATGTGGACCTTCAACGGCAATAGTGACGACAGCAGTTCTAATGCGTTTCATGCCACGTTAAATGGCGGCGCGACGTATAGCGAAGCAGACAAGGTGGAAGGCACAGCTTCGCTTATGTTGAGCGAAAGCGGCAGTTATGCCAGTGCCGATCTGGTCACCGCTAGTGTAGATAATGTAACAATGTCAACTTGGGTGAAGTGGAATGGAGTCACGGATGGCTCTCAAGTATTCCTGGTGAACGGCAGTACAGGTGGAAGCGGCTATGCTCTAATGCTGGACAAAGGCACAAATTTTAAAGTTGCACTCTTGCTTGGAGGAAAGGTTAAGTTTTTCTCAGAGTCTGCTCTTCCTGTAGGTCAGTGGACACATGTCGCTGCGGTAAGACATAGTGGAACATGGAAGCTGTACATCAATGGCAGCAGTGTAGCGTTATCAGGAGGCGATATCTCGACTTCACCAAACATGCCCACAGGGGGTACTTTTATCGGAAACAGCGAGGGCGGCATCCATACATTCAATGGATTGATGGATGATGTGAGAATGTATAACGCGCCGTTGTCCTCGGAACAAATCCGGTCGTTGGCAAGTGGGCCTGCTCCAATTACTTTGGCAGGCTTGGAGCAGGTGGATGAAGGCCAAACCTTTGATGTAACAATGGTATTCAATGGCGTAACGCAAAGCGAATACCAGTCGGTGTATGCCCAAGATATGACGCTTGGCTATGATCCGGAAATTTTGCAGCTCGATTCGATTATATCGCTGAAAGACGGATTCCAGGTCATCAATCAAAAGGAGACAGCGCCGGGACAAATTCGGATTGTGGCTGCCAGCGCAGGCGCAAGTATGCCCGTCGAAGGCGATTTACTCTCATTCAAGTTTATGGCTAAAACAGTAACTGAAGCTACCTATAAGACGAAGATTTCTTTGGATCATGTTGTGATTGCAAATGAACAGGGAAATGAGCTAGAGATAGATGGTGCCTCCCATGATATAGAGGTGTTGGACCAAGACGGTAACGAAGATAAAATTCCTGCTGTGCCTGCAGGCTTGAACGCAACAGCAGTAAGCAAGTCGCAAATCAACGTAACCTGGAACAATGTAACAGACGCAACGAGTTATGACCTGATGGTGGATGGCGTTATTCAAACGGATCTTTCCAGTCCGTTCGAACATACAGGTCTTGCAGAAAACTCGACTCATACGTATAAGGTACGGGCTAAAAATTCGGCAGGAGCCAGCGAATGGAGTGCTCAGATTAATGCCAGTACGAAGAGTAGCACACTGCCGCCAATCCCGCCAATCATTACAGAACCGACGGAACCGACAGAACCAACAGAACCAACGGAACCATCGGAAAATGTTTTCAACAGTAATATAGTGAATGAAACAAATCTGATAGATGCGATCGAATCCAAGGTAAAGGAAGCCAATAAATCTGATGTTGAGATTGAACTGGCTGACATCGAAGGACACTGGGCCGAAAAGACCATGGGTACATTCGTAAAGCTGCACTTTATCAATGGTTTCGAGGATGGATCGTTCCGTCCAGACGGTAAAATCACACGCGCTGAGTTCGCAACGATCATCGCTCGTGTATTCAATGTCAGTGGAAGTGCTAATGATGCGGATGAACTGATAGACATTAACGGTCATTGGGCTAAAAACGCGATTAAGCGGCTTGCGAACGCAGGAGTGATTGCCGGATACGGAGACGGAACCTTCAAGCCGGACAAAACAATCAGCCGCGAAGAAATGGTCATCATGGTGTCCCGTATTGTTGACTTGAATCAGGTGGATAAGGATGATTCCAAAGGCAACTTCACGGATCTGTCAAGCGCAAGCTCTTATGCAAAAAAACAAATTAAAGATGCGGCGCAAGCCGGCATCATCAACGGCAAGCCAATGGGGGCATTTGATCCGAAAGGAACCTCTACACGCGCTGAGGCTCTGACGATCATTATGAATACATTGAACCTTAACCCTCAACTTCAAACACTATTGGACAGCTTGAACTAAATCCTCATCGGCACAGCGTTACATGGCTTTAGTCCAATAATAGCTGTATAACGCTGCTGCCGAGGATAGCTAAGGTTTAGGTTTCATTAAGATGAAAATTGGGAGAAATGGGGAATGGCAAATGAACATAAAACGAAACTCGGTGCGTTTGATCGCTTGTTTCGCGTCAGTCATGATATTGCTTCTCAACGTATCCGCTGCATCTTTCATTCATGTCGCTGAAGCAGCTGCCGATCAGACTTTAACCATGGACAAACTCAAGTACCTAAAGGAGGAAGCCATCACCCTGTCGTACACAGGTGCCGGCGAAAACGGGAAAGATTGGGTCGGCATCTACAAAACCGGAGATGTTCCTCCAGGTGCAGGTGCATCGTTGAGATGGAGTTATTTAAAGGCTGGTGACGGAACGGTCAGTATCGGCAATGGGCTGGCTCCGGGTACGTATGATGCGCTCTTTCTGCTCAATGACGGTTATACGGAAGTGGATCGCAAGACATTCGAAGTCGTGGAACAGATCCCCGTTAACGGGGTGACGCTTGATCAACAGGACGTCGTCTTGACGGAAGGCGAAACCAAAACCTTAACGGCTACGGTTACGCCGGCCAATGCGTACAATACCCAAGTGTCGTGGGAAAGCAGCGATCCTACAGTCGTATCTGTAACCTATACAGGCGGCACAGCTCTGCTTAACGGCCTTATTCCTGGAGAGGCGACTGTGACAGTCACGACTGCTGACGGCAACTTTACGGCTTCCGCCAATGTGACAGTAAAGCAAGAGCTGTCATTGCAGAGCTTGATCGCGAGCGCTCAAGCCAAGCGCGATGAGGCAGTGGAAGGCGATGAGGACGGTCTGTATGCGGCAGGTTCCAAAGCGCAATTGCAGTCGGCAATCGATGCGGCTACCGAAGTAGCAAACGACTCGAATGCTGCTCAGGAGCAGGTAGATAGTGCGAAAGCGGCATTGAAAACAGCGCTTCAAGAGTTTGACGAGCAGATCATCAACGCAGATGTCAATGGCGACGAAAAACGCTCTGTTGGTGACCTGGGCATTGTTGCAGGGGCACACGGCCAATTGCAAGGTCAGGAGAACTGGAATGAAAATGCGGATGTGAATCATGACGGCAAGGTGGATCAAGTCGACCTTGAAATTGTAGCCAGAGCAATATTGCAATAAGATTGCTTTGCATATGTTGAAGTCTGCGAGAGGGAGATCCTTTGTCTTCCTCTCCTGGTCTTAATCTGGTCATTTTTTGAAAAGAGGCATATCTGATGAATGTACGAACTATGAATGCACGAACTTTCCTGTCCTTGTTGATGTTCGTATTGCTTCTTGGAACTTCAACACCTGTACTTGCGCATTCCGAAAGCTTGGGTTACTCCGCAATTACCGTTAAGGGAAATGAGATCAACTATGAGCTGTTTCTGGATAAACGAGATCTGCTGCCGCAGTTTGATGCCAACAAGGATGGCGAAATGGATAACGAGGAGGTGTCCTCGCAAAAAGAAGGTATCGCGACGTTTTTACGGAAATATCTTCGCATAGCTGTCGATTCCAACCCTTTGACAATGGAATTGCTGTCGATAGAAGCGGTAACCAGAGATGCTACAAGAGGCGTGGTGTTCCAATTGCAATTTACCGCCGATGAAGCAATCGAGCAATTTGATATGCATTACAATCTGGTGTACGAGGACGCCCCTTTCCATAAGAGCATACTCTCGGTCCAGGCAGGGGAATTTCTCTATCAGGACATTCTTGAGAATCATAGAAAAGATATTCAGGTAACCATGCCTCTGTCCCAGATTGACGCCTCTGCTCAGGCGGGTACCGGCTCTGTCTTGTGGAAGTACTTCGTAATTGGAATCGAGCATATTTTAATCGGCTATGATCACTTGCTGTTTCTGTTAGCGTTAGTATTAATCGCACCTCGCTTTAAGGATGCGTTAAAGATTGTTACCGCATTTACAATCGCCCATAGCATCACACTATTCCTGGTGGCGTCGGGCCGCATTCACGTCATCCCGTCATGGGTCGAAGCCTTGATCGCCCTATCCATCTGTTATGTGGCGGTGGAGAATCTGTTTGTGCACAAGGCGAAATGGCGGTGGATATGGACAACCGTATTTGGCCTGATTCACGGCATGGGCTTCGCCGGAGCCTTGGCTGACATTGGACTTCCCGAGCACAATCTGATCGGCTCGCTCGTGACGTTTAATTTAGGAGTGGAAGCGGGTCAGATCATGGTGCTGTGCTTATTGCTTCCAAGCTTGATATGGCTGCAGAGATTTCCGTGGTATCGTAAATTCATGCTCTCGACATCTTGCCTGATTTTCCTGGTAGCATTGTATTGGTTAATCGAAAGGCTGCAATGAGGCAAGCCTCCAACCCCGCTCTCATGCGGGTTTGGAGGCTTATTTGTTTGAAGCTGGGACAACCCCTTTATGGTTGGAAGCGTGCTTCACGCTTTTGTTATAGCGACAACCGCATTATGCTCGGCATTCTCCAAGGAGCATACGGCTGCGAAGATAGAACCGTCAGGTGCAAATGCGGGCGCGGACAGTACCGCAGACCCTGGCGCGTACGCGAAGGCCTGTGCCTTATCGAACGCATCGCCTGATGGCGCAAGCATATAGAGGGCATTATTGCCGAAGGGAGCATATGCGCCCTGGTGAAGCTGCTCGGCCGTTATATCCGTCGCCACCCACAATCGACCGAAAGGATCGAATGCCAGCGGACCGGGAGAGCTGATCGCCGAACGAAGGCCGCCTGTCACCATTTGATCGGATTGAAAGCCGGTTGCCGCAGCATCGTTATTCTTTTCCAGGATTCTAATAATGCTGCCATGGCCGTGTCCGGCCCGGTCATTGCCCGTCTGTGAGAGGAATACGGATTGATCGACGGGATGAAGCGCGATTCCCCGAGCATGCTCCAGCAACGTTGCTCCCAGCACCAGTGCCGATTCCTCCGCATAGGCCAGCACATCAGCCTGCTCCTTCAGCAAGCCGAGCAGTTCTTCGCGCAAACGTTGTACCCCTGCCGGCATCCGATAAGACGGGTCGCCCAGTATGCGTCTTATGGGCTCAACGGACAGTTCAAGCCACTGTCCTCCGCCCAGATCGGCTGCGTACAGCTTGCCATCCTCCAGCAAGCGAGAATTTCCTATTCCTGCGGCCGGATCGTATTTTCCGCGGCTAACATATTTGAAGAATACTTGTCCCCCCGTCATATAGACTACAGCATGTCCGCTTGCCGCGATGGCGATATTCATGCTGCCATGCGAGAACCGTCCCAAGGCGGTATGCTTATAAGCGGTGATGCCGGTGTCGGCGGAGTGGATTTCAGCCGTCCATCCGTACGACTGCGGATTGATGCCGGCGATATGAGCGCCCTTGTTGTATGTCGATTCCCCTGCCAGCATGGTGCCCCATGGCGTCATCCCGCCATAACCGTTGCTCCATACGCCTTGCGCGATTGAAGCTCCGTTCAGTGAACGAGCGTTTTTGCCCGGTCCGGTAAAGGCAAGCCGGCTATTCGCATTCAGCTCCCGGAAGCTGTCAGACTTCGTCCAAAGCCCATTGTGCCGGCGCTGTATGTCGATTAGAAGAGATCCGGAATCCGACAATGACGCTTCATGAGCAACGGTTTGACCGCATGCCCATAGGACTCCGGTATTTTCACGGTTGCCCTGCCAATATTCTACCTGACGTATATATTTGGCGTTAGACATAAGAGACGACGGGTCCGTGATTGGGCTTGCTATGTATCCCGATGCAACAGTCAGCCGATTAGTCTTTTGCGGAGCTAATTGCGGGAATGCAATAGGTTTGACCGCGGCTGGCGAGGCCGAGCCGGAAGCTGCCGCCGATTCTACCAGAGGGGACAGAGCGGAAGATGCGATAGCCGCGGTAGCTGCAGTAGAGCCTAGATAAGCTAAAAATTTCCGGCGTGATATAGATTGTTGGTTGCGGTTTTCGTTCATGGAAACCTCCATATTATTGTATTCATTGCAATAACAATAAGAGCGGGATTATAGAATTAATTGTTATTTTTGTATATTATCTTTCCCTATCATACATTCGACGCTATAATATTGGAAGGGAAATGATAGAAATTAATTCTTTTATATGATATTGAATATATCTGCTTTTAAGGAGGCTGCTATGCTGTTATCAACAGAAGAACAATGGCAACAGGAGCTGAACACGCCTTTCACCGCTCGCATTGCTGAGTCGTTTGCTACATTTCGACTTGTGGAAGTGAAGAGTCTTGGATGCGCTTCGGGTTATCGTACATACAGTTTATTATTTCAAGGCCCGCAAGAACCGTTGCTGGAGCAGCAGATGATTTCTTTATCTCATGAGGAGCGGGGCGATTGCAATCTCTTCTTGGTGCCTATAGCCAGGGAACAATCCGGCGTAATCTACGAGGCCGTCATGAACAACAGAGACGAGGAGGCAGATTCGTGTCAAGTAATCCGTTAGTTGGTGAAATTCAAATGTTTGCAGGCAACTTTGCGCCGAGTGGCTGGGCGTTTTGTGATGGTCGACTCTTGGCTATCTCGGAACATGACACCTTATACAGTCTGATCGGAACAACGTACGGAGGCGACGGGATAACGACATTCGGCTTGCCGGATTTGCGCGGACGGATTCCCATTCATCAAGGGACGGGACCTGGATTGTCAACATACCACTTAGGAGCGAAAGGCGGAGCGGAGAGCGTTACACTAACCGTCAATCAGGTTCCTCCGCACAGTCACAGCATGCGGGCGCGAGGCGAGCAAGGCAATACGAGCAATCCTGTCGACGCAGTGCCGGCCCTCTCGGCATTGGCCTCTTACAGTGAAGCCGGAAGTGCTCCGATTGGCGATATGGACAGCACAGCTCTGCTAGGTACCGGGGGCAGTCAGCCCCATAACAACATGATGCCGTTTGTATGCGTTCATTTTATTATTTCGTTATTTGGCATTTACCCTTCAAGGAGTTAAATAGAGGCTGGAAGATTAAAAGAGTTTATTACATGGAGGAGATATAATGGAAGCGCAATTAGGAGAAATTCGCATGGTTTCCTTTAATTTTGCGCCGCGGGGCTGGGCGCAGTGCGACGGCCAACTACTGCCTATCAATCAGAATCAAGCCCTGTTCAGTCTGCTTGGAACGACGTACGGCGGGGATGGACGTACGACTTTTGCCCTGCCGGATTTAAGAGGCAGGTCTCCATTGCATGTTGGATCGTCGAATTACGGCGGTCAATATTCCCCAGGGCAGAGAAGCGGCTCGGAGACACACACGCTTTCTGGGGCAGAGCTGCCTCCCCATACCCATGGATTGAAAACAACCAGCGCAGCAGCGTCGCTTCGATCGCCGGTCGGCGCTGTCTATGGCGCAACAGCGGTCAGCAACTACCATAGCTGGGGAGGCGGCGCTGGCGGTGTGGATCGTACGATGAGCGTCTCGGCAGTGGCAGCTGTTGGCGGAGGACAGCCGCATGAGAACAGGCAGCCTTATTTGGTTATAAACTTTGTTATTGCTCTGCAGGGAGTATTCCCGTCCAGCAATTAACTGAGGATAAGAGAACGGAGGATATTTACATATGATTGAACCATTTATCGGAACGATTATGATGTTCGGCGGCAACTTCGCTCCGCGGGGCTGGGCATTTTGCAATGGACAACTGTTGCCCATTTCTCAGAACACAGCATTGTTCTCCTTGCTTGGCATTACGTATGGCGGTGACGGTCGATCGACTTTCGCTCTGCCGAACCTTCAGGGAAGAGTTCCTATGCATCCTGAACAGGGGCCGGGCTTAACACTAAGAGGCTTAGGTGAGCAAGGGGGAGCTTCAACGGTTACATTAACAGAGGCGCAAATCCCTCAGCATGCCCATCAATTAAAGCATGGGTCCGCGGTTGTCCCGCAAGGAAATCCGTTAAATGCACTCCCGAGCGAGACCTCGGGGAGAAGAGGGGGCGAGCTTTATGCTGCGCCGGCAGTCGGAGAACTGATGCATCGCGATGTCTTGTCGACAGCCGGCGGTGGACAAGCGCACTCCAATATGAGCCCTTATTTGGGAATCAATTTTGTCATTGCTTTGTACGGGGTGTATCCTAGCCGATCGTAAGGGGAACCAACGTGGAAGAAGGAGACGAGGAGATGGGATTGCAAAAAGGCAGGAGAGGATCAGCTCGTGGTGTGGTTGCGCGTGCAAGCTTATTGTTGGCCATTGCTCTGCTGGCGATGTCGGGAATCGCGACGACGGCAGAGGCGGGAACGGTAGGGTGCGGCCCGGATCGCGTGAACGAATTGCGGGCGGCCATTACAGCGAGCAATGCATCAGCAGCTGTGGATACGATTCATCTGGGGGCTTGCGATTATGAACTGTCCGGTGGACCGTTGCAAGTGGAAGCGGCCGTTAGCCTGATCGGTTCCGGCAGCGGCGCCGGAGGGACGAGGCTTATTGGCAATGGCGATCGTGCCGTCGTGATTAACGAGCATGCATCGGATTCATTCGGGGATGTCCATATGGAAGCGTTGTCGATTATGAACGGACAAGCTCCTGACGGGATGGCTTTCGGCGGAGCAGGCATATTCGCGGATACGGGTGACGGAACTTTAACGCTACGAGATGTCGTAGTGAGTAACAATAGGACGGGGAATGACGGCTCCGGAGGCGGTTTGTATGTATCCGGACCGTCCGGCGGCAAGCTTGTATTGGACCGTGCGGTAATAGAAGACAACTTTGCCGCTGTTAACGGAGGCGGTTTATTCGTTGACGGCGATATCGCTCTAACGATTGATTCTACTAACTTCCAGAATAATGTAGCGGATCGATGGGCGGGTGGAGGCATGGCTGCAATGCCTGATGCCGGTACTGGAAAGCATGAAATTAAAAACAGCTCATTCATCGGCAATGAGGCAAGGGGAACGCTCGGCGGAGGCATGGGGGTCGGCGGAGGCGCTGCTGTATATGCTGCAGATACGGTTATCGTGAACAGTACGTTCAGCGGCAACCAAGCCAGAGATGGAGGCGGCGGTATGCTGATCGCTGCCAATCCTGTTCCGCAGAGTGCCGTTAGTCCGCGCTTGAGCCATATAACGATGACGAATAATAATAGTCAGTTAAAGCCCGGGGGCGGTATATTGCTTGCTGCCGGCTCTGCGGTATTAACCAGTTCGATTATATCCGGAAATACGGCCCCGTCTTGGCCGGACCGGGCGGATATCGGACTTGGCGCCGGCAATGTGCCGCAGCTTGACGCTGCAAGCAGTCAATACAATGTGCTGACGATGGCGGCAGGGGTGTTCAACGGAGATATGGAGTCGGGGCATAATATCATCGTGGGCAATGCCGGACTGCTTCCGCTGGCGGATAATGGGGGGTACACCCCTACTCATGCACTTGCGGCGGACAGTGCGGCAAGGAGCGTTGGAGGTCCAGTGACGACAGATTCAGAGTACGATCAGCGAGGATTTCCGCGTCTAGTGGATGACGCCGCTGCTGCCGGTTCATTCGAAGGGTGGAGCTTCGAAGTCACGGCTAATAACGCCTTCTCGCAATTGTTGAATATGAGAGATGCGACGGACTTGTCAGCCATGAGGAGCAGCGAGAATCCAAGCGGTCTTATTGCGAGCGACTTGCCGCTCGAAGAGATAGGGACGAATCGCACATTGAAGGTGACACCTGCGACAGGTAGAGCCGGGCATGTATCGTATACGTTAACGGCGACAAGAACGATAGACGGCGTCCCTCATTCCTTGAGCTCGACCTTGGAGCTGGAGGTTGTCGCTTATCCGGATCTGACAGTGGACATTACACCGATCGGCAGCTTCTATCAGACGCAGACAGGGGCGCAATATGAGATACAAGTAGCGAACAATGGAATTGTGGACACCAATGAAGCAGTAACATTGATGCGCGGGGCGCATAGCGGCTTAACGGTCACTGGTATTGATACGTCCGATGGCTGGTCATGCGTCGGCTTGACAGGCGCTTGCACGCGCTCTGTTCCGCTGGCGGCGGGTGCGACTTCTACGCTGACTGTCACTGTTGACGTTGCGGCCAATGCGACGAGCCCGGTCAATCTGACAGCACAGGTATCTGGCGGCGGAGAAAAGGCGACAAGCAACAACGAGGCTGCCGTACCGGTGCAGATTCATACCATTCCTCATGTGCAATCGCTGTCCGTGCCTGCCAATGCTGTGTACAAAGCGGGGGACACTCTTGCCTTCGAAGTGCTATATGATGGCAATGTGTCAGTCAACGAGACAGGCGGCAAGCCGGCCTTGATGCTTGACATTGGAGGGGAGCCGAAGCAAGCGCTATATAGCGGCGGCAGCGGCACCGCCGTACTCCGGTTTGCCTATACGATTGAAGAGGGAATGCAGGATTCCAACGGGATTGGATTAACGGGATTAGATCTGAATGGCGGTACGATGTTAAGCGATAACGGGGTGCCGGTTGGACTCGCATTAGCTGGAGTGCCTGCGCTCGGAGGCGTTCAGATCGATGCGAAGAGACCTGTTATAACAACGGTCGCCGTTCCTGCTGCAGCATGGTATAAGGAAGGCGATGAATGGATCTTCCAGGCGCAATTCGATGAGACCATCGAGGTTACGGGATCGCCTGTGCTGAAGCTTCGGATCGGAAGCTCCAGTATTGAAGCGCCGTTTGATACGCATAGCGGATCATCAGCAAGCTTCAAGCTGACCGTCCCAAGTGGGCAGATGGATGCGGACGGAATTGAAATGACAGGGCTTGAGCTGAATGGCGCAACGATTAAGGATGCGGCAGGCAATGCGGCCAATCTGGCGCTTCCGGGCAGCTTGGACACTTCAGGGATTAAAGTGGATAGTGTAGTTCCTTCTATAACGGGGATCATGACTATTGTCGTCAACGGAACCTATTCAGCAGGCGCTGAGCTTGACTTCAAGGTCAGCTTCCAAGAACCAGTGCATGTGGCGGGTGCGGGAACATCGAGATTGGCACTGCAAATAGGTGATGACAGGAAGTATGCCGACTATGTACAAGGTTCGAACAGCCAAGAACTTATCTATCGCTACACGGTGCAGTCCGGCGATCTGGACGGCGACGGCATAGCATTCGCAGGGATCGCGCCGCTGGAGCTGAACGGAGCAACGATTAAGGATGCGGCGGGCAATGCGGCGGATATAAGCTTCACGGCGCTGCCGGACATAAGCGGCATTATAGTGGATGCGACGGCACCGGCCATCACAAGCGTGGCAATCACGCCAGGCACCTACTTGACTGGGGCTACACTGCGCTTGACGGTGAACTACGATGAAGCGGTTATCGTAACGGGCGGCATGCCAAAGCTGCCGCTGACGATAGGCAGCCGGTCGGTTGAAGCAGCGTATGCTTCGGGAACAGGAAGCTCGGCGCTTGTCTTCACGTATACGCTGGAGGCGAATCTGGAGGATGCCGACGGCATCGAGTTGGCCGCGGCGGTGCTGCCGGGTACGGCGGAAGTGAAGGATGCCGCAGGCAACGAGGCTTCCCATGCCGTGCCGGCGCCGCTGCATCTGACGGACGTGCTGGTGGATACCGTTGTGCCAGTGGTGCAGTCGGTTGCACTGATAGACGGCGTATACCGGACGGGGGACGAACTGGCGATCACCGTCACTTATAGCGAAGCGGTAGAAGTGGATGCGGTGAACGGCACGCCGTTCATTGCATTCCGGATCGGCGGTACCGGCTACCGGGCATCCTACGATTCCGGCAGCGGCACCAATGCGCTGAAGTTTCTGTACACCGTTGCTGTGAATGATGGGAACGGGGAATCTGTGGATCTAAGCGGGGCAGCAGCCATTGAGCTGAACGGCGGAACGGTGAAGGATGCCAGCGGCAATGCGGCTGCGTTGACGCTGTCCGGCATTGGGGATACGTCCGAAGTCGTCGTGGACAGCACGATTCCGGCGATGACGGGAATGACAGTGCCAGCAGATGGCACGTATGTAGCAGGTGATGTACTTACCTTCCGTGTCACGGTCAGCGAGCCGGCAGCCGTGAATACGACAGGCGGCAAGCCCCTCTTGCAGCTTGATATGGGAGGCATTGCGAAGGAAGCGCAATATGATGGGACTGCATCCAGCCCTACTGAATTGGTGTTCGCGTACGAGGTGCAGTCCGGCGATCTGGACGGCGACGGCATAGCATTCGCAGGGATCGCGCCGCTGGAGCTGAACGGAGCAACGATTAAGGATGCGGCGGGCAATGCGGCGGATATAAGCTTCACGGCGCTGCCGGACATAAGCGGCATTATAGTGGATGCGACGGCACCTAACGCAGTGGAAGCGGATATTCCTTTGGAAGGCATCTATAAGGCTGGAGAAAAGCTGGAGTTCCATATTACAGTTAGCGAACCTGTAGTTGTCCATAATATTGGTGGTACACCATCGATAGAGCTTATTATCGGAGGGACAACGGTTCAAGCTGAATACGCAGGATCGAGTGCAATGCCAACTGACAAGCTGACGTTTGTCTACACAATTGCCGAAGGTGTGAACGATGAGGACGGCATAGAGTGGGGAACAACTATGAAGCTGAACGGCGGAGCTATAGCGGATGCGGCAGGCAATGCCCTTATGCTGTCATTGCCGTCTGTTGATCTGAGCGGTATACATGTGGATACGAAAGCGCCAGATGCTCCCGTATTTACGATAACGGATGGAGAAGCGTTCTTCACCCGCAATCCAATGATTAACGGTACTGCAGAAGCGGGAAGCGAGGTCACCGTTACAGCCGTTGATCTTCATATTCAAGGCGTCGCTACGACAGCGGCTGACGGAACGTGGTCCATTGAGTTGGTTGATGTGCCTCTTGGCAAAGTTGAACTGTTCGCAACGGCAACAGATGCGGCCGGCAATGTCAGTGAGGAGAGCAGCATGTTCATCTCTGTACAGACAATCGGCAGCGTTCATATCCCTTGGCACGAGCTTTCTGTTATTCGAATCGTGTCAGATGCTGGGAGTACGTCTTATGCGATCGCGCCGGAGCAAGCCCGTTCCGGACATAAGGTCATACATGTGGATACGGATAGCGAAACGCAGGTGAATATTAGTAGAAAAGTTCTAAATGATACATTAGCCATGAATAAGGACTTTGCTCTGGAGGTTCGAAATAATCGTGGTAGTGTGCTGCTTTCGTTCGCAAATGTAAAGAAGGCGTTCGCGGACAAAACAACGGCCGATATGGAGACGATCACCTTGAAGATTGGCGAGTCGGACAAGGCGGTTCATGCTAAAGTTCAACAGATCGCAAAGCGGCTTGGGGCTAGAACGGTGATTAGTCCTGTAACCTTTACTGTCCAGTATCGCGATATGCTAGGTGAAGAAGGGGGACTGGATGCGGAGGAGATGCTCAGCCTGTCGGTAACGGTAAGCGGAGAGAAGCCTGTGGAAGGCTCCATATTGGCTCAATGGGATGAGATTGCTCAGGAATTGAAGTTTATATCTTCCAACTTCCAGTATGATGAGCAACAGCACAAATGGTACGTTCAATCCAGTGGCCATTCAGCTGGAACTTATATGATCTTAAATCGTCCTGTAGCATTTCCTGATCTCGCGGATCATTGGTCCCGCCATGATGTGGAACTATTAGCTTCTATGCTCATTATTGAGGGGCGGAGCGATTCCAGATTTGATCCGGAAAGTTCAATTACTCGAGCGGAATTCACTTCTCTGCTGTCCAGGATATTAGGACTGGAAGCTGAAGAAGCAGAATCGCCATTCAGCGATGTGAACGGACGATGGTATGAGAAGGCTGTAACCGGAGCGACGAATGCAGGAATCGTTACGGGGTATCAGGATGGAACGTTCCGTCCGAATGCGGTCGTTACCCGTCAGGAAATGGCTATTATGATTGTTCGAACATTGCGTTACTTAAATATTGCTCTGGAAAACACGGACCAGTCATTCAACGATCAGGATGACATAGCAGATTGGGCAGAAGAGGCCGTTCAGCTTGCCGCTGCCGCCGGTATTGTCCGGGGGGACGAGCAAGGCAACTACCAGCCTGCTGACTATGCCAGCCGTGCTGAAGCGGCAGTCATGCTGATCAGACTAATGCGTTACAGCGGCTTGTCCATATGGTGAAGAGGTTAAAGCGAAGAAAGAGGGCGGCCGGGATGCCGCCCTCTTTCTTCCATTACAGGATGCTGTCATTATTCGAAAATCTGCCATCCTTCGGGATCGGACTCCAGCTCCACATCCTCGGAAGCCATCTCGTAGCTGAGCGTTGCGGAGGCATAAGAATGCTGACCGAATACGACGTAGGTGAAGCATTCGTCGACACCCAGCACATCGCCCCAGTGGGCTTGCGCGTAACCGTTCATGAAGGCGATCTTGTCTTCCTGCGACAGCTCGTTGAACTGCTGCAGATGCTCTTCCGAGCCCAGCTCGATGAACATCATCGCCTGCTGCGGAGTAAGTCCCAGATTATTGTTTTCGAAGCCGTCAATAACAAAATGATCCGCCCACATCCGCAGCTGCTTTATCGTATAAGCGGTGCTGTTGGACGTCTCCTCGGGATTCTCGTCGATCTCGCCGTCGAAGAACTGCCCAGCGTGGATAACGGTTCCGTCTGAAGCCTTCAGGACGCCCTGACCTTCCACCATGCCCTCGAACACATCGCCAATGTATCGTCTGCCGTCATCGTAGTAGAGGATGCCTACACCCGATTGCTCGAAGAAGGTTACGCTTCCACGGTATGTGAGCTCGCCTGCTTCATTGTAGAACGCGCCCATGCCATGCGGGTTGTTGTTCCGATAGTCGCCCTTGTACCACAGCTTCCCGTCTGCATAAGTCTCTCCCGCTATTTTGGAGCCATGGTACCATTCGCCCGTATTCGTCAGCTCCCCGTCTATATACTCCCGCCCGTTGCCATGGGCATAGCCGAGATAGAAGCCTCCTTCGTACTTGAAGCCTTCCCCGTGGTACGTGCCTTCCCCGTGGAATGCATCGTGCTGGAACATGCCTTCATAAATCAATTGATCTTCGGCTGTATACAGCTTGCCTTCACCTTTTCGCATGCCGTCAGCGTATTCGCCGATATGGTACGAGCCGTTGTCATAGACGGCCTTTCCAAGTCCATGGAAGCGGTTGTTGCGGAACTTTCCTTCATAGTAGGAATCGGGGTTGGCGGCATCGTACATGATGCCGTTGCCTTCAATGACGCCGTTGACGACTTCGCCCTCATACAGCAGAGTGTCTTTATAGAAGTACTTACCTTTTCCATCCGGCTTGCCGTCCACGTTGTCGCCTTCGTATACGGTATCGTTCGAGAACAGCATGCCGAAGTTATAGGAAATCACCGTCTGGTTAATGCCGACTGTCCGCGTATCGCCGTCCCACAGCACTCTTCTGCCTGTCGCCTCACCGACGAAGCGAAGCGGAATCATCGTATTGCCGTCCTTCAGCACCGGAGCTTGCAGCAGCGTTACCTCCAAGCCATTCACGCGGGCCGTCTTGCTGCCGATGATCAATTCGATCTTCAGCCGTTCCTTCGTGCCGGTGACCGTTCTTGTCTCTCCGTCCCAGCCGAGCTCCAGTCCGAATGCTTCGAAGAGCGGCCGGAATTGGACCATTGTCGTGCCGCTCTCGATATAGGGATCAATCTCGAACGTCAACTGCTCGGCATCATTGAAGACGGCGATAGGCTGCGGTTCGGGCTCCGGCAGGAGCGTATTCTCAACGGTAACGCCTCTCGCCTGCAATTCCGCTACTGCATATCAGAATAAACGAGCTTAACCATTTCTTACTGTGTGTTTGCAACAATTTGCATTTCTCCACCTTTCGACAGTCATGTATAATATAACGTAACTATAATTCGCTGTTGCTTTGGTATTTCCTTCTAATATTAGGGATGATGGTATGCGGGCAGGAGGCGTGCATATGAGAATAATGCTGGTTGATGACGAGAAGCTGTCGATTGTTCAGATGAGGATGCTGCTGGAGAAGATTGAAGGCATTGAAATTGCAGGAACCTATATGGACGCCATAGAGGCTATTCAGGCGGTGAAGGAGCTGCGGCCGGATGTGGTGTTCCTTGATATATCCATGCCCGTCATGAACGGGCTGCAAGCGGGCGTTCATATTCAGAATGAGCTGCCCGATATCGAGATCGTATTCGTGACTGCTTATGACAGCTATGCCATACAGGCTTTCGAGCTGAATGCGCTGGACTATCTGCTCAAGCCCGTTCATCATGAGCGGCTGCAGAAGACGATCGGACGGCTTCGTACGCGCATACAATCCGCCCCGTCGTCGGCGGGTCAGGCCAAGGAAGGGGAGCAGCGGATCTGCTTCTTCCAGAACATTCGCATCCAGCAGCCGGGGCGAGAGCCGGAGCTGATCAAGTGGCGCACGAACAAAGCGCAGGAGCTGTTCGCTTACTTGTTCCACTATCGCAACCAGATTGTAAGGAAGGATAGTCTGCTGGAGCTGCTGTGGTCGGGGATAGAGGAGAAGAAAGCTTCGCAGCAGCTCTATACGACAATCTATCAGACCCGCCGCACGTTGAAGGAGATTAGCGGCGAGGAGATACAGATTCAGAATGCGAGATTGACCGAGGGCTACAAGCTGTATTGGGGCAATGTTGCCGCCGATGTGAGCGAGTGGGAGGAGAAGCTCGGTGCTCTGGCGCCGCTTCACGCAAGCGGTATTCAAGGCTATGAACAGGTTCTTGCCGATTATGAGGGCGGTTATTTGGCGGATTACGACTATGCCTGGGCGCAAGCGGAGCAGGACCGGCTGAGACGGCTCTGGATTGCGCATGCCATCAAGCTGAGCGACTACTATATGGCAGAGGGGGCATGGGAAGATGCGATTCGCATTCAGCTGCATATGCAACGAGTGGACCCGCTGGTAGAGGAAAGCTATTTCAACCTTATGAAGCTGTATTACGATATTCAACATCCGACAGGGATGGAGGAGCAATACCGCTCGCTGGCCGCCATACTGGAGCAGGAGCTTGATGCGGTTCCAAGCGAAGAAGTGACGAAGTGGTATCATGCCCATCGTGCGTAGAGGAATAAAGAATAAAGGAGTTATCTATGAAGAGTTCTATCGATCATAACATTCCATTTATAGTACAAGGATTGGATTCGGAGCATCGCAAGTCCAATTCCGCATCCTACTTTCATTACCCTGCCGTCGTGCAGCGCATAAAGGATACGCTTCAGCAGCGATTCTCGACATCCTTCCAGCTGTATGAGGAGGACAATCAGGATCTGTGGCATGCGCTGGAGGAGGATATTCGCAGCGGTTACCCCGGAGTGGAGCATTGCGCAAGCCTGTTCGATCTGGCCAGTACGCGGACATTCAGCTATGTGCAGGAGGCCGGATTCCAGTCCGCTTATCATCTGCGTCCGTCCGTATTGAACAATTTGTTCCTGTACCCGGAGTATTGCGTCGCCTTCGCCAGAATTCCGTACGAGATGCACTACGGATTGGGCCATGAAGAGCTGATCTTCGCGGAGAATGACGATTGTATGCGGATGTTCCTGGAACATATTCGCAAGCGGCAGCTATCCGAGGGCAAGGTGCACGTGTTCACGGATACCGACGACGGGCTGGAGCAGGAGCGCAAGGGGGCGATGCAGGACGTCACGCGCGACGACGTATTCATGGAGGATTCGCTGAAGACGCATATCTATCGATCGGTGGACGAATTCTTCTCCAAGGACGGGGCGTTCTTCCGGCAATACGGCATCCCTTACAAGAGAGGAATTCTATTGTACGGCAAGCCGGGCAACGGCAAGACGACGCTGGTGAAGTCGATTGCGACAACAGTGAAAGCGCCGATCGCGTATTGGCAGATTACGGAGTATACCTCCAGCGATTCCATTAAGGAAGTATTCGCGGCGGCGATGAAGATGGCGCCGATGGTGCTGGTTATCGAGGATATCGATTCCATGCCGGAATCGTGCCGTTCCTACTTCCTGAATACGCTGGACGGGGCGAGCTCCAAGGAAGGCATATTCCTCATCGGCACGACGAATTACCCGGAGCGGATCGATCCGGCGCTTATGAATCGCGCCGGTCGCTTCGACCGGGCCTATGAGGTGAAGTCGCCGGTCGAGCAGCAGCGCCATGCTTATCTCATCCGCAAAGGTCTTGGCGGATTCCTCTGCGAAGAGCAGGTTGACGCCGCAGCGGAGCTGACGGAAGGCTTCACCTACGCCCAGCTCGGTGAGCTGTATGTGTCTGCCGCTCTGCAGATGCATTACGAGAGCGAAGTGCAGCTGGAAGGGCTCATTGCGGAGATGAAGTCCGACTTCTCCAAAGGTCACAGCGGCGATTGGATAAGCAAGGAGCGCTCCAGAACGTTGGGATTCGTATAACCGGCAGGCATGGCGGACTAAGTATCGTTCCAGGGAATGCGGAACGATACTGTCGTGCCTTCACCTTGCCTGGAGGATATCGCTAGGCCGCTGCCGTATAGCTGCAGCAGCCTTCTGTTCGTATTGTATACCCCGATCCCCCCGCTGTTCTTATGAGCCGTAAGCAACAGCTTATCCGCCATATGCTGATCCATGCCTTTCCCGTTATCCTCCACCTCAATCCGAATATCGCTGCCCTGCCGAGAGATGCGTATACAGATCTTCACACCTTCCCGCTGTGCATGAAGCCCGTGCTTGACGGCATTCTCCACCAGCGGCTGAATCGTCAGCGGAGGGAGGAGTACCCCGATGGACGAATCCGCTTCCCAGCGAATGTCCAGTCTTTCTTCGAAGCGCTGCTTCTCGATATAGAGATACGTCCGAACGAGCTCCAGCTCATACTGGAGCGGAACTAGCTCCCCGGCGTTCAGGAAGTCGAAGCTTATCCGCAAGTATGAGGTGAAAGCTTTTATCAGCTTAGACATCTTATCCTGATCGATATGGCTGAGCGCCATGATGGAATTCAACGTGTTGAACAGGAAGTGCGGCTGAATCTGGGCCTGCAAGTAGGCAGCCTCCAGCTGCAGTCTTTCCTTGACGGAATGCTTCAAGGCGGCAAGCGCTTCGATGCGGGCATTCAGCTCTGCAACATTGACCGGCTTGGCGATGTAATCGTTCGCTCCGGCCATGAAGCCAGCGTAAATATCGGTTGGCTGACTTCGTGCCGTCAACAGCAGAATCGGCAGCTCCGGCAGGGCATACTGCTCTCTTATTCTTCGCGTTAATTCATAGCCGGACATGTGCGGCATCATGACATCTATGATGAGCAAGTCCCACGGATTCATGCGCAGCAATCGAAGTGCCTCCTGGCCGGATGAGACGCAGGTGATCGAGTATTGCTCCGATGGCAGTATGCTTGTCAGCACCTTCAAGTTGATAGGATCATCGTCCACTGCCAAGATGTGAAATGTCCTCGCGGAGACAGCAACCGTCCTGGTATCGTTAAGCATCTCTTCTTCCAATCGCGATGATGGAAGCGGCTTGTAAGGATCAACTGTTGCAGGCTCCTCCCGAAGCAAAGGCTGCTGCCTCGCTGCCTCGATCATGCCGGAGTTGCTTAGCGGCAATGTGAAGCTGAAGGTCGATCCTCTTCCCGGTTCCGAGATAACGGCAATATCGCCGCCATGAAGTATGACGAGTTGTTTGCTGATGCTCAATCCTAGCCCGATGCCGCCTCTGCTGCTTGATTCTGTTATCCCTTGTTCGTAAGGCTGGAATAGGTTCGCTTGCGTATCCTTATCCATGCCTATGCCGCTATCTGTGACGGAGATGATGGCCATGCTTCCGCTTGTAGCGGCAGCAATTTCTATTACTCCTTCGTCCGTATAAGTGACTGCATTCTGCACAAGATTGATGAGAATCTGTACAAGCCGTTGTTCATCCGCTTCGATAAGCGGGAAGTCATCCCTGATATTCATCTGCAATTCAACCGGTTTCCCTTGTATCCGATAATGCAGCATATCGATGATTCCCGAAGCAATCGGGCCGATTCGCAGCTGCTCCTTCTGCAGGACAATCCGGCCTTCTCTCAACTGGGCGATCTCCAGCAAGTCGTCCAACAGATACGACATTCGCCTACTGATACTGACCAGCAGCTCCATATCCTTGCGATTGCTGCTGCTCATGGAAGCCTTCTCGCTAGTGGCAACATTCTGGGCGATGCTAATAATGCCGTGAAGAGGCGTTCTCAGCTCATGCGAAGTGTTGGCGAGGAACTGGTCCTTCAGCTTGTCGGCTTCCATCAGCTTCATGTTCATTCCGGCATTTTCTTCGGCATTGAGTATATACTTCTTGAACCAGTAGGACGAGAATCCGATAATCGCTGTAATAATATCGATGGGATAATACATACCGACTTTCTCGTAAGGCAAGAATATCCCCCATAAGACGCTGGATGCCACACTGGCGGCGGCAATCAGCAGGAATACGGCATTGCGGTGCTCCATTGCGACCAGCTTGCCGAACAGCCAGATGCACCATGTTAAAGGGAAGAGGTAGAGAAGCAAGGGCAGCCGTGTCAGAAGCGAGTAATAAACGGGTACGATAGGCGCTGCGAGAATAAATAGGGAATATAGAATGAGCGCAGCCCGATAGATTCCCCATAGCCGCTTTGCCGCTTTGGCGCGCAAGAAACTTTTGGCCAGCATCAGAGTGAAGAAAGGAAACCAAAGATAAGCCAATAACGTCAGCTTGGTTGACCATGTATAATTGATGAACAGCCATGTGTGCAGCAGTCCATCGTGACTTGTGATAATGGTCGCACCGGCTGTTAGAAGCAGCAGCAGAAATACCAGGAATAATGTCTGCTTGCGATTAAAGAAATAAAGGATGCAGCAATATAAGCTATGCAGCAACAGAATAATGAAGGTTGCAAGCTGAAGGCCGATGGAATTAAACCGCTTCTTATCAAGTTCGTACACCGAGGCGAATTGAATCGAATTCGTTAATCCTCCACTCCGCGGATTGACGTAATTGCCTACCTGGATCAGCAAGTCCATCTGGGACTGGCCTTCCGGCTCATAAGTGACAGTATAGGAACCCGTTCTGGGGGAGGTATCGCGACGGGAAGTTCCGGGCTTGCCATACTCGGCAAGCTTCTCCCCATTAATCTCCACAATAGATGAAGATTCCACGTCAAGCAACCATAAGGCAAGCGGATCTTGGATATCCGGGTTCAGCAGGATGCGCAATCGATACGTTCCCGTGCCGTAAGAAAGATGGTCGCCGCTTACAGAGTCCTTCCAATCACTAGGAACCGATATGAATTGCGGGATGTCTCCGCTGAGCTGCGCCAAATCCTGCTGCAACAAGAGCTGGTTCGGATAAAACTCCCATTCCCCGTCCAAGGTGATAGGAGGGGAGTGCTTGAAGTCCCATC
Source organism: Paenibacillus sp. J5C2022 (assembly GCF_025567625.1). Lineage (GTDB taxonomy): Bacteria > Bacillota > Bacilli > Paenibacillales > Paenibacillaceae > Pristimantibacillus. The sequence goes on along the minus strand of NZ_JAOQJC010000007.1, from coordinate 92,622 downwards.
CCCGAAGGTCGACAACACCTTGAACCGCGTGCGGGTGCTCGGGCGGAGTGTTGTCGGTCAGCCACCAAAGGCGGAGGGACAGCATGACAGTAAGATAGAGTATGATGAGCAATAAGTACTTGATCACTTTTCGTCGGTTTATAGGCTTCATAAGTGATGTTAATTCGACAAATTTCTTCATTTTCCTTCCATTTTATTGTGATACGGGCTGTGAACCGTAGCTTGGAATGCGGAAGGATACCGTCGTGCCCGCGCCAACTTCCGAGACTATATGCAGACCGTTGCCGTATAGCTGCATCAGCCTTCGGTTCGTATTATGGATTCCGATGCCGCCGGCGCTCCTCGCACCTTTGCCCAGCAGCGCATTGATTTGTTGCTGGCTCATGCCGCTGCCGTTGTCTTCGACTTCGACTATAACGGACTCGCCGCCATGCACGACTCGAATGACAACGGTCACGCCTTCACGCTGCGCATGAAGCCCGTGCTTGACGGCATTCTCCACCAGCGGCTGAATCGTCAGGGGCGGCAGCGGCGTCTCGATTGACGAATCTACCTCCCAGACGATAGTCAGCCTGTCGTCGAATCTCTCCTTCTCGATGAACAGATACGCTTGCACCAGCTTCAGCTCATGGGCAATCGGAACCTGCTCCCCGGCGTTCAGGAAGTCGAAGCTGATACGCAAGTAAGAGGTGAACGCTTCTACCAGCTCGGACATCTTGTTCTGATCAATATGGCTTAATGCCATTATGGAGTTCAAGGTGTTGAACAGGAAGTGCGGCTGTATCTGGGCTTGCAGGTAGGCCGCCTCCAGACGGAGCCTCTCCTTGACGGAATGCTTCAAGGCGGCAAGCGCCTTGATCCGGTAGTTCAACTCCAAGGCGTTGACCGGCTTGGTGACGTAATCGTTCGCTCCGGCCATGAAGCCGGCGTAGATGTCGGACGGCTGGCTTCGTGCCGTCAACAGCAGGATCGGCAGCTCCGACATGGTGAAGTGCTCTCTAATTCTACGTGTTAATTCGTAGCCGGACATATGTGGCATCATGACATCGGCCAAGACGAGATCCCATGACTGCGAGCGCAGAAGGCGAAGCGCTTCCTGAGCGGACGTGACGCAGGTAACCTGATAATGCTCTGCGGGCAGAATGCCGGTCAGCACCTTCAGGTTGACGGGATCGTCATCGATGGCCAGCAGCTGAATGCGAGACAAGACTTCTTCTGATGCGGCGGCATGAATGCTATCGCCGGCGACCGGTTCCTCGGTCCATAGGTCTGCGCGCAATGGCAGCTCGTAGCTACGCTCGGCATTCGGACTGTCCTTGCGCATAACCGTCGTACCGCTCGACGCTTCGCTCAGCGGGAGGGAGAAGCGGAAGACGGTACCCTTGCCAGGAGCGGATGTTACTGTCAGCTCGCTGCCATGCAGCTCGAGGAGCTGCTTGCAGATGCTGAGTCCAAGGCCGATACCGCTGCTTATGTTGACGGAGCCCTGCTCATAGGGCAGGAATATGCGCGATTGTGTTGCCGCGTCCATGCCTATGCCCGTATCCGATACCTGAATGATGGCTGAATTGCCGCTTCTCTCCGCCGAGACGGAGATTTCCCCTTCGTCTGTGAATTTGATCGCATTTTGCACCAGATTGATCAGCACTTGCGCCACACGCTTCTCATCTGCTGACACTGGCGGGAAGGATTCGTCAATCTTCATCAGAAGGCGTACAGGCTTGCCTTCTACCCGATAAGACAGCATGTCTAACGCTCCAGACGCTACTGACTGCAGATGTACAGCTTCCCTATACAGCACAATGCGATTCTCCCGCAGCTGGGCCATCTCCAGCAGATCGTCCAGCAGGTGCGACATCTGCCGGCTGATGCGTATGAGCAGTTCCAGATTCTTATAGCTCTGTTCATCCATATTCTCTCTCGCGCTGGCAGCCAGAGTCTGAGCGATATTCATCATGCCATGCAGCGGCGTTCTAAGCTCATGGGAGGTATTGGCCAGGAACTGATCCTTCAGCTTGTCGGTTTCCAGCAGCTGCTTGTTCAGTTGAATGTTGTCCTCCGAATTATGCATGAACTCCCTGAACCAATACGTCGAGAATCCAATAATCGCAATAATAATATCGAGCGGATAATACATGCCTACCTCGGTATGAGAGGAATAGAGCATTCCCCACAACACGCTGGAGATGACGCTGGCCGAAGCGAATAGCAATAGCATCGCATTGCGTTGCCTGGTCAGCACCAGCTTGCCCGACAGCCACACGCACCATGCCAGCGGCAGCAGATAGAGAGCGATTGTAATCGGATTGGTTTTCAGCTTGTCCATGATGGGAATAGACGTCAGGCACACCAGCAGCGTATAAGCAATCAATGCCGTCAAGTACAGACTATGCAATGGGCTGCTGATCCGCTTTCTCAGGAACGTTGTAATTAGATTCAGCAGGAAATACGGGAACCACAAGTAGGTAATCGTAAGGATTTTCACAGACCATTCGTATGAGATGGGAAACCATAGGAACAGGATGCGATCATGGTCGGCAATAATCGTAATTGCCGCGGCAATGAGCAGCAAGAACAAGCTTAGAAAGGATTGGTGCTTGGGGTTCAGCGGATTGATAAAGTAGAGAATACCGGCATACAAGGCGTGAAGCATAAGAATGATAAAGGTTGCCAGTTGAAAGCCAATGGAGTACCATCTCTGCGAATCCACCTCTGCCTGTTCACCGAATCGGATAGATCCGGTAATGCCCCCATAGTGCGGATGATCGTAATTGCTTACGCCAACCAGCAGTTCGATTGTCGTCTCCGTATCCGACTCATAGGTCACGGTATATGACGAATTGTCGGGTCTATAGCCTTCCTTGTCGGAAGAGGGCAGGCCGATAGGGTCCATCCGCTCGCCATTCACGACGATCATGGACGATGTCTGAATCTCCTGAATCCAGAAGGAAAGCGGCTCGGATGGAGGCTTGTCCAGCAATATGCGCAGCCTGTAAGTGCCATAACCGAAGGAAGGCTGTTCCTCACCCTGCATGACATCTCCCCAGTCTCCGGGCACAGCGATATAGTTGGGACGAATGAAATTCTCCGGCCTCCACGGTGCATCGGTTAACAGTTGATCCGGGTATAGCTCCCATTCTCCGTCCAGTGTAATCGGCAAGGAGCGGTCATTGCTCCATCCGCGCAAGTCAAGTACTCCCTGTACCGCGTTGGGATGGGCAGCGGGTGTATTGCTTGACAGCCACCACCAACGCAAGGTCAACAGCAGCGCTATAAACAATAGAAGTGCAATTGTCAGGAGAACATATCTTTTAGGTTGTATACGTATCATACTACTTAATATACGACAAACATTAGCCTATTCCAATCGTTTTTGGCGCGGGTATTGTCGAAGGTGAGCGAACTTATTCATTGACGGTCAGTACGATGTTGCCGTATTGCTCGCCCAGCTGCATTCTGGCGACCGCTCGGGCGGCTTCCTGCAGCGGGAATGTCGAATCGACAATCGGCCTCAACTGATGGCTCTCCATGAATTGAAGCATGGCCCGGAATTCCTCGCTACTGCCCATAGAGCTGCCCAGTACGTTGATTTGCGGGAAGAAGAGCGCCCGCATTGGAATGGTGAGATGATCGCCGGAGCTGGCCCCGAAGACGACGATGCGGCCATTCGGCTTGACGATATCCCAGTATTTATGGAAGGTGGCAGGTCCGATGCTGTCCAATATGAGATCGGCACGATCGCCGTTCCATGCTGCGCTCCAATCTCCGGCGCTGTCCACAGCATAGTGAGCGCCATGCTGCAGCGCCTTGTTTCTTTTGTACTCGCTCCTGGATGAGACGGTGACGGTCGCTCCTGCAGCCCGGGCCATCATCATGGCATAGGTGGCGACGCCTCCGCCGATGCCGGGGATGAACACATGTTGACCGCTCTGCAGTCCTCCTTTCGTGAACAGCAGCCGGTACGCGGTCAGCGCGGACAAGGGGAGTCCGCCGGCTTCCTCCCATGAGAGGTAGCGCGGCTTCGGCAGAGCATTGTGCGCCGGTACCGTGATATATTCCGCGAAAGTGCCGGGCGAGGGGCCGCCGACAATGGCCAAGTGCCGGGGAACTTCATCGGTTATCGGCCAGTTCAGGCTGGGATTGATGATGACTTCGGTTCCAGTGGCAAGCTCCGTCACGCCTTCTCCGACCGCATCCACTACTCCCGCCCCGTCTGAGCCGATAATCAGGGGTTCGTCCGTTTGACTGCGGCTGTCCATCAGGAACAGATCGCGATGGTTCAGCCCGGCAGCCCGTATGCGGATTTTCACTTCTCCCGGTCCGGGCGATGTGTCGTTGATTTCTCTTAAGCGCAATCCTTTAATTCCTGAGACTCCTTCGTGTACAATAGCTTTCATGTTCATTTCCTCCATTTCCATGACCGTTGCCTTAGATTATAGAGGGCGGAATCTCATGTATCAAATGGGGGATTTTCATATCCGTCATGAGCAAAAGCTCATGAAGTGGGGAGAGTGAAGGTGAGATGGGGGAGAGTGGGCAGTCGGTGAGCTGCAGACGATGAAACCTTGGTTGGAGGAGCGGAAGTAGCTAAATTGGGTGCTGCAAGGCATGTGGCATCGGCTGGAGTGTGACAGCTTACCAGTCCAGCGTCCAGCTATAAAGAAAAGAGAGCAGTAGGGCAGGTGTTGCCTACCCTATTGCTCTCTCTTGTACAGCGGAGATGACTATCCCGCGCAATTCGGCGTCAACGGGCCTGCCGCCCGCCAGCTCCAGCGCCCACAGAACTGCTCCGGCGGCGGGAGGAACCTCCAGCAGAATGTAGCGGCAAGGTCGATCAACCAGTTCGTCCACGTATTGCATATACAGGTCCCGCATGACCGGCGACTTCGCCTTCACCCAGACCGAACCGGCCATGACGATGTCGATGGCCTCCCCGGCGGCGAAATCCAGCTCCCGTGCACAGCCGGCCGTGGATAGTGCCATCTGTCGAGCGGAATGAGCGACAATGTCCCGCGAGACGGAATCTCCGCTCTCCGCACAAGTGAACAGAGCAGTAACCAGATCCGTATAAGGCAAGCTCTTGGCGAGCAAGCCCTGAAGCGCATGCTCGATGAATGACTCCTTATTCGCAATGCCTAGCAAGTTCATAACGGACGGAGTCAGCGTTGTCTCAGGGCCGAACCGGTAGAAGGCGTCATAGACGGCTCTCAGCACGCGGCGGGACAAGTAGTATCCGCCCGCCTCATCGCCGGACAATTCGCTGCCCACGCCGCCGATCTGCAGCCGGAGCCCGCTCGGCGAGATGCCGCCCGTACATGCTCCTGACCCGTTAATGGAGCAGATGCCGTAGCCTTTGCCGCTGGCGGCCTTTACCCCCAGGAAGGAGTCGTTATCCATCGCGTAGCGAGTGAAGCCTAGCCGCTCCACCACTTGCTCCAGCTGCTTCTTCTGCGGAGGGATGTCCGCTCCGGCCAGTCCGAAGGCGCCCGCGGCGACGTCCTTCATCTCTACGCCGTTGCGGGACAGCAGCTGCGCAATATTTTCGCGCATAATGCGGAATGCGCTCTCATACCCGTCGGGGAACTGCTCGTGGCTGCAAGTGCCGGAGCGAATATGATCCTTATAATGCCCGTTGCCATCGAACAGGAAGTAATCCGTCTTGCTATTGCCGCCGTCTACTCCGATTACATATGTCTGGCTTGTCATGTCGACATTCCTCCTCAAGCGAACTGCGGCAAATACGCGCGATGCGCTTGCTTCAGCTCCTGGAAGCATTCGTATGCGGCCGTATAGTCGAATACGAGCGGGTTCATCATGAGAGCGCGCATCGCCGCTTCCTCGCTTCCCGTCACCGCAGCATTGACTGTCTCCCGTTCATACGCCTTTACCATGCGCATATAGTCGACAATATGCCGATTGGCGAATCCGGGCAGTGGCACGGGCTTCGCGCCATCCTTCCCGATAACCGCCGCGATCTCGACGGCGTCCGAATCTTCCATGAAGTCCAGTGCGCCGCGATTCAGCAAGTTGACGACGTGCGTCTCCTGCTTGTCGTTGTAGATGGCGTCGACGAGACTGATCGCCACCTCGGAATAATTAGCACCGCCGCGCGAGGAGAGCAGTTCCGGCTTCGTATGAAGCTCCGCATTGGAGTAAATATCCAGAAGCTCATCTTCGATCTGCATGCATTTTTCCCCGCGCGACAGCTCGCTGTCCTTCAACAGCTTCAGCTTCTTGTCCTTGAAGTAGTAATACTCCAGATAGGAGGATGGAATGGCGCCTACCGATTGAATCAGCTGCTGGCTGAAGCCGCTGGACGGGATGTTCTTCATCGCTTCGCTATTCAATCCCATGCTTAGCGCTTCCTGCAGGTAGTCCTTGCCTCCATGCTGAATGCCGGTAATCCAGCTTAAGTGATTGAGTCCGATATAAGTCAGGTCGGCATCGGGGAGCTGAAGCGTCTCGCGGATGCTCTTGAACATATTGTAAGGCACATTGCACAAGCCCAGCATATTCACCCGGCTGTGTGTCAGCAGCGCTTCTGACAGTATGCCCGCCGGATTGGAGAAGTTAATGAGCCAGGCATTCGGGCATAGCTGCTCCATACGCCGCGCGATGTCCAGCATAACGGGAATAGTGCGCATCGCTTTGAAGAAGCCGCCAATACCGCATGTTTCCTGACCGATCAGTCCATATTTCAGTGGAATTTGCTCATCCAGCACCCGAGCGGGAAGCTTGCCGACACGGATTTGTCCCAATACGAAATCGGCTTTCGTGAGCGCTTCGTCCAATTGCTGCGTTTTCACAACCTTGGTCGGCATACCCGCCGCTTCTACCATACGCTCGCATAGTCCTCCGACGATGTCGAGCTTTCGCTCGTCAATGTCCATCAAGGCCAATTCATCCAGAGGCAATTGGAGCTTGCGTTTAATGATGCCTTCCATCAATTCAGGAGTGTACGTGCTTCCGGCGCCGATAATGGCGATTTTGAATGGTTTGGTCATGTCACCCATCCTTTTACAGAAATAGTAGAGTAGATTTCGGTTGAATTGTGACGATAGTATAGCACAGCTCAGCCTTGACCAACAATAATTTTTGTAATAAATTTATCATAATGATAATTTTATTTTGAAATAAATTTTTATTTTAAGGTGTGCAAGAGTGCTCGAAGTTGCTGCGAGTATGCGCGTGGTACTTGTAATTTATCGGGAATACGTATACGATTTAGATGCAAAAAAATGATACGGTTAAGGAGCGGCTGCCGATGGCGATAAACGATAATGTGTTGATCAAAATTCGGGACAGGAAAGATAGCCTGACGCCCGTGGAGCGCTTGGTCGCGGAATATATATTGGCGAATAAGGAAGAAATTCCTCATCTCTCGATAAAAAGTCTGGCCCAGGCGAGCAAGACAAGCGACGCATCGGTGCTGCGATTCTGCAAAACGATGGGCTATAACGGCTATCGAAGCTTTATCGTAAGCATATCCGCTTCGCTGGGGTCGATGGACGACGAGTCCGGAGAGCAGTATACGGACATTCAGCCCGGTGACGATCTGGGTACAATTATTTCGAATGTAAGCCGCAACAATATGCGTTCTATCGAGGATACGCTTAGCGTCATCGATCGTGGAGCCGTGGAGAAGGCCGTTCAAGCGCTTCGCATCAGCAAGCGAATTGTATTCTTCGGGATCGGTGCGTCGGGCCTCGTCTGTCAGGATGCGGAGCAGAAATTCACTAGAATCAATAAGATCTGTCATGCCTATACCGACGGTCATAGCCAATTGACGGCCTCTACGCTGCTGGAGAAAGGGGACGTCGCGATCTTCATCTCTAATTCCGGAGAGACGCCCGAAGTGCTGGAGGCGCTGGATATTGCCCGCAAGAACGGGGCCAAGGTGATTGCGATTACAAAGTATAACAAGAGCGAGCTGTCGGAGCGGGCGCATATATTGCTTAGCATATCGACACCCGAGATTTCCATTCGAAGCGGAGCTATGGGCTCGCGGATAGCGATGCTGACGATTATCGACATTTTGTTCGCCGGAGTGGCAAGCGCGGATTACGGACAAGTGAAGAAGTATTTGGCGAAAACGCATAATATTATCGCGGGCAAGCGGCGGAAATGATTTGATTCATCAGTCTTTCCAGTGAAACGTCAAAGAAGGAGCTCAATGTGCGAGCTCCTTCTTTGGCGTTCTCTTTTCTTCAGACAAGTAATATTGCTTGTACATGCGAGGTGTAACGCTATAGGTCTCTTTGAATTTTTTGATGAAATATGCAGAGCTATTGAAGCCTGCATGTGCGGATATTTGCTCAATGGTCATGTCGGAAGTGAGAATGTACCGCTCCGCCAGTTCCAATCTTTTTCGGTTTACGTATTCGGAGAAGTTCAGTCCCGTCTCTTCCTTGAACAACCGGCTCAAATATTTGCCGCTGATGCGGACATGTTCGGCGGCAGATTCAAGAGAGATGGATTGTTGCAGATTATCGGATATATATTGCTTTGCGGACGTGACCATGTTGCGGTTTTTTTGATTTGACAGTGCTTCGATGTTTTGATAGGTATCTTCAATCGCCTGTATCAGCATGGACTTGCAGCTTATGATGTCGACTGGGTATACACTGGTTTTCAGCCACTCATCGTATTGGCTCTCGCTCCCCTTCAATGGCAGATCCTCCAGATAGGACCGGTAAGCGTCCGTCAACCCCGTCCACATGGCCCAACAATGGTCGGCAGAATAGGCTCCGGATTGCGCTAAATGCGTAAATTCCTCTACTACCGCCTTCACCTGAGACAGCCGTCCTGAACGGAGCTCGCTTGAGAAGCGTGCCGTCAGCTCCGCCGGCATTTCTTCGTCTCTTTCCTCCATCGGCATCCATACCTCCGCGAAGAACAACGACTGTTCGGGATGAATTGGTGCGTACTTGAGCGCCGCCGCCGCTTCCCGGCATGAAGGTTCCAGCTCCAGCAGCGATGATGCGGGTCTTCCTGCCGAGAAGGTCAGCTTCATCATAAAGTTGTCATGCACGTACTCCTTCGCGTCTTTGTGGAGCCGCTCCAGTTTTTTTGTCACATCGTCATTCGCATTCACGATAGCGCATAATTCATATTCGGACAACTCCGCCGCAAGCAGCCTCGTGTTATCCTTGTCCCACTGTTCCAGCTCCTTGATTAAATTAAATTTGATGAACTGGCGGTTTTCCAGCGTCAACTGGGACATGGTTGCTCCATCAAGCCTTATTAGCACTGCCGTGTGCTTCAAGTAAGGCAACTGCAGACCGATTAATCGCATCGTCCCCTCCAGTTCGCTTTTGGAGGGGATTTTGCCATGAAGAAGCCCAAGTACGAAATGATGCTTGATCAATGGCGCATTAGAATCGATCGTATTCTCAAGATCATAAATTTTCACGGATAAATTGTTGATTACGCGATCCAATAGCGAGAACTCATTCTCATCAAGCTGGTGACCGGCTTTTCCTTGATCGAAAGCACTTTTCGCTTTGTTGATAATAGGGCGAAGCGGGTTATAGATACGCATCGTGAATATGTTCGAGATGACAATGCCTATTGCTATAGCCGCGATACAGATGGTAAGCAATGTATGGCGAAGCGGCACTGTTTTTTTGTAGAACTCGCTGACTGGCGTTGCGCTCACAAGCTTCCATTCCGTATTCGGGACCGTAACCGACGTTACCATCGTCTCGGTGTTGCCGACACTCGTAATAAAGCTGCCGTCCCTGCTGTCCGGAGCGGTTACTTGGCGGTAAAAAGGCAGGGCTGTCAACGAGCTGCTTACATCCTCGGGGAAATTATGGGTCAGAATCGTACCATCTTTGCCGATCAACAGCATATTTCCTTCCGAGCTTTTCTCGGAATGGATGAGCTTTTGCAGCATGCTTTCTTTAATATGCAGGGCTATATACCCCTTGGCCTCCCCGGTTCGAATGGTATACGGGTACGGACGAATGAACGTTACAAGCTTGGCGGTATGCGAATTAGAATGAATGTTGCGCGGGACCGATCTGGCCTCTACCCATATTGTCGCATCCGCATCCTCCCGGTTATGAACGCGTTCCAGCCATTCCAGATCAATCGATGCGTTCTCTTCATCCAGATACGTTACCCCTGACAGGGACGATACGACAATATCATTTGAACGATAGTAGATACTGATGGAATCGAGCACCTCCGGATAGGAGGCGGCTATTTTTTTAAGATACTGCTGCGAAATATGTATTTTCTCATGATTTCCATTCAAGGGCTGATCGAATAAATAGGCAGCGGGACTGATCTGCGAGTCGCCCATTGCAACAAGAATATAGCTTCTTTCTACAATATCTACAATCTCGTTCAATAAGTTTTGGCTGGTATGGTTCAATATTTTAGATTCCATCTTTTTCAATTCTTCATTGTAAATATTGGAGAAGTAATGATAGGAAGCCAATCCGACAAATAGGATTGTAATGAAGATTAACGCGACATATGACATGACAAGCTTGTAAAAAACGGTATTCAACCGGCTGAACCATCTCATGGCAAGCGCTCCTTGATGTGTTTGTTACCGTTTACTTTATCACGTCAGTATTAAGAGGATTTATGGGGTTCGTTAACATATTGTAAAGTTGATTGAGCAGTGCAAGTGCGTTAATTAGGCTGAAAAAAATTGAAAAACATTGTTGAGTTATCGTAAATATTCACGATTAATTGTATAAAAAGAAGAAAATGTATCAAAATCGGCCGAAATTCGGCTTTTTTTATATGTTGTAGAGAAATTTAAGTTGTCCAAGTTCCTTTTTTTATACCTTTTGCGTTCTTTCCTATTCCTCGTTCCAAACGGTTTGTGTACGTTTAAGCGAGGGAGCGATCCCGGAAAGAAAAAAGCGAGAGAGAGGTGAATGAAGGTGTCTGTTGCAGTGGGGAGTAAGGATTCTCCGAGGGAACGATCGAAACGCAGATGGTGGGTCTCTTATTACAAGCAGAAGTATTTGGTGCTCCTTTTTGTGCCGGCGATTATCTATTATATTGTCTTTCAATATCTTCCGATTTACGGCATTATGATCGCTTTCAAGGATTACCGCTTCAGTGAAGGGATATGGGGAAGCCAGTGGGTCGGTTTAGAGCATTTCCGCGATTTGTTTTCTCTGGGCAGCTTTTGGGAAGTGTTCCGCAATACGATCGTCATCAGCTTCTATAAGCTCATATTCGGCTTCCCGGCGCCGATCATTCTGGCGCTTCTGTTGAATGAGGTCAGGCATGTCCTGTTCAAGCGAACGGTTCAAACGATCAGTTATATGCCGCATTTTTTATCTTGGGTTGTCATTGCGGGCTTATTCGTTCAATTTTTGTCGCCTTCGATAGGTCCGATCAATATTTTTCTGCAATCCATTGGGTTGAAGCCGATTTATTTTTTGGCCGACCCATCGTGGTTTCGCGGCGTGCTGGTCGCTTCGGATATATGGAAGGATGTCGGCTGGGGAACCATTATTTATTTGGCGGCGCTCACTTCCATCAATCCTGAGCTGTACGAAGCATCAACAGTTGACGGGGCCAACCGTATTCAGAACATATTTTATATTACTTTGCCGTCCATGCTGCCGGTTATTACAATTATGTTTATTTTTGCCGTCGGCAAAATCGTGAATGATGATTTTGACCAAATATTCAACATGTATAATCCGGCTGTATACAGTGTCGGGGATGTGCTGAGCACATATACGTACCGGCGGGGCATGGTGGAGATGGAGTACAGCTTCGCTACTGCTGTCGGTTTATTCAAAAATGTTATCGCGTTCGTGCTGATCGTCATGACCAATGCTCTGGCCAAGAAGTGGAATGACTATGGTCTATGGTAGACAGCTGCCGCAGAAGGAGATGTAGGAATGGGGCATGTGAAATCTACCGCTATTGAAAAGGGATTCGATGTTTTGAACTACACCGTTTTAATCGTGTTGTGCCTTTCGACGATTTATCCGTTCATGTTTTTGCTTTCATTATCGTTAAGTCCCGGCGATGTCTCGCTCACGCAGATTCGTATCATTCCTTCCAAGGTCACATTCGACAACTACATGAAGGTGCTTACGAATGATTTTATCGCATCCGGGTTCGCCAATACGATGGTTCGCACGCTAATTGGAACAGCCTTAACTGTGCTGGTAACGATATTTACGGCATATCCGCTGGCGAAAAAGCAGTTTCCCCATCGGGGGTTCTGGACGGCGTTCATCGTTTTTACGATGTTTTTCTCCGGGGGCTTGATTCCAAGCTACTTCCTGGTCAAATCGCTTGGCTTGATGAACTCCGTATGGGCGCTTGTATTGCCAGGATTAATTCATACGTTCCAAATGATTATCGCGAGAAATTTCTTCATGTCGATACCGGAAAGTCTGGAGGAGTCGGCCAAGATCGATGGGGCTAACGAAATCCGCATATTATTCCAGATTGTCATCCCGCTGTCGATGCCGATTGTGGCCACGCTCAGTCTATGGACGGCTGTCGGGCATTGGAATGCATGGTTTGACAGCATGATCTATATATCGGATGCCGACAAGCATGTTCTACAAGTTGTCCTTCGCAGAATCGTGCTCGAGGGAACGCAGGACATGATGGACTTGAATGCGATGGCGGATGAAGATTTGGTGGCCAATCCGGAGACGATTAAAGCTACGACAGTCATGGTTGCCACGATACCGATCATCATGGTCTATCCCTTCGTGCAAAAGTATTTTGTCAAAGGGATGATGATCGGTTCTCTTAAAGGTTAATCGGCGAGATCATTCAATCGCTTGATTATAAAAAAACAGTGGAGGTAGATGGTGTTGTTGAACAAATCCGGCAAGTCTTTCATTGGGGTATTGGCGCTCAGTCTGGCGGTTGTTGCCACATTATCGGGGTGCAGCGGATCAAACAATCAGGACAACCAGTCGAATGGAGGGGGCAATGGCGCAGCACAAGGCTCGAATAACGTTCAGGCCGATGCGGGAGGCGACCAGAAGGAAGATAAGAAGTATACGATCTCTGTTGCCAAATCGGCTGTTGTTCCTGTCGATGAAAACGGCGAGATGCTGAAATATTGGGAAGAAAAACTGAACGTCGATTACGATGTCTGGAATATTGAAGGCGGCAAGTGGCACGAAATTATGAATTTGAGGTTTGCATCGGGAGAAGTGCCGGACCTCATGGATGTAAATGGCTTCGAGACATTGCAAAAATATGTGAAGCAGGATCTGCTCGCGGAAATTCCAGAGGATATGCTGAAAGAAAATGCTCCGTTCCTGTATAACGAGATGATCGAGAAGCAGCTTCCGGGCGGATTGAAATACGGAAAGGTTGACGGCAAGCTGTATGGCATACCGAAGCCGAACAGTTTCCCGCTGCGAAAGCCGATCGTATGGCGAGGAGACTGGCTGAAGGGAATCGGCATGGATAAGGCTCCAGAGACGCTGGAACAATTCGAGGAGGCGATGTATAAATTTGCACTCGAAGATCCTGACAACAACGGTAAGAAAGATACGTACGGATTGTCCCAGACAGGAATGGAGTCGGTATACGGCGCATTCGGCTATGTGCCCGGCATATGGCAAGAGAGAGACGGCAAGCTCGTGTACGCATCCGTGCAGCCGGAAGTGAAGGAAGCGTTGAAGCTGCTAAGCAAATGGTATAAGGACGGCGTGCTCGATCCGGAGTTTATTACCGGCGAGAATCAAGGCGGATACTACGCTTTCTCCCATGCATTCTTCAATAGCAGAATCGGGTTAACGAGCATCGGCGCCTTCTACCATTGGAAGCCGCTTCTCCATGAAGGAGATACGAAGTCGGAGAACTATCTGGAATTCAGCAAAATCAATTCCGAAGCGGCGGAAAGCCTTGTCTACGGCAAGCCGCCAGTCGGACCGGATGGCCTGATGGGCATTGGCGGACCGAGTGTAGTTGGCTCGACGCTTGTCGGCTTTGGCAAGCAACTGGAGAAGGAACCGGACAAGCTGGCTAAAATTCTTCAAACCTTGGATGCCATGAACGCATCTTACGAGGATTACTTGACCAGCATTTTCGGCAAAAAAGGCGAGCATTGGGATTATAACGAGGAAACGGGCTTCCCGGGTTTCATCAATGATATGGATGCGAAGAAATTGACGGAAATGGGCGTTATGCTGAATCCGTTCGAGCCGGCTGAATATGCGATCAAACGGGCGAAACCAAGATTTGATTGGGCGGAGGAAAATTACTTCGGCATAGGCGGGATATCCAATGCGTTGCTGTCTCCGCTGCCTTCGGATAGCAAATACAAGGAAGAGCTGAAGAAAATCGAAGATGAGGCATTCATCAACATTATTACAGGAGACAAGCCGGTTGACTACTTCGATGAATTCGTGGAGAAGTGGAGAGCAAGCGGCGGCGAGAAGCTGGAGCAAGAAGCAAATGAATGGTTCGCCAACATCCAATAATTTCATCATAACGGAGTGAGGGGCATGAGCAGTAATCGGGAGAGCCGTCACGTAATCTATATCAATTGGGACGGGTTCGCTTATACATGGTACAAAATGGTTAACGATCAATATAGCGGCACACCGCATTTGAATGCCCTGATAGATAACGGAGCGTTATGCACAAAATCCGGGACAGGGGTGCCCTCGATTACAGGAGCGATGCAGCAATGCATCGTCTCCGGCGCCTGGCCTGTCGATACGGGCAATCATTACAAATACTACAGCAAAGAGCAGAACAGCGTCATTCAGTACGCAAGGGATAACCGTCTGGAGAACATAGTGGAAGCGGCTCATCGCCACGATATAACGGTAGCTTCCGTGAACGCATGGTACTTCGAGAACAGGGGGACGGCGGAAGGGGACACAAGCCGGCCTTATATCAAGAAGCTGCCGAGCAACTTCAGCGTCCGGATTGATGAAATGATCAAGATCATTAATGGCGAGCCGGTCGAAACCGGGGATAAGAGCATCGTGTTCGAAGAGCTGCCCCGGCTATTGTCGGTATACGCCGACGATATTGATTCCGTCGGACATAATTTCAAGACGACCTATGCCGGGCTGAGTCCGGCAAGAACACGCCAGCAGTGGTACGACAATATCGCAGAGACGATCATGCGGATGGATGCGGATCTCGGAAGGCTTGTTGCGGCATTGCGCCAACAGGGACTGCTTGAGACCACGACGATCATACTTACGACAGATCACGGCATGATCCATTACGGATTGGAGTCACGCGATCCGGATGGGTATGTCGGGCCTGGAGGACTAACAAGCTTGCATGATCTGGCGGATACGATTGCGCAATGCGGCCAGCGCTGGCTTGGAAGAAGCTACAACGTTGAAGTTCTTGCTCAGGGAGGCATGCAGGCGAAGGAGGATACCGAGATCGTTGTCGTTCCTGTGGCGGTTCAGGCGCAGATCAGCTTCAGGTGTCCGATTCCTTCTGAAGCGGTGGATGATATGCTGTCGCAGCTGAAGGGGAAAACGTATTACGGAAAGCACTTGATGAACGATGAGCTTATCATGAGGGGTGTGGCGGCGGGATATGCCGATCTGCTTATTTCCGCATGCCCGCCATACCACTTCAGGCCGGGCAGCGAGACGAGAATGGTAGAAGGCAATCATGATTCTCTTCACGAGCAGGTAAGGCATATTTTCACCATGTTCTCCGGTGCGGACATCCTGCCGGGCATACTCTACGACAGTCCGGTATCTATTGTGGATATTGCCCCTACGATTGCAAGATTGCTAGGCTTCGAAGGGCCTGGAGACGCGGTAGGGACGGCCTTGGACGGAGTTATGAGAAGTTCGCTCAGAGGGCCTAAGCTTCAAGTGAAGCGGCTGGAAGAGCATTTGGACGCGGGAGATACCGTTGTATTCGCCGGCATGACCGAGGCGGAAGCGGAGTTGAAGGTCAACGGCAAGCTGGCTGGACAGGCAGACGCCAAGGGAGAATTCGTATTGACGGCGGATCTATTGCCGGGAATGAACCGATTCGTCATCCAGGCGAAGAGCCGGGAGAAATTCAGCCGGAAAACGATCTATGTCTATCGGGAGGAATGAATAAGATGTCAGCGATAAAGAAGCGGATTATTCACATAATGTTGATGCTTTCGATCGTGATGGGCAGTATCGGCGGTCCTGCTGTCATTCATGCCGAAGCGGGGAGCTACGATAAGGTCATCCATATTACATGGGATGGATTCTACAGCGAGCTGTACAGCTTGGCCAAGCAAAATCTGATTCCTACGCCTCATCTGGATCAATTGGTGAATACGGGCATGCTCTTGTCCAATCATCATACGACGCTGCCTTCAGTGGAAAGTGCCCGGTATTCCGCGATGACGGGCGCATACCCTATGACAACGGGCAATACGTATAAATATTTCGACGGCAGCAGCGTTCTGGGATTGAACAGCACCGTGAACAATGCCCAGACATTGACGGAATCGATACAAAACGTCAGGACGGCTCTTGTGATCAATGAACAATCGGTAGCGCAGGAGCAAGCGGACTCTTATACGTATATTTCTACTCCCAATCAATTCGAGGCAACGGTTGCGGAAGCTGTCTATCAATTGTCCAACTATGGACAGCCGGATTATATCAACTTATATTCCAATGATCTGTACATGCTGAACCGAAGCAGTGTCGTATCAGACAAAGAAGTCTATATGCAAGATCTGCTTCACATTGTGGAGGGATTAGACATTCAGCTTGGCAAGCTGATGGACGCGGTCAATCAGTACGGCGCGCCGGGGCAAACGACCTATGTGCTGAGCTCGCACAGCGGAGTAGCGCTTACGGAAGCGAAAAAGCAATCCACGCTATATGCCGTATTGAATGATGCCGGATATACGGTGAAAGAAGTGAGCGGAGGCGATGCCTCAGGGGATCACGCTTTGGTCTCCATTAAAAATTATGAGGCGAAGTACATGCAGCTGCGCTTCAATCAGTTATTGCCGGAGCAAGTCGGCGGATTGGTTGCGTTAATCGAAAGCCAGCCTTACGTGAAAGACGTGCTGGAGCGGCATGAGCTGGACGCCATGGGCGTACATCCGTTGTTCGCCGATCTTCTTGTCGTGCCAGAGGATGGCTATGGCTTCAATCCGGCAAGCGTCGGGGTGTCGCGTCCGGATTCACTGGAGTCATCCGCCCAAAAAATGTTTGGTGTTATTGCGGGGCCGAAGGTGACTGAATTGGACAAGGTAGGCGTAGTTGCCGGTGAGACGAGCATTGTCGATCTTGCCCCCACGATTGCCTATCTACTGAATGTGCCAGCACCTCTTCATACTCAAGGAAACAATTTGATGTTGTCCGAAGTAAGCAATAATTATGTGCTGTATGTGAATTGGGACGGCTTCTCCTACCATTGGTATGAGTTGGCCAATGCGGACGGACATCAAGGGACACCGAATTTGAATGCGTTAATGCAAGAGGGCGTATTGTTCACGCATGCCCGGACAGGCATTCCTTCGATAACGGGGCCGATGCAGCAGGCCATCGTATCCGGCGCTTGGCCCGTTGATACGGGGAACAGCTACCGTTACTTCGATGAGGAGAAGAATGCGGTGATCCAGTACGGCAGAGACAATCAATTGGAGAATATTGCGGAGGCCGCCGTTAAGCGGGGAATTCGCCTTGCCGCAGTCAATGCCTGGTACTTCCAGGAGCGGGGAGCATTCGCCGGCAATGAGCAGCAGCCCTATATCGAAGGCGGAGGCGTTAGCGGCTTTACCGAGCGTGTGGACGAGATGATCAAGGTCATTATGGGCGAATCGTTTGTATCCGGCGGCAAGACGATGACGATGCCGGATGTGCCGCGCTTCCTGGCTATTTATGGCGACGACATTGACAGTGTCGGACACAACGAGCATGATACGCGCGATGATGAAGTGGTGTCTCCATCCATCCCGGAGCATAATGATGCGATGGCAAGAACCGTAAGCCGAATGGATGCGGATCTGGGACGTCTCGTGCAAGCATTGAAGGACAGGGGCATTTACGACAAGACGACAATTTTCCTGACGACAGATCACGGGATGATCATGTATGGCGCCGATTCCGCGGATGCGCAAGAGCCGGTTCCGCCTGCAACCTCCAGCTTGCCCGATCTGCTGGGGACGATTGCAGAGATTGGAACGGAGACGAGGGGAAGTCAGTTCAAGGTGGAATCCTTGTATAAGGAAGGGGAAGGCGCCCAACCGGACACGGAAATCGTGGTTACTTCCGTTGGCTTGCAGGCGCAAATCAAATATTTGATTCCGCTTGAGAACGAGGTGAAGCAGAGAATCATTGAAGAGGTGCAGAAGAAGGAGTATTACGGGACTCATCTGTTGAAGGAAGAGCTGATGAGGCGCGGAGCGCCGGCTCACTTTGCGGATGTATTAATATCTCCAAAAGCGCCATACAACTTTAAAACGGGTGATCCTTCTCAGGTGAGAACGGTTCGGGGACAGCACGATTCGCTGGATGAACGCGCACAGCGTGTATTTACGATGATTTCCGGCGAAGCGGTTAATAATGGCATCATCTACGACCAGCCTGTATCGATTATCGATGTGGCGCCTACGATGGCGCGAGTGCTGGGCTTCGAAGGGCCATCCGGAGCGACTGGCAGAGTTCTGGACGATGTGTTGATTGAGAAGTATAAGGGACCGAACCTGACGGTTCATTATCCGGCGGATAACGGTATCGTCTCGGAAGGCTCAATCACGGTTCAAGGGCAGACGGAGCCGAAGGCGATGATCAAGGTGAACGATCAATTGCTCGGCACGGCTGATGCTTCAGGGCATTTCGCTGTCCCGTTCACGCTGATGCATGGCTTGAATCGAGTGATTGTCGAGGTCGAGAGTGGCGGTAAGGAAACGAGGGAAGTGCTGTTCGTTACGTTCTTGGAGCCGCGACAGGAGTTGGAGACGGCAATTGCCGAGGCCAAGCAGCTTCATCTTGAAGCTGTGGAAGGAACGGAAGACGGGCAGTATACTCCGGGCTCCAAAGCGGTATTCCGGGAAGCGATTTCTCAAGCGGTGCTGGTCGCGGAGAACAATCAATCGACCAGGGATATGCTTGATGCGGCCGGTGTAGCGTTGCAAGAAGCGTTGTTGGTATTCGAGAAGGGGAGAAGTATGCCCGCCGTGCATGCGTTCGGGGAGATTGTATTGAACGGAGCCGACAAGGAATCCGTATCGGTTACGATTCGAAGCAGTGACGGCAGTGTCGAGCATACGGCTGATTATGGTGCTGGCTGGGGCTCTACGGCCCTTGGGCGGTTCGAATTGACGGATGCAACGGATGACTATGGAAATGTGCTGCCGGACAGGCTTTCCTACTATTTCGATCTCGGGCCGGGAAGCTATACGCTATCCGTCTCGGCGCCATCCTCAGAAGGAACGTGGACGTCTTCCTTCCAAGTGGCGATTAACTCGACCGTATCAGGCCAATTGCCTTGGGGGAAATATGCGCTGCAGCAACTGAAGGATGCAGAGCTTCTGCCGTCGTATGAGGGAGGAGCAGAGTTTCTGTTGATGGACGGCGCATTGAGCAGAGAAGGCGGGATTGCGGCCTCCGTAACCGTACAGCCTCATTCCGGTGCGGCTATGCTGCAGGAAGGGACAGAGGTAGTCGTGTTCCAATTGTTGAACGGGGATGTGCCTGCCGGCATTATTGCGATGGAGAAGGATATTCGCACAGCCGAGCGGTTGACGGCGCACTTCAATGCAGTGGGAGCAGGGTACAGAGTAAAGGTGTATGTGGTGGACAGCTACGGCAACAGCCTGATGGACGTCGGCAACAACCTGGCTGATCCGATCGTCCTGCAGTAATCATTCCAGGCAGAAGTGAAAGGGGTGTAGACGAGTGAAGCTTCGAATCAGCGCTACGATGATAGCCCTTCTGTTGCTGATCATGACGGTGCCGACGGCAGTCTTGGCGGAATCCGGGCAAGTCGTTCTTCATAATATCGGGGAAAAGCATAGAAGTGAGGCGGTCCGCATTACAGGGTCGTCTTCATTCGATGAAGTTATTGTGAAAGTGATTGGACCGAATCGTGCCGTTTTATTGTATGACATGGACACGGTGGATGAACAAGGGGAATTCCTTGTTGCGTTCACATTGCCCGCTGACGCTCCGCTTGGCGACTACCAAGTCGTTGCCGGCAAAGGGGTGGACGTAGCGACAAGCAGCTTCTCCGTTGTGAAAAACACAGGTGGAGGCGGATGGGTTCCGCCAATCGAGGGTGGCAGTCAGGACGGAGAAGACACGGATCACTTGTTAGACGAGCGTGACTATATTGTTGTGAGTAATGTGACCGCAGAGGGGCAATCCAAGGTGAAGCTGTCGCTTGACTCGACCAAGCTTGTGAACGCCTTGGAGACACTAGCCGAGCGGAATGAGCGGATGCCATTGCATCTGCAGATCAAGGAAGATGCATCCGTCACGGAACTGGAGCTGGACGTGGAAGCATTGCTTGCAGCCGACCGGGGATTATGGTCCGGTGCCCATCTCTCCATACAGTGGAATAATGGCGGTTATGAGCTTCCGCTTCGGCTCATTGCGGATGCGTTCCCTGATGGGCGGCCGGGTACCGGTACTGATGACGCGAAGGTGACATTGGTTATTTCTCAGATGGATGAGCCGTTCCTGAAGGAACTGGCTGACAAGGTTCATGCGGAAGGCGGTCGGTTGCTCAGCGGCGCGGTTGAATTCAAGCTCTTCGCAGAGCTTGCGGGTAGAAGGACAGAGCTTCGCCATTTCGGGTTGCCGTCCAGCTCATTCGCAATGGACAGTGAAGCGGACGGGGTGTCCTGGACTGCGGTTGCCTATGATTCGGAGACCGGCCAACTCCGATTCGTTCCTTCCATCTTTGATTGGAAGGGAGAGAGTGCGATTGTGACGATGCGTCATCATGCGGACGGCGTCTATGCCATTGCAGTCTTCGACAAAACGTTTGCCGATCTGCAAGATCATTGGGCGAGGGAGGAAGTGGAGGCGCTGGCTTCGAAGTTGGTTGTGAATGGGGTGTCTGACAAACGGTTTGCCCCTGATGATCAGGTGACGAGAGCGCAGTTCACTGCCCTGCTGGTTCGTTCGTTAGGCATAGCTGATCAATCCGGCCGAATGGCATTCACGGATGTAGACTCATCCGATTGGTACATCGGCGAAGTTGGCGCCGCGGTCTCCGCCGGACTCGTCACGGGCTTTGATGACGGGACCTTCCGACCCGATGATATAGTGACACGGGAGCAAGCCGCTGCCATGTTGTCCCGCGCTTTGCAATTGATAGAGCGCACAGCTGCCCAAGCGGATTCGTCGCCATCGCTTGAGCGCTTCCGCGACCGGAATGAAATCAGCCAATGGGCGGAAGCGGATATTGCCCGCCTGGTAGAATACGGCATTTTGACCGGGGTAACGCCGGAATTGTTCAAGCCGGGGGATTCGGCAAGCCGCGCACAATCGGTCGTCATGCTATACAGAATGCTTATGTTCACAGAGTACATTCATGTACCGGATGGTGGAGGTAGATAACCAGTGATCTTATATATTATTCGCCACGCGGATCCAGACTACGAGAACGGTACGATCACGGAGGCTGGACACCGCGAGGCCGAAGCGTTGGCGGCATGGATGGCTGCTCAGAAGCTGGATGCCATATACAGCTCGCCGCTGGGCAGAGCTGTGCATACGATGGAGTACACAGCCGAGCGCTGCGGCAAGACATATCGGCTATTGGACTGGGCGGAGGAAATTACGGGGATGTACCAGCATATCGAAGGAGTCGGCAAAGTCAGTCCGTTTAATGTGCCTGGAGAGATCATTATGAATCAACCGGCACTTCCTTCTCACGATACATGGGGAGAGCATCCTTGCTTCACGGTCCATCAGCCGCAGTTGAATGAGCGAATAGAGGAAATTCGGCAAGGCTCGGACCGTTTGCTGGAGCAGCATGGCTATAGACGGGAAGGTGCCGTCTATGCTTGCGAGCGCCCCAACAAAGAGAGGATTGCCGTTTACTGTCACGGCGGTCTAGGCGTAACCTGGCTCGCTCATCTGCTGAACATTCCGGTATCCATCGCATGGTCGGGCTTCTGGCTTGCCCCGAGCTCTGTGACGACCGTGGTCATGGATCGGAGTTCGGAGCAATGGGCGATGCCTCGCTGTGTCGCGGTTGGTGAAACTGCGCATTTGTATAAGAGCGGTTTGCCTGTGCAATATAGAGGCATTGCTTCGGACAATTTTTAAACTTGTTGGTTTTGGAGGAGCTGCGAAGGTCAGAACGGGCCTTTGCAGCTTCTTGTGCGCTTACCGCCGGAGTGTCGAAATGGTGCGTGCGAGGCGAAATAGTGTATGTGGCATACAACGGAGCGTCGAAATGGTGCGTGCGAGCAGAATTAGTGTAGGTGGCATACATTGGAGTGTCGAAATGTTGCGTGCGAGGCGAAATAGTGTAGGTGGCATACATTGGAGCGTCGAAAAGGTGCGTGCATGCAGAATTAGTGTAGGTGGCATACATTGGAGCGTCGAAAAGGTGCGTGCGAGCAGAATTAGTGTAGGTGGCATACATTGGAGCGCCGAAAAGATGCGAACGAGCAGAATTAGTGTAGGTGGCATACATTGGAGCGCCGAAAAGATGCGAACGAGCAGAATTAGTGTAGGTGGCATACATTGGAGCACTAAAATGGTGCGTGCGAGGCGAAATAGTGTAGGTGGCATACATTGGAGCACTAAAATGGTGCGTGCGAGGCGAAATAGTGTAGGTGGCATACACTGGAGCGCCGAAATGGTTCGTGCGAGGCGAAATAGTGTAGGTGGCATACATTGGAGCACTAAAATGGTGCGAACGAGCAGAATTAGTGTAGGTGGCATACACTGGAGCGCTGAAATGTTGCATGCGAGCGGAATTGGTGTAGGCGGCATACATTGGAGCGTCGAAATGGTGCGTGCGAGCAGAATTAGTGTAGGCGGCATACATTGGAGCGCCGAAATGTTGCATGCGAGCGGAATTGGTGTAGGTGGCATACATTGGAGCGTCGAAAAGGTGCGTGCGAGGCGAAATAGTGTAGGTGGCATACACTGGAGCACTAAAATGGTTCGTGCGAGGCGAAATAGTGTAGGTGGCATACATTGGAGCACCGAAATGGTGCGAACGAGCAGAATTGGTGTAGGCGGCATACATTGGAGCGTCGAAAAGGTGCGTGCACGCCCAATTAAGTGTCGGCGCAACGCGACCTCCGAGGTGCTGAAAGACAGACGCAAAGAGGCTTGAGCGGTTATTCGAGCCGCTATTTGGCGTGCTGTCGAATTGTGCGATTTTTCGATATAAAAAACCAATAGTTTGCTCCAACATAAAAAAATATTTCAAAATGTATTGACGAATTTGATGGAAACGTTTTAAGATAGAACTGTGCTTCACAAGTAGAAACAATTGATCAGCTGGGCCGGCCGGTCCTATACATGATCAGGTTAGGGGAATAACGATGAATGACTACCTGGCAAGCCTTACGACGGAGGGAATCAACCCTAATACGAGTATGATTGACGAATGCACGACGGAGGAAATGCTGACGCTGCTTAACGCTGAGGATGCCAAAGTGCCGGTCGCCGTAGCCGCCGAGACGCCTCGTATTGCGCAAGCTGTGGAAGCGCTTCACAAGGTGCTGTCGAGCGGAGGGCGTATGTACTACATCGGAGCGGGAACTTCCGGGCGGCTTGGCGTGCTTGACGCATCGGAGTGTCCGCCGACCTTCGGCACGGAGCCTTCGCTCGTCCAGGGACATATTGCCGGGGGCGATCAAGCGTTGCGAACAGCTGTGGAAGGCTGCGAGGATGACGGTGAAGCCGGAAGGAATCTGATTGATTCCATCGGCGTAACAGACAAGGATGCGGTAGTCGGCATTTCCGCCAGCGGCAGCGCCGCCTTCGTCATCGAAGGATTGAAGAGAGCGAAGGAACTAGGAGCTGTGGCGATCGGAGTGGTCAACAATAAAGGCTCGCGGCTGGAAGAAGCGTGCGATATATGCATCGCGCCGGTCGTCGGCCCGGAGGTCATAGCAGGCTCCACCAGATTGAAGGCAGGGACGGCGCAGAAGCTGGTGCTGAACATGCTGACGACTTGCACGATGGTGAAGCTGGGCAAGACCTACAATAACTTGATGGTTGATTTGAAGGCAAGCAACAAGAAGCTGTTCGATCGGTCCCTGCGCATCATCAAGACGGCAACGGGCGCGGATGAAGAGACGGCAGCGAGCTATCTGAAGCAATCCTCCATGGATTGCAAGCTGGCGATTATGATGATCAAGTCCGGTCTTAACGCTTCGGAAGCGAAGCAGGTTCTGGCACAGACGGACGGCAACCTGAAGGAGGCTATACGGGTCTGCACCAAAGTTATTTAAATTTCGGGGCAGACTGTATATAGTATTAGTTCAAAGGGAGGATCTTGAAAAATGAACAGAAAAACAAGATTTGCGGCATCAATGATGGCTCTTATGCTGTTATCGGGAGCAGTGACCGCATGCTCCGGCGGCGGCAATAATAACCCTGAGCCAACGAACTCCACAGGCACGAATACCAGCAAGCCGGGTGACGACAAGCAGACGGAGGCGCCGAAGAAAGATACCATTACAGCGCTGCTGCCTCCTGTGTCTCCGACTTACCAAGAGAATTTTAAGAAGATGGAAGAGGACTTCAACAAGCTGTATCCTCATCTGACGCTTAAGATTGAACCAGCCAGCTGGGAGGACATGACGCAGAAGCTGGATACGCAAGTGAACGCGGGCAGCCCGCCGGACATTGCATTCATCAACTCGGAGGGCATCTCCAAGTACGCTCAGATGGGCATGGTGCTGGACATTAAGGATCTCGTCACGCCGGAGATGGCGGAAGACTTCGATGAGGCTCCATTGAATTATATGAAGAAAGGCGACGGCCTGTACGGCTTCCCGGCCTATATGGAAGTTCATGCGCTGGGCGGCAACAAGCAGTTCCTGGAGGATGCCGGCATCGACTGGCAGAAGGTGCAGCAGGAAGGCTGGACTTACGAGCAGTTCCGTGAAGAGATCAAGAAGGGCGTCGTGAAGAATGGCGACGACTACTCCCGTTACGGCTTCGTATTCGCAACTGCGGGCGTAGCGTCCAAGGACTATCTGGGTATTATGGTCAAGGGCGGAGGCATGCCTTCTCCGTTCACGGACGATCTGAAATATGCTTACACGCATCCGAATTACCTGGAAGTGCTGAAAGGGATTAGGCAAATGATCGACGACGGCTCCATGCCGAAAGAGCTGAGCTCTGTGGATGCCGGCAAGCGCTGGAACATGTTCCTGACAGGACAGACGATGATTACGGGCAAAGGCTTGGCCGTATTCGAGAATTCCGCGAACAAGAACAATGCGAAGATCGATGCCAACGATGGCAGCGCTGTCAAAGACAGCATTAAAGTGGACTATATCGTGCTTCCTACGCCATCCTTCGCAGGCTCGCCGCCAGCATACCATGCGGTCGTCGACGGTTATGTAGCGTTCCGCGGCAAGAAGGAGCCTACCGAAGAGCATAAAGCCAACATCGTGAAAGCAGCATACTTCCTGGCAAGCGGCGAAGTGGCGGCTACTACGAATAATGATCTGTTCGCGGCTCATATTACAGATAGCGGACGCAAGGCGGCAGAGAGCATGGAGACGAACCGCAACCCTGCCAACGTGGCTGCTGTTGAAGCGATGCTGAAGCATGCGGCACCAGCCCGTCCGGACATTCCGGTTGATCTTGGCGCCAAAGCGATTAAAATTGAAAATGAAGTCGTCGTTCCGAAGCTGCAAGCGCTGCTGGCGAACGAAATTACGCCGGAGGAAATGTATGATGCGGTGAAGAAAGCCGCGATCGAGGCATTCGGCGAAGACGGGGTAGTGAAGTAAGACAGGAGTGTGGATAGCCGCCCCATGCGAAGGCGGCTATCCTTTCTTCATCTTTGCAAGCAAATGCAATACTGACCGCGAAGTAAAGCGAGTGTCTGACTGCCGGCATCGGCGGTATAACAGTCTATGCGCAAGGCGCGGCGGTTACAGGAGGGAGAGTCCCGCTTATGGCTCGAGCAGCAACAAGAAGCAAAGGACGATTGAACAGAGGAGACGGAGCATGGGCGTATGCCTTTATAGCCGTCGCGCTGGTCGTATACGCCATGTTCACGGCGTACCCGGTTGTGAGCGCATTCATCATCAGCTTTCAGCAATACAGTCCGCTCGGTTCGACGTATGTCGGCCTGGACAATTATGCATCCATATTCCACAGCGAGCTGTTCGGCAAGGCGGTATGGAATACGGTCATCTATACGATACTGACCGTACCTGTGGCATTGATACTGTCATTCGGCGTAGCGATTATGATCATGCCGCTGAAGAAGTGGCTGCAGACGACGTTCAAGGCGATTTATTATTTGCCGGCTGTCGCCTCCGGCGTAGCATTGTCCGTCGTATGGCTGTGGATTTACGATCCGATGCCGGCGGGCATACTGAACGAAGTCATCGGGTGGTTCGGCATCGAGAACCAGAACTGGCTCGGCTCCAGCTCCACTTCGATGTTCTCGCTCGTGCTCATGTCATGGCTGTCCAGCCACGGCACCAGCATTATTATCTATGTCGCGGCTCTGCTGGGTATCGACGAGAGCTATTATGAAGCGGCGGAGATCGACGGAGCGAGCTTCCTGCAGAAGATGTGGCATATCGTCATTCCATGCCTGAAGCCGACGACGCTGTTCCTGCTTGTGACGGGAGTGATCGGCTCCTTCCAAGTATTCCAGAATGCGTATCTGATGACGGGCGGCGGTCCGAATCATTCCACGACGATGGTTGGCTTGCTTATTTTCGATACGGCGTTCAAATACTTCGAGTTCGGCACGGCAGCGGCGCAATCGCTTATTTTGGCGCTTATTATCGGTATTATCGCATTTATTCAGTTCAAATTTCTCGGCAAAGACGTGGAATATTGAGGTAGAAGGGGGAATGGGACTTGGCTTTATACAACAATCACTTAGGTAACCGAACAGCCAGATATGTGCGCAATACGATCATTATCGTCCTCCTTCTGCTGTTCGCGCTCGCGACTTTGTTCCCGATCTATTTCATGGTCATCTCGTCGTTCGGCGATCCCGTGGAGGCGGGGGCGGTCAGCTATTCGTTATGGCCCGGCAAGTTCTCTTTGGAATCCTACAAGTTCTTCTTCGAGTATAGCGAATATTCCTATCGCTGGCTGTGGAATTCATTATTAGTAGCCACTTGCGTGATGGTGTCCAATGTCTTGTTCGCCACGATGGCGGGATACGCTTTCTCGAAAATCAATTTCAAAGGCCGCAACGTGCTCTTCGCCGTGCTGCTCTGTGCGATGATGATTCCTTATCAGGTGACGCAGGTGCCTCTGTATATTCTAATCGTCAATATATTCGAAATTCAGAATACGTACGGCGCGCTGATTATGCCATCGCTGGTAACCGTCTATAACATCTTCCTTGCGAAGCAGTTCATGAGCACGATTCCGAAGGAAATTCTGGAAAGCGCCAAAGTGGAAGGATGCAACCAGCTTCAGATTCTGTTCCGCATTATTATGCCGCTGTCGAAGACGGTCATGGCAGTTATGGCGATTCTGACGTTCATGGAGACATGGAATACGTTCTTCTGGCCGTTCCTTGTCACCAATACGATGGATATGCAGACGATCCAGGTCGGACTGAAAAATTTCCGCTTCGCGAATACGACGTATTTCGCTCCGATGATGGCCGGTGCGACTATATCCGCCCTGCCGATGTTCATCCTCTTCTTCAGCTTGCAGCGCTACTTCCTGGAAGGGGTAACCGTCGGCGCGGTGAAAGGTTAGGAGGCGAGCCATGCTTATTACGTGGCAAGATCATTACATGCCCGAAGTCATCGCGTTATGGAACGCTGAGATGGTGAAGGACAGCTATAAGGAGATGACGGAGGAAAGCCTCGGCTCTATAATTTGGCACAATCACTATTTCGATAAGGAATCGACCTTCCTATGGCTGGAGGATGGCGTTCCTCAAGGCTTCGGCTGCGGTTGTACGGGCAGCGATCTGCCTTATGGCGATGTGGCGGGATACATCACTTGCCTAACTGTTGGCGAGGGAGTTGTGAACCGGGATGATGTCTATGCGGCGCTGCTGACGGCTTTGGAAGGACGGTTCCGGTCGTTGGGCAAATCCCAGGCTGAGGTGCTGTTCTTCAATCCTATGCAGTTGCCTTGGTATGTACCGAATACGCCGGGGCATGAGCATAATAACGCGCCCGGCGTACCTGCCGGCAGCGAGCTTCATAAATTTTTGGGCAGCGTCGGCTATGCGGAGCGAGCGATCGAGCACGCGATGTATATGCGGCTTGATAGCTACGAGATTCCTGACAGCGTGCCTGCCAAGGAGGAACGGGCCGGGGAGGCGGGTTACTCGGTAGCCTTATACGATCCGGAATGCCATAGCGGCGTGGAAGAGATGCTGGCTGCACTTGGCAATCCGCTATGGAGCAAAGATATTGCCGATAGCGTTGCCGGCGGAGTACCGTTTCTGGTGGCCGCTCATGCTGGGCGGGCTGTCGGATTCGCAGGGCCGCTTATTCGGAGCGAGAGCGGCAGGGGGTATTTTACCGGAATCGGCGTTATGCAGGAGCACGAGGGCCGCGGACTGGGCTCGTTGTTGTTCTTCCGGCTGTGCGAAGCGTTCCGCGACATCGGAGCGGATTACATGTCTCTGTATACGGGCAGCACGAATCCGGCCATCGGCATTTATGAGAAGGCGGGATTTGAGACAGTGAAGGAATTTGCGGTAATGAGAAGGGAGCTTGGATCATGAGTCAGCGTGAACCGATCACGATATTGGGCATCGGCGCCCATGTAGGCGATATGGAGCTGGTGGCCGGCGGGGTTATGGCCAGTCATTATTTGAAAGGGGACCGCATCGTCACCTTGGCGCTAACGGCAGGAGAGCGCGGGGTTCCCGAAGGGCAGGATGTGGCGGATTACCGGGAGCAGAAGGTGCGTGAGGCGCATACTTTCGCGTCGATGCTGGGCGGCGAGGCCCGTGTATTCGAGATTCCGGACGGACAAGTTCCCGACGATGAGGCGATACGCCTTCGCGTATGCGATGTGATACGCGAGGTGAAGCCGACGATTATTATTACCCATCATCGCAACAGTATGCACAAGGATCATGCGACGACGCACCGAATTGTGAATGATGCCAGATTTTTCGCCGGCTTGCGCGCGATGGAGAGAGAGCTTCCCGCTCACTTCACTCCCAAGCTATACTACGGGGAGAATTGGGAGGATGCCGTTGACTATATACCTTATGTGTATGTGGATTTCGACCAGGAAGCGTTCGACCTATGGATCAAGGCGTTATCGACGCACTGGTTCGTGACAGGCAGCAAATCGTTCAATTATATGGACTATTATAAGTCTCTGGCGCGGGTGCGCGGCCTTGAAGCGCGTAAGGAGTACGCCGAGACGTTCATGATTCCGGAGGAGAGCAAGCGGCTTCGCCAGTCGGAGCTGTAGATGGCAAGTGAGACGAATGAGCGTCGCAAAAGGTTGGGGCGGTTGAGCGGGCGCTGCCCGCTTAAGCTGCTCGCTGGAGCGGACGGCAAGTTGAACAGCAGGGTGGGGATGAACGTATGATTCGAAACGGCATAGACAACATAAAGGAATATTCGCGATTGTTGCGCGGCAAGCGGCTCGGGCTCATTACGTCCCCGACAGGCCTTGCCGCCGACTTTCGTTCTACGATCGATATTTTGCACGAGCAATTTCAACTCACGGCGCTGTTCTCCCCGGAGCATGGCGTAAGGGGCGATCAGGAAGCGGGCGCGCTTGTGGGTGCATACAGGGACCCCGCCACAGGCGCGACTGTACACAGCTTATACCGGAAAGATTCCAAGCGGTTGACGAAGGAAATGCTGGATGAAGTGGACATCGTCGTCTACGATATCGCGGATGTCGGCACAAGGTACTATACCTTTATTTATACGATGCTGTACGCGCTTGAGGACTGCGCGGCAAGCGGCAAGCCGTTCGTCGTGCTGGACCGCTGCAATCCGCTGGATGGCGTGACGGTGGAAGGCAATGTGCTGAAGGAAGGCTTCCGCTCCTTCGTCGGCAATTATTCGCTCGCGGTGCGTTACGGCTTGACGGCAGGGGAGATTGCGGTCATGGCCAACGAAGAGATGGGCTGGGGAGCGGAGCTGCATGTCATTCGCTGCCAAGGGTGGGAGCGATCCATGCTGCACCCGGACACGGGCCGCGTCTGGATTCCTCCTTCCATGGGCATTCCGCGCTTCCATTCCGCCTTGCTCTACCCCGGCACTTGCTTGTTCGAAGGAACGAATATGTCCGAGGGCAGGGGGACGACGGCTCCGTTCGAGATCATCGGCGCGCCGTTCGTCGAGCCGGAGCGGCTGGCCAAGGAGATGAATGCCAAGGGACTGTCCGGCGTACATTTTCGCCCGGTCTACTTCAAGCCGACGGCTTCCAAGAATGCCGGTGAGCTGTGCGGCGGCGTCTATGTGCATGTGATGGATGAGCGGGCTGTCCGGCCTGTGGAGACGGGGGTGCAGCTGCTGTATACGGTTCGAAGACTATTCGAGAAGGAGTTCCAGTACTTGCCTCCGTTCCGGGAGAATGGCAGGCCGTTCATTGACTTACTGTGCGGGGACGCTCTGTACCGGGAGGAAGGCACTGATGTCGGGGCACTGCTGGAGCGCTTCCGGGAGGAGAGCGCCGGATTCGCACTGCGCAAGCGGGATTACCATTTGTATAACTAGGTGAACCAGGTGCCGCCCCTTGCTGCAGCTATAGGGGCGGCGCTTGTTCGCATGCAGGGCGTATATGGCTGCTGCAAGCATAAGACAATAGATACGTAGCAGAGGTGATGCGGGGATGCGTTATGTGGCAGGGCTTGACGGCGGAGGCACGAAGACGGCCGTCACGATAGCGGATGAGCGGGGCGCAGTCGTGCGTACGTTCACGGCAGGACCGCTTAACGGCAATGGATTAAGCGATGAAAGCGTGCGTGCGGCAGTATTGGCGATATGCGGAGAGATCGCTGAAGCGTGCAGTACGTTAGATGCTTGCGCTCACATCTGTGTTGGAGCTGCAGGCATCAGCAATCCGGCCGCAAGCGGCAGGCTGATGGAATATCTTCGGGAGGGCGGTTATGCAAGCGAGGTGCTGCTGGTCGGCGATCATGAGACAGCGCTGTGCGGCGCCCATGGCGGGCTGAACGGCATGATCCTGATTGCTGGAACGGGATCTATCTGTTACGGCAGGGTGGCTTCGGGCATTAGCCATCGCGCTGGCGGCTTCGGTCATCTCATCGACGATGAGGGAAGCGGCTACAGCATTGGGCGCGAGCTGTTGTCCGCGATCGTGAGGGCCGAGGACGGCCGCCTTCCCGCTACGCGCATAAAGAAGCTGGTATTCGACAGGCTTCAAATGTCGAGCGTGCAGGAGCTGGTCGGTTACGTATATGCCAAGGAGAGAAGCAAAGGCGAGATCGCGGCGATTGCCCCTCTGCTGTCGGAGGCTTGCGATGCCGAAGACGAAGCGGCTCTCGGCATCGTGGAGCGAAGTGCGGAGGCGCTGACGGAGCTGGCTTCGGCCGTTATCGGGCGGCTGGGGCTGTCTCAAGGCGAACTGGCGCTGGCAGGCAGCGTGCTCGTTCATAACCGCTACGTGAGAGATGCGTTCGTCGAGCGGCTGGCAAGCCGGCATCCGGAAGTGCGTTGTATATCCGCTCGGCACGATGCGGCGTATGGCGCCGTTCTGCTGGCTCTGGACGGCTTGAAGGAAGGCAAGTAGCATGGACTGAGCAGGAAAGCAGCTGACTTGGGGCTGCAGGGTAAGTGGCATAGGCTGGAGCGCCAGAAGTGTGCGTGTACGGGTCTGCAAGCGATGAATCCTCGGCTGGAGAGTGGGAAGCAGCTGACTTGGGGCTGCAGGTTATGTGGCATCGGTTGGAGCAGGGAAGTTTGTAAAGAGGAGTGATAACTTGTTGCAATGGGAAAATGACAAATCTGTCGTAACGGCCGTGGGACTGATGTCGGGAACATCGCTTGACGGAGTGGATGCTGCGATCGTACGAATTGAAGGGAGCGGCCTGGAGTCTCAGGTACGGCTCCTTCATTTTTATTCGAAGGCTTATGACGATGCATTGCGCGGTACATTGAAGGAGCTGTGCGATCCGCAGCGTTCGAACGTGCAGCTGGTATGCGGCTTGAACGCTTACTTGGGCGAGCTGTTCGCTGACGCAGCGCTGAAAGCTGTGGAGGAAGCCGGCATGCGGATGGAGGAAATCGACTTCATCAGCTCGCACGGACAGACGGCCTGGCATATGCCGGATGCCGTGCCTGGCGTCCCTCATCTGCCAAGCTCCACCTTGCAGCTCGGCGACCTGTCCGTCATCGCCAAGCGCACGGGCGTAATTGCCATAGGCGACTTCCGCCCCGCCGATATGGCGGTGGGCGGGCAAGGTGCTCCGCTTGTGCCCTATGGCGATCTGGTGCTGTTCCGCCATCCCGAGAAGGGGCGGCTGCTTCAGAATATTGGCGGCATTGGCAATTGTACCGTGCTGCCGCCCAACGCTTCGATGCACCAGTTGCTGGCCTTCGATACGGGACCGGGCAATATGGTCATAGACAGTCTCGTTCATGCCTTATCCGACGGGCGTCTGCATTATGACGAGAGCGGCAAGTGGGCAGCCGAAGGGACGGCGGATGAAGCGCTGCTGCAAGAGCTGATGACGCATCCCTACTTCAGGCTGCCGCCGCCGAAGTCTACGGGACGCGAGATGTTCGGCGCGGAGTACGCCGTCGCTTTGCTGGAGCGCGTCTCCCACCTGCCTCCCGCGGACATCATCGCGACGGCAACGGCCTTCACGGCGCATACGATTGCGGACGCATGCCGCAAGCTCGTCATGCCCCGTTGCCAGATCGATGAAGTCATCGTCAGTGGCGGAGGAGCGCACAATAAGACATTGCTCTCGCTGCTCCAATCGCTGCTGCCCGAGGTGAATGTGACGACGGCAAGCGCACTTGGCGTCAACGATGACGCCAAGGAAGCGATCATCTTCGCTTTGCTGGGGCACGCTTGTCTGCTTGGCCACAACAACAATGTTCCTACGGCGACAGGTGCCGGCCGTCCTACGGTAATGGGTAAGCTGGCGCTGCCTTGACGCGCAGCTTGTTACAGCCGATAATGGCTACAAAGGCGAGGCGGTTACCGCTTCAAGAGCATCAGGGACGGCAATGAATCCCCGGAGCTTGAGACAGGTCCGTCCGCATAACCATGATCAGCAAA
This sequence comes from Paenibacillus sp. J5C2022, assembly GCF_025567625.1. Taxonomy (GTDB): domain Bacteria; phylum Bacillota; class Bacilli; order Paenibacillales; family Paenibacillaceae; genus Pristimantibacillus. The sequence goes on along the minus strand of NZ_JAOQJC010000007.1, from coordinate 59,296 downwards.
GGATGTGTGGGGATATGGATTTGGGATTGCAGGACAAGTCGGTGTTCGTGGCGGCAGCGAGCAAAGGGCTTGGCAAGGCGAGCGCGCTTGCCTTCGCCAGCGAAGGAGCGAAGGTAACTATCGCGAGCCGAAGCCTGGAGCAACTGGAAGCAGCCCGGGATGATATTCATGCGGCGACGGGCAGCAAGGTGGAAATCGTGCAGATGGATGTATTCCGGGAGGAGGACATCCGCCAAGCTGTGTTAGCGGCGGCTTCGGCGCATGGGGGCATCGATGTGCTGGTAACGAATACGGGCGGCCCGTCGCCCGGTACCTTCGCTACGCTTGCGAATGAGGATTGGGAGCGCGGATTCCAGCTCTGCCTGATGAGCGCCATCAAGCTCATTCGGGAGGCGTTGCCGCATATGCGCAAGGCTGGCGAAGGCCGGATCGTCAATCTGGCTTCTTCTTCGGTCAAGCAGCCGATTGACGGTCTCTTGCTGTCCAACGTCTTCCGTGCCGGCATCGCCGCCTTGACGAAGAGCCTCGCTTCTGAACTGGCTGGCGACCGCATTCTTATTAATACGGTGGCGCCGGGCAGAATCGCGACTGACCGTCTGCTGCAGCTGGACGAAGCGAAGGCGAAGGAGATCGGCCGCTCTATGGAGGAGGTCCAAGCTCAAGCGATAGCACAGATTCCGCTGGGACGATTGGGCGATCCTGCGGAGTTCGCCCGCATGGTCGCGTTCTACGGATCATTCGCCAATACGTATGTAACGGGTCAATCTCTGCTCGTGGACGGTGGTATGGTGAAGGCATTGTAGAATGCTGGAAAGTGCGATATCCTTTTTCTTAACCATACAGATAAACCGGTTATTGCTGGCCGGCTTGGCAACGTATCGGAAGAGAGGGAGCTAGGAGAATGTCTGGGAAAACCATATTGCTGGTAGACGATGAGAAAGAGATTGTCGAGTTGCTGGAAATCTACGTGCGCAATGAGGGGTACCATCTGTTAAAGGGCTCCAATGGGCTGGAAGCGCTGGAGCTTCTTCAGAATCACCATGTCGATCTAATTATTCTGGATGTCATGATGCCCCATATGGACGGCATACAGGCATGTATGAAAATACGCCAGGAGCGGGATACGCCGATCATTATGCTGTCCGCCAAAGGGCAGGATATGGACAAGATTACGGGGCTTAGTGTCGGAGCTGACGATTACGAGACGAAGCCGTTCAATCCGCTTGTGCTGATGGCCCGCATCAAGTCCCTGCTTCGCAGGTACAACGGATTGAACAACGGGCCAGCCAAGAAGCCCGATTACGAGATTGTCATCGATGGTCTGGTCATTAATGTGCTGACGCATTCGGTTACGGTGGAGGAGGAGCCGGTGAGGCTTACTCCGCGCGAATTCGCCATCTTGCGGATGCTCGCTGAGAATCAGGGCATTGTACTAAGCATGGAGCGGATTTATCAGGAGGTATGGAACGAGCCGTTCATGGAATCCAAAAATACGGTGATGGTACACGTCCGCAAGCTGAGGGAGAAGATTGAGAGCGATCCGCGCACCCCCCGATATATTAAGACGGTATGGGGCATCGGCTATAAAATGGAGTCTTTGTAGGAGGGGTCATGAAAAACTATTTCTTTTCGCTTTCTCTCCGTTGGAAGTTTTTTCTTTACTTTGTGGCCAGTGCCGCCATTACGGCGTTTTTGCTGCTTATTCTCTCCTTGCTTGCGGAATTTCTCGTTCAATTTCCATTAGCGGAGCAGTTATTCCGATGGTTGAAAAATAAAATCGGGTATAGGCCGCTTACGATATTGTTCGGCTGTATCGTATTCGTCTTTAGCTATAATCTGCTTAGCCGTCCAGCCATGAACAGACTGAACAGGTTAAAGGACGGACTGAAGGAGATGGCGGCAGGGAACTTCGATATATCGGTATCCGTGCATTCCCGGGACGAGCTGGAGGACATTGCGCAAGCTATCAACAAGCTCGCTGCGGAGCTGAATCAAGACTTGCGCGATATTACAAGAGGACTGGACGAGATCTCCAGAGGAGAGCTTCGTCATGAGCTGCCGGTTCGGGACAAGCACAAGCTTGGTGAAGTGGCGGACAGTATCAACCGGATGAGCGCTCGGCTATACAAGTCCATTCAGGAAGAGCGTATGGCGGAGAAGACGAAGAATGATCTGATCACGGGCGTATCCCATGACTTGCGCACGCCGCTTACATCTATCCTGGGCTTCCTTGAGCTGATCGAGAATGACCGGCATAGAGATGAGCTCGAACTCAGGTATTATGTCAATATCGCCTATGAGAAGACGCTGTCGCTGAAGAAGTTGATCGACGATCTGTTCGAATATACGAGGCTGAGCAACGGGCTTCCGTTGAAGCGGGAGCAGCTGCCCATTGCGAACTTCATACGCCAGTTGACGGAGGAATTCGTCCCCAGCTTCGAAGCTGCGCAGATGGAATGCCGCATTCGTCAAGTGGAAGAGGGCTTGATCGTCTCGGCGGACGGCGATAATCTTGCGCGCGCCTTCGAGAATCTGATCTCCAATGCGATCAGATACGGTCGTAAGGGTGTATACATCGACATTGACATTGTGTCCGAAGCGGAGCATGCCGTAATCAACATCAGCAATTATGGCGATCCCATTCCGTCGACGGCACTGCCGTTCCTGTTCGACCGATTCTATCGGGTCGACAGCTCCCGTACCAAGGGGAGCGGAGGAACAGGGCTGGGTCTTGCGATTGCGAAGAGCATTATTGAAGGTCACGGCGGTACTATTACGGCAATTAGCGACGATCGCGTCACGACGTTCCAGACGAGATTGCCCAGAATCGTTGCGTAATTGTTGTTAAGCTTCATTAAGAAGCCTCCTTTATTGTCCTTGTAGAAGGATATTGAGGAGGCTTTTTTTGGAAATATAGAAATTATAAGTTCCGGGGTCCCCTGCAAAGTACCTCAGTAAGCTTCGAATCGGAGCCCCACTTTGTGGGGGTTATGCCGATAAGGAGCGTACGGGCCATATGAGTGTATGAATCCTACACTGGAGTGCCGAAAAAGGTCGTTCGAGCCGATATAGTGTATGAATCCTACACTGGAGCGCCGAAAAGGGTCGTTCGAGCCGAAATAGTGTATGAATCCTACACTAGAGCGCCGAAAAGGGGCGTTCGAGCCGATATAGTGTATGAATCCTACACTAGAGTGCTGAAAAGGGTCGTTCGAGCCGAAATAGTGTATGAATCCTACACTGGAGCGCCGAAAAGGGGGCATGCGTAGCAAGAGGGGAGGACGCCGCTAGGCGTTTTTCTTATTATGGGATCGATCTGACAATTGAATATTTACCAAAACTTGAAAATAAGGTACGCTTGACCATGTAAACAACAAGAAAAGACTAGCCGTGCAGAAGTGATCATCAGGGAGGATTTGAAAGGATGGCTTCAAGGGAAAGACTCCCCCAGTTGGGGACGGCCAAAGGGATTGCAATCATTGCCGTTCTGGCCGCACAGTCTGCTTCATCGGCTTTGCCGGCCATGCAAGATTCCGGTTTTTACGCCGTATACAATCTCATTAACGTCATGTTGGGGGCAGGTACGCCTCTATTGCTCACGTTATTGGGCTTCTCTTTATTCTATACATACTATGAAGCTCCGTTTAACAGAGAGCAGGTTGTTCAGTATTATAAGCAGTGCTTGAAGTATCTATTCCTGCCATATGCGTTGTTCTCGTTCATCTATTTCATTATGTCCCATGTTCTATTCTATCGGGAACAATCTCCCATAGCGTTCATAGAGGGCTATTGGCGGGTGATGGTCGCAGGGAACGGCTACTCTCATCTGCATCCCTTCTGGGTGGGCCTGCAGTTCGCCTTGCTGTTCCCTGCTTTCTTATGGGTAATGAAGCGCAAGGAGGCCGTTGCGCGATGGGCTGTTCCGATCGGATTGGCGATACAATGGGCTTATTTCCTGCTGAGATCCTATGTGCTGGACATGCCCGGTCAAGGAGCGTGGCTGCCGGGATATATGTCCTGCTTGCTGCTGGGCGCATATGCGGGCATCTATTACCCGAAGCTGGCCGGCTGGCTCATGCATCGGCAAGGCGATGTTACGCGGGTCCGAATCGCACAGTGGACCGCCATATGGATTACGGGAATCGGTGCGGGGCTGCTCCATGTATACTTATGGCATGCTGCCCGCGTGCAAGGTGTATATTACCATGAACTGTTGTTTGAAGCGGCATGGCAAGCGCACACGATTACGGCATCGATCATCGTATTTCAGCTGGCCCATGGGCTCCATCGGCGTGCGTGGCACAAGCCGGTTGCGTTGCTGCGGAGATTAGGACATTTCGCTCTTGGCATTTACTTGTTCCATCCGCTCCCCCTATTCATCTATAAGCACTTTCCGCCCGAGACGTCGAACAGCAAGCTTGTTCATCTCTGGCATGGGGGCGGATTTCTGTTCATGCTGCTTGCCTCCTGGGGAATGGTGTCTATGCTGGCACGTATTCTCCCCTGGTCATGGATGGTCTTCGGCAAGCTGTTCCCCGATGAGAAGAGGGAAGGGACCGGCAGGGTTGCGGCCATTGTCATCGGAATCGCATTAATCGCATTTCCTGCCATGGCCGGCGGGCTCGCAACTATACAACCGAGACCGGACTCGTTCCTCGTGACAATGAATGGCCGCATTCTGGACGCTTCCGCGCAAGGGATACGTCTTCTTCACGGCGAGCTGATGGCGATACCGGCTTTTATCGAATCGGCGTTCTCTGCGGATGTGAATATAGGAATGCGCCATGTGACCAGCGACGGCGTCTATTATACCGACAGGGTTGCCATTCTGATGTACCATGAAATTCAGGATGAGCCTGAGGCGGACCACATTTTGTCGACCGAAGCCTTCCGGCAGCAGATGGGATTGCTTCGCGAGTACGGCTTTCATGTCATTAGCATGGAGGACTATATCCGGTTCAAAGAAGAAGGAGCACCTGTGCCTCCCAATGCCGTGCTGATCACATTCGATGACGGGTATGAGAGCTTCTATTCGAAAGCCTATCCCATTCTGCAGGACTATGGCTATACGGCGACCAACTTCGTAATCGTATCGCTCATAAGTAAAGCGAACGAGAAGCTTCCCAGGCTGAGCTGGGATCAGATGAGGGAGATGAAGGCTGCGGGAATGAGCTTCTACAGCCATACGTATCATTCCCACTACTACGCCGAAGTCAATGCAGCCGGAGAGCGGCAGCCTGTGCTCGCGAATCCGCTGTATCGGGTGCGGGAAGGGCAGTTAGAGACGGATGAGGCCTACATGGAACGGATAACGCAAGATTTGTCTCTGGCCGAGCAGCGGCTGAAGGAGGAGCTGGGCAATGAGAGGAGTCTGCTGGCTTATCCGTACGGCGCGTATAATGAGCATGTGCTGGAGGTGATCGGCAAGCTTGACATTCAGCATACATTCACGGTGAGGCACGGCTTGACGGCCAGAGCGGATGCGAACGCCTACCGCTTCGATTGCGGGAACAGTACGGACTCGCCGGAGGAAGTGATGAGACGGTTGATCGGGGCAGGCGGCAAAGTGTCGCTAAGCCATGACATCGACTACATCATGAACATTGACGGCCAGAGCATGCCCAAGGAGTGGGGGTGGGCGGTGACCGGCGAAGGGGAGATTTGGCTTCCTTTAACCAAAGTAGCTGCTCTGTACGGTACAGAAGTGCGCTGGAACGCGAAGCGCAACAGCGTGGAACTGATCAGGTGATGCGTGCTCAGCAGGCGCCAATAGGCATGACTTGGAAACCTCGCAAGAGGTTTTTCTTTTTCACTATCGATAAACCGGGAACTTATTGTACTCTTATGTGTCTGTTTATTGGAGGTGGAAAACGGGTGGAGGAGGAGTACCTGAAAACAACAGACAACGTTCAGCCGCATGTCATCGAATCGCTCGTCAGGAAATATTGGAAAGACATATGGAACTTTGCCTTTGTTCTGACGAATAAGTACGATGCTGCCGACGATATCGCGCAAGATACGTTTGTTAAGGCGTTCTTGTCTCTGGAGAGCTTTCGAGGAGAGTCGACGGTGAAGACCTGGCTGCTGAAAATCTGCAGAAATCAGGCGATGAATTACAAGCGTTCCGCTTTTATCCGCAAGATGGTGTCCTTCCCCGCAAACCGTAAAGTGGGAGAACAAGCTTCGGCTGAATCGGAGTATTTTCAAGGCGTCATGCTGGATGAAATCTGGCGTACACTGCTGTCATTGCCTCGGCATTATCGCGAGGTGCTTGTTCTGGAGCTGAGGTACGGTCTGTCCATTGCGGAAGCGGCCCGAATTCTGAATGTGGCAGAAGGAACGGTGAAGTCCAGGTTGAACCGTGCCAGGACGCATATGAGAAGAAAGATTCGAGGAGGTTGAGGAACGCTTATGGTGAAGTGGGAGGATCGTCTTGCGAGCGGACCGTATGAAGCGAGACTTGCGCATGAGCAGGTTCATGCTATCCAGCAGAAGATAGCCTTGGCGAGCGAAGGGAAGCGGAAGAAATATGTGTTGAAGTGGATTGTACCGATTTGTCTGGCAATGAGTATTGCTGTACTGGCATTTACTCTGGAGATTAAGTCTGAACGTGTGGGACTTTTGGCAGGCGGCAGGCTGACCGACGAACAAATATTGGCCCAGATTCATAAGGAGTATCGCCCCCCGGAGAGAGTGTTGCTACATAAGCATCCTATAGGTGAAGAAGGGGTATTAACGTTTACCAATGTCATCGATTATGATCGGAAAGGAATGGTCTGGGAGCTCGGCTACTTGAGCAATAACACTCGACAGTGGGTGAGCGGCGGCGATATAAAGATTGATTTTCTATCAGCGGATGAGTATGAAAAGATGGTTGCGGAAGGCTCGCAGCCTGTCATTGCTCATTATGCCGATAAGAAGTCGGGACTGCCGGTGCCGGTTGTGTATGGTGTGCTGATGAATCCTTCAGTGGCGCAAGTGCAACTGTCAGGCGAACAACTGGAACTACAGCAGGCAGTCGTGATAGATAGCGTGCATGGAGGATATTCGCTATGGTACGCCCTCTTGCCGGAACACGGATTAACGGAGTTAACGATCCGATTCGCGGATGCGAAGGGGGCAACGGTGCAGTTGGAAAAGGTGAAAACAAGCTCTTTGTAGCAGCATTCAATGGGTGGAAAGTGGAGCGGATTCTCTCTGCCTGAATATTCTACGCTGCTTCATTCTTCGTTCTTCGCTATACTTTCGCCATGTACGCGAACGTCTTCTCTGTGCAAAATAAGGTTATACATATGATGGAGGAGGAGGAAAGTATGGTGGATGTGAAAATGAAGGAAGAGATTGGGCGTGAACTGCAACGGCTGGAGCGGGAAGAAGGAGTTCGCATTCTGTATGCGTGCGAATCCGGCAGCCGGGCGTGGGGATTTCCTTCCAAGGACAGCGATTACGATGTACGGTTCATCTATTCGCGTCCTGTGGAATGGTATCTGTCCATCTTCGACAGACGGGATGTGATCGAGCGTCCGATAAGCGATCAACTGGATATAAGCGGGTGGGATGTCAGGAAGGCGCTGCAGCTGTTCCGGAAGTCCAATCCGCCGTTGCTGGAATGGCTGCAGTCTCCGATCATTTACCGGGAGAACGGCAGCTTTGCAGCGCAAGTGCGCCAGCTTGCGAGCCGGACTTTCTCGCCAAGATCGTGCATGCACCATTATCTGCATATGGCCAAGGGGAATTACCGGGACTATTTGCAAGGCGAGCGTGTGCGGGTGAAAAAGTACTTCTACGTGCTGCGTCCGATATTGGCTTGCAAGTGGATTCTGCGATTTGATGCAATGCCGCCTATGGCTTTCATGGAGCTGGTGGAAGAACTGCTTCCTGCAGACGGAGAGCTGAGGGGGACGGTGGAGCGGCTGTTGGCGCGGAAGATGGCGGGGGAAGAGCTGGATATGGAATCGAAGCTTCATGCCATTAACGATTATGTGGAGAAAATGTTAGAGGAGTTAACGATAGAAGCGGGCAAGTGCGATAAGGGCGGCGCTGATCTGGATGACGAGCTGGATATGCTGTTCCGGACGTCTATACATGCCGACGGCATTGCAGTCCGGCCCTGATCCGCCATCCATAAAAAAGTACCCACAGCCCGCAGCCCGCACACCTGTTTTTCAAAGTGATCAGTCCATGGAGGGGTACCAGTGTATTTATGTATGTGTTTATTTTTGATCTTCAAATTTTAATTGAGCTCTGACTTTCTTTGATATCGCATATGGCTCTCTTTCGATAAGGAGCTGAGCATCTTTAAGTGCTGAAATTGGTAGCATACCCTTATTAAAATCTATCACAATTTGGGCCATCCTTTGATATTCTGACCTACTAATTTTAGTAGGTGTAGAATCACTGTTAGCATATTGGGCATAGCCAACTGCTAATCCACCGCCCATAACTAGAGCAGTAATAATAGTAGCAATCAACTTTACTCTCTTCAAAGTCTCCCTCCTCTCAGCTAATATTATCTCTTCATAATATTGACGAATATATTCAAAAAAAGGTTTCGATTACCACATCTCATTGTACTTACCTGTTTGGGCAAAAGGGTTGTCTACGATATGCTCACTTGGAACCCGCCAATTTCAGAACACACTGGAGATATTTAGGGAGCTGAACGACGAGAAGTGTCCTGCGTGCGGAGAACGGAATCAAGCAAGGAATAGAACCTACAAGTGTTCCTGTGGCTTCAAACCCCAACTGTCTTCAAATCATTCTTCCCGGCTCGAAATGCAAATGGGGACCCGGACGCAACTCGATGCGCACGGGTCCCTCCTGTATTAATTCTGCCACTTATTCTCCAGCTCTGGACGCTCGAAAGCTGCCAGCTTGTCGACCAGCGCGGTCGGCTGCTCGTCCATGACGAACAGGTTCCTGTTCGATTCGCGGGCGAAGCCGGCGTCTATCGCATGCTCCACCAGCGCATAGAGCGGCTGGTAAAATTGCTCGCAGTTCAATAGGCCGATCGGCTTGCGATGGATGCCGAGCTGTGACCAGCTCATTGCCTCGAACAGCTCCTCGAAGGTGCCAAGCCCGCCAGGCAAGGCGATCAATGCATCGGAGAGCTCCAGCATAAGCGCTTTGCGCTCGTGCATATTGGCTACTTCCCTAAGCTCCGTCAGTCCCGTATGCACCATCTCTCCCTTGAACAATCCCGTCGGCATGACGCCGATGACTTCGCCGCCGTGCTTCAGCACGGTATCCGCTATGCGCCCCATCAAGCCGTACTTTGATCCGCCGTAGACGAGCGCGATGCCCCGCTCGGCCATTACTCTTCCCAATTGTTCCGCCGTCTCGCCGTACATTGGCGAGACGCCGCTGTTCGATCCCGCATAGATGCATATTCGTTTCAACTCAGATGTCCTCCCATTCCCGGGCCAAGCTGTTCTCTCTGTAGAAGGAGGATTCGCTTTCCCTTGTTCGCTATATATAGTTGTGGTAATAATATGATTATACTATATATGGAGAGTTGGTCATATAGAGATGGAAAAGTTAACACAAACGCTACATCGTATCAACGGACGCGGCTATAAAGCCTATAAGGACATTGCAGGTACATATAAAGGGCCGGACTGCACGCTGCATATCGATTATGTGCAAGGCGATCCATTCGCTTCCCCATCTCGGATCAGGGTTGCCGTCAAGCGGGAAGCGGAAGCGGGCTGGCTCACTACACCATGGCGGCGGATCGCAGCGGAGGACTTCTTCGCGCGCAATGTGGCCGAAGGGATACGCAGGGCGAGCGTACGCGTGAGAGGGAACGGGAAGAGCGGCCTGATCGCTGTCGATGCCCCGGGCCAAGAGGTGCTGCAGCGGACAGCGGTTGTCATCACGAAGGATGGCATTGAAGTGCGACTTAGCGTCGGCCTGCCTGCTGCGGGAAGGTCGGTGCTGGGCCATGAAGCGGCGAAGCTGCTGTGCGAGCATGCGCCCGGCATTGTGCTGAAGGCGCTGCGGACTTATGACCGCGGGCGACTGCAAGCGCACCTGGAGCTTGCCGACCAGCAGCAGGCGATTCGCCGCTTCCTGCGGGAGCAAGGCTATGTCGCCTTCGTCGCCAACGGAGCGGTGCTGCCGCGCGAGAGCGGCGTGAGCAATCGTCCGCTGAAGGGGAGGGATGTCGTTCCGTTCGCTTCGCCGCCGTCGCTGGAGGTGCAGATTCCGCTGCCGCATCGGGAGCCTCTCCGCGGCATGGCGGTGCCGCAAGGGGTGACGCTTATCGTCGGCGGGGGCTATCACGGCAAGAGTACGCTGCTCAAGGCGGTGGAACGCGGCGTGTACAATCATGTACCGGGCGACGGACGGGAGTATGTCATAGCGGATGCGACGGCCTGCAAGATCAGAGCGGAAGACGGAAGGAGCATCAGGAAGGTCGACATCTCGCCGTTCATTCGCAATCTGCCCCACGGCAAGGACACCGTCCGCTTCACGAGCGAGGATGCCAGCGGCAGCACCTCTCAGGCGGCGAACATTATGGAGGCGCTGGAAGCCGGGGCGAGGACGCTGCTGATCGACGAGGATACGAGCGCGACCAACTTCATGATCCGCGATGCGCGCATGCAGCGGTTGGTGGCGAAGGAGAAGGAGCCGATTACGCCGTTCGTCGATAAGGTCAGACTGCTCAATGAACAGCATGGCGTCTCTACCGTGCTCGTGTTGGGCGGATCGGGCGACTACTTCCACATTGCCGATACGGTTATTATGCTGGATGAGTATAAGCCGGCGGATGTGACGGAGGAAGCGCGTGCCATCGCGGCGGAGGTCGATACGCAGCGGGAGGCGGAGGGCGGAGCTAGCTTCGGGAGCGTGACCTCGCGCATCATTATGCCGGGAAGCTTCGATGCGACCCGCGGCAGGAGAGAGAAGGTGGATGCGAAGGGGCTGGACCGCATTCTGTACGGAACGAGCGAGATTGATCTGACTGCCGTGGAGCAACTGGTGGACAGCAGCCAGACGAGGGCGATCGCCTGCATGCTGACCTGCACGGCAGGCCGGTATGCAGATGGCGATACAAGCATTCCGTCTATTATAGACAAGCTGTACAGACTGATTGAGGAGAAGGGGCTGGATGCGGTATCCCCCCATTATGGCCAGCATCCCGGCGATCTTGCGCTGCCCAGAGGACAGGAGTTGGCAAGCGCACTCAATCGTCTGCGAACTTTGCTGGTGAAGGGGTAACGGTTCCGGTGTGATTTTTGTTACAATGGTAGAGATTACGGATAGACTTGGGGGAGGTTGACAATGGAACGGTTGCCAAAGTACTTACATCGTTCACAGGGTGGACTGTGGCTGACCGAGGACGAACGAGATAATCTGAAGATCAGTTATCGCATTAAGGATGTATTATTCGAGGAAGACAGCCCGTATCAGCATGTCATGGTATTGGACTCACACGAATTCGGCCCTATGCTTGTGCTGGACGGCGTCGTGCAGACGACCTCGATGGATGGGCATATTTACAATGAAATGATATCACATGTCCCGATGACCGTTCATTCGCATCCCGAATCCGTCCTCATTATCGGCGGCGGAGATTGTGGCGTGGCGAAGGAGGTTGCGAAATACGAGGAAGCGCAGCGGATCGATATGGTGGAGATCGACGAAGCTGTCGTTCGCGCTTCCAAGCAATATATGCCGGAGGTGTCCGGCAATCTGTCGGATAGTCGCATTCGTTATCATTATACGGACGGCGTGAAGTTCGTGCAGGATAAGTGCGAGGAATACGATGTCATTATCGTGGATTCCTCCGATCCGGTCGGGCCGGCACAGATGCTGTTCGAGCTCGATTTCTATGAAAATTTGCAGGGCGCGCTGAAGGATGACGGGCTGATGGTCTGCCAGAGCCAGTCGCCCATTCTTCATCAGGAAGTGATGAAGCAGTCGTATGAGCGCATCGGCAGCTTGTTCCCGCATCTGGGGCTTTACACGGCTGTTGTGCCGACGTATCCCGGCGGATTATGGAGCTTCACAATCGGCTCCAAGCAGGAGCTTCCGAATCCGGATGAGCTGGCGTTCGAGAAGGATGCGATCTATGCGAACGAGGATCTGCTGCGCCGCTGCTTCTCGCTGCCAGCGTTCCTGCAGAAGCTGTTGGATGAGGAGACGGCGGGCCTGGAGGCGGCGGACAGCTAGCGCTACAGTAGGAGGAGATGGTTATGCCGGTTCTGCCGGATGGGCAACGCATACTGCCTGCCGCGCGCAAGGGAAAGGATGTGGAGGCGATTCTCGCCTCCCCCTATACCTACATGGTGCTGTTGGGCGGACATGTGGGGCAATTGCAGGGAATGGTGGATCTAGCGCGAGGAAGCGGGAAGAAGGTTCTGCTGCATGCGGACCTGATCGACGGGCTGAAAAATGACGAGTACGCAGCGGAATATCTCTGCCAGTCGATTCGTCCGGCGGGGTTGATCTCGACTCGGGCGAGCGTCATCGCCAGAACGAAGCAGAACGGGCTGATGGCGATCCAGCGGCTGTTCCTGATCGATTCCGACGCGCTGGAGCGGAGCTACAAGCTGCTGGAGAAGACGCAGCCGGATTATATCGAGGTGCTGCCCGGCGTCATGCCGGATATCATTGCGGAAGTGAAGGAGCGCAGCGGCGTGCCGGTCATTGCCGGTGGTTTAATCCGTACGGAGCAGCATGTGCGGGATGCGCTCACTGCGGGTGCTACGGCGATTACGACGTCCCGCAGAAGTCTGTGGCAAGCTCCATTCGCTTGGGAATAGACGGGAATAAGGTTCGGCAACACACATGGGAGGGAAACGTACATGAAGCGTTATATGATGGCGTTGGATCAGGGAACGACCAGCACAAGAGCGTTGCTCGTCGATGAAAGCGGAACCATTGCGGCAATCCGACAGGAGGAGCTGCCGCTGCACTATCCGAAGCCGGGAGCGGTAGAAGCGGATGCGGAATTCATCTGGGCTTCAGCCCAGCGCGTCATGCGCGGGGTGCTGGAGCAGGCCGGCGTATCGGCGGAAGCGGTCGCAGGCATCGGCATTACGAATCAGCGGGAGACGACGGTCGTCTGGGACAAGGAGACGGGCCGGCCCATTCATCAAGCGATCGTATGGCAGTCCCGCCAGACGGCGGACATATGCGAGCGGCTGAAGGCGGAAGGGCACGCGGCGGAATTCCATGCGCGAACGGGGCTGCTGATCGATGCATACTTCTCCGGCACGAAGGTAAGCTGGCTGCTGGATCATGTGGAAGGAGCCAGAGAGCGGGCATTGGCGGGAGAGCTGCTGTTCGGCACGATCGAGACATGGCTCATCTGGAATATGACCGGCGGCAAGGTGCATATGTCGGACGTGTCCAATGCTTCGCGCACGTTGATGTTCAACATTCATAACCGGGAATGGGACGATGAGCTGCTGCGCATCCTGCAGGTGCCGCGGGTCATGCTGCCGGAAGTACGGGCCTCTTCCGAGATTTATGGCGAGCTTGATGAATCGCTGCTTGGCCGGGCTATTCCGGTTGCCGGCGCGGCCGGCGACCAGCAGGCCGCCTTGTTCGGCCAGACGGCATTCGCGGAAGGCGCTACGAAGAATACGTACGGCACAGGCTGCTTCATGCTGATGAACACGGGGGAGAAGGCGATCTTGTCGGAGCGGGGCTTGCTTACGACGATCGCCTGGGAAGTGAACGGGAAGCTTGAGTATGCGCTGGAGGGCAGCATCTTCGTTGCGGGTGCAGCTATTCAGTGGCTGCGGGATGGGCTGGAGATGATCCAGTCGGCGTCCGAGACGGAAGCGCTGGCGGAGCAGGTGGATTCCACCGAGGGCGTCTATGTCGTACCGGCATTCGTAGGATTGGGCACACCGTACTGGAACAGTGACGTTCGCGGCTCGGTATTCGGTCTGACCCGCGGCACGTCGAAGTCCCACTTCGTCCGCGCCGTGCTGGAGTCGCTTGCCTATCAGAGCAGAGATGTGCTGGCGGTGATGGAGCGGGAATCCGGCTTGAAGCTGTCGTCGCTCGCAGTGGACGGGGGCGCGGTAGCCAACAATCTGCTCATGCAATTCCAGAGCGATCTGCTCGGCGTTCCGGTGGAGCGTCCCGGCTCCAATGAATCAACTGCGCTCGGCGCTGCGTTCCTGGCGGGGCTGGCAGTCGGCTTCTGGAAGGACTGCGAGGAGTTGTCCAAGCTTCGAGGCATAGATCGGATCTTCCGTCCGACGATGGACGAGGCGCGCCGGGAGCAGCTGTACGAGGGGTGGCAGCGGGCTGTGAAAGCGGCCATGGCTTTTGCAGAGCAGGTATGATATACTGGTCATAAGTTAATACAGGTTGGAGATTCGGAGAAACCACGAAAGCCGCTTCTTTCCTCATTGTCGAGGTGAAGCGGCTGGAGTGGCTTCTCCTTTTTGCTGTTCTCATAAATTATCTGCAGAGAGGAAGGATATAGTTATGACTAAAAAAAGCGAAAAGATCAAATTCGGAGCGCATGAGCGGACGGCAATGCTGGAGGCAATGGAGCATGCGGAGCTGGATGTGCTTATTATAGGCGGCGGTATTACGGGGGCCGGGATTGCGCTGGACGCGGCTTCGCGGGGGATGAAGGCCGGACTGGTGGAGATGCAGGACTTCGCGGCGGGCACGTCCAGCCGTTCCACGAAGCTTGTCCACGGAGGCTTGCGTTACTTGAAGCAACTGGAGATCGGTGTCGTGGCCGAGGTGGGGAAGGAGCGGGAGATCGTATACGAGAACGGCCCGCATGTGACGACGCCGGAATGGATGCTGCTTCCTCTGTACAAGGGCGGCACATTCGGCAAGTTCTCCACATCCATCGGTCTGCGCGTCTATGACTATCTTGCCGGCGTGAAGCGCAGTGAGCGGCGCAAGATGCTTAGCGCGGAGGAGACGTTGCGCAAGGAGCCATTGCTGAAGAAGGACGGTATGAAGGGCGGCGGCTATTACGTCGAATATCGTACCGACGATGCGCGCCTGACAATCGAGGTGATGAAGCGCGCGGTAGAGAAGGGTGCGCTTGCCGTGAACTACAGCAAGGTGGAGGAGCTGTTGTATAACGGCTCCGGCAAGGTCGTCGGAGCGGCCGTGCGCAATCTGCTGACAGGCAAGCTGCACCAGATCAAGTCGACCAAGGTCATCAATGCGACAGGTCCGTGGGTGGACAATATAAGGGAAATGGACGGCTCGAAGCGGGGCAAGACGCTGCGGCTGACGAAGGGCGTTCATCTGGTATTCGACGGCGGCCGCTTCCCGCTGCGCCAAGCGATCTACTTCGATACGCCGGACGGTCGCATGGTGTTCGCCATTCCTCGCGAAGGCAAGACCTACTTCGGCACGACGGATACGAATTACACGGCGGATACGGCAAGGCCGGTCATGACGCAGGAGGACCGCGACTACCTGTTGAAGGCGGCGAACTTCATGTTCCCTACGCTCAATCTGGCTGACCAAGATGTAGAATCCAGCTGGGCGGGTCTCCGTCCGCTTATTCAGCAAGAAGGCAAGTCGCCATCGGAGATCTCGCGACGCGATGAGATATTCGTATCGGATTCCGGTCTGATCAGCATTGCCGGCGGCAAGCTGACCGGTTACCGGAAGATGGCGGAATCGGTCATCGACAAGGTGCTGGAGCTTCTGAAGGCGGCGGGAGCACCTTCCATGTTCGGGGCAAGCCGCACGAAGAACATGCCGATATCCGGCGGTGATGTAGGCGGATCGAAGGAATTGGATGGCTTCATTAAGCGCAAGACGCAGGATGGCGTTAAGTACGGCTTCTCAGCCGAGGCGTCTCATCTGCTTGCCGGCCGGTATGGTACGAATGTAGATAACTTGTATGCGCTGGCGGATCAGGCGCATAGTATGGGGCAGACATACAGCTTGCCGCCAGAGGTAGCCGTTCAGCTGCGGTATGCGATCGATGAGGAGATGGCGGCGAAGCCGGTAGACTTCTTCATCCGTCGCACGGGCGATCTGTTCTTCCGAATCGACGAGGTCCGCAAGTGGAAAGAGCCCGTCATCGCGGCTATGGCGCAAGAATTCCAATGGAATGACGAGCAGAAGCGGCAATATAGGGAAGAGCTCGAGCGAGCGATTCAGGATGCAGTGCAGCCGACTTAAAACGAATAGTATTTGAGTGCGAGAAGCAAGGTCAGCTCCGTTGTCAGCATACGCGACTCAAGGGGCTCCCCCTTGCCGGCCCATGTCCGGTAGCTTGGCTTGTAGCAGCTTGCGATACTTGTGCGGCGTTGTGCCGTACAACGCCTTAAAGCATTTATAAAAGTGTCCCAAGTTGCTGAATCCGGCTTCCAGAGCGATATCAAGTATGCTCCAATCGGAGTGAAGCAGCAGATTCTCCGCATATTGTAATTTAATGCGATTCAAATACTGCAAAGGAGTGAGTTGTTCCCATTGCTTGAACAAGCGGCATAGATGGGCATGGGATTTGCCTGACAGCCGCAGCATGGCTGGCACCCCTTCATGGAAGTTGGCAGGATACAGTATGTCCTTGCACAGTTGGAGAAACCACTCCGGACGGTCGTCATGTTTGATGACAATGGCTTGCATCATGTAGTTGCAATAGACTTCCGCAAGTAAAGCGCGCAGTTCGGTTCGGAACGGACCTTTATCCTGCTGTGGAATCCTGTAGAGCTTCTCCAGACGGCGTTGAAGCTCTTGCTTGTCACGCGGGGAGAGTTGGATGGTAGTCGGGTAAGGTGCGCTCAGGAAGGCGTCCTGCGGAAATGCCTCGCCCAAATAGCTGAAAAGCTCCATAACAGTATGCTCATAGAAGGATAGATTAATTAAGCGGAAATCGCTGCCGGGCACCTTTTCATAATAGTGAATATCCTGCGGACGCATAAAGACCAAGGTCCCTTCCTGAAGCTGCTCCTTTTTGCCGTTGACCCAATGATAAGCCACCCCTTCTACGATAAGAAAAAATTCAAAAAAATCATGCGTATGCGGACCGGCCGTGCTTTCGATCCCGATCAGGTCGCGGTAGTGTCCCTCCGCCTCCGCGTCAATTCCCTCATAAGCCGTTAGTTTGATGATTTTTCTTCCCATGAGTACACCTCCCTATAAAAATCAAAATAACACATTTTTGAATGAGAGGGTAGAAGTTGCAGCTCCCTTATTTTATTGATGATTTTCGCATGATAAAAGAAAACTTTTCGAAAATGTTAAAATAGCGTAGTTTTTGTGAATTACAAGCAAGATTCTGCATTCCTCCGCGTGCTAGAATGCCATGTATAATCTTATAGAAGCGGAGGCTGAAGACAAGTGGATTTATTGCGGCAGCGGACACAATTCGAAGAGATCAAGATGATATATGAAAGCGTCAAATTAACCTTCTATGGCGTTGCAGGCTACGATGTTTATAATGTGTCCATCCCTTTTTCATGGAAAGGCGAGCGATATATTTATGGCCGGGTGGAAAGACGATGCGAATGGGCCCGATCGTGGGTTCGCTTGTTCCAGGAGACGGAGCCCGACGAATGGACGCTGGTTCCGGATAGTATGATTTATCAGCTGGAAGATCCCTATATTAGTCTGATCGGAAATCAGCTTGTTATGGGAGGTACGCACGTACGTTATCAGCAGGGATATGTGGATACTTATTTTGGCTACTTTTATAAAGGGACGGAATTGGATGATCTGACGTACTTTACGACTGGGCCAGAGTATATGAAGGATATTCGTCTGGTCGAGATGGACGGAAGCCGGATCGGCGTTTTCTCCAGACCGAGGAGCGAAGCGATTCGCAAGCAGTTCGGCAGTGAGTCGATGATTGGGTTTACAATCATTAACAGCCTGGACGAATTGACAATGGAGGTCGTGGAGAATGCGAAGTATATTCCGGGGTTATTCGATCGCGATCAATGGGGCGGCTGCAATCAGGCTTATTATTTGGAAGACGGCAATATTGGCGTGATCGGGCATATTTGCTATAAAACCTTCAATGACGACGAAGGGATGAAGCAGGTGTACATGAACTTTTCATTCGTGCTGGATGTGGAGCGTCATGAAGCTGTTGATCGAAAAATTATCGGTACGCGAAGCTGCTATCCGGCTGGTCCAGCTAAAAAGCCGGAATTGACAGATTGCACCTTTACTTCGGGCATCGTGATGCGAGAGGACGGCAAATGCGATTTGTATGCCGGAATCGGAGATACGGAGGCGGGAAGGATCGTCATCGATTACCCGTTTGAAGGGCATGGTCGAATTATCAGCAAAACTTAACGCAACAATAGAACAAGGACTGTCCTCATGCTTGTCCATGCAGGACAGTCCTTCTGTTCATGCAAGAAACAAATGGAATTGATTGTGGTATGATAATTTCATGTGTTTATGAGAGATAACGCTTTCATATAACGGTTGCTGCAAATTGCGATAGATGAAAGTTTTTGACGGGGGGACATAGATGAAATACATCAGGGGTAAAATCCGGTTAAGAACATTGTTTTCGAAGTTTTTCCTGTCGTTTGCTGTGTTGCTAATTCTCGTGGCATTAACAATTACGGCTTTGCTGTTCCAGGCTTTTTCCAAAGGATCGACGAAGCAAATCAATGAAATTTCACAAAAGGGATTGGAACAGAGCGCAAGTATGCTGGAGTTTATGGCGAACCAGACCAGATTGATTACGCTGCAATTATCGCTTGATCCCGATATTATTCAGTCGATTTATAAGCGGGGAACTGCTGAGGACTACTTCGTAAATCAGACAGCCTTGCGCAAGCTTCATAATGTGATGTTGACGAATACGAATATTTATTCCATTACGCTGTATAATGGACAGAGCGGAACCTTGATCGGAACGGATCGCGACAAAGCCTACGCGGAAGCGCCTACGATCGAATGGCTTCAGGATGAGAATGTGCAGAGTCTGGGGCGTATGGTGCCCCGCCATTTTCCTGCTCTTCATTCCGATGGCGATGGAGATAAGGTATATACGGTATTTTATTATGATAGACATCCCGATCGTCAAGAAATCTTAAGCGCAATCATCGTGAACATGACGATTGATGAAGCTGTCTACCCGAAGGAGCCGCAAACAGGGGATTTCACATTCTTTGCGATGGACAGGCAAGGTCGAACTGTTTATTCTCCGTATCAGGAAGGGTTCCTGAGCAATTTGTCCAGCCGAAGCGATGTGCAGCGGATTTTATCGTCCCGGGCAAGCAGCAGCTTTGTTTCTGTTGAGGATGGAGCGGAAGCGCTCGTGTCTTCTACTTACTCGGAGCAATTGGACTGGTATTTTGTTTCCCTGATTCCTTACAAGACAGCTATGGCCCCAATTACGGAAGTACGCCGAACGTCGATCATCATTTGTTTGCTGTTGCTGCTGTTGGCTTGTTGCATATCGGCGGCGTTAAGCGGTATATTGTCTTCGCCCTTGAAGAAGCTTGCGCGAAATGCGCAGTCGTATCAGTTGCGGAACGCGGAACTGCCATCGAATGAAAGTCTAAGCGAAATGGAAATATTGACGAGCTTTTATTCCAATATGATGATTCAGTTCGATAAGCTTAAAGCAAGCAGCCGTCTATCGCGTAAATCGATGAAGGCGGAGTATGTGAAGGAATTGCTTCAGGGTATACGGCAGCCGGAGTCGGCAGATCGTGAGATGTATCAGCTTATGCCCGACTTGGCCGGCCCCACGAAACTGTATGTGGCTGTACTGAAATTGGATGGCATTCGGGAGCGGGAGATGCGCGAGCCAGAATTCGGGCATCAAGCGCACGAGTTGTTAAGCCGCTTGGCAGAGTCCTACATGCAACAACGAATGGCTTGCGAGGTTGTAAAGCTTGAACAAGAAGTGGCGATGGTCATTAGCGGTGAAGATTTGGAATGGCCGGTATTGTTGGAGGTGCTGCGAGGCTTGCAGCAAGAGATTGTCTCTCAGTACAGCTTTTCGATCTCGGTTGGCGTCGGTTGTCCGATTACGGAAGGTATAGAGATTAGCGAGGCTTATCTGAAGGCCAAGGAAGCAATTCAATATCGGCTTATTCAGGGGAAAGGGCATATTCTCGTCTACGATGAAATGCTGAAACTCGTGAACGGCGGCTTCGAATATCCGTATGATAAGCAAAAGAGGCTGCTCGAGGTCATAAGAGAAGGCAAGGAGGACAAGGTGGAGTCGGTCGTCGCCGATCTATTTCAATCCTTGCACAGGGCTCCTTATTCCATGATCCGCTTGTCCGTACAGCAACTTTTATTTTCGATCGTGACGGCAGAAACAGACGCTTCGATTTCTACCGTGTCAACCGGATTCATGGATATTCTATCCGTTCTGCAGAGAATGGACAGCCTTTCAGAAATGCAAGAGTGGTTTGTTGCCTTTGGCAAAGCGTCCATCCAACGATCGAAAGTAAATAAGAAGCAAATGAAATCGGAGCTGGCTGCGGAGATCGCCGCTTTCCTGGAGGAGCAATACGGGAATGCCGAGCTATCGATTGAAATAGCGGCAGAGCACTTCCGATACAACGGGGTCTATTTTGGCAGGCTGTTCAAGGAATTATTCAATCAATTATTTTTGGAATATGTCACAGAGCTTCGGATTCGCAAGGCCAATGAATATTTGCTCACGACCAAGCTGATGGTGAAGGAGATCGGCAGGAAGGTCGGCTTTTTGAATCCGTCCTATTTCGTAACCTGGTACAAAAAGCAAACCGGACTCGCGCCATCGGAATATCGCAAAAAGCATAAACGTTGAACGCCCCTTAGGGGCGTTTTTTCGTTTGAATAAATGACAGATTGCCTTAAAGTATAGTTTTTAAAGGGGAAAATCTATCTTTTCAAAAACAATATTTAGTTTTTAAACTTGCCGGCATTCTGTTGGAAACGCTATATTTTAGTCCATCGGCAGCAAGCAGATACGATAAAAGAGGTGAGCATTTATGAGGAAAGCTGCAAACACGATGGCGAAAGATTTGATCAAAAACAAATTTTTGTATGTATTGGTATTGCCGGGCTTGCTCTTTTTTCTTCTGTTTCATTACTTGCCCATGGCTGGCATCATCGTGGCCTTCAAAGAATACCGCATGGATTTGGGGATATTCGGAAGCCCTTTCAACGGACTTGACAATTTCAGGTTTTTAACGGTGGATACCGCTACCGTGCTAAGGGTTATATTCAACACCTTGTTTCTGAACATCTTATTTATTAGCATCGGTACGATACTCGCGGTGATGACCGCTGTGTTGGTCAACGAGATCAGGCTGGTGTGGTTTAAAAAAGTATCGCAGTCCATCATTATTCTTCCCAACTTCATTTCTTGGGTAATTGTGTCGGTATTCGCCTACAACTTCTTGAATACCGATTTCGGCATTGTAAACGGGTGGTTAGACCATCTGGGACTGGAAGACGTGAGTTGGTACGGCAGCCCTGAAGTCTGGCCGGCAATTCTTGTTTTTTTGTATTCGTGGAAGTCGGTTGGCTTCAGCAGCATTATTTATCTCGCGGCAATTATGGGCATTGATCAGGAGCAATACGAGTCGGCTGCGTTGGATGGCGCCACTAAATGGAGGCAGATTTGGCATATTACGATTCCGGGCATTTCCAAAACAATGATTATCTTATTCTTGCTGGCCGTCGGCCGAATCTTCTATGGCGACTTCGGTATGATCTATGGACTGGTTGGCGATAACAGCCTGCTGTTCCCGACAACGGACGTCATTGACACTTATGTGTTCCGTGCGCTTCGCACCTTGAACGACGTGGGCATGTCTTCGGCGATTGGCTTACTGCAATCCTTCATTGGTTTCCTGTTCGTTTTCGCAGCCAATGCCGTTGTCAGAAAATACAATAAAGACTCTGCCCTATTCTAATAGCACAAATCAGACAGGAGTTGCGAAAGATGAAAGCCAGAACGTTAAGCGACAGATTAATCGGCCGATTTGCTTATCTGTATATGACGTTATTCGTCATAGCCGCCATTATTCCGTTCATGACGATTGTGTCCACCTCATTTACGGATGAGCAGTATATTCGGGCGAACGGATTCGATATTTTTCCGCATGCCGTCACGTTGGATGCTTACAATTATATACTCGGTAGAGGTTCTTCCATAATGGGCGCCTACCAGGTTACGCTGCTTGTTACCGTTGCCGGTACATTGGTAAGCATGCTGCTAACGACGATGATGGCGTTTGCCTTATCGAGACGGGAATGGAGAATGGCCGTACCGATTTCATTCTTCGTTTATTTTACCATGCTCTTCAACGGAGGCATTGTGCCCTGGTACATTGTGACCACGAAGTACTTGCATCTTTATGATAATTTACCGGCGCTTATTGTTCCCTACGCGATTAACGCATTTAACTTAATCGTGCTGCGCAGCTTCATCTCCACCATCGATAATTCGATCTTCGAAGCGGCCAAAATAGACGGTTCCAACGAAATCCAGCTGTTATTCAAAATAGCGCTGCCCTTATCGCTGCCCGGCATTGCCACTATTAGCTTATTTTATGCGATCAGCTTCTGGAACGACTGGTGGCTTGGCCTGATGCTGATTAGTGACAGGGAACTGTATCCGCTGCAGCTGCTTATTCGGGCGATCACATCCAATATTTCTTACGCTGCTTCCAGCGGTGTCAATTCATCGATCGCGGCCGCCGCAATTCCGAAGGAAGGCGTAAAGATGGCGACAACGGTACTTACGATCGGTCCCATTATATTGTTATATCCTTTCCTGCAGCGCTATTTCGTGAAGGGGTTGACGATTGGAAGCGTGAAGGGCTGATGGTTTATTGATGTATACAACCTAACTGGTTTGTATAAAAAGCTGTACAATCACATACAGGAGGTCAGACTATGCGAAATGTATTCAACAAGGGGTTCATGCTGGCCGGCATACTGATGCTGGCGATGATGCTGGGCGCATGCTCGGCAAAGACGACAGGCAATGGAGGGGAAACGGCTGCAGCGGGAAACGAAAACTCATCCGCCCCAGGCAGCGGCGAGACGTTAGAGACTGTGACCTTGAACATTGTTTATCCGGGCGACCCTCAGCCGGATCAAGACGCGGTCACGGCAGAATTGGAGAAGAAGCTGGCAGAAGACGGGATTCCGGTCAAATTGAATTATCAGTATATTCCTTGGGGGGATTACTTCCAGAAGCTTCCGATCATGCTGTCGACAGGCAATCAAGTGGACATTATGTGGACAGATCCGAACCTGCTGGGGACATTCGTAAAATCCAATTCGATTGCTCCGCTGGACGAAGCGCTATCGGAACACGGGGCGGATATTACGGCCGCTCTGGATTCGAAATACTGGCCGCCGGTAACGGTGAATGGCAAGAAATACGGCGTGCCGGCAGGTGCGCTAGGTACGACGAAAGGGTATTATACGGCGACCATCCGCAAAGATCTGCGTGAGAAATACGGCTTGCTGGAGATTAAGACGCTGGATGACTTGCTGGCATACGCAGAGGCGATCAAGACGAATAATCCCGAGATGCTCGTATTCAATGAGCCCCCGGCGGCATTCCACAGGGGAGAAGTGCTGCAGAGCACCAGCATTGACGGCATTGTGTTCAACTATGAGACGTTGAAAGCCGAAGCGAAATACGATCGGCCTGACACGATGGAGGATGCCAAGTTCTTGCGCATGCTGTACGAGAAGGGTTACATCGACAAAGACGTGATGGTGGGCCGCGACATCCGTGCGGACTTTAATTCCGGCAAAGCGGCGATCGGCGGCGGAGATGTTTATGAATACAACAATTACTCGCGCAATATTGCTGTGCCGGGCGCCGAACTGGAGTTTATCAAGATCCTGCTGACGAATGAGCCGTATATGCCGACGACGACTTGGAATTTCCAGAGCATCGCTGCTACTTCGAAGCATATCGACAGGGCTGTGATGTTCCTGAACTGGATTCAGAAGAACGAAGAAAATTACGATATCATGACCAATGGCATAAAGGGCACTCACTATGAATTGAAAGACGGGACGATTATGACACCTGAGGGGGTTGATGCGGCTTCGATTGGTTATGCGCCGCCGGAGTGGATGTGGCAAAATCCGGAGTTCTTGAAGCCGAAAGCTTCGGATGCATCGGATTTCATGCAGCAACTGCAGCAATTCGATCAAAATACGAAGCTGTATAGTCCGATCATGGGTTTTAACTTCGATCAAACACCGGTGAAGACGGAAATTGCGGCGATAAGCACGATTGAGAACAAATATAAATACGGCATTGCATCCGGCGTCCTTGATCCCGAAGAAAACATATCGAAGTATCAAGCGGAGCTTAACAAGGCAGGACTTCCAAAAGTAATGGAAGAATACCAGAAGCAAGTGGACGAGTTTTTGGCGGCAAGCAAATAAACAAGTAAATGAAGAAGCGAGTCAGGTCTCTTATTATATTCCACAATGCATAGGAGACCTTCCGCTCTCTACTCGTAATCATGGTGGCATCTAGCATGACTTAGACGAACACGATGAAAGGATGAAGATCATGCGTAAATGGATTGCAGCATTATGGATAAGTTTGATGAGTATGGCTTTGGCATTCTCCTTCTTGCCAGCGGTTTCCGCGAACGGCAGCTTCAGTGCCCAGTATGTTTCTGAAAACGCTTCATCGCTTACTTTACATCCAGGAGAGACTAAGAGCTTCTGGGTGGATATGAAAAATACAGGGACGGAACCGTGGCTGTTCGGCTGGCCGAGCCATGAAGTTGTATTGGCCCATACCAACAGCAGCTACACTGCAGAAACAAGCTCGATGTTTAGCGGATATAATGGATGGCTGTCCTACAGCAGACCTGCCGCTCCGAATGACTCACGTATTAATCCCGGAGATATCGGCCGCTTCGAGTTTCAAATCACAGGTCAAGAGGAACTTGGCACGAGCAGAATGTATTTGAGGCCGGTGAAGGCAGACGGAACATTCCTTAACAACTTGGGCATTTGGGTTGACTTGACGATTATCCCTTATCCCGGACTGGAGGCAATGGCTGATCTTCCGCAATCCAATGAGGTTTCCGTAAGCTGGGAGAAGTATACGGGAACCGATTTCGCCTCTTACCGCATTTACAAGTTTCCCAAGACATACCCGGAGCTAAGGTATTACGCCGGGGGAGATTGGAGCAAAAACTTTCAATATTTGCCCCAACTGCATCCCTATTATCTGGATCAAACGATAACCGAATTGAATACGCTTTCTTATACGAGTTCCATCGAAGCAGAGAAGAGCTATGTCTATATTGTCGATGTTTGCGATGAAACTGGAAATACGATAGCAAGATCGCCGCAGCTCGATGTACGCAATGTGTCGAGCTACACGATAAGTCCGCAGGAGAGAGGGCAACGGATTTATTACGACCCGCAGCTGGGCGATTATCGAAACACCGAAACGAGAGGCTACATTGAGAGCAGTATGCGATGGAGTACGGATTCCGCGGAAACGTTATTGAGCCTTCCGTTACTGCCGGAAACGTATGCGCTGCCTTCAGCGCAGGAGCTGGCCGATTTCGTGAAAGAGAGTATGCCTCGCGGCTTGCCTACGCACCGCTGGGCGGATTTCCGGCATGGCCAGGGTACAAGCATATATGTCGATCCGCAATTGAAATTCGATAACGGCATCTATAGGGTGACGGGAGATTTATCCGTGCCAAGGTTGACGTTCCAGGAAAGCACATACGGTTCTTCGCCGCTCGGAGCGCTTCGATTCGCATACGGATACGACGGGCTGACACCAATCGAATTAACGGCTCCGACTACGAAAGAGGTTGCATTCGATCAAGATACAAATACAATGCATGTAGTTATTGCGAAAGATGAGCATAATGTGCATGTACGATTCGATATTAAGATCAGAGGCGGCGTTATCGAAGTGGAAGGTACGCTGAAGCCGACTAATGGATCGGTGACGAATCCGCGTTTAATCGTCAAAGCGCTTAACGATGACGGAATCGGTCAATCCAGTTTCTTTGAATCCGTTAAGCAATGGGGCAGTGATAGCTGGCTGTTATATGATGACGGACAGGGGTTCGTTCGAGGCGAGGATGTTGCCAAAAATAACAAGAGCCGCTTTGAAGGCATTTTGCAATCCAATGGCAGCTCGTATTTCAAGTATAATGGTACTTTGTCGGAAGGAGAAGTATGGCAGGAGTATCTGGAGAAAATCAGATTCGGCTCGCATATGTTGGGTGGAACCGCTGACGCTTATGAGCCTACGGAATACAATTCCGACACTTACGATCATTATTTGTTCGGACGTTTATTAAATTACGGCTATCCTGCGATGGGCCTGGCTTCCTGGAGCAACCAACATCCGGAGGATACGGAAGCGAGAGAGGTCTTAAACGATGCAATCGGCCTATTCTATCAGAATATGCTGAGTTATCCGGACCATAACTGGTCCTCTTTCGAGGATAAAAACAACGGTTCACTGTATTGGGGAGAACTGGGGCCGCTGTTATACGGCTTGTCGTTAATGGCGGACGTGGATTCCAATACAACCATACACGGTAAAACGTATGCGGAGTTAGCCCAGTTCGTGTACGACAGGCTGCCCAGCCAGGCATCCGGCATCTTCGCAGTGGATAATGACGGGTTAGGAAATGCCATATACGGCATACGCAAGTTTAAAGGGGGATATGATGCCAAAGCAGCGGATTACGAGTCGAGATTGCTAACAATCAATGCCGGCAATAATCAAGGCTACTATACGACAAAAACCTACTTGGGGTACGAGAACAAGCAAAGCTCGGAAGCTCTAAACGCTCTTAGTCATTTCCTTCAACTGCCGCAATGGGATACCGAAGATGCACTCGTCATCCGGAACAATCTGGGATATGCGGGAATGGGAGAGTCCCAGGCTTGGGGGCAAATCGTGTTCGCTGAACTGGCAGAGCGATATGGCGGCGTCTACCCGATTCTGATCGGTACCGATACGAGACATAAGCATCAAGACATTCGAATGACGGACATCGGGTGGAATGAGACGACAAGCACGCTGAATATGAGCTTTGACCGTTCATTCGAAGAGCTCGATGTTTATACGGGCGTCCATGACCTTGTTGAAGTGAAATTGAATGGGGCCATTCTGCAAGAAAGCTCCCAGTACACTTTCGATGAGTCGACTCATATATTGAGAATTATGGCTACTAATCAAGCAACAGGTGCTTTTATAGTCGAAGTGACGGTGGAGTAGAAGGTCGTTTCCTTGAAGCCGCCGAGCTTGCAATAAGGGTTTCAACTTTGGTGATGAAGAAAGCCGGGAAGCGATCATGCTCGCTTCCTGGCTTAATTTTGCCCGTTATGAAGAACCGCTAACTGCTTCTTTCTGTTTCAGAATATACTGCATAAGCGTATAGCAGACTAGCGACAGCAGCAACATCGCTCCGACAGCTGCGACGGGTGCCGGCAGCGGGTAAGTGGCGACGTTAACCGTTATGTATGTGCGGAACAATTCCTCCACCTTCATAACTCCGGTATAACTGTAAGTGATCAGCCGATTCAGCCAATCGATATCGAAGTCGAACAGCGAGGTGGCTGCGATCGGAAAAGTGAATAAGGCGCCGTTAACGATAATAGAAATTGTCGAATGCTTGCATAGGGCGGATATGAGGAGAATGATGAACATAAAAGCGATGGCTCCCGCCAGATGCATTCCGATTTGTGTAGCATAATAAGCCGCGAGATCCATTTGGTAAGGGGAGTCCCTGTATTTGAACAGGCTTTGAAGCGGTGCTTTCCATCCCTCTCCACCATAGACGGACAGCCGATGAGCGGCATTATATATATTCCAGACCAGTACGACTGTAAACGTGTAGGCCATTGATGCAATGATTTTGGCTATAACGGTGCGGCTTCTTCCATATTTGGCGCTGAACAGGAATTGATCCATGCGTGTTGCGTAGTCGTTAGAGAAAACCGCTGACAAACCGATCAGCATTAGCGCCCCGGTCATGACCAGGCCGAAAGTATTGACGAAATCAATCATTTCCGCAGGGCCTCTGTGGCTATAATAGCGATCTGTGTCCAATCTCTCCAGCATGCTTATATGGAGCTTCATCCGATTGCGTTCATATCCCTCGATACGACTATCTTGCAGTTGCTCCGCGATTGCGGCTATTTGGGTCTCCCTCTCCATGCGAAGCGTATGCAAGACAGCTATGTTCTCATAGATACCATCTTCTTTCCATTCTTCGCGGGAAGGACTCTCCTTGGCCATGATCGCTTCATGGGCTGCCGCGGCGCGGTCGATCTTGTCCTGCGTGAGCTCTCCCTCCCACATCTTATGAACGGTCAGGGGTTCATATCTCGACACTGGTCCGTTCAGGCTGACAGTGATGAGCACCAATAGAATGAATAAGAAGATATAAATGCTTTTTTGCTGAAAAATCTTATATAATTCAAACCCGATCAGCCTTCTCACTTGACAGCCTCCTCGTCGAAATAATGCAAATACAAATCCTCCAAATTCGGTTCGGCAATCTCTGCTCTCCGGTCCGGCTCCGACAATGACAACACACGCACCAGAACGCTTCCATCAGCCTGGCGCATGATGCTGCTTATCCGCAGCCGTTTCTGTAAAGCGCTGACTTCATCTTCCGATACTTGCATGACCCATACGCTGCCCCGTATCCGGTCAAGCAGCGATCGCGGCTCGGCTTTCTCGATTAACCGGCCTTGCTTGAGAACTAGGATTTCTTTCGCAATGTACTCAATATCCGATACGATGTGCGTAGAGAGCAGCACAATGCGTTTCTGTGAGATGGTCGCCAACAGATTGCGGAAGCGGATGCGTTCCTTCGGATCGAGTCCGGCAGTCGGTTCATCGACAATAAGAATGTGGGGATCATTTAACAGCGCTTGGGCAATCCCGACACGTTGTTTTTGTCCGCCCGACAGCTTGCCCATCTTAAGAGAAGCCATATCGGCCATGCCGACCCACTCCAGCATTTTCTTTGCTTTTGCGTGCGCTTCATCTTTAGCGATTCCTTTGAGAGCTGCAATATAGAGCAAGAATTTCATGACTGTGAAACTGCGGTATAAGCCGATCTGCTGTGGCAAGTAGCCGATTAATTCGCGATAGCGGTCATCAAGCTCGCCGATATCCGCTCCGTCAAAGCGTATATGGCCTTTCGTCGGTCTGGATACGGCGGCCAGTATGCGCATGAGCGTTGTCTTGCCGGAGCCATTGGCGCCTAGAAATCCGTACACCCCTTCCGTCAGTTCGCAGCATATGTCCTGCAGAACCTTCTTTCGTCCGTATTGCTTATGTACTTGCTCGATCGATAATTTCAAGCAGATCACCTCTTCGCAAATGATTAATTTGACGGGCTATGATGCCCGCAGAAATTAGTACAATTATTCCATGCCATATTGGATGCAGTTCCTCGGCCCATATCCGGAAGTCAGTATTGGACAGAAACAGCATTCCTGCGAATGTCCAGACGGTCAAGAACGCAGGTGCGGTTATTGAGCTTCGAAGCTTCATGGACAATGTCAATCCAATGCAGGAAGCAATCGTGAACGGGGTGATCCAATAGACGAAAAGCTTGCTTAGCCCGAGCGAAACGCCAAACAAACCGAATGCGCACAATAGAGCTGCGTTCAAGATGAGGTTGTAACCACCGGTCACGACCAGCTTGGCCATCATGAGCTGATGAGAGGAATACTTGCAAGATAACTCCAGTTCCATGAGGCCTCGATCCCTGCTTCGGAACACTTCCATCAATCCGAGCAGGAAGGGAATGGGCGACAGCAGGAGAAGTATCCAATAGGGATTCGTCTCGAACATGCGCCATACGAGAAACCCTACCGCATAGAACAATGCGTTCAACCACCAGAATTCACTTTGCATGCGCGATGAGTCCCTTGCTGCCATTCTTATAAGGATAAGCAGACGCTTTATTGCGGTCTGGGGAGGCTCACTTGCGACTGCCCCAACGAAAGTGCGCTTGCGAGGAACATGTGGACGCAATGCGGCAATTGTTGCCGAGAGGCGCTCTTCACCCGGATAATCTACGGTATATTCGGAAAGCCATTCTTCGGGGAATTCGCAGTCCTCCGTCTCGTCTTCATCGTTTAGAAATAGTGTGTTCAGATTGTGTTTATTGTC
This sequence comes from Paenibacillus sp. J5C2022, assembly GCF_025567625.1. GTDB lineage: Bacteria > Bacillota > Bacilli > Paenibacillales > Paenibacillaceae > Pristimantibacillus. The sequence continues at coordinate 29,205 of NZ_JAOQJC010000007.1, read as the reverse complement.
TTTGTCTTTCATCAAGGAAGTCCCTCCTTTGCAGCGCGGATTTTAGCTTCGCCAGTCCTTGCCTGAGTCGTGATTTAACGGTGGACTCTCCCGTTTCTGTCAGTACGGCGATGTCCCTGATTTTCATATCGTGATAATACTTTAAAACGATTGCCTCACATTGCGTTTCCGGCAGTGATAAGATGGCCTCCCTGATTTCCTTTCGTTTCTCCTTCTTGTCAAAGATAGAGGGTACAGAGGATCTCTCGTCTTTGCTTGCGATTTCTTCCGTGAATTCGTATGTAGCCGCTTGTTGTCTGAATTCGCTTGATCGGTAATAGTCCCGGCAGCGGTTGATTGCTATCGTGAACAGCCAGGCGGTGAACGAGCCTGAGCCTGTGTTGGCATAACGACTCAATCCGTTCATCATCTTGACGAACACTTCCTGTGTTAGATCACCTGAGAGCTGTTTGTCTCCCGTTCGGCGGTAAAGGTAAGAATAAACTTGGTTGTAGTGCCGTCTTACGAGCACTTCCATGGCGGCTTCGCTGCCGGCCTGGATTTCTTCAATTAATTCTTCATCCGTTGACAATGGCTTCACCTCGATTATTAGAACGAAATCCCTATGCAAAAAGATTTAATTTGTTTCGATTTATTTTGCTTTAAATATGGAGGTCCGCATTTCCTCGACGGACTAGTTCCTTATGAAAATTGTGATGAATATCATTGCTAAATTAAACAGACAAGAGAATGGGTTGACAAAACAAAATTCTCACCGTATTATAATACCCATAGGGGTATTAGTATAACCCACAAAAACAAATCGGCAGGCAATTGCGCCGGAAAGGAGGAAGTTATGGATATTCAGATCAGCTTGGTTCTCACCTTGTTCGCCATAGGCTTCGTCGGATCATTCATCTCCGGCATGGTGGGGATCGGCGGTTCCATCATCAAGTATCCCATGCTCTTGTATATACCGCCAGCACTCGGCTTCCTGGCCTATACCGCGCAAGAGGTATCCGCGATCAGTGCTGTTCAGGTGTTCTTCGCATCATTGGCCGGCATAGTGGCTTACCGCAGCGGCGGCTTGATCAATATGAAGCTCGTTCTCTATATGGGCATTCCCGTCGTAGCCGGAAGCTTCATCGGAGGATACGGCTCCAAGTGGCTGCCGGACTCCGCCATCAATCTGACGTATGCTCTGCTGGCGCTGACAGCGGCGATCATGATGTTCCTTCCCAAGAAGGGAGACAACGGTCAGACAGGGTCCGAGCTTACGTTCAATAAAGGGCTTGCGGCCGGCGCGGCAGGTATTGTAGGCGTACTGTCCGGAATTGTCGGAGCGGCCGGCGCATTCATCATCGTTCCGATCATGCTGGTTATGCTGAAGATTCCGACAAGAATCGCGATTGCTTCATCACTGGCAATTACGTTCCTGTCTTCCATCGGATCGACGACCGGCAAGCTGCTGGGCGGTCATATGCTGCTTATCCCGTCCATTATTATGGTCGTGGCCAGCATTATCGGTTCCCCGCTCGGCGCGAAGCTGGGACAGCGCATGAATGTGAAGGTGCTGCAATGGCTATTGTCAGGTCTGATTACCGCTACGGTAGTGAAGATTTGGCTTGATATTTTGATGAAGTAGCAGCAACTGCTTGCATGCATGGATGTAACGTTCGTATACGAGATGCCCGCGGGGCAAAAAAATTTTCACATGATTATACCCCAACAGGTATTTTGGTCTTAGGAATAGAGAATTCAACTTCGATTGACTTAATAGACAAGGCAAAGATGAACCCTATGGAGGAGGCAGTATGATGACAAGAAATCATATTGAAGTTAATGAGACACTGGATTGCACGGGGCTTGCATGTCCGATGCCGATCGTCCGCACGAAGAAGGCCATGCAGAACATGAGCTCGGGAGAAGTGCTGGAGGTGCAGGCGACGGATAAAGGCTCGCTTGCGGATTTGCAGGCTTGGGCCAAAAGCGCTGGTCATCAGTATTTGGGAACGGTGACGGAAGGGGAACTGCTAAAGCACTTTGTCAGAAAAGCAAGTCCCCATGATGTGAAACAGGAAGCGACGTATCCGCATACGGCAACCAACGAAGAGCTGGATGCGAGCCTGAAGAGTGGAACCGGCAACATGCTGCTGCTCGACGTCCGGGAAGCTGCGGAATACGCGTTCGGCCACATTACGGGCGCCGTATCGATACCGCTTGGCCAGCTGGAGCAGAGACTGGAGGAGCTGCCGAATGACCGTCAGCTGTTCGTCATCTGCCGTACGGGCTCGAGAAGCGACATGGCCTGCACTCTGCTGGCGGATAAGGGCTATGCGAACGTACGCAACGTGTTGCCGGGAATGTCGGGATGGACGGGACCTGTTGAAAAGTTGAACTAGAGCTTATGAACATGAACTGTCGACACATGTGTTAATAAAATTACATTTCACGAGGGGAGTTATGAGCAATGAGCAACGTTGTAGAGGTAAAAGGATTGACTGCGGGTGAACTGGCACAGTCTGTCGTGAATGGGGAAGAGCTGTTCATACTGGATGTCCGCAATGAAGCGGATTATGCCGATTGGAAAATTGAAGGCAGCGGCGTGACATCCGACAACATCCCATACTTCGAGCTGCTTGAAGGTGTCGATGCGGCGGTGGAGCGAATTTCGGCAGGAGGAAAAGTGGTCGTCGTCTGCGCCAAGGAAGGCTCCTCGATCTTCGTGGCGGAAAGCCTGGCTGAAGCGGGAGTGAAAGATGTGCAGTATCTGGAGGGCGGCATGAAGGCATGGAGCGAGCATCTGGAGCCTGTCAAGGTGGGAGAGCTGTCCGGCGGCGGCGCATTGTACCAGTTCGTAAGGCTGGGCAAAGGCTGTCTCTCTTATATGGTCATCTCCGGCGGCGAGGCTGCCGTCATCGATGCGATGAGAATGACGGATGTGTACGAGTCGTTCGCAGAGCGTCACGGCGCCGTCATCAAGCATACGATGGATACGCATCTTCACGCCGACCATATCTCCGGCGGACGGAAGCTTGCGGAAGCGGTCGGGGCGTCATACTGGCTGCCGCCCAAGGATGCGGGCGAAGTGACCTTCGACTATGAGAAGCTGGAGGACGGCGAAGTGATTACTGTAGGCGATACGAGCATAGCTATCGGAGCGTTGTATTCACCGGGCCATACGATCGGCAGTACTTCATTCGTCATCGAGGACCGCTATCTGCTGACGGGGGACATCCTGTTCGTCGCTTCCATTGGCCGTCCCGATCTGGCCGGTCAGGCGGAGGACTGGGCGGGAGATCTGCGGCACACGCTGTATCGCCGCTACAAGGAGCTGTCCTCGGAGCTGATCGTGCTTCCTGCGCACTTCGGCAGCATAACTGAGCTGGGCGAAGGCGGCGTGGTTGCCGCAAGGCTGGGCGACTTGTTCGAGCATAATCCGGGATTGAATATGGAAGACGAAGCAACATTCAGACGTGCTGTAACGGAGGATCTGCCACAGCATCCGAATGCTTATCAGGATATCCGCATGACGAATATGGGCAGAATATCGCCAACTGACGACGAGATGCGCGACATGGAGATTGGTCCTAACCGCTGCGCCATTCATGACAAATAAATAATGAAGCATAATCATCCAAATACAAGGAGGAAACAGAGATGAATATAAAGGTAACGGTGGATACGAAAGGTATGGCATGTCCGATGCCGATTGTGAAAGCGAAGAAGGCGCTGGACGGCATACAATCGGGAGAAGTAATGGAGGTCATCTCCACAGACAAGGGTTCGCTGCAGGACTTCCAGGCATGGGTGAAAGGAACGAATCACGAGCTGCTCAAGCATGAAGAAGCGGGCGGAGTATTCACCTTCTATGTGAAGAAGTCTTAATCCGTTAGCTTGATGAGCGGGGCTGCCGGTTGCAGACAACTCGCTCATCTCCCCTAATCAGCGCAGACAGAAGGGGGTATATTGAGTTTTGATCGGGAACGGTATATAGTACCTCTAAGGGTGTTAGATCGGTTCTTGAATGGAGGGGTTAGCATGAAAGAATATGATGACAGCATTATACGCAGACTGAAGCGGATGGAAGGACAGGTGCGCGGCGTCATTCGGATGATTGAAGAAGGCAAGGAGTGCAAGGATGTCGTAGCCCAGCTCTCCGCGGTGCGCAGCGCAGCCGACAAGGCGATGGCGACGATTGTCGCTATGAATCTGGAGCAATGTATTGTGGAGGAGCAGGAACGAGGCGGAGACACCGGCAAGCTGGTCAAGGAGGCGGTGGAACTGCTGGTGAAGAGCAGATAAGGATTGCGCCGCAAGGCGTTTTTCTTTCCAACACTTTCATACCTATAGTGGTATGTGTATATACCAATCGAGATAAAGGAGAGATGAATCAATGGAAGTAACGACAACGAAGGAGAAAACGACGATTGTTCTGTTCAGCGGCGACCTTGACAAGGCGATTGCGGCATTCATTATTGCCAATGGAGCAGCTGCGTACGATCATGACGTCACGATCTTCTTCACCTTCTGGGGACTGAATACGATGCGAAAAGACGAGGTCGTGAAAACTGACAAGGGCATGCTGGAGAAAATGTTCGGTTGGATGATGCCGCGCGGGGCGAAGAAGCTGGGGCTGTCCAAAATGAACATGGCCGGCATGGGTCCCCAAATGATCAAGCATGTGATGAAAAAACACAATGCGATGTCGCTGCCGCAGCTGATCGAACTGGCACAGGAGCAAGGCGTGAAGCTTGTTGCGTGCACGATGACGATGGATCTGCTCGGCCTGAAGCAGGAAGAGCTTATTGACGGCATGGAGTATGCAGGCGTGGCGGCCTATCTGGGCGATGCGACGGAAGCGAAAGTGAACTTGTTTATTTAAACTCCATTCGACAATGGAACTCGACAACAGGCGACAATAATATGATAGAATACTAGATATAAGAGCTGGAAGCGGGTGATCGTTATGAAGCAGTTGCGACTTGCTGCCGCGGCACTTTTACTAGTTATTCTATCAGGAATTGGCGCCTTGCCGACATATGCCAATATGTTCGAGCGAATAAAGGATATTTATGATACGCCGGAGCGCTTGCAAGAGCTTCAGAATCAGTACAACGACACCAAAGAGCAACTGGAAGGACAGCTGGAGTCACAGCGCGAGCAGCTGGAGGAATCCCGGCGGCAGACGGAGGAACTGCTGCAGAGCCAAGCGGAGATGCAGCGGATGAATGACGACTATCGGCAGCAGAACGAAGCGCTGATAGCGGAAAATCAGGAGCTCGTGAACCGTATGCAGCAGTTGGAAGAGAAGCGGAAGTCGCTTATCCGCAAGGCGATCTGGACAGCCGGCATACTGATCGGCTTGATTGCGCTCTATGCGCTCGCCGTTCGCGTATGGCGGTTCATGGTATGGCGCAAGCAAGGCCGAGACGGCGCAGCGGGCAGATCGGGCCGCACAGGCAGGGGGGCATTGCTGCCATGAATATTCATTGCCCCGCTGCCATCGGCCATGTGAAGGTGGAGCTGGAGGCGAATGAAGCGCTGCATGTGCTGCATCCGCAATCCATTGCGGCGTTCCAGGGCAATCCCAGGAACCGCGAAGACCGGTTCATGGACTTGGGCGGAGCGTACCGGAAGAAGCGTTGGACGCGCTCCCGGCTCCAGGGGCCGGCTCAATTCCTGCTCGGCTTGCCTCCCGGCTTCACGCTGGAGATGGTCGATATACCGGAGGAGGGCAGCTTGCTGTTCGATTACAGACATATCATGCTGTTCTCTGACGGCATGACCTTCAAGAGCAAAATATTGAAATGGCGCACAGCGTGGATTACACGGGAACTGGTCCGAATCAAGTTCAACGGTCCCGGTGTGCTGGGCGTACTGTCTGTCGGAGATATCGCCACGATCCAGCTTCTTCCGGAGGAGCCGCTGTTCGTCGACAAGAGTGCCTTGGTCGCTTATCCCGAGGATGCGGAGATTAAGCTGTCCGTCTACGGCAACACGCTGGCGAGCCAGCACATGAACGTGCAATGGGAGCTGCGAGGACGAGGCCCTGTGCTTATTCAGACGGGCGCGCGCGATACCGGGCTGCAGGACAAGCTGACGGACGACGGATGGATCAAGCGGGTGCTGCGCGAGGTGCTGCCGTTCGGCAGCGTATATATCAAGTAGAGAGCAGAAGGAACTAGCCGTATGTGATAAGCGGCTGGTTTCTTTGTGCATAATGAATGGGTTATTCCAAGCAATGCCCCGCTTTGAAGGGTTATTTTTCCATATGGAGGTGTCCAGGGGAAACATGAATTTATATCGGTTGAGAGTGAAGGGCGAAGACGGAGAAGGACGTATGAAATCGTACCTGGAAGATCATTTCATCAGTATCGGATGGCCGAGACTGGGGGATCTGGAGCATGCGGGGGAGAACGAAACGGTACAGGGGCTGCGGCAGTATTACGGTCTGGAAGGGACTGCCCTGATCGCTGCAGCCGATACGATCCGGCTCTTCGCGATGGATATGCAGGACGGAGACTACGTGCTGGTCATACATGATAACGGCATCGTGCTGGGCGACCTCGGAGACTACTACTACATTGAAGATCCGCAGTCGGAAGAGAGCAAGCTGTGCCACAGGCGGGGCGTCACCTGGCTGAAGCGAATGGGGATGAATGAATTGCCGCCGTCCCTGCAAGCTTTCTTACGGGAGGAAGACGGGGAAGTCGGAAAGTTCTGCAGGCCGATATCCGCGGCGGAAGCGGAGAGTTGGACGGCTGTCGAGACAGCGGTAACAGGCGGGGGAGGGCGCAGCATGCCGGCTGTTGATGAGGAACTGGTGAGAGAAGCGCTCTTGATCCTGCAGGAAGCGATGCGTTGCTCAGAGGCGGAGCGGAGGGAGAGAGCGGCCATAGCCATTTTGCAATACGCCGGGGGATGTGGCCGGAAGGAATAAGGAATAATGCATGTAAATATGCACACAATAGGCTTATCCAAGCAGTCGGAAGCAAAGCACAGTAAGGAGGAAGACAGCCATGTTGAGCAAGCAAAGAGCGCAGGAAATAGCGGAATCTCCCGTCATGGCGAACGTGACGTATCAAGGAATGCCGGTCTATATCCAGCATGTGGATCAGGAGCGGCAGACGGCCAGAGTCTATCCGCTTCAACAGCCGGAGCTGGAACAGGAAGTGTCGCTGGATCAGCTGCAAGAAGAGTGATCCGGCTTCTGCCGGCCCAGGACAGACGAAGGGGAGCATGATGTGGAGATTGTATTCGCACTGCTAAGAGCAGCGGCCATGTTCGCTATCGGACTAGTCGCATTCCGGCTGATGGGCAGCCAATCGGTAGGCAGGCTGACGGACTTCGACCTTGTCGTCGTCATTGCGATCGGCGCGATCATCGGGGACGGGCTGGCCGATCCGGAATTGAAGTTAGGGGTATTGATCGCATCCGTTGCGGGACTGGTATTCCTGCAAATAACAGCGAGCTGGCTGTCCATGAAAAGCCAATGGGTGGAGAAGCTCGTGATGGGCAGTCCCATCAAGCTGATTGACAAGGGCAAGCTGCTGATGAACGGACTAAGGAGAGCGCGCATTACGAAAAACAATCTGGAGCAGGAGCTGCGCGTTAAAGGACTGCAAGGCTTCTCGGAAGTGAAAGAGGCGTATATGGAACCGAGCGGCAAGCTGAGCGTCATCGAGCTGGAGGGCGGCATGAACGAACAAGACGAGCAGTGATGCAGGATGCACCGCTGCTCGCCTTGCATTCTCTCATGCGCTGTCAGCGCCGCGCGTTAGCGGATTTGACCGCGAATCTCTCCGTTCGGATAACGCACCGTATACACATTGACATAAGCATTGCCACGTTCGATCTCGCGGATCAGCTCACGGATCGTGCTGCCGCGCAGCGGTCCTACGAGGTCTCTGTCCCGCAGCACGCCGTTGATGACGCCGCGCCGGAACGATACGCCGCCGCTCACAGGTCCGAATAAGAAGGCGACGACCGGCCCATTCTGACCGGGACGGCCCAGATGAATCTGCGCTTGCGTGACACGTCTAATATTGCGCAATATGAGGCGGTATTGCAGGCTTTGCCGTCTGCGTCTCCACCACCTTTGCCCGTTCGCTCCGTTGACGTTGTCGTTGCTGACGTTATCGTCGTTGTCATAAGGACCGTTGCCGTAACGGATCGACCGGAAGATGGCGTGTCCTGAGGCGAAAGTCGCAACAGGCGGCACTTCGTTGCGCCCTCTCAATCTTGCTCGGAAAGTAGCCATAAGCTCTCACTCCTTTTTTCCCTTGATACTGCAATGTATGTGAGGACAAGCAGGAGAGCTTGTTCGACTGTCCCGAGGCAGAGGTGGAATTATGGCTGATTATGACGGACATGCACAGAAGAAGCCCCCACAGGACGCATGAGGCGGCCGCTAGAGGCTTCTTCTTGTATATCGAATGACAGTTAATTCTCTTCCAGTTCCAGCTCGATGACCGTATTGCGGCTATCCGGCAGCGGGAAGGTGAAGTGCTCCGGGCGAGCGAAGTTGACGAAGGCGTCCGCGACGAATTCCTCCGCGCTCCAAGGGCGCGTCAGGAACAGCTCCGAGCCGTCGGCAAGCAGTCTTGCCCGCTTCACTTTGCCGGCAAGTCCCACCAGATTGACTGGCCCGATGCTCTCCTCCATCACATGCGCGTAGAGCTTGTTGCCCGCTTGCGTATAGCGGCCCCAGTCCGGCTTGGGGAACTCGGACGCTTGGCAGCCGTATACGCTGGCTCCGTTCCTGCTTATCCATTCGCCCACTTCCTGAAGAATATCGAGCGATTCCTTCGGAATGACGCCTTTGGCATCCGGACCTACATTCAGCAGCATATTGCCGTTCTTGCTGACGCATTCCACGAGCTTGCGAATTACCGTCTGCGCGCTCTTGTAAGTGTGGTCTGCCGCGGCATATCCCCAGTTGTTGTTAAGCGTAATGCAGGCTTCCCATGGAATGGGATTGCCGTTCTCGTCCTTCACGCCGCCGGGTGGAATAATCTGCTCGGGCGATGCGAAGTCTCCCGCGTAGGTAGTCGGATTGTCCGTATAGATGCTGCCGCCCTGGTGGCCGCTGCCCTCAAGGCGGTTGTCGATAATGACATGAGGCTGCAGGGAGCGAATCATCTCCATAAGCTCCTCGGCCTTCCACTTCTCCCTGCGCATGTCGTCATAGGAGAAATCGAACCACATCACATCCAGCTTGCCGTAGTCTGTCAGCAGCTCGCGAATCTGCCCGTGCATATATTCCAAGTACCGGTCGAACGTAGCGGGATCGCGCTTGAATGCTTCATTGTTCCGCATAGGATGAATGCGGTCGCCGTAGGCGGGATAATCCTCGTGATACCAGTCGAGCAGAGAGTAGTACAGTCCGACCTTCAGTCCTTCCGCGCGGAACGCCTCCAGGAATTCTCTTACCAGATCTCGTCCGGCCTTCGTATTCGTCGACTTGTATTCCGTGAGCTTGCTGTCGAACAAGCAGAAGCCGTCGTGATGCTTGGCCGTCAATACCGCGTACTTCATGCCCGCTTGCTTCGCCGCCTTCGCCCATGCCTTCGGGTCGTAGTCGACGGGATCGAATTCGTCGAAGTAAGGCTGGTAGTCTTCTATCGATAGCTGTTCTGTGCTGCGCACCCATTCGCCTCTGGCGGGAATGGCATATAGCCCCCAATGGATGAACATGCCGAAGCGGTCATTGAGGAACCATTCGGTGCGCTCCGTTCTCTCGCGAATCAACTGTTGTCCTGTACTCATATGATCTACCTCCATATTGGAAATGGTCTGCCGGGATAGCATGCGCGCATGCTGCCCGTTATTTTCAATGGACAAGCGTTTGTCTTGCCCCTTTAGTCTAGCAGGGATGTGATACAATACATAGATAGAAGACTAACCTGTATGGGTAACAAAATAACTTTTTTGAATGAAGGGTTGTAGGTGAGCATGAACCGTAGCCAAGCGGATGGAGCGGTGCAGGAGATGCTGCTGAATATGCAGGTGCAGATTATAGAAGCGAACTTGACGCAGTGCTGGCCCGACTGGAGAGAACTGGATTATACCCCGGCTTACAATAAACTGTACTTCATACTGGATGGGGAAGGCTGGGTGAAGGTAGGGGAGCGGGAGCTATACCCGGAGCCGGGCCAGCTCATTATGATGCCCGCCCATGCGAAGCAATCGTACAGCGCTATAAGCGACAGACCTTTCCACAAATATTGGTGTCACTTCACGGCAACCGCTGGCGGGACCGATGTCTTCCAATGGCTGGATATGCCCTTGTGCTACAACGAGCTGGACCGGGAACGGCTGGAAGGGTTGTTCCGCGAGCTGGTAGATGCCAGGCGCAGCTATGCGCTAGTATCGCGACTGAAGGAGAAATCTGTACTGTTGCATATTCTGACCTTGGTCATGGAGAATCAGCCGCTGCGCATAAGTGAAAGCCACAGTCAGGAGATGGAGCGCCTGACGCGCATACAACAGTATGTCGATTCCCATCTGCAGCGGGAGCTGACGCTGGAGGAGCTGGCATCCGTCCTTCATCTTCATCCTAACTACTTCAGCAAGTACTTCAAGCGCCACTTCGGCGTATCCCCGCTGAAATATGTAAGCCGCAAGCGGATGGAGCATGCCAAGCTGCTGCTGAAGACGTCCTCGCAGAGCATTAAGGAGATCGCCCAGGCGACGGGATTCGAGGATGCCAACTACTTCTCCAAGACATTCCGCCGGGAAGTCGGCTACAGTCCGACGGAATATCGGGTCAATGTGTAATGCCGGCCGCTGCCTAATCGCTCCCGCAAGAGCTGCAAGGGGAGCCTCCGCCTGAGTCGGCGACGGTCGTCGTCACCGACTCAGGTTTACATTCGCTTGGCGTTTAAGTAAGCCCTCCGTAATGGGAATATCCTGATCGCTGTCCACAACCGGTAGGCAATAGCTGACCGTTGTCCCCATACCAGCTTGCGAGCTTATTGTTAAGCCGTACATATCCCCGAAGTAGGTTTTCAACCGACGTGAGACATTGAACAAACCTACCCCTGATTGATTATCTGAATCGGAAGGATGCTGCAATTGCAGCAACTTATCCTCTTCCATTCCGACTCCGTTATCGATCACATCGACAACGATTTTCGTTTCTTTGATATATGCTGTGATACGAATAAGGCCTCTGCGGTCCGTTAAAGCTTCCAATCCGTGTTGGATGGCATTCTCCAGAATCGGCTGGAGTATAATTTTCAACGTATAGAATCGTTTTACAGCAGGATCAATCTCCCATTCCACATCGAATTTCGATTGGGATCGAATCTGCACGATATCGAGATAGCAGTTCGCATGATAGAGCTCGTCACTGAACGGAATGAAGTGTTTTCCTTGAGAGACAGACACCCGAAACAAATCCCCCAGCTTTACAATCATCTTTACCGCCATGTCGGTATCGCATTCCATTAGATCGATTTCGCTCTTTATAAACTCCAGCGTGTTGTACAGGAAATGAGGATTGATCTGGGACTGAAGCAATTGGAGCTCCATATCACGTTTTTTCAAAGATACGGAGTAATTTTCATGAATCAACTTTGACAAACTATTGAGCATGTCATCGAAGCTTCGATCCAGAATGCTTATCTCGTCTTTGCCCGTCGCTGGTGAGGCGGGGTACTGGAATCCCTTGGCCACCCTTCCGACTTTGTTCCTCAGCTTGCGGATGCCATTCGTAATTTGTTGCGTAAGCAAGTAGCTGATGACTGTAAAGACGGCACACGCAATCGCGCCCGAGATTAAGACATACGTACGCATGCGATGAATGGGCTCGTCCATGGACTCCGTAGGTACGGAGAGGGCGATTACCCATCCTAACGGCTCCAGTTGTTGATGCCAGACAAAGTAACGATCGTCATCTTGATAGATGACTTCGGCCTCTCGGGGGCTTGCTTCCTTTTGAACTAGCTGAAGGAGGGACGGTTGTCCGATGAGAGAGGAGTCGGCGTCATAGATGGTAGTTCCATTCTCGTTCACAATATGAAATCGAACGTTCCCCAATTGTTGGGTGAGATCGGAGTCGATGCTGACGATGGACGGTAAGTTAACCTTCATCTTCAAGTATCCGATCTGCACGCTGTCTTCGTAGCTGAAGATCGCTCGGAAATAAGTGATGAAGTACTTGTCTTGGAAAGCATCGTGTTCCAGATACCACATCGGTTTTTTATTGTTGAAGGTGTCAAAGTGCGGATCATCGCGTAATGCGGACATTGGGAAAATGAACTGCCCGTCGGAATAGGTATAATCCTTGGTGTAATAGAAACCAACTTCCTCCACCTGCGATTCCCGATAAGCCCTCATAAATCGTGTAGCTGCATAGATTTCCTTATTGACCGTAATTATTCCCTTATCTTCAAAAATACTGGGGTCGGATAACAGACTCTGGATGTCCGGGTTTAACATGAGATGATTGGCGATGCTTTCATATAGCTGGAGATTGAAGGAGATGGAGCTATTTTGTTGACTGACCATCGTTTGGTAGGAGTCGCCAATGCGATTAATAATTAAGCTCTCCGCCTGCTTGATGAACAGCATGGATAGGACAATGATCGGAATGGCATTGGTTAACAGATAAGCAATCGTCAATTTATTATGAATCCGCATGTTGCTCCCCCTTATCACAACAATCATCGGCTGAATGGGCTTATAAACATTGTACATGAGTAGCTTGAATCCGCAATATAGGGCAAAAAGAAGATACGAAGGGACAATTATTTTGACTTATTTCATGCAAATGGCCTTGCTATACTTTGATTAAGAACTGAAAGACACAAGGAGACTATTGCATGAAACTGATGAGTGCGAGAAACAATCTGCCTGTAACCGATAGGAGTTCGAGATGGGTTCGTGAGCGGATAAAATCGGTCTGGTCACATCGGATGTTTTATTTATTTCTTTTGCCGGGACTGGCGTGGTTCTTTATCTTTTCTTATATTCCGTTGTATGGCGTTACGTTGGCCTTTAAAGAATACAGCTTCACTAAGGGAATATTGGGCAGCCCGTGGGTAGGACTAAAGTATTTCGAACAGTTCTTTCATTACTATCAGGCATCGGATTTAATTAAGAACACGGTCGTCATCAGTTTGCTGAAGCTGTTGATAGGCTTTCCAGCGCCAATCATTCTTGCGTTAATGTTGAACGAAGTCAGTAAATCGTGGTTCAAGAGGCCGATCCAAACGATTTCTTACATCCCTCATTTTATATCCTGGGTAGTTGTCTATACGTTATTGAATCGTCTGCTTTCGCCTAGCGGCGGTCCGGTCAACGATATGATCGAATCGTTCGGAGGGGAGAAGATCTTTTTCTTTGGGGAAATCGATTGGTTCTATCCGTTAATCATTGTTTCATTCGTATGGAAGGACGTCGGTTGGAATTCGATTATTTATCTTGCGGCTATTTCCGGCATCGATCAGCAATTGTATGATGCGGCCAAAATCGATGGAGCCGGGAGATTCAAGCAGATGTGGCATATCACATTGCCGGGAATAAGGGATGTATTTATTCTTCTGTTTATACTCGGAACGGGTTCATTAATGAGCGCGGGTTATGAGCAATTGCTGCTCTTCAACAACCCGGCTACTGCTTCAATTGGCAACGTGTTGGATACCTATGTCATCAATGCGGGAATTAAAGGGGGAGAAATGAGCTATGCAACGGCAATCGGCTTTTTCCAAAGCGTCATTGCTCTGATCTTTATCCTGACGGCGAACAAAATAGCCAAAAAAGTCAGCAGTACTCATTTGTTTTAAATTTTGTTTGATTGATAGGAGAGAGATTGATGCGTTATATGTTTCCTGTTATCAACTATTCGCTGCTCAGTTTGTTTGCATTTTTTACGCTCTATCCCTTTCTATACGTCATCGTCTATTCATTGAATGATGGGATGGATGCGATGAAGGGCGGATTATATTTCTGGCCGCGAGAGTTTACGATAAAAAATTACGTAGAGCTGTTTAAAGATTCTACTATTATCAATGCTTACCAGATAACCATTTATCGAACCGTTCTGGGCACTTTGCTGCATGTTGTGCTTAACATGTTATTCGGCTATGCGCTGGCCAAAAAAACGCTTCCGGGAAAAAACTTCATTACGTTTTTCATCTTCATTCCGACCTTGTTCGGCGGGGGGCTTATTCCCTTCTTCATTCTTCTTCGGGATTTGCATCTGCTGAATACATTTTGGGTGTACATCGTGCCATCGTTATATAGTTTCTTTCACATCATCATTATTCGCACATTTTTGCAGCAGCTGCCGCCTGAGCTGGAGGAATCCGCCAAAATTGACGGCTGCGGAGATTTAAGAATATTCGTATCCATTATTCTGCCGCTCTCCATGCCCGTATTGGCTGTCATATCCATCTTTATCGGAGTAGGACATTGGAATGATTGGTTTACCGGGAGGTATTTCGTTACCGATAAAGACTTAATGCCGGTTCAAACGCTGCTGCAGGATCTGCTTACGCAATCGGATGCGTTGATGAACGCGGCCAAGTCAATTGAGAAAGGGGCCGCAACCTCTCAATATAATATGGGGTCTGCGAAAGTGACGGCGGAGTCTCTCAAAATGGCCGTGTTGGTTGTATCGACCGTTCCTATTCTATTGATCTATCCTTTCTTCCAGAAGCACTTCGTCAAGGGCGCTCTGTTAGGTTCCGTTAAAGGGTAGCGAGCATCTTAATATTTCGAGCCGAAACAGGCCCGATTTATTATACAAGTTGTAAAAATAGCATTCAAGAAACAGGGGAGGGTTCGCACATGCGCAGAAAGACATTGCTTGTTACATTTCTTTGTTTGTATGTCATCATCACGATTCTAGGTGGTTGTACCTCCGGGAATACGAACGAAGGGAAGGCGGAGGACGTTCGTCCGAATGAGGGAAATGCGGAAGGAAACGAACCGGAGAAGTTTAAAGAAGTAACGTTAAAGCTGTTGACCAACTGGAACGGAGCGTCTACGGCTCCGGCGGATCAAATCAACAATCCGGTAGCCAAAGTCATTCGGGAAAAAACCGGCGTTACGCTGGAGATCATCGAAGTAAAGATGTCGGAAGTCGAGAAGCTGAATGCCATGTTCGCGATTCAAGATTTTCCCGACATTTATGCCGGACCGGCCTGGATGGGCGGAGCGGAGATGGAAACTATTCTTAAAGGCGTTAAAGGCGACATGTTTCTGGATTTGTCCGATTACATGAAACGGTACCCCAACTTGGCGAAGAGCGTTCAAAAAGAAGCTGTGCCGCTCGATATGTACAATCGATACTTGGACCCGGACAATTTCGGCGGGAAATCGTACATGCTGTATACGGGCATGCCGGCTACAAGCGAAGATGGTTATGATTGGCTATACGGATTTTATGTAAGGAAAGACATTGCCGAGAAGCTGGGCGTCGACCCCCAAAGCGTTCGAACGAAAGATGATCTATATCAATTTTTGAACAAAATTAAAGAAGCCAAGCTAGAGGAGAACGGCAAGGAGATTTTCCCTATGGGCGCGTTCCATGGAGGCTGGCCGCTCGGTCTATTGTCCAAAATGTTCTACAACAACGCAGGGTGGCAATTTAACGAAGACGGTACGGTGCAGCATAATTTCATGACTCAGGCCAATGAAGAGGCGATTCTCTTCACTCGGAAGCTGATTAGTGAAGGCCTGCTCGATCCCGAAGCTTTCTTGCAGTCGGAAGCGATTGCCAACGAGAAGATCGCTCAGGGCCGTTATGCGGTTCTTCCCGGCCACTTCTATTACGTCTATGAAGCGACCAGTGGATATGTGAGAGATAATCCAAGTGGAGAATTCATCCCGCTGGGGCCGATGAACAATAGTAAAGGCGATCCTTATACGACCGTCTTCCGGGCGCAAGGCCATAATATTAATTTGATTCCGAATACGTCCAAAGATCCGGAAGCCGCTGCTCGAGTCATTGATTTCCTATCCTCGGACGAAGGGTATGTTCTTACGCACTATGGAGTCGAGGGCGTACATTATGACAACATAGACGGCAAGCCTTCGGCGAAGGCAGAGTGGGTAGAGAAGATGAAAGCTGATCCGAAGGCACTGTTGAATGAAGGGATAGCGGCGGGGTATGCAACCTTGTCCGGTCCCGATCGACAGGTGTCGCTTGGCGGCGGAGCATTCGGCCATGAAGCGGATCCCAAAAACGCCATCGCGCAGCAATACAAAAAACTGCTGCGTCAGAAGGGCATAGAGATTGCGAATGGCTCCGATCCGCAGCTTTATGCGATATCGACGGACTTATGGCAATCGATTAAACCGGTTGCCGACGGTCTGGCCGAGCTTACGCAGCAGGCTTATTACGCCAAGTCGGAAGAAGAGGCGAAGAAGCTGATCGAAACGGGCAGAAATCAAATGGAGAAGGCCGGAATTCATAAGCTTGAAGAGATGATGGCCGAGCAGCATAAGAGCACCCCGTTCATCGAATATCTTGACCCGAATTGATCCAGCATTCAGAATGAAGACGATAGCCGGTTGCCTTGGGCTCGGCTATCTTGCTTCCAAGGAGAAGATCGCTTAATGACGCAAGAGATAACATTCGAGACCGTTTCTTTAAGCTCGCTGGCGAAGGTGTTCCCGGATGAGGAGATTCAGGACCCTGTGTTGCAAGGCGCAACTGCGTTGTGGAATGAAATCTATTCCTACCAAATCGCCTATCGGTGCGAGGGGAAATTGCTCCGACCGATGCAGATTCGGATGCATTCCGATATTCAGCGTCACGTTCAAATACGATCCGTCGGAGTCGTTCCGGTAGAAATGCCGACCTATCATGATCATGACGATGACGTGCTGCGCGTGACGCCAGGCTTATACCCGGACCCCTTGTATCCGATCGAAGGATTTCGGCTTACCGGCTTGCCGGGACAATGGAGGTCGATTTGGATCGAAGTTGATGTGACGGATGACATCGAGCCGGGCACCCATAGCATTGAAATTGCATTCGAGACCGATGAAGGGGAGCTGTTGGGGCGACAAAGCTTCGATTTGGTTGTCGTGGGCATCGAATTGCCCAAGCAAACCTTGATACGCACAGAGTGGTTTCATAGCGATTGTCTGGCTGCCTACTACGGAGTTGAGGTGTTTTCCAGCGAACACTGGCAATGGATTCGGAAATATGTTCGCACAGCCGTCAGAAACGGAATTAACATGATTCTGACGCCCTTGTTCACCCCTCCTCTGGATACCTTCATAGGGGGAGAACGACAGACGGTTCAACTTGTTGGCGTAGAGCAGCAGGGCGATGGCTACCGCTTTGACTTCGATCGATTAGAACAATGGATCAGGCTGTGTGAGGACTGCGGCGTCGAATATTTCGAATTTTCTCACTTATTTACACAGTGGGGAGCGAAGTCTGCTCCGAAAATTATGGGACAAGTGAACGGAGAACAGAAGCAGCTATTCGGGTGGGAGCATTCCTCGACAGGACAGGAGTATCAACATTTTCTGGAGATGTTTCTGCCGGAACTAAGAGCATTCATTTTGCAGCATCAGTTGGAGTCGCGCGTTTATTTCCATATTTCCGATGAACCCGGTCCTGCCGATCTTGAAATCTACGAGAAGGCCAGCCGCTTGATTCAGAAGCATATGGGCGAGTTCTCCATTATAGACGCATTGTCGGATTACTCATTCTACGAGAAAGGACTCGTGGAGAAGCCCATTCCTTCAAATGATCATATCGAGCCGTTTATCCAGAATGAGGTTCCGGATCTGTGGACGTATTATTGTTCCGGACAATACAAAGGCGGTGTGTCGAATCGGTTTCTGAATATGCCTTCCTACCGCAACAGGATCATCGGCATGCAGCTCTATAAGTTCCGTATTGCCGGTTTCCTGCATTGGGGATACAATTTCTGGAATTCCCACTTATCCAAGCGTACCATCGACCCTTACAGGGTAATGGACGGCGATTATGCTTATCCTGCCGGGGACGCTTATGTCGTGTACCCAGGAGAGTCCGGCCCAATCGAGTCGCTGCGCTTGCGGGTATTTCACGAGGGCATTCAGGATATGAGAATGCTTCAGCTGCTGGAACAATTAGCGGGACGGGAACAGACGTTGATTTGGTTGGAAGAAGGACTATCAACACCTCTCGCATTCCATCAATATCCGCATCATCCATCATGGATACTGAGCAAAAGAGAATATTTGATTAAAAAAATAGTGGCATGCAAGGAGAAGAGGAGGCTTGCAGATTAGCGTATCCAGTCCAATGAAGGAGGAGGATGCAACATGTATCGGCTGCTTGTTGTGGAAGACGAATATGCTTCCCGGAGATGGTTGCTGAAAAAACTGGATTGGGAACAGCTGGGTTTTCATGAAGTCGTATCCGCCGAAAATGGTGTGCAAGCATTGGCTATGCTGTCTGAAATGGGGGGAGTAGATGCGGTCATTACGGATATACGCATGCCGCTGATGGACGGTCTTCAATTGGCGGGGGAGATCCGATCCTTATATCCTCAGGCGGAAATTGTCATCCTTAGCGGGTTCGGCGACTTCGAATATGCGCAACAGGCCATTCGATTCGAGGTTCGGGACTATTTGACCAAACCGATATCCAAAGAGCGTTTGGAACAGGTTGCCGAAAGAGTTAAGATCCGGTTGGACGATAAATACCTGCAGACAACAAAGATGCAGCAGGCCGTATGGCTGCAGAAGGAAAAGACTGAGCTTGAAAAAACGAATGTATTGTTCAGGTGGCTGCGAGACAAGGAGAAGGTCTCGGCCTTTCACCTCAAAATGCAGCAATTCGGCATTCAATTTCATCATCCCGAGTATTGGATTCTTGTCGTAGAGTTGGATGAATACCATAAATTCAGGTTCAGGTACAATCAAGAGGACAGGGATTTATGTACGTTCATTATCTCGAATATTTTTGGGGAAGTGATGAATCCCTACGGAAGTATCGGGTCCACTCACTCGGACAGGGGTCAATTTGTATTTATTATGCCTTACGATCAGTCACAAGGGGACTGGGAGCAATACGCCCTAAGGATCGGGGAGCAATTAATAGAGAGTTTGCATAAACATCTCAAGTTGTTCAAGGTTTCCGTCTCTGTTGGCTGCAGTCGGGCAACAAGTCAACCGGAGCGCTTGCCTTCTTGTTATGAACAAGCGACCCGGGCGCTGGAACGGAAATTTATATCGGGTTATGGGCAAGTTCATCTTTATTCCGAAGAGGCGGCGGAGTCGAGAGCATCGCTTAGCGATGTTCCGTACGAAATGGAGCATCAGATGCTCCAAGCCTTTAAGGAACACCGATTCGAGCAAGGCATAGCTTGCTTATCGCAATATCTGAATGCATTGGCGAAGCTGGGCGAGGTTGCATTAATCAAGCAGATTGCGTGCGAATGTCTCGCGAACTTGACCAAGTCGCTGCGAGACTTTCGTTCCGTATCGACACCGGAACTGTCGTTTATTGAATTTCTGGAAAGATTGAGCATGACGGATGAATTTTCGCAATTTAAAGACGATGCTCTGAAATACGTGCAATCCATCTATGACCGTTTCCATGAGCAACGTCGTGTCAGCCGTATGGATCGAGCCGTTGAATATATGAAGCTGCACATGACCGGGGATCTCTCTTTGCAGGAGGTAGCCGATTATGTCGATGTGGGCTATCATCGCTTCAGCAAGCTGTTTAAACAAGAGAAAGGCCAAAACTTTATTGATTTCCTGGTCAGTTTGAGAATGCAGCGCGCCTTGGAGCTTCTGGAGAGCTCTGATCGAACGATAGCTTCCATCGGAGAGGAAGTCGGCTATTACAATTATCGCTATTTTATTAAAGTGTTCAAAGATCAATATGGCATTACGCCGACCCAGTATCGGGAGCGATTAATGACCGTGATCTAGACGAAATAACATGCAAGCATAGAAAGCGAGGAGGATTCGAAAATGGAAATGAAGGACAATGGAATGATCAGCAGAAGGAAAATGCTGGCTGCATTGGGCGTGGCGGGTGTAGGCTTGGTAGCCGAGAACTTAATCCCGGGAAGTGCATCGATAGCCTACGCCAAAAATGACAAAGAGAAAAAAGACAAATGGCAGACGGCAGGAGATTGGATTGCCGTTACGCTCACCGAGTTGATGACTTTGCAATTACCGGATGCAGACTGTATTTATTATTTGAAGGAACGCGGCAAGGAAGGGCCTTTCTATTATGATGCTTCAGACGTCTCAACTGCGGATAATACAGGGACCGTAATTGTCTCCAATAACGGAGCTCGATTCAAACGCATCTATCATGGCGAGGTTAACGCGAAGTGGTTCGGCGCTGTTGGAGACGGCTTGGCCGACGATACGGCGGCCATAACCAAGGCAGTCGAAACGGTGCAACCACCTGTCGGGAACTACCATGCGGCGCCTGGCGGCACGGTATTTCTTCCGGAAGGTTCCTATCGGGTAACCAGCACCATTATTTTGTGGTCGAATGTATGTTTGCGAGGGAATTCCATTGAATCCACTCGAATTATTGCGGATCTGAATGGTTATGCGTTGACGCTCGCTTTTCTCCATAATACCGTCTCCGATCTGAAGATCGTCGGAACGGGCAATCAAGCGGAAAGTGCGCTTTCCTGCGGAATCGATATGAACTATACGCCCCATCGATGGAAAATCTCAAATGTTCGATTCGAAAAGCTGTTGAAAGCATTCGAAGCAAAGGGTGCATGGACGGGAACGATGAACGACATATATGTCTATAACTGTGGCAATAGCTCTACTTATGCCTGTTGGCTTGGCACGCATGCGGAAGGATACGAAACCAACAATGTGACATATACGAACCTGCACATTGAGGGATCGCAGGAATGGATTGGCAAAGGGTTGTATATTGAAAACCTCGACCATTCTTTCCATGGGCTTCATATCGAACATATTAGACTTCCGGATGCGTTCACCTCCAATGCCGACGGCGTAAGTATCAACGGTATTTATGCCGAGCACCATTCGACGCCGGCGGATAACCAATTAACGTTCAATAAGAACGCGTTAATTACCGGAGGTCTGATTAATTGCGAAGTGGTATCGAACGCCAGGGTCACCTTTGAAGGAACCCGCTTCTACGTCCCGCAGAGCGTCACTCATAAAAACTTTTATAATTGCGTGCAGCCGGATATTCGGAGTGTTGGAATCCTTCAAGACATGGCTTCGTTGCCGGCCATAGAGGATTTTACGGCGAGAGACATCTCTTTGGACACGAATTCGGGAACGTTCGAGGAATGGGCTATCGGTATGAACGGGACGGATGGATTCATTGGGGAAAGCGGGTACTACAGCGGAGCCCACCGGCTGGAGATTTTGAACGAAGCGGGTCAATATTTCACCGGGACGAGAAGCTGCAAAGTGACCAAGGTTTCGGATGACGCATTTGGAGGCAGCGTTTACTTCACATTCCCTGAGACGTATTTGAACAAGAAAATTTATGCTTGGGCCATCGTCAAAAACCCGTCCGCCGATCTGCAGCTTACCTTTGGACTGGGAGGCTATGGATTTGAAGAACCTCAGAAGCTTATTCCGGTATCGAATACTGGAAGCGATTTCAAGCTGCTGGTGGTTGGACCGGTTACACCTTATAGCCATTATGTGACCTTCAATATCAATAAAGTTGGAGGAGGAGCTCCCCCTAACGGACAATATTTTATTATTGATAGTCTGGGAATCAGTGTAGGCGGAATTAATTTCAGTAAATTATTTCAATCGGTAAAGTCGGAGGGCAGAAGTCTCGCATCCCTGCCTGCCACTGGAAAATGGTTGATTGGCGATGAAATTAGGAATGCCGCTCCTTCCGCAGGTGGAAGCTTAGGGTGGGTATGTGTATCGTCAGGCGAATTCGGAACAATCAGTCCTCCAATTTTCAAAACATTCGGACAAATAGAGTCATAGGGAGGAACGACGCTCTTTCAAATAGCTCGAAGAAGAATAGCCCCATTTATCGGCGCATAGATGAGGGCTATTCGAAGTGAAGCCAGGAGGTGGTTGCGTTGAACATTCGATATTGCGGAGCGGGCTCCCTCTCACGTTCGGAGGAAACCTCGAGTGGTGGGATGCATCTGTCTTGTCATGAAATTTTATATATTACCACGGGAAGGGCTGTTTTCAGCTGGAGGGGGAATACATGCGAGGCTGAAGCGCCAGCCGTGTTTATTCTGCCTCCCTCTACGCCGCATGAACTGGAAAGCGGCTATGGCGAAATCCGATATTGTTTTGTTGAACTGGACAAGTGGAACGATTTCCCGCTTAGCGACGAGCAAGTGGATCATTGGAACTTTATGCAGTCGCAGAATGACGTGTATGCCAAAACGCTGGCGGCTTCTTCGATTATTCTGTCCATTGAGTTCGTTTATGCGATGCATTCGACCGGGAACGCTCCGCGCAACTCGAACCTAGAGGAAGCGTGTTTGCTGGAAATTCGCAAAATTTATAAGCTGATAGCCCATGTTGTGATCGAATCCGGGGACGAGCCAGCTTATTGGGAAAGGAAGGACAAGCGGAAGAGTCGAGCGGCAGTCGACTTGATGATTGATTACATGGATACGAGGTATAAGGAAGACATTACACTGGAGGAACTTGCTCAATCCGTATATTTACATCCCTCTTACGTGGTGCGTCTATTTAAGAAACATAAAGGCATGACTCCGTTCGAATATCTTCGCGACCTGCGACTGAGAGCCGCGGCCAGTTATTTATCGGGCAGCGATATGCCCATAAGCGATATCGTGCAGAAGACAGGATTCAACAGCCTGCACTACTTCACGAGGATGTTCTCATCCCATTACGGGCAAAGCCCGGCAGAATGGCGAAGGCAGATACGAAGCCGCAGCAAGTCGGCGCCGATGGCGAATGCGGAATCTCCGAGTTGTTAGCGAACTCCCGTGCCCGCCGCAACGCAATTCCGCGGCTGACTCCGCGGATGATTCCCCGGCTTGCTCCGGTGACTGACGAGAAGTTCTCCCTCTCCAATGGAATTGGACTCATATTGGCCTGGTGCCTCACATACCAATGTTATAAGGCATGAGGCCTGTATACATAGAAGAGGAGGATATGAGAATGATGAAGAGGGGCTTGCTTGCGGTGTTAAGCTTAATGCTGGTGATGCTTGCTGCCGCGTGCAGCAAAGGCGATAAGGATCTGGTCATCCTGACGGGCGGGGAGCAGGGCACTTATTATCCGCTTGGAGGCGCGCTGGCGCAGATTATTAACGACCAAGCCAAGGGAATGACGGCAACTGCCGTTACAAGCGGCGCTTCTGTCGTCAATGTGAACGATGTGAACGACGGCAAGGGCGATCTGGCGCTTATTCAGAATGACGTTGCTTATTACGCCGTACAGGGCACGCAGATGTTCCAGACGAAGGTCGACGGCTTCAAGGGCGTCGCGATGCTGTATCCGGAGGTGGTGCAGATCGTAGCGGCGGCGGACAGCGGGATCGCAAGCGTGGACGATCTGAAAGGGAAGCGGATTGCGGTAGGCGACCAAGGCTCAGGGGCCGAGGTGAACGCGAAGCAAATTCTGGATATTCATGGTATTGCCTATGATGATATTAAAGTGGAATATATGGCGTTCTCCGATGCGGCGGGCGGCATTCAGGACGGCAATATCGATGCGGCGTTCATTACGGCCGGCACGCCAACCGGCGCCATCGAAGCGCTGAAGGCGAACCGGGCCGTGACCATCGTAACGATAAGTGATGAGAAGATCGCGGAGCTGGCGGATAAATATCCGTATTATACCTCATTCAACTTGCCCAAGGATGTATATGGAACGGAGAACGATGCCAAAACCGTTGCCGTAGGCGCGATGCTCGTCGCCAGCGACGATATGTCGGAGGATGATGTGTATAAGCTGACGAAAGCGATGTTCGAGCATCTGGACGTATTCGCGGCGACGCATCAGAGAGGGAAGGACATTACGCTGGACACCGCGCTGGACGGCATGTCGGTCGATATCCACGCGGGTGCGCAGAAGTATTACGATGAAGTGAAGTGACGGCGATGAGACCGCTATGGCCAGGGAAGAAGGAAGGGGCATTGCTGCTCGGCAATGCCCCTTCCCGGGATTCGCGGGAAGTCGTCTCAACTGCTTGTTATGCGAAGCTTCTGAGGGCTGGCGGCATCGGAGTCGCACTTGCGGTGCTTCTCTGGTGGCTGCTCCAGCCGATATCCGCCTATCATCTCCAGATCGTGAGGGCCGACAGCGGGAAGGTGTTATGGTCGGAGAATGTGCAGACGGGAGAGGCATTCCTGGTAAGATATGTGCACTCCGTCGAGCTGTCTCCCGTGCTGGAATACTTCATGGTTGGAGATGATGGCGAGATTGTGGCGACGGAAAGCCGCACCCGTTCCTTCGGCGCCGGACTGCCGCATGTGAAGAAGGGGGTAACGGAGCTGGCGGGAGGTTATTATGTGATGCGGGAATTGTATGAGCCGGTAGGCGAGCTCCATGTTCAGCCTTCGCATCTCCACTCGCACACGCTTCAGTACCACGGAATGACGGTGCAACTCAATCGGCCGCCCTATGCCCGGGAGCATCTGATCGTGCGGGCGCAGCAGCCGCCGCGCTGGCAAGCCTTACTAGGAGGGGGTTGAAGCATGGTTGTGTCGGTCAGATCGGGAATTGTGCTGCTGCTGTGCGTCTTGTTGTCGCTGTATCACTTCTGTACGTCGGGCTTCGGTTACCTTCCCGGCGTCGGCTCGCGAACGCATCTCGTCATTCACCTTGTATTCGGACTTAGCCTCGTCTACTTGCTGTATCCCCTCATGAAGGACGGCAAGCGGCGATATGCGGCATGGCTCGATTATGCGCTTGCGGTCAGCTGCTTGGGCATTGGAATCTATATGATGATCAATCTCAAGTCGCCCTCCATCTTGAGCGCCCGCATGACGTTAGTCGATCTGCTTGTGGCGATTGCATTAGTCGTGCTCGTGCTGGAGGCGACCAGGCGGGTCGTCGGCAAGGCGCTCGTCATTATCGCGGGCGTGTTCATCGCCTACTACTTCCTGGGCGAATATCTCATCTATCCGTTCCGGCACAGCCGCGCCGACTTCGAGCGATTCTTCTACGAGATGTCCTTCACGACGAGCGGCATCTTCGGCACTCCGCTTACCGTGTCGGCCAACTATGTATTCATCTTCATTCTGTTCGGAGCGATTCTGGAGGCGACCGGTGCGGGCAAAATGTTCATCGACCTCGCCTTGCGCGCCTTCGGGAAATACCGGGGCGGTCCCGCCAAGGCAGCAGTCGTATCCAGCGGCATGCTGGGCTCCATCTCCGGCAGCTCCATTGCCAATGCGGTGACGACGGGTACGTTCACGATCCCGCTCATGAAGAAGGTCGGCTTCAAGCCGCATGTAGCGGGAGGCATAGAGGTGGCCGCCTCTTCCAGCGGGCAGCTGCTGCCTCCGATTATGGGGGCAGCCGCATTCCTGATGATCGAATATACCGGCTATGCGTATGTGGAGATCATTCGCAGTGCGCTTATTCCGGCTTTGCTCAGCTATTTGGCCATCCTGCTGATGGTGCATTTCGAAGCGGTCAAAAACCGGATCAGCGGCTTGAAGCGGGAGGAGCTCGTCTCCGGCAAGTCACTTCTGCTGCGGCAAGGGTATCTTATTTTTCCGATAGCGGTGCTTATCTTCTTCCTAGCTTCCGGCAAGACGGTGGGCAATTCCGCCTTCTTCTCCATCGTCATCCTTATGGTGATCGCTTACTTCGCCAGTCTGCTTCAGCGAAGGCTGCCGATCGGGCTGCTTATTGCGATAGTGTTGTCGGCAGCGGTCTACGGTATGAACGCGCTCTTCGGATGGCCGGCGGAGATTGCGGTCGTGTGCGTGCTGGGCGTCGCGATTGCGTTATTGTTCGTACTGCTGCAGAGGGCGGCGAAGCTGGAGACGCAGCCGCTGCGCTTCGGCTTGCGGGAACTGGCCGCCGGGCTGGAGCTGGCCGCGAAGAATGCGTTGTCCGTCATTGTCGCTTGCGCGACGGCCGGGATGATGATCGGCATCGTCAATCTGACCGGACTCTCCAGCAAGCTGCCGCATATTATCGTCGGCTTCGCCCGGGACGTCTCGTCCTGGTTGCCGCCCTTCGCAGCGGCATACAGCGAATCCATTCAGCTGTATGCGGCGCTGGTCTTGACGGTGGTGGCCTGTCTCATCCTGGGACTGGGGCTTCCTACGACCGCGACCTACGTCATTCTTGCCGCTATGGTAGCTCCTGCGCTCGTCACGCTGGGATTGCCGGTTATGACGGCTCATCTCTTCGTGCTGTATTACGGAGTGCTGGCAGACGATACGCCGCCGATTAATCTGCCGGCTTATGCGACGGCGGGCATTGCCGGCGCCAATCCCATCTCCACGGGGGTGCAGGGCTTCAAGTTCGATTCTGGCGCCTTGCTGCTGCCGTTCGCCTTCGCCGCGAATCCCAACTTGCTGCTGCTGAATCCGGACGTATCCCCTTGGGTGCTGGCGCTCAATATCGGCACGGCGCTGCTCGGCATTGTGGCGCTCGCCTCCTTCATACAGAAGTGGCTGTTCTCGGCGTATAGGGGCTATGAGCGATGGCTTGCCTTCTTGGCGGCGCTTGTGCTCATTCACGGCAGCTGGATCACGGATGTGGCGGGCATTGCGGTGCTTGCTCTGCTGGGCGTGCTGACGTACCGCAGGCGCGAGCCGGCAAGTCGTTCGGGGGCGGTCAAGGAGAGGGCATCTGGCTTGGGAGGGTAAATGCAGTTAATAATTGGTGGCAGTAACGTTTAGCGAAGCTAAGTGCTTGCCGCCTTAAATATCGCCTGCCTCTAGCCGTTTAGCGGCTGAAGGCAGGCGTTTTTTGCCGGTTGCTTTGGGCTGCAAGGCATGCAGCATAGGCTGGAGAGTAGCAGTTAGGAGAAGTCATTTTAATTAATTGCTTTTCAGTTATATAACCGTATGGTAATATAAAGTAGCAAGACCGATTACAATTACTGGAGGGATTGGATGGACGGCAAGGTATTGCAGCGGGATAATCGTCGTATTGTAAGTTTCGAGCGTTACTTGAAGCATCCGGTGGAGAAAGTGTGGGAGGCGATTACAAGGCCGGATCAGCTTGCCCAATGGCTAACCGTAAAGTCGGAGCTGGATTTGAATGTGAATGGACAACTCGTGTTAAGATGGGATAACGGAGACGAGGTAACGGGCAAATTCACAAAAGTCGAAGCGCCTTACGAGCTGGAGTACACGTGGATGGAGTCGTCTTCAGGGAACTCTGTGGTACGATGGATGTTGAAGGAAGAAGGCGAAGGCTGCATGCTGCAATTGACGCACGACTTCCCTGAGTCAGCTGCCGTCATTGATTTCTTGTCGGGCTGGCATGTGCATCTGGATGTGCTGGATACCGTGCTGCAAGAGCGGTTTACCAGCTTTCCGGACGGCCGCGTGAAGGAGATGCGGAAGCTATATGCGTCAATGATGACTTAAGAAGGGGCGGACATGGGGCGATGAACGATGACAACTAGAACGGTTTTTGAAGTGTTGGCGGAGCCGCACAGAAGAAAGATTCTCGATCTGCTATGCGTTCGCGAGCGTTCTGTAGGAGAGCTCGTCGCTATCTGCGAATTAAGCCAGCCGGGCGTATCCAAGCATCTTCGCATATTGCGGGAAGCCGGGCTCGTAGCCGTTCGATCGGTCTCGCAGAAGAGCATCTATTCCATAGTGCCGGAGCCGCTGAAGGAGATTGATCATTGGCTGGCATCCTATCGCCGCTTCTGGTCCGGCAAGCTGGATGAGCTGGAGCAGTTTCTGGATCGGGGGAATAACGGTGAGAAGCCGCATGCGGAATAACGGTGCAGATTGTTGCGAATCGTTGCTTTTTCTCGAAGTATTTCTCTCATAAGATAATTAGGCGTATAATTGAAGATAGGCTGAGAAGCAACTCTTATGATGGGAAGGAGTGCGAGCAACGTGAAATACAGAAGACTGGGAAGCACAGAGATGAAAGTATCTGTTGTTGGCATCGGCACCTGGCAGTTCGGCGGGGAGTGGGGGAGAACCTATACGCAAGCGGAAGCGGATGCGATACTGGACAAGGGGCAAGAGCTGGGCATTAACCTGATTGACACGGCGGAGTGCTATGGCGATCATCTGTCCGAGAAGTTCATCGGCGACTACATAAGCCGTCGCAACCGCGAAGACTGGGTTATCGCCACGAAGTTCGGCCATCAATTCCACGACTTGTTCTCCCGTACCGACAAGTTCGACGCGGGCAGCATGCTGGAGCAGCTGGACGCTTCGCTGAAGGCGCTGAAGACGGACTATATCGATCTGTATCAGTTCCATTCCGGGCCGGACGAAGCGTTCGACAAGGACGAGCTGTGGACGATGCTGGATAAGCAGGTGATGGCGGGCAAGATCAAGTTCCTGGGCACCTCCATCTCCAAAAACGACCGAACGCATCAGACCGACGCCTCGCAGAAGGTTGGCTCTCGCACGATACAAGTGGTGTACAATCGGCTTGACCGCAAGCCGGAGGAAGGCGTCTTCCCGTCCTGCCAGCAACAGGATCTCGGCGTACTGGCGCGTGTCCCGCTGGCAAGCGGCTACTTGAGCGGCAAGTACAAGCCGGGCGCGGAGTTCGCGGGCAACGATGCGCGTCACCGCCACGATGCGGAAGAGCGGCGCCGGAAGCTGGAGGAAGTGCAGCGGATTGCGCGCGAGGAAGTGCCGGAAGGAGTGGACATGGCCAGTTGGGCGCTCGCCTGGTGCCTGAAGCATCCAGCGGTGACGACTGTCATTCCGGGCTGCAAGGACCCGGCGCAGGTCGAGATGAATGCGAAGGCGGCGGAGCTGGTCACAGAGCCGCATCCGCAGGACGTGCAGAGGTAGACAACCTTTATCAAGGCCTTTCAATTTGTGGTAAGCAGAAGTAAAGTCTCCATCTCCATTGCGACAATGGTGATGGAGACTTTTTTCAGTGAGGAGGCACATAGTTATACAGGCGTAGGCGATTGCACATCTTTTAATTGTCCGTTTTCCATATGCACAACCGTATCACATAGCGATATAATATCTTCTCTATTGTGACTAGTGAACCTCTCGTCAATGAATGGACGAGCTTCTCAAATCATCGGGACTCGTAACCTCGTCCCTCCTTGAAGGCTAGTTCCTAGCCTGATTGGATTGCTGTGGCTACGATACGCTCTGCAAA
>NZ_JAOQJC010000069.1 GCF_025567625.1 Paenibacillus sp. J5C2022 | reverse complement strand
GGGTTACACATGGTGTATTTTTGCCCTTGTATCCCCGCAAGGGGGATTTCGGGAAAAGCGGACTTTCATCTGCCCCATTGCAATGGGGCGGATTCCCGTCCTCTTTTCCTAAAACGATCATCCTGGAACTCCTGGACTGCTAGCCTTCTTTTCCATTCATGCACCTCCGAGTTTTCCTGCGGTTTTAATCTGGCGACATCATTCCTTTCTCCTAAAACAATAAAATGGATACTGAGAATTTTAATCACATGATTGATTAGCGCCCAATAACCAACAACTCTGCGTCACTCAATTGATTAATAACCTCATGGGCCATCTCATCTGTAGATAAAAGTCCGTCCAGTAAAATATCGCAATCAGACGATACTGCCTCATATTGCAAGGTCTAAAGGTAAATCCATACACGCAACAAAGTCTGCAATTTCTTCCATTCCTTCTCTCAATCTTCCAAAAGGTTCTTCTAATAATATTACGTTAGCAGGTTTCAGTTTTCGATTCCAAGGGTCGATTACCTCATCTCCTGCTCTTAACATTTGCAAATCAGTGTAAAACAATGGGCTCTTAATTTGTTTGACATCGATAGCCTTGCCCTCAACAAGATCCTTTATATATGTTAGGGGGATACGTTCAGTTAACGTGCTTTTCCCTGCTCCTGATGCTGACCCGCATATCAGAATTATTTTGCTATCCTACAGATTGATCATCTCCTGAGCTTCATCATTTGGTATTTGTTGATCTCCAACCGTGTCATTCGAGTTTTTTGTATAGCAATCAGTTGATCTTTTTTGTTTCTTCAATCCATTTGATAACGACTTCTTTCAACTTCTCCTCTTTCAGAGTTACATCTTCTTTTGATGTAAATTTAACAACTGCTCGATCGCCAGTTATCCATTCCAGCATTTTAGTGTGATCCTCGAACAGCGGTCCCTTATCTGCTTGCTCTGTTGACTTAGAACCACAATGAAAAATTAGACGAAAGCCATTCTTGCCATGCAAATTGAAAGTTATTCGATCTTTATTATCGTAACAGAAACTTGGTGCATTCCATTTAATATGTTCTGTTAAATGTTCATCTGCGTGTAATACAATCCTTCGAACTTCGATAATTTCAGACTTAAACGGGTGTTCTAGTCGATCGAGATAAAGTCTTACTTGCTCGTGCCCGAATATTTCGTTAGGCTTCCTTTTATCATTGTCCATAAACTCACTCCTAGCTCTATATTTTTAGTGACCACGAATATCAAATCCTGCAGAATATCCACCATCATAAATTGTAATGTAGTATAAGTCTGCATAGCTGTCAGTATTCTCTAACGTATTGAATGTAAGTTCGCGGTGCTCCTCTGTAAAAGTAGTACTTGGAGGCAGTGAATGGTTAAAAAATTGTTTTTCAAACTTAGTCAATGAAATGTTGTTTAATATTGGACTAGTGAAAAATAGTTCAATAATAGCAAATGCAAATAAAGTTGGTATTACTAGTATTATAACCCATCTATTCAATTTGATTCAGGCTTAAGTTGTCGACCTATGCTCCGCTTCCACTATCGTTTCCGCCCTAAGTCCCTTGATCCCGTAAGACTCGGCTATTTTCACAAAACCCGGGCTGCCAGATAGATCGGATCGATGTTACTAAGATTTCTAATACGATTCTTCAATCGATGACCCAGAGTCAACGGCAACAATTAACTGTGCTAGCACAAGACACGGTTCGCTTGCTCATCAAGAAAACCATATATTTAAGGTATAAGGAGCACTTGTAAACTATAATTCATTCTCTTACTTTTTCTATCTTCACAGCTTCGGTTTGCGCAGGGTATGAATCCGCAACATATTTACTAAACCATACTCTAACTTGATCACCAACATTAAAATTTTTAAAGGAATTCGGTCCTTTAACAGTTATCCAATATGCGCCTTTGTACTTACCTGAATTTATGATATCAATTACATTTCCATCTATCTCTTCCATTGTGATGCCGCTTATAACAAGCAACCTATTCCCATCTTCATCGACTACTCTTCCTATTAGATTCGGCTCTCCCCTAGTACTTTCCAATAGAATAAATAAAATCGTGAGACCCAGTATAATGAATGAAATCACAATAGCTTTTTTCATTGCTTCTCCTTTCTCTTATAACTTCCTGCCAATATATAAAAGGTGAGGCGATGTCCCAAGCACATATGGATTTTCGGATTCCTTAAATATTATTTCCATGATTTTATTAAACTCGTCTTCTCCTCTTTGCCTCCAATACTCCCATTGTTCCTTGTTCATTGCTCCAGCAATACTCCCCGATCCAACAAGTTTTTCTTGTTTGAATCCATGTGACTCCATGAATGGGGTGATATCTTGAATATTATAGTAATAGGCTCCTGTAAATCTCCCCTCATCATGATGATCAAATTCCCCTGTTTTTATGAAGTTTTCTAATCCTTGAACGGTGTGGTTAGGCTTCCAATAGTCCGGGAACATAATTGATGTAGTCAAAAATCTTGTTTTGGACATGAATGCTACAAAAACTATACCTCCAGGTTTTGTTACCCTATAAAGTTCTGAAACTGCTTTTGCCCTAGCCTCTACTGTTTGAAGATGATATAGGGGGCCCAACATAAGAGCAGCATCAAATTGTCCTTCTGAAAACTGGCTTAGATCTCTGGCATCGGCTGTGAAGAATCCAGCAAACTGATGCAATAAATCGTTTTCGAGTGCTTTCTCCTTCGCGATCTCTACTAGTTTTGGAGTTAGATCAGTTAATGTGACTTGAAAGCCTCTTTTAGCCAATTCAATTGCATACTTACCAGGTCCCGCTCCATTATCTAAAATATGCCCATTATCGGGGAGATTCTCAATTATATGATGGAAATTCACTTTAAACTCCAATGGTTCACGGTCCAGACGCCCCCATTCGTCAAAGGTGCTGTAATACGAAATTATTTTCTCCATAGAAATGACCTCTCTCCAATAGTTCCTTACTTTACGCAATTTTAGAATTACTCCCTAAAGTTTATTCGTGAGATATCACCTTATTTTCTTGCATTCATATCGGAGCATATAAAGTATAGTTATGTTATTCCCATTCCAGATATCCCTTCCTCATCTTTGCAATGTAATAGATTTGTCCTATGTGACTAGGCAAATGTCTAAATTGATGTAGAAGCATTTCTAGTACGGTGGATTGATTGTTTAGGCCGGCACTATTAAACGTCGGAAAGTTTAAATAAGGTTGATCCAGCAACTTTTCCGGGTTTACTTTTATGCTTTCAAGAACTTGTATGACGCTATCGTATGATTTTTTCAATTGTTCCAAAGCTTGCTCTTTTGTCATCAGTAGACCATGTTCAAACTCTTTACTCCTATCTTCAATATGTGGAGCATCAAAGTATGCGGTCTCAAACCATTGATATAATGCCCCAGAGATGTGTGCTACCAAATTTGCTATGCTGTTACTCTCAGGTGTAGGTGACCACACGATATCCTCATCAGATAATTGTTCAATGGCAATGCGAGACCATTTCTGGTCTGCTTTGTATTTGCGCAAGAGATGGTCAATCACTATTGTAGGAGTATCTAGATTCATTCCATCACGCCTCCCATTTTTTCTTAAATTTTACCAGACAAACGTTTGCTTTTAAAGCTTATACCCAAACGCTATAACGCACGCATGACCCAACGTATGTTAATTCAGGGCACTGGTGCTTCCCTGTTCAGTACATCAGCGGAAAGTCTTTCTAGAATAAATGCAACTCCATCATTATCATTAGTTTCTGTAATTTCTTTTGCCTTTAAATAATCCGACATCATATCATTAGAATCATCACCAAAGCCCATGACTTTATCAAGCGAAATATTCATTGCTTTGCACAGAACTGTCACTGAATTAATTTTTCATTGTCAGTAATTAAAATATTTAATTTCTGCTTGAATTTCTCTTGGAATGAAGGTGAACCTCCCCCACTTACTTGCAATCACATGTTGAAGTGGGGGCTTCTTACCATCAACATCTTGCAGACACCTGATATGAAGCGGTTTGACAGCATTCAAGCCCTAGGTTAGGGGTGTCCTTCACGATACAAGCCGTGATCATAGCCAAGTTCGATTTCCTTGATTTGTCCCTCAGGCAAATGCGTGGTATACACGACAATAGGATTCTCCCTCTTCCCGTCATGAATGCCCATCGACAGCTCCATTTTGCCGTTGCTCGATATTTTGAAGCCGTCTTTGACCCATTTCGTATTGTAATGATTTTTGGTTTTGTAAGGATACCTGGCCGTTCTAATTCCCTTTCGAACCGATTAATGTGCGGAATCCCGAGCAAATAGATATTTATGGCAGACCGCTTGAATCCATACCACACATACGTTCGCATTTGGATGGAGTTTCCGAGATTACTTTAGTAGAGTTCAGGAGAGTCCCGTCTAGAACTAATACTATTAGGGGATACTTCATTGAATGCCTCCTCTCGACTATTGCTACAGGATATTTCGCATGATGTTCTTGATTACTGTGAGCTGAAGTTCGGCACATCTTTAACTATCCCTCAGGAGATCCATAACGTATTGTCTTACCAATCCAATCACTAGCATCCCTCCAGCTTACTTTTTTTGAACTTATCCAATTTACTGATGCAAATTTATTTTGACCTTCTGGTTCCCAGTTTCTATCATCTGCCCAATAGTAATTCCCATCTTGATAAATGAAAGTTGCTTCATATATGATTGAGTCGTGATTCTCGGGACTTGGAGATATGTATATTTGAGTCACTTCTTCAAATAATAATTCAATTGCTGTTGGATCTTTATATTGCCTATGTATCAATATTCTTACTCTGTTGTCTCGAACTACAGATAGCGACATCGATAAATCGGGATTAACATTATGATCTGTCCACATATGCATTTCCTTTATACATGAATCATGAAACCAACCAAATAGCTTCATTAGTTCATTCAAATCTTTTTGACTTTTTAATTCTTGCCATTTTATGTTTGGCATTGAGTAGACCTCTTTTTAGGTTTATGTACTGCCGAATTTCAGCTAATGTCCCATAATCACGACAAGCGTCCGATATAAATAGCAACTACCTCCTCGAAGAATCGATTTCTAAGTAACTTCTTTAATTACTTGTAGAGTCCTGGGGCTTCCAATAATTCTTTTTCGTTTGTATAAATCTTTAATATGCCATGATTCTTCATCACTTGGATCTGAAACAAAAGTTTTTAATATAATTCCTTCTTCCAACTCGATTTGTAGATCATTTGTAATCGGTTCAATAGTTATTTTCTTTATTGATTTCATATGTATTTGTTTAAAAAATCCTGAAATAATTTTATGTTCTGCTTCGTCTTCAGTTTGAGCTGCTCTTGAACCCGTGATTACTTCGACATTATTTCTTAAATGCCATGTCGGTTCCATCCAAATACTGTATCCTTGCCCAATAACTCCAGGTTCACAATCAATATATATAATCAAGGAATTTCCAGCTAATCGAACAAATTGAACTGTTCGATTCAGTAATGAGTTTATTATTTCTTGAATGTTCTCTGACAGCATCGATTCACCTTCCAAATGAGTTTTACATTACTTCCGGCTAACGTTTCCGTGTTCGAAGTCTCCCCCCTTAAGAGAACGTTGTGAGCGGCCACGATGATCCGATTTATAATGTGGAGCAATTACATAATCTAATATACTTAATCCTTCCCAAATTGTTGGATGGTGTTCCCCGTAAGGTTTTTGATTCGGTTCATCAACCATATGAATCCCTTTTAAAGTTGGTCCTAAGATACATACACCTGCACTGTAACCACCATAAACGATATCTTTTTGGGTTCTGTGAAATCTTTTAATAATCTCATCAAACCCACTTAATTTCATAGCTTGGGCCAGAACAAACGTATTTCCTCCTCTAACCCATATCACATCAAAATGTTCGAGCATCGCTTCGAGATTATTTGGTTTATTGAAATATAACTTCAAGTCCAGTATTTCAACTTTAAATCCAAGTCTTTCAAGGTCGTGAATGTTAAGCTTATCGCTCTTCTCTCTTCTTTCAAGATCAGTTGCAAAATCCATGGCACTGTTAATAAAAGCAACTTTCTTATTTCCACTTTCTGTCATTTCTATTAGTTTATTTTCATGGTTGCCAATCCTAAGTGATGATAAATAAAATTTCAACACAATCCCTGCCTTTCGTCACGTAAATTTCAGATAATATTTTTACACAAATCTTAACTGCCATAAAGAACCGTAGGAAGTAGCCACTACACAGTTAGACAGTGCAAGGTTGTCCAGCTGGGGCCTCCTGCAACTGAAACAGCTTTTACGCCCCCTCTGCTTCACGCTTTGGCCGGACCAGGGGACGAGTTCGTCGAACTGATACCACAGCCTTCTCTGAAATACTTCGTTAAATAATTCTCCAATTCATCTTTATTTGTTTCTATATTGGGATTGATTTCGTTTGATTTGTGTTCAATCAACTTCCCTTTAACATATGTACAATGATGTTCATAGCAATTGGGATCGTTTAAGATTATTTCAATTGATATTGGAATACTGGCTGCTATGCCCTTATTGTTCGGATCTATTATCCATTCAATTGGTTTCCAATCTAATAATCATATACAAATTGGTCATCTAATTCTGCAATATAAAGAAACATTCCCCCATATTGATTTCCATCAACACTCCAAGTAATCAAACCTTTAAAATGCAATTTATATTCCTTAATCCTTGTTTCTTCGAAGATTTCTCTTATTACTGCCCATCCAAGGTTTGAAATTTCGATTAAGCAATAAGAAGTCATTACCTCGTCTGATGAAACAAATATTGTAGTTAATCATTTTGATTCTAATCTCCCATATTATTTTTTTGGATGCAAGCTCTTTATGGCGAACCAGAGCGAATGCCCGATATGTGAATATGGTGTTAGCCGATAGCATACATCTGCCCTCTTCAAATTACAGGTTACATTCACATTCATCTCGTACGGTTTTGAGTCGGTTTTTCTAGTGAATATAATTCATCTTCAATTTGATTTATTCTCTCGTTTATCAGTATTCGCGCATCATCGATGGCCTTGTTATATAGGTATGGTCCTAATTCTTTTACAAAAAAATCTATCAATTGTTCGGCTCCTAAATCACCTATTGATTCTGATCGTTCTTCTTCGAAATAGGCTTGTACACTCTTTATGATTTCCATCTTATCTTCTTTAGGTAATCTAATGGGTATTATCATCGTTACGTTAGCTCCTTTCGAATAAGTATGACTTGAGAATTAATCCTGGTAATTCTTTTTTCCTCTGTATTTTCTCAATACCAATATTACTGCATTTCCTACTGTTATAAAAAATGTAAGTATGGACAGCGTCATTATTCCACTTATACTTGGATGAGCCTTATCAGTCATCAAATAATAAATCGACAGAAAACATGATATTAAAAAAACAGTCCCGAACAAAATAGTCAGCAACATTCTGGGAGTATTACATCTAAACAAGTTTATCAACATCCTTTAGCCGTATTAATAGTGCTCGTTGCGAAAAGTCCCCAATTGTCTCCGCTTGTTTGGTGAAGGTATAAGTCAATTCAAATATCTGTTTCCTTTAAGACGACATCTTTTGACGGTTCTTTCTCTGTGATTCCTGGTTTTAGAAATTGTTTTGATTTTTCACAAGCAGTCATTGCCAATTGTTGTGCGTCTATGTTCCCCATTCCTTTTTAATTAATTCACTTAACATTTCACATATTCACGACGTCCGACGAAGTCAGATGTCTCAGTTCCTGTATAAATATTAAAGTAAACTTTATCTGAGACATTAAAATTTTTCTTTTCTGTGCGTTTACTTCCAAATTCGTTCAATAGTATACTCATTTTTTTCTATTCTTAATAGATAGATGTCTGGGTTTGTTAGGGATTTCCATTCCTCAAACCCTACATCGTTATCAAAATATTTCAAAATTAAAGACAACAATGCTCCATGAGTTACTAAAATCACATTGTGATTTGGCCCCTTAATGATTTCATTGATTACTTCAAGACCCCTACTCATGGCCTGGCGCGATGATTCTCCACCTTCGTGAGCTACATCTAAGTCATCATAGGATTCCTTAAGGAAATCCATCCAGTTCTCTAAATCAATCGAACTTAAGTTTCTTTCCTCAAGTCTATTGTCAATTGAATAATCCAAATTGATTTCCTTACATAGTGGTTTAATAGATTCAATTGCTCTTAAGAACGGGCTTGTTATGATCTGATCTATTTGGTATCTCTTTAAGAATTCAGCTAGTAGATAAGATTGCCTTGTACCTTCTTCAGTAAGTTGTGCTGAAGGGTCCTGACCTTCGGCCTGACAATGTCTGATAAAAAAGATGTTTTTCACAGTTTCATCCCCTTGCTTGCTCATGGCAATCGCACCATAACGCTCTTCTACTCATGCATCAAATATTCTTCTCGTCATTAAATTCTATACAAAAGGGTTGCATCTCAGGGTTTAAACAGTATTCGATTCTTTGTCTAAAATCTTTCCATTCAACTTTTTCTAATGCTTCTATTATTGGAAAAAACCCTGATTCTAAACTTTCTGTTGATACTATTAATTCTCCACCTACAGGTTTTGCTAAAAATAGTGTGTTGCAAATGGAATTTCTTACATTCTGAAATAATCCACAGAATTTAATAATTTCAATATCAATTCCTGATTCTTCTTTGGTTTCCCTTATAGCTGCTTGACTTAAGGACTCACCTTCTTCAACCTGACCACCAGGCATCTCCCAGCCTCTTCTTGGTCCTTTAATAAGTAACAACTCGTTTTTTTCATTTAAAACAATAGCGGCTGCCGAAACTATATGCTTAGGTGGCTTCATTAGAATCTCTCCTACTTTTAATAGTAAGATTTTAGAATCGTGCGTAACTTTGAGTTTTGCAATCAATTTCACTTTAATATAGTCTTTTTTGGTAGCTTTCTTGAAGACCTTTACTGATAGTTTCTGTTGTATATTCAGATGAATTCACATGATCCTTCAGGATTTATGGAATAGAAGGTAGCGCATCAATATCTGCCCACGACTCCCTTTCCCATAATCTTGACCTCTTAAATGCTTTAGCACAATGTATGTAGCATTCTTCTATTGCTACTCCAATTCCTAATAGTGGCCTTTTATCTTTTGCTTTCATGAGATCAAGAATGTCATAATCCTTTATTATGTAAGCACTTCCATTAATCCTAAGCGTTTCTTCAAGTCCAGGAATAATAAATACGATGCCTACTCTTGGGTTCGATAAAATATTCCTCAATGAATCAATCCTTCGATTTCCTGGTCTTTCTGGAATTACTAGATGCTTTTCATCTAAAACAATTACCGATCCTGGTGCATCACCTCGCGGTGAAACATCACAGAAACCCTTATCATCCGAAGTAGATAAGAATAATAGTGGCGACATCGAGATGAAATTTCGACAATGATTGTCTAACTCATATACCGTTTTCTTCTTTACAAGTTCACTTGGAAAGCCCAAGATATATCTAATTTCTTCTTCTGAAGACAAAATCTCTTTAAAAGGATTCTTCATATGGATTACCTCTGATTTTACTATTTGCTTTATACAAGCCATCGCGCCGGTTCCTACTTCAACCAGGACCAAGCAACGATAGCAGCACAGCTTGAATGCGCTACATTTGTTGTTTTAAAATACTCGACTTTTTATATCTCCTTGAAATCCAATTGCATCTACTGCTCTAACTCTTTGCACCTCACTTAATTCAGTTAATTCTGACCATTTATGTTCTGAGTGTTCAGAGCTAAGTATAATTTCTTGGTTTTCAGGTATCGTACATCGAAAAATACCTACTTGAGCATTGAGATTGTTGTGATAGTAAAAACCTGTCAACACAATATTATTAATTTCCACACCTAATTCTTCATTACATTCGCGAATCAAAGCCTCATGAATTGTTTCTCCAGGATCTACAGCACCACCTGGTAAACTCCACCCTTTATTTCCGTATGTTCTTTTTAGCATTAATACTTGACCATGAGGATTTGTTATAATCGCATGTACGCCAAATCGATAAGTATCATTAAATGCCATACAATTCACTCCACTTCAGTTAGGTTAAAACTCAATTCGACACTATTGTTTTGGTGTTAATTTAAGGTTTTGCCCCATTATTATATACAACGTTCTAATGCTTCCCCGCTACTGAATCGTCCTCTTCGAAACCATTTCTTATTGCTTCGGCCAGACCAAGGAGCGGAGGTGGCGCTGCGTAAATTAGGTGTTATAATAAGTTCTTCTGCATTCAAATGTTTATGGTCCTGTCCCAACACTTGACACATCCCAAAAAATCCAATGTTTCTTTAAATAAAATACTCCTAATTCATCCATGGTTTGAAAATCCTCATATCCTTTCACATCATATAAATATCCATATTCTTCATCGAAATAATTCATATTTTTAATTTCTAACTTCAGGCTATTTATAGGTTGAAGATGCATAAAAACATACCTTCTTATCGTTAATTCGGCAGAAAAAAATGATAGAATAAATAAAGAAACCAGAGTAATTAATACTATTTTCAAAGTGTTTTTCTTAGTAAATTTCATAACCTTCTCCTTCATTTCTTTATCAATCTATAGAGCGGTTTTTTCATCAACCATGAAGATTTTGATGCCACCGCCTTGATAAAAAAACTACTTAATTTCCATGATATGAATACCCATTTGTGTATGTGGTAGAAATTTAATTCTATACTTATTTCCTATTTCTAGATTTGAATCAAATAAAAAAGAAATTGTTATTCCATTCATGTCAACATATTCTCTTTAATCCTTTGATTTATAATTTAACTCTTCTACATAGCCTTCAGCGATTAAATACTTACCAGTTATTAGCCAGTAATTATCTTCCCAGTAGTCTATAGAAGCAAAGGACAGAAATAGTACAATTGCTAAACAAAATAATCTGCCGAGTATTATAGTTATTGATTGTGTTCTATTAGAAACCGGCTTTCTCCATTTCAAGTTTTCAATTCTAAAGATTGATACGATGAAAAATACTATCGTACAAACATAAAGCGCGGTAGTTAGTGGAACTGATAAGTAATGCATCACATTCAAGATGCAGCATCATCCTTTCTTGTATAACATTTCATCAATTTCTCCTTTCCTGTTTCTAATCACGAGCCTGAAAACTTAAGGAATCGAAGTCGTCAAGTGGCTTCGCAACATAATCTCGCAGAGTGTCCGAATCCACTTCTCTGAATCGCCTCGAACGGACAGAAGATCGGTGCAGACCTGACGCGAGAATATGGTGTTAACTGATCACAACGACTTCTTCGATCTATCAACAAACTCTTACATTTTTTCTTAACATGTTGTTTCCCAATTGTCAATAATTCCCTAGATACATTCGGGAAATTGAACTAAAATTGTTTTGCTAAGCATTCAAAAGTAGTATTCCTAAAATAAAAAAGAAAATGCTTTAACCCTACTTTAACCTAAGGGAATCGAAGTGTCTTCCGAATCTTCTTCCTTGATATGCGTGGGGCACCGATCGCCTTTCTCGATACTCTCAAAAAAACATTTCTCCATTACATTCTAACTTGAACCGCTCTTGATAAAGCCTTTCAAATTCAATTTTTTTATCAAAGATTTCTTTGGATAAATCATGATTCAAAACCCTTCTTGAGAAGTTCCATTCTCCTTCTTCGCGATATCGCGGCAACGGGTCCTGGTCCAGGAAACTCGCTTTCGATGTGTACGCTTCTTCCGGCAGCGTGACAGTGATTCCTTGTTCAGCCGCTTTGTACCGGATCATCGCAATCAGCATCCGATGCGGCATGTGGCAAAACACCTGATTGTTACGCCGTCCAATCGCTGATGCTTGCTTCCAGCCATCGTTATGTCCAATGACGATCACGCCGATCCCTTGCTCCACAGCCAGCTTGACGATCCCATGGCTCCCTTGTGGAAGATGTCTTTGATCCGGCGATGACGTTTCAGGTGCAGACGTTCCAATCGCTAGGATGTAAATGCCCCTTCATTCGGCATCTTGCCTTGACGAAGGATGCCTGTATAATGCGCTTTCATCTTGTTGTAATACGGATTGATCGCCTTCGCAATCTTGCCCTTCACGAGCAGGGGTTTCACACCTGTTGTCGTGACGATGGTTGCCAGATTTTCAACGCCAAGATCAATCGCAAGTCTATTCCTTTGCGAAGCGGCCTGCTGTTCTACCCGGTAGGCGAAGATTAACTCCACCACATATTGTCTGTGGCTCGGCACCACACGTACCTGCATCAGCTTTGCTCCCCAGCTTGCCGATATTCAGTTGCAGCTTTGTCTTTGGCAACCTGAGAAATTTCCGATCCTTCACTACGCAATCCTGATTGGAGAACACCACTTCTTTCACCTTGCCTCGCGCATAGCCGGGAATGCGCAGTTTACCAAGATACTTCTCCGGATGCTGGCGGTAATCCCGGATGCTCGCGAAGAAGGAACGCCAATTCTGAAACACCACCTTCATCCCCCCTTGACTGCTAGCGATAATCCGACTGCTTCATCACTCTGAACAAAGTGTCCAGAAACGGGTACGAAACAAAGGTTTGTTCGGATGACGGCTGTTCAAA
Source organism: Paenibacillus sp. J5C2022 (assembly GCF_025567625.1). Classification (GTDB taxonomy): domain Bacteria; phylum Bacillota; class Bacilli; order Paenibacillales; family Paenibacillaceae; genus Pristimantibacillus. Next base: position 9,464 of record NZ_JAOQJC010000069.1, on the reverse strand, counting down.
CGGACGTGCGCGTTTGTTTGCGCTCAGCCGTTCATTCATGGCATCCAAATGGGAGGCAATGGTATCCGCTACCTGCTGCAAAGGCTGCAACGACCCGCTTTGTCCCTTAGCCGTGAAGATAGATTTATCGGATATAAAAGTTGGTCGTGTTGTATAGGTTTTTAGCATTCTGACAGGTTTGATCCAGATACGCAAACAGCCGATGACCTGGTTTAATCCACACTTGATGTGTGCGAAACATAAGCTTTGCATCTGACATACAATCACCTCCAATCTCACAACCAACCGAGAACCAGTGTTCTCTATTTTTGTTATTCAGCTAATGAACAATGAAGCGAATACCTGTTCCAGTCCATTCAGGAAGTCGCCGATTCACCTCACCACTTGCAGATGTGGGAGTCCTCTCGGCTGGCACTGATAGAATTTTCCCTGTTTTTGTACCCTCTTCTACATCCTTATACATAAACGGATTTAAGATAATTCTATTCTTAATTGTCCGTTGAGGAAATCTTGATCAATTTTCTGGTAGTATAATAGAATATTATCAAATATTTTGTAGATCTGTTGATCCTAAAAAGGCGGGATTAGAAATGCGTAAAATAAAACGCCGTCATACTGTTATTGTTCTCCTCACAATCGCAAAATCAACCACTCTTTTCTGCAGCAACATAGACCTGTACAAAAAAAACAACATAGGACAACAAGAATTGAAAGGAAAAAACTTATTGAAATATAAATTCACATTTGATAACCATATGTAATAAAACATATCAAAAACTATTGACGACAGAACTGTAAAGAGGTACCATATCCTTTGATATACCCAGTACAGGTGTTTATATCCATAAAGTTTGCTGCTGTTATCGTTATCTTCAACCAGATTAAATTATAACTCAGTAAGCGCACTCAATATCTTAATCATAAAGTATAAGGCGGTGAAAAAATGATAGGGATTGAACGTAAAAGACTCTCTATCTTTCTTGTTATTATCCTCATTAGCACACAATTCATGCTTGTTCCGAATACTACGCGCGCAGCTAGCTTAACCACTATATCCGCTTCTGCTGGGTTAGAGCACAGCCTGTTCCTGCATAGAGACGGCACAGTATGGGCTTGGGGCAGCAACGAATATGGGCAGTTAGGAAAACCCGCGGGAACCAGCATGCTAACAATACCCCAGCAAGTAGAACAGCTAACTGATATTACGGCTATATCCGCTTCTGCCGGAGGCTATCATAATTTAGCTTTAAAGAACGATGGAACGGTATGGACTTGGGGGAAAAATAGCGTTGGACAATTGGGAGACGGAACACAAACCGATCGTTATTCCCCTGTACAGGTTCAAGGATTGAATAATGTAGTGGCAATAGCAGCTGGCGCCGACTATTCTCTTGCACTTCGACAAGATGGGACTGTCTGGGCCTGGGGCCTCAATTACTTTGGACAATTGGGAGACGGGACACAAACGCAACGCTTGTCGCCTGTACAGGTGCAAGGACTCAGCGATGTGACAGCTATTACCTCAGGTGGTCAACATAATTTAGCTTTAAAATCGGATGACACCGTCTGGGCTTGGGGAGCAAACGGATGGGGGCAATTAGGGGACGGGACGAAAACCGATCGTCACATCCCTGTACAAATTCATGGACTAAGCCAAGTGAAGAGTATTGAAGCGGGGTACACTCATAATCTGGCTATTGATATAGATGGGAATCTATTCGGCTGGGGAAGTAACGCTTTCGGGCAACTGGGCAATGAAGAAACAACCAAAGACATAACCACACCCAGTCAGATTAGCGGGATAGACAATGTAAAATCCATAAGCGCCGGAGGTGCCTATAGTTTTGCCATTGAGGAGGATCATTCCGTTTGGGCCTGGGGACTCAATGACAAAGGGCAATTGGGTATTGGCATTATTGGAGGCACTGTACAATACCCCCAGAGAATCAATTTTCCGATATCACTAATCCAGGCAGGTCACATGCACAGTCTCGCATGGGCGGATACTTTTTCAACTTTGGCAGCTTGGGGATATAATTACGATGGGCAATTGGGCGACAATTCTCAAACTAATAAAGGCACGCCAACCCTCGTTCTTCTCCCTGCTTCCGAGCTTCCCGTTACAGTATCTGAAGGGAGCGCAGGCGGAACAACGGCTATAACAGCGACGGTCTACCCGTCCCATTATCTCGTAATCAAATTATCCAATAGTTACATCGGAACTCCGAATATGGGCGACTACCGTCCCACCGGAACCAATATAATCGATAGATATATTTCGGGACAAGACATTAGCGGTGCTGACACTGCAAACAGGTACCTGGGCATATACGAAGTAAATGCAACTAATGATCAAATTGAAGGATTTAACTTAGTCTATGTCTTTGACGAAAATATTACTCCTTATTCCGTCACTTATAGCGGCAATGGCAATAGTGGCGGAAATGCTCCTGTTGACCAACATGAATATAAACGAGGGAATGCAGTAACCGTTCTTGGAAACACTAGCAATTTAACAAAGACTGGATATACGTTTATGGGATGGAATACAACCACAGACAGAACTGGAACACATTATGATATTGGCGATACTTTCACAATTGCCGGAGAAGATGTGACGTTATATGCAGATTGGGGCGCTTCGGTTACATTCGATACAGATGGAGGTTCTGTCATCCCTAGCCAGACAGTTAGCTATAATGACAAAGTAACCGTACCGGCTAATCCTACTAAATCTGGACACACTTTCGCTGGTTGGTATGAAGATGCGGCGTTTAATACACCGTTCGACTTTGATACTCCCATTACGGCTCCTTTGACGCTTTATGCCAAGTGGGATGCAGACAGCTTTGCTGTTGCCTTCGATACCAATGGTGGATCGGCCGTTTCCGGTCAATCGGTCAGTTACAACGGCAAAATAGTAATACCGGCTAATCCTACTAAATCTGGGTACACCTTTGCTGGATGGTATCAAGATGCAGCATTTAATACACCGTTCGACTTTGATACTCCCATTACGGATCCTTTGACGCTTTATGCCAAGTGGGATGTAGTTAAGTATAAAGTTATTTTTAATACTAATGGTGGATCTACTCTCCCTAATCAAATGATTAGCTACAACAACAAAGTAACAGTACCAGTCAATCCTACTAAAACGGGAAACACCTTCGCTGGATGGTATCAAGATGCGGCATTTAATACACCGTTCGACTTTGATACTCCCATTATGGCTCCTTTGACGCTTTATGCCAAGTGGGATGCAGACAGCTTTGCTGTTGCCTTCGATACCAATGGAGGATCAGCCGTTCCCGGTCAATCGATCAGTTACAACGGCAAAGTAACCGTACCGGCTAATCCTACTAAAACGGGAAACACCTTCGCTGGTTGGTATCAGGATGCGGCGTTTAATACACCGTTCGACTTTGATACTCCCATTACGGCTCCTTTGACGCTTTATGCCAAGTGGGATCTAAAAATACCTGATCCGCCTATCCATTTGACCGCGATTCCAGGCGATGCGCAAGTGACTTTGAACTGGGATCGAATTCCATCTACTGATCAGTACAATGTCTACATGAGCAACGTAACAGGCTCTTATGGAGCAGTTCCGACTACGGTAACCGGAGCTACCTACACAGCATCCGGCTTAGCCAATGGCACTTCCTACTATTTCGCGGTTACGGCAAGCAATGCTGCTGGCGAAAGCTCTAATTCAATAGAAGTGAGCGCTGTGCCTAAATCAACGGAAGTGCCTATTCTGGCTGCCGTCAACATAGCAAGCAATAATCCGAACGAACGCTGGGCAAAAGCAGGAGATACCATCGCTCTAACGTTTACTTCCAGTATGATTCTTAACGGCATGCCGGTTGTAACGATTGCGAATCAAACAGCCTACGTCACAAGCACAGGCGGAAACAACTATTTGGCCGAATACACTTTAACAGGAACCGAAACAGAAGGAACTGTTCCTTTCACGATTGATTTTACAAGTGTATCCGGAATTGAAGGCATTCAAGTGTCGGCGACTACAGACAACAGCAGCGTCAGCTTTGATAATACCGAACCGACAGGCACCCTTAGCATTGATGGAGGAGCTGATGTGACAAACTCAACTTCCGTTGTATTGGATATCAGCAGTAACGACGGCATAGGTTCCGGGCATGTCCAAATGCGTTTCTCCAATAACGGAACCGACTGGAGCGATTGGGAAGCTACGGCAGCTTTCATCTCATGGACACTAACTTCTGATATCGGCGTAAAAACGGTGTATATGGAATTAATAGATGCTGCAGGAAATAGGACCACACAAGCCATAACAGACACCATTCTGCTGCAAAAATCTACAGGAACATCATATGACTTTAGCTCAAATCATGAAACCATAACCGTCGATATCGTTGACTATGAAGGGGAATTTCTTACTGCCATTACGATGAGCCGTATGACGGATTACAAAGGCAAAGCGAAAGATAATCTGTACCTCACGTCGAATGAAGCACAGCGTTTGGTTGATGCGCTCGCGGGAAGAACCCAGGCTGTCATGATCATTCCAGACAAAAAAGACAAGGTCTCGGAAGTTAACGTTCAAATAACCAGTATGGCGCTTAGCATCTTGCAGAAAGCGCAAGTTGAATTGAGTATGGCTCTAAACTACGGACAAATCCATATCCCAATGGAATCCTTACAAAACCTTGAGACGGCTACCACTTTTCAAATCATGCCGCTCAGGAATAAAAATGAGCATAAAAAAATTCTGCTTCGAGCTGCAGACGATCAAGCAGCAATAAATGAGCATAGCCAGCGCCAGATCAGCTTAATCGGCAGACCCATGATCATTCATACAAACATAAATCAGCCAGTGCACATCACTTTGCCTCTAGGAGAGCATAGTCTGCAAGAAAATCAACTGCAGGATTTGGTGATCTTCGTTGAACATAGCGATGGAGAGACCGAGCTGGTTCAAGGAGAGCTTGTACCGTATAGTCAAAATCAGATAGGGATTCGTTTTACCGAAGATAAATTCAGTACATTTTCTATCCTGCACATAGATGGGTGGCAATCACTAGAGACGAGGGATCATAAAGCTTATATAACCGGCTATCCCGACGGCACTTTCAGACCGGATCAAGAAATTACTCGCTCCGAAATGGCAGCGTTGTTAAACCGAGTGCTCGAGGCAGACACCATAAATGATGCCAAACCATTCACAGATGTTGCGGAAACGCACTGGGCTTACGAAATCATTACCCAAGCGACCGAAATGAACGTGATGCAAGGTTATCCCGACGGACGCTTTAAGCCAGATCAGTCGATAAGCCGCGCAGAAATGGCCAGTATCATTGTCAAATTAATCGATGGTGGTTCCAGTAGTAATACAGGCTTCCTGGACACTAGTGGTCATTGGGCGGAGAACGCAATCAAACAAGCAAGAGCGGCGGACATTGTGAATGGCTATGCCGATGGCACATTCCGTCCTGATGAGCCGTTAACTCGAGCCGAAGCGGTTACGATAATCAACAAGCTGTTAGACAGAGGTCCGCTATCCGGAACCGAACCGAAGTGGAATGACGTGCCCCGGCATCACTGGGCATATCAACAGATTCAAGAGGCATCAATAGATCATACCTTTGAGAAAAAGCAAGGCGAGAATCACGACGAACAGTATCTCTCTCAGCCCTAATCCATTGCAATAACAAAAAAGCTGTCCCACATTGGAACAGCTTTTTTGTATGTTATTAGATTTATACTTCCACTATAAGCTGCTGGCTGTTTGCATATGTTTCAGATCCCTTACCCGTTCCTTCTAGCCGACTAATTTGCCACAAGTCGACAAGTGCCAATAAAAGCGAGGTTGCAGCGTGAATATGGTGTAAGATGATGGTATTGCCTTCGAATTCTCAATACAGTGCACGTCATGCCGGTAAGCTGCAAATCAAACGTCGATCGTTTGTTTGATTGTCTCCAAACTCACTCTTGCCTCATCGTACTGCACCTCAACAGACCCATTCGTCAAATCGACTTTATTCAGTCGCACCGATTTCCCGCAGAGCGCCTTCTATGGAATTGACACTATGGTTGCAGGATATGCCTACTACTTTCAATTCTTAGGTAGCGCCCATCATTCTATCCATTTGAAAGCACCCTCCTTTGTTTACGACTGTTTCTCCATATTTTCACCATGTATGAATAGGAATGGCATGTCAGGCGAAACCTACAAAACGAATTTAAAACAAGGAGGAAAAAGAATGTCTGTTGTTCAAGCCCAGAATGTGAATCAAACCTGTATTGATGCCTGTAATCGTTATATGCAAGCATTTGAAGAATGCTTGACCGCTTGTTTAAAAGAGTCTGATGTTCAAGCAAGGGTTCATTGCATCCAACTACTGCATGATTGTGCTGACATTTGTGCTTTTGCTTCGCAGTACATGGCGAGGACTTTCTTAATTTTTCCGGGATAATCTACGAGTAGCAAGATAAGGTTTAGTTTCCGGCAATATTATCACTCTATAGCATGCTAAAAAGGCGCGAAGAATTCCGCGCCTCCTCATTTAACACCCGCAACCGCAGCCGCGATTTTCATCTCCTGCTCGTTTCTCTTCCTTATTTTCCTTTTGCTGCTTAACGACACTACCGTTTTTCACTTTGTTTTCATCTCGTTTTTCCATTCAGCTCACCTCCCTCTTCGTTAGTACCCGTCAGCCGCAGGATGAAAATAATCGACAAGTTCTGGAGAGAACGTTATGTAGTCCTTGATGTTGTTATAAATCAGCGCCGCCAGATGAATACTAAACAAGTGGTCTTACAAACGTAATCATTTGCAGGAGGTGAAACGATTTGATCCATTTGAATTTCCGAACTGCTAGCCGACAAATGAAAGCATTGCTGCTTGGTGTACTCGTGGCCCATCTTGGATATTACATGATCCTTCCGATTCTGCCCATCTACTTAAAACAGGTCAAAACATTGGGGATCACCGAAATTGGGTTGATTCTCGCCATCAGTTCCTTTTCATTCCAGGTGGCAAGCGTAATTGGAGGTTTTCTTGCAGATCGAATCGGACGCAGAACGATGATTTCTCTCGGTGCCGTCATTCGCGCCGGTGCCTTTTTGGGCTTTGCATTTTCCCAATCTCTATGGACATTGATAATTATGGCCCTCTTGAACGGTTTGGGCGGCGGCTTCAACGCTCCGACGACAAAAGCCGCCATTGCAGCTTTGGCATCTGATGAACATAAAACAACTGCCTTTTCGCTTCGCGGTATCGCCGCAAACGTTTGTTATTCTTGGAATCATCAGTTGGCTTTATGTCCCCAAAAATTGTGGAGAAAACCCTTGTCCCCTCATTCCTCCAGAGTCATACTTGCAAATATTTAAAAATAAAGCGTTCGTCGCATTTTCCTTGATTAGTGTGCTGAATTGGGCAATCTATACACAATTTGCCTTGGCGGTCCCCCTTCGGCAGCCATCACTTTATCTAATCCAAGCATGGTAAGCTTAATTTGGACCATCAACAGCTTTATTGTTATTTTATTGCAGGCACCTATTTCCACCTGGGTGTTGAAAAAGATTAATCCGATGTATGCTCTTTCGTTGGGAACGCTGTTTATCGGCGGGGGTTTATGTTCTCTATACTGGGCAACGAATTTTGTATCTTTTTCGGTCAGCGGAATCATTTTCATCATTGGCGAGATGCTCATGATGCCGACTATGGATAGCACGGTTTCTCGTTTAGCTACAGCTAACATGATCGGAGTATTTTTTGGACTGGCTAATTTTATCTCTGGACTGGGTGAAGGTGCCGGAAATTATGCTGGAGGCCAATTGTTGAGCTTTGGTACTGCCTCTTTGATTCCATGGGCCGTATATGCCGTTTCCGCTATATTGATCAGTTTGATGCTCGTGGTTTTGCGGTTCTGGGATCCAATCAGATTTGCCCTCGGAGATCAAAGACTTACCGATTCTATAGAAGGAAGGGCAAATAACGTTTCTTGGCCTTTGAAGCGTGGGCAGCGCGCAAAATGAAATTCTAGGGAAAAAGAAGGGAGATTTTTTCCGATTTCCATTCACTCGATGGTTCATAACGATTCAATTCACGAAGGGCATCTTTCTATTCACGATGAATTCATGCAAGCGTCATGGCATCTTTCCAGCCCTAACCCTCAGCTTACACAATCGAAGTTACCCTTTGATCAATCTTGATATCAAGGTTGGCAAAACCTACATAACTGATTGCTTCCGAGAAGTGACGGAACTTGTCCATCATGTCTTTGTTATATCGCGCAATCAGTGAGGTATAGTTGCCAATAGCCGTAACCGTATGCTTTTGGAGCACGACCTGTATGCTCCCGGCGAGCTACTGGATACACTCCATCCGATCACATTTCTTTCACTTTATAAACGTCGGCTTCGGACAATTGGCCAGGAAAGTTGCTTTCGATAACGTATGGATTGTCCGGCTGAATCATCTTCCCTGCTACTGCTGAACCTACTTCTTTCTTCGAAACCTATTCTTCTGCTTCGGCCGAACCAAGGAAGGATAGCGACGTAGCGTGAAAAGTATTATAAGATGCCAGCGCCTTCTTAATAGACCACAGATTAATTATCTCCGTTCATTCAAGAATTTCTTCTCTCATTTAACTGTTTATATAATGTATTTAAGCTTTCTTTCACAGTTTGATGGGCAGTATCTATGACAATGTGATCTTCATCCCAAACATCATACTTTCGATTTCTGACCTTCTCCCAAGTAGGAAGAACAAAGCCTGGTATATCAGCTGCACGCGTTTCAATTCGACGTCTATGTTCATTCTCGTCGGAGCAAATCACTTCAATTTCCACATAAGGTGTTTCAAGAGTATCTGCCACGTTGCGCCAAGCTTGGCGCGTGGTTTGTATGGGATTGACTGTATCTGCAATCACATCTAAACCTAGTTTGAGATTTTGTGATGCAATTGCGTAACACACAATATAACCTTCAGGCCCATCGATGATTTTCCCAGTATCCCGCATAGCTTGTTCCACAACATCGACCCGTAGATAAGTGGCTTTTAGTTCTCTTGCTAAAGCTGATGATAATGTGGTTTTACCGGTACCCGGTAAACCACCAAATATATATAGCATTAAATTCAACACTCCTTGAAAAAAGCAATTTTCTAAAGAAATTTAATTTCTTCGTATTTGAACTGATTTCTTACAACTTTTTTGTATTCACGAGCCCGCACTGCCTTAGACGACAGAAAAGGGAGTGCGATGCGGTTCCTTCGATTTAAAGTTTTTAGAGGTTTCACATAAGGTAATGCTTTCGTTCTTTCCACATAACCTTGTCACATTCACGAACCCCCACCGACTTAGCTCTTTTCTAAGTCGGTAGGGGTTGTCCGCTCTCGGCAGACTGAGAGCGGTGAATCGGGGGTATCTGAAGTTTGGTACTTCTTATAACTCTCAATCTTTAGTTGATTTTAAAA
>NZ_JAOQJC010000068.1 GCF_025567625.1 Paenibacillus sp. J5C2022 | reverse complement strand
GTGAGCAAAATGAGCGATAGCGCAGACTTTTCTCTATTTTTCCGATTCTATGTGACCATATTGAGCGATTAGCCCCTACTTGCTTAGTAGCTAAGTAGTAACCAATAATTAAGCTGAACCCTATCATAAGCAGGGTGAATTTAGCTAGAAAGAAGCCAAGAGCGTATGATACGAGTATTATTCCATAATGACTGCACAATTTCCGGATTCCTTGCGGACCGAGCCAACGGTTGGGAATGGCGTTCACAGTCCAGTTACGGCAGCAAAGCAAGCAAAGCAAGAAATGCTTGGGAAGCCGCGGATAAGGGAACACCGTCGTTCAATGCAATGCCGATGTGACGCGGAGGGATAGGTGCCTTCAGCGGAATCTCTACCAGCATGCCCGATTCCAATTCATCCTGCACAAAGTCGCGGATGACGAATGCAAGCCCGAAGCCGCTCTGCGCGAATTGAAGCAGCAGATCGATGCTGCCCAGTTCGAATTCGGGCGACAGCGCGATGCCATTGTCATCAGCATAGCGGTCAATATATCGGCGAGTGCCCGACCCGCTCTCCAGCGTAAGCAGAGGCCACTGCAGAAGCTGCTCGGGAGATAGAGGTTCGGCGGCCAGATGGCGGAAGCGGGTCCCTGCTACGAGACAGTCTTGTATCGGGACGCTTCCTCGAAGCTGAATTCCCCGGGGGGCCGTGTCTGCGGCGGACAAGCTGACGATGCCGAAGTCGATGGCGCCCTCCTGAAGCAGCCGCAAGGTCTCGGGGGTCGTCCGATTCGTTATATGAATACGTATATCGGGATGCTGGGCATGGTATTCCTTCAAATAGGGGAGGAGATAATGCTTGCATAACGTGTCGCTTGCTCCGATATGGATCTCTCCGTGCTGAAGCTGATGCTGCTCCGCAATTGTCTTCTCGCCCAAGGCTAAGAAGTTGATCGCTTGCGTGACATAAGGCAGGAGCGCTTCGCCTGCCGCTGTGAGCTTTACGCCCCGGGCTGTCCGGAAGAACAGCGCTCCGCCCAGTTCCTCTTCCAATTGTTTCAACGTATGGCTTACGGCAGGCTGGGAGATGTGCAGATGCTGCGCAGCTCGGGACAGACTGCCGGTTTTGGCCGTCCAGTAAAACACGCGGTACCACTCCATGCTCACGTCCATAAGATATAACCTCTCTTTATAGGAGATATAACAAATATCCATTTTATTGATGGAATGTCTCTCCAGTATAATGGGGTCGGAAGACGATAACAAGCTGTGGAGGCGATTGGATGACAGTAACGATCATTGCAGGGGCGAACTGGGGAGACGAAGGCAAGGGGAAGATGACGGATGCGTGGGCAGAGCATGCCGCTTATGTGGTCAGATACCAAGGGGGCAGCAATGCGGGGCATACGATTGTGAATGGATATGGCAAGTTCGCGCTGCGCACGCTGCCTTCCGGCGTATTTCATCCCAACGTAACGAATGTGATTGGTCCGGGGGTTGCGCTCGATATGGATGTCTTGCTGAATGAACTCCAGATGCTTGCGGATCGAGGCGTGCCGGCGCCGAAGCTGATGGTGTCGGAGAGAGCCTGTGTTGTCCTGCCGCTCCATCGCTTGCTGGATGAGCTTGAGGAAGAACGATTGGGGCAATTAAGCTTCGGATCTACGCGTCAAGGGATTGCGCCGTTCTATTCCGACAAGGCGGCTAAGCTCGGCATCCCGATCGGAGATATGCTGGATATGGAGAGATTAAGGAAGAGGGTTGCATTGCTGCTGGAAAGCAAAAATGCGTTGCTGGAGACGCTGTATAGACGCTCGCGCCTCTCTCTGAATGAGCTTGTGATTCCCTTGCACGAGCAAGCGAAGCGTCTTGCGCCTTACCTTGGCGATACAACTGCCCTGCTTCAGACGGCCTGCCGCCGGGAAGAAGCGGTCGTCCTGGAGGCTCAGCTTGGGGCGCTGCGCGATCCCGATCACGGCATCTATCCCTTCACGACCTCGACTTCCACACTTGCTGGTTACGCCCCGGTAGGAGCCGGCATTCCTCTGCAAGCCATTAGCAGAGTCGTAGCTGTCGTTAAGGCTTATTCCAGTTGCGTCGGAGCGGGGCCGTTCGTGACGGAGCTGCACGATGAAGACGGGGAAGAGCTGAGGAGAAGAGGAGGGGATGCCGGAGAATACGGTGTCAATACGGGGCGGCCTCGCCGGGTGGGCTGGTTCGACGCCGTAGCAACCCGATACGGCTGTATGCTGCAAGGTGCGACGGAAGCGGCATTAACCAATCTCGATGTGCTTGGCTATTGGGATGAAATCCCGGTATGCGTAGGCTATGAGCTGGCTGATGGAAGCGTAACGACGTCCTTTCCCGTTACCTCCAAGCTGATGGCAGCACGGCCTGTGTTGAAGAAGTTTCCGGGGTGGAAATGCGATATTTCGAACGTCGCAACATACGACGAGCTGCCTGAAGCGGCCAAACGCTATGTCGCATTCGTAGAGGAGTCCATTGGAGTCCGAGTAGCGACGATATCTATAGGGCCGAGGCGGGAGCAGATGATTCGCTTGTAGCGGGCGGACAACTAAAATCTTCAAGGGCCTATTTGTGCACAATATGAGCTTCGTATGACGGGGGGGGGATACACCTCGCTGCATACGGGGCTTTTTTCTTTTGCCCCGTCCTGTTTATAATACATACTAAGCTAGACGTCATCGTATGGGGGATGCCAATGAAATTAAATAGGAATAGGTTTACGATTTATCCGAAGCTGCTGATCGGCTTTCTTATTGCAATCCTTCCCGTCTATTTGCTCGGCATATTGCTGAACCAGGGAGTCGCGAACAGCTTGCGGGAACAAATACTGCAATCCATGCAGTCCAATGTCAAGTTCTACTTGTCCTCGCTTGCAGATGAGTTGAACAAAATCGAGAAATTCAAGGAATCACTTGTCATTGACGAGGATCTGATGACATTGGCTACGGTGGCGCCTGCCTTGTCCGAGAATGAGCTGAGAGAAGCGATTCTGCGTATGGAACGGAAGCTGACGCTGCTGCAGGATTCCAGCTCGTATATCGCTGACGTCACGATTCATATTCCGCTAATTGATAAAGGCATCAAGTCGGGGAATTACAAGGAAGGGGTATCACTTGAAGATATGAATGCGATGCGCGCGGTCATGCAGAAGCAAGAATCTCCCCTGTTTTGGTGGGACGAGAAGCTGATGCTTGCTTCGTATTATCCGGATAGCGCTCTTACAGAACGTTCCCCTGTTTTTCTCATCGAGGTGGAGATCGATCGGAAGATGATTTTGCATGACTTGCGGAACGCCGTGGAGCAAGGCGGAGCCGTGCTCTATTTTAACGGGTTCAAGAAGACGATTTCCAATCATGCCTTGAATCAGGCCGAAAATGACATTATGACGATGCTGGAAGAAGAAGGAACCAGCACCGCGAATTCAGTCGTATTCACGATTTCGGACAATCGTTATCTGGTATCGATGCAGAAATCACTCTACTACGACATGACGCTCGCGATTTACACGCCGGAAAGCTATATTATGAGCGATTTCGAGAAGTTCGACAGATGGTTCTGGCTGCTGTTTATTTTGTCCATGATCGTCATTGTCATGTTTTCTTATTGGATATTTAAAGCGATACGGACACCGCTTCGCAAGATGCTGAAGGCTTTCCGCAAGGTGGAGCAGGGTCAGCTCTCCGTGCGGATCACGCAATCGAGCAATGATGAGTTCAGGGACTTGTCCGATCAGTTCAATAAGATGGTGGGTCAGCTGCAAGCGTTGATTCAGGAAGTGTACGAACAGCAGATTCGCAGGCAGCAGTCGGAATTGAAGCAGCTGCAGTCGCAGATCAATCCCCACTTTTTGTACAACAGCTTTTTTATTCTGCATCAGCTAATTGAATTCGAGGATATCGCCAATGCGCGGAAGTTCGTGCATTACTTGGGGAACTACTTTCAATATATAACAAGGGATGCGAAGTCGGAGCTGCCGCTGGGGCAAGAGATCAAGCATGCCGAAGCCTATGTGAACATCCAGACGATGCGCTTCGGTCCACGAATCGATGTGCAATTCCAAGCGATCCCGCAGCAATATGAAGCGCTGTACGTACCCCGATTGATTGTGCAGCCTATTATCGAAAACGCCTATCAGCACGGGCTGGAATCCAAGGTGTCGTCGGGCAAGCTGCATATGACGAACGAGACGAAGGACGGCATGCTGTACATTCGCGTCGAAGATAACGGTTCGGCATTGACGACGGACGAGCTATATAAGCTAAGGGAGCAGCTGTACAAGGATGTCAACGAAATGGAGACGACGGGGATGATCAATGTGCACCGGAGACTGCAAATCAAATTCGGACCTTCCGCAGGCGTTGATGTCTACCGCAATCAATGGAACGGTCTGGGCGTAGCAATGAGAATACCCGTCACGACGGAGGAGGAGAATAAATGTATCGATTGTTAATCGTTGATGATGAACCGTTGATCCTGAATGGTCTGGTCGAGCTGTTCAGCAGGCTGAAGGACCCGGAGCTTGACGTCTGTCCGGCCTCAACGTCTGATGAGGCGCTAAGCTGGTTGTATCGCACTAGAATTGATATTGTGCTGTCAGATATTCGAATGCCGGGAATGAGCGGTCTGGAGCTGCATGGAGAGATTATCAAGCAATGGCCGAGGTGCAAGGTGATCTTCTTGACCGGCTACAGTGATTTTTCCTATATTCAGCAGGCAATCCGCCAAGGTAGTGTGGATTATATATTGAAAACGGAGGGCAACGCCAAAATCGTGGATAGCGTGACCGCTGCGGTGAAAGAATTGGAGAAAGAGCATCTCACCGATTCCTTGCTGCTTCAGGCCAAGCAGCAGAAGCTGATGGCGCTGCCCCATCTTCAGAAGCAATATATGAGTGAATTGCTGCATAGCGACGAATCTATTGGCGCGATCGGTCTGAAGTTCGCCGAACTCGGAATTGATTTGGACGCCGAAGGTCCTTGCCTGCTTATGATTGCGAGAATAGACGATTGGGGCCGCTTGCAGAGCCTGACGGATCGAACGCTTATTCAGTTCGCGCTTGATAATATGACGCGTGAATTGTTATCGCCATTAACGAAAGTACTGTCCATCCATTTCGAGAAAAACAAGATGGTATGGTTCATACAGCCGATGGAAGCTGAGCCTACAGAGGATACGTACAAGCGAGCCGGCATATTCGTGCGGGAAATGCTGGAGGAAATCCAGCGGAATTCCGCTGCGCTCTTGAAGCTGCCGATATCGCTCGCGCTGGCGTCCGAATTCGTCGCATGGGACAAAGTAGCGAGGAAGGTGGAGTGGCTGAATCTGCTCTATCATAGCGGACTGGGGATGGGGCGCGAGCTCATCTTGCTGGAACCGGGGCCAGGCGAGCTGGACAACAACTATAACGAGGAGACGAGGCTGACGACCGTCCATTTCAACAAAGTCGAGTATTTGAAGTCCTGCTTGGAGAACGGCCAGGAGGATGAGTTTTTCTCGACGTTGGAGGAGCTTCTGGCATTTGCCAGCTTCACGGGGCCTTTCCCCAGCAGTGTGCAATTGGAGCTTTATTACCTGCTTGTCTCCGTCTATATGCCGCATGGCCTGAAGCACTCCTTGAGCGGGGCTGCGGGTCAGGAAGAGCTGGGGCGCTATACGCAATTGGAGAGGTATGAGTCGTGGCAGGAAGTTTGCGAGGAGTTCACGCAGTTCGCATGGCGAATATTCGGCTGGAAGAAAGAAGGCATGAACGTACAAGAGCATGAGCTGATTACGAAGATCCAGCAATATATTACGAGCCATCTAGCGGGCGATCTGTCGTTGACGCGAATCGGCGAGGTGGTCGGACACAACCCATCTTATTTGTCCAGATTGTATAAGAAGCTGACAGGGCAAGGGCTGTCGGCTTATATCAACGAGCTGAGACTGGACAAGTCGAAGCACATGCTGGAGCGGGACCGCTATAAGGTGCATGAGATCGCCAAGGAATTGGGCTTTTTGTCACCGCAGTACTTTCACCGGTTTTTCAAGAAAGCAACGCATCTTACCCCTCAGGAATACCGGGAATTGAAGCGGGATAGAAAAGGGTAAATAAAAGATACAAAAGTCATGAACGGAAACTAGTTCGTCTTTGCGGCAGCTTCTATAATGAAAGCGTAGCACAGACAAACTACTTGAAACGGAGTGTTCACGATGAAGGGGAGAAGACATTTTAGTTTCATTCTGGCAAGTGTTCTTGCGCTTTCGCTTACACTGACTGCGTGCGGGGAAGCGAACAATAAGCAAGCCGAGGGCAACGGCGGCAATGGCGCGGGCAATGAGTCTGCGGCAATTGAGCCGCTGGGCAAATACGATCCGCCGATCGATGTAACGGCTGCGCGCTTCATTACACAGGATGTCGTCTATCCGGACGGTCAGTCGGAATCGGATAACGCATGGGAATCGCTCTATAAAGAGATGGGGATCAATCTCAGCTATGACTGGATCGTGAAGGGGACGGATGCGCAGTACTTCCAGAAGCTGAATCTGTCCATTGCATCCGGCGAGATACCGGATATTCTGATGGTTAATTCTTCGCAGCTGAAGCAGCTGGTCGAGGCGGACATGGTGGAAGACCTGACGGAAGCATTCGAGAAGTATGCTTCGCCGGCGGTCAAGGACGTATTCCAGAAGGACAAGATGGCGCTGCAATCCGCTACGTTCGACGGAAAGCTGTATGCGATTCCCAAGACGGAGCCGATGATCGGAGCTCAGACGCCGGTGCTGTGGGTGCGTACCGATTGGCTGAGTGCGATGAATCTGCCTGAACCGACGACATGGGAAGAAGTGCTGCAGCTATCGGAGGCGTTCACGACAGGAGATCCGGACGGCAACGGGCAGCCGGATACGTTCGGTATCGCGCTGAGCAAGGAGATTATTAACGGCTATCCGTCATTGAACGGGTTCTTCAACGCTTATGGCGCACATCCTCGCATCTGGAAGAAGGACGATTCCGGCAATCTGACCTACGGCAGCATTCAGCCGGAAGTGAAGACCGCGCTTGGCGTATTGGCCGAATTGTATCAGAAGGGGCAGTTAGACAAGGAGTTCGGCGTGAAGGACGGTTCGAAGGTGGCGGAATCGATCGTCAGCGATCGCGTAGGCCTGCTGTTCGGTCCGAGCTGGGCTTCGCAATGGCCGATTCAGGACAATAAGAAGAAGAACAATGAGGCGGAGTGGCGTCCTTATCCCATCCCTGCGGCTGATGGCGGCAATGCCACAGTGCAGATGCCGTTCGGCGCATCGTTCTATTATGTGGTGAAGAAGGATATCGATCATCCGGAAGTGGCTGTTAAGATGGCGAATCTGTTCTTGGAGAAGCTGTACGGCGAGACGGCGGATTACTTGAAGTATGGCGTGGATGGAGAAGGCATCTCCACAGCCAAATACTCGCTGATCGATTTGTTCGCGCCGGACAAGGATTTGAAGCGCGCGGAGAACGTAGCGGCGGCTCTCGAGAAGGGCGATCCGGCGGGACTGAACCCGGAGGAGAAATCAACGTATGACAAAGTGTTGGCTTACCGTGACGGCGGCGATCTCAACTTCTATGGGGAAACGTACCAGAGCGGTCCGGAAGGCGCAATGGTCGTACTCCAGCAGCTGACGGACGAAGGCAAGGTCATAGCGGAAGGCTACGGCGGGGCGCCGACCGATACGATGGGCGAGAAGCGAGCGACGCTGGACAAGATGGAGACGGAAACGTTCACGAAAATTATATACGGTGCGCTTCCGCTGGATCAATTCGACAAGTTCGTAGAGGACTGGAAGAAGCTTGGCGGCGATCAAATTACGCAAGAAGTCAATGAGTGGAACGCATCGCAAAAATAAGAACGGAGAGCAGGGGCGAGAGGACAACATCAGCTTGCCCCTTCTCCATTCCAAAAGCTGGATAAGGAAGTGGACATCTTGTTGAGAAAAGCCGTTGGTAAGCAGCTTCCGCTACATTTGATGCTCATACCGGGCATTGTCATTGTGTTCATCTATAGCTACATTCCGATGCTTGGCATCATCATGGCTTTCCAAAAGTATATTCCGACGAAAGGCCTGCTGCATTCCAAGTGGGTGAGCATGAAAAATTTTGAATATTTGTTCAATATGCCTGATTTCTATCAAGTGCTCTGGAATACCGTCTTTATCGCGGTTATGAAAATCGGCTTCGGCCTTGTTGTCCCTATTACGATCGCCATTCTGCTGAATGAAGTGGGCAAGCGATTCGTGAAGCGATGGGTGCAAACGCTCATCTACCTGCCCCATTTCCTGTCGTGGGTCATTTTGGGAGGCGTGCTGATCGACATTCTTTCGCCTTCAACAGGGCTTGTGAATCAGTTCCTGGACTTGTTCTCGATTGAGCCTATCTTCTTCCTCGGCGACAACGACTGGTTCCCGTTCACGCTTATTTTATCGGAAATCTGGAAGGAGTTCGGCTTCAGCACCATCGTCTATTTGGCCGCCCTGACGACGATCAATCCCAGCTTATATGAAGCGGCGGTCATTGACGGCGCCAATCGGTGGAAGCAGACATGGCATATTACGATACCCGGCATGATGCCGGTCATTGTGCTGATGGCGACATTAAGTCTTGGAAATGTATTAAATGCGGGGTTCGACCAAGTATTTAATTTATATAGCCCGTTAGTCTATGAAAGCGGGGATATCGTAGACACGCTAATTTATCGGGTCGGATTGATCGATATGCAATACGGTGCCGCTACTGCGCTGGGCTTGTTCAAATCGTTCATCTCTTTTATGCTCGTCTCGGTATCGTACTGGCTTGCTTATAAAGTGGCAGACTATCGGATTTTCTAAGGGGAGAGGGGGAGGAAGCTATGATACAAGGGAAGTCGATGGGAACGAGATTGTTCCATCTGTTCAACTATGCGTTTCTCATTACGCTGGCCCTGCTCTGCCTTGTGCCTCTAATTCATATTTTGGCCGTCTCGCTCAGCTCCAATGTAGCCGCCAGTGCGGGCATCGTGAAGCTATGGCCCAAGGAGCTGACATTCAAATCGTATGAATTCGTGCTGTCCAAGAGTGAGTTCCTGCTCTCGTTATGGGTGACGATACAGCGCGTCTTGATTGGCACCGCGGTCAGCATGACGCTGTCTATTCTGATCGCTTATCCGTTGTCCAAGAGCAACAGGGATCTGAAATTCAGAACAGGTTATGCGTGGTTTTTCGTGTTCACTATCTTGTTCAACGGCGGTCTGATTCCGTGGTATATGACGATCCGGTCAACAGGGCTGCTCGACTCATTATGGGCGCTGATTATTCCGGGGGCGGTGCCCGTCTTCAACGTCATTTTGCTGTTGAATTTTTTCAGAGGCTTGCCGAGGGAGCTTGAGGAGGCGGCATTCGTAGACGGCGCCGGCTATTGGAAGACGTTATGGCGCATCTATGTGCCGTTGTCGATGCCGTCCATTGCCACAATCGGACTATTTACGATTGTCGGGCACTGGAATTCCTGGTTCGACGGGCTGGTTCTGATGAACTCCCAGCATAATTATCCGCTTTCGAGCTATCTGCAGACGGTTATCGTGCAAGCCAGTCTGACCAATATGTCCGCGGAGCAGCTGGCGAATCTGGCTACCGTATCCGACCGGACTGTGAAGGCGGCGCAAATATTTGTAGGCTCACTGCCCATCCTTGCCTTTTACCCGTTCCTTCAAAAGTACTTCGTATCGGGTATGGTATTGGGCGGAGTGAAGGAATAGCAGATATACCAATCAGAAGGAGAGACTATGATGACACAAGTGAAAAAACCATGGACGCTCTACGCCATCCATCATTCCCATACCGATGTCGGCTACACGGAGCGGCAAGAGAAGATTCAGCAGTATCATGTCGACTTCATCCGTCAAGCGCTTGCGATCTTCCAGGAGATCGAATCCGGGAGAAGGCCGGAGTGGAAGGGGTTCCGCTGGGTATGCGAGACGTTCTGGCCGATTGAATCGTTCCTGGAGCGCGCTACGGAGCAGGAGCGGGAAGCGTTCGCGGGGGCTGTGCGGCGCGGGGATATCGGCTTGTCGGGCACGTATCTGAATATGAGCGAGCTGACCGGCAAGGAGCTGCTGGAGTCGATGATTGCACGCGTCCGAGATTACGGCGAATCGATCGGAGTGCCTGTGGAATCGGCGATGACTGCCGACATTACGGGATTCGGCTGGGGGTATGGCGATGTGCTGCATAGCGCGGGCATTCGCAATGCGATCACATGCATTCATACGCACCATTCCATGTATCCGCTGTGGAAGAAGCAGCAGCCGTTCTGGTGGGAGCTGCCAAGCGGCGAGAAGCTGCTCGTGTGGAACGGGGAGCACTATGTGTTCGGGAACGACCTGGGTCTGATGCCGGGCCTTGGCGGCTCCTACACAATCAAGGATGAATTCGTCATAGATACCGCTCAAGGAGTTACCTTCGATATCGCGGAAGTACGCATCCCCCGGTATGTGAAGCGGCTGCAGGAGGATGGTTATTCGTTCCCGTTCGCACCGGTCATGCTGTCGGGACTGCCGACGGACAACGGATCGCCCAATGCGCAGCTGATGGACTTCGTCAAGGAATGGAACGGAAAGCATGGCGAAGACATCCGGATTCAGCCGGTCACGCTCGACGAGTTCTTCGCCGTTGTTAGGGAGCACGCAGAGCGGCATCCCGAGGATATCCCCGTTCATCGCGGAGATTGGCCGGATTGGTGGACGGACGGCGTAGGCTCTACGCCGAAGCATGTTCAGGTATTCCGCGAAGCGCAGCGCGTCTATCGGAAAGTGAGAAGGCTGGACCCGCATGGCGAGATCATATCGCAAGACCGAATGAAGCAGATGGAATATGAGCTGACGCTGTTCGCGGAGCATACATGGGGCTATCACTCCTCGGTGACGGAGCCGTGGAATCCGTTCGTACAGGAATTGGGGCTGCGCAAGGAAGCGTTCGCGGCGAATGCCAGCACATTGGCGCACCGCGCCTTGTACGACATTCTGGAAGCGCGGGGAGACGCGTTGCTGGCGCCGGATCGGCCGATGCGCTTCAAGCTGCATAATCCTTACGGCTATGCGCAAGAAGACTGCGCCCATCTCATTATGGAATTCTGGCATCACGATCTGATTAAGGAAGGCTTCGAGGTACGCGACGAGGCAAGCGGCGAGAGCTACGAGGCTCAGCTTAGAATCGCGCCGCGCGGCGTTATGATCAGCGTGCCTGTCAGACTGGAGGCCGGCGAGGAGAAGGTGATTGCGATCAAGCCGGTGAAGACGGACCGGAGGAATACGGCGTATCGCAATGACTACGTAGGTTCGGACCGCATGATGGATATCGATGTTCCGCAGCCGGAGGGTACGGATTCATGGAAGGTGACATCGACTTATATCGATACGCCTTATGTGCGAATCGATTGGCGCAAGGGGGAAGGAATCACTTCCTGGTTCGATAAGAAGAACGGCAAGCAATTGCTGAGGGAGGACCGCTTGCATCAAGCTTTCACGCCGATCTATGATGTGACCCGCGCGCCGAAAGTGCAGGATATGTATGAAGTGCGCCGCAAGATGGGGCGCAATCGGAAAGGTCCGGATGCGGATATATCGGTTGGAGTGCTGACGGGCGCGGAGGTGATCGCGCAAGGCGATGTGTACGGAACCGTACAGCTAACCTATGAAGTGAACGGCTGCTCGCATTATTCCCTGCTTGTCACGGCTTATGCCGATCGGCCGCGCGTAGACGTCGCGGTTAGAATGCATAAGGATAGTGTATGGGACCCGGAAAATCTCTACATCTCCATCCCGTTCGGCGGACCACAGTCAACAGAAGGCACGGAGCTGTGGATCGATAAGGTGGATGCGCTCGTCCGGCCGCGTGTGGATCAACTGCCTGGCAGCCTCGCGGATTATTATTGCATCGGAGAAGGCGCAGCCTATGTCGGGAACGGGACAGGCGTGGCCATTGCGATGCCCGATACGCCGCTCATTCAGCTCGGTTCGCTTCAGCACGGCTACCGCTTGCTGAACGGAGACGAGAGATTGGAGGAGGAGCCGGCCCATCTCTATTCATGGGCCATGAACAACTATTGGGAGACGAACTTCGCAGCGACATTGGGAGGCTTCTACGAATTCCGTTACCTTGTGGCATGGGGAGACGGAGCGGCGACCCCGCAAGCGGCGCTGGAAGCTTGCCGCAGTATGAACGCAGGCATTCTCGCATGGAGAGCCCGTTAAGTGAGGCGGCTCGCAGGAGGGAGGTATGATCGATGAAGTATAAGGACGCATCCTGTACGGTCAAAGAACGGGCAGCCGATCTGCTGGATCGGATGACGCTTCGGGAGAAGATCGGACAATTGATACAGCCCTTCGGTTGGCAAGCATACGAACGGTCGGTCGACGGCGATATTCGTCTGACGGAACAGTTCGTTGCCTCTATGCGTGAGGGGGGAGTCGGTTCATTGTACGGCGCGCTTCGCGCCGACCCCTGGACGGGCGTAACGTTGGAGACGGGCTTGTCTCCGCGGGAAGGCGCCGAGGCGGTCAACTTGATTCAGCAATATGCGGTAGAGCATACGCGACTAGGCATTCCCATTCTGTTCGGAGAGGAATGCTCGCACGGACATATGGCGATCGGCGCCACTGTATTTCCCGTCCCGTTAGCCATGGCGAGCAGCTGGAATACAGAGCTTTACCGGGAGGTATGCCGCACCATCGCTGTCGAGACGCGTGCTCAGGGGGGAGCGGCTACGTATTCGCCTGTGCTGGACGTTGTGCGCGATCCCCGCTGGGGGCGGACAGAGGAGACATTCGGCGAAGACCCTTATCTGATTAGCGAGATGGGAGTCGCTGCCGTACAAGGCCTGCAAGGGGAAGGCATTAAGTCCGATAGCTCGATCATGGCGACACTGAAGCACTTCGCCGGTTATGGCGCTTCTGAAGGGGGACGCAATGCGGCTCCTGTGCATATAGGCAGACGAGAGCTGATGGAGAAGGACTTGCTGCCATTCCGGAAAGCGGTACGCGCGGGCGCGATGTTGCTGATGACGGCTTATAATGAAATTGACGGGGTGCCGTGCACGTCCAATCGGGAATTGCTGACGACGGTTCTGCGCGGGCAATGGGGCTTCGACGGATTCGTCATTACGGATTGCGGCGCGATCAATATGCTGCATAGCGGCCACCATACGGCGGAGACGGAGCAGGAAGCGGCCGCCCAGGCGCTGCTGGCAGGCGTGGATATGGAGATGTCTGGCGACAGCTTCGGCAAGCATCTGGAGCAGGCTGTACAGGATGGACAATTATCAGAGGATGCTATCGATGAGGCTGTGATACGGGTGCTGCGCGTAAAATTCGAATTGGGACTGTTCGAGCGTCCATATGTCGATCCCGGCCGCGCAGCAGAGGTCATCGGCCGCGAGGAGCATCTCCGTCTGGCTCGCGAGATGGCCCGTGAAGGCATCGTGCTGCTCAAGAACAAGCAGGCGCTGCCGCTGTCTGAGGCATCCGGCAAGCTTGCCGTAATTGGGCCGAACGCGGATAATGCCTATAATCAGCTTGGCGATTATACATCGCCTCAGAGACGTGAGGGGATCGTTACCGCTCTGGATGGTATCAGGCAGCGGGCAGCGGGAGCGAACGAAGTGCTGTACGCGCCGGGCTGCCGCATCAAGGACCCGTCGAAGGAGGGGTTCGCACATGCTCTGCAGTGCGCGAAGGAAGCCGATACCGTCATTGCCGTCGTCGGCGGCTCCAGCGCGAGGGACTTCGGAGAAGGAACGATCGATCTGAAGACAGGGGCCGCCGTCATTACGGATCGTTCCGGCTTGAGCGATATGGATTGCGGAGAAGGATTCGACCGTGCCGAGCTTGGCCTGTCGGGCGTGCAGCTGGAGCTGCTGCAGGAGCTTCATGCACTGGGCAAGACGCTGATCGTCGTCTATATCAATGGCCGCCCGATTATCGAGCCATGGGTGGACGAGCACGCCGATGCGGTCGTTGAAGCATGGTACCCCGGTCAGCAAGGCGGGCATGCGATCGCCGATGTGCTGTTCGGGGACTATAATCCTTCGGGGAGGCTTGCGCTCTCGATTCCGAAGCATGTCGGCCAGCTTCCGATCAGCTATTCCGCCAAGCGGACGAAGGGCAAGCGCTATGTCGAGATGGACTTGGCACCGCGTTATTCATTCGGCTATGGCTTAAGCTACACCACATTCCGCTATAGCGGCCTTAAGCTGAGCAAGTCGAGCATGAGCCCGGAAGAAAGCTGCACTGTCACTGTCGAAGTCAGCAATACGGGAGGGCGGGCTGGACACGAAGTGGTGCAATTATACGTGAGCGACGTCTACAGCTCTGTAGCCAGACCAGCGCAGGAGCTGAAGGGGTTCCGCAAAATTTACTTGAAGCCTGGCGAAACCGTACCTGTCTCGTTCGAGATAACAAATGAAGAGCTTCAATTCGTCGGAGCCAATTATCAATGGATTGTGGAGCCCGGATTGTTCGTTATCGAAGTAGGCGGACGAGCGGATCAATGTCTGAAAGCCGAATTGTATGTAGAGATTGACAATCAGGAGCAGATAAAGGAGTAGCGATTACTATGAAAGAGCATCGACTGCCGCAAATTGATATTCCCCGCTTGTCGTTGCCGCAAGCGGTCGAAGAGGCGATCACGGAGGCGGAGCGGCGCCTTGCCCACCGTCCGAAGCTGAGCCGGCTGTTCCGGAACTGCTTTCCGAATACGCTGGAGACGACAACGAAGCTGCTGGATGATGGAACGACCTTTGTACTGACGGGAGATATTCCCGCTATGTGGCTGAGAGACTCCGCGGAGCAAGTCATTCATTATGTGCCGTTCGCCAAGGAAGACGAGCAGCTGCAGCGCATTCTGGAGGGGGTAATCAAGCGCCATATGTTCTACATCGGCATCGATCCCTATGCCAATGCGTTCAATGAGACAGCGAACGACTGGCACTGGAATGCATCGGACGAGACGGAGATGTCTCCTTGGGTGTGGGAGCGCAAGTTCGAATTGGATTCCATGTGCTTCTCGTTCCGGCTGGCCTACCATTACTGGAAGGAGACGAAGCGGACGACCATATTCGATGAAAGCTTTAAGACTGCTCTGAAAAGCATGTTGAATGTATGGCAGATCGAGCAGGAGCATGCTGAACGCTCCCAGTACCGGTTCCAGCGGCATAACGGCATTATGATCGATACGCTGAGAAGGCAGGGGCGAGGCATGCCGGTTAATGACACGGGCATGATCTGGTCCGGATTCCGGCCTAGCGACGATGCCTGCGACTTTCACTTCAGCATCCCGTCCAATATGCTCGCTGTCGTGACGCTTCGCCAGATGCAAGAGGTTGCGCGCGACGTGTATCGGGACGAGTCGCTGGCAGCGGTGATGGCAGCCATGGCAGAAGAGATTGAGCACGCGATCGCCTTGTATGGTATTGTCGATCATCCGAAGCATGGCCGCATATACGCTTTCGAGACGGACGGCTTCGGCAATCATGTGCTTATGGATGACGCGGGTACGCCAAGCCTCCTGTCTATTCCGTATATCGGCTACGCGGCGGCGGATGATCCGATTTATGCGAATACGCGCGCATTTATTTTCAGTGAGGACAATCCTTACTACTATAAAGGAGAGCGGATAAGCGGCATAGGAAGCCCTCATACGCCGCCGGATTACGTATGGCCGTTAGCGTACTCTATGCAGGGCTTGACTGCGGCCGACGACAAGGAAATGCTGCAGATGATCGATCTGCTGGAAGCGACCGATGCCGGCACGGGTTATATGCATGAAGCATTCCACAAGGATGATCCGACCCGGTTCACTCGCGACTGGTTCGCCTGGTCGAACAGCCAATTCGCGCAATTGGTATGGAAGGCGCTCCAGATGGGACTTTTGGATAAATCATAATTGAGGAAGACAGGCTGGATACAGCAGAAGGAGTGACGGAATATGTTCAACAAATATCCAGTAAACCCCGTTCGCAGAGAGACATTCACGGCTGCACCGCTTGCGCAAGGATATGATGCCGTCTGCAGAAAGATGCTGGATTATATTCACGGGCAAAGCGATTCACCGGCATGCATCGTCATAGACGGTACCCATGGAGCGGAGTTTCAAAGTCTTGTGCGGCAGGCGGTAGCCCTCATGGAGAGGGAAGGCCGCAAGGTCAACGTTCAAAGCACGGCGGGATTTCTGCTATCGGGCGAGCAGCTGCGAGAGCAATTCGCTGGCAACATTACCGATAATCGCGCCTTCGGTTACGTCGTCGAGGGGGCGATCGCCGATTACTTCCGCGTTAACGCCAGAGCTGAAGCGGCGAAGCGAATGGACGAAGGAGATGCGGCGGAGGTTCAGCTGCTATTCGGTCCCGGCGCGCATTGGCTGGCGGGCGGGCGGGAAGCGCTCGTACTGTATGCAGACGTCTCGAGAGAGTACCAGCAGGTTGAGCATAAGAAGCAGTTGCTGAATTTCGGCATGACCTGGAACAAGGATGCGGTGGAGAAGTACAAGATCTGTTATTTCGTAGAATGGCCGATTCTGGAAAATTACCGCAAAGCGCTATGGCCGAGCATGCACTATTATATCGACATGAACCAGCCGTCGCATCCGGTCATCGTATCGGGCGAGCATTTGCAAAGGATGATTAAAGATATTGCACTGTCGCCTCTGCGCGTCAAGCCATTCTTCGCACCCGGCGTATGGGGCGGCCAGTATCTGAAGGAGCTGGCGGATCTGCCGAAGGAATGGGTCAACTGCGCATGGGGCTTCGAGCCGATTGCGCCGGAGAATTCCATCCTTATCGGATGCGGGGAGGATCGAATCGAGGTTCCGTTCCTGATCGTCATGGCGTTGGAGTATGAGGCGATCATGGGAGCGCGCGCCGTCTCCTTGTTCGGAGACTACTTCCCCGTACGCTTCGACTTCCTGGATACGATGGACGGGGACAATCTGTCCTGTCAGGTACATCCGAAGCAGGAGTATGTGCGCGAGACGTTCAATGAGTTCATGACGCAGCAGGAATCGTACTATATTATGGATTTGAAAAATGACGCCAAGGTCTATCTGGGCATGACGGAAGGAACGACGAAGGAGCAATTTCTTGAGGCTGTGGAAGGAGCGCAGGAGAGCGGCGTTCCAATGGCGTTCACGAATTATGTCAACGAATGGAATGCCAAGAAAGGCGATCTGTTCCTGATTCCTCCGGGCACGGTGCATTGTTCCGGCAAGGACAATCTGGTGCTGGAGATCTCATCCACGACGTGGTGGTTCACCTTCAAAATATACGATTATCTGCGCAAGGATCTTGACGGCAAGCCTCGTCCGATTAACGTCGATCACGGCTTCCGCAACATTGACTTCGACAAGACGACGGAATGGGTGAAAGACAATCTGATTCCGGAGCCAAGGCTAGTCGAGCGGCAAGGGGATAATGAGGAGTATGGCCTCGGAGAGCGCGATGACTTGCTGTTCTATGTCAATCGCGTGCATCTGCAGACGGTGTGGCATGCCAACACGAACGGGGAGTTCGTCATGTACAATCTGGTGGAAGGCGAACGCGTGCGTATCGTCTCCTGCAAGGACGAATCGGTATTCGTGGAGCTGGATTACGCGGAATCCTACATTATACCGTCGGTGTTCGGAGCTTACAAGATTGTCAATATGACGGATGCGCCGTGCAAGCTTGTGAAAGCGGGAGTGTCCTCCGCCTGGGATGTGAGCTTGCTTGACGGATAAGCTTGTTCTGGCGATGGATGTCGGAGGGACCTCTGTCAAGGCGTGCGTAGTGGAGCGGGGAACTGTGCTGAGCCGTACACTCACGCATTATCCCTCCTATGGCAAGCAGCCGGCTGCGGTCATTATCGGCCAATTGGCGGCGATTGTAACGGATTTGCTGCGACAATATGTGCAGCTGTCGCAACGAAGCTTGCCCGATGAGGTCTGCGTCGGCCTGGCTTTCCCTGGACCGTTCGATTACGATGAGGGGACTTGCTGGATTCGTGGGCTGGACAAGTTCGAATCGCTGTATGGCGTCAATGTGAGGGAGAGGCTGCTGGAAGGGCTGCATGCTTCTGATCGGGCTCATCCAGCCCGGCAGTTCAGAGTTATATTTCAAAACGACGCTCGCCTGTTCGGACTGGGTGCTTCCGTCCGGTTTCCGGATGAACGCTTGGCGGCGATTACGCTGGGAACAGGAATCGGCTCCTGCTTCATCGATCGCGGCAAGCTGGTGACGAAGGGGCCATCGGTGCCAACTGACGGGTATTTGTTCGGCCTGCCGCACGGAAAGGGTATCGCCGATCATTGCTTCTCCCGTCGCGGCATCCTTGCGTTGTTCCGGGAGGCGGGATATTCCGCGGACGGGTATGATGTGAAGGAGTATGCCGAGCTCGCTCGGGAAGGCGATGCGCGCGCATGCGAGCTGTTCTGCTCCTTCGGCCGGGAACTCGGCAACTTCCTCGCTCCTTATATGCGGCAATTCGATGCGGAACGGCTCCTCATTGGCGGGCAGATCGCCGGCAGTCTGGACCTATTCGGCGAAGGGCTTCAGCAGGGCTTGCAGACGGAGACGAACGGCATCGTCGTGGAGGCGCTGGAGGATGCTCTGCATCATACATTCGTCGGCGCGTCCCGCATGTTTCTATAGCCGGTTAATGCAGATGATTCGCTTGTAGCAGACCGGACAACAAAATCGAATATAAATGAGACAAACTGAGACATTCGCTTTTCGCCTGGCTATTGGTATAGTATAAGAAATATCGAACCATACAGGAGATGAAAAGCATGACAAATAAGTTGAATGTAACGGTGTGGAACGAATTCAGGCATGAGAAGAATCAAGAAGCGGTTCGCGAAGTATATCCGGACGGCCTTCATATGGCGATCGGCGGCAGCTTCGACGACAGGTTCAACGTATCCTATGCTACGCTGGACGAACCTGAGCACGGCTTGACGGAGGAGAAGCTGGCGGGCACGGATGTGCTGCTCTGGTGGGGTCATTGTGCCCATGGAGAAGTACAAGACGAGATTGTGGAGCGGGTATGCAAGCGCGTGCTGGAAGGCATGGGACTTGTCGTCCTGCACTCCGGCCACTTCTCCAAAGTATTCAAGAAGCTGATGGGCACGACTTGCGATCTGAAATGGCGGGAAGCGGGCGAGAAGGAGCGGATCTGGGTCGTGTCGCCGGGCCATCCTATCGCGGAAGGCATCGGAGAATACTTCGAAATTGAGCATGAAGAAATGTACGGCGAGCACTTCGATATTCCGGAGCCGGATCATCTGGTATTCGCCAGTTGGTTCCAGGGCGGAGAACTGTTCCGCAGCGGCTGCTGCTTCCATCGCGGCCAAGGCAAGATCTTCTACTTCAGACCGGGGCATGAGACTTATCCGACTTATTACCAGGAGGAAGTAAGACGCGTTATTTCCAACGCGGCGCTGTGGGCCGCTCCGACGAAGCGGGAGAAGCAGGTCTACGGCAATGCGCAGCCTCTGGAGCCGATTTCGAACGAAGGTTAAGGTTAATCAAGATAGAAGGAAGAAAGCTCCGATCGCGTGCTTCGGTACCCGATTGGAGCTTTTTTGTGCTGTGTATGGCGCTTAGGGGAACATGAGGAAGGTGTGGATACGTGGCTGCTGGGCATGAATTAGGGATTGAATCAATGAGCGATGTGGATAAGTGTGGGTGAAAATGTGCATAACCTCTGTTGATTTGTGGATGAATGATGATGTGTTGTGAATAAAGTGGTGGATAATGTGAATAACATGTGCGAATTATGTGGACAACTCATCGCCACTGATAGCATGAAAACGAATGAGAATGGGGTATTTCGCATTTGGCGGATCACCCTACTTGAATAGCGCATCCTCCAAGAATGGATTCATGAAGCACGGTACAGTAGCAGTAGTTATATTGATACTATGCTTATGAAGGAGGCAGCGCATATGCTGGGTAGAGAAATAGAAGTAACGGAGGAGCAGATTCAATTCTATCGGGACAATGGATTTGTACAAGTGGACAACATCTTGTCGCAGGAGGAACTGGAGGAGCTGCGCGAGGCGCTCGGTGAGGTGATGGGAGCGGACGGAGGCAGATCCATGCAGACATCCAGCGAAGGCAGCGCCTACTATCGGGTGCTGAATCAGCGGGTGAATACGTGGCGCGATCATGGCGGAATGGCCCGATTCGTCTTGTCGAGCCGCTTCGCCGATGCAGCGAGGCAGCTCTCCGGTTACAATGGCGTGCGATTGTTCCACGATCATGCGTTGTTCAAGATGCCTGGAGACTCCAAGCCGACGGCGTGGCATCAGGATTGGCCTTATTGGCCGATGAACGAAGCGCGGGCCATGTCGATATGGATCGCGCTGGACGATGTAGACGAGCGTAACGGCTGCATGATGTTCGTGCCGAAGTCGCAGCGCATCCGCAATTTGAAAATGATTGATCTCGTGGAGCCGCAAGATCTGTTCGCCGACGAAGGAGCGAAGGAAGTGGACCGCAATTCCGCGGCTATTGTCAGAATGAAGGCGGGAAGCTGCACGTTCCATGACGGGCTGACCTTCCATTACGCCCATGCCAATGCGACGGACCGGCCTCGCAGAGCGCTTGCTATTGTTTATATGGAGGACGGCACGACGTACAGCGGAGCAGGCCATGCCTGTACCGACGGATTGGGGCTGGCAAGTGGCGATGCATTGAAGGGAGGGTTATTTCCGAAGCTGGCTTAACTTTCGCTCCCTCCCGGGAAAGGAATGATCGGCAGGAAAAGGATGCAGGAGTAGTCTTGGGAAGAGACATGAGAACATTTTCCCGGGGCTGCTCCTTTGTGCTGTGAATATGCGAAAAACACGTGGCAATGTAAGAATGTATGGGGGTTCTGTGGATAACAACATGTGATTATGTGGATATGTCGGGTGGGTATGTGGATATTTATTCAGATGATGTGGATGGAATGTGGATAAAGGTGCGTGTCTATACCCAATATAGGAAGGCCTCTATGTGATGCGAATAAGAGGCCTTCGGCTCGTTACAAAATGCTATGTGTATTGCGGTATTCCCGAGGCGAGACGCCTTGCCATTTTTTGAATATATGGCTGAAGTTGTGAATGTCCTCGTATCCCACTTGTTCACCGATCTGTTGAATGGAATGCTTCGTCTCGCGCAGCAGGCGCTTGGCCTTTTGGTGGCGGATATGCTGCAGAAATTGCTGAGGCGACAGGGCGAAGGTCATTTTGAACAAGCGGATAAAATGGTCCTCGCTCACGTTCAACTGTGCGGCCAAAGTGGCATTCGGGTAAGGCAGATGGATCTGATTCTGCATCTCATGAACGAGTGTCAGCAGCTGATCGCGGTAGAATGCAGCGGCATTGCGCTTGTTGTCCTGCTGAAGTCTGGAGATAGCGGTCAGTATAATGAGCATGTATCCTCGGCAGGCGACTTGATGGCCCGGCTTCTTCAGCTTGTACTCATCGGCGATCTCTTCCATCGCCTGTACGATATCGGGAGGGATAGAGCGATAGCACCTGGCGAATACGGGCGGATTGTCTTCTCCTTCATGGACGGGCCAATAGCAGAAGCGTTCGGAATGCACCTCCTCTTCGGATACGACCATATCCCGGTCAATCGTTATGTCTAGCTCGTCGTACAAGTCGAAGTGAATGCCGAGCAGATGAACAAGCGAATCCGATTGCGAGTGAAGATGTATGCTGTGGCGCAATGCGGGAGCAAGGATGAGGAGATCGCCCGCTTCATAACGGATGGGCTCCGACATATCCTCGAATGCAACAATCATCGTGCCGGAATAGACGTACATGAGCTCGTAATCGTACAACCTTCGAACATCGCCATTGAAATTATGCGGAACGTATTGATGCTCGGACCAATGAATACTGGGAGAGAATTCGCCAGGGTTGTAAAGTCTGATGTTGGGATGTCTGAACGAAGTGTCGCTTGTCATCTTCAACCTCCTTGCGTATAGCCGTTTTTTTAGTACATGCCTGTAATTCACAATAAGAGAGAAGCCGAAGTGAAGGGGGTAATCGCTTCCTTGCCCTTTTTTAATAAGAAGTATTCCCTACAGGACATCATAGTTGAAATATCGATAATTCACAAATTAATATCGGATAATAGCAAATACATTCCTGCTCAAACGTTGTAGCATGATCACCATGACATGTATAACCTGAATTTCAGATGAGCGAGGGAGTGCGTACGAATGGGTAACCAAAGCAAACCGAATGTAAAGCTGGGCGTTGTCGGGCTGGGAGGCCGTGGCAGGGGGCTGCTTGGCTTGCTGCTGGAAATGGACGATGTGGAAATTGTAGCGGTATCGGACAACCACGATGATCGTATGGGACTGGCCGTTGAACAGGCTCAGAAAGCTGGGAAACCGGAACCTGCTTGTTATAAAAATTATAAAGAGCTGTTGGCTCGCGAAGATATAGCGGGAGTGCTTGTCACTTCTTCCTGGACATCGCATACCGAGATCGCGGTAGCAGCGATGAAGGCAGGCAAGCGGGTCGCTTCCGAGGTTGGCGGCGCGGCATCGATCGAGGAATGCTGGCAGCTGGTCCGCACATCGGAGGAGACAGGCATCCCGTGCATGCTGCTGGAGAATTGCTGCTACGGGCGCGAGGAGATGGCCGTCTTGAATATGGTTCGCCAAGGCCTGTTCGGCGAGCTGATTCATTGCCAGGGAGGATATGAGCATGATCTTCGTGATGAAGTGGCAATGGGAGTTGAGCAGCGCCACTATCGGATTCACAATTACTTGAACCGCAACGGTGACGTCTATCCGACTCACGGCCTGGGGCCTTGGGCGAAATGTCTGGACATTAACCGGGGCAACCGCTTCGTCAGCCTGACTTCCATGGCTTCCAAGTCACGGGGTATTCCGCTGTGGGCGGCCGACAATCTGGAGGAAGGACATCCGGCGGCGAAAGCCGACTTCGCGCTGGGCGACATCGTAACGACGATGATCAAGTGCGCGCATGGCGAGACGATTATGCTCACGCATGATACTTCCTTGCCGCGGCCATACTCCAGAGGAGGACGCGTCCAGGGGACGAAGGGGATCTGGATGGAGGACAACAACTCGATTCATATCGAGGGACAGAGTCCGAAGCACGAGTGGGAAAGCTTCGACGGTTATAAGGAGAAGCATGATCATCCCGTGTGGAAGTGGTATCAGGAAGAAGGCGTTCGCGGCGGCCATGGCGGCATGGACTATCTCGTTCTCCGCGGTTATATCGATTCCATCGCGGACGGCACGGAGCCGCCAATCGATGTATACGACATGGCGGCATGGATGGCCGTTACTACGCTGTCGGAGCAATCCATTGCGCTTGGCAGCGCTTCGGTGAGCTTCCCCGACTTCACGAATGGCAAGTGGATCGACCGTCCGAAGCGGACGGAGGGCTTCTACTCTCTGTAGCAATTGGCGGGCTAGCTGGCGAAGATGTTGAGTTTGTGCGATATTTCGTACAAAAGTGGCAGGTTAGCTGTAGAACGTGTCGAGTTTGTGCGATATTTCGTATAACACTACCGCGCCAGTCAGCCGTCTTTCGAATATGATCCGGCTGCCATTAAATCCAAATAAATTTGGCGATAGGACCTTATTTTCCGCTCAAGGCGGATAATAAGGTCCTTTTCGTAGCAGAAGAGGTCTCAGATGCCGGGAGTTGTACGAAAAATCGTACAAAGTGCATCACGCAAGGCCCCAGA
>NZ_JAOQJC010000067.1 GCF_025567625.1 Paenibacillus sp. J5C2022 | reverse complement strand
TGATTCATTGCGTCAAGCGCTGATTTCGGTTTTGAGCCTTTGTTTTGAGAATGGATTATACGGGTTTCGATTCCTTATTGGTACAACTGCGGACGCTGCGAGATAAACCGCAAATTGATGAGAAGACAGTGAATAGCTCCACATTCTGGCTGCTCCAAGATGACACAAGCATAGTAGGTGTTGTCAATATTAGACATCGCCTAAACAAATATCTGCTAGAAATTGGCGGACACATTGGTTACGGAATCAGGCCAAGTGAGCGACGAAAAGGTTATGCGACTGAAATGCTAAGGTTGTCCTTACTGAAAGCTGGAGAATTAGGACTCACAAATGTACTGGTGACATGCGATAAAGATAATCTCGGTTCCGCAAAAACCATTAAGAACAATGGAGGCGTGCTTGATTCTGAAGCAATTGTAGACGGTGTCAAAATACAAAGGTACTGGATCAATATCAAGTCAATGTCGGGTCAATGATGATCGATAATCGTACAGGAGGAGATTGGTTATATGGATATGGAGGCTTTATTTCAACAGTCGTCAATGCACAAGGAGCTATTCGATCGAATAAGAGCCCAATGCTTGTCATTTCCAGGGACGAGTGAACGAATGAGTCATGGCGCCCCATCATTCTTCGTTAACAAGAAGCTCTCTTTTGTGCAATACCGCGTCAATCATCATGGCGATGGAAGAATTGCCCTATGGTGCTCTGCCCCCGCAGGAGTTCAATCCATGTTAACGGAATCTTATCCGGACAACTATTTTATACCGCCTTATGTAGGTCATCTGGGCTGGGTAGGCTTGAGACTCGATCGCAATGCAGCGTGGTCGGATATTTCCGGAATGATCGGTGAAGCTTATCAGAATCGCGCGCCTAAGAAATATCAAGATAATGTATCGAGACAGAAAGGACAATGAATATGATACTTGAGGTAGCGATGCTGCAAGTAAAGCCAATGATGACTGAGCAATTTGAGCAATCATTCAAGGAAGCTTCACTTATTATTTCGAGCACGAAAGGTTATATTGACCATGAACTTCATCATTGTATGGAGGACAAGAATAAGTATGTCTTGTTAGTGAAATGGGAGTCGCTTGAGGATCATACAATCGGGTTTCGACAATCGTCGGAATATCTGGAATGGAAGAAGTTGCTCCATCATTATTATGAACCGTTTCCTACTGTCGAGCATTTCCAAAGAATCATTTAGTCACTTAACATTAGAGATTGCTAGTGATTTGATGAGGATGGAGTGGAAGAATGATTTTTCTACGATTGTATTCAGTCACAATATTATTAATACTAATCATCTTATTCGTATGGTTTAACCAACAATTGATACAATGGATGTCAGCGACTCCTTATTTCGGTTTCATTTCGTTCTTCATTTTGTTATTTATATATTTCGTTTCCACTTATTTCAAAGTGAAAGATGACAAGCTCAGCAAGTATATTTTCTTCTTTAAAACCAGCGAGGTGCCTATATCCTCGATAAAGTTGATCCAAGCCGTTACGGTAAAAAAATTCGGATACATACATATTTACATTGCCTCAAATTCTGAAGATTACTACGATATACACCTACGTAATGGGGGGGAAATCAAAGTGGATGCTTATTACAGTCGTAATGGCTCAACACTAGGACGATTTCTTTCAAAGCAATATCGAATCAAGTTTGCTGAAGTTGAAAAAATGAAGTACTTAAACAGCTAGTAAGCTGAGGGGATGTATGATGACGAATGAGGCATTGAAATTGTTTGGTATCACGCCAACCTCAATATCTGAACAGTATCCTGGACAGCTTTCACTTGTCGATAAAATCATTCTGTTGGACGGATCGACAGGAGAGACCAAAACTGTAGAGGATAAGAGTGCGATTCAAGGTTGGCTGAATCGTATCAAACTTATCACATTATATCCTGATGAAAACCAGGAAGACAGAAGCGGGTTTAGATTCAGAATTTCTCTGTATGAAGGGGAATCGAAAAAGCTCGGTTTTATCGCGACTGCGATAAACGGTGTATACTATCAACCCAATGAACAATTATATGAATACATACGGTCGTTATTTGAGGAGCAATTTGGCAGAACTTTCTAAATGCGATTACAACTTCATTTTGGATAACGGAGGAAGAAGATGCTGATTACAGAAGCCGAGAAAACTGATTTATCTGCAATCCTTCAATTGCAATATAAAGCGTATCAGAGTGAAGCCGAACTTTATAATGATTATGAAATCCAACCTCTCAGGCAATCATTGAAGGAAATCGAAGAGGAATTTGAGCAATGTCTGATCCTTAAAGCAGTACGCGATGATCGAATCATCGGATCGGTTAGAGCAACAGTACTAGGTGAGACTTGCAAAATTGGAAAGCTGATTGTAGACCCCTATGCTCAGAATCAGGGAATTGGAACTGCGCTTATGAAAGCAGTGGAGAAATCCTGTACAAATGTGAAACGATTGGAATTGTATACTGGATATAAAAGCGAGAAAAACTTGCACCTATATGAAAAGTTGGGGTTTAAAGCTTACAAACAGGAGAAAGTTCACGAGAGATTAAGTTTCGTTTATTTATGTAAGGATGTGTGAGTGCTTAGTGTTTATAGGAAACGAGTTGGAAAATACGAGGCGTAGACGGGCTATTGCGTCCATCTACGCCTTTCAGCTAAGGATCATGTTGAATGGGCAGCCGAATCCGTATCCTATCGTTTATAAATAATTTGCGGATTACACTCATAACGGCCTGTTGAATCGATAATCGAATCTGTAGAATACAGAATATTCGATCTTTATTGACTTGGAAAAAGATGTTATACTATTTCGAATAATCCCAGGGGAGGCTTATATGAAAACTGAATTAGCGAAACAAATCTACGAAGTGGCACATCTAACAGGACAGTTTACTCTCAGATCAGGACAAGTATCCCATGAATACTTCGACAAGTATTTATTCGAATCCGATCCAGAAGTTCTACGAAAGATTGCTGAACAATTGATGTCAATCATCCCTGAAGGAACGGAGATTCTGGCCGGCTTGGAGATGGGCGGAATACCGATTGCAACAGCATTGTCATTACATTCTCAAATACCTGCAGCCTTCGTGCGCAAAAAAGCAAAGGAGTATGGCACTTGCAAACTGGCGGAAGGCACGGATATTAAGGGGAAGCAAGTCTGCATCATAGAAGACGTGATCACCACAGGTGGGCAAGTTCTCTTAAGTGCTGCCGACCTGAAACAATCGGGGGCAATTGTCAGGGATGCTATCTGTGTCATTGAGAGAAATCTTGAAGGACGCAGGAAGCTGGAGGAAAGCGGCATTCGTGTGCACGCTCTATTCACGATGGAAGAGTTGATAGAGGCGAGTCTTCCTTAATCATTTTACGGGTTAGAGGGGGCGATGAAGTGGAGCTAAACAGTATTTATCATGATCTACCGCAATTGGAGACAAGTCGGACCATTCTTCGAAAAATAAGAGAGATTTTCATTGAGAAAATACTGGATAAATATAATAATCATACGGTTGCTCCCTGGGGCATTGTGGATAGGGCAACAGGCTGGTTAATCGGCACCAGTGGCTTTGTTTATTGGGATACGCATCATTCCAAGGCGGAAGTAGCGTATGCACTATCAAGATCGTATTGGAATAGAGGGTATATGACGGAGGTCATGAATCATCTCGTTGATTTTGCCTTTTCGGAGATGAAGCTGATTCGGCTAGAAGGAAGATGCCTAGTGAATAATCCGGGATCGGCAAGAGTGTTGGAGAAGTGCGGCATGCAGCTTGAAGGTATCATGAGGAAGGTATATTTCGTGAAAGGTGCCCACCAGGACTTAATGCTGTATGCAGTCGTCCGATAGGAGCTTTTTGAATTGTGAATTTCCTGGCTCTTCGGTATATTTAAGGAATAGTTCACCTATTCCAATAGAAAAAGGAGCCCTGACTGATGAGCGTTTACGATTTTTCAGCTGAAACGATAACCGGTGACGATAAAAGGCTGTCTGACTTCAAAGGCGATCTGCTGCTTATTGTGAATACGGCCAGTGAATGCGGATATACTCCGCAATACAAAGGCTTGCAGGAAATGTATGAACGATTCCGGGAACAGCCATTCCAAATACTTGGCTTTCCATGCAATCAATTCGGAGCGCAAGAGCCAGGCTCTAACGAAGCCATTGCCGCTTTCTGTGAGCGCAACTACGGCGTAAGCTTCCCGTTGTTCGCGAAAGTGCAAGTGAACGGAGAAGACGCTCACCCGTTATTCGCTTACTTGAGAAAGCAGGCACCAGGCGAAAACGGAGTAGATTAAATCAAATGGAACTTTACAAAGTTTCTGGTAGACCGCCAAGGGAACGTTGTGAAGCGTTATGCTTCTGGAGATACCCCGGAACAGATCGCAAGCGAGCTTGAACGCTATTTTTAGACGCTTGCCAGAGAAGAGCATTGTCCCTGTTTAAGGACAGTGCTTCTTTTCATTTTCTAGCACATTAGCAATATCCACAACGCAAAATCGACTGTCATTGCAGCAATATTCCAACTCATCCTCCTCGAAGAAGCAGAAATTAAGCACGTCCAAGAAAATGCTGAATTTACCAGGATCGCAACAAAGTCTAACATTGTCTATGTAAGCAGCGTGCTCCATTCATAAGGAGAGGAGGTTTGTGTAAGCGCTTCATAATTGACGATGATATTATACAAGGAGGATGTTCTATTCATGATTCATATCAAACGTAT
The DNA here is from genome assembly GCF_025567625.1 of Paenibacillus sp. J5C2022. Lineage (GTDB taxonomy): Bacteria > Bacillota > Bacilli > Paenibacillales > Paenibacillaceae > Pristimantibacillus. The sequence continues at coordinate 19,463 of NZ_JAOQJC010000067.1, read as the reverse complement.
CTTCTCCATGGTTCTCATAATCGGCATGACGGCTCTGCTATTACCACAGCATTCCAATGCTGCGGCAGAAAGGTTCTTACCATTGATTAACCCTGGATTCGAGCAATCGAATGCAGATGGTTCAATTCCCGGGTGGTCACAAACCTACGGTAACGGAGGAATTTCAGTGACAAGCGATGTTGCTCGGACAGGGCAGTTCGCATTGAAAATCGTCGATCCCGATCAAGCCAACTATGGCATTAGCACCGATCTCGTCCCCGCAGCACCTGATTTAACCTATGTGGCGACGGCATATGCACAAGCCGCTTCAGGAAATGCATACTTGTATCTGCAATTTCACAATGCCGACGGGGTGCGAATCGGTCACAAATCCGTCGCTGGAGGAGAGGCAGAGGGATGGACGACACTCACCACTTCCTTTAAGGCTCCTGCTGGCACCGCATCCGTATCGGTATTGCTATATTCCGGACTAGCGTCTACCGGAGTAGCTTATTTCGACGATGTGACATTGATGGAGCAAGATGAGAATGCGCCTGAGCAACATGTGGTCCGAATAGGCACTGCGATTAATTCCGTGACCATTCCCCATGCAGCTTACGGTCAAGGACCGAATGGAGAAAATTATATTTACGCGACATCCAATGGCAATCCCGCTATCTTGACTATAATGAAGGCTGAGACTGGAGAGAGGGTTGCCGCATTCCCATTGCAGAATGCGGGCTATTCCTGGGGCAGTGTCGTTGCGCCGAATGGGCATGTATATATCGGCACACAACGTAACGGACTGTTGTATCGCCACGTGCCAGGCAGCGGCATGGTTGAAAATATAGGCCGGGCGATTGACTCGGAAACCCATATATGGCGACTAGCTGCTGACGAGGCCGGCAATATATATGGCGGAACATATCCTAATGGCAAGGTGTTCAAATATGATCCCATTGCGGACTCCTTTACCGATTATGGCCAGATGGCCGCAGGGGAGAAGTATGTTCGCAGCATCGCATATGGCGGAGGCAAGGTATATGCGGGAACAGGTGCAGTTCAGGCACAAATCGTCGAGCTAGATCCCGCTACAGGTCAGAAGCTAAATATCCCGCTGCCAGAAACTTATTCGGCGCACAAAGAGGTTTACGATCTGACCTATACCGAGGGGCTGTTATTCGCCCGAATGTCTTACTCCGATCCAGCCAGCCCACTGAACAATGTCACACTTGTTTATGATGTAACTGCAGGGGAATGGATTGGCGAGCTGGCGGGAACGATTGGATTAGACGTATCGCCCGCTGCTCCTGACGGAAAGGTATACTTTGTTCAGAATGGGTGGTTGACATCTTATGACAAGTCAACTGGCGTCGTTCAGCCCACAACGTTCTCATTCAATGGTTCAGCTAGCAGAGGATTCGGGTGGCAGCAGTTGAATATTCCTGGCTGGAACGGCTCCAGTCTTGTAACTACGACATCACGAGGTGTCATCCATGCCTACAACCCGGGTGCAGATGAAGGGATTATCATTCAGGGGGATGCATTGGGATCAGCGAACTCTATTCGTTCGATCGGCAAAGGGCCCGACGGCAACATTTATGTAGGAGGTTATTTGTCTCCTTCATCCATGACCCGCTTCCGGCTGGACACATTCTCCATGGAATCATTGCGAGGGATTTCTCAAGTTGAAGGAATGGGCGTCTTCCAAGACAAGCTTGCCATGGGTCTTTATCCGGGTGCGACCGTATATCTGTATAATCCCGATTTGCCATATGATGATACGATACAATCAAATCCGGCAGCGATTGATCTTGGCTTGAACGCATTCAACCAGGATCGTCCGTTTGCCTTTGCGGATGCTGATGGATTGCTGGCTATAGGTACTGTGCCGATTGTCGGCAAGCTTGGCGGTGCGATCTCCATCTATGACCCTCAATCGGAGTCCGTCGATGTGTATCCGCAGATCGTTCAGAATGAGAGCCCCATGACATTAGCCTATCAAGACGGCTTCTTATACGGAGGGACAACAGTATGGGGAGGCATCTCCGCGGAACCAGTTGAGCAGAATGGTACGTTGTTCATCTTCGACATGAATACACGTCAGAAGGTGTTTGAAGTCGAACCGTTGCCAGGAGAAAGAGCGATTACTGCATTGACGTTTGGTCCTGACGGACTACTTTGGGGACTATCAAACGGCAAGCTGTTCACATTCGATCCCACAACACGTCAAGTTGTTCAATCCAAAGAATTGTACCCCTATACGTGGTCGGATATTGTACTGGCGGCAGGATCGTTAAATTTCCATACTGACGGATTTTTATACGGAGAAGCCGTTGGCCGCATATTCCGATTAAACCCGCAGACATGGGAGTATGAAACGTTGGCTACCGGCGCGAATTATTTTGCGCAGGATGATTTTGGCCGCATTTTCTTCGCGAGAAATTCTACGGACTTATATATGTATGATGATATCCCCCCAGCCTTCTTGAACGGGGCGGAGATTCAGTTCGAGCGCATAGCTGACGGCGGGCTGAAGTTATCCTGGCAGGGCAATGAAGATATGAAATCGTTCAAGGTAATGCGCAATGGGGAAGAGGTAACGGAGGAAGGCATATTGACAACAGATCCCAGTACAAGACAAACGATATATGAATTGCCCGTCGCTGCGGCCGAAGATGGCGAATACACCGTAATACCCATTGATTATGCAGGCAACTTGGGCAGTCCGATCACGGCATTGGTCGCTACATCGAATTTAAATCTGGCCTCCATTGTCATTGACACTGGTGAGCTGTTCCCCTCATTTTCTTCTGATCAGTCTTCCTATGAATGGTGGGTATGGCCTTCGGTCCAATCGGTGACGATGACGATAGTTCCGGAAGATGAGAACATTATTATGACCGTGAATGGATCACCGGCAGCGGCGGGAATGCCTGTAAACATGCAATTGAATAAGAAAGACCCAACCACGGTGACCATTCAATTATCTGCCGCTCATCACGAAGAGTCAAAGGAAGTGACGGTAGAGATTATTAAATGCAAAGGGCCAAAAGCGAACTGCGGTTCTCCTCCGGGCAAAAGTAGTTCATCCAACAGTTGACATTGCCATTTATATTTTCTATACTGTTCATTAATCTCATATGCAACATACGATGAATGAGCCCAGTAGCTGCTTAATCCCTGTTCCAGAAAGCCGGGGGGTGATGAAACCCGGTACACATTAAGTCAGTGAACTACACTCTGGAGTATCCCGGGTAATGCCGGGCGGCGTAGCGAACGATATCTCGCTATAGAGTGGCACGAATGGTTATGCGATGGCTTGCAATCGCATATGATCCATAAGTGCAAGCTGGGTGGTAACACGGTTTATGAATCGTCCCTATGTCTCCAATGAGACTAGGGGCGTTTTTGTTTTTACTGCATTTCCAAAAGGGTGAAGGAGTGGATCATGGTGAACATTATTGACGAATTGGAATGGCGCGGTGCCATTAATCAACAAACTGACGAAGAAGGATTGCGTGAACTGACGGGAGAAAAATCGATTTCATTATATTGCGGTGTCGATCCGACCGGAGACAGCATGCATATCGGTCACTTGATTCCGTTCATGATGCTGAAGCGATTCCAGCTGGCGGGACATCGTCCCGTTATCCTGATCGGCGGAGCGACGGGCACGATCGGCGATCCAAGCGGCCGTCAATCCGAGCGTTCCCTGCAGACGCTTGAGGAGATACAGAAAAATGTTGAGGCGCTGACCAATCAAATGAAGAAGCTCTTCCTGACGGAAGGCGATACCGGCATGCGCATCGTGAACAATTACGATTGGACGCATAAAATCAATGTCATTGAGTTCCTGCGCGACTACGGCAAAAACTTCAACATCAATACGATGCTGGCGAAGGATGTGGTGGCGAGCAGATTGGATAGCGGTATCTCCTTCACGGAGTTTTCGTATCAAATCCTGCAGTCGCTGGACTACTTGCATCTGTACCAGCATGAAGATGTGCAGCTGCAGATTGGCGGCTCCGATCAGTGGGGCAATATTACGGCAGGTCTGGATCTGATTCGCAGAAAAGAAGGTACAGAAGCGAAGGCGTTCGGATTGACAATTCCGCTTATGCTGAAAGCTGACGGCACCAAATTCGGCAAAACAGCAGGCGGCGCAGTATGGCTCGATCCGCAGAAGACTACGCCATACGAATTCTACCAGTTCTGGGCGAACACGGACGACCGCGATGTCGTCAAATACTTGAAGTACTTCACCTTCCTGTCCAAGGAACGTATTGAAGAACTGGAGGAGAAGGTACAGACCGAGCCGCATTTGCGCGAAGCACAAAAGACGCTGGCCGAGGAAATGACGCGCTTCGTTCATAGCGATGAAATGCTGAAGCAAGCGAAGCGCATTACAGCAGCGCTGTTCACTGGAGACATCAAATCGCTTACGGCTGATGAGATCGAGCAAGGCTTCAAGGAAATGCCGACGTTCGAAGCGACGAAGGAAGCGAAAAATATCGTGGATTGGCTTGTTGAGCTGGGCATTGAGCCGTCCAAGAGACAAGCGCGTGAGGATATTACGAACGGCGCTATCTCGATGAACGGCGAACGTATAACGGACCTGGCGTTTGAAGTGAATGAGAGTCATGCGATTGGCGGACGCTTCATCATTATTCGCAAGGGCAAGAAAAAGTACAGCTTGGTCAAAGTTAACTAATATACTGCCAAAACAGCAAGTGCCAGAGGAAAGCGCTCCTCGACACTTGCTGTTTTTTCTATGGGGAAAAAAGAGTCGTCAAATGGGCTGTTGTCTTCCGATGGTCAACCTATTTTTCGTTCATATACGATTTTACTGATGAATGAAAACATGCATACATTGGCAACAAGCGTGTCTATCCCGTATCTTTATGCTCCTCTACGATATAAACGAACCAACCATTAACCAACTGAAGGGAGCGTTTTATGTTGAATCGAAAGAAGACTAAGTTTAGATTGTCGCAGCTGGTGATCATGCTGATGGTGCTCGCTTTATTCGGAAGTCAATCTTTTGCAGCGGGTCCAATTGGATCTACGGGAGTTGCATCTTCGCAGGACAATCAGGAAGAGCAGGTCATGGAGATGGATGGGTCTACAGTAAGCGGAAATGTTTATTGGCCCGGTATGTCTGGCTCAATGCAATGGATGAATATGCTGCAGGGGCAATTCGGGCTGAATCAACTCGGCTATGTGTCCGTAAAGTTATTTGGAGCGAAAGGGAACGGGGTGTCTGACGATACAGAAGCGATTCAGTCAGCAATTGATTATGTGGGAGAACATGGCGGCGGAACCGTCTTCTTCCCGGCTGGCACATATATCGTGAAGCGTGCGACTCCGGCACAGAACTATAATTACTGTCTAATGATTAAGGACAGCAATATATCGCTTCTAGGCGCCGGTATGGGAGCGACGACAATCAAGATTGCCGATGGCGAGAATGCAACGATTCTCCGTACCGTCATTAACAATGCGAATATTGATGGCGAGCTGGCCAAGCCGTTGAAAAACATAAAAATCGCCGATCTGACGATCGACGGCAACTGGGAGAACATCACTTGGGCCGGGCCGACGGGTCTGGAGAGTGAAGGGATATACGATCAGAACGGGATCAGCATCTTCACCACAACTGATGGAAGAGTGGAGAACGTGCACGTTAAACATATTGGCCAGGACGGCTTGTCCGGAGGCTCCAACCGGAATATCGTTGTGACGGGTTCGGTCGTCGAACATACGGGCAAAAACAATATCGCCTTCTTCCAGTCGACGGGAATGAAAATTGTGAACAATACCGCGCGCAACGCCAATGATTCTCCGGACGGAGGAGCGGCCAAGCCTTACTACAATACATCCAGCAGCAAATATTCCAGCATTGCATTCGCTTATGCTCCTTCGCCGGTATTTGTCGGCACGACACGGAGTTTAAACATTGCCAGCGGCAATACGATATATACAGAGACTGGCCGCGGCATAAGCGCGGATTCGGGAGCGAACAATCTGATCATTGCGAATAATATGATCGAAAGCTCTTCCGGCCGCCATCTCATTAGCTTGCTGATGCCCAGTTCGATCATGCCTTCCGGCTATGTCGTAAGCGACAATATATTGCGAAACGATGCGGTCAGCAACGGGGATAAGCGCGATATCAGCATTACAAATGTTCAGGACGCTGTCGTAAGCGGCAATACGATCTTCGGCGGAGGGCTGGCAATTGTGCTTGACAATACGCATCATGCCGTCGTGACCGACAACCTGATCCGGGAAGTCGGGAACGACAGCGCCACAGCAGCCGGCATCAATGTCAGGGGAAGCAGCAACATTCGGCTGCATGATAATGTATTGAGCGATTCCACCGTCAAATTCACCAATCAGTCATCGGACGAGATCAGCCTGCAGAGCAATAAGCTGACAGCGGCACCAACAGGTCTCAATCTTGTTGACAACTTGTCCTCGTTCAACAATGACGGTTATGATCCCTTTGACCCACAATCATGAAGCTTCATAAGAAGTCTTATTAAAGCGCTTGATCCTTTACAAGCTGCATTCTACGATATTCGCCGGGCGGAAGCCCGGTCATTTTTTTGAACATGCGGATGAAGGAGTTGACATTATAATAACCAAGCTCATGAGAGATTTCATGAATTTTCAGCTCATTGTCGGCCAACAGCTGCTTCGCTTTTGCTATGCGTACTTCATTTAAGATTTGACTAAAGTTTTCACCCGTTTTATCTTTAATGAAATTGGATAAGTAGCTGAGCGACAGGTTCAAGCGATCAGCGATGTTCTCCAAGGAAATATCCTTGTTGTAATGACAATGGATATAATCTTTCACGAACGCAATGACAGGCTCATCGCTTCCGTCGTTCTTTTCCTTTATTTTATGACAAGCATCCGACAGCAATAGACGGAACAAGTGATGATAGTGTTCGGGAAGCGTGAATGACTTTATCCTCTCGAACGGTGAGCTATTTTCAACGATGGAACTGATTTCGATCCCGTTAGAGACGAGAATCTTCATCGTCTTATTGATGACTTCTCTGGCAAACTGCTTATATTGGTATGCGGTCGCTCTCTTACTGCACATCTTGTCAAGACGCCGTTGAATCATCGCAATGACATGTTCAGCGTTGCCTTGCTGCACATTCGTGGCTAATTCTTCTTCCTGAGCGGGGGAGAGCAGCAGATGATGGTATTCATCGTTCATTGCGTTAATCATTTGCGTCTCTCCTGTCAATACCCGATGCTCGAGAAGCCTGGCCGTAACCTCATAAGCATGGGTGAATTGGGAAGACTGATGCAGTGTTGTCCGGTAAGCAATGGTTGCGTAGCAATAATCTTTATCCCATTCTAAAAGTTCTTTCAGTCCTGTCAGTGTCTTTCCGATATCTTCATGAAAGGCTTCCCGGACGAACAGGAGTGAGAGAATTTGGTCTCTTTCTGTTTGTATCGTTACAGCATCGGGAAATATGCCCGACAAGTGTACATGAACCATCTCCTTAATGAAATAAGCCGCTTTATGCTGTTCTTCCTCGGAGAGCTCCTTATAACGATCTGTGAAATGCAGCTGATACATGACCAAGTAATACGGTTTAGATGTTTCCAGCAGATCGCCAACTTCTTGAATGTTAGAATAGATATTTTTGAGCTTGACCATATATCCGTAGCTCTTCAGCAAGGAAGAAGCTTTAATCGTACGGTTGATATTGTCTTGAATCGTTGTGAACTCACTGATGCTGCTGTCGGACGGTCGGATGGCGTGCTGATTCTGAATGGACTCCACGATCGAGCGAATAGGTTTGTTAATTTTCGAAGCGAGCCAAAATGAAATGAACAAGCTAATCGCGATTGTCAGGATAAGCAGGCAGATCAGGAGGAAGCTGAGCCTAGTGACTTGAGAATTAATGTGATCAATCGGAATGACGTGCATGTAAGTCAAGCCGGAGCTTTCTCCCCTCTGATAAAAATAATAGTGGTCGTCCTGTTCGATGTAACCGCTGTCATGAGGGCGCGAGGGAAGCAGATTGAATGGCTCTGTACCTGATCCCGCATGAAAAACAGTGTGATCTTGCCGATCAAGGATATAGAAGGAGTTGCTCCCGTCCGGCTGGAAGCTCTTGTACAGAGAGTCGGCACGGATGAACGCAGTAATATAGTAATCGTTTTGAATGCTGTTCTTTATAACAAGCGGGATGAGTTTTCCGCGAGAATGTGACGTGTTATCTGACCTAACATGAAAAAAAGACGAAGCGGGAAATGCCCTCATTAAGTAATGCTCATTGAACTGCGATTGCCAAAACCCGGGTGAATACAGGGGGCTGATATAATACTTCATAAACATTTTCTGATCCTCCGTAATGCCCTCTCTGTCCAAAACAGCCGATCGATTTTTATAGTACACAATCATATTCTCGAGAGAAAGCAACTCATTCGCTGTCATCGCTTCCAGCATATCTCCCGCTTGTTGAATGACCAAATATTCGTCCGGTTGAGGATCGCCCTTCAGCAAATTGATTTTGTCGTCAAAATACAAATTGATCGCCAAATTTTGAATATACTGCAGGTGCTGCTCGTATCTGTCGACTGTATTTTGCAGGTGCAGGCTGCTGGAACGTACCGTACTCTCATGAATGTTGCGTTGGAAGAAAGCAAAGGACAAAAAGTTGAATGAGACGAGCAGTGCGATAATAGCGATAAAGCCCAGCATTAATTTCATAAACAACGATTTGCGTTTAAGCGGGAAGCGGAGAAGTTTCATATGCGAAATCACACTCCTTCTTTTTCATTTAACCATAGCCAGCAAGAGTGACAACACACCGCTTTTATGGAAGTATGCTTTTTTTGGGATTGGCGGAAATAGGCTCATCAACGCAAATATAACGTCTTACATCACATCTCACTTTCTAGTAATTTCATATTAGCATATGCTTTGCTAAATCACTTGCCAAATCAGTTGAGGAGAGGGGTTGTTTGTTGGGATGAGCCGTTATTTAAAGACAGCATGGATTGCCATTATTGTCATATGCATTGCACTAACCGGATGCTCGAAAGAACAGTCTGGTGCAAGCGAGGAAGTATCTGGAGGGACGGAAGTTGTAAAGCAGACTCCCGGGAGCGATAAAAATGGGGATAAATATGATCCTCCGATCGAATTGTCGACCGTTATGTTCAATTTCAACTATCCCAAATTCGATGAAGGGGATGATCTGAACAATAACCGGTGGAGTCGTCATATTGAAGAGCAATTCGGGATTAAAATCAATACGTGGTGGGATGTGCCGAGCGGACAATATCAGCAGAAGACGAATCTGATGATTGCATCGGGGAAAATTCCGGATTTCTTCGCCGTTACGCCTACCCAATTCAGGCAGCTGTATGAAGCGGACTTGATTGAAGATCTAACGGATGTCTATCGCGATTATGTGACCGACAAAACTAAGGCAGTTATCGAAGGCGCAGGTCCGGAGGTCATGGCCTCGGCTACGCTTGACGGCAGGCTGATGGCCATACCTTGGAGCGGTCTTGTGAAGGAGCAGGTGCCGGTCATATGGATTCGCAAGGACTGGATGGAGAAGCTGGAGTTGTCCCCGCCGACAACGCTGGATGACGTGCTTGCGATCTCGGAAGCGTTCACGACCAAGGACCCGGATGGCAACAATAAGGACGATACGTTCGGCCTTGGCATGTACAAGGAGCTTGGTTACTTGTTTACCGGATTCATTAACGCCCATCATGCCTATAAAGGGATATGGATAGAGAAGGACGGCAAGCTCGCCTATAGCAGTATTCAACCCGAGATGAAGACGGCATTGGAGCAAATGCAGAAACTATATCAAGCTGGCCAGATCGATCCGGAGTACGGAGTGAAAACGAACGAAAAGTTCCGGGAGATGATCGGGGAGAACAAGATTGGCATGTACTTCGGAGGTCTGGGCGATCCGAACGGTTTCTTGTATAAAGTAACGCCGGATATCGAATGGCTGCCATTCGCCGTGCCTTCCATCGACAATGAACCGGCCAAGCTGCAGCATGGACTTAACATTTTCAATTATTACTGGGTCGTGAAGAAAGGGACGCAGCACCCCGAGGCGCTGTTCAAATTAACCGACATGTGGCTTTATTACTTCTACGAAACGATGTCTCAGGAGGAATATGAGGAGTACGTAGCGGTGGATCGGCTAGGTTACTGGATGAGTGCTCCAATGAAAATCTATCGTCCGATACGGGCGGATGATACGACGGCAATTATAAAGGTGCTGAACGGCGAGCTTGGTGTGGATCAATTGGCTATGCGGCCGAAGGGGACATACGAGAAAATCGTTAAATTCATGGAAGGGGATATGAGCCAATGGAGCCACCGCTGGCAGTTCGGACCGGACAGCTCGGGCGCGATCGCGATTCAATACGACGAGAACAATCAGTATAAGCCTGATCAGTTCATTACGACACCTACTCCGGCAATGGTCAAGAAAAAGCCGACACTCGAAAAGCTTGAAGATGAAATGATTCATAAAATTATGCAAGGCGCTTCACTGGATGAATTCGATGCGTTTGTAGAGAAGTGGAAAAAGCTTGGCGGAGATGAAATAACAGAGGAAGTAAACGAATGGTACAAAGGACAGTGAGCGATCGCGAGGAGAGATAGCAATGAGAAGAACTTCCACGGCAACCCTGCCATTGCATCTTATGCTGCTGCCGGCCCTCATCCTTGTGTTCATCTACCATTACATTCCGATGGCCGGCATCGTCATGTCATTCCAGGACTATGTGCCGGTCAAGGGCATACGGGGATCGGAATGGGTCGGGTGGGATAATTTCAGTTATGTGTTCAGCTTGCCGGATACAATCGAGGTATTCTGGAATACGTTGTTTATTGCCACGATGAAAATAATAGCCGGCGCAATTGTTCCGATTACCGTTGCCTTGCTCTTGAATGAATTGGGCAACCGCATCTTTAAAAGAAGTGTTCAGACGCTTATCTATATTCCGCACTTTCTATCCTGGATCATTCTTGGCGGCATCTTGCTGGATTTGCTGTCTCCTTCGGAAGGGATGGTCAATCGTGTGCTGATGTGGATGGGACTGGAGCCAATCTTCTTCCTTGGCGATAATCATTGGTTCCCATTTACACTGGTCATCTCGAACGAATGGAAGGAGTTCGGATTCAGCACAATTGTCTACCTTGCGGCGCTGACCGGAATCAATCCCGCGTTGTATGAAGCAGCCGTTATGGACGGCGCCGGTCATTGGAAGAGAATGTGGCATATCACCTTGCCGGGCATGCTGCCAATCATCATCCTGATGGCTACACTCAGTCTCGGTCAAATATTGAATGCGGGCTTCGAGCAAGTGTTCGTGCTGTACAGTCCGCAAGTATATGAGAGCGGAGACATTATCGACACGATGGTATATCGCATGGGCCTTGTCAGTGCGCAGTATAGCTTTGCTACCGCAGTAGGCTTGTTCAAATCCGTCATTTCGTTGTTGTTGATCAGCATTTCCTATTGGATGGCTTATCGATACGCGAACTATCGCATTTTCTAGAGAAGGGAGGACGGGACAATGGTGGAATCGATGCTATGGAGCCGCAAGCTGTTTGTTGTCTTGAATTATATGCTATTGTCCATGCTTGCCTTTCTCTGCTTGTTTCCCATCCTGCACGTACTGGCCATATCTTTCAGCTCGAGTACGGCGGCTAGCAGCGGCCAAGTCGTCCTATGGCCGGTTGATTTTAATACTGCTGCCTATCAATATGTGCTCGACAATGATGCTTTCATGCAATCAATAGAAGTATCCCTGAGGCGTATCGTTGTAGGCTCGACCATTCAAATGTTATTAATCGTACTGACGGCTTTTCCTTTGTCCAAGGAAGCTCGCGTTTTCAAGTGGCGTACGCATTATGTCTGGTATTTTTTCATCACGCTGCTGTTCAGCGGTGGACTTATCCCCACCTATATGGTGGTCAAGGATACAGGACTGATGGATTCGGTCTGGGCGCTAGTTTTGCCCGTAGCTGTGCCCGTGTTCAGCGTCGTTCTGCTCTTGAATTTTTTTCGGGCGCTGCCCAAGGAGTTGGAGGAGTCCGCATTCATAGATGGGGCGGGATACATGGTAACGCTATGGCATATTGTCGTCCCCTTATCCAAGCCGGCTATTGCCACATTGTTGTTATTCTCGCTGGTGAGCCATTGGAACGCCTGGTTCGATGGTCTGATCTACATGAATTCACCTGAGAACTACCCGCTTCAGAGTTATCTGCAGACCGTTGTCATTCAGCATGATCCGGCTCTAACCGATGTAGACGAGAACTTGATGTCCCAATTGTCGGACCGGACGCTGAAATCTGCTCAAATATTTATTGGAGCGCTTCCGATCTTGCTCGTCTATCCATTTTTGCAAAAGTACTTTATGAAGGGCATTGTCATGGGCAGTGTGAAGGAATAGCAAATCGATGAGAATAGCATAATTGGAAATCCATGGAGCCGCCCAATTGGGCGGTTTTCATTTGTTCATAGAACGATTGGAAAAAGATGATATAATAGGGAATTATACAATCAGAATTATGGGAGGGCATATGGAGACGAATATTATTATGGTGCGGCATGCGGAGTCGCCATTCGTATTCGGAGAAGAACGAACAAGAGGGCTATCGGAGGATGGAAAGGCTGCATCGATGAAGGTGGCAGACATTCTGGACGGTATGGACATTCACTTCGTATGCTCCAGTCCTTATGCGCGCGCTATTCAGACCGTTCGGCATGTGGCAGATCGCAGGAAGCTCCCTATCATCGCATATGAGCAGCTACGAGAGCGGGCCATCAAGGGGTTGGATTATAAAGCGCCTTGGGAGGAGCTTCTTGCCGCAATTGAACGCTCATTCACGGATATTCAATATGCGCTAGACGGCGGTGAATCAACATGGTCGGCTCGGCAGAGGGCGATTCCGGTCATTCAACAATTGCTTCAGGAGCATGAAGGTGGAAATATAGTCATCGGCACTCACGGCAACATAATGGCTGTTATTATGCAATACTTCCATGAAGATTACGGCTATGCCTTCTGGAACCGCACTTCCAAGCCCGATATTTATAGGCTGACGTTTCAGCATGGCGAGCTACAAGGTGTTGAACGGATGTGGGATGAGAAGCTTCACGGTAAATTATAAGCTTTTTTAAGTCATCAGAAGTGAGGATATGGTATGCATCAAATCATTGATATGCTTTATTCATTTACGATCGCCTTCTTAATATTACTGCCTTTGTTGCTGATTTATAATGCTGTGCGTAGAAGAGGGCTCTTCAGAAATTTGTCCATCATCGGTGTTGTTTCTTATGCGCTAGTTATTATAGAGCTCGTGTTCTTGCCGCTAGCTTATCAGCAGGAATCATACAACTGGTCAGAACTGGCCTACAACTTCGTACCCTTCGACAGTATAATAGGTGCATGGAATCATAGCTATTACATGGTAGGCTTGCGAAATATAGCGGGCAATTTTGTTTTGTTGCTTCCGCTTGCTCTTTTAGTGAGAGTGAGTGGATGGAAGAAGGCCGTTGCCACAGGCTTCATCATTTCGTTATCCATTGAAGCGATTCAACTTATTCTATCCAAGTCAGGACTTATATTTATGCGCTCCTTCGATGTAGATGATCTGATATTGAACACTGCCGGATTTTTTATTGGCTATGCTATAAGAAAAGGTATAGGAAGAATGCTTCGTAGAAGCAAGTTGATAGTGAAGAAGGAGATGTGACAATGGTAATCGCAGGTACGATTATCGGGATTATAATTGCATACGTTTCTTTCATGATCCTGGGTGGATACGGCGTATTCATAATGATTGCCATTCTATTCGGAATGTTCCTAAGCATCTATCTGAAAACAAAACAAAATCATGAAGATCTTCAGCTTATAAAGAAGCACTTGGGGATTAAAGCTGAAGGAGAGAGTATTGACGGGCAGGAAGAGAACCATGTCAACTTGGAGAAGCTGGAAAATGACGATGCGGCAATGACAAAGTTAAATAAAAAAATTGAAGAAGAATTGAAAAAGTACATTTCCAAAACAGAAGATAAGAATTAAAAGGAATAGCAATAATTCAGCTGACATGCTATTCAGACATGAAACTAGAGGTGCAGCCATGTACAAAGAAGAGATATGTCATTCGGTACATTCCCTAATGAAAGGATTTCAATATCCGTGGGCAATAGCAGGGGGATGGGCAATTGACTTGCATCTTGGCTCGGTAACCAGAGAGCATTCAGATATAGAGATCATGATCTACCGGGAGGATCAGTTTCACTTGCAGCATTATTTGACGGATTGGCACTTAAATAAGGTAGTAGAAGGGGCAGTGATTCAGTGGGACATAGAAGAGACATTGGAGCTTCCTATTCATGAAGTCCATGCCGAGGATTCTTCCATGAAATTGGAAGTGCTGCTAAATGAATCGAATGCTGATAAATGGGTTTATCGCCGGAACAATCAAATAACATGTCCTAAGGCATATACAATCTTGCATACTTCTGACGGCCTCCCATATCTGTGTCCTGAGATCGTACTGTTATATAAATCAAAAAATCCAAGACCAAAGGACGAACAGGATTTCGTTCAAATCCGTGACCAGTTGAGCGCCGCTCAGAGAAGCTGGTTAAGAGAGGCAATAGAAATAATGGATCGGAATCATCCATGGATTGATTTGTTGGATTGAAATTGAAAAGTGTGGAGGACGAACGCTATGTTTTATGTCAATGCCCGGGCATTTATTGAGAGAGAAAATAAAGGTATGACTGAGCTGGTCATTCAAACGCGCAATAAACCGAATGAAGTGGCTATAGAGCTTCCAGGAGGACGATTGGAGCTGTATGAACCAATACTGGATGGACTATGCAGAGAAGTGTCCGAAGAAACAGGATTAATGGTCACGGAAATTGAAGGACGTCATAAGCGAATCGATACTTGCGGCATCAATACGGCTTTCGAGGTTGAGTGTCTGGAGCCCTTTTGTGTGTATCAGACGATAAAAGGTCCTATTGATTCCGTAGGGATGTATTTTATATGCAGAACGGAAGGGAAGTTGCTGGCTGTCGGCGACGACACAATAAATATAAGGTGGACGCCAGTACAAGAGATTCATCAGATGATGATAGAAGATCCGCTGCAGTTTTCCAATGTAGACAGAGCGGGTCTGCTTTACTACTTGAAGCATCGAATGGGACTAGTAATCGAGAAAGGGGATTGATCTTATTGGGTTATATTAGCGAATTGCGGGAGAAGGTCGGATCGAGGCCGTTAATCATGGTAGGGGCATGCGTACTCGTCTTCAATGAACAAGGACAGCTTCTGTTGCAGAAAAGATCGGATAGTCTGGACTGGGGTACGATAGGTGGCGCCCTGGAGCCGGGCGAATCCTTGGAAGAAGCCGCGATGAGAGAGTTGTACGAGGAAGCCGGATTACAGGCTCAATCGCTGTCCTTCAGGGCATTGCTGTCTGGAAGCGATATGTACTACAAATATCCGCACGGCGATGAAGTCTACAATGTGATGGCGGTGTTCGAGGTTAGAGAGGTAACTGGGAAAATGCGCGTTAATGATAATGAAGGATTGGATTTGCAATACTTCTCTTTGACTGAACCGATAGCTAATCTCAATGCCATGACGGAACACGTACTTAAGAGGTTGGGATTAATCTGCGAATAGAAAGTAGGAATGGGAGGGGTGGACTAATGAACAGATTTAAATCCGCTAAAGGGAAAGAACTGATTTATCAGTCCTATGACAGGCTGCTGAACTCCCTGGATATGGAATATGACGAGCTAGACATTCCTACCTCTTACGGCATAACCCATCTCATTACGTCGGGCTC
Source organism: Paenibacillus sp. J5C2022 (assembly GCF_025567625.1). Lineage (GTDB taxonomy): Bacteria > Bacillota > Bacilli > Paenibacillales > Paenibacillaceae > Pristimantibacillus. The sequence continues at coordinate 3,595 of NZ_JAOQJC010000067.1, read as the reverse complement.
CCCCCTTAATCCGTCATTGCTGTTGCTGCACGGCACAGCGGACAATTCTGCCATGATGTGGGTGTATAACTTGAAACCGCTTGCCGAGAGATTTCATGTAATCGCCATAGATGCCATTGGCGGTTCTGGCCGAAGCGAGCCGTATGCTCAATACTATCGAACTTTTCAGCAAGAATACTGGCTGGATGAAGTGCTGAAGGCTATGCGCATCGAGAGAACCTATGTTGCAGGTGTATCATATGGCGCTCAGTTGGCTCAGCATTTTGCGATTATGAGACCTGAAAAGGTAGAAAAGATTGTGTGTATGGCAGGCGCGATATCCGGTAGTCAACTTGAAGTGATGAGCAAGATGATGAAGGCTTTTTTGCCGGAGGCGTTATTTCCAACAAGAGCGGGCTGTGAGAAATTGCTCAGGAAACTCTCCGGTCCGTATTATACTACATTTTCCAATAATACCCAGTTAATGGAGCATTGGTATTATCTATTAAAGTACTTCAATAACCGCTCCATGATGAAGCATAAAATTACAATTTTCACGGATGAGCAGCTATCCGGCATTAGAGAAAAAGCATTATTTTTAATCGGTGATCACGATATGCTCAGCTATTATCCGAAATCGCTTGAACGCTTAAAGAAGCATCAGATGACGTATAAAATCGTAAGAGGTGGCGGACACGCTGTCAATCACGAACTACCGGAAGTCGTTAACAAAGAAATGATTGACTATCTATTAAAAAGTTAGAAGGGGACTGGAGGGAGAGTCACGTTGCACGTTTCATCATTTAAACTTTATATTCATGAACTATTTGGAGATTGATTGAGCTGCTTTCAGGAAGGAGAAGAGTATGGCTATTACAACTTCACATCCCGTTCAATAAAGAAGATAGGCTATTCTACCAATATTACACCGGAAATAATTGAACAGGCTGCAGTGAGCAAGGTAGACCTCATCATTACGCATCACGTCGCTTGGGATTTCGTATATGGGATGAAAGAGGCTTGCATGACATTGCTGGAAAATTACAACATTGCTCACTTCTTTGTCCACTTGCCGCTTGATTATGTTGAATTCGGGACCTGTATCTCCCTGCTGAGAGAGCTAGATGCGGATCGTATTGTAAAGCACTCCACTCATCATCATGGCAGCAGTACCGTAGCTGTTGGCGAGCTAAGCTCTGAATTGCTATTCCAAGAACTTGTGGAACGAGTGAGTTCGGTATTGAAAGAACCCGTATTCGCATTGCAATGCAATCGTCGCAGTATGAAGGCGGATTGGCATGATCACGGGTGCCGGCCATTCCACGGATCAATTGAAAGAAGCGACTCACTATCATTGCGATGTTTATATTACTGGCGAGAAGTCGCTATATACTGTTCAGTATGCTAAGTTCCTTAATTTGAACTTGATTGTTGGCAGTCATACGTTTACGGAAGTCTATGGCGTACAAGCGCTGGCCATAAAGCTGAAAGAGAAATGCATAGACATCGAGATCGTACAACTGGAAGAGAAGCATCTCGAAGCTGAAGGAATAACCTTACTATAAAGAGAGAAGGTAATCCAAAATGAAAGGAAGTATGATGCTTTTATTCATTTTAGCACTGGTGCTGTCAGCTTGCACGAAAGTGAGCGAATCCGTCGACTTCACCAAGTGGAGCGACGAAGAAGTATATGCTTTCTTCAACGGGGTCTACGAGGATATCCGTCAGCTACCGGTTGAAGCGGAATCATTGGATGTCATTCGAGGCAACTACGAAACCTATTTCTCAACCGAACTGACTAAGAAAATAATAGACTCCTTATATACGAAGACTGACAATGGCTGGAAAATACCTGATGGAGATGCGGGGTATATGTTCAGCGTACCAGGCAGCTCTCAGGATGGAAAAGTTGTCATAGAATATAGCAAGGCATTCATTCAAGTTACGGAGACGTTCGAAGATGGAATGTATAATAAAGTGCAATATAAAATCGAATACCGCAACAAGCCTGTAATTACAGCATGGATAATCGAGTAGCACATGTAACTGACTTGTAGGGAGAAAACAATATTATGACATCATTTATTGATAAAACTATTTCGGCACTAAAACAACGCCTTGCTGAGAATGATGGATTGATCACCGTACAAAGCGAAGAGGGCAGCATATCTCAAGTGCAATTTCGCTTCAGACCTCCGCTCACTGAACAGGATATTTGTTCTTTCGAGAAGGATATTGGGTATGAGCTTCCCTTTGATTACCGACAGTTTCTGAAAATATGCAATGGGTGCGATTTATTTTCGCATCCCGAGTATGGCGGAGAAGCTTACCTGTTCGGCTTGAGGGATATCCATGAGCAATCGTATGAGGAGCCGGGAGAAGGCTTTTTGAAGCTGGGTTACTTTTATGGCGACAATATCGTTATTGACTTGAACAAGGTGAAAGTCGGCGACCTCAACTATTTGCTGGTAAAGGATGCTATTGACCACTTCTACGAAGCGCGCGAGCTTCATATGAATTTTGAATTGTGGCTCGATCGCTACATCATGTGTGGCGGGGCAAGCTTTTGGAACTGGCATGTGTATGGAGCCGATCGTTACTACCAATCCAAGTGTCAATCAGAATAGTAAAGAAGGTGAGAATATGGGGATCGTTGTGGAAGCAAGTCGCGAATATTTAGATGAGGTTACTTCATTAGGGCTATTGCTCTGGCCGGAGAACGAATTCGTGTCATTACGAGCAGAGTTTCTGGCATTGCTGGATTCCGCCCAGGACAAATTATTGATTTATAAAGCAGAAGAAGAGATCGTTGCATTTATTCATATTTCTATTAGAGTGGACTATGTGGAAGGGGCCACATCAAGCCCGACCGGGTTCGTGGAAGGCATCTTCGTAAAACCTGAGCACAGAAGGAGGGGAATTTCGAAGCTTCTGCTTGCATATGGCGAAGTATGGTTGAAGGAGAGAGGCTGCAAGGAAATTGGCTCGGACATCGCCATCGACAATCAGGACAGCTATCACTTTCATATCCATTCAGGATTTACTGAAGCCAGCCGTATCATTGCGTTTATTAAAGGATTGGAGTAGAAGTGGAGGAAATCATATGATATTCCCTGAGATGCTGGAAGGAAGCAGAGTCAGGCTGTCCCCGATGAATCGCTCGCATACGAATGCACTGTATGCAGCAGCGAAGGAAGCAGCGATATGGACATATCTGCCTCTTAAGATTGACAAAATAGCAGATATGAATAGATTGATTGATGAAGCATTGGAAGAAAGAGAGCGCGGACTTGCCTGTCCTTTCGTAGTATATGATCGTCAACTTAATAAGCTTGTGGGAAGTACTCGCTATCTGAATATTTCAACAGCGAATCGGAATTTGGAAATTGGATGGACATGGTATTCGCCTGACGTATGGCGATCGAGAGTAAATACGGAATGCAAATACTTGCTGCTTCGTTATGCATTCGAAGAGCTGCAATGTATCAGAGTACAGTTCAAGGCCGATGTGCAGAACGATAGGTCTAACCGTGCGATCGAGCGATTGGGAGCCGTGCATGAAGGAGTGCTTCGAGCGGATCGCATTCTGCCTGATGGCTATATTCGCAGCGCCAAT
>NZ_JAOQJC010000066.1 GCF_025567625.1 Paenibacillus sp. J5C2022 | reverse complement strand
ATGACATGATACAGTTTCGCGTGGGAGAAGTGTCCAGAATATTCTCCATCCCGCAGTCAACATTAAGGTATTACGATGAAATCGGCTTATTCCAGCCGAAATACACCGATCAGGACAATCAATACCGCTATTATACTGCCGACCAGTTTGTCCTGCTGGATACGATCATCTTCTTGCGCAAGATCGGCTTCAGCATCCAAGATATTCAAAGGCATATGAAAAACCGGACAGTCGAGAGTACTTTGGAGCTATTTGCAGAAAAGCTGCAGGATGTGCAACAACAGATTCAAGCTCTGGAGATGGCCGCCCGAAAAATGGAGCATAAGATGCACACGTTGCAAACCGGCATGCGGTTAGCGGAGCAACCAGCCATCGACTTCAAGACGCACCCGAGAAGACCGATATCGTTCATCTATCATCACGAACCCATCGACTTGAACGGTCAATGGGAGGATATCTATGCGCGAGAGCTGAAGAAATCCATTGCCGAACCCGTCAATAATGGCGCATTTACAGGCGATATCGGCGTTATTGTGGATGCCAGAAGCATTGATCGTCACGGGCCAATCATGTATAGCGGCCTCTTCAAGCTATTATGGGATCAGCAAGCCGACAGTGAAGGTGATCATTTACCCGAAGGACTGTACGCCTGTTACCCCCACAGAGGCCCTTATGAAGCGGTAAGGAGCAGCTACGAATACCTGTTGAATCAATTACATGCGTTAGGCTATGTACGAACCGGCAACCCGATTGAAATCGGAATCATCGATGAATCTGTAGCTCAGAATCAAGCACACTACCTGACCGTCATCGAAATTCCTGTGAAAATAAGAGCATAACCTATTGACCTTCAAGTTACTTGAAGGTATAAACTCTCTCTTGTTAGCACTGACAGGAGGGATTACGGTGGAAACTATTACACAGAACAAATTGAGCCATCAGCCGGTGAAAAAAGTCTTTTTCCAATACTTGATTCCATCGATCATCGGCATGATGCTGATGTCGATCAATATAGTCGTTGACGGCATTTTCGTCGGACACGGCGTAGGAACCGTTGCATTGGCCAGCGTAAATATCGCCGTTCCGGTATTTTCGATTATTATGTCCATCTCGCTTTGGATAGGCATCGGAGGCGGAGCCTTGTATTCCATGGCGCTGGGAGAACAGAATGTCCTTAAAGCCAGGAATATATTCTCCTTTTCAATCGTCATGGTGGCTCTGATCGTCATGGTTTTCAGCTTTATCGGCTATTCTAACGTTGAGCGGCTTGCCGACTTATTAGGGGCCAATCAGGATACGAGAGCTTTTGTTGTGGAGTACTTGTCCGTCTTGCTGCTTTTCGGAGTATTCATAGCTGTGGAGAACGCCTTGAGCATTTTCATCCGGAACGACGGCAATCCGCAATTAGCTATGATAAGCTTGATCATCACGGCTGTCACCAACATTATTTTAAACTACTATATGATTTTTGTTGCGGGACTGGGTGTCAAAGGGGCTGCGTTAGCTACCGTTACATCGGGCGCAATCGGGCTGCTCGTCTTATTGTTCCATTTCTTCAGAAAAGATATCGCATTGAAATTTATCTTCGCCAAATGGGCGATAAAGTCCATGAGACGAGTGTTCTCCATTGGCTTTCCAAGCTTTTTGGCCGAGATGGGCGCATTGGTATTCGTCATTGGCTATAATTTGATGATGGTGAAGCTGGCAGGAACCGACGGCGTTGCGGCATTCTCCGTGATCAACTATTTGCACGCCTTTATCTTCCTCTCCTTCTTCGGCATCGGCTCGGCTATTCAGCCTATGATCAGCTACTACTACGGAGCCAATCGCATGGACCGTATTAGGGATACTGTGAAAATTGCAGAAAAGTCGGCTCTGGTAATAGGAGCGTTCTTTTTGCTCATTGGTGCGGCAGGCGCCCAACTGCTCGTTTCATTGTTCGGCGTTTCATCAGACGCCGTTCGAGCAATGGCTGTTCAAGGCATTCCCTTATTTTTTGTCGGCTATTTATTCATGGGCATCAACTTTATCTACATGACGTATTATCAGTCTATCGGACATACCGGTCCGTCCAATGTCATTATTATTATGCGTGGATTCGTTCTATTGCTGGCGGCATTATGGATTCTGCCGCAATGGATGGGCATTAAGGGCGTATGGCTCTCCTTGCCTGCTTCGGAGCTGCTCGTCGCAGTTGCTCTAGCAGCTTTCACGAGAAAAAATGTACTTCAACCAAACTCATTATCCGGTTCTAGCCCTGGCATGGCAAGCCAAAAATAAATTTCATCACCCTCTTTACTACCGAAATTATACCTAGTATAATAACGGTATCAAAGGAGGATGATACCATGTATGTTCCAGGATTAACCGTTTGGTACAGTGTCAAAGATATTGATCACACCTTGGCGTTTTATACAGAGAAACTGGGCTTCGAGCTGCTTTATCATGATCAGGAAAGCGGCATAACGATGGTGAAGACAAATACGGAGAATTGCTTGATCGGGTTCTCAGCAGCGGATTCCGTTGTCCCTTCCACTTCATCTACCGTATTCGATGTGGAGAATATGGAGCTTGCCGTGGACAAGCTGAAGAAGGATGGCGTTACGTTCATTGGAGAAATCGAGGTCATTCCGGACTTCGTGAAGCTGGCCACGTTCATTGATCCGGATGGACACTCGCTCATGTTATCGGAGCAATTAACGGAGCTTTGAGCAACGAACGACAGATCATTGCCTTGTCGCAAGAGCTGTCGGGCCGGTGGGTCATTCCGATCCTGATCGCTCTAGAGAGCAGCGGCGGACGCTTCACTCCTCTGCAGAATCAGCTGCAGATTGCGCCGGCCCGGCTGAGCGACAACTTGAAGCAACTGATCGCCTTAGGCTTGCTCAGGCATCTATCACCCTATGAACGCCGACATCCTCTATTGCCTGAATATCAGCTTACGGACAAGGGACGGTTATACCGGGAGGCGGCGAAGGCAATACGGTATGCGGACACCGAGATCGGACATGGCCTATTGTCTGCGAAGGCGTGGAATATGCCTGTCCTGATCGCCCTGCATATGCAATATGACCGGTTCCAGGACATTCGTACCGCACTCGGCTCCATCACGCCGCGCATGCTGTCCATGCGTCTGGATGAGCTTAACGGAGCCCGGCTAATCGACAAGCAGATCACGGAGACGCCCCGGCCAACCTACGCTTACGGACTTACAGCACTAACGGAAGCGCCTGTCAGCCGTATGGCTGACGACCTGCATTCTCTCTTATAAGAGGGAGTGCTCACGCAGTTGACTCCATACTCTAGCGCTAAGCCCTCGCATGACCGGAGGACTGCCGCACTCTCTCTTCTTGTCTGTACTTCGTCGGGGTCACGCCGTTGATCCGCTTGAATGCGCGGCAGAACGTATTGGAAGATTGATAGCCGATACGCTCAGTCACTTCATGGATAGGCAAGTCCGTCTCGCGCAGCAGCATTCGGGCTTGCTCCATGCGCAGCTTGTTCACATACTCGCTGAACGTAACGCCCGTCTGCTCCTTGAAGAACTGGGACAGATACGTCTCCGACATGCGCAGCTCATCCGCCATCGACAGCAGCGACAGGCCGGCATCGCCGTAGCTCCGCTTCACCCGCTCCAGCATCTCCTGCTTCAGCTGTTCATTTCGGCTGCGCTTCCGCTTCGCCATCTGCAAGCTAACTTCCGCCATCCATTGCGATAACTGCTTGAATAACGGTTCACTCTCACTGGAATGGCCGATATGATCCACCAGCTGCTGGGCTTGCTCCGCAAGCGCCGACGACTTCAGCGACACATAATCCAGCACCTTCATGAGACTGCCGCATACTTCGAACAATAGCAGCTTCGACATCTGCAGCGACAGATGGCGCTGACGGTAATTCTCCTCATACAGCTCCTCCAGCAGCTTCTCTACTTCCGCCGTCTCCCCCGCTCTGATCAGATTCGATAACCGGGTCTCCAGTTCGGCGGGATAATAGAAGCTGGAGGATGATCGGGGGACCTCGTCATGACGGACGATGCAGTGCATATCGTTCGGTCTCATATAGTGCAGTGCCAACAAGGCTTCTTCATAAGAACGCGACATCTTCATCATATCCCGGCTGCAGCTGCCCAGCGCCACGGCGAATCGAGTATGGAATTGCTCGTAATACGCCGTCTCCTTCTCTCTTAGCTTCCGCTCGATTGTGCCGACGGCTGCACGCTCATCGCTCTCGGAGCTGGACAGCATGACCGCAAGCTTGCCCTCGCTTAAATCGTGAATCAAGCAGGAATAATCGCTAATATCCTCAAGCCAGTCCTTCAATACGATTCGGCGCACATCCAGCTGCTGAAGCAGCTCCAGACTGAGTGAATTCCAGTCCCCTCTTATATCGATGACCGCGATCAGATAATAGTTGCTCTCCGGCGGATTAATCTCGGCATGCTGCATAATCATCTGCAGCTCGTCGCGATTGGCGAAATCCCCCTTCAGCAGCCGTTCGAACATTGCGGCACGCAAGAGCGGCATCTGCGCCTCCACTTTATTCTGGAGCTTCCTGTTATCGAGAGCGAGCCTGGTCACCGCCTGTTGAATGAAATGGTGAATATCCTTCATCGGCTGCGTCGCCTTCCCCTGCAGCTCCATAATCGAGAGGGCTATCTTGCGAATCGGACGGCTGTTCCGATAAGCGAGGACGGAAGCCAGCAGCAGCCCGATCAGCCCCATTGCGGCGAGAATAATGAGCGAGATATTGCGAATGTAGTGCACCTTGGAGAACAACAGATCGGACGGCTGCGCGGCTACGTACACCCAATCGTTATAATCCGAGGTAGTATAAGTCACAATCAGGCCGCTGTCGTCCCCGTCCTCAGGAGCCAAGACGCCCTCCCTTCCTTGCAGCTGAAGAGGCATTGGCGGTTGGCCGCTGGCAGACAAGTAGCTAATAACCGATCCGTTCCGATCCGCGATATACGCCCAGCCATCTTGCGACAGCTCCATTCCTTGCAGCAATTCGGTAAAGTGACGGTTGTCCATCATGACGGCCAGCATGCCGTTATAGGCGATCGGCGCGCCGATCGGCGTCAGATACGTCACCCTATTCATGGACTTGCCTTCCAGTTGCACGCGCTCCGCCGGCAAGTAGCGGCTTCCCTCGTCAGCCAGCATCAACTGCCGCCATGACGGGTAGTCATATTGACCGTAACGAAGAAACTCCGGATACAATTCGCTCCATTTATAAGTGGAGTCTGCGGTCAAGGCCAGCTCGCTATTTTTGAACAACAATAGGAAGTCGTCAATAAAGCGGCTTTGCTGCACAACATTTGAAACCGCTTTCCTAATTTCCAACGTTTTATATACTTGATCGCGATGGAATACGTCACGCTCATACTGGAAAGACACGACCTTCGGATGCGTCGTCATATTCTGCGCGAACAACTCCACTTCCTCCAGCTGCGCATCCAGCACCTTCTTGCTCTGCTGCAGCAAGGCCATATTCTTCTCCACCACTTCATCTTCCAGCACATCTACCGTTCTATGATAGACAAAAAAGCCGATACTAAGCGGAATCAGCATCATAAGCATATACGGGATGAGAAAACGCAGTAGAATCGTTGTCTTGTCGGATATCATAAGCCGCAATCCCAACTCTCTGTCATGGTATAGATAATGAAGGTTGCCTACATTCTACCACATACATGCCTTCCATGTGAGAATACTCCCGCCTCTGATGAATGGAAGAGAAGGGCAAGAGAAGGACAAGGATGCCCTCGCCCTTCTCTTATGCCGCTAATAACGGGAATCGTACGCTTCCTGCAAAATGCCGAGATAGCGCTCAAGCTTCATATTGTCCAGCGTCTTCAGATAGGCGTCCCACTCGGCCTCAATGTTGGCCTGGCCAATGATGAATTTCGCAATCATCTCTTCCATGTAGTTGTCCAGCGTCGTCTGCAAGTCGAGCAGCTCCGAAGACTGCTCCTTGCTGAACAGAAGCGGCGGCAGAATCATCGATTTGTCCGGCACATAAGGGTCGTAATTGTTCTTCGACTCATGGTACAGAATATATTCCAGATTCGTCTCCGGCTCTGTAATCCCTTCGCCCAGCCGGAACTCCGCTGTACGAACGGACGGCATGCTCTGATCCCAGATGATGTTCTCCTCCGGCTTGGAACGCTCCAGAATAACATACTTGGCCGGCTCGCCGTTAATGCCCTTCTCCCCGTCTTGCGCGTAGCGCCAGTGCTCTCCCTCCTTGCCGTACAACGCTCTTAACATCACATCTTCCCGGAAGAAATTGTCGCCCCAGCGCATCGCCACTTCCGGATGCTTCGCCTTGTCCGTAATAATGAAGTCGCCATGAATGATGCCGGAGTACGGGCCGAAGCCTGCATATCTGGTCCCGTTCGGCCCTTCCAAAGCCGGTACGGTGACATACTCCAGCCAACGCCCGCTCTCGCCATCCAGATAAGTGGCTGAAGCCATCCAGCCCGACGGGAAAGCTCCCAGAATGGGATCGCCCTTGCCGTCTCCCAGCTGTCTCAGCTGCTCCCTCTTCTGCGTGAACGTCTCCGGCGCTATTAGCCCCTCCTGATACAGCTTGCGCATATAGGTGAGCCCTTCCTTGAATTCCGGCTTGTTCACAATAATGTCCACCTGGCCGTCTTGCAAGTAAGTGAACTTGAACTGGTTCTTCGTATCCGTGAAGATGAACGCATTCATCAGGAAGTTGTGCACACTGCTATGCCAATCCTTCACAGCTCCCGCGTACGGAATCTCATCCGCCTTGCCGTTGCCGTTCGGGTCCTGCTCCTTGAACGCCTTCAGCACTTCATACAGCTGCTCCGTCGTCTGAGGCATCTCGAGATTCAGCTTATCCAGCCAAGGCTTGTAAATCCACAGCTTCTGATCCCGGTTGCAGTGATAGCAGTCGTTGAAGCTGGGCAGAGAATAGATATTGCCGTCCAGCGCATAATACTGATCCTTATCCTCAATTGCAGCCAGCGCCTTCTTCGTCTCTACGCCGTGCTCCTCGATCAGCTCATTGAGCGGCAGGAAGATGCCTTGGCTTCCGTACAACTGCTGCTGCGTCAGGTTGATCTTCATGTTCATGATGACATCGGGATAATCGCCGCTGGCCAGCGCCAGATTCAGCTTCTCCTTCATGCTGTCCTTCGGAACGACCTCCCATTCCACGTGGACATTCGTCTGCTCCTCCAGCCATTGCGTGAACCAGTTCGTGTTGTAATCGCCTTCAATTTTGGCGCCGACCATCACCTTCAGCGTCACTTTCTCCTCCGATACCTTCATGCTGCCGGGTTCCGTAAGGACGATGCCGCTTTTCCCCGAGCCGTTCCCTCCGGCTTCCCCAGCACTATTATTGCCAGAAGCGGAACCAGAGCCGGAGCTTGCGGAATTGTTATCGTTCTTCGACCCGCAGCCCGCCACAATTAGCGTCAGCACCATCAGCACAGCAAGAAGCTTGATAGACGTTTTTTTCACGTGTCCTCTTCCCCTTTATTGATCGAATTGGTCATTCAGCTTGTCTAGCATACGCATACACTACTCCTTCAGCGAACCGATCATCACCCCTTTCACGAAGTGCTTCTGTACGAAAGGATAGATGGCCAGCACGGGAACGGTAGCGACTATAATCAATGAATACTTCAACAGATCGCGAAGCTGCGCGCGCATCGCCAGATCGGCGACGTCGCCAACCATGCTGATATCCACCTCGTTCTCCACCAATATCTGCTTCAATACGAGCTGCAGAGGATAGAGACCGGGGTCCTTCAGGAAGATCAGCGCATTAAAATATTGATTCCAGTGTCCTACCGCATAGAATAGGCTGATAACGGCCAATATCGGTGCGGACAGCGGCAGTACGATTCGCCATACGAAGCGGAAGTCGTTGCAGCCGTCAATACGGGCCGCTTCCAGCAGCTCGTTCGATATCGTCACCCGGAAGTAGGTTCTAGTAATAATAACATGCCACACACCCAATGCGACCGGAATAATAAGCGCCCATCGCGTATTCAGCAGCTCCAGATCCTTCACCAGAATGTAGCGCGGAATCAATCCGCCATCGAACATCATCGTGAAGACGAACAGCAGCATCAACACCTTGCCGCCGAAGAAGTCCCTCCGGGACAACGGATACGCCGCCAGCACCGTCATCAGCACGTTGAAGGCCGTTCCTGCAATCATATAGAAGAAGGAGTTGGAGAACCCTGTCAGAATCATATCATGCTTGAACACAGCCTTGTATCCATCCAGTGTAGGGTCAACCGGGAACAGCCATACCCTGCCTGAGGCTACAGCCTCCGGATTGCTGAAGGATGCACTGACGATATAAATGAGCGGATACAGGACGACGAGCAGCACGAGCCACAACATAAAGCTATTCAGAGTAAGAAAGGCCTTGTCGCCTCTCGAGTTCAACAGGTGAGATTGCTCCATCTTCATATCCCGCCTCCTACCATAAGCTTTCTTGTCCGACCTTGCGGGCGGCTTGATTCAATAGAACGAGCAGCGTCAGATTAATGACCGACTTGAATAAGCCGATTGCTGTCGCATAGGAGAAATTCACGACCGCAGAAGATAATCCAACCTTGTATACGTAAGTGTCAATTATCTCGGACGCGCTCAGGTTGAGCGGATTCTGCATCAGCAGCACTTTCTCAAAGCCAAGATCCATCAAATTGCCGGTGTTCAGAATGAGCAATATAATCGTTATGGGCAGAATGCCGGGAATGTCCACATGCCATATTCGCCGTATAATGCTGGCGCCATCCACAACTGCGGCTTCATGCAGCGTCGGGCTAATGCTGGCCAGCGCCGCCAAGTAGACGATGCAGCCCCATCCGACATTCTGCCAAATATCCGACCAGACATAGATCGACTTGAACAATGCCGGATCAGCCATAAAGTGAATCGGCTTCAACCCTAATAACCCTAGCATGTTGTTGATCATGCCGGTCCGCGGGTCAAGAAACTGAAGAATGATGCCGACCATGACCACGACAGAGATGAAATGCGGCGCATAGGTGATCATTTGCACGCTGCGCTTGAATCTGCCGCTTCTCACGTAGTTCAGGCTCAGCGCTAGAATAATGGGGAACGGAAAGCCTACAGCAAGCTGATACAGTGCAAGCTCCAGCGTATTGCCCAATATGCGCCAGAAATCATAAGACTGGAAAAAACGAATAAAATGCTCCAGCCCCACCCACTCGCTGCCCAGCACCCCTTTCGATGCGACAAAATCGCGAAAAGCGATCTGCGCGCCGTACATAGGATAATATTTGAAGACCAGAACATACATCAGCGGGAGAAAAAACAGAACATGCAATTGCCAGCTGTGCAGAAACTTCTTCCAATAGGTCTTCATCACGGTCACGATTATCTTCTCCTCACTTCCGATTGTTAGAATGCGCTTTCATATCAACTTCGTCTTCTCCTGCCGGGATATAGTGTCACCTTACTCCATGGCCGATGATGGGGTAAAGAAGCAATGCTTCACCCGATATGCAGAACCTAAGATTACGCCCCGGGAACAATGAATAGCCGCACGCCCCTCGTACGATTCCTTTACCGGCTCCCAGGAGTGCCGCTGCGTCCCGCTTCACACGGAAATGTGCAGGGGCTGAAATATGTGCAGGAGCTGCGATTGTGAGGAATGTCCTTATTCCTGAAAACATGCTTGTTGTTGAGAGAAAGCGTTTCCGTTATATTGATCACAGTATCCTTAACCAAAAATCCGATGAGGAAAGGGTGTCGCAGCTGATGAGTTTATCCGGTCCGGTCATTGAGGCTCAAGAAGCAGATCGCATGCAGTGGTGGAAGGCGGCCAAGTTCGGCCTGTTCGTGCACTGGGGGTTGTACGCGCTCCACGGCAAGGGAGAGTGGCATATGTCAGGGGCGAAGATTCCGGTGAAGGAGTATGAGAAGCTGGCGGAGCGGTTCAACCCCGTCAAGTTCGATGCCAGAGAATGGGTGGCCCTGGCGAAAGCAGCCGGCATGAAATATATCGTCGTGACGGCCAAGCATCATGACGGCTTTGCGATGTATCATTCCGAGCATGATCCCTTCAATATCGTTGACGCCACGCCATTCCGCCGCGATCCCCTGAAGGAGCTGGCGGAGGAGTGCCAGAGGGAAGGCCTTCGCATGTGCTTCTATTATTCTCATGTCATCGATTGGCATCATCCTCATGCCATTCATGAATTTTACAACAACACATGGGATTATCCGCTGGAAGAGAAGGCCTTCTATGCGTATTGGAACCGCAAGGCGAAGCCGCAGGTGAAGGAGCTGCTGACGAAGTACGGGCCTGTCGGCCTGATCTGGTTCGACACGGCGGGCGGACTGTCGAAGAAGGACAGTCAGGAGATGATCGATTGGGTGAGGGATCATCAGCCGACATGCCTGATCAACAGCCGGGTCAGCCACTGGCCGCAATATGCGGGTGACTACAGCTCCAAAGGGGATAACGAGATTCCGATGCACGGCGAGGATAGCCGGCCATGGGAGACTCCGATGACATTGAACGATTCCTGGGGTTATCAGAACAAGGATCAATCGTGGAAATCGAGCGAGGCGCTCATTCGAAAGCTGGTGCATGTCGCGAGCAAGGGCGGCAACCTGCTGCTCAATGTAGGACCGACTGCGGAAGGCGACATACCGGACGAATCGGTAGAAAGGCTGAAAGCGGTGGGGCGATGGACGAGCAGGTTCGGTGAAGCGATCTACGATACGACCCCCAGCCCGTTCCACTATGAACAGGAATGGGGAGCGATCACCGTTCGGGATACGACGTTGTACCTTCTAATCCATGGACCGTACTGGAGCAAGGGCGGCATCGATCTGTACGGGCTGAACAATGCGATACGCCATGCTTACGTCCTGCAGGGGGACGAAGACGCCGACGAAGCCCGCAAGCCGCTGTCCGTACAGCAGCATTATCATGCAGCTGTCGGCTTGCATCAGCTGCATATTACGCTTCCGCCGTCGGCACCGGACGACGTCGTATCCGTCGTGGCGCTGGAGCTGGACGGCAAGCCGCATGTCGATCCGCGCTGGCTGCAGCTCCCTACCGGCGATATCCGGCTCGATATCGCCCATGCTGAGGTGAAATCAGGCGGTGAGGCGGGGAACGAGGCCGGTTGGTCCTTCACGATGCTGGAGCCGGGCGAATTCGACGTCGTCATGATTGCATTCAAGCGATTCAATCAGGAGTGGTCGGCTCACTGCCATCAGGAAGTGATCGCCACTGTCGCCGGACAGCAAGTAAGCTGCATTCCCGCTGTGGACAAGCTGCTGGAGGATACGCCGACTTGCCAGCATCCCTATGAGGAAGTTCATTCTGTGCTTGGACGCGTCCAGATTCGACAGCCCGGCGAGTACGATATCCGCCTGCAGTCGGCATGGGTGAAGGAGAAGACGGGCTTCTTCGAAGCGTGGCAGGCGGCTCCGATCCGTCTGCGCTCGCTCCAGCTTGTGAAGGTGGCGCCTTAACCCTTATCCATAGCCGACTGCCCGACATGTCCTCTACAGAGCATTCCCCGCCGTTACCGCAATAGTGACTGCGGGGAATCCGCTATAGCGTGCTTGCGGATCATATCCTTTCGCCTGTACGCTCCCAGCATCAGCCCGATCGCCGCCAGTTCCACGACGGTAATGGATGAGACATGAACAATCGGCAGAGGGATGCTGCTGATCGGCAGCAAGCCCAGACACATCAGAATGTTCCATAGCAGCTTCGTGCCCAATACAACAGTCAGCCCCACTACAATCCCTCTGGCATAGCCATCCTTCAACTTCATGCCCATCCGTATGCATCTGCCGACGAACAACAGAGAGATGACAGCGATCACGCTGCCCGCCACCCAGCCCAAGCTGTACACCAGATGGGCATACAAAGCATCGCTGTATGGAAAGGGGAGCGGATCGTATACAGCCCTGAGCCCTTGTCCCCACATGCCGCCCTGCTCTATAGCTTCAATTGCCCGAGCCGTCATATAGCCGCTGTCCCCTTCGCGACTAATGAAGCCGGTGAGACGAATTCGGAGCCACTCCCATCTCATGGGCTCCTGACGGAACCATAACAATAAGACGACTGCCAGAGCCAGCATGGACGCCCCTAACGTTCTCCATCTGCTTGCCATAATGAGCACTGTAATGGCGCCTATAGCATAGATCGTCAGATTAACCATATCATTCGCTGCAGCGTACAGAACTACTGGTATCAGCACATACAACACCGCTTCCATGACCACGCTGCGGAATGGAGTCGGCACATTGCTCATCCTATCCTTCTCGCGATGCATCATTCCGATGATCGCCAATAGGAACAGGAATGGGGTTACAGCGGTCGCCTTGAAAGAAAAGGCACCTACCACTATCCAGTGTTTCCAGCCGTTGACCGTTGTGCCCAGCCAAAGGAGAGAAAGATGCAAGCCCACCGCAGCAGCATGCATCAGCAATGACCAGCGCAGCAGCTTCCGGTAATCAAGGAAGTAGAAGACAGTCAGGCAAGCAAGTCCGGCAAGTCCGCATACCATTTGTCTGATCCAGACACCCTCATATCTTTCTCCTCTGGTTAGATTAACCACATAGACGGCCAATACAGCCATGATGATCATCCCAGCCAGCAAGGCCATCACGCCCCACTCCGGCTTGGGACGATGCACAGCATGCAGTCCCCGGCCGGCGGCGACGGGATCGCCCATCTGCCGCAAAGCGCAGGCGATCGCCTCTTCCTCCGCCATCCCTTCTTTCTCCATCTTCTCTTCGACGATGTCCTCCAGATGGCTCACCATCTCGAGCCGGATCTCTTCATGCACCTCGGCCGCTTTCACCTCGAAGCATACCCGCTCCATATAAGCAACGACGGACGGATGCTCCCTTATCGCCGCGCTCATGCTCCGCCCTCCCCGATGACACGATCTACGGTCGTGCGGAACAGCTTCCATTCCTTCTGCTTTTGTTCCAGATGCATTCGCCCTTCGTCTGTAAGTCGATAATACTTGCGCTTGCGAGCCCCTTCGTCCATCCAGTACGCTTCCACATAACCCTCGGCTTCAAGCGTATGCAGGATGGGATACAACGTTCCTTCCTTGAAGGAGAAGACACCTCCCGAGCTTGTCTCAATCGCCTTCACCATCTCATAGCCGTACATCTCTTTGCGGCTCAACAACGACAGGATCAGTATGACTGTGCTGCCTTTCATCAGCTCTTTATTAACCTTCATGATTTCCTCCCATACATAGATTATATATATACATCGATTATCTAGGTATAAGTATAAAGAAGGATTTGGTTCCTGGCAAGCACTTCTGATCTAATCTGTTGTTGCATGCCAAAGGTTTCCTTGATATATTGGTGCTAAGATGCTGCGCGTTACGTGGCAACGTGCATCCAACTACAAGAGGAGGTTCACTATCTATGTATCCAGACGGAGGTTCCTTTAAAGAAGAACGCACCTATGGCATGCTGTGTCATCTGCTGGCGTTCGCGGGATTCATTATTCCGCTCGGCAATATTATCGGACCGCTTGTCATCTGGCTGATGAAGAAGGATCAGTCGATGTTCGTAGATGATCAAGGCAAGGAATCGCTCAATTTCCAGATCAGCATTCTGATCTATGCCATTGTTAGCGGATTGCTGACACTTTTGGTTATCGGCATCTTGCTGCTGATCGCCCTCGGCATTTTCTACATCGTCATGATTATTATCGCCAGCGTGAAGGCGAATGAAGGCGTCCGCTACCGCTATCCTTTGACGATCCGGTTTTTGAAATAGCCGCTTGATCCCAATCCGATGAATAAAGGCTCCTTGCCGCCAGCTTATATGCTGATTGCGGCAAGGAGCCTCTTTCTCGTTCATAACATTCAGTTAGCGCATTACATCCCCATCGGAGCTTGGAACTGCTCCATCAGCTCATCCATCGTTATGGCATCGGCAGGAAGCTCAGGATGCTCTTGCTTCTTGTTGAAATCGGAATATTGAGCGGCGAAAGAAATGACGAATTTCATCGTCTCGCCGGTACCTTCCGGGTTTTTCAGATCCAGATCAATTTTCACGCCCTGATGCACCATGTACTTGTCGTGAATAGCTGTCGTAATATCCAGTGTATTGACGGTCAGCAGATCTTTAAAGCCATCCAGCGCTTGATCCTTGTCGTTGTCCCAGCTTTCTTTTACGCTTTCCACATCTGCCTTCTCCAGGCCTAACGCATTCAGGTAATCCTCATTGTTCAGAAGAAGATCGAAGATCGCTGGAACGACCTTGTTGATCATCGTATCGACCGTCTGATCATAATTATCGTTTGTAATCGCGAACTTGATCACGTTGTCTGCTTTCATGCCTTCAGGCAGTCCCGCATCGGCAGCCTTCACTTCGCTGAAGTATGTCTTCTCATCGAAGTTGTCCATGAATACGGCAGCGAACTCTTGAGCCATCTTTTGCTGTGTCGCTACATCCATGGAAATTTGTTGTCCGGATTGCTCCGCCAGCTCTTGCAGATCCATCTTAATGTATTGATCGAATAATTCCTCAGGCAATGGAAGCATCGGCAGATTCGGAATCTTGACGTACATTTCGTCCTTCGTTACAATCATCGGAACGGCCAGCTTCATGTCCATCATGCCCGGAAGATTAATTTCCATGTCCATGTCCATGCGCATTGGCTCTTTTGTATAAAGGGTATCTGCGGTCAGTTTGGCTCCCTTAATAATGCCAGCTACATCGATACCGCCTGTTTGTTCAGCAACAAGATCACCCAATTGCAAATCATCGATTTGCATAGTCATATTCATTTTGTAGGATTCTGCAGCCATTGTGTTTTTCATCGCTGTCTGCAGCGATTCCTTTGGCGGCTGACTGGAGCTGCACCCTGCCACGATAACTGCCATAAGCAGCACGGCCATGAGTGCGAAACGTTTTACTTGCTTCATGATCGTAATTTCCCTCCACTATCTATTTTATGAGCATCTCCATTCTATCCTATATGTAGTTGTTTTGAAAGTGAATAATTACAAAACAATCCCATCTCCTGCCAAAGGCGGGGATGGGATTGCAAAGTATTAGGTATTTAGAACTATCCTTCAGGATTATGATGACTCGTGTGGTTTTTCTGCTTTGTCTTCTTGGAGCCTGACAAGGGCTCCTGCATTGCTCCGCCCGACTTGTCCTTCCGATTCCGCTCATTGTGCGGGATGCTTTCCGGAACTGGTATACTCTCTGACTTGGCCATTGCTTAACCCTCCCTCGTCCGCTATTAGCGCTGATGCTTCAAGTCCGTCGGCTGACCGAAGTTCAAGGAATCCTGATGCCGCCGGTCATTCTTGTCCTGCTGAAGCTGCTGAGCATGATGGCTGTTGACCGGTTCTGTCTCCAGCGCTTCTACGACATTGGATAAATTTTTGTCTGCTGTGCCTTTCGCTTTCGTCATCGCGATCTCTCCCTCTATGCATGTGTTAGCTGATGCAGCGCTTGCGCGCATTCGTGCAGATGTCGGATATAATCCTGCGTCAGCTGCTGTACGATATCATTCCGCTCATCGATTGAGACGTTATCCTTCTCCACGTCGACAAGCTCTACCTTTACTTCCCTGCTGTCCACATACGTAACCTTGAAATCAAACTCATACATCTGATGTCCCGCCACATGTATCGTCACCCGCAACGAGCGTTCGTCCGCTTCATCGGCTTTTACTTCGCTCCGGTCAGGGCCATTCATGACCGTGGGCAAGGTTTCCTGCCAAGCTTGCACCAGTTGCTGCTGGTCTATACGGAGCTCATCTGACTTCGCCATTACTTAAGCACCTCCACATCGTTAAGATGCGAAAGGTTCACCCCTTTTATACGATCCATGCCAAGAAAAAACCTGACGGCGTCGTCCTGCTCTCTTGCTGCGCACGCCCCCTTTTTGGCGCTCCAGTGTAGGATTCATACACTATTTCGGCTCGAATAACCCTTTTCGGCGCTCCAGTGTAGGATTCATACACTATTTCGGCTCGCATAACCCTTTTGGGCTCTCTAGTGTAGGATTCATACACTATTTCGGCTCGAATAACCCTTTTGGGCACTCTAGTGTAGGATTCATACACTATTTCGGCTCGAACACCCCTTTTCGGCGCTCCAGTGTAGGATTCATACACTATTTCGGCTCGAACACCCCTTTTCGGCGCTCCAGTGTAGGATTCATACACTATTTCGGCTCGAATGACCCTTTTCGGCACTCCAGTGTAGGATTCATACACTATTTCGGCTCGAACACCCCTTTTCGGCGCTCCAGTGTAGGATTCATACACTATTTCGGCTCGAATGACCCTTTTCGGCACTCTAGTGTAGGATTATACACTCATATGGCCCGTACGCTCCTTATCGGCATAAAATCCCCCACAAAGTGGGGCTCCAATTCGAAGCTTACTGGGGTACTTTGCAGGGGACTCCGGAACTTATAATTCCTATATATGCAAGAAAAAAACCGATTCCTTTTCAGGAATCGGGTTATTTTTTGCTTCTGGCGGAGAGGGTGGGATTCGCTCCGTCGCACCATGACCGCATGAACGGTCACGGTAATACGACTATCACGCCGGGGCCTACGAACATGCCTTATGGCATGTCCGCTTCACGGCCCGTTCCAATCCCACACCGACAAAAGCAAAAAACCGATTCCTTTTCAGGAATCGGGTTATTTTTTGCTTCTGGCGGAGAGGGTGGGATTCGAACCCACGTGAGCTTGCACTCTAACGGTTTTCAAGACCGCCCCGTTATGACCACTTCGGTACCTCTCCAAACTTAAATTGTGACTGACAAAAGATATTGTACCACAGGTCAAATTGAATTATCAACCGTTAATTTGACCCATGGCACATAAATGTATAAGGCTAGTTTACTTGGCTGAGATGGCTTTCAGACCGCCCATATATGGACGAAGCACTTCCGGAATGACAATCGAACCATCGGCTTGCTGATAGTTCTCCATGATGGCGGCAACCGTACGTCCTATGGCCAGTCCCGAGCCATTCAACGTATGCACGAATTCCGGCTTGCTCTTGGCTTCGCGGCGGAAGCGAATGCCTGCACGCCGTGCCTGGAACTCCTCGAAGTTCGTACAGGACGATATCTCGCGATAAGTGTCCGCGCTTGGCAGCCACACTTCAAGATCGTATGTCTTGGCGGAGGCAAAGCCCATATCTCCTGTGCACAGCAGCTGAACGCGGTAAGGAAGCTCTAGCAGCTGCAGAACCTTCTCCGCATGGGCCGTCAGGTTCTCCAGCTCCGAGTAAGAATCCTCCGGCTTGACCAGCTTCACCAGCTCTACCTTGTTGAATTGATGCTGGCGAATCAATCCGCGTGTGTCGCGACCGGCAGCTCCGGCTTCAGAGCGAAAGCATGCGCTATAGGCGACAAAGTTCTTGGACAGATCGTCCGCGTCCATAATCTCATCGCGATGGATGTTCGTTACAGGCACTTCTGCCGTTGGAATAAGGTAATAATCGGTATCCACCAGCTTGAACAGATCCTCTTCGAACTTAGGCAGCTGCCCTGTGCCAACCAAGCTGTCGCGATTGACGATATAAGGCGGCAGCACTTCTTCGTAACCATGCTGATCGCTGTGAAGATCCATCATGAAGCTGATCAGGGCACGCTCCAAGCGAGCGCCAAGCCCGCGGTAGAAGACGAATCGGGAGCCTGTTACCTTCGATGCGCGTTCAAAATCCAGAACGCCAAGATCCTGGGCCAGCTCATAGTGCGCCTTCGGTTCGAAGGAGAATGCAGGAATCTCGCCGTGTCGCCGAATTTCCACATTATCGTCTTCGGAAGTGCCTACCGGTACGCTTTCATTCGGAATGTTGGGAATGGAGATGGCAATCTCCGTTACCTGCTCATCCAGCTGGCGCAGCTCTTCGTCCAGCGCCTTAATCCGGTCGCCGACTTCCCGCATCTCCAGAATAAGCGATTCCGCATCGCCGCCGGAGCGCTTCAGCTGAGCCACTTCCTGGGATACCACATTGCGGCGGTTTTTCAACTGCTCCGTCTCCTGAATCAACTCACGCCGCTTCGCGTCCAGCTCAGGGAAATCTTTAACCAGGTCAAGCGATGCGCCGCGATTTTGGAGCGCCTGCTCCACCTTGTCGAAGTCGGAGCGCAATAATTTTACATCCAACACGTTACTCAAGCTCCCCTCTAAAGAGAGTATTATGTCCCTCTATATCCTTACACACTTGCAGCAGCCGCTTCTTTCACCATCTCCAGGAAATAAGCGTGCAATTGGAAATCGTCCGTTAGTTCCGGATGATATGAAGCTGCGAGCAGTGTTCCTTGTCTGGCTGTCACGATCTCGCCGTTATACACGGAGAGTACATCGACTTCAGCGCCAACGGATTTAATCAATGGCGCGCGAATGAACACAGCCCGTATCGGCTCATCAATCCCTTTCACCGTCAGGTCTGTCTCGAAGCTTTCACGCTGACGGCCGAATGCATTCCTTGTGACCGTCATATCCATCAGACGAAGATGCGCCTCTTCATTGCCCTCGATGCGATCCGCCAATACGATCAGGCCGGCGCATGTGCCGAATAACGGTTTTCCCTTGCCGTTGAACTCCGCTATCGCTTCCATGAAGCCGTACTTCCGCATCAGCTTGCCGATTGTCGTACTTTCTCCACCGGGAATGATCAGCCCATGCACGTCGTCAAGTTGTTCCACACGCTTGATCGCCACAGCTTCCGCACCAGCCGCCTCCAAGCTGCGTATATGCTCTGCAACGGCGCCTTGCAGCGCCAGTACGCCAATTCTCATTGCTGTTTCATCTCCTTTGTACGAACGGACGGTCCACCCTACTATTCAGGATGGACCGTCTCCTTAAGCTTTAATCTTAAATTCCGCGATCTTGCATACGCTGTGATGCGTCAAGCTTGGAGATTTCAATGCCTTTCATCGGCGTACCCAGGTTTTTGGATACTTCTGTGATCAGCTTGTAGTCCTGATAGTGAGTAGTCGCCTCCACGATCGCGCGAGCGAATTTATCCGGATTCTCGGACTTGAATATACCGGAACCGACGAATACCCCGTCAGCGCCAAGATGCATCATGAGTGCCGCGTCTGCCGGTGTAGCCACGCCGCCTGCGGCGAAGTTGACGACAGGAAGCTTGCCGCTCTCATGCACTTGAAGCAGCAGCTCATAAGGCACGCCCAGCAGCTTCGCTTCGTTATACAGCTCGTCCTTCGACAGGCCCTGTACCTTGCGAATCTGGCCGTTAATCAGACGCAAATGACGAACTGCTTCTACGATGTTGCCTGTCCCCGGCTCGCCCTTCGTACGGAGCATCGCAGCTCCCTCTTGAATACGGCGCAGTGCTTCGCCCAGATCCTTGGCGCCGCAGACGAACGGCACGGTGAATTCATTCTTGCTAATATGGAAAACTTCGTCCGCTGGCGTAAGCACTTCACTCTCGTCGATATAGTCTACGCCCATGGATTCCAAAACCTTCGCTTCCACATAATGACCGATACGCGCCTTGGCCATGACCGGAATGGATACAACCTTCATGACTTCCTCTACGATTGTAGGATCAGCCATGCGGGCAACGCCGCCAGCGGCACGGATATCGGAAGGAACGCGCTCAAGTGCCATGACTGCCGTGGCACCTGCCGCCTCCGCAATTTTCGCTTGTTCGGCGTTCATAACGTCCATGATTACGCCGCCTTTTTGCATTTCTGCCATACCGCGTTTTACACGTGAAGTACCAGTTTCCATCTTTTCGTTCCTCCTATTATCATCCATCAAAGTATAACTACCGAAGTTGTTCTAACCATTGATTTTACAGGAACGCCAGCTAATCCACAAGTATAGATTTCCCTGTCTAGAACAGGTTGATGATGCTGTCGAACAGCTTCGAGAAAAATTCGCCAATCGCCCGGAAGAACAACTTCAGCCAGCTTGCCTTCTCCACTTCTTCCGTCGTCACAAGATTTACCGTATATTGGAGATCGTTTCCTGTCGCTTCATCCGCATAGGTATAAGTTACCGTACCTACCTTTGTGCCCGCCGGGATCGGAGCAACCAGTTCTTCTTTCGGTGTTACGCTGCTGCTCGTCATCTCCATTTTTGGATTTGCACCCTTTTTCACCATAATGGTAATATCGTGGTCCGTCACGACTGGAACAGTCTTATTTACACCTTTCTTAACCTCTACCGTTTCAAGCGTTTCTACAACCGTTTTTGGAGATACCACTGTTTTCTTCTCGAAATTATTGAAGCCGTAATTATATAAGGTCGCCGTCTCATAGAAGCGCTGATTCTTGGAGCTTGTATCCATCACGACGCTGATGAATCGAAGATCGCCGCGCTTCACAGTTCCTGCGAAATTGTACCCGGCAGCATTGATGAACCCTGTCTTCATGCCGTCCACGCCTTCATAAGCCAGCTTCTGCAAATACTCGTTATTAACATTGGCGCCCAGCATATAGTTGAAGTTGACCATGGGCTTCTTGTCGCGTTCGCGGAACTTGTACTCCTGAATACCCGAGAACTCAAGAAATTCCGGATAGTCTCGCAGAATCGCGCGTCCCAGCATGGCCACATCGTATGCCGACATCACCGTCGTATCCTCAAGTCCGGTAACGCTGGTGAATATAGCAGACTCCAGTCCCAGCTCGTCGGCCGTCTCATTCATCATGTCAGTAAATGCTTCGAGGCTTCCCGCAACTGCGATCGCCAGAGCTTTCGTAGCATCGTTCGCCGAACCTACCGCCATAGCGATATATAATTCTCTGACGGTATGCTTGTCACCCTCTGCCAGGAACACTTGCGATTCCGCCGGATCGGTATCAGCGGCTTCCTTCGTAATCGTCACGACTTGATCCCATTGCAGCTGTCCGCTCTTGATTTCCTTCAATACGATATATTCCGTCATCAACTTCGTCATACTTGCGATCGGAAGCGGCTCGTCCGCTAATACTTCATATAATACCTGTCCTGAATCCGCTTCTATTAGAATAGCAGACTTCACTTGCAAGCCTAGCTCATTATCTGTACTGGGCCTATCGTTAAAGCCAACGGCTAGAGCACTTGGCGCCCCAATTGACAACACCGCCACCCACAGTGCCATGCTGGCAGCGATGACGGACAATAGTGATTTCTTCTTCCTTCTTGCGTTCACATTGATTTCCCCACTTCCATTATATTGTCCGTTAACAATTGTAACATACGAGACGACCTCTTTTAAACCTGTCTTAGGGCGCAGACGCATGAGGATTCCTTCATATTCGCAAGCGAAAAAAATAAAAGCAGAGACATACAGCGGTTGCGCCGTTGATGTCTCTGCCTGACCCCCGCATTGGAGGAATATTATAGGGAGTAGTTTGGTGCTTCTTTCGTTATTTGAACGTCGTGTGGATGACTCTCGCGCAAGCCGGAGCCGGTAATGCGAATAAAGCTGGTATCGTTCTTCAGCTCTTCCAGAGTCGCTGTACCGCAATAGCCCATGCCCGAGCGCAATCCGCCAAGCAGCTGATGAACCGTATCGGCCAGCGGCCCTTTGTAAGGGACGCGTCCTTCGATGCCTTCAGGAACAAGCTTGTTGTCGTTCTCCTGGAAGTAACGGTCTTTGCTACCTTCCTTCATGGCGCCGATGGAGCCCATGCCGCGGTATACTTTGAAGCTGCGCCCTTGGAAAATCTCCGTCTCGCCAGGGCTCTCAGAAGTTCCTGCGAACAAGCTTCCGATCATAATCGCGCTTGCTCCGGCTGCAATGGACTTCGAGATGTCGCCGGAGTACTTGATGCCGCCGTCTGCGATGACCGGAACATTGTACTCTCTGGCAACGGACGCGCAGTCGTAAATCGCCGTAATTTGCGGAACGCCGATCCCTGCAATGACACGGGTAGTACAAATCGAACCAGGTCCGATTCCTACCTTGACGACGGAAGCGCCTGCTTCGATCAGCTCGCGAGTCGCATCGCCAGTGGCTACGTTGCCGGCTATAATCGTCAGTTCAGGATATGTCTGACGCAGCTTGCGGACAGCTTCAATGATATTGATGTGATGCCCATGCGCGGAGTCTACGACCAGCACGTCCACTCCTGACTTTACAAGCGCTTCAGCACGGTCCATCGTATCCTTGGAGATGCCTACCGCGGCGCCGCACAGCAAGCGGCCGTGAGAATCCTTCGCCGCATTCGGGAACTGAATGGCCTTCTCGATATCCTTGATCGTGATAAGACCTTTCAGTGTGTTCTCTTCATCGACTAACGGGAGCTTCTCGATCTTGTGCTGCTGCAGAAGAACTTCCGCTTCTTGCAGAGTCGTTCCTACCGGTGCAGTGACCAAGTTGTCCCGCGACATTACTTCGCTAATTTTAATGGAGAAATCGTGTACGAAGCGCAGGTCTCGATTCGTCAATATACCGACTAGATGATTGTTCTCGTCTACGATCGGAACACCGGAGATGCGGTACTTGCCCATCAGTTCCTCTGCATCATAGACATGATGATCTGGCGTAAGTGAGAACGGGTTCGTGATCACGCCGCTTTCCGAACGCTTGACGCGGTCTACTTCTTCCGCTTGTTGCGCTACGGACATGTTCTTGTGAATAATCCCGATTCCACCTTCACGAGCGATTGCGATCGCCAAAGCGGACTCCGTTACCGTATCCATACCAGCGCTGATAAGCGGGATGTTCAATTTAACGTTCTCGCTCAATTGAGTCGAGATGTTAACCTCCCTTGGCAACACTTCCGATTTGCGCGGAATAAGCAATACGTCGTCGAACGTCAGCCCTTCTTTAGCGAATTTCGTTTCCCACACGAGTATGTTCCTCCCTTTTTTTTCAGTACCTCTCACGTATATTATTGCAATATTAGCAGAGGGGTCTAGGGCTGTCAAGGCACAGTAAATTCAAGAAATTTCCCGCAATTTGGGCTTTTCAGAACATGTTTTGTTCATTCGCTTAAAAAAAGTCGGACAAGTACGTTTTATGTTCGGGAATACGATTTTGCAAGCGGTTAATTGCTTCCAAATCGCCTTGAATCCGCTGATATCCCGATAATTGTCGTCCGCTCCGATATCCCATCAGCCATGCCGACAATGCGCCGATATCCAATGCAATGCCTTCCGTCCGCATCGTTTCTTCATCAGACAACCGGCTCAATGTTCCATTGCCTTCCTCATCAATGCTCCATTCATATTTTCCCGTATTCCACGGCGCGTATTCGTCATGAAGCTCAATCATACATTGTACTTGCTTTCCTTGCAGGAAGGGATAGCTCGAGATGAATGCTTCCGCATCGACAATTCTAGCCATAAAATGGGGAACGATCTCCTGCTTGATTCGCGGATCGCCCAGTGTATCAGCCAGTAAATCGTCTACGGGAGCGCGGAACTGTACTCGGTCTATCATGGAATCGTGCTGGGCAATAAAGGACCATAAAGCTCGCCTTGCTTCCTCCTTCAGATAAATGAGCTCATGAACCGTCATCATCCTGTCCCTTACCTCGTATATAAGGTAGCCTTGCTTGTCTCCATCGCTGTTGCGATAAGTAACAACAGATCCCGGCTTTCTTTGTGGTATACGATACTTCCACCAATGCTCAGATCGCTGAAGTGCGCCATTGTATTGAACTGCATAACGTTCATATATCGAATGAAGCGGTGCGTAGTCAACCTCTCGAACCATTTGTCCGGCGTATGGGGAACGAGGTGGCAATTGCTTCGTTTCGATCGTGTAGAGTTTATGCTCGGTGTATGTTTCCCAGCCGAATTTGCGGTAGAACGAGAATGAGAACGGCGATAAGAAGGAGAGCAGCTGCCCTTTCTTCTTCATCTCTTGAATGGCGTGAACCAACAGCTTAGCCACATATCCTCTCCTTCTATATTCCGGCCATGTGGCTACATTGGCGACTCCTCCCATCGAGAATACTTTTCCTGCTACATAAGTCTGCAGATCAAGCACTGTCACTTGCGCAGCCAGTTGATCGTTCGCGAATATCGCCCAGCGATCCGCCGGTTCCTCCAATGACATGGCTCGCAACCTCTCTTTTTGTTCCGCCGATTTTTTAAGTTGGAACGCGAACTCCGACAGCTCCAACGACTGATCAAAAAACTCATGTCCCAGCTGCTTTATTTCTATTGTATCTTGCATCGCTCTCGCCTCCTGTTAACCAATATACTATTAGTTTAACATAGCTCAGGGATACAATGGAGCTTGGCAATTATGAGCAGCGGCCCCCTTACTATATAATTGGCCAAAGCGCAAACCTTTCCCTGTTGTACGGTTATACGAAATTTCGTTCAGATTTTCGTTCGTATGTAGCTGAGACACCCCTGAAATCTTCCACTTTGTACGATTTTTCACACAAATCACTCGCCATACACACTCAACCCTCCACTTTTGTACGATTTATCATACAAACTACCTCCCACACACGCTCAACCCTCCACTTTTGTACGATTTTTCACACAAATGTAGCCAAGCTACTCCCGAAACCTGCCACTTTGTATGATTTTTCACACAAATGTAGCCATTTCAGCCCCGTGATCGCCCACTTTGTCCGTTTTTTCACACAAATCACTCGCCACACACGCTCAACCCTCCACTTGGTTTTCTACTTGAGATAGCTTCGAGATTAGCGTTTGAACCTTCCGCTAGGGCCGGGCCTGCTACTTCGTGTTGCTTCGATCGGAGGTTCAAACACTCTCCCAACGGGAGAGAACGTCTGGCTACGCACAAAAAACCTGCCGCAGTAATCTGCGACAGGTTATTCGTGCTTGGCGACGCCCATTCCGCACCGGATGAGTGTGCTACTTGAGATATCTTCGAGGTCGGCGTTTGAACCTTCCGCTAGGGCCGGGCCTGCTACTTCATGTTGCTTCGATCAGAGGTTCAAACACTCTCCCGTTGGGAGAGAACGTCTGGCTACGCACAAAAAACCTGCCGCAGTAATCTGCGACAGGTTATTCGTGCTTGGCGACGCCCATTCCGCACCGGATGAGTGTGCTACTTGAGATAGCTTCGAGGTCTGCGTTTGAACCTTCCGCTAGGGCCGGGCCTGCTGCTTCGTGTTGCTTCGATCAGAGGTTCAAACACTCTCCCAACGGGAGAGGAGCGTCGCATGACATGCACAAAAAAG
>NZ_JAOQJC010000065.1 GCF_025567625.1 Paenibacillus sp. J5C2022 | reverse complement strand
TGCAGCCAACACTAAATTGACGGAATCCCGTGCGATCGCCCCCTAGTGTATGCAGCCAACACTAAATTGACGGAATCCCGTGCGCTCGCGCCTCCAGTGTATGCAGCCAACACTAAATTGACGGAATCCCGTGAGCTCGCGCCTCCAGTGTATGCAGCCAACACTAAATTGACGGAATCCCGTGCGCTCGCGCCTCCAGTGTATGCAGCCAACACTAAATTGACGGAATCCCGTGCGCTCGCGCCTCCAGTGTATGCAGCCAACACTAAATTGACGGAATCCCGTGCGATCGCCCCCTAGTGTATGCAGCCAACACTAAATTGACGGAATCCCGTGCGATCGCCCCCTAGTGTATGCAGCCAACACTAAATTGACGAAAGGTCATGCGAGCCGGAAGGGGGGAGTAAACGGACGCCGTCTGGCGTTTTTCTTATGACTCCTTCCATAAGTGCCTGGTTCGAACGAATTTTATGGTAAAGTAGAGACAATACTGGAATTATAAAAGGAAAGTCCATTTTTTCTCTCTGCCGAGCCGGTTCGAACATATACTATTAGAAGAGCGGAAGAAAGCCAGCCTTGAAGGACAGGTGATAATACTTATGAAACGAAGATATTATCCGAAAATTCATGAGCAAGTATTCCGAAATGTATCTGAACAGAATATGACGCTGGATGAGGTATTTCAGCGAATTCAGCGCTTTATGGGGAGCAATCCGATAGCGGCTTATCAACTTGTCATCGGGACGGACGCCCAGGTGCATGCCGGGCATACGAAGTTCATTACGTCCGTTGTTATCATGCGACGAGGGCAGGGGGCCTGGTTTTGCTATCGGCAGATTATACTGCCGCGGGAGATCGAGTCACTTCAGGAGAAGCTAAGTCTGGAGACGACATATAGTCAGGAGATCGCGACCTACTTTAATGATGACAAGCGGTCGCTTCTGGAGGATATCGTGATGCCCCATGTGTATAAGGGGGCGGAACTGCAGCTGTTCGTCGATATTGACGCGGGTACTGATCCGAAGCGCAATCAGACAGCGGCTTTCGTAGCGGATATGGTAGGCCGAATTGAAGCAATGGGACTGTCGGCGAGAGTGAAGCCGGAGGCGATCGTCGCTTCTTCCGTTTCCAACCGGTACACCAAGACTCCTTATCGCGGACGACAAGCGGCGGCAGCCAAATAACAGGGCGGCTTTCTGCATGCGTAACCGCGAGCGTATCATATGCAGCATTCTTGTGAAGATATACGGAGCGAGCAGCTCTTTCTTTTTTTATACTGAAAGTGATTTCGATCACAGTTTAAAAAGGAGAGCTGACAAGTATGTTGAATGAGCAAGAAGTAAAGTTCTATGAGGAAAATGGATATTATTTATACAAGAAGCCCCTGTTCGGCGCAGATAAAATGAAAGAGCTGACGGGCATATTCGAAGAGCACTTGGCGCAGAAGGGCAGCAAGCTGTCCGATGAGCTGGACACGCCTCACTTTGATGATGAAAGACTGTTGAAATTTCTGTTAAGCGACGAGGTGCTGGATGTGGTGGAGCCGATCATCGGGCCCAATATCGGTCTATGGTCCAGCCACTTTATATGCAAAGATCCGCTACAGGGCCGGGCGACGCCGTGGCATGAAGATTCGGCCTATTGGAAAGGGCGTATCAGCTCCTATGACAAAATCGTAACCGTATGGCTGGCGCTGGATCGCAGCTGGGAAGAGAACGGCTGTATGCGTGTTATTCCGGGGACGCATAACGGCGGCTTCTCGGAATATGAAGAAGTGGATGCGAGCGCGAATTTATTTTCTACCCGTGTGAAAGGGTTGGACGACGATGAGCGGGCCGTCTACTTCGAGCTGGAGCCGGGCGAATGCTCATTGCACGACTCCAGAATAATTCACGGCGCGAAAGCCAATACGAGTCCATACAGACGTTGTGGTTACACGATGCGCTACTTCTCTACAGAGGCGCGAATCATCCCGGAGAGGAATGCAACGCACAAGGTGTGGCTTGCGCGGGGCAAGGACATTGCCGGCAATCCTTTCGTGAATGTATAATGATTGCATTGCGCTGATGCGATTATGAAAGGCAGTGCTTGTCGATGCGATACGATCCGCCTAACCGGTTGACCAATCAACAATATAAGATGCTCTCCACCCCTTTTCGCTTATTCGTGCCGACGATTACAAGCACCGTCGAGGTGCATTGGCATGAGTTTTTCGAGCTGGCATTCGTCGTGGATGGGAGTGGGGAGCATGTATTCAACGGAGTGCCTTTCGAGCTGAAGAGAGGCGCTCTGTTTTTGCTGACGCCTGCCGATTTCCATGAGCTTATTATACCGGAGGGCGGAAGCTGCAAGCATTATAACCTTATCTTTTCCGATAAAGCGATACGGGAGGAAATGCGCAAGCTGCTTTTTAACGGCTTGCAGGGCAGATTATGCTTTGTGCAGGAAGATAGAGTGGCAGCTCTGACGGATATGTTCGAGCTCATTCGCGCTGAGCTGGATAGGGGCGGAGTCGGCTCATCGATTGTGGTGCAGGGAGCGTTCGAAAGGATATTGATCGAGCTGGTTCGCACAGCTTCCAAGCAAAGCTTCGGCACAGACGAGAGGCTTGCAGATGAAGGGAAGCAGCCTGATTCTCCCTTGTATGAGTCGATGCGCAAGGCAGTCACTTACATTCAGCTGCATTTTCGGTCGCGGCTGACATTGGACGAGGTTGCTGCTCAGGCCGGCTTGTCGCCGAATTATTTCAGCCAACGCTTCCGTAAGTTCACTGGCATGCCATTCCAGAATTATGTGCAGGATACCCGCCTGCAATTCGCAAGGTCACTGCTCAAAGTATCGGATTTGCCCATCACGGAAATTTGCCACGCCTCGGGTTTCAATACGCTGTCTCACTTCGAGCGCGTCTTCAAAGCCAAGTACGGCATCACGCCGAAGATATGCCGCGCAACTTCTTCTGGCAAACAGCTCGATAAAGAACCATTCCCTGATTAGTGGATGGTTCATCGGCGCGGCAGGTGCCATCCGCGCCTCGTTCGTGCTCCAGCCGATGCGACATGACTTGCGGCGTCCCAACCAGCTACTTTCCGTGCTCCAGCCGATGCGACATGACTTGCGGCGTCCCAACCAGCTATTTTCCGTGCTCCAGCCGATGTGGCATGCTCTACAGCTTTTCAACTAGCCAACTTTCCGCCATCCAGCTTCGATTATTTGATTGCCTATGGTTGACATAGTTGCTGAAAGTGTCCAGCTTGCGAATATGCCGCTTGCTTGGAGCGCACAATGATGGTATACGACGGTGCTTGATCGATTGTGGGTTATGGAATATGTTGCAATCAATTCGAATTCATCATATAATACATATGAACATATATTCATATATTGAATTGATGATCGTTAGTTCGATAGACAGATGCGATCACAACTGGAGGGATTGGCGATGAGGACATTCACAATGGAATGGTGGAAGCACATATGGAGGGGCACTCTGAGCAAGGAGAAGACAAATAACAAGCAGGATGCTTCCCGGGAACAAGACGTAAAGCATGGACATCGTCAAGGTCACGGCGATGGACAGAATGTCCATCATCATAGCCATGATGGTCACAGTAGCGGACATGGACATGACGGTCATCATCATATCCATCATCACGGGAATGGTCGTGGTGTCCATCATCATAGTCATGATCATGGACATAGCCACCACGGTCATCACCATCACGCCCCTAATAACAAGGCTGGACTCATCATTGCTCTAACGATTACATCCGGCATTATGATATTGGAATTTGTCGGAGGACTGGTGACGAACTCGCTTGCACTGCTGTCGGATTCCGGACATATGCTTAGCGATGCGGCGGCACTGGCACTTAGCTTGGTAGCGATGTGGTTTGCGGCAAGGCCGGCATCGCCTAATAAAACCTATGGATTTTACAGATTTGAGATATTGGCAGCGTTGTTGAACGGGGTTACTCTCTTTATCATTGCAGGCTTCATCATCGCTGAGGCGGTTAAACGATTCCAAGAGCCGCCAACAGTCGCAAGCGGATCTATGATGATTATCGCGAGTATCGGCTTGCTGGCTAATCTGGCAAGTGCATGGTTTCTGATGCGCAAGAGCGATGTCAAGGGCAATCTGAACGTGCGCAGCGCTTACTTGCATGTTCTCGGAGATGCGCTGGGCTCGGTAGGGGCGATTATCGCCGGACTGTTAATGATGCTGTTCTCGTGGTATATTGCCGATCCCATCATCAGCGTCGTAGTAGCCTTATTGATATTGAAAAGCGCATGGGGAGTTCTCAAATCAACGGTTCACATTCTAATGGAGGGCACACCGCCTACCGTGCAAGTAGAAGAGGTGAAAGCTGCACTGGAAAATATTGAAGGCGTTAAGGATGTGCACGATTTGCATGTGTGGACGATTACGTCCGGTCTGGATTCCCTGACATGCCATATGCTGATCGATGATGGGGCCGACAGCCAGTCAATCTTGCAACAAGCCGTAAAGCGGTTAGAGGAACGATTCAAGCTGCAGCATACGACGATTCAAGTAGAGAAGTCGCAGCTCCAGCATCCTGAGTTAAAGGTATAGTGAGCAGGTTGCGGCATGCAAGGTTGGGAGTAGGGCGTATGGAATGGATTGATTGTTCGAATAGGTACTTGAAATGAGTAGGAGGAGCGTACACTGAGTTCGAGGGAGAGTGTAAGGGATGAGGAATGGCGGCGGGAGTAGAGGGAAAGTGTGAGTAATGAGGAATGGCGGCGGGAGTAGAGGGAAAGTGTGAGTGATGAGGAATGCGAGCGGCGGGAGTAGAGGTATAGTGTGAGTAATGAGGAATGCGAGCGGCGGCGGGAGTAGAGGAATAGTGTGAGTGATGAGGAATGCGAGCGGCGGCGGGAGTTGAGGAATAGTGTGAGTAATGAGGAATGGCGGCGGGAGTAGAGGAATAGTATGAGTGATGAGGAATGCGAGCGGCGGGAGTAGAGGTATAGTGTGAGTAATGAGGAATGCGAGCGGCGGCGGGAGTAGAGGAATAGTGTGAGTGATGCTTATTGGGTAAGAAGACGGTGTGAGCTGTACGAATTTTTACACAAAATTAGATGAAGAGGGTAAGAAATCGATTATTTTGTGTGATTTTTCGTTCAAAATTAGACAAAGTGCGCGGATAAAAGAACGTTTTGTATGATTTTTCACACAATAATTGCTGCTGGAGCAAGCAAATAATCGATTTTGTGTGAAATTTCATATAATAATTGCCGATGAAGCAAGGAAATAGTCGATTTTGTGTGAAATTTCATACAAATCAGTTGCTGAACGTGTGCTCCACTGCAAAGGACCATACGTGTGCTCCATAATAAAGCACATACATGTGCCCCATTGAAAAGCAAATACGCATGTGCTCCATTGAAAAGCAATACGCATGTGCTTCAGTGTAAAGCAACAGGGTTGTAAATGTGTTCCAGTGTAAAGCAACAGGGTTGTAAATGTGCTTCAGTGTAAAGCAACAGGGTTGTAAATGTGCTCCAGTGTAAAGCAACAGGGTTGTAAATGTGTTCCAGTGTAAAGCAACAGGGTTGTAAATGTGCTTCAGTGTAAAGTATACAGCAGATGTAAATGTGTTGCAGTGGAATGTATTGCAATGGAAGGGGCTGCGGCAACCGCAGCCCCTAGATCGTCCGCTTAACGGGTAGCCGCGATCGACTTGGACTTATACAGCTGCATGGCCAGCAGGAAGCTGACGACACCCCATAACGCCATAATGCCCATGCCCATCCAGAATTCCCCGGATGCAATGCCGGTGCCGTATATGAGACCGTCGCGCATGCCTTCTACGAAGTAAGTGAGAGGCAGCAGCTTCGGCACGACCTGAAGCCACTCCGGCAATGATTCCATCGGGAAGAATACGCCGCTCAGGAACATCATCAGCATGCTGGCGATGTTGGCCACGCCCATGTAAGCTTCCATCGTCTTGCTGAACGAGGAGAACAGATAGCCCATCGCATTGAACACGAGAGCGCCAGCGAAGAAAGCGACAGCGAGGCTGAATACGTTAATATCCAGATGGGCCCCGAAGCCGAATACGCCGACAATCGCCAGTATGACGATCTGAATGATGCCGAGCATCAGCCGCACGAGCATGCCGGCCAGTCCGAACAAGCCCATGCTGGCAGGCGTCATGCGCAGACGCTTCAGCAGTCCCCGCTTCCGCATATCAACAAGGTCGACCATGCCGAACAATCCGCCCTGAGCAATGGCCAGACCGATCATCCCCGTCAGGAGGAAGTCCTTGTACGTAATGTCCTGCGAAGCCGAAGTGACGGAATCCATGCTGAGCGTGAAGATCGGCTGTGCGCCGACCGCAGCCATGTTGGCGCCTTGCACGAAGCGATCCAGAATGCCGGATATCGCTTGCGTCGTTACACTTTGCTCATCCTCCCGATTCACGATTAGCTGAATCTCGCCCCCGGCTTCGCTGGCAGGCAGTACAATCAGTGCATCGATCTCATCATTTTTCACCCATTCTTGCCCTTGCTCAAGATCGATGGGCTGCTCTTCCTTCCATTCCAATGCAGGAATATCCCCCAGAGCTTCCAGCAGCATGCCGGACGATGCGTTGGGTGCAGGGTCCACGGTCGCGATCGTAGCCTTGAAGCTGTCGTTGCCGCCGCCTCCGCCGAATATGATCATAAATAAGATCATCAATATAATCGGGAAGAATAAATTCCAGAACCACACCTGCTTCTCGCGGAACATCATCTTCAACTGGGCAGCGAACATGCTGGAAAATTGTTTTGTACCATTCATGATCGGTCAGTCCCTCCATTCTTTACCTGTGAAGGCGATAAAGACGTCTTCCAGGCTCATCTCGCGAATCGATATTTGCTCCACCCGATAGCCCTTCTCCTTCGTGTAGCCGAACAGTTCGTATAATGTTTCTTCAGGCTGGGTCGACCATAGACGAAGGGCAGAGCCTTCACGCGATGTACGGGCAACCGATGCCAGACTTTTCGCGATGGACTCTGTCTCCCAAGCCGCTGCTTCCCCGTCCAGGAATGAGAGCCGCACCTCGCGCTCCTTCGTCAGACGGCCGATCAGCTCTGCCGGCGTATCCAGCGTAACGATCTGCCCTTGATCGACGATGCACACCCGATCGCTCAGTTGCTCGGCTTCCTCCATATAATGAGTCGTCAATATCGTCGTTTTGCCCAGTTCCTTCAGCTTCAGGATAATATCCCATATGTTGCGTCTTGCCTGGGGGTCCAGACCTGTCGTTGGCTCGTCAAGGAAGATGATGTCGGGATCGTTAATCATGGCGAGCCCGATGGCGAGCCGCTGCTTCTGACCGCCGGACAGCTTCTTGACGTGCTTGTCGCGCTGATCGGTCAGATTGATCATGTCCATCACTTCTGCCGTCGATCGGGATTGCGGATAGAAGGTGGCGAACAGGTCGAGATTCTCCTCCACCGTCAGCAAGTCGAACAGCGCGCTGGACTGCGGCTGCACGCCGATGCTGCGCTTGATCTCATCTCCGTTCCTCACCCAATTCAAGCTTCCGAATTGAATATGGCCGCCATCCGGCGGCTGCAAGCCTTCAATCATCTCCAGCGTCGTCGTCTTGCCGGCACCGTTAGGACCGATAATGGTGAATACCTCGCCTGCTTCCACAGTGAAGCTGATGTCCTGAACCGCGGTGACTGCTCCGAATGCTTTGCGCAGGTTCTTAACCTCTAGCACGGGCATGATTGTCACTCCTTCATTCTAATAAATGGCAATTCTTATTCCAGTTCCCATTGTAACAGACTGAGTTTAATCCGGTACCGTCTGCGGCATGCTATCGTCTCGGTCCAGAGATGGAGGATGCTTTCCGAATCTAGCAGAAGGTACATGTGAAACTTGTCGAAATTTCTGATAGACTATAGTATGCGGTATCCATAAGGATAGCCGAATGACTAGGAGGGGAATGGCGTGTTTGCAAGGTTTTACCGCAACCGTATCCGCAACAGCCTGTTCGGGAGATGGATCTTGCTGTTCTCGGCGATAGCTGTTATGTCCATCGTCACGCTGGCCTACGGCGCGCATTGGTACTTGTCGCAGTCGATGCTCGAGAAGGAGCTGGACAGCCAGAAGAAGACGATGGACGCTGTAAACGATTACGTCACCCGCAAGTATGAAGCGGTTCACAATATGGTGGAAAATATTTACCGGAATCAAACGTTGTCCGAGCACTCCTCCTTTCTGCTGCAGAATACATTCGATGCCTATATCCAGCATAAGCTGGATCGTTACTTCGAGTTTTCCGGGGAAGCGGTTAATGTCATCTCGTACTTCGACAATGCGATTGATGACGATCCCAGCATTGAGCATCTGCTGCTGTACAGCACGGAGAAGCAATATATGTATGTATTCAAGCAGAACGGTCCATTCAAGCTGGTGGAGACGGGTGCCGGTGAGTCATATATTCCAGACGCGATGGCGCTTGAAGCTCCGCCTGTCGACCTGCCCAATCCGTGGCTGCTGAAAGCGTTGCAATTGAGTCCTCGAGAGAGAGGGCTTGTATCGATACGCGTACCGATTAATGATAAAAATACGTATAAAAACATCGGGCGGCTGGCGGTGCTGTATCGGACGGATGCGATCGACCAGATCGTTCGCCGTGTCGGAGGTGACATGAAGGGCACTATTCTTGTGCTGTCGGCAGACGGCTATACCCTGTTCGATTCCTCCGGCACTTACACAGGCATGAGACATCCTGAGGCTGATGTGCTGCAATCGCTTGATGCGGAGGAACGGTTGAAGGAAGATGCGCTGTTCACGAAGCTGACGAACAGCCACGCGGGCTACACGGTTGTCGGCATGAGCTCCAAGGCCGAGGTGGCGAAGGCCCATCGCGGACTCAGCATTACGATTCTGCTGATCGCCGTCGTCAGCGTACTCATTGTCGTCACGATACCAAGCGCAATGGTCGTTAATTATGCGAAGCGAACGGGCAAGATTATCCGCTTCATGCGGAAGGTCGAGAGCGGAGAGCTGTCGCCCCGCATTGCCGACGACAAGGATGATGAGCTGGGTCAGATATCGCGAAGCTTCAATGAAATGCTGGACGAGCTGACGCTGTACATTGACAGGGTGTACAAGGCGGAGATCAGAGAGAAGCAGACAGAGCTTGCCGCGCTTCAAGCCCGCGTCAATCCGCACTTCCTGTACAATACGCTGGAAGTTATTCGCATGCGGGCATTGTCTCAGGGGGCGGAGGACGCAGCGGAGATGATCTACAGCTTGTCGGCGTTGTTCCGCAACATCGTCAGGGACAAGCCAAGCTATTCCGTGAAGGAAGAGGTGGAGATGTGCCGCTTGTACCTGGAGCTGTTCCGGATTCGCTATAAGGACAAATTCTCTTATCGCATCGCCGTCGGTGCCGGAGCCGGAAGCGCGGAGACGATGAAGCTGATCCTGCAGCCCATTATTGAGAATTATATTGTACATGGGATGCGCAAGGACAGCGACGATAACGAGATCGTGATTACTGCCGATCGGGAAGGGGATACCGTTCATATTCAAGTAAGGGATAACGGCATCGGAATCGCTCCGCGCAAGCTGGAGGGGCTTAGGGCGGCGCTGCTTCAGCCTGACGCCGAGCGGACGGAGGGATCCTTCGGCATGAGAAGCGTACATGAACGCCTCAGGCTCGTATATGGCGAAGCAGGAGGACTTACGGTGAGCAGCCGCGAAGGAGAAGGGACGATCATATCGTTGCATTTTCCGGTGAAGAAAGGGGAGCAAGGCATTTATGTATAAAGTGTTTATCGCGGATGACGAACCATTTATTATAGAAGGCTTGCACGATGCGATTGACTGGACTTCATTGGAGCTTGCCATCGTCGGCTCGGCCGAGAATGGGCAGCAGGCGCTGGATGCTCTGGAGAAGACCCATGTCGATATATTGATTACCGATATCTCCATGCCTGTGATGAACGGACTGGAGCTGATTCGCAAAGCCAGACAAATTCATCCCGGATTGCATGTGATCATTCTGAGCGGATTCAACGACTTTGATTACTTGAAGGAAGGGATGCGCCTCGGCATCGAAAATTACCTGCTGAAGCCAATCAATCTGCATGAGCTCAAGGCTACGCTGGACGGAGTCATCGAGAAGCTGGACAAGCGGAACCGCCAAGCCGTCAGCTGGCAAGAGGAAGACATTAGCGTGCTGAGGGACAACATTATCTATCGCTGGCTGAACCGCGAGATTGGCTCGGGGGAGCTGCATGAACGGGCAGAGATGCTGGGCATTGATCTCATGCAGGAATACTTCCTTGTCGTTATGCTGGGAATGGGACAGCTGAGTGAGGATGCAAGGCGGCATCTCTTCCGATTGCTCGAGCAAGATACGCAGCATGGCATACCGTTCCATGACAGGGACGGCAACGTCGGAATCGTCATGGCGCTGCAGCGGGAGGAGGACGGGGGGGCGGTCGTCAGCCGTCTGCTGGACCGTCTGCGCGAGGCGAAGCCGGAAGAGATGATTCGCGTGGCCATCGGTGAAGTGGCGTCCGGCGAGGAGCAAGCAGCCGCCAGCTACGCGCAAGCGAAGAAGGCGATGGAGTTCGTCCTTATCCATCCCGAGCGCGAGCTGCTGCAATACAGTGAGCTTGCGGTAGACGGCACTGCCGGGCAAGGCTTCGCATTGGACTGGGGCGAGTATGCGCGTCATCTGGCCGCCAAGGAGAAGGAGCAACTGCTCGGATTGATCGAAGAGGACTTCGGCCGCTTCTCGCAGGAGCAAGGAGTGACGCCCGGCAGATTGCAGAGTCTGGCGCTGGAGCTGATGGTGCAGCTGAAGATCGAGCTCGGCAGCATCAAGAAAACGGAAGTGCCGGAGCTGATACGGGAAAATACAGTAGAGCGCATTATGCGTGCGGATTCCTTGGGCGGCATGATCGAAGTCGTGCGCGAAATAGCGGAGGAGGCTGTCGATTCGCTTGTCCGGGATACGAAGAGCCCCGTTATTCAGCAAATATTGGATCGTATTCAAGACAATTGCGCGGAGGAGCTGTCGCTCAAATCGTTAAGCGCAGAGTATAATATTCATCCCGTCTATCTGGGAAGGCTGTTCCACAAGGAAACGAACGAGACCTTCTCGGAATACTTGAACCGCTACCGGATAGATCGGGCGAAAGCGCTGCTTGGGGAAACCCACTTGAAAGTAAGCGAGATCGCACGCGAAGTCGGCTACTGGGAAATGGGCTACTTCTACAAGCAATTCAAAAAGTACGTCGGCGTGTCCCCTAAAGATTTTAAAGCATTGCTCTAGGCTGAGAAGCCTGGAGCTTTTTTTCATTTTTCTTCATAAATTCCGGGGTCCCCGCAAAGTGTCCCAGCAAGCTTCGAAGAGGAGCCCCGCTTTGTGGAGTTATTTATGGAATTTTTTAAGTTTAGTTTGGAGACGATATGTTTAATATCTATTCTATTTGAAAATGCTTTCATGAGTTACTGTAAATATAGTCCCTCGGACTTCGCAGTATACAACATGAATTCATAACACCAAGGAGGAAATGAAAATGGGGAAATCGAAAAAGAGATGGGTTTCGCTGCTTGCTCTCGCTACATCTGCTACGCTCGTCCTGGGCGCATGCGGAAATAACGGCAATACGCCAGGCAATGAAAGCGCGAACGGCGGCAAAAAAGAAGAGAAGCCAGTTGAATTGATCTGGTATACGATCGGCACACCTCAGAAAGATGTTGATCGCGTCATGGATGAAGTCAGCAAGTATACGAAAGAAAAAATCGGCGTCACTGTAAAAATGAACATGATCGACTGGGGCGATTACACGCAAAAAATGCAGGTCATGACCGCTTCCGGCGAACCGATGGACATTATGTTCACTTCTTCGTGGGCATTCGATTACGTGCAAAACGCACGTAAAGGCGCATTCATGGACATCACCGATCTGCTGAAGGAGCACGGACAAGGCATTATCGACACGCTTGATCCCGCTTTCCTGGAAGGCTCGAAGGTAGACGGCAAAAATTACGGCATCCCGGCCAACAAAGAGCTTCCGGCGCAAGAAGTATGGCGCTTCAACAAGGGACTGCTGGACAAGCATAACCTGAGCATGGACGGCATCTACTCGCTGGAAAGCCTGGAGCCTCTTCTGAAGCAAATCAAGGAGCTTGAGCCTGGCGTAGCGCCGTTGGCAGTAGACAAGACGTTCGGCCCTTACCTGCCGTTCGACTACGTCATCGAAGCGATGCCATTCGCAGTTCCGCTGGATTCCACAGACTACAAAATCGTGAATATTCTCGAAACGGATGAAATGAAGAATACGCTGGCAACAATGCACAAGTACTACAAAGCTGGCTACATCCCGACTGAAGCGGCTACGAAGGATTCATTAACCGATCTTCAGGCAACTGGCAAATGGTTCGCGGATAAAGCGACTTCCCAGCCGTTCGCAGACAATCTGTGGTCCCAAAGCACAGGATACCCGATCGTATCCACGCCGCAAAGCGAGCCGTACATCTACAACTGGTCCGTTATGGGCTCCCTGCAAGCGATCTCCGCTAATTCCGAGTATCCGGAGAAGGCGATGGAGTTCCTGAACTTGCTCAATACCGATCCGGTGCTGCGCAACATGGTTGATTCCGGTATCGAAGGCGTGCACTACAAGAAAGTTAGCGAGAATGTGATGGAGAACCTGCCGGAGTCCAAAAACTACGACATGCCGACCTTCTCGCTTGGCAACGTCATGCTGAACTACCTGAACCCTGCTGACCCTGAGAACAAGTGGGAAGAGTTCAAGAAGTTCAACGATGCAGGCAAGCCTGCTCCGCTGCTGGGCTTCAACTTCGATCCGACCAGTGTGACAACTGAGCTGGCCGCATTGTCCAATGTGAAGGAAGAATTCTGGACAGCGCTTATGACGGGTACAGTTGATCCCGAGGAATACCTGCCGAAGGCGACTGACAAGTTCAAAGCCGCAGGCATGGATAAAGTAATGGCGGAAATGCAAAAGCAGCTTGACGAATGGGTTGCAGCCAACAAGTAAAAGGAAAACTGAAAGGGCGGATGAGAGCATTCGCCCTTTCTTTTACGCCTTGGGCTGCATGACAGTCTAATGACAAGGAGTGAATGGTTATGGGAGCAATCGGACGTTTTATTAAAGATTTGAATCGCAACGGAGCTATGCTGCTCATGGTGCTGCCGGCAACGGTCTGGTTTTTGTTTTTTTCTTATTTGCCAATGGCCGGCCTTGTTATCGCATTCAAGCAGTATCGCGTAAGCCGTGACGGCTTCCTCGCGAGCATTATGAACAGCGAGTGGATCGGTCTGCAGAACTTCAAGTTTCTGTTCAGTACGAACGATGCCTACATCATTACAAGAAATACGGTTTTATACAATGCGGTATTCATTACCGTCGGTTTGATATTGTCCGTTGCTCTTGCTATTATTTTGGCGGAGATTGCGAACAAACGGCTGGCTAAAGTGTATCAAACGGGAATGTTCCTGCCTTACTTCCTGTCGTGGATCATCGTCGGTTATTTTGTATTCAGCTTCCTGAGCGTGGATCGCGGCGTATTGAATCGCATGCTGGCTTATTTCGGGGTGGATCCGATCAACTGGTATTCCGATCCTACCTGGTGGCCGGTTATTCTTGTCGTTGTGTTCCTGTGGAAATCGATCGGCTATAACAGCGTAGTCTATCTGGCTGCCATTATGGGGATCGACCGCTCCTTGTACGAAGCGGCGATGATCGACGGCGCGAACAAGTGGCAGCAGATTCGGAACGTTACGATTCCAATGCTGAAGCCGCTCATCATCATTCTGACATTGCTTGCCATCGGCAAGATTTTCTATGCAGACTTCGGCTTGTTCTACCAGGTTCCGCGCGACTCCGGACCGCTATATTCCGTGACGAACGTAATCGACACATATGTATACCGCGGACTGAAGGCGACAGGCGAGATCGGCATGAGTACGGCTGCGGGCATGTACCAGTCTTTGGTCGGCTTTATTCTCGTCATTACATCCAACTACATGGTACGTCGATTCGACCGGGACAACGCGTTATTCTAAGAGAAGGGAGTCCTTTCTATGCAAAAAGCTGTTAAAAAATCGCGCGACTTTCAAAAGCTGACGTCCGGCTGGAATGTTGCGTTTAACATCGTCGCAGGCGTATTTGCTTTCCTTTGCGTATTTCCGTTCCTGTTCGTCACAGTTATTTCGTTCACGGACGAAAGCACGCTTGCTCATAACGGATACAGCCTCTTTCCGGAGAAGCTGAGTCTTGAGGCATACAAATATGTGTTCCAAACGGGCGACCAGTTGCTTCGCTCCTACGGCGTCACGATATTCGTGACCGTAGTCGGAACGGTGATCAGTCTGATCGTGACGACGCTGTTCGCTTACGCCATTTCACGCAAGTCGTTCAAATACCGCAATTTCTTCGCATTCTTTGCATTCTTCACGATGTTGTTCAACGGCGGTCTTGTACCGACGTACATCGTGGCCACTCAGCTGCTGGGGCTCAAGAACTCTGTCTGGGCTTTGATCTTGCCTCTGCTGGTTAATGCGTTTTATATTATGATTATGCGTACGTTCTTCGCGACGATGGTGCCGGGAGCGATTATCGAGTCCGGCAAAATCGACGGCGCAGGCGAATTCGGCATCTTCGTTCGTCTCGTGTTGCCGCTGTCGCTTCCGGGCATCGCGACGATTGCGCTATTCAATACCCTTGGCTATTGGAACGACTGGTTCAACGCGCTTCTGTACATTGAGAAGCCGGATCTTGTACCGCTTCAGTCCATGCTGATGCGGATCGAGAACAGCATGCAGTTCATCCTGCAGAACTCGCAGAACACATCGATCAACATGGGCATCCTGCAGGATATGCCGCAAGATACGTCG
Source organism: Paenibacillus sp. J5C2022 (assembly GCF_025567625.1). GTDB lineage: Bacteria > Bacillota > Bacilli > Paenibacillales > Paenibacillaceae > Pristimantibacillus. Next base: position 13,576 of record NZ_JAOQJC010000065.1, on the reverse strand, counting down.
CGTATGGCGATGGTTGTTCTCGCGACCGGCCCGATCATTTTCGCATATCCGTTCTTCCAGCGTTACTTTATCCAAGGCTTGACGATCGGTGCCGTGAAAGAATAATCAACTAGGAGGACAATCACACTATGGAACAGTTCCGACTTCCACAAATCCCGATGCCAGAGCTGCAGCTGCCAGAGGCAGTTGGCGAAGTGCTGGAGGAGGCGCGCCGGAAGCTGGCGCACCGCCCGAAGCTGCTGAAGCAATTCCTCAATTGCTTCCCGAATACATTGGAGACGACGACGAAGCTGATGGATGACGGAACGACCTTCATTATTACAGGCGATATTCCGGCTTGCTGGCTTCGGGACTCCGTGGAGCAAGTTATTCATTACGTCCCGCTGGCGAAGGAGGATAAGGATCTGCAGCGCATCATCAGCGGACTGATTAAACGTCATATGCAATATATTGCGATCGATCCTTATGCCAATGCCTTCAACGAATCGGCGAACGACTGGCATTGGAATACAGATGATATTACGGATATGGGGCCATGGGTATGGGAGCGCAAGTTCGAGCTTGACTCCATCTGCTTCAGCATCCGCTTGGCGTACGCATACTGGAAAGAGACCGGACTGACGGACATCTTCGACAGCGGCTTCAAATCGGTCATGCGCACCATTATCGAGCTGTGGAAAACCGAACAGCGCCACTTCGAGCTGTCTCCATACCGCTTTACACGCAATAATGGTATTCCGGAAGATTCCTTGCGCAACAATGGCATGGGCATGCCGGTCAACTACACTGGCATGATCTGGTCCGGCTTCCGTTCCAGCGACGATGCATGCGACTTCCACTACAACGTTCCGGCGAACATGTTCGCGGTTGTATCGCTGCGCCAGATGCAGGAATTCGCGGAGTGGGTATTCCGCGATATGACGATGCTGGCGGAGCTGAAGGCGCTGGAAGCCGACGTTGATCACGGCATTCAGCTGTACGGGATTTACCGCCATCCTGAGTTCGGCCCGATCTACGCCTACGAGACGGACGGCTTCGGCAACTATTGCCTGATGGACGACGCGGGTACGCCGGGACTGATGTCCATTCCTTATTTGGGCTATGTGGATGCAGACGATCCCATCTATCAGAATACCCGCCGCTTCGCGCTTAGCAAGGAGAATCCGTTCTACTTCGAGGGCAAAGCTGCGAAAGGCATCGGCAGCCCGCATACACCGAAGGGCTACATCTGGCATATGGCATTGTCGATGCAAGGCTTGACCGCAACCTCCAATGAAGAGAAGCTGGCATTGATCGATGTACTTGAATCGACGGACGGCGATACCGGATTCATGCATGAAGGCTTCCATGCCGACGATCCCAACGAATTCACGCGCAGCTGGTTCGCATGGTCCAACAGCCTGTTCTCCCAGCTCGTATATAAAGCGATGAAGGAAGATCTGCTATGAACGGCATCATCTTATTCTATGATTCTTCGTTCCCGATGAGCGGCGAAGGACTGACAGAAGAGTCGTTGAAAGCTATCGGAGCTTATGCCCGTGTGGCGGATGCGGACGGACTAGCCGAGGCGCTGCGCACAGCGGAGCCCGGCTGCTTCGTCAATCTGCATGCGCCTTACTTCCCTAAGGACGCATGGGGCGATATTCTCGCCTTCCTGAAGCGCGGTGGAGGGCTTGTCTCCGCCGGCGGAGCGCCGTTCAAGCGTCCCGTACGCCGTAGTGAGGACGGTCAGTGGCAAGTGGAAGCGGAGCAGACGGCGTATCATCAAGCGTTGGGCATCCATGAAGCGTTGCGGGTTGATGGCGGCCGAGTGACTTCGCTGACGGCATTGACGGAGATTCCATTGCTGCAGGGGCAAGAAGAGCTGCTGCAGGCGGATGCGGATGCCTGGAATCTGGTGCCGCATGTGACGAAGAGCAGCGATCTGCCGCATCAGATGGGCTCTGCTGGACCAATGGACGCCCGCATCTATCCGCTGTTGAAAGGACGCAGCGAGGACGGCCGCGAGCTGTCAGCTCCTGTTGTGCTGTGGGAGCGCGTGCTGAGTGAGTTCGCCGGGGCGCGCTGGCTGTTCGTCGGCCAGCCTCTGGGCGCGGCCTTCTGGCAAAGCGGCGGTGCGGAAGCATTGGCGTCCTGGATAGCGTTCACAGCTGCCGGAGTCACGGAGTGGTGGCTGAAGCCGGATTACGCTTGCTACGAGCAGGGAGAGCGTCCGCTGCTTACGCTGCAAGCGCAGCGCCTGGGAGGCGGAGCAGCTTCATCCGTCGCTTCGAACCAAGAGTGGAACGTAACATTGACGATAGAGAAGGACGGAGAAGGCTCCGAGAGCAGCGAACGGTGGGAGCACGCCTTCACAGTGGAAGCGAAGCGGGATATCGAGATGATGCGCTTCCCGGTTCCGCTTGCGCTGGAGAGCGGCTATTACCGGGCGATGGCGATCTTGACATCGGCTGACGGGGAACGGCGCGTGCTGCGCCAAGGTTTCTGGTGCCGCAACGATGCGTTGCTGGCGGAAGGCGAGCCTGTGTCGGCAGACCGGGACTACTTCCGGAAGGAAGGACGTCCATTGCCGGTCGTCGGCATGACGTATATGACGAGCGACGTCGCTCGCAAATTCCTGACTTTGCCGAACGTCTCTGTATGGGATCGCGATATGGCCGCGATGCGCAATGCAGGCATCAACTGGATTCGCACAGGCATATGGACTGCGTACCGCAACATTATGGAAGTGGATGGACACGCTTCTGAAGCGGCGCTTCGGGCCATCGACGCGTTCCTGCTGACGGCGAAGCGTAACGGGCTGCAGGTGACCTTCACGTTCTTCTCCTTCACGCCGGAAGCGTGGGAAGGACTTAATCCGTACCTCGACCCGCGCAGCGTCGAAGCGCAGAAGAGATTCGTGCGCTCGATCGTCAGCCGGCACAGGAACACGAAGAACGTGGATTGGGATCTCATCAACGAGCCGTCCATGTTCGACCCGCCGCGCATCTTCTCCGACGGACCGAGATCTTGTCGCGATGCCTACGAGCGCGAAGCATTCTCCGCATGGCTGGAGGAACGCCACGGCAGTATTCAGAGCTTGCAGGAGAAGTGGAATATGACACCGCAGCAGCTGCCTTCGTTCGCGGCAGCAGTGCCGCCGGAACCGGAAGAGATCAACTTCGACGTGCAAGATATGCATCAGGCGAAGAAGGGCGGCAAGTGGCTGGATTATGTGCTGTTCTCGATGGACATGCATAATCGCTGGGCCAAGCAGCTGTACGATGCCATTAAGGAAGCGTGCCCGGATCATATGGTTACTGTCGGACAAGACGAGGCGCTTGGCGCCCAGCGGCCTTCACCGTTCTTCTACGAGGAAGCGGCGGATTATACGACGGTGCATTCCTGGTGGCTGAACGACCACTTGCTGTGGGACGGCATATTCAGCAAGACGGCGAACAAGCCGAATCTCGTGCAGGAGACCGGCATTATGTATGTGGAGACGCCGGACGGAAGAGCGAAGCGCTCCGAGGAGGAGCTGCGCAGCATATTGGAGCGCAAGTACGCTTATGCCTTCGCGGCTGGCGGAGCCGGAGCGATTCAATGGATTTGGAACACGAACTTCTATATGGACAATGCCAATGAATCGCATATCGGCGCGATACGTGCGGACGGCACGGAGAAGCCGGAGGCGGATGTCTCCTATGATTTCGGACGGTTTATGGGCGAGATCGGCGATCTGTTCGAAGGGCGCGAGATAGAGGAGACGGCGATCGTCTTCCCCTACTCCAACGACTTCTCCAACCGCAAGCTGGCATTCGACGCGACGACAAGAGCGGCAAGGGTGCTGGGATATCGGCTGAATGTTCCGTGCCGTGCGGTTGGCGAATACCATCTGGACGACTTGCTGGAGCGTCCGGCGAAGCTGATTATCGTGCCAAGCCCTCACAACTTCGACAATGAAGCGTTCGACAAGCTGATGAGCATCGTCTCCGAGACGGGAGCGACGCTATTGTGGACAGGGCCGATCGGGCTGAACGCCTACTGGAGACAGGAGTCGCGCTTGGTGGAAGAACTAGGCCGCTTGGAGCTTCACAATGTCCGCCGCGAGGAACGTCTGCTGAACGTACGCCAAGCTGTTGATACTTCTGTCTCCTTCGGGGCCCGTCGAATTGCAGAGACGGTGAAGGAGACGACAGTGGCGGCGTCCGGCGAAGGCCGCGGCGGGGACAGCTTGTCTATCGTTCCTGTAGGTGCCGGCCGCTTAATCTGGTGTCCGCTCCCGGTGGAGCTTAATGAACGTCCGGAGGCTGTGGAGCTGCTGTATCGGACTGCGCTGGAGGAAGCTGGAGTCGGTCAGGAGCTGAACTGGCTGGAAGGCGGGGACTTGCCTGGCGTATACGGGCGCAAGTTGACCTTCGCAAGCGGTTCGCTGTTCGTATTCGTATCGGAGAGCGGATTCGACGCTGAAGTAACAGTGCAAGACCCCGCTACGGGAATCCGTTACAGCTTCAAGCTGGAGCAAGAGCGGTCCGTATTGTTCGCCACCGATAAGCAAGGCAAGATCAAGAGCGTATTCCGTCCAACGGAAGTGACGGTTGAATATATACAATAAGCATGGTCAGGTATAAGTGAATCGCTTATACCTGACTTCCATTTCACCGACCGGTTAGGAGGAGCATTCATGACAACGAAGAAGACGGCGCACATTATTTCCCATACGCATTGGGACCGGGAGTGGTATTTGCCATACGAGAAGCATCATGTTCGGCTGGTGGAGCTGATGGATACCCTTCTGGATACGATGGCGAGCAAGCCCGATTACAAGAGCTTCTTTTTGGACGGACAGACCATCATACTGGAAGACTATTTGCAGGTGCGCCCTGAACGACGCGCAGAGCTGGAGGCGTTAATTCGTGAAGGACGGATCGGCATCGGTCCTTGGTACATTCTGCAGGATGCATTCCTGACCAGCTCCGAGGCGAATGTGCGCAATATGCAGATCGGTCACCGGGATGCGGCGCCGTACGGCACAATTTCCAAAATCGGCTATTTCCCCGACACATTCGGCATATACGGTCAAGCACCTCAGCTTATGCGCCAAGCCGGCATTGACAATGCCTTGTTCGGACGCGGCGTGAAGCCGACGGGCTTCAATAATACCGTATCGGATTCCTACGAGTCTTCCTTCTCGGAATTGGTATGGGAAGGTCCGGACGGCTCGAAGGTGCTGGGCATCCTGTTCGCGAACTGGTACAGCAACGGCAACGAAGTGCCGACAGACGAGGCGGAAGCGCGTGAATTCTGGGAGCGGAAGCTGGCGGATGCGGAGCGGTATGCATCCACGAACCAACTGCTCTATGTGAACGGCTGCGATCATCAGCCTATCCAGTGCGATCTTCCGGAAGCCATCGAGCAGGCCAAGCGCATACATCCTGAAGTGGAGTTCATTCATTCCAACTTCGAGGACTATCTTGCGTCAGTACGTGGTGCGATGTCCGGTGAAGGGCAGCTGTCGGTCGTGAAGGGCGAGCTTCGCAGTCAGCGTACGGACGGGTGGTCCACGCTGGTGAATACAGCTTCCGCGCGCGTCTATCTGAAGCAGATGAATCAGCGGGGACAGTCGTTGCTGGAGAGCACGGCTGAGCCGCTCGCGGCAATCGCGCATCGATTGGGCCAAGCCTATCCGCATCATTTGTTCACGTATGCATGGAAGACGCTGATGCAGAACCATCCGCATGACAGCATATGCGGCTGCAGCGTCGATGAAGTGCATCGCGAGATGGTAACCCGCTTCGACAAGAGCCGTCATGTGGCGGAGTCCATTATCGACGACAGCAAGGGGGTTATCGCATCCGCGCTTCGGACAAGCGGGTTCGCGCAATATGGCGAGAACGCTCTGCCATTCGTCGTGTTCAATACGAGCGGCTGGGAGCGCAGCGGCGTTGTTGCTGTGGAGCTGGATGTCAGCCGTATCTATTTCCGTGAAGGCAAGTCGATTCCGGAGATGAACAGCATGATGAAAGCAATTGGCTTGGAAGGCAGGACACTGTTGAACGAGCAAGGCGATGCGGTTCATTGCGATGTTGAGGATCTCGGCTTGCAGTTCGGCTACGATCTTCCGGATGACCGTTTCCGCCAGCCGTACATGTGCCGCCGCGTAAGGCTTACGTTCGAAGCCACTGCGGTACCGGCTATAGGCTGGCGCTCGTTCGCTTGGGTACAGACGAACGAAGCGGCGGTTAGCGCTAGTGGGGAAGAGGCCGCGTTGGTGGAAGGCAATCATGTCCTGCTGAACGACTATTTGCGTGTGGAAGTGCAAGCGGATGGCAGCCTGATCGTAACGGATAAGACGAGCGGACGTGAATACCGCGATTTGCTAGTATTCGAGGATACGGGCGACATCGGGAATGAGTATATGTACAAGCAGCCGAATGGAGAGACGGCGATTACGACGAAGGGCAAGCAAGCATCGGTCAAGCTTATCGAGAATACAAGCTACCGTGCAGCCCTTGAAATCGTGCACACGCTCGACATTCCGGCATCCGGCGATGAATTGTTCCAGCAGGAGAAGCAGGAAATCGTCTACTTCCCGAGCCGCAAGAGCGGCCGGACGACGGAGTGTACGGTACCGCTCGTCATTCGCGCTGTCGTCAGCCTGGAAAGAAGCGGTCGCGGCGTTGGCATTGCTGTCAGCTTCGATAATCGGGCGATGGACCATCGGGTACGCGCATTGTTCCCGAGCGATGTGGCGGCAAGCTACCATTACGCCGACTCCATCTTCGAAGTAGCCAAGCGGGATAATGAGCCTGCGAAGGAGTGGGAGAACCCGAGCAATTGTCAGCATCAGCAAGCGTTCGTTGATGTGAGCAATAGCGAAGCGGGACTGACGGTCGCGAATCAAGGCTTGCATGAATATGAACTGCTTCGTGACGGTCGCAATACGATCGCAGTCACACTTCTTCGCGCAGTAAGCGAGCTTGGCGACTGGGGTGTATTCCCGACACCGGAAGCGCAATGTCTGGGAGAGCACAGCTTCAGCCTGATGCTGTTGCCGCATGGCGGCGGCGAATCTGACCGATTCCATGCTTACGAGCGTGCATATCAATTCGGCATTACATGGCAAGCGGCTCAGACCGATCTCCATGAAGGCGAGCTCCCTGCTTGCTCCTCGGCGGTTGCATGGGAAGGAGAAGGACTGGCGTTCACTTCCATGAAGATAGCGGAAGGCACCGGCGACGTGATGCTTCGTTGGTACAACATGGACAACAAGCCGGTTGAATTGTCTGTAACCGTTCCTGAGGGCGGCAAGGAAGTGTACAAGAGCGATATTCTGGAGCAGCCATCGGCTGGCGAGGAAGCCGCTTCTCTTGTTGGGGACAGCAGAACCCATGTTCAAGCTGTTGCACCATGCGAAATCGTCACATTGGGCTGCCGTTCATAATCTTTTTCAACGACTAAGTGCACCGGGCACCAAAGCTATATACAATTAGAGCGGGGAAGACTCCCGCTCTTTTTTGCATTCTAGACGTGCAATGGCAAGAAAGCCTGCTCTCCCCTCAGCTCAGGACGATCGAAAGTTATTTAGACGTTCGTTTACGGAAGGGCTTACTATCCCATTGGCTCAGGCTAGCTCTCGATGTAACTTATGTATGATTTACAATGGGCCCACTCTCCCCTTGATTCAGGATGGCCGTGGACAATCCACCGGCAGGTAAATTAGATGTGCATTGTGCGTATACGGGAGGCCTTACTGTCCCATTGGCTCAGGCTAGTTCTCCATGTAGCTTATATACACCTTACAAGAGGTCTATTTTCACTTTGACTCATTAAGTTTCTGAAAAAAAGTAAAGATTCACTCCTGAATCAAGGGGATGGTGAGGAGGTTGCGAAAAGTGCGATAAAATGCTCCTGAATCAAGGGGATGGTGAGGAGGTTGCGAAAAGTGCGATAAAATGCTCCTGAATCAAGGGGGTAGTGAGGAGGTTGCGAAAAGTGCGATAAAATGCTCCTGAATCAAGGGGATAGCGGGGTGGTTGCGAGAGCTCGATAAGGTGATCCTTGTGAACCAGGAAGTTATCGATAAAAAAGAAAATACAGATTATCTCCCCAAGAGGAGAAATCGGTGCTATCATGGAGAGTATTATGTCAACTGTTCAGGTACAGTAGAAAACGATTAGTCTATAGAGCAGATAAGTAGCTATCGAATTAAGCAGTCTGTTGAGTGGAAAGCAGAAGTAATTGAAAGAAGCAGTAATCGAAAAACAGGCTGGAGCAGGTAAGCAGCTACAACGTAAATAACTGTTCTATGATGCAAGTCGCCACTATCGGGAAAGCAACTGTTTGTAGAATAGATGAGCAGGAGACCGGGGATACGTAGTACGTTGTAGCCAAGTAGTAGGCGGTAGGAAAGAACTGGATGGCAGCCAAGTAGTAGGCGGTAGGAAAGTAAAGGATGGCAGCTAAGGAGTAGGCGGTAGCTATATTGCGGGTGGTAGAAAAGTGATTTATGGGTATGGTCGAAATCAGGTGCTTAAACCAGCAGACCAGATAAATAAGCAGGCAATGTAGATTCAGCAGGAAGACAGAGGAGGATATAGGCAAGATGTGGCTTATGTATGCCATCCTGGCGGCGGTTAGCTTCGGGATGAGGGGGATATCGTATCATTGGACCAGTCAGCAAGGTTTTGACCGCAATTTACTGCTATGCGGCGTATTTGCGATGGGAGCGGTTGTGAACTTGATCGCTGCTATTGCCACCGGTTCCGCTTGGAATGCCGCCAGTCTCGTCGGTATTCAGATGGGCCTTTTCTCGTTCGGCGGCAATGCGGGAATGTTCAAAGGATTTGCCGTAGGCAAAGCGTCGCTGGTAGCCATTCTTACAGCACTGCCATCCGTTGTGGTCGTAATTGTAGCCTTTCTGCTATGGGGAGAAAAGCTTCATACGATGCAGCTTATCGCGTTCCTCATCATTATTGGAGGAGTGCTGCTTGTCAGGTACTCCAACGAGTTGTCGCTTCGCAATCTGCAAGGTGCACAATGGGGGCTGCTCGCTATGCTAATGTTCGCCTTCAACGATTTGTCCGGGAAATGGTCTACGATGATCGGTGCAGAGTTGTTTCCAAGCATGTTCTTTCTGTTCACGACCGGGACTGCTTGCTTCGGATTATGGTGGCTTTTCGATCTCAGAAAATCGCGCATGCAGACGGAAGAACTGGCCGCTGCGTCGGAGATATCTGCTCCCCCCGCTTCAACTAACCAGCCTGTCGTCCGCAAATCCAGAGCCCGGTTGCGAACTTTCCTTGTGGGGATGGCGGTCGGAACGACGAATACGGTAGGCATGTTTTTTATTATTACCGCATTCGATCTCGGAAAGGCCGGGCTAGTCTCCGCTGTGGCGGCGCTTAATGTTATCATCATACTCATTTACACCCGATTCGTGGTGAAGGAGAGCTTCTCACGTACGGAACTGACGGGCATTATCCTTGCCTTTGCCGGTATAGTGGTCATGAGGTTGTTCGGTACCTAGCGAGAAAATTTAACAGACTGTCATGAGCGACGATGCTTCATGACAGTCTGTTTTTGTACTTGCCGCTGTATCGCAATCGGAACTTGACATTCACGCTGGCGATTTCGGTATTGCTTATGTCGGAATGCGGCAAAATATACGTTTGCCAATCCCGGTAATGATATCTGAACAGTTCGGTGTTCAAGTTGTACACATCCACACCGATTTTCTTTCCATAGCGAAAGGTTTCCAGCACTTCCTTGCTTATTTTTCGCTCGGCGGCTTCTACCAGCTCCTTCTCGCTCGGCTCCTGCACCAATTCATCAATAAAGCCTGAAAGCCGGATGGATATGTCATAAACCACCTTGCCATTCCGAATACGATAGCTATGCTTTATTTCCGGTTTGTTGGCGACAAGCGTCGCTGCCGGTTTTCCGTTCATCCACACCGTTATCGGCATCCGGATGGAACGGGGATTCATATACCTTTTCCCGATGAGCTGCGCGGACGAAAGATATCCGCTGAAATGGTCGCGATAGAAGAAATAAGCTCCTTCTAATACAAGCTGTGGCGACTTCACCATTCCTTCTTGCCAATGCGTATTATTGATTGTGATTCGAGGCAGGAGCGCACTCTTGCCACGTTCGTAAAAGTCTGCTATGAATCGGTAGAAGTATACCGGCTTAGTGGAGGAATATTGGGCAAAGTTCCGCTCAGGCTTCATTAATACAGACTCGTATGGCGAATAACCAAAGTCGGGATTAATGTTCAGCATTTCTTTAATATCGCTATTCGTGCCGAAAAACCAGAGATTGTAACGAATCTCTCGATAACGGTTGATCAGGTCGATGAATTGCTCGACTCTCACTCGCCGAAGGGCGTTCTCATGGATAATGACGGTCATGATATGACCCCAATAGAGGGTCTGCTGCTCATATTTGTACAATTCAAAGAAAGCCTCCGCGAGCGTCTTCCCCGTTCCAATACCGATGACAGACTTATGCTTCGCCGGGCGTTCGCCTTCCCGCTGAGCTACATTGGAGAAGGTTAATGCCTGCATATAGACGGTGTACTCGCTATTGGAATAATCAATACCAATCGTCGTTGTGTAAACGGCTTTTTGAATTTCTTTGTAGTCCCAGCAGCCCGCAAGAAACAGAAAGGTTAGGCAGAGGAATAAACACAGGACCACGCGGAGCCTGACGGCCGCATTTTTCATGGAAGCGCTAATCTCCTTTCCTCAAGCTCTTCGGCACGCGGCCCATCCACTTGCGCGGCAGAGCGAATGTGGCCGACAGAATCTCCTTCAGCCGCAATGGGGAGAACGGAGACAAGTAAGGAATGCCGAAGGAGGTGAGACCGATAATGTACACGACCAGCAGCATTGTGAACAGCATAAAGCCGTACATGCCGAGCATGGATGACAGCAGCAGAGCGATAATGCGAATGACGCTTACCGTTCCAGCCAATGTCTGACTGATTAGGGTTGAGCCGGCGACCATTGCAATAGCACCGACGACGACTATGCTGGGCGACAGGATGCCTGCCCTGATCGCGGCATCGCCAATAATAAGGCCGCCTACAACCGTCAGTGTCTGCCCGATCATGGACGGCAGGCGATAACCTGCTTCCTTGAACGTCTCCAGCAGAACGAGCACGACCAGCATTTCCAATGGAGCTGGCAGTGGAGTGCCCAGTCGCGTGAGCACGATAGTGGCAAGAAAAGGGAAAGGCAGCTGGTCCTGATGAAAGCCGATCAGCGCGATAAAGAAGCTGGGCAGCATGATGGCGATGATGACGCTGAACAAGCGCAGCACTCTTCCCAATGATGAAGAAAGGAAGTTGAAATGAGTGTCTTCGGGCGTCTTGAGCAGCAGCGGTAATGTGGCCGGTGCAATGATCGCTCCGGGGACACCGTCTATGACGATGGCGAAGCGTCCCTTCAGCAGGCAAGAAGTGATAAAGTCGGCTCGCCCGGTATATGCGGTTAATGGAAACAAGCTGTATGGCTTGTCGGATATAAGCTCCTCCAACTGGTTGGCACTAGTCAGCTCTTCAACAGAAGACGGGATGCTGCTTAGCTTCTCGCGAACGAGAGCGAGTATATCGTCATCGAGCTTGTCTTTTAAATAGAGGAATCCGATCTTCGTGCGAGTGCGATTCCCGATAATATGCCTTTCATTGGCAAGCTGACTAACGGGCAGCCGCTTGCGAATCAATGCGATATTGGTGTCTATGTCCTCCACAAGACCGTCTTTGGGCCCGCGAATCGATACTTCAATGTTGGTTTCGTCCGTTTGTCTTGTCGGAATACCGCATATAGGGACCGAAGCGCATACTTCTGATTGTTCCCAGTATATGATGGCATCCCCGCTGAATATTGCGGCGACAAGTTCGTCAAGATTGTTTACCGCAGCCATTTGGATAGTGGAATGGGCCAGAATAGCTTCTTGGTCGTTGTAAGGACCTTGGTATTCCAACCGTTGCAGTTCCGGCATAATCATACTTTGAATAAGCTGGGTGTCGCACATGGATTTGCAGTATATGATGTACACATCCCTGGAATCCGGGAAGAAGTGTATATCGAAGATGACGTCGTCCAACTGGGCGAACAGTTGTTTAACGGCTTTCAGATTCATGCCCGGCCCATCCTTTCTTCCTGTAAGCAATGAGAGTAAGAATAAGCAGCACCGCACACAGCGTCAGCATAAAGGCAAAGACGAGTGGAAAGTAATAATTCGTCATTGCATGCAAAAAAGTGATGTCACTCATTGGCCATATGATCAGGACGGCTATGAGCAAGGCGACTGAGCAGGCAGCGAGAGTGCGGCGTCTGGCGGGAAACAGGTCCGCAATTAGAAAGATGGCCAGACTGATTCGAATGAACGCGCCGCTTATCCATTGATAGATGGACAAGAAGTCCAGATGATTAATGTAGTTGCCGATACGGACAAGCCGCCATTCTTCGAATGCGGGAAAACGCTGCGTAGCAGCTTCAACAGGTCCGAATTCCGCAATCGCCCCCATAACGGGACCGATTGTCAAGCCTGCCATGGCCAGTCCCAACACAATGATGTAACCGGATTTCACCTTGCGCTTCACATAGTGGATTAGCAGCAGTATGTAGAGCATCTCGACAAATCCGGTGCCGGCGTAAACTATTCCCCGCCACATGCCTGAGGAGCCGTATTCGAAGATTGGGAACAGCATGCTGTAATCTTTATGAGGGAAATTGGCGACCATTACGAACTCCCCGAACAGTATGACGAAAGGAAGCAGCACCACAGAGACGAGGGCGATGGCCCGAATCCCGTGAAGTGACAAATACAGACACAGGCCGATAAACGACAGGACAATAACGCTTGGCGGCGTTAGAGGAAGATAGGTCGAGCTTGTCCATATTTTCATATCCTTGCCGGTAGTGACGGCGGACAGAAGCAGCAAACAAACAAAAGCGACAGCGATTATTCCGGCAGGTATCTTGCCGATTCGCTCCGCTAACCACTCCATCATCGGTTTGTTCATCGCTTGGCTTCGCTTGGCGATGATGGCTATCGCCCAGAATAACGGGATAAAGAGCACGCTGGTTATGATGACGGCCAGCCATGCGTCGCGCTTCGAGATGTCCAGCAAGGAAGGAATTAGAATAACGTGATTCATCAAGCCGATCGATAGCAGCATAATAGCGGATAAGTGCAAGAAGGATATTCCTGTGCTTTTCATGTGACGGTCTTCACTCCCTTTTTACCACTAGAGTTGCCATTATGGAGATGATGCAAACGTCAGATAACGGTTGATCTTTAACTCCATGCGTCACAGAAGTCTCCTTCCTCAGCGAAGCAGGTGGGGGATGAATGACACTTTTCCCGAACATTCCTTCTGGATGGGGAGGAAAACAGCCATTCGAGTAATGAACAGGTTAGGAGTGGATTGACAAAAACTCTCCGTGTACGAACGTGTGTGTGGTATAATGAGTATATCTACAAGCGGTTCGAGGTGAGAGAGATGGTTAGAGGACAAGTTGTACATTTTCGAGCATCCAAGGGGAATGTAGATCGTTTATTCGCTTGCAATCGCGAATCTGCCCGT
>NZ_JAOQJC010000064.1 GCF_025567625.1 Paenibacillus sp. J5C2022 | reverse complement strand
AGTGCTGACGCAAAAACATGAATATGGTCTTTTTCGCCCACCTCCATCATGATCACTTCAAATTCTTTTTCTTGAGCCATTTCCTGGAGTAGTTCTTTAAGATAGGCTTCAATTTCTGCTGATCGTACAGAACGACGATACTTAACCGACCAAACGATGTGATAATTGACGTTGTAAACGCATGTTCTAGCGTGCTTTATATTTTCTTTTGTCATACAGATAGTCTATCAGAAACGAATTGTTGTTCAAGTGGTATCCATAGTTTCCGGGTTACACATGGTGTATTTTGACCCTTGTATCCCCGCAAGGGGGATTTCGGGCAAAGCGGACTTTCATCTGCCCCATTGAAATGGGGAGGATTCCCGTCCGCTTTTCCTAAAGTGAACATAGCACAAGCTCCTTCGGCATACAATCCTTTTTTCCATTCGCTGCTGCTAAGCACGACTTCCCCGAACCTTAAAATTTTTTAAGGTTTCTCTTCACAAGCTCCACGCATTATGCTATAATGTAAGCGCTAACAATTCCGATGTTCACATTCTTAAAAGGGGGAAAAAGGATGATGAATGCAGCAACGGTAGTTTTGAATGAACGGAATATTTACAAGGACTTCGATCTGGAGAAAGATGTTCTCTACTTCAAGATCGGCGTTCAAGGTCTCGTAAGCTTCCACGGTCCCTATTACAATAGAAAAATAAGAATGACCGCCGATGAGATCAGGCAGCTGACGGAGAAAATCAATTATTTCCAGATCAGCTCCAACTGCTACATTAATATTTCCGGAATCCGATCGATCGAGAACGGTACCGTATGCTTCGGGACGGCAAGCTCGGATACGAAGCGATTGTCCGTCAATCGCCGCAAGCAATTCGTCATCGAGCAGCTATTCTCGCAGCGCAAGAAGAACAACGAAGTGAAAAACTCAAAGTAAGCCCCGTCAGCTGCCAACCGCCACTTTCTCGTCTCTACACGAGAAAGTGGCGGTTGTTTGTTGTTCGCAGCCCTGCTATATTGATAGGAAACAACATCCAAAGATTCTAGGAGGATACTATGACTAAGCAAGCACAAGCATTCCGGCAACCGTTCCACGACGAAGAAGCCATCTGGCTGCAGTGGGGACCCTACGAAGCAGCTGTATTGCCTCATGTAGGCGCCAACCTTATTGCCTTCCGCGACACTGTGCGGCAATATACGATCTTAAGAGAGCCTGCCGCCGATGAGATGGACGCATTCCGGGCAAGTCCCGGCGTGCATGGCATTCCCATTCTGTTCCCTCCCAATCGCTACGACAATGGCACTTTCACTTGGAACGGCCGCACGTACACCTTCCCTGTGAACGAAGTGGCAAGGGGCAATCATCTGCACGGCTTCTTCCATACTGCGGCGTGGCAAGTCGACGATTATTGCACGAATCATACGGAGAGCTATGTCTCTCTGAGCATTGCAATTGACGAAAGTCATCCTATATATCGCTACCTGCCGCATCAATTCACGCTTCGATTGCGGTATTCCCTTAGCGATCAAGGATTGCTCCAGCATGTGATGGTTCACAATTCGGGCGAGGAGGCCATGCCATGCATGTTGGCCTTTCATACAGCGATCAACGCGCCATTCGCAACCGGCAGCACGCCGGAGGACTGCCGCTTCACGATGACGATCGACAAGCGGTGGGAGATGAATGAGCGCATGCTGCCGACAGGAGGATATCTGCCACTGTCCGATGAAGAGCAAGCCATGCGAACGACCGGCTTGTCCCCTTATTGGGCGCCGATGGACAATCATTATTCCAGCGCGACGAAGAATGGCCGCAACGTAATGGAGCTGACCGACGCGCGCGAAGGCGTTACGCTCGTATACGATGCCGGCACAGCCTACAAGCAGTGGATGATTTGGAATAATGAAGCCACACCCGGCTTCTTCTGCCCGGAACCGCAGCTTAATCTCGTGAATGCACCCAATGTGAAGCTTCCCGCCGAAGAGATTGGACTGGTCACGCTTGAGCCCGGTGCCATCTGGGAAGAGACGAGCCGAATCTATCTCCGGGAACGGAGATAGATCATCAGGCTTAATAGGTAATACACCTGATGACGTCCTACTATACGCCTGCACACGCGCCTTTTCGACATCTCTAATGCAGGATTACTACACTAATAGGGTCCATACGCGCAAAAAAAAGGGCGATGCCGGAGTTCCTCTCTGCTCGCCCTTCGTTTGCTTGATGCTTAATCATTCAATCCCAGCTTCTTCGCAAAAAATGCATAAGCCTTCTCCGAACACGCCGACCCGAGCGTCTCCTGTACCCGCCGTTTAGCATCCTCCACGGACAGGCTCTCGTAGTCTTCCAACACCGATTGCAACCAAGACTCCGACGTTTCGTAGCACATGCTGCTCCAGCTTTCGTTCTGCCTGGCCGAGCCGGTAATGACGATGCAACCGCCGCTTTGAAGCTCGTTCAACCCTTTGTCGTATTCCTTCTTTTCCTCCTTGGCCCCAAAACCGGCTTCCTTCCTCAGGCTGCGCGAATCGACATTGCCGTTCTCACGGATGACGCCATAGATCCGGTAAGCTGCACGCGACATCGAGCCGGCTTCGAACCGTTCTTTCGCCGTCCGGTTGCCCGTCATCAACGTCATCATAGCGGGAAACAGCTCGCTTTGGATGAATGCCGCCTTTGCCCCGAAAAATTTGCCGTACGCAGCCTTGCCTTCTTGGGCAATCCGGATGCGCCACAGCCACGGATCGGTCTCCGTCTCCGTATGCCAGGAGCTTTCAGCGGTGACGGTCGTCAATGACGGATGCTCAGGGACGAACGCTGCGAAGGGAAAAATCCGATATCGCTCCACTAACTGCGCAAATTCGTCATAAGTCGTAATCTCCATGACTGCCTCCTATGCGAACAAACTGATGAGATTGCCGTCGGGATCGCGCACGATAGCGTAACGTTGGCCCCAGACCGCATCCCATGGCTCGCGATGGCCTTCGAAGCCGTTCTCTACGATGACACTGTACAGCTTGTCCAACGCAGCGGCGTTCTCGCATAGAAAAGCCAACTCGATCCGATGGCCTGCCGGTTCCTCCCAGCCGCCGTAAATGTCCGCAATCATCTCCTGCTTGTCGAACGCCAGCCGAACGCCGTCTTGTCCCTCAGCCTCAACATGCATCGCGTCGTCCGACCCTTCCGGAATGGACAGTCCCAGCAGCCGGTAGAAATCCAGCGCCTTCTTCATATCCTTCGTTACGATGCCCACCATATCCAGGCGAATTCCCATACCGATGTTCTCCTTCCATGCCATTCGAATCCGCGAAGGTTCGCTGGCTTTCTGTTATTTGCTATTCATTCTCATCTTACCCTTACTCTTGATCAGATAATAGGAAAAAACGGACCTATTCACAACACTCCATTATCCGACCTCCCCCCCTAGCTGCAGAGTCGGATACCTTCCCGTCTCTTCTCCACACTTGCGTCGGCGTCTTGCCGTAATAGCGCTTAAATGCGCCAGCCATGTGGGACTGGTCATAATAACCGTATTGCACCGCCAGCTCCGCATAACTGGCGTAGGCGTCGTCCCGCAATCCGCGGAGCAAGCTCTGGAAACGAATAATGTTCACCAGCTCCTTCAGTCCGACGCCGAGCTCCCGCTCGAACACCCGTCTGAGATGCCTTTCGCTATACCCCATCTTATCTGCCAGCTCGGGCAGAGACAACGCGCCATAGGCATCATACATATAATGCAGTCCGTGTTGTACAAGCCCGGGAGTTGCCGGGGCCTCCCATCGGGACAATCTGGCGGTTAGCAGCCGCTCTGCAAGGGCAATCAGTTCGGGCACATCGCTTGCGAGCAGAAGCCGTTCGGCCGCAGCCCGTCCTTCCATTCCCCACAGCTCATCCAGATAAACCCGCCCGCCGGTCAACTCAGAGACCGGGATTCGCAACAGGGAACGTGCGGACTCCAGGAACATGCGGATGCCGAACGAGGACTGCTCCTCTGCGAAATCGAGCACGTGGTACGTCGTCATGAGCCCTGCGGCGAATGCGGCCCCGCTGCTGGAGCTTGCTTTTCGATCGACGATAATATCCACGCAGCCATCGGGAATAATTCGGTGGGACTGCATCCCGCTTCTGGGGTCGAAATCGACCGACCAATAGCAAGCAACATACGATGCAAGCCTCCCGCTCGGCCGATATTCGCGATAGCTGTACCCCGGCAGCTGAATTTCGCTATGCAAGGTCGGAGATTGAACGGGACGGAATAGAACCGTCATCAGGGATCACCTCTTCATTCCGTTTATAGTGCGGCGTGATATTTTTGTCTCGATCAATAGTACCTAACAGTCTTATTTTTTCGAGTCGGATATCAACATTTTAACATCTGACACTATCTATTCAACATCGAACAGGTCATTGCTTATCCAAGTACAACAGAAGGGGGCCATATCCTAAAGCTGCAACATTCTTGAAATGGATTACGTTGCAATGATGTGATTGCTCTATACAATGAACCAAGAGGTTGCTCATTTTTATGATGAAATTATTGGTAAGTGGAGACCTTAATTATTAAAGGAATGGAGGAAGTTCGGGTATGAAAAAATGGTTTATTAGTATCGGGGTTGTTTCCGTACTAGCTGCCGGAACGTACATTTATGCCAGCGGAGTCAACGGAAATGCAGGCCAGGACATCCAATATGAAGCCAAAGCTGTTGGTGATTCTGAAAGCGAAACAATGAAGGGCGATGCGCAGGTTAGTAGCATTAAAGAAATTGTATTTGAAGCCAATATTGTTTATACGGTTGATCAGGACAAAATTGGAGATTTTGCTGATCTGGTTGTGCTTGGCGTTCCTCAAGAAAGCTTAGAAGAACGGAAGTCCGATATCAGATACTTCCCAAAAGACCCACTGGATAAATCCAATACTCCTCGGGATATTGAATATTTTCAAAGCTTTGTATAATTCAAAATTGATTCAGTTTACAAAAATGCTACAGGTATCAATAGCGGGGATGAAGTAGTAATTTCAGAACGTGTGGCGTTAATTGAAGATTCTGAAGGCAAGAAAAAACTAAAAATGGGCCATTTCAACGAGTTGCAAGCCATGCAGCCATACGTCCTTTTCCTAAAGAAATCACCAGATTCGGATATTTACTATATCGTAAGGAACAGTGACGGTCAGGAGAAAATTGCGCAAGGCAGCAACTTGGAAGAGCAGGTTCAGGCGATATTGCAGAAGCATAAGGTGAACCAATAAAACAAACTTCTGAAATTGTCCAAAAGCCTGCCGCAACTCGGCAGGCTTTTATTCAGTAGGATCGGTTAGCGTCCTATAAACTCCTGGACTTTTTCATCCGGATAATATCTTCGATTGATGTGGTCGCTAATAATATAGTAAATGCTTTTTCGTATCTCGAATTTCACTTCAGTCTACTTTTTTCCGAGTCTACTGTAGTGTAGTGCGTAGAAAAATTTAATGAGCCCATCACCGTTATTTGGAAGCTTCTTTATTTCCAATTCAAGTTAACAGTCAGCCCGCTCAGACGGCTTTTGTTGGCTGCTTCTATAAAGCGTATCGTCTCCAGCGTCTCGGACAGCGCAACTGCCGACCGGCCCGTTCTGAACCAGTCCATCACCCGCTCCAGCAAGCTTGCGAAATACGGCTTCGGGGAGGCGTATATGATGATATCGGAGCCGTATTCCCGGTGAATCATCCCCCCGAAGCGACAATTCCCGCTGCGGCAGCCGCGCAGGACAGCGATTCGGCCATCCTTCCACCGTCCTGCGGCAATATCATGGTCGCGGCTCATAAGCGCCGACACTTGCGCGCAGCCTTCCCCCATGACACAATAAATCATCTCCACCATATGAACGCCATACCAGAAAAAGCCCGGCATGGAAGGCTCCAGCGGCATCGGTCCGTAGCAGTCGACACCAACGATCGGTCCATGCTCCGTGTTCAAAAGCGCGCGCTCCAGCCCATCGGCGAACCTCAGCGCGGAAGCGCTCATGATCGGCGTGCCGTATTGCTGCGCAACAGCAGCCAAATCAGCCGCGTCAGCGCTGCTTGCCGCGAACGGCTTGTCGATGAATACGGGCTTGCCGAAAGGCGCTATGCGGCGAAATTGTTCTAGATGCCGCCTGGCATCGACCGATTCAAGCATGAGAACATCGCATCGGTCTGCCACTTCCTCCAGTGTTTCGACTAGCGGAACCGTATACCGTTGCTGCAACTCCGAGGTAAATCCGTCAATGCGCTTACAGCTGAGAGGCACATCGGGTGATCCGCCTCGGTATGCGGCCGCAATGCGCCCGCCCGGAACGTGGTAACGATGCGTTTCATCGTGAAGCAGCTTGGCGAACTCCGTTACATGCGATGTATCGAGGCCGATCATGCCAATGCGCAGAGGCTTAATATCACATTCGCGTGATGCTGTCATGCGATCCGGTATTGCCGCAGAGCCGATGCAATAACCTCTTTCTGTCGTTCGCTCAACGGCGGCAGCGTGGTCGCCACATGAGTCTGGCAAAGTCCCAACAGCGAAAGCGCGTATTTATGGCCCGTTCCCCAGTGCTCGGCATTGTCGCCGTACACCGTGCGTTGAACGGCGATCAATTCCGTCTGCAGCAATGCCGCTCCTGCCGCATCACCCTGTCGCCACCTGCGCAGCAATTCCACGCAGCGATCGATTGCCAACGTCGAGATGCCCGGAACATAGCCGTCAGCGCCAAGCTTCAAGGCAAGATCAAGCGTCGCTTCATTGCCGTGCAACACGGAAAAATCATGGCGTCCCGCAAGCCTGCGCATAAGGGTCACATCGATGAATATATCAGTCTTAATGCCGATAATATTCGATTCCTCGCTTAATTCGGCAATCAAGGGCACCGACAACGGATTATTCGTATATTTGGGGATGTTGTACATAATGAGCGGTTTGCTGCTGTTCCTGCTCACTTCCAGGAAATAATCGCGAAGCTCTCGTTCATTCCTTAGCGTATAGAAGTAAGGAGCGACCAGCACGACCGCGTCAGCTCCCGCATCCAGCGCGCCGCGAAGATTTCTCTCCGTCTTGCGCAGCCCTTCCGCCGATACGTTGGCCATAACTGGAATTTTCCCCTTCGCTTCATCGACGGCAATCTCGATCAGCCTACGCCGTTCCTCTTCTTCTATAACCGGAAACTCGCCCATGCTGCCCAGCAGGAATATGCCGTCGGCCCCTCTGTCCACAAGCCGGCATACTAAGTGCCGCACCGCCGCTTCATCAATTTGTTCCCTGTCGCCGAGCGGGGTAATCATCGGACAGATCATGCCTTGCAATTTGTTTTTAATCATCTTGATTCTCTCCTAACCTTTGATCGCGCTGCTGGCGATACCGGAAATAAAATATTTTTGCAATATGAGAAATAAGATTAACAAAGGCAGAATAGCGCATGCCGCCCCCGCCATAATGAGATTGTACTGAACCGATTCCATCCCCATGAAAGCTTGCAAGCCTACGGGAATCGTATACAGATCCTTGGATGTAATAAAGATAAGCGGATTGATATAATCGTTCCAATTCCATATGAATGACAGAATCATAAGCGATACAAGTGCTGGTTTTGCCAACGGCAAAATAATAATTGACCAAACTCTCGCGTGGCCCGCGCCGTCTATCTTCGCCGCTTCCGATATTTCGGATGGAATGCCCATGAAAAACTGGCGAAGCAAAAATATGCCCAATATATTAAACATGCCCGGCAAAATCAAAGCCCAATGCGTATTATATATGTCCAGCCAGTGGAACAGAATGAACCGAGGCACAAGCGTCACATGGGGCGGAATCATCAGTGTTGCCAAATAGCAAAGGAAGATCGCGTTTTTCCCCCAAAAATGAAGCTTGGCGAATGCATATGCCGCCATGGAACTGACGAGCAGCGTGCCCAACACGGACAGAATCGTAACCTTCAATGAATTAAGGTAATACAAATAAAACGTATAATACGGGTTCATCCACACTTCCTTGTAGTTGCTCCACATCATCTCATCCGGTATCCACTGTATCGGAAATGCGAATACGTCAATCGGTCTCTTCAACGATGCGGACACCATCCAGAGGAAGGGCAGAATCATAAATACTCCCGCAGCGGCCGCCATGACGGTGAAACCCATTTTCTTCACATTCAATTGTAGGTCACCCACTTATTCTGATATTTCCACTGAATGAGCGTGATGATGAAAATAATGACAAATAGCACCCAGGCAATCGCCGATCCGTAACCGAGCCGATAGAACGCAAAAGATACTTTGTAAATTTGATAGACAAGCACAGATGTGGCATCTCCCGGTCCTCCCTCAGTCATAATATTGATCGGGGTGAACACTTCGAACGAATGGATGATCCGCGTAATGAACAGAAAGAATGTCGTGGGCGACAGCATCGGCAGCGTAATATGAAAGAACCTGCGCAAGCCGGTGGCCCCATCCAGATCCGCCGCTTCATACAAGTGCTTTGGTATGCCTTGCAACGCGGCCATATAAACGATCAAATCAAAACCGATGCCGGCCCAGATCATCATAATGGCGATGGACGGCAGCGCCATAGTCGGGCTGGCCAACCATTTGGGCGGATTATCCACACCAAGAGAGAGCAGCAGTTGATTAATGGGCCCTTGCGAAGGATGATACAGCGCCATCCATACAACCGCCGCCGCGACAATCGTAGTAATGTAAGGCATAAAGTACACAAGCCGCAGCATGTTTTTGCCGTATACCTTGTCGTTCAGCACGATGGCTATCGCCAGCGATACGATCATTGTGATCGGTACAACCAGCGCGGTCAGAATAAAGTTGTTCTTTAATGAAACACGAAACCATTCATCGCTCCACATCTCCGAGAAATTATTCAGACCGATGAAGGTGATCGCCTTCAGCCCGGACACCAGATCCCATTCGCTGAAAGCGAGCACGAATGAAAATACGATCGGAAACAAGAGAAAAACGGCAAAACCGATTAAACTGGGCGCAAGGAACAAATAGCCAACAACATGTTCTTTTCTATGCAAGCTGGCAACCTCCCGGGACGATCAATTTGACCACTCAATCGTCATCCACCGTTTTTCGCGGAGCGAATTCATCGCCGCTTCGGCCGTCGCAACCGATGATCGCGCAGCGGAGCCGTTGAACAACCGCTCGTATTGCTTTTCGATCGGCCATCCCAGAATCGCATCGCGGAAGCAGCTGATCTCCTTCTTCATCAGCTTGCCGAGATGCAGCGGAAGTGCCGTATCCTTCGTTCCGTAGAATACGCCGCCGCTCTTCCGTTGATACGTCTCCATCCGCACCGCATCCTCCTCCGACGTGTCGTTCAAGCCGAACCGGATCGTTTCCTTGCCTTTCTTCAATATAACGGAGGACTGCTCCATATCAAGCAGGATCGCGCCTTCCGTTCCGTTGATCTTGACGAAGTGCTCTCCCCAGCGGAATCCAGAGCCGTATTGCATCGTGCCGACTGTGCCGCCAGCGAATTCAAGCGTGACGAGCAGAACGTCGTCTTCATCTCCGAAGCCTTCCCCGCTATGCGCCAGATTACCTCCCGCCGTGCTGACCGATACGGCGGGACCCATAATCGCTTGCAAGAAATCCAGCTCATGAATATGATGGAACAAGTGGCCTCCCGAGCTGTTCAGTTGCTTCTTCCAGCTCACCTCTCGCTGCCTTTCCTCCCAGCCAGTGCGTTCAGCATGGATAACAATCGGCCGTCCGATCTCGCCCGCCTCGATCCAGCGCTTCACCTGCTGTACGCCATTCATGAAATGCATAATATGACCGGCCATCAGCACAACGCCGTTGTCACGGCAAGCCGCGATCATTTCGTCGCAATCAGCAATCGATAAGGCGAATGGCTTTTCGCAGAAAACGTGCTTGCCGTATTTCGCCGCCATGACAACCGCTTCTTTGTGAGCATGGTTCGGACTGGCTACGATGATGGCGTCCAGGTCGGACCGGACAAGCATCTCCTCCAGGTTCTCGTATGCATCGCAGCCCAGCTCGTCCGCCAGCGACTGCGCTCTCGTTCCTCCGTGTACCGCAACGGTTTTGACACCTTCCAACTTGCTGATCGTTCTTGCGAAACCGCTGCCGAAGTAACCGCAGCCAACGATTCCGAAATGGATTGTTGCACTCACCCACTACCAACTCCTTCATAGATTCCTGTCTTTATCGCTTACTTTTGCAATGCGTCATCAGCATTCTTCTTCATATTGGCAATCGCTTCATCCAGGCTGATTTGATCGAACAAATATTTTTCCGCTTCCCCCTGAATAATGGCATTCACCTCGGAGTAAGCTTTCAATCGCGTATCCTTATAAGCGGGCGAATCGTAATCGAGCAATACATTTTTGAAGGCTTCAACATCCATAATCTTATCGGCGTTCGGACCGAGCATCGCATCGGCCAACGCATTTTTATCCGTCTTGGTCCAAGATGGAATATGACCGACCTTAGCCAAGAAGATCGAACCCTCCGTCGCCAGCCACTTGGCGAATGTCCAGGAAGCCTCCTTCTCCTTGGTCTTGGCATTAATCGCAAGGTAGGAGAACGGGTATAAGCCTTTGTTGTAATTGATGTCCTGATCACGATCCAGCATCGGCAACGGCGCTATCGTCGTTCGGAAATCATGGGGATAATCCTTTTCATTTTTCAAAAAACGCGTTAGTGAATTGCTTCCTGCCGTCATGGCTACCTTGCCTTGCACGAACAGCTCCTCGGCAAGCGTTTTGGACGCTTTGAACTCCGTATACGGGAACTGTATCTTCTCCACATTCTCGAGATTATATTTGAACTCCAACGCGCGCTTATAGACGGGATGATCGAAATTCGCTTCGTTGTCGCTCTTGAACCACGCATTGTCGCCCAGAAGGCCTCTGGCCGGCATGGTCCAATAATACAGCCCGACGTACGCGTAATCCGAGGCGCCGTATATCTTGTTCGCGCCTTCGCCGCTGGTCATCTTGCGGGCATATTCCTTGTAGTCCTCCAGCGTCCACTCAGCCGGAACCTGCAATCCCGCCGCTTCCAGCATGGTTTCATTAAAATAAACAACATTGCTTAATGAGGAAGCCGGAAGTCCGAAATACTTGCCGTCCGTCGTGTTGACGCTGGATCCGAACTCTTCCTCCATATTGAGCTTGTCGCGCTGAATGTACTCTGTAAGATCAAGGAGCAGCCCTTTCTCCGCCCTCGGAATGAACCGCGGCAGACCGAAATTCATCAGAACATCGATTTCAAGTCCGGCCAGCAAAGAAGTGTCGATCTTCACATTGCCTTCGTCATTGTTCGAGAACTTCACATACTCTATCTCAATGTGCGGATATTTCTTATTAAATTCTTTAATAATATCCGCCGGACCATCCGCTTCGTTCCATGCGGCCCACCATGTAATTTTCGCCGCTTGCGGTTCGGTTGACCCTGGCGTCTGGCCGGAACCTTCTCCCGGCTTCCCGTCTGCTCTTCCATTGCTGCTTGAAGCGTTATGGTTCCCGTTCCCGCTGCATGCCGCCAGCGACAAAACAAGAACAAGCGCAACGGCTTGAATGAATCGAAGTCTTAGTTGTCTCATTCACTTTCCCCCTTAATTGATGAATCAAGAGCCTCTTGTCATCTACTATTTTATGTTAGCGCTTACAATCTTGAAATGAACAATCCGAGGATAATCATTCACAATCTCTCCGAATTGCTCGGCATGTTCACGAATCGCTTGCCCATGTTCACATTTTCACTGACGGAAGCGATCCCGGTACTGACTTGGGCTGACTCCCATCCTCTTTTTGAATATACGCCCGAAGTAATTGATGTTCGCGTACCCGACAGCTTCGGCGATCGCATAGCTTGGCGAATCCGTATTGCGCAGCAGAGCCGCCGCTTCGTTCATTCGCAGCTCTGAAATATATTCCACCACGCTTTTGCCCGTATCCCTCTTGAACAAATGCGTCAAGTAGCTTTCGCTTAGATTGATATAATCCGCCGCATCCTTCAATGAAATAGGCTCGCGGTAATGCTCATGAATGTAGTCGAGTAGTTTGCGTATGTCGCTGCTGAACGTCGCTTTCTTCCACCCGCTTACCCATTCGTCATAATACTGGAGCAGTGTATCGAATAACTGTTCCGCTTCATCCATCGTCTCGATATGCATAATCCGCTCGTACACGGGCATGCCGAACGGCTTGTGCTCCCCAAAACCGCGATCAATGCCGCGCCTCTTCAGACATTGCTTCATGACATGCCATATTTCCAGAAACAGCTCCATACTTTGCGTTTTTTGCACTTTACGTTCACGCAGGCAACGAATTACAAGATCGACATTCGATCGAATGTCCTTGTCACCTGACTGCTCCAGCTGCTGCAATAGCCTGCGCGGCGCGGCGTCAGTATCGTTGCAGGAATCCCCTAAAGCATATTCATACTCGCCAAGGACATAAACCTTTCCTGTTCCACCGTGAAAGCAGTATTCCCATGCCAATCCCGCTTCATCATAAGCTTGAGCGAGCGCGCCGCGATCAATAACGGTTTCGCTGCAGCCGATGGAGACCGTCACATTCAAGAAACGTTTCGCCGCCGCGATAAAGTCGTCAGCAGTATCTCCATACTCATTCTCCGGCAAAATCGCGATCCATTCGCCTGACTTATTCGCTATCACCGTCTGCCCCTCCGCTTCGTTCAGCTGCTGCTCCAGCAATCGGAGCATTGCTTGCGTCACCTCGCTCCCGGCTTGCCTGCTCTGATTATGTCGATGCGCGCGTATGACGAGCAACCTGCACGGCTGTGCCTCCATCATGTCTTCCAGCTGTGCGGGTATGCTTCCATTCAGCAATGACCCGAAATCGGTCGTCGACGTTGCTTCTGCAGCGGGAGCATGCCGGATGCTTACTCTCGACTTCATCTCTTCCAGCAGTTGAAGCAACTCGTTCGGCTTCATTGACGCTTTCAAGAAGTAATCGTCAGCCCCGAGCTTCAGCGCGCGCCTGACATAGTCGTATTCACTATAACTGCTTAATACGCAAATGTGGATGAGCGGATGATGATTCTTGACGTATTCGATCAGTTGCAATCCATCCATGCCAGGCATGACGATATCCGTCAATACGATATCCGGCTTTTCCCTTTCGATCAACGACACGGCCTGCTCGCCGTCTTCCGCGTCACCGACAATTTCGAAGCCGTGGTCCCTCCACGGAATTAGGGATTGAATGCCGATTCTTACAACCATTTCATCGTCAACGATAGCAACCTTCAGCACAAACGTTCCTCCTCCTCGCACTTCTGATATGGGATTTTGACCGAAACTTCAGTACCCGAATTTTCCTGACTGTCTATCGTTACGCCATAAGCGGCTCCGAAGCTCAATTGGATGCGGTCATGCACATTTTTTAATCCGATATGCTTCGGTCCGGCAACCGCTGAGCCTTCGTACAGCATTGTGCGCACCTCTTTCAGTCTATCCCGGCTCATCCCTGCGCCATTGTCGCTGATGATGAACCCAACGGCATCCGCCTCCTGTCTTGCCCGAATCTCGATCCTGCATTTGTTCTTCGTCTTCTTCATCCCATGATAGATGCAATTCTCCACAATCGGCTGAAGCATGAACTTGATCGTCAATCCGTCCAGCAGAGGCTCCGGGATATCATAATTGACGGTGATGCGTTCATTGTATTTAATCTTCTGCAACTGCATGAAATTTTCAATGTAACGTATTTCCTGACGTATCGATATGATGTCGTTGCCCCGCCCAATACTCTCTTCCATTAGAGCAGCCAGACATGAGATCATTTCCCCAACTTCGCGATCATCTCGCATGAACGCCATCCACTTAATATTGTTTAACGTATTCAAAATAAAGTGCGGATTGATTTGCGCCTGCAGCGCCTTGAAGCGCATTTGTTCCTTTTGCTCATGCTCGTCCTTGACTTTTGCCAGCAAGCTTTTCATATTTCCGATCATCGTATTATAGGTCCCGATCAAATCGGAAATTTCAACGGTACCCTTAATTGAATTAATGATCGCGAATTCGCCGTTTCCTGTTTTTCGCATTTTTTTCTGCAGCAAGCCGAGCGGTTTCGATACACGGTCAGCGATAGAAAATCCGATGCCGATAAACAGAAGAAAAATGGCTGCCGCGATAACGATACTAAGCTTACGCACGGAATAGATTTCCGCGAATACTTCATCATACGGAATAAGCTGTACAGCCTTCCACCCGGTAATATCGATCGTATTGTAATTAATCATCATTTTGGTTCCGTTCCACTCGGCAACGGTCTGCCCATGGTCCTGATTGGATATATCCCGAAGAAATGCATCGTTAGTCACATGCTGATTGAGCTCGTGCCCATTGTTATTTCCACCCGTGATGACATGTCCTTCCGAGTCAACAATGATCATCTCTCCCGCAATTCCCTCCGATATGGACCACAGCTCTTCTTCAGGAACGCTGACGACAGCGATCCCGTACGATTCGAAGTCGGCAGGCGTCTGAATGAGCCGGGCGACGGAAAGCATCGGAACCCCGTCATATTCCGTTTCATATTGAAAGCTGTCCATCCATATAAAGCTTGCTTTGGAAGCGGACAATTGCTCGAACCAAGCTTCGGCGGCGAAATCATCATAAGTTCTCCCTTTGGTATACCACGATGTATACACATGCCCTCTCCAGTCAAGAAGCGTCAGTTGGCTATCCATGTTAAACAAATATGTGCTTTTGAGCGATCTAATGGTACTGTCCACAACTTGATGCTTCTCGTAAGCATCCATTTGATCAGGCTGCTTTAATAGTCGTATCATATCCGGATCGAGCATAATGACAGTGATTGACGTCATCATATTTTCCAGCATGCCGCCCATGTTTTTCACGGCAAGATCTAACGCTCCCTGAGAGGCAGCGCCAACTTTCTCCTCAATTTTCATTTCAAGTGTACGGTTTAGCAATAGGAAGGCCACTATAGTAGGGATAATCACGAATAACACAGTAGAGATGAAAATTTTGCTGCGCAAACGATTAAATGCGGCTGCCACGCCCATGAATCTACCTCCTCGATGGATGGATAGATGGATCGAAAAGCTATTCTACGAATTGTATCATACCCGATCGGACAAAATCCGTCGATACGGCAATCCTTAGGCATCTATTGTCTGAATGGTTCAATGCGATGGAATGTTCCTCTTGATATTTATTGAGCAATTGTTCCCCGTTAGCACAAAATACTTATTACATAAAATAAATTAAAAAAAATAAACTTGTATAGCGACATATGTCGCTATACAATGTATTTAGAGGTGAACGACATGGACAAAGAGATTTTGAAAGGCAGCGTCGACATCCTTCTGCTCTCAATAATAGCGCGCAAGGATACTTATGGGTACGAGATTGTCCAACAGTTGAAGGAGTTGAGTCATGATTCGTACCAAATGAGCCAAGGGACGCTCTATCCCGCGCTAAAACGGCTTGAAAACAAAGGGTTGCTTCGTTCCTATTGGATCGACAACGAAGCAAGCGGCCGGAGGAAATTCTACGCGCTCACGGAAACCGGACGTGCGGAGTTGACCGACAAGCTGGCCGCTTGGGATCAAGTACACGCACTGATTCAATTGTGTAGAAAGGCGGGTTTCGCATGAATGCCTTTGATGAGTATTTAAACAAAATCCTGCAAAACATCGACGCCTCGGCTGAAACCAAGAGGGAGTTGTACGAAGAGTTTCTCGATCATCTGGAGCAATTGCGGACGAGCTATGTCACCGATGGTGTGCGAGATGTGCATGCGATTAAGCTGGCTATCGCCGATTTCGGCGAATTGGAACTTGTGGGAGGCTCCATTAACAAGGCGGTATCACCGAATCGAAAATGGATGAAAGCTTTGGTGTGGTTTGTCTCCGCGACTTATGCGCTGGTCGTTGTTTATCTACTATTATTGAGCCCAATGCGACTTATAGAACGCAGCTGGGTATGGGAGAGGCCTCGTCCCAACTTGACTCCGTTCCAAACCATTCTACAGTATGCCAACGGTTATCATCATTACACTTTCGATACCTGGTTCTTTAATCTCTTCGGCAACATGCTGCTCTTCGTTCCACTTGGGTTCCTGCTGCCGATCCTGTTCGCTAAGGCGCGGCGTTTCTCGACAACCATCGTCTGGACGATGCTGGCCAGCCTCACCATCGAACTGACCCAGCTAGGTATGCGGCTCGGCTTCTTTGACGTAGATGATCTCATCTTGAACGTCTTCGGTGGAGCAATCGGATATGCGGTATGGACAATGGCAGCGGCAGGTTGGCGACTTACTTTGCAAAGGCTTCGCCCAACTCTAAAGTAAATGTGCAGGACGATTCGAATTAAAAGCGTACAGGAATGTTACCATTTGTCGACAATAATTAGTAGACTAGTCCATGTTATCCTGTCCGTTATTCTGCCGCCTCCTCGCCAAGCTACCTTATCCCGTCCTCGTCTAACACAAGTCAAATGCGCCTTCAGCAGCCAGCCGGCTACTAAAGGCGCATTCTCTCTATCGCTATATTCCTTTAAATGAGAATTGATGCGTATACACCCGCGTCGCATGAAGCAAATACGGTGCTTCCGTGCGCGCACCCCAGCTGTCGTTGCCGCCGACCCCCATCTGCAAGCCGTTCACACGGACGACCGTCTTCTCCGCAGGCGGCAGCAGATGGGGATGATCATGCGCCTCCAGCTCGCTCGGTGTGTAAGGCAAGGCGTTCAGCTCGAAGCTCGGATTCCCCTTGAATGCGAGGCCTTCACCGGCAGCATTCGTCACCGATGCGAATCGCACACCGACCTTGTTGCCCGTCTCCTGCGGCCTGATGTAAGGGGCCAGCTGATCCTTCACTTTGCCAGCATACAGCCCAAGCTTGCCGCCGGTCTGGCGATCCCAATACGTCTCTTCCGGACCTTTCCCGTACCAGCTTACCGTATCGAACTCTACAGGCATCTGCAGCACGACGCCCACTTCTGGAATCTCCGGCAAGGATTCACTACCCGGATGCAGCTCTTCCCTGACGTCTACCGTACCGTCCCATTGCACTCTGTAGAACATGTTCACATAGGAGACCACAGTGGTGGGCAACACATAGCGAACTTCCACATCGATCGCTCTCGCCCCTCTATGCCAAGTCATGCCCAGCAGCTCGCGTTCCGCCCCGGCCAGCTTCCAGGTTGCGCACCGCTCATGCCCTTTGTTGCCGCGGTCGTTATCTGTATAAGCTCTCCAGAAGTTAGGTGCTGGCGCCGAGAGCAGAAGCTCCTTGCCGTTCCACGCATAGGAGACCATATTGCCCGTACGCTGATCGAACTTGACCGTGAACGGGGTATTCCCTTCTCCGCTTCCGCCGCTCACCGCAAGGATATGATCGTGCTGCTGCACGACAATTACGCTATTGGCTTCCGACTGCTGCCGCAGCGCATGGCTGCTTGCTTCGGCAGTCAGCTTCGCCGGCAGAATAAATTGCTCGAACGCAAGCTCATGACCCGCTTCCGCCCACAGAGCCGCTTCCTTCAAATGAGCGCTAACGGTCAACACGGCTTCCTGGGACATATCCTGCAATTCCGGCAGCGCATACGGCACTTCCACCTCCACATCCGTTAACGGTGCGGCGCTGACGGACAGCTTGCCCTCCTGCACCTTCTGCCCGTTCACAGCAACGGACCACTTGAAGTCGTATTCATCCAGAGATAAGAACAGCGCTTTGTTGGAGACGGCTATCCTTCCTTGCTTCAGATCGGCTTCTCTGAATTTCACATACTGGTATACCTTCTTCACTTCCTGCAGCTTCGGCGAGACGGCGCCGTCTGCGAATATAAGCCCGTTCCCGCAAAAGTTCCCGTCATGCGGCGACTCTCCGAAATCTCCGCCGTACAGCATGCGGGCATTGCCAGCCTCATCCGTCACTCTGATCGCCTGATCAATCCAATCCCAGATGAATCCGCCTTGAATGACGGGATACTTGTCGAACAGCTCGCCATACAGATGCAAGCCGCCGCAGGAGTTGCCCATGGCATGGCTGTACTCGCATATGATATACGGCTTCTTCGGCGAGTTCAGCGCATACTGCTCTACCAGTCTCGGATTCGTATACATGGTGCTCTCGATATCGGAGGCCGCATCGGACGGACGATAGTGGAATACGCCTTCATAGTGAATGAGGCGCGTCGGGTCCCGCTCCACGAGGAAATCGTACATGCGATGGAAGTTGTCTCCGCCGAACGACTCGTTGCCCAGCGACCAGATGACGATACTGGGGTGATTCTTGTCGCGCTGCAGCATGGAATTGCAACGGTCGATGCATGCGGCAGTCCACTCCGGCCTGCTGCCCGGTATCGTCTCCTCCAGCTCCTGCTGTCCGTACCTCCATGAGCCATGCGTCTCCAGATTGGCTTCATCAATTACGTACAAGCCATACTCGTCGCAAAGCCGATACCACAGCGACTGGTTCGGATAATGGGATGTCCTTACCGCATTGATATTGTGCTGCTTCATCAGCGTGATATCCCGCCGCATATCCGATTCGCCGATCGCACGGCCGGTATCGCAGGAGAACTCATGGCGGTTCACGCCTCGGAACAGAATCCGCTTGCCGTTAATGAGCATAAGGCCATCCTTGATCTCGAAGCGGCGGAAGCCCACTCGGCTGCTTACCGTCTCCAATATCGAGCCGTCTCCCGACTTCAGAGCCAGCACGAGCGTGTACAGATTGGGCTGCTCCGCACTCCACAACAGGGGCCGCTCCACCAGCGCGGACAACGCGACGTCCGTATAACCCTCGCCTTCGACCGATACCGCAGCTGTGAGCTGTTCCCCCCATATTGGCTGCTGCTCCCCGTCATAGAGCTGCGCTTCCAGCTTCAGTCCGCCCAGTTCCCCGCCGAAGTAGTTGATGAGCTTGGTGCTTACCTTCATCTCGGCATCGCAGTAACGCTCATCCGGCTCGGTTATGACTCCGAAGTCGTAAATGTGCGCTTCCGGCGTCGTATACAGATACACATCGCGGAAGATGCCGCTCATCCGCCAGAAATCCTGATCCTCCAGCCAGCTCGCATCGCACCAGCGATACACCTCTACGGCCAGCTTATTGTCCCCTTCCTGCAGATAAGGCGTAAGATCGAACTCCGCCGGGGTGAACGTATCTTCACTGTAACCGACCAGTTCGCCGTTCAGCCAGACGTAGAATGCGGATTCGACCCCCTGGAAGCTGATGAATACCGGCTGTCCCTTCCAATTATCGGGGATCGAGAAGTTGCGAATATAGGAACCGACAGGATTGTATTGTACAGGCGCATACGGCGGCTTAATATCCTCGTTGCCCACCCACGGATAGACCACATTCGTATATTGTGGATAATCGTACCCTTGCAGCTGCCAATGGGCGGGAACGTTAATCTCGTTCCAGGAGCTGCTGTCATAATCCGTTTTATAGAAGGATTCTTCCCGCTTCTCCGGACACGTTGCGAAGGCGAACTGCCACTTGCCATTCAGCAGCATGCGATTGCGGGACTTGGCATGGTCGCCGACCAGCGCTTCTTCCATCGTATGGAACGGCATCAGATGCGCATGGGCGTCCATCCGGTTCAACTGATAGATTTCGGGATTATTGTTCCATTCCGGGTAACCGTTGGCAGGCGGTGAATAGATTAATTTTTTTCTCATAATCGTGAAGCGCTCCTTCCACAGCATGAAGTATATTATGATTATAAATGACTAGCTCTCCTATATTAATCACAATATATGATAAACTACTATTAAAATATGAAACTATCCTTAAAGTTCTTCCCTTTCCCCCGTCCTCAATCCTTCCATTATTTACAGCTAAATCTATCCCCCCATCCTCATTAAAATGGAAGTGAACACCCATTCCATACATAGAGAGGAAGACCTCGCATGAAACACAAGATGAAGAAGCTCATATGTATGTCCGCTATGCTATCTGTGCTTGCGGCTTCGCCGGGCATAGCAGCAGCTGCGACTTACACCGTACAGCCGGGAGACAGTCTATGGAAAATTAGTGTCAAGCACGGCACGACGGTGGAACAACTGATGCAGCGCAACGGGCTGAAAACATACGATCTGCTAGTCGGACAGACGCTGCAGGTGCCCGACCCGCAACAATACGTTACGGTTCCCGTTGAGAGCAACGATACGATGTGGAAAATCGCCTTGCGATACGCTGTCCCACTGGACAAGCTGATTGCAGCCAATCCTCAAATTCCGAATCCCGATATTATCTGGAAAGGCTTGGAGATTCGCATACCAAAAAAACCTGCCGCTTACGCAAATGGCGTATTTCCGCTAAAAGCAGGCACATATTCGGAATATGCGAACAGCTATGCCGAAGCCCGCAGCTGGTCGCCTAGCGGCGAAGAGATCCGCAAGCATGAGGGCGTCGATATTATGGCGAATGAAGGCGCACCCGTATACAGCGCAACGAGCGGCACGATCGTCAAGGCGGGCTGGAACGAATACGGCGGCTGGCGCGTGACGATTCGGGTCGACGACAACACGGAGATGTACTACGCGCACTTGTCCGGATACGCTTCCGGCATCAAGGAAGGAGCCAAAGTCAGCGCCGGACAACCGATCGGGTATGTTGGAAGCACGGGATACGGCCCGGAAGGGACGAGCGGCAAGTTCCTGCCTCATCTTCACTTCGGCATGTACAAGCGCACTCCTTCCTACCATTCCGTCGATCCCTACCTCTGCTTGAAGTGGTGGGAATTATAGGTCGGGAGGAAGAAGGATAATCCGGCCATCCTCCAATTCCACCCGTACCTTGTTGGAATTGCGGACGCCGATAGACTCCAGATAGCCGGGCGGCACTTGAAGCCGGCCGG
Organism: Paenibacillus sp. J5C2022; assembly: GCF_025567625.1. Taxonomy (GTDB): domain Bacteria; phylum Bacillota; class Bacilli; order Paenibacillales; family Paenibacillaceae; genus Pristimantibacillus. The sequence goes on along the minus strand of NZ_JAOQJC010000064.1, from coordinate 9,771 downwards.
CCTTGTCTACAATTGCGTACTCCACATGCGCTTCTCCCGCCTCAGACTGCTCCAGCTCGGCGAGCTCCTCCGCGTAGGATCGCCTTCGCAGCAGCTCCGAAGAGATCTTGCCGTCGCGAATGGCGGCGACACGCTCCACCTTCTTCGCCAGCTCAGGATCGTGCGTCACTATGACGATCGTAAGGCCAATCGTACGATTCAGCTCCCGGAACAGATCCAGTATGCCGCCAGCCATTCTGGAATCCACCGAGCCTGTCGGCTCATCGGCCAGCAGCAGCTTCGGCTCGTTCGCCAGAGCGATGGCAATCGCCACCCGCTGCTGCTCCCCGCCCGACAGCTGATACAGCTTATTGCCCGCCCGGTGCTTCAATCCGACGGCGTCAAGCAATTCCTTGGCGCGCTCCCTTCTGCGTCTCCCCGTCAACAGGATCGGCAGCTCCACATTTTCCTGCGCCGTCAAGTACGGAACCAGATTGCGGGCATTGTTCTGCCAGACGAATCCGACAGTGTTCCGCTTGTAGCGTACAAGATCGCGTTCCTTGAAGTTCAGCATGTCCTGACCGACGACGAACAGCTTGCCCGCAGTAGGCCGGTCCAGACCGCCCAGCATATTGAGCAGTGTCGATTTGCCGCTGCCGCTGTTGCCGATAATCGCCATCAGTTCGCCGTTCTCCACGTGCAGATCCAGCCCTTGCAGGGCGAATACTTCCAGATCGGCGGTTTTATATATTTTCACCAGTCCCTCGCAAGTGATCATCCTTCATCCTCCCCCAGCTTAAGCGCTTGGTGTATGCGCAGTCGCGACAGCATGCAAGCCAATAAGCCGAGACCGATCAGCAGCATGCAGCCCACAATGACGGTGATGCGCAGCAGATCCGCTCCTTCGATTCTCACCATGAACGGCGGCACGAGACTGGCGGGATGGAAGGCGATCTGGAAGCTCTGTACATAGAGGAGACTTGCCGCATTGCCTACAACGATACCCAGCAGCACCGCTACGCCCGATGTAAGAATCTGTTCCGCCGCCAGCATGGCAATCAGATTGCGAAGAGACAGGCCGATCGCCCGCAATATACCGTTCTGCAACGTCCTGCCGCGCAGCGACAGCACCCAATAGAGCAGGAATCCGGCGAAGCTGACCAGCACAGACAACATGAATCCGAGCGTCAGCACCCCGTTCAGCGCAAGCAGGAACGGATCGTTGCGCGCTGCAGTCAATTGCTCCCGTGTATTGGCAAGGTTGGATATCGCCATCTTCTTCTCCGCCAGCACATCGTACAGCTCCTTCGTTGATGCGTCCGGCGCCAGCTTCAGCCAGATGTCATACGGCTCCAGCGCCAGCCTGACCTGTACATCCGGCAGATGGGCGACGATCAACATCGGAGCCTTGTCCTTCGCATTGCCCTCTTCTCCTTCTTCGCCTGACGCTGTGGCGGGGAGCGGATTAAAGGTCGGGAAGTAATCGATGATGCCATACACTTGATAAGGCTGCTGCGTCACTTCTTGCCAGCCGATCCATATCGTATCTCCCACGCCAACGCCCTTCTGTTCCGCGAGCGTGCCGGAGATAAGCACTGCGGAGCTGTCTGCAGCCAGCAAGTTCAAATATTCGTTCAAATGATAGTCCATTAATGAATGCCTGAACCAGGCCGTTCTGCCGAATTCGTCGGTATCGATCGCCATCAGCGTCGCCTCCGCGAACTCCTCATTCGCGAAGAAACCGGCGTTCGGCTTAACGAATACGCGTGCCGCCTGCTCAACGCCGGGAAGCTCCCGGAACGGTTCGAACGGCGGCTCGGCATAATGAATCGTCTCCGAAGACGCAGCTCCGGCTGACTCCTCCCCAGGCGCAGCGGGAGGCGGAGCATCGTTCACCCAATTGACGGACAGCGTCACATCGGCGCCGCCCGCATAGCGAATGCGATCCTCCGTATTGCCGTTAATGGTGCGAGCCGCCGAAGCACTGAATACGCCGGTCGCGATTGTCATAATAAGGAACACCATCAGGAACTGGTATTGGCTGCCGGAGCGTCCTACATTGATCAGCATGGCGTACATGGAAGGCGGCCACCATCGCTTGCCGAGCCAGAATACAAGGCGCAGAGCGAAGGGATACAGTCTGAGCAGCAGCAAGCCGGCCCCGATAATGAATAAGGCAGGCACCACGAACTGCAAGGGATCTAGTGCAAGATCGTCCGCACGCAAGCCCAACTCCTGCATATCGTCCATTCTTCCCCTGAACGTATACAGGCCGTACAGCGCAAGTCCGAGTGCGATGATGTCGAGGAACAGCTTGTGCCAGAGCGGACTTCCCGTCAGTCTTGCCGCCTGCCGCTTGTGGCTGACGATTGTGGCGCGGGTGGCGATAATAACCGGAACAATTGTCACAGCGATGCAAGCTCCTGCCGCCATAGCCCCGTATAAGTAAGCCTCTCCCGTTAACCGTACAGGCAGACGAACTCGCTGCACGAATTCCAGGAAGCCGCTTGAAGCGCCCAGCAGTTCGGTAAGCGCGACGCCAAGCCAGGGCCCTGCCGCCAGTGCAGCTCCGCCCAGCAGCATGCCTTCCAGCAAGCTTGCCGCAATAATCTGCCATCTTGCCGCCCCTCTGCTGCGAATGACCGCAATCTCATTCTTCTGCCTGCCGGCAATCAGATTGGCAATCATGAGCATATAGAAGCCCAGCATGATCAGCATCGGTACGTTAAGCGCCCACATGAATGTACGCAGCCGCTTCGCACGTTCATCATAACTGGCGATCGTCTCCAGCGCCTTGGCATCCGTAGTCATATGATACATCGAGACATGCCGAAGCAGCTTGCTTCGAATCGCTTCATCCATAGCGGTATAGCTGCCGGCATGGCGCAGCTCCATCTTGCTGTAATCCATTATGAAGTACCAGCCGGCTGATAAGAGCGGAATGACGCGATAGCGCAGCAGATGCTCCTCCGCCAGTCCGAACGGCATAATGAAGCTATTGTTCATGTCGCTCAGATTGCCATAGCGGAAGTAGGGATCGTCATCCCGCTTCTTCTCAATCAGCCCGACCGGTCTCAGCTTAATATCAGCTGCCACCTTGCTGTCGGCCACTGTGAACACATCGCCCAGCACGGCACCGTAACGGTTAAGCGCCCGTTCCGTCGCCAGCACCTCGTAGACGCCGTCCACCATGCCCTCCGCCGGCATTCGGCCATCCTTCAGCCGGATGTGCTCCTGGAATCCGGAGTACGCTTTAAGGACGACGGCCTTCAAGTTTTTGCTCGTTGGGGGTGAAGGATCGTCCGCCCGCTTCATATTCAGCGACACGGACACCAGATCCGTGACCAGCTCCTGCAGGGGCAGTCGGAAGCCGGGAGCGGCGGTGCCGCGCATATAGCCGTCTATCTCATCGAACTTGGCATTGATCTCGTCGGATGTCTCGTTGGAGAAGGAGATGCCCCCGTAATAAGCGCCCGGGTACGCTCCGCTCCTTAACTGCAGCTGCTCCAGATCCTTCTTCAGCATGCGCGACAGAATCGCTTCCGAATAGATCGGCATGCTGCTCACGAGCGCCACAGTGATCAGAATGCCGAGGAATAAGCTCAGCACAAGCCATTTGTTCTGCATCATCTTGCGTATAAGGATAACCGTTAACGCCATGAGAATCCCTCCCGGGCGAACAGGGATTTATTGAAGCACAACAAGCTCGCCCTCCTCAAGCCCCTTCACGATCTCCACTTCCGTGGAGCCGATAATCCCCTTCTCCACATCCATCTCTCGAATCTTGTTGTCCTCATCCAGAATTCGCACGAAGGTACGTCCAAGATAGCTGCGCAGCCCGCTGCGGGGAATGAGCAGCACATCCTTCCGTTCCTGCAGCACCACATGGATGTTGGCCCTCATTCCGATTGCCGCTCCTTCCGGCAGCTTGTCCACCTCAACGTAAATATGCGAGGCGTAACGGCTTCGCAGCATCTCATCATCCGTTGCAGGAGCCGAAGACGGCGTCTGGGTGATCTTCCCCTCCACCACGCTATCGGTCGAGAAGCTCACTTGCGCAGGTTGTCCAACGCTAATGTTGTGCGCCTCGGGTGTGTCCTCGGCTGGAAAGGCCACTCTAAGCTTGAGCGGGTCGGATACCATGACCAGCGTCTCATACACATTCACCTTATCCCCTTCCGCCACATCGGCGACGAAAGTGACTTGTCCGTCCATGCCGGCCGACAGCAGCCGATTCTCATAAGCCTCCCGCAGCCGATCATACTTCATCCAATCCAGCTCGTACTGCAGCTTCGCCAGCCTCAATACTTCGTCGTCATCCGACAGCTTGGCCGTCCGCAGCGCCGCTCTCGACCGCTCCATATTCAGCTCCAGCTGCTTCAGCTCGATATCCATATTCTCCACATCCAGCACGATCAGCGGATCGCCCTTCTTCACCATGTCGCCCGCCTTGACGAACACCTTGTCCACCCTGCCACCGGCTGCCCGGAATTGCGCAGCGTCGGAAGCATAGGATTCCAGGACCCCGTTACCTCTGATCTCCTGGGTAATCGTTCCCCGCTCGACCGCCACCGTACGGTAGTTCTCTTGAGGCGGCTTCACCAGCGGCGGGGCCAACGCTTCTTCCTCGGCGGGGAGGAGCGTGCACCCCGCCAGCATAACAGCTAGAAGCAGCATAACTGCACTTAATCCCGCCACTGACCATTCCGAATTACCGCGCATCCACAATTTCCCCATCCTCCAATTCATACACATCGTCGACGATATCCATAATGGCTGGGTCATGCGTGCTCATGACGATTGTCATGCCGGTCGACTGAATCAGCTGGCGGAACAATCGCAGCATCTGCAAGCCTGTGCGGCTGTCCAGTTCGGCCGTCGGCTCGTCGGCAAGCAGAAGCTTCGGCTTGTGGGCGATCGCTCTGGCGATTGCCGTCCGCTGCTGCTCGCCGCCGGACAACTCGTAAGGGCGGTGATGGATACGGTTGGACAGCCCTACCTGCTCCAGGGCGTCAAGCGCCGCAGTTGCTCGTGCCTCCGCCGGGACGCCGGCCACCCTCAGCACGAAGTCTACATTCTCGTACGCAGACATGAGCGGAAGCAAGGCGAACGACTGGAACACCAGGCCCATCTTTCTTCGCCGCACCTTGTCGCGCTGCTTGCCTGTCATGGACGTCAAGAGCTCTCCGTCGAACCAGACTTCCCCTGCGTCGGGCTGATCCAATCCGCTCAGCAGATTGATTAACGTTGTCTTGCCGGAGCCCGAACGCCCCTTCAGCGCCACGAGCCGCCCCGGCGCAATGGAGAGGGATAGATGACGAAGGACGGTGACTGTTCTTGCTCCGCTGCCGAACGTTCGTTTTAAAGCGCTTGCAGAAATGATCGCATTTGCCGATTGATCCATTCTACTGCACCTCCGTATACCGATGGCGATTCGTTGTTTTCCAATAATAGTATATTAATCATAGCACGCCTTCATGATCGCATACAATCCATGTATGATGAGAAAAACGCCTAGCGAAGTCCATTACTTCTCATCTATTACGAATTTATGCCAGGGTAACACCGCTTAGCCCCACTTCCGCCTACTGCCCGCTCTGCAACCAAGGTCACATCGCTTACCGCTTCCATTCGCCCACTTCCATATTTCCAACCGAGGTTACATGCCCTACACCTTCTAAACTAGCTGCTTTCAGCAATCCAATCGATGCTGCATCTCTTGCTACTCCTGAACTAGCTTCTTCCCACTCTGCAACCAAGGTCACATCACTTACCGCTCTCCATTCGCCCACTTCCATATTTCCAACTGAGGTTACATGCCCTACAGCTTCTAAAACTAGCTTCTTCCCACTCTGTAACCAAGGTCACATCGCTTACAGCCCCACTGTCTATCTGCATAATTCCTATCCGAGTTTCATTTTGCCACTTAATTAAAACGCCTGACGGGGTTCTTTCGGTTACTACTCCCTCCCGACTCGCACACCCCTTTTCGGCGCTCCAGTGTAGGATTCATACACTATTCCGGCTCGCACGCCCCTTTTCGGCGCTCCAGTGTAGGATTCATACACTATTCCGGCTCGCTCGCCCTTTTCGGCGCTCCAGTGTAGGATTCATACACTATTTCGGCTCGCACACCCCTTTTCAGCGCTCCAGTGTAGGATTCATACACTATTCCGGCTCGCACGCCCCTTTTCGACGCTCCAGTGTAGGATTCATACACTATTCCGGCTCGCACACCCCTTTTCAGCGCTCCAGTGTAGGATTCATACACTATTTCGGCTCGCACACCCCTTTTCAGCGCTCCAGTGTAGGATTCATACACTATTTCGGCTCGCACACCCCTTTTCAGCGCTCCAGTGTAGGATTCATACACTATTTCGGCTCGCACACCCCTTTCAGCGCTCCAGTGTAGGATTCATACACTATTTCGGCTCGCACACCCCTTTTCAGCGCTCCAGTGTAGGATTCATACACTATTCCGGCTCGCACACCCCCTTTCGGCGCTCCAGTGTAGGATTCATACACTATTCTGGCCCGCACGCCCCTTTCAGCGCTCCAGTGTAGGATACTCCGGTACTTGCGAGGCCCCGGAACTTATTAAATTTGCACAAAAAAAGGAGGGGGCCCCTTCCTCTCGGGAATCCCCTCCTTACGTCGTCACCGGAAACTGCAGCTCATACAGCTCGCGGTATCTCCCTCTCCGTTCCAGCAGCGTCCAGTGTGTTCCCTGCTCCACGATACGTCCGTCCTCCAGCACATAGATTCGATCGGCCCGCTGAATCGTCGACAGACGATGGGCGATGACCAGACACGTTCTCCCTTGGAGAAGCGTCTGCAGCGCTTCTTGAATCAGTTGCTCCGACTCGGTATCCAGAGAAGCTGTCGCCTCATCCAAAATAATGATCCGCGGATCGCTGAGCAGCGCCCTGGCGATGGACAACCGCTGCTTCTGTCCGCCCGACAGCTTGATTCCCCGTTCGCCAATCTCTGTATCGTAGCCATTCGCGAATGCTTCGATGAACGAATCCGCATTGGCGGCTCTGGCAGCAGCTCGCACCTCCTCATCGCTCGCCTTCTGATTGCCGTAGCGGATATTCTCGGCGATCGTCCCGTTGAATAGGATGACATCCTGGGACACTATGCCGATGCTTGCCCGGAGCGACTGTTGCTTCACCTCCCGAATGTCGATGCCGTCAATCGTCACACTGCCGCTGTCCACATCATAGAATCGCATAATCAGATGAGCGATCGTCGTCTTGCCTGCTCCCGACGAACCGACCAGCGCCGTCACCTCCCCGGCCGCCAGCTCCAGATCGAAGCCGTCAAGCACAGTCCCGTCGGTTCCATAAGAGAAGCGGACATCCTGGAATCGTATATGTCCCTTCACGCAGGGAAGATCCACGGCATCCGGCGCATCCTCTATTCCAGGCGTCGTCTGCATAACCTCGACGATTCTCTCATAAGCGGCCGCGGCTTGCTGGACGGTATTCAATATGCGGCTGAATCGCCTGACGGGATTTTGCAGCAGACGCAAGTAAGCGGTAAAAGCGACCAGTGTGCCAACCGTCAGCGCTTCTCTCATCGTCAGCCATGCGCCGAAGACGACGACAATCGCGAGCCCTACATAAATGATGAAATCAATAACGGGCTCATAAGCTGCACGCAATCTGGCCGCGCGTACGTTCGCCTCCATGTTGCGCCTCGTCCGCTCCGTGAAGCGCTCCGATTCGTATTCCTCCGCCGTGAAGGACTTGATCATGCGCACGCCTGTCAACGTATTCTGCAGATGGTCGCTCACATCCGCCACCGATTGCTGCACCTTGCGGAACGCCGATCGAATGCTGTGCCCGAACAAGCGTGTGACGATGAACATGACGGGGAACGTAGCGAGCAGCAGCAACGTCAACCGCCAATCGACCCACAGCATATAGACGGCTATCGCGACAAAGGTGAAAGTGTCCGTAAACAGCTGCAGCATCCCGGAGGAAATCAGCTGCTGCAGCATGCTGACGTCATTGGTGACGCGCGACATTAAATCGCCCGTCCGGTTCCGGTCGTAATAAGCGACATCCAGCCGCTGCAGATGGCGGTACAAGTCGTTGCGCAGCTTGAACAGCACCTTCTGTCCGACAGCCGCCATGAAGGAGGCACTCATATAGCGCAGCACTCCGAGCAGAGCCGCTGCCGTCAATATGCCTGCGCCGATGAGCAGCAGTTCCCCATACAGTTTCTCTACGATAATATGGTCAATCGTGTATTTCGTCAGCTGGGGAATGAGAAATTCGAGCAAAGAGATGGCAATCATGCATATGAGAGCTACAAGCAGCCCCCTCCATTCCGAGCGGGCATTGGCCGCCATCTGGACGAGCATATGCCATACGCTGGCAGGCTTCACTCGAATGCCGCTGCCGAACTTGCGCATCCCCATTCCTTCCCCCAATCTTGTCTCCTGCATTGCAGGCTCCTCCCTTCTTGCCTTCGTCTCGCCAAGTGCATCGCCGCCGGGAACACTCTCATCAGTTGCATTCCATGCATTCCCTTCAGTCTCCAGCCCCTCTACAGCTCAAGCTTCAGGAAGAAGATCACGGCCGTCACAGTCAATATGCTGAACAGCGTGGATACGAACACCGACTGGGAAGCGAATTCCTTCTCATTGTCGAACTCTACGGCGAGCAATACGCTGCTGAGCGACGTCGGTACCGCAGACGATACGATGAGCGCAGCCGCTACGAACCGCTCCAGGCCAAGCAGCCACACGATCAGCCATGCAAGCAGCGGGCCAGCCACCAATCGGAGCACGCCGGACAGACTGACGTCAATGACAAGCGAACGGCTCACCTTCCAGCTCATGCTGCCCAGCTGTACCCCAAGCGTAATGAGAGCTGTGCCGATGAACGCATCGGACAAATAAGTAATCGGCGTCTCGATCGATTGCGGAATGGGCACATGCAAGTATCGGAGCAGGAAGGCAAGCGGGATGACATAGATGACCGGCATGGACATAATCGTCCGCCATATCGCCGCCCGATTGGCTTTATGCGCATTCACATTATATACGCCATAGGTATTGGGAATGAGCGATTGCATCATCATGATCAGCACCTGAATGGCCAACGTCTCCTTATTGCCGGAGAAAGCCAGTTGATTGAGCGGAATGCCGTAATTGGCGCTGTTGTAGAACAAAACGCTGTTGCGCATCGCACTTTTCATGCCGGGGCTGTAGCCCCTGATCCGAATGACGGTCTCCACCAGCACATATTGTCCTGCCATAAAAAGAACGAAGAAAAACATGACCTTGCCGATCGACTGTGCCGAGATCTCCGTATTGTATATCAGATTGAACATAATGGCCGGAGAGAAAAGATAGAAGTTTAACTTGGACAACGTTTTGATATCCAGAGTGAAGGCTCGCTGAAGAATAACTCCGAGACCGATAAGAAGCCCCATCGGCAGTACATTCGTAACCAAAATATGAAAAAATATATCCATCGCCTAATCGTCTTCTTTCATCTAGTATTTCGCTCGGGACGCTATGTTTCATTTTAATCATTTACTAGAGTGAACCTCCCCCACTTACTTGCAATCACAATCACATGTAGAAGTGGGGGCTCCTTACCATCAACATCTTGCAAACACCTGATATGAAGCGGGTTGACCGCATTCAAGCCTTAGGTTAGGGGTGTCCTTCACGATGTCTAAGTAAGCAACATGTGTCTAACAGACACATGGGGCGGAACAGCCCATCTACTACTTCCTGCTTTACGCAATCCGTAGATACGTTACTCGCGTTCG
>NZ_JAOQJC010000063.1 GCF_025567625.1 Paenibacillus sp. J5C2022 | reverse complement strand
TTGTCATATACACTCGTTATTCTAGTAATTCACAAACCGTCCAATCCATCGAAGGACAATTAAAAATATGCCGAGAGTACGCTAAGCGGAACGAGATGACAATTATTAAGGAATATATTGAAGAGGCGATTACAGGTACGACGGATAACCGTCCTGTTTTTCAGAAGATGATTGAGGATAGCAATAAACAAGCCTTTACAGGAATACTAGTGTATCAACCTGATCGCTTTGCTCGTAATCGTTATGATTCAGCTATTTATAAGTCCAAGCTAAAGAAAAATGGTGTGCGGGTATATTCAGCCAAAGAAAATATATCAGATGATGCTAGTGGCATACTTGTTGAGGGGTTATTAGAGTCGATGGCAGAATACTATTCAGCCGAGTTGTCTCAGAAGATTAGGCGGGGTATGGAGATCAACGCTTCTAAGGGTAAGGCAACAGGTGGGAATGTTGCACTAGGCTACAAACTGGATGAAAATCGAAGGTTTATAGTGGATGAAGAAGCCGCATCTGTCGTTAGAATGGTCTTTGAAATGTATGCTAATGGCCACTCCATTGTACGAATATGCGAGTATTTGAATAACAAAGGGTTTAAGACTTCTAGAGGGGCAGAATTCAATAAGAATTCTTTGCGTCTGATGCTTCGCAACAAGCGATACATTGGCATTTACACCTACAAAGGTGAAGAAACAGATGTGAGCATTCCCCGTATTGTCTCAGATGAACTTTTTGAACAGGTGGCGGTAAAGCTTGAGAAGAATCAGAAAGCACCCGCTCGTGCCAAAGCCAAGGCAGAATATTTATTGACGACCAAGTTGTTTTGTGGACATTGCAGGGAAATGATGACAGGAGAAAGTGGTACTTCGAAAACAGGCAAGGTGCATCATTATTACAAATGTGTTTTGGCAAGAAAAAAGCAATGTTCTAAAAAACCAGTGAAGAAAGCTTACATAGAAGATTTGGTTATTGCACAGTGCCGTTTATTGACCGATGAAAATATTGATAAGATTACAAAAGAAGTCGTTGCGCTTTGTGAACGAGAGCAAGCATCATCAGAACTAAAGCGGTTGGGGAAATTATTGAAAGAAGTGGAACGTAAGAAAGCCAACATGATAAATGCCATTGCTGAATGCGATATGGCGGATGTTCGTAAGTCACTTTACGAACACTTGCACACTTTGGAGAGTGAACGGGAAAATATTGAAATTCAGATTGCTAAGGAGCAGATAAGCCAAGTCACGTTAACTGAACCGGAAATCAAGTTCTTCTTAACGCAGTTGCGAAAAGGCAATGTGAATGATGAAAAGTATCGTTCCACATTGATTAATGTATTTGTGAACGCTGTGTACCTTTATGACGATAAAGTCACGATAATCTTTAATTCCAGCGATCAGCCTGTCACTGTTGAACAGTCTTTAGTCGATGAAATTGAAGCCAGCAACAGGGAGTTCGAGAGTTCGTATTTAGGTAAGGATGCTCCACCAAACCTGTGAGAGAGTACCGCATGAGGTACTCTCTTTCTTAATGTCTAGGTATCCGCAAGGGTTCGTGGAGGTTGGAAACACTGATTGCAACTCCTCTCGTTGTGATGGAATGGATAGCTGAGGTTCAGCTTGCTGTTCGGATGATATTCGCAGGTTGGCCACATTCATGTAATCAACTCCTATTGTTTTATTAGCTTTGTTGAAGAATGACTATAGGCAACATCCCTTTCGTAATTGGCGCATCTCACCGCCAATGCTTTCGCTGTCATGACAAAGAAGCCCGACTTAGCAGTCGAACTTCGCAGAACCCCCGCGCGGGCTCGTTAAGTTGTTTTACGAAACGTCCATTGCGTATAAGCAAGGGGTGGAAGTATAATAGGGTCAAACCACTAAAAGGTGAAAACTGGAAATTGCGAATGGGAATGGCAGAGGCGTAGCGACTGTAACGATCCTTTAAGCACATCTGATTGTAAAGATATGCGAAGGTATGGTGAGCACAGTGAATGAAGATTTCGCATGGGTGATTTTCGTAACAGAGAATACTGGACACTTCCCTAATTTCTATCCAATTGGATTGTACACCGCACGAGAAAGAGCGATCGAAGAATTGAATGCTCTACCGAAAGATATGAATTATCAACTTCTTCGTTTACCAATAAATCGCATGTTTCCGTATTATCATAAGAAAAACGGTAAATTGGTTGGCATGGATGCTATTTATCACGAGCATTTTCATTTCAAGGAAGATGTAGAGTAAATAGTTTTAAATGTGGTGTCAGATAGGAGCGTATGCCATCATGCAGATTGAAACAAATCGTTTGATTATTAGGGAGTTCCAAATGGAAGATACGGCCTCTGTTCATCTTTACGCATCGAATCCTGAGGTTGCGAGATACATGATCTGGGGGCCGAATACGGAGGAAGAAACGGCAGAATACATCAAACGTACTATTGAAATGCAAAAGCAAGAGCCCAGATATGACTATGAGTTTGCTGTCGTACTTAAGCGAGATGGAAGGCTAATCGGAGGCTGTGGCATTCATGTTTCCGAGCCGTTGCAAGGGGAGATAGGCTTATTGCTTCAACCCACTTTATTGGGGGCAAGGGTATGCATCGGAGGCAGCGGAGACAATGCTGAGACACGGATTCTCGGAACTTGGCCTGCACAGAATCTTTGCAACATGCCGACCAGAAAACATCAGATCAGCTAAAGTCATGCAAAAAGTTGGAATGAAATATGAAGGACATCTGAGAGAGCATATGAGGCACAGAGGGAAATGGCACGATTCGTATCAATATTCGATTTTAGAAACTGAATATCCAGGCGGTGAAACATGATTATCAGAGAGGCAAGAGAAGAGGATATCGATGCGCTAATCATGATGCGTTGGGAATTTACACTAGAATATCAATCTGATGTAAGTGATCATTATGAGCTCTTTGCAACGGAGTGCCGTGTTTTTCTCGAACAAGCGTTACGCGGAGATCGTTGGCATATCTGGGTTGCGGAGATGGAAGGTGTTATAGCGTCTCATGTCTACATACAGTTGATCGATAAAGTGCCGCGGCCAGGACGCATTACTTATCCGTTCGCATATATGACCAATGTATACACTGATCCAGCTTATCGGTCGCAAGGTGTCGGCAGCCAACTGCTTAAGGCTATTCAGGGGTGGGCTGTTGAGAGCAAGTTTGAATTTATTATTGTATGGCCGAGCGAGGAGAGTAGGGAATTCTACGTGCGAAACGGATACAAGCTATGTAATGACCCTATGGACCTTCATCTATAGTCATTTCCTTTACGATACATTTTGGATATCAAGCTCTGTGTCTTAATTCGTAATCGCGGATATAATCAGAGTTCTAAGCCATTCATGACCGCGAAACGTACATTACAGCCTTGAATGCTTCAAATCCCCTCGCCTCTACCATGTAAATCCACAACCGCAAGAGGTTGTGGATTTTTGCTCTAGGAAGCAATCAGCCAATAATATTAGTCAACTTAATTTGGTATCCTTTGTCGTTCGTGATAACTAAATGAAAGTGTTTGAACCAACATGAATATACAACTTGTAAACACTAATAATCCACCTGTATTAAAGATGATATTCAACAGTATGGATAAGACGACGATTGCTAATGTTGCTGACTTTGTCGTTTGAAACGCGCGATAGCCTGCTTTATATGCTCTCAATTGTTCGGCTTCATCCAAGCTTTCAACAAACTCCTTGTTAAATGTTAACTTTGTTGGATCACCTTTTAGGCGACGATCTACACTCTGAACAAATTTCATAGTGGTCACTTGAAGCACTGACGCCAATAATATTCCTAACATGAATAAAACTAAAACAGTAGACGACTGTTCACTTGTTTTATGATAAAGAGTCCCGAATAACATAAAGTTAAGAACAACAAATATACCCGAGAGCGTCATAGATAAATCCAAATATCTTGCTTTATTCTGAACAGAGGGATCAATTTCTTCTTCATTACTTTTAATTAATTCAATGTATGGTTTCTTTCCTCTTACAAATAAAATTCCAGCTGGAATCAACAACAAAATCATATTCGCAAAATAAAAGAAAACGGTGTTCCTATCAAATAGATTTTCTAAACGATCGCCAATAATAACCAAGCTTGATTGAATACTCCGGAGCAGATTGAGCCATCGTTCCGGTGAGTGAGAGCCACGTCTCCGGCGTATTTGAGCCACCCTTCCGGACGGGATGAGCCACCTGGAATGACCTCCTGTTAGAATGAATTTTATGCGTTATTGAAAGATAGCGTAAATCATTCGTGAGGAGGTCACTATGACCCAATATCGTGAAATCCTGCGGCTGCACAGCCAAGGGATCAGCCAACGTAACATCGCCCTCAGTTGCGCCTGCTCGCGCAACACCGTCTCCAAGATTATTCAACGAGCAGAAGAACTAGGAATTGCTTGGCCGTTAGAGAGGGAGCTCACCGACGGTGAGCTTCGCCAACGTCTCTTTGCCGAGTCAGCCCAAATCTCGAGCCGCAAGTATCCAGATTACGAGTACATCCACAAAGAGATGGCGAAAAGCGGCGTAACGCTTAGTTTGCTCTGGAACGAGTACTGTGAGCAATGCCGGTCGAGTCAGGAGATTCCGCTCATGTACTCGCAGTTCTGCCACCACTACCAGCAGTACACTTTGAAATCGAATGCCACGATGCGAATTCAGCGCAAACCTGGCGAACAGATCGAAGTGGACTGGGCGGGCCAAACGGCATCCATCATTGACCGTGACACCGGCGAGATCGTTACTTTGTATGTATTTGTAGGCGTGCTTTCCTACAGCCAGTACGCCTATGTGGAGGCCTTCCCCTCGCAAGATCAGGAAAGCTGGATTACCGCCCATATCCACATGTATCAAGCCTTCGGCGGCTCTACTCGAATCCTCATTCCAGATAACCTAAAGACTGGAGTAGTGAAAGCAACGCGGCATGAGCCTGTCATTAATAAGGTCTATCATGAGATGGCAGAGCATTACAACACGGCTGTCATTCCTGCACGTGTGCGTAAACCAAAGGACAAGCCGAATGTAGAAGGATCAGTAGGCGTGGTCTCCACCTGGGTACTCGCCGCACTGCGTCATCTGCAATGCTTCAGCGCTGCTGAACTAAACCGGGCGATCCGTGAGAAACTCGAAATCTTGAATGCCAAACCGTTTCAGAAAAAAGAAGGGAGCAGGCGCAGCGTGTTTATGGCAGAAGAAAAGCCCTATCTGCTGGCCTTGCCGGCTACCCCTTATGAGATGGCGGTTTGGAAGACCGCCACAGTCCAATTCAATTATCATATAAGCTTGGAGAAAATGCACTACTCTGTCCCCTACGAATACATTAAGCACCGCGTCGATGTCCGAATGACACGAGCTGCGGTTGAGGTGTTCTATCAAAATAGCCGGGTTTGCTCGCATCCACGACTTCACGGGAAGCCCGGACAGTACAGTACGGTGGAAGCTCATATGCCGGAGAATCACAAGCGGTTTATCCAGTGGAACGGGCAACGTTTTATCTCTTGGGCAGAGCAAGTCGGTCCTTACACAAGCAGCACTGTACAGGCCATTCTTAGCTCTCATAAGGTCGAACAGCAAGGCTACAGAAGCTGCATGGCCCTCCTGAAGCTTGCCGACAAACACGGCGTTAGTCGCTTGGAGGCCGCTTGCGCCAGAGCGCTGTCTTACACGCCAAGACCAAACTTCCAAAGCATTAAAACCATCCTGACGACCGGACAGGATCGGCTTCAAGATCCATCCATCACAGACGAGACATCACCATCTTCTTCTTCCGAAAGCCACGGCTTTGTCCGCGGCGCGGATTACTACGGGAGGGGCTGATCATGGTGAATGAACCGACTGTACGCAAACTGCATGAGATGCGCCTTTCCGCGATGGCAGAGTCCTACCAAGCTCAATTGCTGGACCCCGGCTTTCAGGAACTGTCGTTTGAAGAACGTTTCAGTATGCTGGTGGATCTGGAGTGGTCGAGACGAAAGAATAATCGGCTGGCCACGTTAATCCGCAAGGCAGACTTCCAACAAACGAATGCCTGTATAGAAGACGTAGAATATCACGCCGATCGCAAGCTGGATCGCACGCAGATTCTTCGCTTGGGGACGGGCTCCTACATTCATGACAAACTCAATATCATCATCATGGGGGCATCGGGTGCAGGGAAAACATATCTGGCCTGTGCTTTTGGAATCGCCGCTTGCCGCAACTTCCTACCCGTGAAATATATCCGCCTGCCGGAGCTATTAAATGAGCTGGCGGTTGCGCGAGGCGAAGGGATCTTCGGGCGCGTCATGAAGAGCTACAAGAAAGTGCCGTTGCTCATCCTAGATGAGTGGAGTGGTTGCTTGTATCCCTTAAGGAGAGTGAGGCTCGTGACTTGCTAGAAATCGTGGAGGCGCGCCATCAATCCGGCTCCACCATCTTCTGCTCCCAATTCGCTCCGGGCGGCTGGCATAGCAAAATCGGTGAAAGCACTCTTGCCGACGCCATTCTTGACCGCATTGTCCATTCCTCTTACACGATAACGATTGAAGGCACGGATTCCATGCGAAAACGCAAAGGACTAATCAATTAATCGCTCGGGAGCTACCTCCACACAGGTGGCTCCCCCCACCGGAGGGGTGGCTCATTTTCGCCGGAGGCCTGGCTCACTCATGACCGGAATGGCGGCTCTATATCAACGAAATATTCAGCTTGATTCTTTTTGAGTTAACAGTAATAGTGTTGAACCAATTATGATGCTAATCAAAAGTCTAATGCTCATCTTGGTCTTTGTTCCTATCTTCATGGTTAATCCTCCTTGTAGTTAAAAAGTTCCTCAACTGTAACGCCTAGAATCTTTGATAATTTCAGTACCAATACAATTGAGGGATTATATTCTCCTCTCTCAATTAAACAATAGTTTGTCTGGATATCCCCGTCATTTCCCCTAATTCAGTCTGATTAATTCCAAGTTCACCTCTTTGCATTTTCACTGTATTAAATAACGGCAGGCACTCCCCTCGATTTTGACTATAATAGATTGCGAAATGACAACGATCATTGTCAATCTTTTTTTAAATGGATTGCATGACCTGCAGCGAGCGGATTATGGATATGCAGAGGCCCCCCTCTCCCCCACCATCATTAAAACCATCCGCATAAGGATGGTTTTTTTGCGTGTGGAAAAGGAAACGGCAGGGGGAATCCCAATCCCCAACATGTTTATAGAGAACGAAGGTATAAAGGATGGTTTCTCATATTATTTTCAGAAAGAAGTTTTATACTGGCTATAAATAAGGGGGGATTACATGAAAAAAGATTTTAGATTACATGAATCTATATTTAAAAGAATAGTTATCCGTGGTGTACTGATCACTGCCGTTATGATGGTGTTAGGAGTTATCCTTAATTATAATCCATCACTTATATTTGCAGATCATGACAAAGATGAGCAAGCAGAGCATGAAGGCCGCCATGAGAAACTTGAGCATAAGGCTAAGAAAGGTGAAGAAGAAGATAAATATGATGAAAAACAAACTTCTTATCCATTATTGTCTCAAGAGGATTACACAAATCCAAACGACGTGGCAGTGACCCTTCAAGTGGATACTCACGATCCAGTGAAGTTGACTGGCTTTATACAAGATAACATCGTTTATCTGCCTGCTAAGACGGTTTTAGAGCAGTTTAACATCTCTTACGTTTGGTATGAAAACATTGATGCCTTTGAATTATTTATCCCTGTAAAAGAGGCTTCAGGTAAAGTACGGGATTGTATTCTCCGATCAGAACAGAATGTCATATTCGTGGATGGTAATAAATACAAAATAGGAGCAACTCCTCTGATGAAAGGAAAGCAATTATATGTGTCCGCAGAGACGTTGGCTTTATTAATGAATTATCAGATGACATCGGAGATGCAAGCGGGTGGCTGGCTGCTGACATGGGAAGGAGTAAATTGATATGAATCGCAACACTTCAAAGTGGGTTATAGGCATTTCAAGTGTGGCCTTGTTTACGGGTTTACTCTATGCGGAGGGTCAAATTAGCGGCAAGTATGAGACAGAGACAGAGACAGTTATAGAGACCAGTGACAGTTCATTTGGTTCCAATTACAATGTTCAGTCATATAAAAGCAAGGATTTGTTTACAGGTTTTTTAACCGATGTACAAGATCTATCCAGGCTGAAAAATATGAATTCAGAAGAACAAGGAGAAAGGGAATCATGGATTTCCGACTTGGATTGGGATCAGAAGGAATTAACAATTGCCCCAAGAGAAGATCGGTCTACGGAACAGCCAAGTCCGTTGCGAACACGGAGATCATAAATGATGGAAACTATATTTCGTGCAATGAGTACAGATGTAAAAGTAACGGTCATAGATGCTCTTCCTTCTAAGAATTGGGCGGATCAGGTGAAAAAACAGTTTATAGAAATGGAAAAAATAGCTTCCAGGTTTATAGCGGACAGTGAATTATCACGTTGGAATGCATCGCCTATTGGTGAACCTTACTTGCTGTCCGAGAAGTTCTACAATTTATTAGCGAATGCATGGCATTACGCCGTACAATCTGATTTTAAATTCAATCCGTTTGTTGGAACGGTTCTAAACAGAATAGGGTATGATCGTTCCTTTGAAAAGCTTGAGCGTGCAGAGCAAGAAGCAGATCGAACTTCTCCTATTGAGAAAACGCAGAGGGATGAAGCGGCCGATCTTCATACATTATCTTTTCTAAATGATCAACTAACCGTAATCAAGCATAAACAAGTGAATGTTGATCTTGGCGGCATCGGAAAAGGGTGGACGGTTGATCTTGTTTATCGATTGTTGAGAGATGAGCTCCAATCCCATACAGGGGTTATCGATGCAGGCGGGGATATGAGAGTATGGAGTAATGGGGAACCTTGGCAGGTGGGTATCCAACATCCAACGAATGAAGAGCATGAACTGATGCAGCTTTGGGTAAAACAAGGAGGAATCGCAACATCTAATATTATGCATCGCAGATGGATGCATTTCGAACATGTCTACCACCATATCATAGATGGGCAAACGTTACATGTAGCGGATTCGGATATTGTGCAAGCAACCGTATTGGCATCATCTACAGCATTAGCAGAAGTTGTGTCAAAGGTTATATGTATGCTGCAGGCTTCTGAAGTTAATGAATGGGTATCTTCGCACTTTGAGGGTGTTGGATATATTTTTATGACCAAAGGCGGGGAGATCAAGCTTAATCGTGAAGTGAAAAATTATGTAGAGGAGCTGAGATGGTAGTGGCGGATATGTTCTCTGTATGGAGTGTCACTAAGGCTGCTGGAGTTAGCTCATATCTGCTGTTATTTGTCTCGGTCATTATGGGAACGATTGGGTATAGCCAGCTGGTATCTGCTAAGCATCGCGGCAGGTTAATATTTTATCATCAGTGGACAGGCTGGTTTGGCTTTTTATTTGGATTATTGCATGGAATTGTCCTCTTAATCGATACGTATGAACCGTTTTCCATCATAGATCTGTTGGTTCCATTTTTTTCTCCATACAAATCAGCTGGTACGGGCTTGGGCATTATTGCGCTATATATGTATGTTGCTGTTATGGTGACATCTGATTGGATGAAGCTGTTTGGAAGAAAGGTTTGGCGAATTGTACACTATCTCCCGTTTGCTGCTTACATTCTTGCTTTACTTCATGGACTGTTGGCAGGATCAGACTCATCGCGAACAGCCGTGAAAATGATGTACGCTGTAACAGGTCTCTTATTTCTTGTGGTTATAGCAGTTCGTATGGGATGGGGAAAGCAAGCCAATAATAAGGAGCAAGGCCATGCATATACTACTGGCAGAAGATGATCTTCGACTTGGACCACTCATCGTTCATATGCTGGGTAAGGAAGGGCATGCTGTTGATTGGGTGAAGGACGGGATAGAAGCATTAGATTATATGGAAACGACTAGCTATGACTTGGTTATTCTCGATTGGATGATGCCTAGAATGGATGGGGTTACGTTATGCAGAAGGATAAGAATGGATTCCTATTCAGGCGGTATTATTATACTGACTGCAAAAGATACATTGAATGATCGTATTCATGGCTTGGATGCTGGCGCAGATGACTATATCATGAAGCCGTTCGAGTTCACTGAATTATTTGCGAGAATCCGTTCGTTATCACGACGAATCGCACAAGTGATTCAGGATGAATGGATCGAGATGGGGTCCTATCAATTGTTGGTAAATGAACGATCCCTTGCTTGTAGAGATAAGAAACTCGGACTAACGATTCGAGAATTTCAGTTGATAGAACTGCTAATGAGAAACTGCGGGAAAGTACTTCCTAGACAAGTGCTCATTGATCGAATATGGGGATTTGATACGGATGTGAATAGCAATACATTAGATGCTTTAGTCAAGCAGCTGAGAAAGAAGCTGGAGTGTACAACGGGAGGCATGCGTATCAACAATATAAGAGGTACAGGATATAAGCTGGAGGTTGCTGATGTTTGCTCGGACGAGTAGTAAGCTGACGTTATTTTTTGCGGTCTTGATGGTACTTTTTCTGCTAGCTGTAAATATATCCAGTTATTTTCTGCTGTCATCGATTATTTATAAAGAGCAACAAGTAAAATTAGAAACGATCGTGAGTAACGAATGGAAAGAGCACTCTGTTGAATTGCTAGCCGAACGAGAGAAGGAAGCGAATGGCAGTAGGCATAGGGGGAAAGAGGATGAAGCAGAATCAGATGACGATATTGAGATCCCGCTGCGCCCGTTCTATATGGTGCTTGACCATAAAGGTCATATTGTAAAAACGAACGCAGTGAATGGGGAGCTTGCTCACGACATTAGTGAAGAGCTTAAAGTTTGGGTACCGAAGGAAAACACAACGTTACATCTTGTGTATGACATTGAAAAGTCCGATGTCCATCTTTTGCTGGCAGGTAAGTCTGTCTATAACAAAGATAAATATGTTGGCAGTATTATAGCAGGAATGGATGTAACCGAGCAGAATCGAATGCTTGATCAGGTTTTGTTAACTGGAATCATTATATCTATAGTCTTTTTAATGGTGTCCATTGCTATAAGTTATATGATGTCACGACGAGCCATGAAGCCCATTATGCGATCATTTGAGAAACAACAAAAATTTACGGCGGATGCATCCCATGAATTGCGCACACCTCTTGCAGTGCTCCACTCTTCTATTGAAGTGTTGGAAAGTGAGGGCGATGAGAACTTGTCTCCATTCAGCAGACAAGTTTTACAGGATATGAAGGATGAAGTTAAGCGTATGACCCGATTGGTTGTAGATCTTCTGACATTAGCCAGAGCAGATGCTGCTGCTGTGAGGCTGTCCTTCATTGAATTTGACCTTGACGAGGAGTTGGAAAGAGCGCTTCGAAATTTTCAGCCTATGTCACAGCAGCGATCAATAGAAATTGTAAAGACTGGAGAGTCGGGAGTGGTCGTTCAGGCCGACCAGGAGAGATTTAGGCAGCTAATGGTCATCTTGCTTGACAATGCTATGCAGTACACGAATCAAGATGGAAAGATTATCATCGACATCGCGGTGAGAGGGAGAATGCTAACGCTGCGAGTGAAGGACACAGGAATTGGTATACCAGAAGAAAAAATGAAGGAGATTTTTGAACGCTTTCATCGATTGGATGAATCTCGTAATCGAGCTCAAGGACATGCAGGTTTAGGCCTATCCATTGCGCAGTGGATTGTAGAAGCTCATCGAGGAATGATAAGAGTTGAAAGTAAGGTAGGGGAAGGAAGTACGTTTATTATTGTAATGCCAATTGTATCATTGAAGTGAAGAGAACAAGGCCTCGAAGAAAAGGAGAGAAGGATCATATGAGTACACCGTTGCATCCCTTAATTGTTCATTTTCCGATTGCCTTATTGTTTATTGGTGCTGTTCTTCAATTAGGTGCTCTATGGAAGCAGAAGCTATTAAACAAAATGGCAAATGTTTTTCTACTATTAGGATGGTTGTCAGGAATAGCAGCTTTTATGACAGGTGATGGTGGAGAGAGATACGCAAAGGAGGTATTTGGTGCAGAAAGATCGGCAATTGGAATACATGAAACATTGGCACAGATAACACTGCTCATATTTGGGCTTATCGTTATGATTAAATTCTATCAGGCGTTTCCGCGCGTTTCGCGACTTAAGAAGTATGCAAAGTATAGCTTCTCGAAGGTGTTTATTCCTGTTTTGCTTATATTGTCATTAGCTGGAGGTATATCCGTATTTCTTACAGGACACTATGGTGGTAAATTAGTATATCATGAATCAATACCTACGAATCACAGCATGAATTATTTGCCATCTGATCACAAATGAGTAAGTGTATAGCCTGAATGCCGAATGGGCCTATCTTTAGTGGGATACGCCGACACATATCCCCTCGACTTCACCATGAAAAACCCGATCGTGTGAGATCGGGTTTTTGCGTACTACCTTTCATGGAGCCCAAAACCACTCCGTTTACGGATTGAGCTATTTCACCTAACGCGCACTTTATGTGTTTGAACAGCCCTTTTATTTATGATCAGTTCCGCGATCAATAAATTGGGAATCCAACACAACCATGCGATAACGGAAAAACTAACTTCTGTATCCGTTATGCCAAATAGAATAGCCGCTAGCGGTACATAGATTCGAAGTGCAATCGCCGCACAAGTTAATGCGTAGTTGCGAATCATCCAATGACCATGTTGGGCTGCATTGCGATTGACAAGTATGCTGTGCAGACTTCGATACAACGTATACAACCACAAACCGGCTAACACCATAAACCCAGTTTTCCCAATCCAGCCACCGCTAGCGTACCATGCAAGATACAATCCCGTAATTCCACCGACTGTAACCATAACGGAATAAATGAGGCCGATCATCCGATGGATATGCAGCTTCTTGATCCGTATACGTTTAATAAACTGAACCCATCCAATTAGGATTGCAATTCCAGAACTAACAGCGTGAATCCATAAGACAGTAATCCATAAGTTCGGCAGTTCTCCAACTTTCTCGGTAGCAAATGGACGGTCTTCAATGCTGCTCGGCACGCCATACATCAATAACGCATACGCACCTACAACTAACGATAACAATGCTAAAAATCCGAAGCCCCATAAGCGAATCGATCTTCTCATTCCCCTTATCCTCCATCCTGCTTCGCTGAAAGCTAACTGTAGTTTAACATTCGCTAGGTGATCCATCTACAGGCTCTAGACTAGGGGAACAGTCCTTCTGAAGTCGTAGTTGTTGCTGGTGTGTGGCGTAACCTGATTGCGTGAGGTCGTCGATAACAGTAAGCGTTGTGGGAGTATGAAGAGGGTTGCTTTCCATCATGAACTATGACATCCTGTTATCGTAATTCCCCGTCGATGAGTGGTAATATTTGTGGGAAGAGGAAGAGGTGCACCAATGATCCAATTAACTAACCGACAAGCACGGCAATTTATGTTGTTGAAGCAAGGTCTGATGGGCGAATATAAATTTAATGGCAAGCAGGGCATATTGGATTTTGTCCGGCAGTCAGGCTGCATACAATTCGATCCCATCGATGTTTGCGGAAAAAATGCCGAACTGGTACTGCAGTCGCGAGTTAACGGATTTACCAAGGAAATGCTCGACGAGTTGCTGTATAAAGATAGAAGCTTAGTCGATTATCCTGATAAAAATCTGGCCATTATCCCTGTCGAGGACTGGCCTTATTTTGAGAGGTACAGGCGAGCCGCTCGACTGCATGCCGAACACTATTCTGAAATGCAAGCTTTGATAGAGCAAGTACGGACTCATATCCTAAAGTCTGGTGTGCTCAGTTCGAATGATATCAAGCTGGAGGGGGATTTCTCTTGGCGATCAGCCATCCACTGGAGTGGCGGCAACAATATATCTCGTTCAGTGTTGGAACAGATGTATTCCACAGGGGAGCTGATTATCCACCACAAAAAGGGTACGCGGAAATACTACGATAGCGCTGAAAAGTACATAGCGGCCAACTTGCTGAATACTCCAGAACCGCTGCCTGGCGAACTTGATCATCAAAAATGGCGGGTATTGCGCCGGATTGGCGCTATTGGCCTTTTATGGAATCGCGCATCCGATGCTTGGCTGAACATATGGGGACTAAAAACGAATGAGCGTAACGAGGTATTCCGTCAATTATTGAGCGAAGCGAGCATTATTGAGGTTAGTGTTGAACACATCAAGGATATGCTGTACTGCCGCTCAGAGGACTGGCCGCTTATGGAAGCCGTCCTGAACAAGCCGGAGCCGATCGGTCGCTGCGAGCTGATCGCCCCGCTGGATAACTTTATATGGGACAGGAAGCTTATTAAAGCATTATTTGGCTTTGATTACACCTGGGAGATTTACACGCCTGCAATCAAACGGAAATTCGGCTATTACGTTCTGTCTCTATTGTATGGAGAGAACTTCATCGGACGTGTCGAGGCGGTCGTAGAGCGAAAAACCAGGACGCTTGTCGTGAAAAACATCTGGTATGAGAACGGTGTGAAGCAAACAAACAATTTGAAAACAGCATTGGAAGCTTGTCTCAATAAGTTTGCGGTATTTAATGGATGTGAGAGTATTTCGATTGCCGACTCCGACTCCATAAGTATGTAAAAATATGGGAATTTGAAAAAGCGAATCGAAAAAAGCAGCCCACCCTTTAAAGGTGGGCTGCTTGCCGTGGGCGGCTCCCGATGACATTTCAGCTATGCCCCATAACCCAATCTTCCGTTATGACAATATGCTGTATGCCCGTCCGGCTGCCGTAGGCGAATGAAGCGTGCAGGAACCCGTCTTGAGACTGAATGAGCCACGGATATTCATATTTGCGATTGAGTTTATACTGATCCTCGCCGCAGAAGCCGTCTCCTGTCTCAATATGGCGCATATGCGGCCAAGTGATGCCGCCGTCTTCCGAGAGCGCTATCGTGACAGGATAACGTACTCCCGGCCATACGGTAAGCGCAGGATCGTCATTGCCTCGGAAGTGATTGGAAATAATAGCGATTCTGCCGCTTTGCAGCTGGAGGGCTCGAATGGACGCGTTATTATTGGGCAGAACGGTTCTTTCCGGTATACTCCATGTTTGGCCGAAGTTCTGCGATCGGCTTACATAGATGTTGTCGGCGGCGCGGCTTCTCATAAAGGCAAGCAGCTCGCCCGGCCTCCACTCCACGATAGATGCATGTACCCGGCCGCGGCTATTGGGAATCGGGTATTCGCTCCACGTGGCACCCTCATCGGAGGAAATTCTTACAACGCTATAATCATTTCCGAGACCGCTGTCTTCAGTGCTGTACCACATCGGAAATAGGAGATCACCATTGCTGGCTTTGATCATTGGCGAACGACAGAAGGAGCCCGGTGTGTCGGAAAATGTCTCTACCGGCCCCCACGACTCGCCGAAATCTTCGGATATGCGGCAGCGAATATGAGCGGTCTCCTGGCGAGAATAGTTGATTTTGCTGGCGGTTTTTTTATATTCCTTACTGCTGATGTGAACGGCATCCTGAGCGGTATACATCAACAACACGCGACCGTCGGGCAGCTGTTGAAGGATGGGATTCTGTTCCGATTTCGTATAGTCTTCGGAGATCAGCACAGGCGAAGACCATTGCAATTCTCCTGCTTTCAAGCGGGACAAGGCAATCTTAATATCTGCACGGCCTTCTTCCGTATTACCTGCGAACCAGGCAAGCAGCAAATCACCGTTCCGTAGCTCGACCATGGTCGGTGCGTGATTGTGCCGGTACGGCGTCGGCACATAGGCAACAATTTTGCCGTCGAAATGTTGGACAAGCGGACGTCCCAGACTCCAATCATGAGACAAGTTAGCATAAGGTTTAGACATATTTAGTTGTTACCTCCATTTCACTCATTATTTTGTGTTACTACTTAGGTCCATTCGGTACGAAGCATGCTTGGCGGGGCTATGTGAGCAAAATGAGCGATAGCGCACACTATTCTCTATTTTTCCGATTCTATGTGACCATATTGAGCGATAGCTCCTACTTTTCGGCGGTACAAGACACTCTTGGCGGGGCTATGTGAGCAAAATGAGCGATAGCGCAGACTTTTCTCTATTTTTCCGATTCTATGTGACCATATTGAGCGATAGCTCCTACTTTTCGGCGGTACAAGACACTCTTGGCGGGGCTATGTGAGCAAAATGAGCGATAGCGCACACTATTCTCTATTTTTTCGATTCTATGTGACCATATTGAGCGATAAGCCCCTACTTTTCGGCGGTACAAGACACTCTTGGCGGGGCTATGTGAGCAAAATGAGCGATAGCGCACACTATTCTCTATTTTTCCGATTCTATGTGACCATATTGAGCGATAAGCCCCTACTTGCTTAGTAGCTAAGTAGTAACCATTTTGTTCACTAAGCTTTGGGGGCAAGTGCAACGGCAGCTTGAATCGCAGCAATCATGCTTCGCTCATCTGCCACTTGCCTGCCGGCAATGTCGAAAGCAGTGCCATGATCGACGGAAGTGCGGATAATTCCGCCCTTCAATCCAACAGTTACATTGACGCCTTGTTCAATTCCGAGCATCTTGACAGGAATATGGCCCTGATCGTGATAACATGCCACGACGATATCGTAGGCTCCGCGCATGGCTGTGAGGAAGACGGTGTCTGCCGGATAAGGCCCGCTTACATTGATGTCTTCTTCCCGGGCTTGCTTAATGGCGGGAAGCAATTTGTGTTGCTCCTCATGATCGCCGAACAAGCCGTTTTCTCCGGCATGAGGATTTATTCCGCATACCGCGATGCGAGGTTGGGGTATACCGGAACGTCGCAACATTTCATCTGCCATTCTGATCACTTTATACGTCCGCTCCGGGGTGATCTGCTCTATGGCTTGCCGCAGACCGACATGGGTGGTCAGGTGAATCACCTTCAGCTGCGGAGTCGTCAGCATCATGGAGTAATCGACGGTTCCGGTCAACTCTGCCAGAATTTCAGTATGTCCCGGAAAGAGATGGCCGCCCAGATGTAGTGCCTCCTTGTTCAATGGCGCTGTGCATATCGCATCGATATGCCGCAGCTTGGCCAGTTCGACGGCCCTGGCAAGGAATGCGTAAGCAGCCCGTCCCGCATCTGCGGATATGAGACCGTAAGGCACTGGCTGAGGCAATAGCGCCATATGCAGGCAAGCGAGAGTGCCGGCTTGGAACACCGCTTGTTCGACATTGACGACTTCCTGCACAGCAAGAGCGGATGCAAGCCCGGCTTCATCGACAGCGCGTTGCAGACTTGCGGCATCACCGATAACGAGCGGCCGGCATAATTGATTGACTTTCGGCGATGCAGCGGCTTTCACAATAATCTCCGGACCGATTCCGGCTGCATCGCCCATTGTAATCCCGATGATCGGCTTCACGGCTGCACCTCCTTGTTCCAATAGCGCAAGGCATGAAGCAAGGCATCCGGTGAACCGAACCCGCCCGCCTTCGTAATCAGGAGGATGCCATTCGGGTCGTCCAATTGTCCTGCAGGAATGCCAGGCGAGATCTCCTCCCATAGCTTGAACCGGACTGCGCCAATCTGTTGGCACAGCTGTCTGGCGGTGTCGCCGCCTGTGGCAATCCATTTGCGAATATGATGCCTTCGAGTCAATTGACATCCAATCGTCCCCAGCGTATGTGCAATTAATCGGGAGAGAGCGTCTTCATGCGTTGTTGGCGATCGAGGAGGATGCGTATGATCCGGCTCCCAAGACGTGTAGAGAACGAAGCACGATTGTTGTTGGGTGAAAGCTTGCTCGGCTTCACGAAAAATACGTTGTACTTCCAGGCTTCTGCTTGGCTCGTCGCCAATAAGGCGCTCGACAGACAGGCAGCATGCGCTGACGTCATCTCGGCGCAAGACAAGCTCCAACTGTTCGCGTGTGCACCGATGGATACTGCCCACGACCAGCAAAGATGGACCTTCGGGAATTGTACGCCCAGCTGCAGCTGCCCGAGAGCTGGAATTACCGGTATGCGGCAAGCTGCCGGGAGAGCGAACGCTATTGCCGATTGATTCACCGCCAATATAAGCGGCCAAGCCCGCCGAACCGGCCCAGACGACGCGGTAGGAGGAGTCGTAGGCAATTGCGGCTATACATGCCAGATCATTTTCCGTCTCCGCATCGAACAGCAAGTAGGCTGCACCTTGCCGCTTGTAGCGATTCAGCAGCTCCCGGCTGTTGGAGCAAGAGCGCAGAGTCGATAGAGGGATGTGGACAACTTGCTGCTTCGTTTGCCGTTGAAGCCATTCCGGAACGAAGGAATGCGGCAATGAAGGCTTGCTGTTTTGGGCTATTCCGCTTTCATGCAGCTGCCTTCCCTGCACAAGCATAATGCCGTTGCGCAGGATGCGTCCGGCCTTCGGATAAGCGGGCGCAATGACGATGAAATCCGGCTTCAGAGCATCGTATACGGCGTTGAGCTCGGCGGCGACATTGCCCCTCAAGGTAGAATCCATTTTCTTGAACACTAGCGCAGAAGACGAAGTCTCCTGCAATGCTGCGGCTGCTTGATGCACGATTGCATAAGCCGCTTCGGGAGAAAGGTGGCGAGTGTCGGTATCGTAAATAAATACATGATCAGACCGGATGGGCTCTTGATCAGCCGCTGCGGTTGCATGTTGCAAAAATACGGTGGATGCGTATCCACGGTTCACAAGCTGCACCCCGGAATCGCTTGCTCCTGTAAGATCATCCGCGATAATGGATATCGTCATCGCAATTGCCCCCCTCAGCACTAGGTTAATGGCATTAATTTGTTGTAAATGGCGGCGATATCGGAAGTGTGAAGCGGCTTCGGATTATTGTTCAATAATCTTGTCACCTTGGCCGCTGCAGCAGTCAGCCGCTCAAGATCGGCCGGCTTCGCACCGAATGGCGTCAGTGATTGCGGAATCTCCATCTCTTTGGTCCAATGCGTAATTTGCTCTAACACCCATGCTGCGGGGGATTGTGTGTCCCCGCCCCGCTCGTGATAGCCCATGGCAGCAGCTACGGGAATAAGCCGGTCCTCGATTGCATCCAGATTAAAGTTCATTACATGGGTGAGCAGCATGGAGTTGGCGACTCCATGAGGGACGTTGAAGCTGCCGCCAAGCGGATAGGCAAGCGCATGAACGGCGGCAGTTCCGGCAGCGGACAAAGCCATGCCTGCATAGGCGGAGCCAAGCAGAACGCGTTCGCGATCCTCCAGGGAGCGAGCATGATGATAGGCGGGCAGCAGGCTGGACGAGATAAGGCGAATCGCCTCTAAAGCGAACATATCGCTGATCGGATTGGCCTTATTGGAAATATACGACTCCAGTGCATGGGTAAAGGCATCCATCCCTGTTGCCGCCGTAATGGATTGGGGCAGATCAAGGGTCAGCACGGGATCAAGGATGGCGATATCCGGGTAGAAGAAAGGACTGATAATGCCGACTTTAAGTTCTTCTTCCGGCAAAGTAACAATAGCGTTGGGCGTCACTTCCGAGCCTGTGCCCGATGTAGTAGGAATCAGTGCCATTGGCAGACCGCGGCGGCACACAGCGCCCGACTGAAGCAAGCGTGCAGGCGGGATTCGCTCAACGAGCAATGTGGCCAGCAGCTTGGTCGCATCCAGCACGCTGCCTCCGCCCATACCGATCAAGGCATCGAATGAATGCCCGCTGTATTCATCGCAAATGTCATAGATGCTATCGAGCGTCGGTTCTCTCATTACGCGGTCATGAACATGCCATGCAATGCGCATCGTATCCAGTTGTCTTGTCATCGTATCGATATGACCGAGACGAATCATACTGGGCTGAGTCAGAATGAGCACATGCGAGGGAGAGTGGAGTGCGGCCATAAGCTCGTTCAACCGACGGATGCTATGCGATCCGCCAACGACGCTAGAGGCTGTTTGGAAGCGATAGTCCATATTAGAGCACTCCTTCCGCGCCATATTGTTGAAGAACGGCTTGCAGTTCTTGTCTTGCCTGCTCGGAGAGCGGACGCACGGGCGGGCGGGGCACTCCGGCATCTATGCCGATCATGCGCATAGCCTCCTTGAATACGGAAGGGAGCGAGCTCTTCTGATTGACGGCGCGCAATTTCTGCAGGCTGTATTGGGCGTCTCTGGCTTGAACGAATTGCCCGGCCAGCCAATGACGGTAGATGGATACGACCAGCTTGGGCACCACATTCGCCGTAGCTGCGACGGCACCATTCCCGCCTGCCATCAGGTTCCATAAGATCAATGAATCAGAGCCGGCCAAGACGGAGAAGCTGGCGTCGGTTAATGCGCGATAGCGAATCATTTGTTCCAGATTGCCGCTGCTGTCTTTAATGCCAACGATATTAGGCACCGCCGACAGTTGGGCGACCGATTCCGGAGCCAAGTTAAGATTGGTGCGGCCGGGGATATTGTATAAGAGAATAGGGAGGGGAATTGCCGCTGCAACGGCTTCAAAGTGCTCCACGACTTCTTCTTGCGTCAATGGATTGAAGTAGGGAGTAATGATCGAGAGCGCGTCCACGCCCGTTTGCTCCAGCCTTTTGGACAATTCGATCACTTCATGCGTCGCTATACCTCCGCTTCCGGCATATACCGGGACTCGTCCGGCCGCTTCCTCGACCACGATGCGCGTTAATCGAATTTTTTCTTCCGACGTCATAGCAAAAAATTCTCCATTCGTGCCCAGACAGAACAGTCCGTCTATCCCCGCAGCAATCAAGCGATTCACCATTTGCCTTGCCGCACCTTCATTCAATTTGTGATCGGAGCTGAAGGGGGTGACCAACGCCGCAATAATTCCACTTGGTTGAAGCAATGCAACGACCTCTTTCATTTAAGGTATAAGCGCTTGCCTTGTATTGTAGCAGGCTGGAAAACGGATGCAATTTTAATTTCATTTGATCCTTTCACTTTTTTTGTTATATGATGTATACAACATACAACGAACATATGAATGATAGGAGAAGGTGATTTCATTGACCAGATCTCTCTTGAAATTGGATAATTCGAATTTATGGGACCGCTCCTACGACGCATTGAAAAAAAGCATTATCCAACGTGAGTTTTCCCCTGATCAGAAGCTGTCCATTCCAGATCTGGCGGAGCAGTTGGGGGTAAGCCGTACGCCGATCCGGGATGCGCTGCAGCGCCTGGAGATGGAGGGGTTGGTTAGAACAGTAGCGAAGGTTGGCACGTTTGTCGTCGGCTTTACGGAAGACGATGTTCATGCGGTGATGGATACCCGAGCGATGCTGGAGCTATGGGTTGTTCAGAAGCTCTCTTCACGGATGCAGCCGGAGATGCTGTTATGCGTTCAGAAGATGGATGACATCCTGGCAGAGGCCAAAGCTGTACTGGAGACAGACGATTTCGCACGTTATCTGGAGACCGACTATAATCTGCAATTTCATCTTGCGTTCATGGACATGGGACAGAATCCGAAAAATACTGGACTGTATAAGCAAATTATGGACTTTCGCATGCTGGCTACCCGACCCGAAGTCATTTCGAGGGAAATGGTTGCCATCGCTCAGCAACAGCACAAACGAATTGTCGAAGCGCTGCGCGGAGGTTCAACGGCAGATATTCGCCATGCGATAGTCGGGCATTTGGACGATTCAAGCAACAGGCTGCTGGAGAAAGTCAGACATCATCGGGGTATTTTATAAGACAAGATCGGGAGGATCAAGATGATCAAATGGGGAAGATCAAGATTGTTCAAAACCTATTTTTTGTCTTATGTTATGGTTGTTGCAATCATCACTTCACTGCTCGGCTTGACGCTTATGCAGTTGATCAGCCACGCGGTACGGTCGGAATTGGCTGAAGTCAGCAGCAATCGGCTGGCTTATGCCGATTCCATTATTAAAAAGAGCATACTGGAGCCATCGGAAAAAATGGTGCACCAGCACATGTTCTTGAACTATAATACGAAGCTGAAAGGCGCTTTCTCGCATTACGAACTGCATAAATACCTGAGCGAACAAAGCAAAATGATCCCCTACATAGAGTCGTTCAGTGTCTATTATCCTGCGGAGCGCATCATGATCTCATCCAATCAAATCAAGTATGATTTTGAGCCGGAGTGGATAGGCGAGCAAATGGCCGGCAACAGGGGAGAAGAATGGCATACGGACTACATACCAACTTACGCCAATCAAAAGGATCGGGAGTTAATCCGTTATACGAAGCCGTCCGTCGTCAAAGGAGCAGATCAGCGGCCTGTATTTTATTTAAGTGTAAGCGTTTACAAGTTGGGTCTGCAAAACACGCTTGCTTCCCAGCAAGTGAAGCCTAATGAAATCATTGCGATTATAAATGAACAAGATGATGTGATTGCCTATTCTGCCTACTCGCCAAATGTGAACGGACTTGTAAAAGTGGCACTGGACAAATCCAAAGAGAAGGCTGTCTCATTCGGTGTGCACCAGGAGATGATGTTTGCAACTTCGTATGATTCGCATAGCCAGTGGCATTATGTTCTGATGATGCCGTTATCCGATTTTTTTCAAATTCTGTACTCCATCCGCAATACCATCCTGATGGTGACTGCGACGATTCTTATACTCGGCATGCTTATGTCTTTAGTAGCGGCGGTTATCCACTGGCTTCCGGTACAGCGAGTGATCGACGATATGAAGAATACGTTCGGGAATGAAGGGAACGTCCACCATGAATTTAAATTTATGCAGGAGGGCATGAAGAAGCTGTGTATGACCGTATCCGATTTGCGGATGAAGGAAAATACGCATATGATCGGCAAATTGCTGCATGGTGTTATGGCTATGCCTTACGATGACCGAATTTATAAATTGATGCCATTGGAGCGATATGTGGTGATCGTTGTTTCTTCCCGGAATGAGAATACTGTCGATCAGATGGAGGAATGGGCGGCTGTATGGAAAATAAACCACGAGGCGCCTGAAAACTACACATATGTGCTTCCCTATCAAAAGGAAATTGCCGCGGTATTGCTGAATTTTGCAGGTGATTTCGCACAGTTGAGCACGCAAATGCGACAGTCGTTGCAACTATTCGCCTCACAGCGCAACCTCTCAATACGGGTGGGAATCGGGTCTCCGGAAGAAGAGCTGATGGATGTTCATGTATCGTGTGCCAACGGGGTTAAAGCGCTGCAGCAGCACTTCCTGCTGCCGGAAGCGCCTGTTAGTATAGCGTTTGACGAGTTGCAGGGCCTGCAGGATTTTTCGTTGCAGGAAGGATATCGGGAATTGAATGCGGCATTGCGAAACAACGATAGAACAGGTGTTCAAGCGGCTTTCAAGCATATGGAGGCTTCATTGCGATCGGGGCGTTTTCAATATGAAAGTGTGGAGAATATCATGTCGCGGATTTTTCCGGTAGTTGCTTGCAAGCTGCAGGAATGCGATAGGAAAGCGCAAGTTGCAACCGAATTTTACTCGCATGCTACGATTTTTGACGCGCTGGCCTGGCTGGAAGATCTGGTCGCCGGAACGATGCTGTCGACGACTGAAGTGAATGCCACGGATGCTATAATGGAGCGGGTCAAGGCCTATATCGACGAACAGTTCACCGAAGAGTTGTCGCTTGAGTTGCTAAGCCAGAAAACGTTCATTAGCGCATCGTACATTTCTACTGTGTTCAAGAAAACGTATGGCGTGGGGGTGTCGGAATATATCTCCAACTTAAGGCTGAATGAAGCTTGCCGTCTGTTAGCCGGCAGCCCATATAAAGTGGCAGAGATTGCAGAGATGATCGGCATGCCTAATATCCCTTATTTCATTACGCGGTTCAAAAAACAATTTGGTCAGACGCCTAACCAATATCGGCGGGAACGCGTGATGGTGAAGCTTGAATCTTCGCCGGGGAAGGGATAAGACAGGCGTGATTCGAAGAAAGTATAATCATTTGAATTTCTTGAAAGCGGTATCAATGATGCCGCTTTTGTGTTGAGCAAGGGCCAGTTGACGGTTGGATAAGAAAGTGAAAGGAACAAAAAACATTGAAATTGTATAGCGGAAAAATTTTGTATACGTTTACATAGGAAGCGAAATAGCCTGATCAGTTCAACCGTTTAGGGAGAGAGGAGGGACGCAAGGTGAATGGAGTGAGCAGGGGAACAACTTGGAGAATGTATAAGAAGCATAAGTTTTTGTTCATGATGCTGCTGCCCGCTCTTGTTTATATGTTTATTTTTCACTACATGCCCATGTATGGCATTACCATCGCTTTTAAAAACTTTAATTTCAGCAAAGGAATTTGGGGGAGCGATTGGATCGGTCTGGACAATTTTGAGCGACTGTTTGGCACGAGCAGCAGCTTCCTGCGCGTATTGCGCAATACGCTCGTCATTAGCGGAATGAAGCTGGTAATCGTCTTTAGCGGTTGCATCGTACTGGCGCTGCTTATCAATGAAGTGAAGGCGAAGGTGTTCAAACGGGTCGTTCAAAACATCAGTTACTTGCCGCATTTTATATCCTGGGTCATTATCGGCAGCATTTTAGTGGAAATGCTCTCGTTGTCCAGAGGGGTTGTCAATCAGGTGATTGAGATGTTTGGCGGCACGCCGATTTATTTTTTAACAGAGAAATATTGGTTCTTGTTTATACTGGTCAGTTCGGATATGTGGCAAAGCATCGGGTGGGGGTCCATCATTTATTTGGCCGCTATCAGCGGCGTCGATCCTGCGCTCTACGAGTCGGCAAGAATGGACGGCGCAAGCCGTATTCGTCAGATGATCAGTATCACCTTGCCGTGCATCGCCAATGTAGTTGCCATTATGTTTATTTTGCAAATCGGCAATATTTTAAGTGCGGGGTTCGACCAGATTTTCAACCTATACAACTTTAGAGTATATGAAGTGGCCGATATCATTGATACGTATGCCTATCGGATCGGTCTGAGCGAGGGAGATTTCAGTTTATCTACGGCCGTAAGCTTATTTAAAAATGTTTTCGGTCTTATCCTTGTCATTATCACGAATTATGTAGCGAAACGGCTTGGGCATACAGGCTTATGGTAACTCCCCATAATGATCGAACGGAGGTGTTAATGCTTGGAGAGTCGCGTGCGTCGCCGGCTTGATTGGTTTAATGTGCTGAATTACATGATATTGACGTTGTTTTGCTTGTCTATTCTGTATCCTTTTTATTATCTTATCTCCATTTCTCTCAGTACAGCAGGCGAAATATATACGGCGCAGAATACAGTCTTCTACTTTCCGAGTACGATTACCTGGGAAGCGTATCAGAAGTTTCTCAGTATGGACTATGTGTACACCGGTTATTTCAATACGGTATTCCGCACCGTTGCAGGTACTTCATTGTCGTTGATTGTCATGTCGTGCGCAGCTTATGCCTTGTCCAAAAAAACGCTGCCGCATTTGAATCTGTACACGACTTTCTTTATTGTCACCATGTTTTTTGGCGGCGGTCTCATTCCTACCTATCTGCTTATCAGACAATTAAACTTGCTGGACAATATTTGGGTTTTTGTATTCGGCGGTTTGGTAAACGCATTCTATATGCTGATCTTGCGCAATTTCTTTATGTCTATTCCTGAGGAAATGGAAGAATCGGCGCGCATGGACGGTGCCGGAGATGCATTGATATTCGCTCGAATCGTTGTTCCGCTATCCTTGCCGGCGTTGGCGACTATAAGCCTGTGGCTTGCGGTAGGTCATTGGAATGCATGGTTCGACTCGCTTATTTATATCAAGTCGATTGACAAGCATGTGATTTCGGTTCATATTCGCAGATTGGTCATTGAACAGGATCAGTCGATGAGCCAAACGCTGATCGGATTATCCAATCGGCAGAGAGGGGATAAGCCAACGCCTGAAGGAATGCGAGCCGCTGCCATTATGGTGACGATTATCCCTATTTTGTGCGTGTATCCCTTTGTTCAGAAGTATTTTGTGCAAGGCGTAATGGTCGGGGCAGTGAAGGGTTGACGGAAGGGGAAAACAAAAAGGGGAGATGGTCAGTATATGAAAGGGATAACCAAGAAGTATTGTGTCATAGGGCTTATCGTCATTCTGACATTGAGTATGATGGCGGGCTGCTCCGGCAAGGACAACAATCCGGAGCCAGCGACGTCTGCGCCGGCGCTTGGCGGCAATAATGCAAGCGGTCAAGGCGATGAAGGGAACAGCGCTGTCCGTCCCAAAATTAGCTGGGCAGGCATGACAGACAACTATCCGCTGGAAGATGAATCTTACGCAGCCTCTTATTTGGAGGAGAATTTCAATGTCGATATTGAAATTGTACGCGTTGATGATCCGCAACAGTTGAATTTGCTGCTGTCCACAAATGATGTGCCTGATATCTTTGCAAGCAGTGGTACGGATATTCGGAAATATGCGGAGAATGGGATCATTTCCGAGATACCGATGGAGCTTATAAAAACGCATATGCCTAATTACTACAAGCTGGTCATGGAGTTTGATGACAAAGTGTTTTCTTATGCTTCCGTTGATGGCAAAGTGTTCGCCTTGCCGTTATTGGAATCGACTGTATCTCCTGTTCCCGTTGCGATTCGCGGCGACTGGCTGAAAAACGTGGGAGCCGATATTCCTGTCACATTGCAGGAGCTGGAGGATGTATTTGTCAAGTTCCGCAATGAAGATCCGGATCGGAATGGCAAGAAAGACACGTATGGTTTAACGATGGCCAGCGACAGTGTAAGTTATTGGTTCCAAACGATTTTCGGGGCTTTCGGCACACATCCGTTTCTTTGGCTGAAGTCGGGAGAGCGCGAGCTAGCCTATGGCTTCACGCTTCCGGAGACGAAGGATGCATTGAAATTGTTGCACAAGTGGTACGGCATGGATTTGATCGATCCGGAGTTCGTAACGGACAAAAGACGAACAAACGGCCAGGATGACGTTTCCTACAAATTTGCATCGGGACGCGTCGGTTATATCGACACCTTAACGTATGATGACCATCAGTGGGATAACGATGGACAGCTTAACGCCAAGTGGGTCGCCAATGCGCCCGAGTGGCAACAGTTTTTCAATGACGCCGACAATACGTATGTGACTACGGCATTTACAGAAATTCCGGAATCGGGTCCGCAGCCGGTATATGTGAATATAAAGCCGCCGGTAGGTCCTGAAGGCAAGTCGAGCTCATTCTCGCCAAGTAAATTGCGCGGCCACTATATTATGCTTGGCAAAGGAGCATTGGAAAGTGAGGAGAAGCTAATCCGCATCCTGCAAATTTTTGAAGCGGACGTGTCGGATGAAGAGACTTATGTCAATTTGGAGATTGGGCCAGAGGGTGTGGTATGGGAGTGGAATGATCAAAACCAGCGAGTGTATAAAAAAGAATGGATGGACTCGGACAAATATCATCCGCAAGGCCGCATACTGGGTACGGGCATCTTCTTCGACCTATTCTTCCAGATGAATCCGGAATTCAACACAGTGTTCGGCGGACCGCGCGCGGAACAGCGGTATAAGAAAACGCAGGAGCTGATATCGACGACTTTGCCCGGGCTTTCCAATCAGTTATTGGCGCCGATCGAGTCTGCTGCCAAGTATAACGCCGAGCTGCAAAACATGTTGATGGAATATATCATCAAAGCGATTATGGGGGAAGTGGATATTGATGCAACATACGATGCGACTGTACAGAAATGGCTCGATAACGGCGGTCGAGAAATGACAGACGAAGCAAACGCCTGGTATAAAACTACGCAGTAGTTCCAGAAGAAAGGAATTTTTACAAGTGATTGCCGATAGAGGTTGTATCTGCGAATGCGCGCCCGGTTTCCGAAGGAAACGGGCGCGCATTTTCATGGTGATATGGAGATAGCAAATATAACTAACGGATCCTTTTTTTTATTCGTCCATAATTTCTTAATAGTAAATGTGCTTTAATTTTACAATCTACTGCTATAGTGCTCTTGAAATAGTAAATTTTACTAAGGGGGAGCAGGTAAGGTCATGAAAGCAAAAGGATTCCGTAAGACAATAGTGATTGTATCCATGTTATCGATGCTGGGTGGAGGGTTGTATACAGGTTTCGGTCAAAACCATCATGCTTATGCAGCAGATGAACCGGCGCCAATCGTCATGGTCGAGGATTTCGAAGATGGGATCTCTGATGTGAAATTTAATCCAAAACGTATGTACGATGCTACTCTGCACTTGGAAAGCGATAAGAAGCATGTAAGAAATGGACAGTATTCGGCTAGAATTGATTACGATATGATTGGCATAGTGGATAACCCCTCGCAAATTGAAGTAGGGTATACATCAGGAAGAATCCCTATCACAAATTATCCTGCAAAAGTAGGCATGTGGGTTTATGGAAACAATGAAGGCCACTTGCTGACGACAAAATTCAGGGACGCCGGTGGGTCCTCCTTCCAGGCTGAATTCTATGATGAGAATCAGATCGGTATCAATTGGCATGGCTGGAAATATATAGAGGCGGATGTTCCGCAAGGGAAGCCGGAACCGGTCGTCCTTGAACTGTTTTTCCAATTGAAACAATCGAATATGAGCAAGAAAAATAAGGGATCTATCTGGGTGGATGATATTTCCTTTATCTATGGGGAAGTGGATGAGGATAAAGACGTTCCAAACATTAAAGCTATAGCCCCAGTTGAAAATGAAGTATTAAACGCACAGCTTGACGAATTAAAGGTGGAGTTGATCGATAACGGAGCCGGTTTGAACTTGGATACGCTATCCGTTGTTCTGGATGGAACGGACATTACGAATGATGTGCTCTATTCTCCAGATACTCATCTGTTAACTTATCCGGGACAAAACGTGGATGGCGGTTATCATGAGCTAGTTGTCGAAGTGAAGGATAACAACGGAAACCCTGCAGAAAAATCATTCGTCTTCACAATAAATGCAGGAGAACGCTTGTTCATGACGGCCGACGACGAAGCGGTAAGCAATGAAATCTATCCTGTTAACATTAGCATCGAAGATTACTTGCATGCTGAACAAGCTAACTTCGAATTAAATTATGATCCCAATACGCTCCAAGTTGAAAGTATTGCTCAGGTGGCCGGGGTTGCCCTCGCCTCGAATATCGATAATGAACGCGGAATTGTACAAGTGGCGCTTGATAACGTGACGGCAGCCGCTCATGATCTCATTACTGTTAACTTCAGAGTAAGCACTCATGCTGTGTTGGAGCGCGGTGAAGATTACAAAACCATAACAATGAGCCATACGAAGCTTATGGCAGGCTCAGTTCAGACTAGCTCGCCAATAGCTGCTCCTATACGCTATACCATCGCCTTCCCGTATCAGCTCCACATGACCGGTGTCGGCTTCGGCACGCCTTCCACATTTACGGTATTGGACCGTGAAGGCAGACCCTATGAGGGTGCGGATCTATTTTTCACAGGATTATTAGAGCAAAGTGCGGTAGTTACGGTTAACACTGTTACGTCTAATGTATATGAGGACGATGATATGTCTTCCGCCGTCATCATGATTGCCGAAGCCGGTGGACGTTATTATGCTTCAGCAGAAGCTGAGGATGGATTGTTCGAGATTATTCTCGCAGATGGCCAGACAACAGGCTATATCTCCGAAGCGGATGTGAGCAGTCAGTTATTGAGCGGCAGTCTTGGTAAAACAGATGCCAGAGGACAATTAACGACGGATCTAACGACTTTGGCGCTTGGCACCTATCAGATTCAGGCTGTCAATGGCGATCAGAACAGCAAGGTTGTCAATTATGAAGTCGTGGAGCAGTATGGTACGGATGAACCGCAATATGTCCAAACTTATGTGACGGAAGATATGTCGTCCCAACTGAGTGTCGCCTGGCAAACTAAACCGGATCGGGCCATTACTTACATGCAATACATCGAAGCCGAAGAGTGGGGTACGGGCGAAGCTCCCGATGTCAATCATGTCCAACAACATCAAGCCGAGAGTGAGCTTCAAGTGCTTAGTATGAAGGAACATGGAACGAAGGGTGAAATCCGGTTTCATAATGCGCTGATTGAAGGCTTGAAGGCAGATACCGAGTACAAATATCGTGTAGGCTATGAGGGCAATTGGTCGGAGTGGTATTCGTATTCTACAGTAGACCGGAACAAGTCGACACCGACCTCATTGTTGTTTATTACAGATTCTCACACGAATCAGTTACAAGGAATGCAGACCTACCAAGACCTCATGACTAACGCATTGACGCAATATCCATCGACACAGTTTATTATGCATGGCGGAGATATGGTGGATGCAGGCGGCGCATTTGAAGAATGGCTGAAGTTCTGGGAGGCTTCATCGGTATATGCGACAACATTCCCGTCCGCATTAGCATTGGGTAATCATGATGTGAAGAGCGAGGGGAAGGAAGTATTCACCAAAGGTGCGAATTTCCCGACGAACGGACCGGAATCCCAATTGCAATATGCATACTCTTATGATGTGGACGATACTCATTTTGTCGTATTGAACTCGGAAGGTACAGAGGAGCAAATGATTGATCAGACAGCATGGTTGGAAGAGAATTTGGATCAAAACGACAAGAAATGGACCATCGCGATGTTCCACCGCCCTGCTTACCATACAGAAAGCGGTCGGGAAACCCTTGTTGAATATACGCAGACGTATTTTGCACCATTATTGGAAGAGAATAAAGTTGATATGGTTCTCGTTGGTCATGATCATGTGTATGCGCGCACCTATCCAATGCTGGATGGAAAACCAAATAAAGCGACAAATAAAGGTACGGTATATCTTAATGGCGGCGCTGCGGGCTGGAAGTTCTATGACGGCACGCAATACTCCTATTTGAACTATATATTTGATGAAGATGTTCCCGTATATTCCGCTATTGAAATTACTGAAGATAAAATTCATGTGGAGGCACGTACGATTGCGGGCGATAAGATCGATGAGTTTTCCGTCGTGAAATGGAAGGAAACTGAGCCGCCGACACCGACACCAACGCCGACACCAACACCGACACCAACGCCGACACCAACACCGACACCGACACCGACACCGACACCGACACCAACACCAACACCAACACCAACACCAACACCAACACCAACACCAACACCAACACCAACACCAACACCAACGTCTTCGAGGCCTGTCTTCAACGACAAGGTAGATGTAGACAAAGTTAGGGCTATCGTAGAAAAAGAGAAGTCGGCTCCTGCTGTAAGCTTTACGGACGTTCCGGCATCTTCGTGGAGTGCTTCTATAGTGGAACGCGCCTCTAAGATGGGGATTGTAACGGGATACAGTGACGGCTCTTACCGTCCCGATGATAAGGTAACTCGCGCCGAGTTCGCTACGATGCTGGTAAAAGCTTTTGGTCTGACGGATTCAAGCGGTGGTTCCTTCTCTGACACACAAGGACATTGGGCTTCAGAGGCGATTGCGGCCTTACAGGCAAATGGGATAGTGACGGGGTATGAGGATGCTTCTTTCCGACCTGATCAAGAAATTTCCCGCGCTGAGATCGTTGCAATGCTCGCTCGGCTTACAAACTACGTTCCTGGTACAACCGATTTGTTCTCGGATATAGCTGTGAGTTGGGCGTCTGAACAAATTAATGCTTTTGCAACTGCTGGTATCGTAAACGGCGCAGGCAACGGATTGTTCAAACCGAATGAATCTGCTTCCCGTGCCGAGTCAGTTGCGATGATTGTTCGCTTGTTGGATAAATTGCTTGCATAAGTGAAATGGCACTACACTCCCATCCCGATTATACGGGGGGTGCCTTCCAGACAACATAAAAATCCACAACCGCATAGGGTTGTGGATTTTTGCTGCTTCGCTTAATATCTTTTATCATAGGTT
>NZ_JAOQJC010000062.1 GCF_025567625.1 Paenibacillus sp. J5C2022 | reverse complement strand
ATACAAACACCGCTAATCTGCTCCACTTACCCCTCACTTTGTACGATTTTTCATACAAACACCGCTAATCTGCTCCACTTACCCCTCACTTTGTACGATTTTTCATACAAACGCAGCACATTTGCTCCACTTGCCCCTCACTTTGTACGATTTTTCATACAAATGCAGCACATTTGCTCCACTTGCCCCTCACTTTGTACGATTTTTCATACAAACACCGCTAATCTACTCCACTTACCCCTCACTTTGTACGATATTTCATACAAACGCGGCACATTTGCTCCTCAAGTCCCTCACTTTGTACGATATTTCATACAAACGCAGCAAATTTGCTCCACTTACCCCTCACTTTGTACGATATTTCATACAAATTCCTACTGCAAAATTTACTCACCAATAGTCTCATCGCTTTATGCAACCGCAACTTTCGGCAGCTAACCGTTCACATACTCATAATCCGCAAATACGGCAGCCTGTCCCCTGTAGATCCCTTCCGAATCCACGACGTTCCAGACGGTCACACGCTTGATATAGAACCGCCTGCCCGTGCTGGAGATGCGTACCCCCGTATAATTATCGACATATCCGTCTCTTGTCACACGCGCCATGAATGCGGCTCGTTCATCCTGTCCCATCGACTCCGCTGTCAACCGGGACGGCGTCCTCGTCAACGTCTCCCAATCCAGCTCCCACAGCTGCAGCGTCTTGGCATTTCCGTAATTTAAAATAGGGTCGTCTTCGATGCCATGCGACAAGACGACAAGCTCCGATCGTTCCAGTTGCTCCAGCGGGCTTCTCCCGGATTCCAGCGGAATGAGAGACTTTCCCGTCCAATGCCGATAGCTGTCCATTAGCAGCTTGGCATGATTTTCGAGGTCAATCGGAGATTTTCTATCCGTCATCGTGTCCTTCCCCTTTCAGTCGATGGCGCCTGCGCCTCCGCACAACTTAATCCTTATTCATTCTTGGACGATTCCGTCCCTCTTCATTCTACAGCGATACTGTCTCTCTACATTTTACTACGAAT
Organism: Paenibacillus sp. J5C2022; assembly: GCF_025567625.1. Lineage (GTDB taxonomy): Bacteria > Bacillota > Bacilli > Paenibacillales > Paenibacillaceae > Pristimantibacillus. Next base: position 33,208 of record NZ_JAOQJC010000062.1, on the reverse strand, counting down.
CTGCCCCTCCCGCTATTTTTCGACCGTTATCATCAGCTTACCGGCACTTTTTATCGTAACTGCCTTACCTTTTTCGTCCTCCACTCTTCGCTTCATGTCAAAGCTCGCCTCCCCGCTTATTTCATATATACCCGCGGGAAGAGGAACTTCGGTCGGCAAGCCGATCAGATTATCCTCTCCGCCCTCGGCATAAGCTTGGACGCCGGAGTACACCTCGCTTATCGGCTGCCCCTGCTTCAGATTCGTATGTATAAGCGGCTGGTTCATCACGAACACGAAGCCGTAAGTATCGGAAGTATCCCTCACATAATAATGAAATGGCGAAGCCGCATGAGCAATCATCACCGACTTCTTGTCTCCCGTATACTCCAACTCCCCGGTGACCGGCACACTTTCACCTTCCTTATAGACATCCTGATCAACGCATATGCGATAAATAATCGCCGCTTTCTCCGATTCGATACATTGCCGCGAATTTCCGTCAACGTCCGTATTCGGTCCGTTCACACCGGGAGGCGATACTTCCTGCACGCTCATGCGAACATTCTCCTTATTCTCCTCCCCAGACCTAGCAAGTTCTGTGCAGCCTTGCAGCACAAGCAGTCCCAACATCGCGCTGATCATCAACATTTTCCTGTACATGGCACTCGCTCCTCCTCACTTCTCCTCACTACTCTTAATCTCAAGACGATAAATGGAACGAAAAAGGTTCGTTCAACGAGTTCTTAATGAAGAGCGACCTCTAATTTCGCACAGTACACCCGCTTCGCAAAGCATCATCAGACCACCCTCGTCATAAAAAATCTAAGGTTTCCGTTATTGTATATATCGAAAGCTCGACTAGGCATCAATTTCGACAAGGCGGTAAAGAACCTGAAATATGAGCCTTCCCATCATGCTGCTGGAGACTAGACGCGCAACTGAATTTATGGCCACTTATGATGATGCCGAAGATTAGACGCTTAACTGGGTTACCGTTACTTATGATGATGCCGAAGACTAGACGCTTAACTGGATTTATGGTCACTGATGAAGTCGAATTCGTCGTTCTCAGCGCTGCAAATGGAATATGTACAGTTGAATCTGACTATATCGCGAAAATTACAATAATCAGCCTAAAGAGTAGCACGAAATCCAGTTATTTATAACAAGCAGAAGCATTTCAATAAAAATAATGACATGATATCCAGTTAGATGTGTTTTAGATGCTTTTGAGATGCGTTTGAGATGCGTTTGAGATGCGTCTGAGTTACGCTTGAGATGCGTTTGAGTTACGCCTGAGATGCGTCTGAGGTGCATCTTAATAGAGTCGCGCCGGATGATGAATACCAACAACTATTCGCCAAACAGAATCCTGCTTTCTGCTGCAATTGAGCCATTATCGCCAAACAGAATCCGCGCTTTCCGCTGCGATCGAGCCGTGCCTGAAATTCCAATAATTCTGCCGTGGTAAACAAATGTATACGGAAGTAAAAAGTAGTCTCTTTGAAAGCGGTGACAAGTTACTTAATGTTACATTAAGGACATCCATACTGCAGCCAACGTCGCTGCAAGCCCAATACGGAAGGGAGGAAGCGCCGCCAACGGAAATATGACCCATAAGGCATTTCTTTCATCACTTTATTATTTATCCAAAAAAGGAGCAAACCATAATGAGAGACATTTACGCACCGAGCAGCAATGGAAATGCCATGAGAAAAATGGTAACCGCTATCATTTTAACAGCCCTGCTGTTCTCATTCCTTCCTGTCGCACAGGCTGAGGATGCCGAAGATATGGAGAAGAAGCCGCTGCACAATCTGGCACAAGGGCTTCCCTATGAATGGTCGGAGCAGCCCGACGCCCAATATCCCGATACCGGCTACAAGTTGACGGACGGCGTATACGGCGAGCTGGACATGACGGACCCGGCATGGATCGGCCACGTGCAGAAGAAGACGCGCGAGGTCATCTTCGATCTGGGCGAGCCCAAATCCATTGCAAGCATCAGCGCCCGCTTCCTGCAGGATTGGCCGACCAACACCATGCTCGTGCCGCTGACCGTATCCATGTATGTGTCCGACGACCGCACCAATTGGGGTGTGCTGTCTCACAACTCCACGCAGCTGCTGTGGGGAGACGGACCGCCAAGGGAAGAGGTGTTCGAATGGGACGGCAGCCGTGACGGCATTAAGAGCGGCAATCTTGACGCAGACATGGCTTATGCCCGCTACGTGAAAGTGACCTTCTCCATGCACACCAGAGCGTGGAGCTTCATCGACGAGATCGAAATTATGGGACGTGACGGACAAGCCCATGGCGCTGTAAGCGTTCCCCCTACGCCGTACGGCTTGCTGCCTGCCGGCGAGGCGACTGCCGGCATTCGCAATCTGGGCTTGCTGTACAACGGACAATATCCGAACGATCTGGGTACTTGGACGAAGGAACGGATCATCCCGAACATCAGCTATGTTGATGCCGCAGGTGAGCCGGTTGACTGGCTGTTCGACGGCGTGCTCTATCTTGGCTTGCATTCCCCTGCGGGCAGAGGATACAACGGCGGCGCCAACTTGGAAGACTGGACTTGGTATCTGGACAAAACGTTCGCCAACACCGGCGATATGGACCAACTGAACGAGGCGGCCATTGAAGTAGGCGCCAAGCTGAGCGATCCCGGTCATAAAGTGAAAGTCGTGCTTATGATTCCGGACCCCGGCGAGTCTATGAGTGACTTCGGCGATGTGGACGGAGACAACGTCATCGAGAACTTCAACGCTTCCGGAATCGGAGAGGCCGCCGCATTCGCCAACCGCGAGAAGGTCATTCAATGGTACCTGGACGAGGTTGAGCTGCGGTGGGCGCAGAAGCAGTACTCCCATCTGGAGCTGGCCGGCATGTACTGGCTGGAGGAGCAGATCAACATTAGCGAGACGGGACCGGATCTGATCTTATCCACCAGCGAGAAGGTGCATGCCAAGGGAATGAAGTTTTTCTGGATTCCGCACTTCCTGGCCTACAAGAGCCATATGTGGAAGGATGTCGGTATCGATGCCGTCTCCATCCAGCCGAACTACTTTTTCGAGGAGATGGACTACGATCGTCTGGAAGACGCGGCGAATATCGCCAAGAGTTACGGCATGTCGCTGGAGCTTGAGTTCGACGATCGGATGCTGACGGACAGCGTGTTCCGGGAACGCTACGTCGACTACTTGAACAGCGGCGTGGAGACCGGACTGATGCATAACGGCTTTAAGGCCTATTACCAAGGCAACAACGCGGTGTACAATATGGCTGTCAGCACAGAGCCCGCTACCCGCATCCTGTACGACTGGCTGTATCAGTTCACAAGCGGCACCTACCAGCCGAACAACGCGCTTCCTCCGGAGGCCATCGTCCAGATGAACGGACAGCCCCTGCAGAGCGGAGCGGTTATTCCATCTACCGAGCCCCTATCGCTCAGCTGGCAAGTACCGGGCGATGACGGCAGTGGATTGATTCAAGCTTCCGTACAGTTCGACGGGCAGCCTTATACGGCGGGAACGGAGCTCGACCTATCCGGCAAGCCGGGCAGGCACGAGGTCGTCGTATCCGTATCTTCGGGCAAGACAAGGCGAACGACCTATATCATCGAAGCGGCTGCGAACGCCGACACGATGCGGATACTGGTGGACCGATTCGCGGCGGACGAACTCATCGCAAGCGCCGAGGCCGCGAACTCGCTTCGCAATTATCTGGAGATGCTGAAGCAGTATGAAGGGAACGACCCGACCCAGGCTCGCAAATTCCTGAGCGGGCTGAACGACAGGCTGGAGCAGCTGAAGCAGACGGACAAGCTGGCGGACGAGGCGTATAACGTGCTCAAGGAAAGTATCTATGCCGCTGCGGGCAATCTCGCTCTGGACAAGCCGGCCCAAGCGTCCACCGTGGAAGCGGGTAAAGCCGCCTACAGCGCAAGCAAAGCGGTTGACGGACTTGCGGCTACCCGCTGGTCCAGCGAAATTCGTGACGACAACTGGTTCCAGATCGATCTGGGAGAACCTGCGGTCATGGATACAGTACGCATCCATTGGGAATACGCCCGTGCGAAAACCTACAAGCTTCTTGTATCGCTCGACGGGCAAAACTGGAGCAATGTAACAAGCGACAACAACGGCATCATTACGGCGAAGGAAGGCAAGGAAGTCGTCTCGTTCCCATCGGTAGAAGCCAGGTACTTGAAGTTCGAGGGTGTGGAGAGAGCAACCTTCTACGGCTACTCCTTCTATGAGCTCAGCATCTACAATCTGGGCGGAGACGGGGAGATTGAACAGATCGAAGGATTGAAGGCATCCATTGACAATCAGACGGGCGCGGTATCCGTACAAGGATTGATCATGAGCGGCGAGCCGGCTCTCGTCAGTCTGAAGGTCATTGATCCCGCAGGAGACGAGCATTATGATGCGCAAGCGATAAGCTCGGAAGCGGGTGACTTCCAGTTCCAGTTCTCGGCAGGCGCGCTGGAAGGCGTCTATGAAGCGCAGCTGATGACGGATGAGATGGACGAGCCGGTCACGGTCACTTTCAACTACGAGAAGCCAGGCACCGGCACGCCGAGTTATCCTTCATATCCGGTGCCGGTGGCAGATCTGTTCCAGCAGCAACACGACGGCTCCATGCGAGCTGTCCTGAAGTCCAAGCTTGAAGGAGACGGCAAGCTGGCAGTTGGCACAGTGAGCAAGAGCGATATGCGGCAGGCGCTGGCCAAGCTGAAGCCCGACAAGGACGGCAAGCGGACGATTACGATCGAACTGAAGCCTCATGACGATGCGACGCAGTATGCGGTTGAGCTTCCCGCCGCCTACCTGTCGGATCAGGACAATCTGCTCGTCGAGCTTGTAATGCCGAATGCTACGCTCCTGCTGACAGGGCAGATGCTGGTCGAAGCCGCAAGCAACGGCAAGCTGCGGTTGATCGCGGAAGAGCTGGAGGAATTGATCGCAGAAGAAGAGGCGCTTGCGCACATCGGAGACAGACCGGTCGTGAAGCTGTCCGCCGAGCTGGACGGCCAAGCTTTCGCCTGGGAGAATGCTTCCGCACCTTTGGAAGTCATCCTGCCATATACCCGCTTAAGCGGCGAGAAAGCGGCCCGCATCGGCATAATGTTCATTGACGGGCAAGGTACGGCCGTGCAGCTTGAAGGAGCCGACTATTCCGCTGCAGGCAAGCATGTGAAGTTCAGCATCAACCGGTTGGGCAGCTTCGCCATTTCGTATACGTCTGACAGTGAAGCCGGGACTCCTCCCGCTATGCCGTTCACCGATATGAACGGACATGCCTGGGCGCAAGATGCCGTTATGAAGCTGGCCGAGTTGGGCATTGTGAAGGGCACTTCGGACTCCAGCTTCAATCCGGCCAAGGAGATCAGCAGAGCTGACTTCACGCTGATGCTCGTCAGAGCGCTCGGCCTGCAAGGAGAGGCGGGCGCCGCATTCAGCGACGTCAATCCGGACGATTATTACTATGAAGCTGTGTCCGTTGCCCGCCAGCTTGGCATCATCTCCGGCATCGACGATAGCCGGTTCGCACCTCAAGCGAGCATTACCCGTCAGGATATGATCGTGATGGCGGCAAGGGCGCTTGCTGCAGCAAGCAATATCGACTTGACGTCAGACGCGGCAGAGCTGCAGCAGTATGCCGACTCCGGCCAGATTGCCGAATACGCGGCCGCCAGCATTGCAGGCATGATTGAGCTGGAGCTGATCAAGGGCGACGGCGACATGCTGAAGCCGCGGGACAACAGCACGCGTGCCGAGACGGCTGTGTTCCTGTACCGCCTCCTGCAGCATCTGAACCAGTAAATTCCGCTGCTCCGGGACTGTCTCCTGATAGCCATGCCGAATGAGGCAGTCCTGCCCCGGACAGGAAACGAGCAATAGCCTCCAACCCCACGATAACTGTGGAGTTGGAGGCTTCTCTTTGCCTAATTAATAATAGATTTACTCAGGGACCGCGTTAGCCGGTTACACGGATGATAGCGGCGGCGCTGATCCCTTCATATTCAACGGTGACCGACGTCTCTCCTGTTGTCTTCGGCACGATCGTGCCGTCGGGACGCACGTCCAACACCGAGCTATCGTCTACTTTATAGACCGCTCGCAGGACAGTCATGGCAACACCGTCCCGATATGCCGCAATGGCATTGAGGCGGCATGCCTGGCCCCCCAGCCTTACATCCTCGCAGCCAAGCAGAGCAAGCGACTGAATCTCTCCTCTACTGCCGAATAGATGAGTAAGCGGCGAGGCCAGTCTTGCTGCCCAATCCTTCTCCACATGTTCTGCATCCGGATCGCAATAATACGCCAGCTCTTCTCCGGCGCTATAACCTAATGACAGCAGCTGCTCCGCTACGCCGCGCACATGCTTCTCCATCACCAGCGTGCCTTCGCGGCCGCCGAGGTCGATCCATATACGAGATAGAGGCTGCTTCTGACGAAAGGTATGCAATTGCGGAGCCTCCGCACCCGCAACAGGGTCTACACAGTAGAAGTACGGAGACACGATGGCCAGCTTGCCGAAAATATCCGGGCGGCGAAAGCCGATATGATACGTCACCTGTCCTCCGCGCGACGAACCCATCAGAGCCGTATTCTCCCGGTCCGGCAGCGTCCGGAACATCTCGTCAATGAAGGGCTTTACTTCTTCTATGACAAAGGCTTCATATAAATGTCCCTTGGGCCGAATCGAAACTTTATCGTCCTCATAGCGGACGCCTTCCAGCTCATGTGTGAACTCGTCGGCCCGTTCCATTCCTCTATTCGCCAAGCCCACTACGATAATTTCCTCGATCCGGCCGAGAGCAATCAGGCGATCGACCGTGTCATGCACTTGCCATGAATACCCGTTAAATGCGGGGTGGAAAATATTTTGCCCATCGTGCATATACAGCACCGGGAAGCGCTTGGCCCGCTCTTGCCGATAACCGGGCGGCAAATAAATGAAAATATCCCTGGCATTATTCAAATGAGCGGAATAGAAGTTCTCGATCCGTAGAATGGTAGAGCGGTTCGTCATCGCAATCCCTCCTGCAAGCTCATATTCGCTATATCTACCCAATTCTCCACTTGATACTCCAGCCTCAAATCATCGTCCGCTTTAAAGCTTCTGTACGGAATCTCATTGCCGTGCGCATCCGTCTCGTGCTTGCCCAGCCCCCGGGAAATCCGGAATATAAATGCGATTCCTCGCGGCACCTCGAACGTTCCTCCGTACAGCCTGTCCCGAAGCTTCGGCAGTGCAATGCCGGCATACAGCGTGTCCGTCGCCGGTGTGTTGTCCGGCACCTCCACATACATCTCCATGACAACCTTCTCAGACACATAAGGAACGATCTCTACATCTAGACGAGCGGTCAAGCCGAATCCGCAATAGACAATGGAAGTACCGCCGGTCTGCCTCGGCAGCATCATACCATCTGCGCGAACGTCAATAATAGCCGAATCAGTCGGCTCGTACCGGCCGTTCAGATCCGTCATCATGAACCCGCTGTCATAGTGTACGACAGCGTTCATCGCACACTGCTGTCCTTCCAGTCCGACGATACTCGGTCCATGCAGTTCAGCGCGCACCGGTGTACCGATCTCGCCGAAGAAATAGAGAAGAGGCGCATGAACTCTGGCAGCCCAATCGCGCTGAGAGTGACCGGAGCCGACGGCAATGTGGAACATCAGATCGGCTCCCGGCTTGAATCCTGCATCGATGAGCGTATTCGCCACTTGACGCACATGCTTTTCCATCACCGTGTAGCCTTCGGCATCGCCGACATCCATCCAGATCTTCAAGTCTTCCCTCTGCTCATACACCTTGCTCAGCCATCGCTCCTCCATCGTCGCGGAATCGGTGCTTACGAAAAACGGGCATAGCGCACCGATCATGCCGAATACGTCCGGATGGCGAAAACCGATATTATACGAGACCAGCCCGCCGGCCGAGGAGCCCATTAAAGCCGTGTTCGCTTTGTCCGGCAGCGTCCGGTATTCCCGATCGATATAAGGCTTCACTTCCTGCAGTAAAAATTGCTCGTATAACTCCCCTTGATTCGACATGCCGAACACGTCTTGCCCGTCCGGGCTGGCATGCATGTATTCCGCAATTCTTGCATCCTCTATATGAGCGATTGCCACAATAATAATTTCCCGCATCTTGCCCTCAGCAACAAGCCGGTCGGCCGTGAGATGAACATCCCACGACTCCCCCTTCTGATCCTGATGGAAGACGTGCTGCCCGTCGTGCATATACAAGACCGGATACTTGCGATCCGCTTCGTCTTGATAGCTGGGGGGCAAATAGATGAACATATCTCGCTCATTATTTAATAAGCGGGATTTAAACTCCTTTATTGCAATCAACCGCGATATCTCCACCTGGCATTCTCCTCACACCGGGGGATCACGATGTAACGGACAAATAAATAAACTTGTTGTGGCTGCTGTAATCCGCATCTTGAATATTGCCGTCCATCGTATCCACAACCGGCTTATAATCATTAAGTTCATAGGATAGCTTCACAACGTGATCCGGCAAAATATCCGGACTATGACTTGTGCAAAGAACGGCGATTGAATCCCGATCTCCGCGAGTTCGCACCACTTCATTCGCAAGAAACTCATTGATAACCAGTCCCTTGCGGTCCGTAAATCGGTTTAGAAATTCATCCAGGCCTGCCCGGTCCTCATACCGGTGAATACAGGATTCATCCAACCCCGACAGCAGCGCGATCCGATTGGCAAGCTCGGCATCGTTGCAAGGCTGCATAACAAGATATTCCGGAGCCGCTCCGAGCAGCGTGCCTGCCCGCTTGAAGCTGCCGGCATAATCCGGCAATATTTTATGAAAGATCGGGTCTTCGATCCAGCTGTCAATGACAAAGACAGGAATCCCAAAGCCGAAATAACGGGACACCGTGGCAAATCGCTCCTGATCGGCATTAAGCAGAAAGACGCCGTCCAGATTTCGTTCTCGAATCATGTCATACGATGGGGAATCTCCGTCCACTTGCATAAAAATAATATGATAACCAAGCTCGCCGCACAGACGTTCAAGCGTATATAGTGTTTTTACGTATTTTAAATCGGACCATGGCTGAGGCGCCAAATCACGGAACAACAGAATGCCGATCAGCCCGGTTTTCTGAAGCTTTAAAGAGCGGGCGCTCCGGTTCGTCACATAATGAAGCTGCTGCGCGATTTTCAATACCTTGACGCGCGTTTCATCGGATATGGATTGCGTCTTGACATCGTTCAATATATAGGAAACGGTCGCGATCGAAACCCCTGCAGCCTTGGCAATATCTTTGATCGTCGTTTTTTTCATCGTCTTATCCGCCCTCACTTAAACGTTTCAGTCGATTTAAACATACGTCGATTGAATTGTCAAGCGCCCTCCGGCGGCTCTGCGACGAGTACAATCCAGCCAAAGGGAGGCAAGCCGACCGTCATCGTGCTGTCGGCCATCCGGAACGTTCCGCTTCCCCCAAGCGCCCTGTATGACGCAACCGGTTCTGCAGCGAATGTTATCGCTTGCTCGGTATCTTCATCGTTCAAAGCAATATAGATGCGTTCGCTTGCGCTCGCTCTGCATACGACGAGCTGGCGATGATGCGCGTACACGAATTCGCAAGCTCCCGCTTGCAAGGTCTCATACGTTTTACGCCACTCAATGAGTCGACGGTAGAACCCTAGCAGTTCGGCATCCTGACGCGCTTCGTCCCAAATCATCGGTTTCCTGCAGTCAGGATCGGCCCCGCCGGTCATTCCGATCTCGTCTCCATAATAGATGCAAGGCGTCCCCGGCAATGTGAATTGAAGCAAGGCGGCTAGCATAAGCTTGCGCGCATCTCCCGTCTGTGTAAGCACCCGAGGCGTATCATGGCTTCCGATGATATTGAAGGCCGCTTCATTCACCTGCTGCGGATAGTTGACCAGAATACGGCTAATTCGGGAAGATAACGTGGGGGCGTCGATCTCACCGCCGGCGCTGAATTGAAGAATGGCCTCTGTAACGGGATAGTTCATCACGGCGTCGAATTGGTCCCCTCGCAGCCACGGCATCGCATCATGCCAGATTTCGCCCAGAATATAAAAGTCGGGTTTGAGTGACTTGACCGATTGGCGGAACTCGCGCCAGAAGCTGTGATCCACCTCGTTGGCCACATCCAGCCTCCAGCCGTCGATATCGCATTCCTCGATCCAATACCGGGCGACGCCGAGCAGATAGTCCCTTACTTTCAGATTCGCCGTATTCAGCTTGGGCATATGCGCTTCGAAGGCGAAACAATGATAATTCGGCCTGTCGCCTGCAGCAAGCTGATCATCATGCATGAGGAACCAGTCCCAATAAACCGACGCCCTTCCTTTGTCCAGCACATCCCGGAAGGGAGCGAACGCCTTGCCGCTATGATTGAAGACGGCATCGAGGACGACTCGTATTCCCCGTTCATGAAACGCTTCGACAACCTTCTTCATCAGGCTGACGTCGCCGAAATGCCGATCGATCCGGTAATAATCGGCTGTGTCGTATTTATGGTTTGTATGGGCTTCGAACAGAGGTGTGAAGTACACAGCATTGACGCCCAGTGATTGAATATAGTCGACGTTGTCCAGCACGCCTTGCAAATCCCCGCCGTAGTAATCATGCGGCCCCGGATTGTCCTCCTCCCAGGAACGAACGCCAAGGGGATCGTTGGATACATCGCCGTTGGCGAAGCGCTCGGTAAATATTTGATAAAAGACAGCCTCTCTGACCCAGGCAGGCGGCGCCAGCACCTCGCTCGGCCATATGAACGGATAATCAAAAAAAGTTAATGGATCTTGCGGCCGATGAGTCGTAAAGCCCTGCTCCGTGTACCAAAGCTGCTGTTCCCCGTCGATCAGTTGAAATGCATACCGCAGCCTCCCGTAAGGCGGTGTCAGCTCCGCCTGCCAGTAATCGAACAGTTCGTCGGACGCGATGATGCGCATTGCTTTTTCCGTGCCCGTTCCCGCCCAGTCGTACTTGTCGCCATACACCGCTTTAATACTCTCAAGATCTCCTTTGCGGGTTCGCAGCCGTATATGAACGGTGCGATCGTCATAAGCGTAACAATAGCTGTCCGTCGAGCGATGATAGATAGCTTCCAAAAGCATGAGACTCTCCCTCCATCCTTCCTCGCTGTTGCTTTTTTGTTTTTGTTAACCTTTATCCGCCCCGGACGCAAGTCCGCCAACCAGATACTTTTGAAAGTACATGTACAGCACGGTAATTGGCAGCGCGACGAGAACCGCTCCCGCGGCGAACAAGGTGAAGCTGGAATTGGTTTCGTTGGCGACCATATTATACAGTCCTTGAGCCAGCGTCATTTTGTCGGACGATCTTAATATAATTTGCGGCAGAATAAAATCCATGAACGGTGTAATGAAGCTGTTCAATGCCACAAAGGTTACAGCCGGCAGCGATAACGGCAAGATGATTTTGAAAAAGGTATCTCGGTGAGTCGCTCCGTCCAGGAAGGCCGCTTCCTCCAGACTGCGGGGAATGGTGTCAAAATGTCCTTTCATCACCCATGTCCCCATCGAAACCGAGCCGCCGGCATACACCAATATAATCCCGAGATGCGTGTCGAGCAGCTTGGTCTGCAGCAGCAGCACGAAGATGGCCATAATGGACAAAAAGCCGGGAAACATTTGCAAAATGAGCAGCAGCATTAAGCCCAGCTTCCTGCCTGCAAACCGGAACCGGGAGAAAACATAGGCCGTCAACGCTACCAGCGCAGTAGACATCACAGCGTTGACAACCGCGATCTTGAGCGTATTGCCATACCACAGCCCGAAATCGGTGTTGCGGAACAATTCAGAGTAGTGCCCGAGCGTCGGATCGGAGGGAAACATGCTGCTGACCAGCAGCGCTGTTCCCGGATTTAGCGAAGTGCCGATCACCCACAGCATCGGGTAGAAGATGATGACCAGCAGAATCATAAAGACCGCGTAAATACCGGCAACCGTCAATTTATTTTTTAGCATGGACATCAGACCAAATCCTCTTCTCGTGTGGACTTCATCCGCCTGTAATTCCAGATGGAGAAGGCAGCGATGAACAAAAACATCAGGATGGAAACCGCCGAGGCCATATTGAACTGGCTCTGATTCAACGTCATTTTGAATATCCATGAGATCAAAATATCGGTGCTCCCCGCATAGTAGTAATCGGGATTGTTCGGCTGCCCGTCCGTCAGCAAGTATATCAGGTTGAAATTATTGAAATTAAAAGCGAACTGCATAATCAGAATCGGGGCGGTCGCTGCCAGGACAAGCGGCATCGTAATGCTCCAGAACTTGTGGCGCCCGGAGGCGCCGTCCACCTCTGCCGCTTCATACAAATCGCGGGGAAGCGTCGTCAGCACGCCTGACATGAGAGCCATTAAAAACGGCGTTGAGAACCATAAATTAACGAGTATGATCGTCACCTTGGCCATCGCCGGATCGGACAGCCACTGGACAGGCGCAATGCCGAGCTTGGCCAGCATATCGTTAATGGGGCCGAACGAGCCGTTAAGAAGCACCCGAAAGACAAGAATCGCAATAAATTGCGGCACCGCCCATGGCAATATAAACACGGTTCTCCAAAACCGCTTGAAACGGATTCCGGGATGATTGATCATTAAAGCCAGCAGCAGCCCCCCGAAGAAGGTTGTGCCCGTCGAAGCAACCGCCCATACGATATTCCAGGCGGAAATGCCGAGAAAGGTAGATCGCCATGCCTCCTGAGTGAACAAATCGGCAAATACGCGAAAGCCGATCCAGTCAACCAGTGCACGGTCCGGAATATGTGCCGGAGCCGAATAGTTTGTGAAGGCAATGAGTACATTGAACACTAGCGGAACTACCGTAACAAACAGGGCGAATGCAGCGGCCGGCAGCAGAAGCAAATAAGGCAATTGCCGGAACCTTGCTTTTCGAAATGATTCCACTATCCCCGATATGCGGCCCCCTTCATCCCGCAGCCCTCCATTTTTTCGGGCATCGACAATATTCAAGGTGTAAAATCCCAGAAAAAGCAAGATGATGACCAGTGCGATAAGACCGTTGATGAGCAAAAAGATCGAATGATCTCCCTGGACGATTTTGCCCCCTATAATTCGGGTAGGCGTATCGCCAAGCGTAATCAGGCCCGTAATGGCTTTACTGGCTATCGGATAATAGTTCCAGAATAATAACTGCCCAATCAACATGAATAAGAGGCCCTTGATATACTGTCTGTTGTAGAGTTGCCCCAATCCGATAAGAACCGCTGAGCATATCGCGGCTTTCGTGCGGAATCGCAGCATGCCTTGAGCTGAGTACATAACCAATACCGCCTTACTTTGTTGTCTTTATTGCTGTTTGGATTTGCTCGACCGCGCTGTTCAAGACGACCGCCGGGTCCTGATTGTCATTCCATAAAGCTGCCAGCGCGGTTCCTGCCGGTACCCACACATTGCCCATCTCCGGTATGGACGGCATCGGAGTCGAATGCTTGGCCTGCTCCAGGAATGCGGCAGCGTTGGCATCCTTCTTCATCATGGGATCATCCAGTGAAGCTTTTCCCGGAGGAAGCTGCTTGGTCATCTCGAATCGCTTCATCAGATTGGATTGCTTCGTTGCGAAAGCCGCAAATAATTTTGCCGCCGCCGGATATTTCGTATAGGAATTGACATACAATCCCCGAATGCCCGAGAAGCTGACAGGATGCTCGCCGTTCGGCAGCAGCGGCAGCGGCGCGACGCCATATTCGAAGTCGACTTCGGTCAAGCTGGATTGCAGCCACGGTCCATTAATGACAGCTGCCGCCTTCCCTTCCTGGAAGAAACCGGTGATGATGTTGTCATTCAGATCGTTTGTGTTGACAGGTAGTATCGCCTTGAGCGATTGCAAATATTTGGCGCCTTCAACCGACTGCTCATTGCTCAAGCCGATATCTGCTGCATCGCTGCCATTGCTGCCGAACACATAGCCGCCGTAGCCGGCAAGGAAGGAGTAGGATTGATACAATTGACCCACGTTCCACATGAACGCATATTTCTTGTTCTTCGGATCGTTGAACGATTCCGCGAACTTGACGATGTCTTCATATGTCTTAGGAGCTTCCGGCATAACACTCTTGTTGTAAAATAATGCATACGTGTCAATGGCCGTAGGATAACCGTATAATGTGCCTTGATTGCTCACTCCCTCGATTGCCGATGCCATAAACTCTTCCTTCAGCTTCTCGTTGTATACATCGTTCTGCAGCACCAGTCCGGCCATAACGGCATTGCCCAGCTGATCGTGCGGGGCGGAGAAGACATCGGCGCCCAGTCCGGCCGGACCATCCGTTGTAAGCTTCTTCACGGAATCGATAGCAGGGACCGCTTCTACCTGTACCGGCACTCCGTATTGCTGTTCGAATTGTTCTGCGACCGCTTTCAAATAATCAAGCTCCGGTCCTTTGGATTCCCAGACAAGCAGCTGTGCACCGTCCTCCGGTTTCAGCTCATTCAGGTTGACAGTCCCTTGTTGCTGTTCTCCCTGATTTTGCCCCGCCGGTGGGTTAGTGTTTGTGCCGGCATTCGTGCCGCATGCGCTTAACAGGGATGTCGTGCATAACAAGCATAGAACCATAACAGTGTACCAAGGTTTGGACATGATGAAATCCTCCTTCAGATTGCAACTTAATCGTTTAAGTACTTATACGTTTAAGTTGAAGTTGGAATGATTATAACTTGCTCTTGTTACGGAAGTCAATGGAAAAAAAATGAAGGGCGCGCCTGGTTTAGTATGGCTCGCCCGCAAATAAAATAAACGCTATTTGCTCTGAATCCGAGACATGCGAAAATCCTGGGGTGTCATCTCGTTCTGCTTCTTGAAGAAGCGAATGAAGGCCAATGCGGAGTTGTAGCCCAATGCAGCCGCGATCTCATTCACCTTCATGGAGGAGTTAAGCAGCATATCCTTGGCCGTCAAATTTTTGTAGTCGTTCACGTACTTCGACAGCCCGATGCCGGTTATCTGCTTATACAGTCGGGACAGGTAAGATGGGTTCAAGCCGACGTAGTCCGCCAATGCTGTTAAGGAAATGTCCACCGCAATGTTCTCCTCGATATAGCGATGCACCTTGCTCACGACTTCCGTCGGCATCTGCATGCCATACAAGCTGTTCCATTCGAAGAAGCAATCGGCCAATCCCTTGAAGTACTCCGCCATATCCGGCCAGGAACAGGCTTCATCCAGTCGGAATAAGGGGTCCAGCTCCATGTGCGAGTGGACATAATCCCTTATTTCACGGTTTTTGCACACATAATGGAGGAACACCGAAGACAAGGAATGATACAGCTCCATCTTCCGCTCGTTGGATGCGTCCCCATCGCTCCATATCGCTGTGAGCTGGCCGAGCTGCTGATAGAACGGCTCCCGGTGATGGTTCTCTAGCAGGTTCACCAGCAATTGAATGCGCGCATAGTAGAAGCTGTCGGCTTGGCTGCGCCCCTTCTCTCCCGCTCCGCTGCTGTTCTCTTCCTCCCTGAGGCCATCCCGGTCGGTCATAATGATCTCGTGCATGAACCCGTGCCCTTGCGCCAGACCGTACTTCATCGCGTGGAAGCGGTCGAACAGCCCCTCCCAGGCGACGGCCTCGCTGCCCAGCAGGAAGGAGACGGACAACCCCAGCAGCTTTTTGCAGGTAGCCTGCACCGTCTCCAGAATGCCGCTGGCGTAGCGATGCGTCTTCACCCAATCCGGGTTCCGGGCGTCATACGCCGACTGCTCGCGGGCTTTCGGCTGAATGAGCCATACAATCTTCGACATCTCGAATACAACGGAATAACATCCGGCTCCAGCGCTCAACAGCTCGTCGCCGATATTCTGGAACGCATAGGCAAGCAACCCTTTATCCGGAGCATTGAACGCCTCTCTCCAGGCATCCACTCGTCCGATCAATACATATACCGGCAAGCTCGCGCAGAGCGGCATGTCCATCTCCTTGAACATCGGCCCCAACTGCTCCTCGATGACAGGCTTGCCTTGCAGAATTCCCCATACGTAATCCTTCTGAAGAGAAGGCAGCGCCAATCTCATCTTGGACTCCACGCGGGCAAGCAGCTGTTCATGATCCTGCTCCTCCTCAATCTTGCCGATCGCCCGCTGCACCGACGCCAATATTTTCTCATCGCTTTCCACCTTGAGAATGTAGTCGAATCCGCCATAAGTGATGGCGCTCTTCGCATACTGAAAGTCATTGTATCCCGTCAGGAATATCACCTTGCAGGCAGGCCACTGCGACTTGATCTCCTGCAGCAGCTGGATGCCCTCGATGCCGGGCATCTTAATATCCGACACGACGATATCAATCCGGTGCTGCGCCAGTATCTCCAGCGCTTCTTCGCCCGAATAGGCTCTCATCACTTCCAGAGGCAGATGTCCGGCCTGCTCGAACAGCTCCAGCAGACCATCCACAATAATGGGCAAATCGTCAACGACCAGCAATCTGTACATCCGCTCTCTCCTCCTCGTTCAAGCTAAGCTTCAATCTCACCTGCAAGCCTCCCAGCTGGGACCGGGCCAGCTCAATGCCATACTGTTCGCCGCAGCGCAGCTGAATTCTGCGATGCACATTAAGCAGCCCCGTCGTCTCCTCCAGCCGGTTCGCAGCATGCTGCAGCTTCTTCCGCAGCCGCTCCAGCCCCGCATCCGACAGGCCGTCTCCGTTATCCTCCACGATCAGGGACACTTCTCCGCTCCCTGTCTCGCAATGGACCCACAGCTCTCCAAGACCCGTCGTATTGCCGAGCGCATGCTTGTAGGCATTCTCGATAATCGGCTGCAGGATGAGCCGGGGGACGCGCATGTCCGGGAATCCCCCCTCGAACCACACCTCTATCCGTTCCCCGTAGCAGATCGTCTGCATCTCTACATAGGTGCGGGAATGCTCCACCTCCAGCGTCAGAGCAATATCGTCCTCATCGTTGCGCGTAATGAACTGGAAGTATTGTCCGATATACAGGCAGAATTGATACGCCTTCTCCTTCTGACTGTCGGACTTGATCAGCCGGCACAGCACGAAGAAGCAATTGTATAGAAAATGCGGATTGATCTGCGACTGCAGCCGCTTCAGCTCGGACCGCTGATTGCGAATTTGCTGCTCGTAGTTTTCTTCAATCAAGGTCTTCAGAGAAGTGATCGTATCGTTGAACGCCTGATACAAATAGCCGAATTCGTCCGCGCCGCGATCGGTCACGATAGGGTCCAGCCTGTTCTGCTGTACGCGGCGGAAGGAATGCACCAGCTTCATAAGCGGCCGATAGATGAGCCGGAACAGGAAATACGTGAAGAAGAGCACGATTCCCAGCGCAAGCGCGCATGCCCACCAGAACAAGGTGCGGTACATCTGGAGCGAGCCCAGCACCGTCTCTTCGGGAATGCACGTCACCGAATAGGAATTCCAGAAGTTCGAATATTGGTATACCGTTAGAAACCGCTTACCATTGTGGACGACCGTCTCATATCCTTCTACCGCTCCCGCTTCCTTCTTCTTCATTGCGAAAGCTCTCATCTGCTCCAGCAACGTTCCGTTGTTCCCGCTGGCCACCTCCCAGCCGCGATCCAGGTTGACAAGCATGCTCTGTCCGCCACGCTCTCCTCCGATCTGGCTCAGCGTCTCCCTGATGCTGGCGCCTGACAGTTCGATGCCTACAATATACAACGGATTGCGAATCGTATTGATGGGATACTGCATCGTCATGAACAAGCGTCCGTTCCAATAGATGAACGGCTCCTCATACGACTTGGCATGATGCTGCATCGCTTCGTACTCCGTCCGGTCCAGGTCCGTTTCATATTGGATGCTGAGAATGGTGCGCTCGATAAGCGGGATATACGCCTTCGCTTCCTGAATGAACGGGCTGGAATTTTTCATCAGGTCCAGCCTCCGCTGAATGCCCAGTATTTTGCTGGAACGGTCGTAAGAGCTCATCTCGCTGCCGGTCGCCGCAATCTCCATCAAGTCATGATCCATCACATAATTGGGCAGGTAGCGATTGATCCGATCAGCTTCCTTATCCAGGGAGTCCATATAGAAGCGCGTCTTGCTCAGCATGGATTCCGATATTTCCGTTCGTATATTGTTCGAGCCCTGCTCGTTGATCATCCATGTAATCGCCATTAACGGCAATAAGGCCGCCAGGAAGGCAGCCATAATTTTCTTGAATATGGAAGAATCGCGAAGAAGCCGTATCATTTTCATCCTTTATTCACCCTGATCCTATTCTTTTACACTCCCCATGACGATCCCTTTAATGAAAAATCGCTGCAGGAACGGATAGACGATCAGAATGGGGAACGCAGCCACGAATATTTGCGCTGCTCTGCTTGTGCGGTCCGACAGTTCCAGCATCAGCTCCACATTCTCCGCTTTAATAAACCGGAAATCCATATTAATGATAACCGTCTGCAGGAACGTCTGCAGAGGGTAATTCTCAGTATGATTCATATACAGCATTCCGTCAAACCAGCTGTTCCAATGCCCGACGATGGTGAACAGCCCCGTCGTCGCGAGCGCCGGCAACGATAGCGGCACGTAAATTTTCCACAAGGTAATGAAATGTCCCGCGCCGTCCATACGAGAGGATTCCTCCAGCTCCTTGGGCAGACTGCGGTAGAAGTTAAGCAGCAGAATGACATTGAACACCGGAATGGCAGTCGGCAGTACCAATGCCCCCAATGTGTCGATCAGACCAAGCGACTTGATGGTCAGATAAGTCGGAATGAGTCCGCCGCTGAACAGAATCGTGAACACGAACAGCCATGCATACACGGTTCTGAAGCGGAATTGGTGAACCTCCTTCGACAGCGGATAAGCCGTCAGGATCATTAGCACCATGCTGATCGATGTGCCTACGACGACACGCTTGATCGACACCCAGAATGCACGCAGATATTCCGGCTTGCCGAATACGTTGTCGTAAGCGGCCGTAGTGAAATCTACCGGCCACAGCCCCACCTGTCCGGCTGCCGCAGCGTTGCCGGAGCTGAACGAGAGGGCGAGTATATGAACAATAGGCATTAAGCAGAGCAACGATACGATGAGCAGAAACAGCAGGTTGAATACGCCGAACACTTTTCTGCCCCATGTTAAGCTTGTTGTTGACACGTTATGTCTCCCTTCTCCAGCGCGTCCCGCATCAGAATATGCGGTAATTCGCCAGCCGGTAGGCTAGAATGTACGACAGCGAAATGAACAGGAACGATACGACCGATTTCAGCAGCCCTACGGCAGTGGCGAAGCCGAACTGTGCCTGCTGCACGCCCATCCGGTACACGAACGTATCGATAATATCCGCGCTCTCATACACAGGAGGACTGTACAGGTTGAAGATTTGCTCGAAGCCGGCATTCAGCACATTGCCGATATTCAGCGTCAGCATAAGCACGATGATCGGCATCATGCCGGGCAGCGTCACATGGAAGGTCTGCTTGATTCGTCCCGCACCGTCGATCTCCGCCGCTTCGTACAGGGACGGATTGATGGACGTAAGCGCCGCCAGATAGACGATGGTGCCGAAGCCGAATTCCTTCCACACATCGGAGACGACCATCACATAAGGGAACCAGTCGTTGCTGCCCAGGAAGAAGACCGGCTCGAAGCCCAGCAGTCCCAGCAGTTGATTAACTACCCCGGAGGAAGGCGACAGTACGTCCACGATAATGCCGGAGAGCAGCACCCACGACAGAAAGTGCGGCAAGTAGACCAGCGTCTGGAACGTCCGTTTCATCCATTCCCTTCTCAGTTCGTTGAGCAGTATCGCAATCGTAATCGGCACCAGAAGCCCCGTGACAATTTTCATCGTTGCAATATATACCGTGTTGAAGAAAATCCGGCCGATATCGGGGTAGTCCAGCAGCAGCTGGAAATTGCGCCATCCGATCATCGGGGAACCGAATAATCCTTTGTTGGGAACGTACTTCTGGAACGCCATAATGATGCCGGCCATCGGGATATAGCTGAAGATGACGATCAGCACAAGGCCCGGCACTAGCATGAGATGAAGAGGCCATTCCCTCTTCCAAAGCCTTGATAATACTTGCATGTCTTACACCTCGCTGTCTGGCAGTTGAATGAACGATTGATAAAGAGGGGATTGCGTATTGCCAATCCCCCGTACACTTCTGTTATTTATGAGTAGCGTACCACTCGTTTACTTCCTTCGTAATTTGGTCGCCGCCAAGCTTCTTCCATTCCTCTACGAATTTATCGAATTCGTCGATGGATACCTGGTTCATTATAATTTTGAAGAATACTTCGTCACGCTTCTTCAGCAATATTTCCTGTCTCTCTACCATGGTCGGAGTCGGAGCGCCGTAGAATTTATTCTGCAGGTTTTGCCCGTTCTTCTGAATGTCAGGCACTAGCGAGTATGCGCCGCCAGGTCCGGAGATCAGATATTCCCACCACATGCTGGTATCGCCATTCACATATTCCATCGCGCGAGCGTATCTTGTCCGGTGATCCTTCGTCTCCAGAATGCTCTCGTCTTTATTGGCAATCGCCTTCGGCAGAACCTCGCCGTTATTGTCCTTCTGCTTGCCTACGCGCAGCGGATTGAGCAGCCAGTAGTTGCTTCCCTTCTCCACCATGTCATTGCCGAATTCGTACACCTTCTGCTCATCGGTCGGATGATTGTCGACGACGATCCAATGATTGAGCAGCTTGATGACGCCTTCAGGGTGCTTCGCTTTTTTGGAGATGACATAATACTCGTCAACGCCAAGGCCGATCTGGTTCAGAGTCGGCTTATCGTCTGCCGTAGGAATCGGGAATACGCCCCACTCCTGCACGACTTCTCCGTCCTTCACCGCGCCCTTCACCAGCTGCGCAGGCGTCCAGGAGGCGCCGAATACCATGCCAATGCTGTTGTTGTAGATCAATTCCGCCGCTTTCTCCACGTCTTTCACGGCAAATTCAGGATCGATAAGTCCTTTCTTGAACATCTCTTGCAGCGCGGCCAGCGCCGTCTTCACCTCTGGCTGAATATCGCTGTTCATCAACCCGCCGTTGCCGTCCTCCATCCAGATGTTCTCGTAGGCATGATAGCCGTTCAGGTAAGCGCGAAGTCCCGTAACGCCCGTCGCCTGATTGAACGGATCTTTGCTGATCGCCAGACCGTATGACGTGCCCGTGCCGCCCGGATCCTTCTCCTTGAACGCTTCCGCGATCGTCATCATATCCGCCATCGTCTTCGGCTCCGGCAGATTCAGCTCCTTCAGCCAGTCGGTGCGCACATACAGGGATTGATATTGATAAGGATTATAAGAGCTTGGAATGCCCATCAGCTTGCCGTCGAACGTCGCCGTCTTCATCTGCATGCCGCCGTCCATCGTCAGGAATTTCTTCGTTTCTTCCGTCGCATGTTCGTCATACACTTCCGTCAGATCCATAATCATATCTGCTTCCGTCAGCTCTTTCAGCTGCGTGGCGTTTACGAGCAGGAAGTCGGGCAGATCGTCGGAGGCGATCGTAATTTTCACCTTTTCCTTGAACTGGCTGCTGTCCGCAATCCACTTGTTCGTAATTTTCACGCCGATGTCTCTCTCGTAAGCGTCATAGACCGCATTTTTCTCGAAGCTCTCGCCTTCGTCGAATTTCAAGTATTGATCGCTTGGCGAGACGGTAGACACCTCGATGACCTCGTTCTCCTCTTTGCCCTCTTCCTTGCCTTGCTCCGTCTGGGAAGTCGATTCAGGCTTCTGCTCCTTCTCCGGCGTCTCCGCATTTTTGCCGCAGGCCGTGACGATCAGACAGAAAATCATGACAAGCGTTAACAATACGTGCTGTCTCTTCTTCATGCTACCCCTCCATCATTGTCTTGTTCGCAGTTTGCGCTGCTGCATGCAAGCAGCTGTCTTTCTTAGTTCTAGTATAGAAAGAGGAGCTTGACGCATCCATATACTTGTCTTTACTTTCATATACACCTGTTGACCATTCCCGGCTGAAGCAATGGAATCGCACTTCGAGCACCAAGGCGAACCGGCTGTCGCCGTCCATTGGCGGCATTGTGCATTTCGTTCAACAAGAAATGACCTCAACTTCCACTTCAATGCGGAGGTTGAGGTCATTTTTCTCAAATCGTTGAAAACCTTCTGATTGAGGGCTTATCTTGTATGATCTTTCTACATTACCTGCCTGCTACAATTTCATTGTAAAACGCGTCCAGCTCAATGGGCTGACCTTGCTTCAAACGCGACTTTTCGGCGGCAAATGCCATCAGGTGACTGCGTACGGAAGCCGCCGCAGAGGAAAGGCCTTCCTGGCCATTGTAGTTTCGCACTTCCTGCAAGAAGCTGCGGACGATCTCTTGATCTCCTCCTCCATGCCCTTCAGCCGGAGCGTTCACACGGATAACCATTTCTTCTTTGGTTACAAAATCGTATATCGAAAATTCATTGTTTGCCATATTGCCGCGAATTTCGCCTTTGGTGCCCATAATTTGCATGATCCGCGTATTGTCTCGCGTAAAGCCGCACATGCTGAACATCGCCGTCGCTCCGCTTTCAAACTCCATATTGACGACCTGATGGTCCACAACATTGTTATCGCTGCGATATACGCATCGACCGTAGTCATTCGAGCGCAGCGCCTCAATAATGCCTTCACGACTGTTATCGAGCGTAAACTTGCGCGCCCAGCCGCGACCCTCGCCAAGGTAATAACGAGGCGCATAGTACTGGCATGAAGCTTCCGCAGGACAGCCGTCGAGGCAGCGCAAAGGCGCTCCTTCCGGTGCATTCTGCTCATTGAAGTGCATCAGTGAACCAAATGAGCTAATCCGCTTGCAAGGCTCGTCCATCAAATAAGCCAGAACGTCCATGTCATGACACGACTTGGCGAGAATCATCGGGCTGGACTCATCCGAATTGTTCCAGTTGCCGCGCACAAAGCTATGCGACATATGCATATTGCCCACATTTTCATTCAGTTGGATCGATACCGTCCTACCAATGCGTCCTTCCTGGATAACCCGCTTCACAGCCGCCCAGAACGCCGTATACCGAAGAACGTGGCATATCGCCAGCATCCGGTTATGCTTTTTGGCCGCTAGCTCCATCTCGACGCATTCCTTCGGATCCGGCGACATCGGCTTCTCCAGCAGCACATGATAACCAAGCTCAAGCGCCTTCAGCGTAGGCTCGTAGTGCATCCGGTCTTGCGTACAGATAATGGCGATATCCGCAAGCTTCGATTGGGAAAGCACTTCCTCCCAATCGGCATAAGCCTTGTCGGGGCTTATGCCATGCGCCTCAACAAACGCCTCGCGGCGCTCCTCATCCGGCTCCGCCAGAGCAACAATTTCGAGCTCATGCGGGTAATTGATCGCATACGGAGCATAAGCGCGAGCTCCGCGGTCTCCGGCACCCAACAAAATAGCAGTCAGTTTTTTCATGTTTTCTCTCTCTCCCGTTGTCTAATGAGTTATTTCGAACCTGTCAATGCAATCCCTTCAATAAAGGATTTTTGGAAAATAAGGAATATGACGATCATGGGCCATATCGCCAGCAGCGAGCCCGCCATCAAAATCGTGTAGTTTGTGCCATGTTCGCCTTGCAGCGAGGCAAGCCCCGCGGACAGCACCATCTTGTCAGGCGATGTATTGACAATGAGCGGCCACATCAAATCATTCCACGACCAGAGGATTGTGAAGATCGCAAGGGCGATCAGTCCCGGTTTCGCCAGAGGCAGCATAATTTGCCAGTAAATACGGAAAGTGCTGCAGCCGTCCAGCTTGGCCGATTCCTCCAGTTCCTTCGGCAGCGTCATAAAAAACTGGCGAAGCAGGAAAGTTCCGAATGCGCTGAACAATCCCGGAACGATGAGCGCTTGCAGCGAATTGAGCCAGCCCAGATTTTTCATAATCATATATTGCGGAATAAGAAACACCTGACCCGGCACCATCAGCACCGACAAGGCCAACATGAAAAACAGATTCCTTCCTGGAAATTGAATACGTGCAAAGGCGTAAGCCGCAAGGGAACAAATAACCAATTGGCCAATCGTTTTGAAAATTGTTGTAATAATCGTGTTCCAATAAAACGTATAGAATGGAAGGTTGACAAAAACTTTGGCGTAATTGGACCATTGGAACGTTTCTGGAATAATAACCGGAGGAATCGCGGTTGACTCTCCCAATGTTTTTACCGAAGTCAGGAACATCCATATAAACGGCACAACCATAAGAACTGCGCCGATAATCAACACAATATAAATGACAGCCGCTTTCCCCGGAGTATTTTTATGCACATTCGCGCTCATTAGGCTTCCCCCTATTCATAGTGAACCCATCTTTTCTGAAGCTTCATTTGCACAAAGGTGACCGCCAAAATGATAAAGAACAATACAACGATGACCGCCGAGGCGTAACCCTTCATATTTTGCATAAAAGCATACTTATAAAACAGATAGACGACGGATTGCGTCGAATCGATTACAATATTGCCGACCATCATAAAGATCAAATCGAACACCTGGAACGCGCCGATGAGCGAGATAACCGATACAAAAAATATGGTTGGCGTCAGCAAAGGCAATGTAATTCGAAAAAATTTGTAAAACGCTCCCGCTCCGTCAATGGAAGCCGCTTCATAATAAGAGGAAGAAATGCCTTGCAAACCAGACAGCAATATGATCATGTTGTGTCCAATCGAGCTCCAAATGGCGACGACAATAATGGAATACAAGGCAAGCTTGGGATCGGTCAGCCATTGAGGCCCGTCGATGCCAATTTTGGATAAAGCGTAGTTCAACAATCCGTAATCGGCGTTATACAGCCATTTCCATACCATCGCTACTGCTACCGGCATCGTGACCACAGGCAAAAAGTACAGGGTGCGAAACACGGATAACCCGCGTATGCGCTGATTCAGAAGCACGGCGATAAGGATGGATATAAATATGCCTACCGGAACGGTAAAGACAATATAAATCAGCGTATTGCGAAATGCCTTAAGCAGGTTCGTATCTGTCAGCAGCTTTTCATAGTTGGCCGTACCCGACCACTTATAATTGCCAAACGCGCCCCAATCGGTAAACGAATAAAAAAAGGTTTGAAACACGGGCCACACATAAAAAATAATAAGGCCCAGCATCAGAGGCGCAATCATCAAATAGCCCCACATCATATCCAAACGCCGTGTCCTGCTGCTCTTCGTTCTTCTGCCCGCTGCTGTGCTCACCTTTATTCACCCTCTCGCATAATTCTTACAATGTGGTAAAAGAGGCGGCCCTGCTCGACTGGAGAGGGCCGTATCTCATAATGATGTTACTGCTCGGCAGCTAGTGCCTCATTCATTTTGCGCCCCAGCTCTTTCATGAGGTCTTCAACTGAACCTTCGCCAATCCAGGCTTTGGTCAGTTGTTCTTCTTCATAGGTCGTCCATACGGATGTATCCTTGGATACAGGGTAAGGAGATGCATACGCCAGCTGGTCGATAAAGATTTGAACATTCATGTTAGGGTATGCCGACAGCCAGTTTGTTTCTCCGCCTTTAAATGCGGGAATCGCTCCGCCTGCTTTGCCCGCAATTTCAGCCGCTTCCTTGGAGCCAAGGAATTTGATGAACTCCCAGGCTTCTTTAGGATGCTTCGATTTTGCGGACATCACATGGCCTAAGCCGTGAAGCACAACCCCTTGTTCTTTGCCCTTTGGAAGTACCGCTACATCAACACTGTCCTTGATCGCGTCAACCTGAACCATATCTACAGCAGCCCAAGAACCGTCATAGTACATAGCAAGTTTGCCCGATTTGAACAAATCCGCCGCACTTGTTTCTGTAAGCTGAGCAAGAGTTGGCGATACTTTGTGAACATGAATCATGTCTGTCAAAAACTTAACGCCTTCGATCGCTTCAGGCTTATCGTATCCGGAGGTCTTTTTATCTTCGGAAATAACAAATCCGCCCGCCTGCAAAATCGTATTATAATAATATTCTTGGCCATACTGCATTGCCGCAAAGCCGTAAACGCCATTGGACGAGTCTGTCAGCTTTTTCGCCGCTTCAACAAGCGTGCTCCAATCCCATGAATCGTCCGGATAGCTTACACCCTTTTCATCGAACAATTTTTTATTGAAGTATAAGCCGATGGTGTCATAGTCTTTTGGAATGCCATAGTTTTTGCCATCGTAGCTGTATAGATCAACGAGTGCTTTTGGATAGTTGTCCAGATCGAGGTTGTCGGCTTTTATATTTTCACCCAAATCCGCCAACATACCGTTTGCCGCATATTTAACGATATGAGGTCCGTTCATCCAGAAAACGTCCGGCAAGGTGTCGCCGGTAGCAGCCGTTTCCAGCTTGGTCCAGTATTGCTTGTATGGTGTGTTCTCCAGTTTTACTTCAATATTCGGATGGGAGTCATTAAAAGCTTTGACAACCGGCTCCATCGTATTAAGGCCCCAACCTCCGTAGGTGATGGTTACTTTTTTAGCTGTTCCGCCATCTGTTTTGCCATCTCCGTTGCCAGCCTTATTCTCTGTAGCGCCTCCGCAAGCCGAAACAACGATCATCAATGCAAGCATTACAATCATCATACTTACTTTTTTCATATCCATTTCCCCCAGAGCATATTATTCATTCCACTACAGTAGCCATTCCTAAATCATTGCATTATTATTCGAAAAATACGTTGACAAGGCTTTCCTGCAGGCTCAACCACCTCCTTTCGCAGTGATGACAACTTGAGTTGAATTTATATTTGGCGCCAATTCCGGAAAACGTTATCCAGAAAGTTAAAAAAAAATGATGACAGCTTAGGTTGGCAGCGCCAACCCTAAGTTCTCCTATATGTTGATGACTGCCTGATCATTAACTCATACGGCAACAACACTTTTGGCGTTAGCGGATAGTTGCCTTGAAGCTGATCGAACATGGTTTTGGCAGCAACGGCGCCGATTTCCTGCTTCGGCACATGAACCGAAGACAAGGGCGGCGTTGTATATTGGGCCAGCTCGATATTGTCCATCGCGATGAAGGCGATGTCCTCGGGAATTCGCTTCCCTTGTTCGATAGCGGCGCGCATGGCCGGTATAGCAAGCAGGTCACTCGCCGAAAATATGGCGGTTGGCATTTCCTCGGTATGATCTTGTTGCAGCATAGCCTTCATTTGCTCATAACTTTGATCGACGATCCAGCGTGTATCTATAATCCATTGTTTGTTCAAAGAAATACCCGCTTCATACAGAGCAAATTTGTAGCCCTGATAACGTTCCTCGCTATCCAGCTTGCCATTATGACCAAAACCCCCGATAAAGCCGATTTGCCGGTGCCCTTGCTCCAGCAAATGCTCCACTGCGGATTTGGCCGCAGATATTCGGTCATAGTCGATAACAGCGATGCCGTCTCCGGTTGTGCTGATGCCGACAACGGCAATTTGGAGCGTCTTGAGGTAGTCGATAATCGTTTGCTGGATCCAGCCAATAATCATAACTCCGTCTACCCGCGCGTCTTGTGCGATTCGGTGAAGCGCCGCTTCGTCGGCCAATTCGTCAGCTGTGTGAATAAAAGCGATGGAATAACCCGCTTCGATCATTTTTTTGTTGAAGCCGTTAAGGATTGGCGAGAAATAAGGATGCTCCTGCCGCAAATGCTCCGCTGCCACTACGCAGCCAATTTGTTTCGTTGCTTTTCGGCCTTGTTCCTTCTCGTTGCGAACTAACCGGCGGGCGGATTCGTTTGGCGTATAGCCTAGCTCGCGAACAGCTTGCCATACTTTCGACTTTGTTTCCGCGTTAATCTGTCTGCTCGTATCATTGTTTACGACCCGGGATACGGTTGAAACGGATACACCGACATGCTGTGCGACATCCTTTAAAGTTGGCAATTCTGAAACCCCTCTTAATCTCAAATGTTAGTTTCGCGCATCATTCATGAACGCTATCTCATTATCCAACTTTTCACATCTTAGCAACTCATTGACTTGTCCAAAAAAAAAGATCCAAACGTTATCCTGAAGCTATCTTATTACGTCGAGAACAAAATGTCAACGCTTTCATTTGTGTAAAAATCTCCATCGAGGCCTTTCGAAGATGAGCGACCACGTTCATAAGAAAAATGCTGACAGCGTCCTACTTCTCTTGCTGCACACGCCCTATTTCAACGCTATATCATCGAGAAAGAGCCAAGTATCGGACAAAAAAGTCCGTTGCCTGGCTCACTCAATGAAATGAATCTTTCTTCCAATTGATTATATCTTACTGCATTTCAGCTATTGAAAGCATCGTTATAGCAGCGCCTGCACACCGGCTTGTAATCCTCGTTGCCGCCGATCTGAATCTGGTCGCCGGTATTGACCGGCACTCCGTTGCGATAGCGAAGCACCATCGTCGCTTTGCGATCGCAATACCAGCAGATTGTTTTGATTTCTTCTATTTTGTCGGCTTGCGCGAGCAAGTAGTAACTGCCCTCGAACAAGCGGTTCTGAAAGTCGTTCTTCAAGCCGAATGCCATGACAGGTATGTTAAGCTCGTCCACTACGTGCGTCAGTTGAAGCACTTGCTGCTTGCTCAGAAATTGCGCTTCATCGATCAGCACGCAGTAGATGCTCTTCCCTCCCGTTTCAGCGTTCTCGGAACGGTGAATGACGCTCTCTCCGGCTTCGGCGATATGGGAGCGGTGGATGCTGCTTTCGACGGCTACGGCGATATGGGCGTTGACGCTGCGGAACAGATCCGTCTCTTCATAGACGGGAATGGCCTTCCTCTGGAAGCCTGCCCGGGACCCGATTCGTTTCGTGCTCTCCCTCGCACTTATTGCCGGAGAATAGATAAGTACCGGCTTGCCTTGCTCCTCGTAATTGTGAGCAACCTTGATAATCTCGAACGACTTGCCGCTATTCATCGTACCGTATTTGTAATAAAGCTGCGCCACCTTCATCTCTCCTCATTACATAGGTGTGGCACTATTATACTCCTTCGTTGCTTCCTTGTCCTTATCGCTGGAGAAAATCCATCCGCATGCTGCAATAACGACAAGCACGGCATAGAAGCTGATTTTCCAAGCTGTCGATTCTGCAAAATCGTGCGGGATGACATGCAAGGACGGATGCGCCAGCGTGTGAACAGCCAACTTCACGCCGACCCAGCCGACGATGAAGAATGCTGCTATCTCCAGTCCGGGCTTGCGTTCCAGCAGCTTCACAAATACAGTGGCCGCGAAGCGCATAATGAGCAATCCGATAAAACCGCCCAGGAAGATCACGATGAAGTGACCGCCGTCCATGCCGCCGATTGTCGGCAGGTTCGTCGTCGGCAACGCTACGGCAAGCGCCACAGCTGCTAGAATGGAGTCTACAGCGAACGCGATATCCGCGACTTCAACCTTGAATACCGTCATCCAGAAGCTGCTTCCCCTCTTGGCCTCGTCCTTTTTCATCCCGGCATCCTCTTCGCCCTTCTTGACGATAAGCTTGCGGAAGATATGATTCGCCGCAATGAACAGCAGATAGATGGCGCCGATTGCTTGCACTTGCCATATATCGACCAGGAACGAGATCGCGAATAGAGAAGCGAAGCGGAAGACGAATGCCCCCGCGAGACCGTAGAACAATGCCTTTTTCCTCTGATCCTCGGGCAGATGCTTGACCATGATCGCCAGCACGAGCGCGTTATCCGCCGCCAGAAGCCCTTCCAGCGCAATTAATACGATCAATACCCAACCGTATTCCAATAATAATCCGAAATCCATCAACATGACCTCCGTTTCTATACAACGATGCCCTTTTCGCCCTCTCAACGCAAAAAGACCTTTGCCAAAAATGACTGGCAAAGGTCTTGCTAACAACGTCACTTCGACGTTGCCAATAAAGCCGGGGAAATATCAATTTCCCGAATTGACGACTTTATTGTGACAGCTACTCCCCTTTGGAGTTTTATCACGTATATGAGGTTGATGGTTCACGTTGCTTAACCGTTACTTACGGCACAGTTGCAAAGGCGTTTCATTTTTTTCAGAATTTTTTTCCGCTTCCATTGCCACCGTACACCGCCGCCTCGCTCTTGTGCTCCCGGGAGTAACTTGGGGGCCCATCTTTGTACGATTTTTCGTACAAACCCGCCTCTTCTGCTACTCACTGGCCCTTCTTTGTACGATTTTTCGTACAAACCCGCCTCTTCTGCTACTCACTGAACCTTTTTTGTACGATTTTTCGTACAAACCCGCCATTTCAGCTACTCAGTGGCCTTACTTTGTACGATTTTTCGTACAAACCCGCCTCTTCTGCTACTCACTGAACCTTTTTTGTACGATTTTTCGTACAAACCCGCCTCTTCTGCTACTTACTGGACCATCTTTGTACGATTTTTCGTACAAACCCGCCTCTTCTGCTACTCACTGGCCTTACTTTGTACGATTTTTCGTACAAACCCGCCTCTTCTGCTACTCACTGGCCTTACTTTGTACGATTTTTCGTACAACTGTGGCGTGACGGCGGCAGTTTTGCGATACTTTGTACGATTTTTCGTACAACCCCGTCACTCCAACTTCCCCCTTCCTTTCTCTCCCCATCTTCGTCATTCCCTTCCCCCGCTACTGTCCCTGGTTAGTCTTCGGATTACTTCAATCTGCACACGAATTGACGGGATTATGTTATGATAATGATCAACTGATCAACTGATCAACTGATCAACTGATCAACTGCTGTAATCGAAACCGATGTAATCGAAAGCGTTCATTCGGCGAGAAAGGAATCGAAGTCATGTCATTACAAGAAATTAACGAGGCAAAGTGTGAACAACTTAGTCAAGTGGATATCGGCAAAGCGGCCATCTTATTCTCAACGCCCCTGTGCGGCACCTGTAAAGTGGCGGAACGAATGCTGGAAGTTGTCCAGGCGACCAGTGTGTCTTACCCCATCTATAAAATCAATATCAACTTCGCCCCTCGCTTCCGCGAGCAATGGCAAATTTCCAGCATTCCATGCCTTGTTGTGCTGCACAACAGGAAGGTCGAATCCCAGACTTATGCGATGCAATCCGTTGACCACATCTACAAGCTGCTGCGTTAACACCTGCGATATCCACCCCGTCCTCCCCCCTTGACACCTTCCTTCCGCAACAAAAAAAACCGCGCCTCGATTGCACGCGGTCAGTGGTGAAATATCTACCTACTTATTCGAATTCACAGCAGAAACATGCTCACTCCTGTGTATTCTCTCATCTAACTTATTGCTGTACTACCTCGTACCCCTGCTCCTCCAACATCGTCACAATCCCATGCTCTCCAAGCATGTGCAGTGCACCCGCGATAACGAAGTAATCCTGCTCTTCCTCATCGTTCAGATAGGAGATGACCTTGTCCGTCATTACTTCATTGCGGTCAACAAGCATTGCCTCATAATACTCATCGATCAGCTTCATCTCGTTCTCCAACTTCAGCAGTGTATCGCTGTCTCCATTCTTCCACATATCTAGCAGAACGCCGGCGCTGGCACCTTCGTCAAAAAAGTGATTGAT
Organism: Paenibacillus sp. J5C2022; assembly: GCF_025567625.1. GTDB lineage: Bacteria > Bacillota > Bacilli > Paenibacillales > Paenibacillaceae > Pristimantibacillus. Next base: position 1,713 of record NZ_JAOQJC010000062.1, on the reverse strand, counting down.
GGATTGCAATAGCATGGATTCTGTCAGTTCCTCAGAAAATCCACTCAGCATTTTCAATTGATCCTCAATTGTCTCAAGCTCTTGGATCGGCATTTCCTGCGCTACGGCCTTTCCCGTGAAATATTGATCAATGCCATACGCAGGATTGAATCCTTCCATTTGCGCTTTAATACTCTCAAGGCCGGTCTGAATCGCCCATGGCTTGAACGGATCGAACGTTGTAACCGGAATTTCGAGCTGTTCCAGCAGTTCTTGCAGCTTGGCATACGTATCCTCGGATATATGATCAGACAAAATGGTGCCGTCGCTGTATTCGCTAAGTTCTGCGTTCAATGCGGCAACCTCTTCCATATTGATCTTCGTCATATCGATCTCCGTCACCAGAATATCGGAATTGGCGAATGCCTCCTCGATCTCGGGACGCAGTGGGTACAAGTCCTCGTCTCCCAGGTGGATGGAGCCAAGCAGGTATACCTCTGCTTCTCCCTTCTGCACCTTCCACATAAAGCCTTCGCTAGACGTCTTGACGACAAAATAAAGAGCTCCTTCTTCCGCCTTCAGCTCCAGCTTATGTCCGGTTACCAGTGCCATGAATTCGGCAGGTGCATAAGCCGTACCGGATTGGATGAACAATGCGGTGCCAAGCTCCACCTCTTGTCCATTGACAACGACTTGTGCGGTATCAACAGGGAAAGCAATGGATACTTCATCCATCATAGCGGTTGCCGTTCTAGTCTCGCCATCCCATTCAATTGCAAACCCCAGTTCTTCCAAATATAACCTGATCGGAACGTAAGCCATTTCTTCTCTGACTAGCGCCGAGCCGTCGCCTTCTTGAAGTTCCTCTCCGTTGAGCCATACTTTCAGCTTCCCTTCCGTCTGCTGCGCTTGCGCGCCGGTAGCAAACGTCAATACCATTACAATTGTCAACAATAATGCCGAAATCTTTCTCTTCATCCTTCTCCGCTCTCCTTCGTCATAGATCCATACAAGGATCTTATCGTATAGATATGGTACGCCATGTATGTGTGTATACTGTTTATATCTATATACACAGTTTACAAAGGAATATCTTTCCTGTCAAATGGTAGATGCGAAACTGCTAGAAATCGACAAATAAACAGCCAAAATCCTTACCACCATCCTTTAATGATGAACCGTGAAGTAATTATCTTCTATAATGCAAACATTATCGCGAATTAGGAGAAGGTTTTTTCGACCACAACGGCACATTCATTGGAGACTATGAAATAAAAAAAGAAATAAGAGTTACAACCAATTCTGATGGTACTGGTGGAAATGTCTCTACTGATGAACGAGAATCCTCAATTATAGAACCTTGGTTCCAGGGTGAATAAATTGGCGATTTTGATCACTTACATTGCTATTTTCATAATCAACTTTGTGGCTGCTTATTTGATTTATGATGATTCCAGTCTTATCAAACCTCTGATTCAATCTGTGTTAATACTAATCTTATTCATTGTCATAGACTTAATAAAATATTCAATAAAGAAAAGACACAAACAATTGATCAAGTAGAGATATATAAAATACTCTGTTTCTTTACAATCACTCTATTAACTAACAGTCTCGTGAACCTCCCCCACCTGCAGAGGTAGGGGCTTCTGAATAGTGTCAAGACGGCTGCCGCCTTCGATGTCGGTTAGCGACACCTCATTCTGGAATGCGGCGTACAGCGATTGGCGTTCT
>NZ_JAOQJC010000061.1 GCF_025567625.1 Paenibacillus sp. J5C2022 | reverse complement strand
TGCGTGCTTTATATTTTCTTTTGTCATACAGATAGTCTACCAGAAACGAATTGTTGTTCAAGTGGTATCCCTAGTTTCCTGGTTACACATGGTGTATTTTTGCCCTTGTATCCCAGCAAGGGGGATTTCGGGCAAAGTGGACTTTCATCTGCCCCATTGAAATGGGGAGGATTCCCGTCCGCTTTTCCTAAAAAAAATCGGTTCTTCCGATGTACTGGCTTTGTACTTAACGGCTGGATTCAGTATAATGAATGGGGATTGTATCATATCTATATAGGGAGGGCTTCGGACGTGGATATTAAAGCAAAAATTGAAGAGATTGTTGCAAAAATTAAAGAGGATAAAGATTTTTCCTCTAAATTTATGAACGACCCTGTTTCGGCGATCGAATCCGTAGTAGGGGTTGACCTGCCGAACGATCAGATCAATGCACTGATCGATAGTGTGAAAGCGAAAATAACTGCAGACAAAGCCGGCGACATGCTTGGTTCAATTAAGAAATTGTTCTAAATTGAACCAAGTTCTTCTCAAGGTTATTATTGCAAAAAGGACTGCCCGTGTTTTTAGACTAGGAGCAGTCCTTCACAATGAAGTCGAGTGCCAAGCGAATTCAAACAGGATTGAGTTGGATATTTTTTACACACAACCGTTAACACAAAACCCGTTTAGAGTCTGAAATCGGCATTTCGAGGATAACCGTCGTGCCCTGACCTTCCTCGCTTTCGAACGTTACCGTTCCCAAATGCTCCTTCATTATTTTATAACAAATCATCAAGCCGAGACCCACTCCTTTTTCTTTAAGGCTGTAAAACGGCTCGCCAAGATGAGGAATTCTGTCCTTCGCTATGCCGCAGCCGCGGTCGGATATTCGAATTGACAAGGTGTTCGGTTTACTCTTTTTCATTCGGATTTCAATTGGTCCGCCACTTGGCATCGCTTCAACTGCATTTTTCAAAATATTGATGAACACTTGCTTCAACTGGTTATCATCGCAATTGGCGAAAAAAAGAGCCCTCTCCGGATCCAACTTGAATTGCACGTTGTGCATAGTGGCATATGGATAAAGAAATGTCGTGACTTGTTCAATTAACCTTCGCAATTCATGGCGCTGAAACTTAACCGCTTGAGGCTTTGCCACAGTCATAAATTGACTTGTAATCCATTCTAATTGCTCAATCTCGCTTTGCATGATTTCCAAATACTCTTTGCCTTTGGCGTCAAGTTGGCATTCCATAATTTTCAAAAAACCTTTGAGAGTCGTCAGGGGGTTGCGAATTTCATGGGCAATTCCTGCCGCCAACTGACCGACAACAGCCAGTTTCTCCGACTTTCGCAACAACTCTTCCGTTTGCTTCAATTCAGTGATGTCACGCCCAATAATGACAAGCCCTTTGCGCGTCCCTTCCTCGTGGTAAACAGGAATTTTGATAACATCGCAAATTCTGTCCACACCGTCCGGCTGCGGAATGATTTCTTGTATTCTTATCGGGCCTCCCGCCTCCCAGGCCATTCGATCGGAAATTATGCACTGCAGCAAAGCTTCCTGGTAAAAAGCAGTTTCTGCAGAAAGTTCTAGATCCGTTTTGCCCCGATAATCAATTCGTTCTAATTGGAAACAAACCAGCGAGTGGTGATTGGCTTCTATCCATCTTCCCTCGCCATCCTTGAAAATGACTAAATCGGGAATAGCCTCGATTAACGTTCGCAGCCGCTTTTCGCTTTCAATCTTCGCTTCATTCATTCGCTTAAGCTTCGTGATATCTCTGGATATGAAGACAAAAGCGACCGGAATCCCCTTGCTGTTAAACAGGGGCGAGGAGAAATGGCTAACATCAATCAGGGTGCCGTCCTTGCACTTTCTGATGGTTTCGCAGGCGATGACATTCCGGGAATGAAGCAACTGCTTTCGAACGCTTTCACTTTCAGTTTTCAGATAATCGGGGATTATTGGGAGTTCTTTCCCTAGAATTTCCTGCTCCTTCCATCCATAAACGGTTTCAAACGACTTATTGACCTTTATGACCTTAAGATTGGTGTCGACGACAACGACAGTTTCTTCAGTACTCTGGAGAAAAAAATCAAGTTGCTCTTTGGTTGACTTTAAATCTTCGAGAATTTGCTGATTGGACGTATTATCGCGTATAACTTCAAACACACCGACGATTTCATTTTCTACTATAATCGGAAAGCTCTTGATTATCCCATCCAACAAATGCCCCTGTTTATGCCGAAGAAACACTTCATATTCATCATGCACACCTTGTTTGGCGTTGGCAAAGGCGCGCAACCTCTGACCTTCTTGTCTGGATATAATTACTTTTTCAAGTTTCGAGGCTCTCCATTCTCCTGTCTCATAGCCGAGCAATCTCGTCGCTGCCGGATTCGCCTCCATAAGCGTTCCATGTACATCATAAGCAAAAATAGGGTCAGGATGGTGTTCAAACAGAGACTTGCAAAATTGATTCCGCTGCGGAGATTTTGGGCCTGTAGAGGGATGCCCAATATCCAGTAGATTCGAATAGCAGCCTACGTCCGGCGGAAGGGCATACAGGACAGACCCGATCGGCAGTCCGCCGTAATAATAAGGCATAACCTCGAACCGCCACATTTCGTATTCCCAGTTCATTTTGGAGGGTAGCGCTTCAGGATCGTAAAAGATTTTTCTCATTCGCTGGTCCTCGCCAATCCAACCCTGCTCGTACAGCCTCGGAGATGCTTTTACAACTCGCCCCCCGCGATCCAAAACAGCCAAAGGCACAGTCGTATTTCGCGACAATTCCGAAAAATGGGATGCGAGTCTGCACCAATCAATCTTTAGTTGGGCATAAAGCATATGCTCGATATCATGAGCCGACGAAATAACGGCTTCCAGCATTTTGGGATGATTGGACGTCCAAAAGCAGGACAGATTCACGATGCCGATCGTTTTGCCCGTCGCTGGGTCACGAACGGGAGTGGATGAGCAATTCCAGGACTGGATCTCATGACAAAAATGTTCTCCCGCAAATATTTGAGTCGGGGTGTTGGTAGCCAGGGCCGTTCCGATTCCATTTGTTCCTGCGCTTCCTTCATTCCATTTGGAGCCGAGAGATAGGTTGATGTCCTCCGCCTTCAATAACAATGGAAAATCTCCATCGCAATAAATCATTTCACCGGCCGAGTTGCAATACGCCACCAAATAACCAAAATCCAATGCAACTTGCTTCAGCTTCTTCAAGATCGGTTCTATTAGCCGAAATATCGGATCGGAAGTTACATAATCTTGCACTTCATCTATGCTCAATTTTAAAGGAGGTTTGGATTGAAAAGGGTTCACACCTTGCTCGAGACAGCGCTTCCAAGAATCGTAGGTCTCCTTCCTAATATTGAACTGCGAGTAATTCCCGGAAATGAACTTTTCCCATTCGCGTTCAAGCGCCACCCGTTCATCCTTAGGAGAAGCACGGTGAAAGATGAATCTGTTTTCAGCCCCCATAACACACCTCTCTCATTTTGGGAAATCTTTAACTGTATTCATGGCATGATTTACTTTTAACCAATCTACATTATTTACTATATCATTCCATCGGGTGTGGACCAATTCAAATTATACTAAAATCATAATTCCTATTTTCAGTTACATCAAATAAAAATTTTATTTCTAGAGCAATTAGTCGTAAGAAACTTACGATTACCTGCATAATTTAATGAGAAAAACAACACACTGACTTCTTGCGGTCAGGGTGTTGTTTGTTTTAGAATTCCAGTAAATCTAGTGCCGGGATAGCGGTAAAAAGGAGCTGGCCCGCAAGCGAGGCTAGCTCCTAATTAAATGATTCTAAATCCGTACGTTTGCCTGCTGCATCCACAGCTTCAAATCCTCCGTCGTCTGCAAAATGTCTCTCCTCTGCTCTTCGCCTGATATTTCGCGCTCGATAATGTACTCGCCCGTAAAACCGATCTCCTGCAGCCTGCGGATGAACACCGGAAAATTGACCTTTCCAGTGCCGGCCCGCACTTCTTCGCCCAGCCGGTCACCGTCGATCGGATACAGCCCGTCTTTCACATGAATGTTGCGTACATAAGGGCCGATTGTATCCAGCGCGTCAATCGGATTTCCTTTGCCGTACAAGATCAAATTGGCCGGGTCCAGGTTAATGCCCAGGTTCGATGTACCGACAAGCTGGATGGTGCGAAGCAGTACAATCGGCGTTTCTTGTCCGGTCTCGAACCAGAAGCCGATCCCTTTGCTCTCGCAATATTCCGCTACCTCACGAATCGCGGCTACAACCTCCGGATATTCCGAATCCGTCATATTTTCCGGGATAAACCCGCAATGAGTAATGATAGCGGGTGCGCCAACCCAAACCGCAAAATCCGCCCATCCCTTCAGTGCCTTTATCCGTTCCTCACGATATTGCTTCGGTATGAGGCCCAATGTAGTTGGACCCTCGGTAAAATTCCAGACCGCCGGACCCGGGACACCTGCCCATACCGCGCAAATACGTACATTGGCCTCACGCGCTTCCCGGACTACGCGTTCGGCTGTTTCCGGTGTGCACAGCTCCTGGTTCCAACAGCACAGCTGGCAGACAGAAAAGCCATACTCGCTGACAACTTGAAACATATTCCCCTGCCTGCTCGTATCGAGCATATGAATAACGCCGATTTCCATAGTACCTTCCTCCAATACCTTCACAATTTAGCCGCTCCCAAAAATATTATTCAACAACCGGCACAAACTGGCCGCCTTGACCGGAAGACTGCCGTTCAGCTTCAACGATCTTCAGCGCAAGAAGAGAAGCTTCCGGCGGGGATGCCGTTACAGCCTCCGCCTTCATCAGCTGTTCCGCAAAATATTTCATTTCCCGATAATAGCCGAGGTCGCCGGCATGCTCATAAACCCAAGCCTTCCCGCCTGCAGGATAAACCGTTAGTTTGCCGTTCTGAAACATAAGTGTCGCTTTATCCATATGAATGCGGTATCCCATCGAGAACCCGGTTTCTCCGGGCAGCGATAAGTCTGACTCGGCATGAATGATCTTCCCGTCCGGATAACGGAAATGGGCGGACACAATATCATAACGTTCGCTGCACAGCGCCGAAACCGCTTCCGGTTTGCCGAACAGCCAGTTGATCATGTCCACATCGTGAATGTGAAGATCGACGAGTGCGCCACCGCTCTTGTCCACCTGGAGCATCCAGTTCTGGTGAGACCAGCCCGGCTCATTGCCGACTCTGTGGAAGACCGCCGACCTTACACCCCCATATTCACCGCTGTCTACTACGCTTTTTAAATATTCATATTCCGGCCAGAAGCGCAGGCAGTGCCCGATCATCAGCGTCTTACCTGCTGCAGCCGCAGCCTCCACCATAGCCGCCCCGCTGCCCGAATCCAGCGCAATCGGTTTCTCGCAAAGCACATGCAGCCCCTTGTTCAGCGAGCGGATCGTATAGGAATCATGCAAAAAAGTAGGCAGCGTAATATCGACCATGTCCATCTCCCCCTGATAGAACAGCTCCGGGTCTGTATAGTGCTGATTCCGGACAAGTCGCCGGCCGCAATCGGCCCGGCTATGTTGCTCTCCTGACTTTTTCCATGAAACTTCTGTTCATCGACATCATAAATGGCCACCAGCTTGATCGGAAAGCCCTCGTTTTCCAACCGCTTGTATATCTCCAAATGTTTGTGCCCCATTGATCCAAAACCGATCAAACCGACTTTAATCATTGCCCTCTCATCTCCTTAAATGAGTTGCTTTTTGCTGTCACCATAATATCACTTTACCGACCGACTTAATTTAGATTATGGAGCAGTGAATTTGCACAGCTATTTGCATTATAGAACGGTTTATTTATACTTTAATGAAGGGGGCGAAGAGATGGATTTTACACCTTACAGACTCAATGAACGAATTGTCGTAAAGGATATTTATACCTGTTACTATTTCGAGGTGCCCAAGCGGAAGCGTTACAACGGAGAACGTCATGATTTCTGGGAGATCGTTTATGTCGATAAAGGCGAAGTGGATGCCAATACTGAATCGGGTCACTACCGGCTTAATCAGGGCAATGTCCTCATCCACAGTCCAAATGAGTATCATCAGTTGGAGAGCATGGGCAATAAGCCGCCCAATCTTTTCATAGTCACGTTCCGCTGCGATAACGGAGCGATGGCGTTTTTTGAGGAACATAAGCTGTTTCACATTGGTCATGCCGAACATGCGGTGCTGGCGCAATTAATGAAAGAAAGTCGGCATGCCTTTGAAATCAATACGTACCCAATCAGACCTAAGCAAGCTCCTCCATTCGCCGCGGAGCAGCTTTTCAAAATTTATTTGGAGCAGCTGCTTATTCAGATCGTCCGCAGCGTACAGGGAGGCAAGCCGCATACTACACTGTTGTCGACAAAAAATGAAAACCAAAGCGCACATATAAGAAAACAAATTATTGAATACCTTGAACAACATTTATCAGATAAAATCACACTCGATTTTTTAAGCACCCAGTTCAGCATGAGCAAAACACAGTTAAATGTCCTGTTCAAACGGACGTCCGGCACCGGGATCATCACTTATCTTCAGCAATTAAAAATCGAGCATGCCAAAAAGCATATCCGGGAAGACACTTGCAATTTAACAGAAATAGCGGATTTGCTCGGCTATAGCAGTGTCCACTATTTCTCACGGCATTTCAAAAAAGCGGTCGGCATGACGCCGTCGGAATACGCCAAGACAATCAAAGCCAGAAACGATTAAAACCGGGCTGAATTGTTGATCAGGTGTTTGTGTCGTGGCTTTTCGAAATAAAAATATGTGCAGTAGAGTAGGGAACTTCAATTATTCGTAATCTGCCAATCAATCTCTGGAAGTCCCTGCTCCCTCAAAAATTGATTCGCCTGCGAAAACGGCTTGCTGCCGAAAAATCCTCTATGAGCTGACAACGGACTAGGATGCGGGGAACGAACTAGTCGATGGTTCGGGTTCGTAATGAATGCCGCTTTCTTCTGAGCATGACTTCCCCACAGCAGGAATACAACCGGCTGCTCTTTCCGATTGATCGTCTCGATTACTTTATCGGTAAACTGCTCCCAGCCCTTCGCTTTATGCGAATTCGCTTCATGCGCCCTGACCGTGAGTACCGTGTTGAGCAACAATACGCCTTGCTGCGCCCACTTCAGCAAATGCCCGTTGTTCGGAATATAGCACCTCAGATCGTCTCTCAGTTCCTTGAACATATTTTGCAAGGATGGAGGCGTAGCGACGCCCTCCTTCACCGAGAAGCTTAACCCGTGAGCTTGTCCGGGCCCATGATAGGGATCTTGCCCCAGAATAACTACCTTCGTATCGGCCAACGATGTATAGTGCAAAGCGTTGAATATATCATATTTATCGGGATAAATGGTCCCCGCCTGATATTCTTCAAGTAGAAACTCCCGCAGCTTTAAGTAATAAGGCTCCTCAAACTCACGTGCCAGCTCGGATGCCCAGTCGTTTTTCAAGATGGTCATTATACCATTACCCTCCTGCCCCTAAAATAAGACTCGTCAAAATTATAGCATAATCACTGCTTATGTGATGTCTTCTTCAACTTCTGCCGCATAAAGCAGGCAACCGACAGCCTATATTGCTATGCACCTGCTTGAAATTGCAAAACATATAGATCATAATATAGTATACATAAATATATAATATATATAATATCGAGAAGGAGAGAATTACTTTGAAGTCCGAACATCCTAATAGCGAAATATTCACTGACATTACGATCATTGGAGGCGGTCCGACAGGCATGTTCGCCGCATTCTATGCCGGCATGCGTCAAGCGAGTGTCAAAATCATCGACAGTATGCCCCAGCTCGGTGGTCAGCCGACTGCCCTTTATTCTGAGAAATTCATTTACGATATCGCCGGTTTTCCAAAAGTGACAGCAGCCCAGCTTGTCAAAAATTTGGAGGAGCAGATGAGCAGGTTCCCCGTCGACGTTCGGCTCGAAGAGAAGGTTCATAGCGTCGTAAAAAAAGGGGAGTATCACTTCGAGATCGTCTCTAATAAAGCGATCCATTACAGCAAATCCGTCATCATTACTGGAGGCATCGGCGCCTTCGAGCCCCGCAAGCTGGAGCTTGATGGAGTTGCCCGATTCGAAGCAGCCAATCTTCATTATTTCGTTAAGGACCTTAACCATTATGCCGGCCAGAACGTCGTCATTAACGGCGGAGGCGATTCCGCTGTCGATTGGGCGCTGATGCTCGAGCCGATAGCGAATCAAGTGACGCTCATACATAGACGGGACAAGTTCCGCGCTCATGAGCATAGCGTCAAGAACTTAATGGAGTCAAAGGTTAACGTGGTGACGTTCGCGGAAATTTCTATGCTGCATGGCGAGGAGCGGATCGAACGACTCACGATAACATTCAAATCGGGCGAAATAACCGAAATTCCCTGCGGCGCGCTCATCGTCAGCTATGGATTCGTCTCCTCGCTCGGCCCGATCTCCAATTGGGGATTGGATATTCATAACGGGTCTATCGTCGTCGACACCCGCATGCAGACGAACATTCCGGGGATATACGCAGCCGGAGATATTACGACCTATCCGGGCAAGTTGAAACTGATTGCGGTCGGCTTCGGTGAAGCGCCAACCGCGATTAATAACGCCAAAGTGTATATCGATCCTTCTGCGAAGCTATCGCCGGGACACAGCAGTCACATCATGCAATGATCCCAATGAGAAAACCTCTATCGAGGCCTTTCGAAGATGAGCGACCGCGTTTAAAGGTAGGTTTTATCGCCAAATAGAATTTTTTCCGGTAACCCGGAAATTTATAAATTTTTTGTAGTAAAAAACAGTGAGATGTCCTCTTTCGGTCTCACTGTTTTTTTCTTTTTTTAATTGAGTAGGTGCAGCGCTGTCCCCCCTTAGCGAGACACTCCGTTCGCGACACATCCGCATCTCCCAACAGGGATTTGAACAGCTGCAGCTCACATTGGCAAGCATGCTGGTATTTGGTAGCCACCTGTTCAATCGGACAGTTATGCTCCTTGAGAAAATATTCATCGTCGCTGATCTTCTCCAGCTCCACCATATATCCATTCTCGTTCTGAATATCGGCAAGCAGGGATATACGGTCGGCGATATCTTTACCTTGCATGCTGGAATCATATTTCTTCAGCATCTTCTCTTTGCGCCCTTCAAAAAGCCGCTCAACCGCAGCTTCGCCGAAATGATCCTCCAGCTCGTCCAACAGCTCCAGTGTTAACGTATGGTACTTGCGGGGAAAAAAGCCCTGCGCATGCTCGGTTAAAGCATATACGGCCGTCGGCCTGCCCATTGATTGTCTAATCGTTCGGGAAGTGATGAGATTGTCCCGTTCGAGAGATTGGATATGACGCCTTACGGCCATAACCGTAATGCCGAGCTCCTCCGTAAGGTCTTTGGTGCTGAGCGCGCCTCTCGTCTTCAGCAGTTGAAGAATATATTCTCTGGTCGAAAGCCGTTCCTGATCGTTATTCGTCATTCGTTTTTTCACCGCCATCCATTCTGCTTGTACTGCTGCTTCCTATGAATACTATCATAATATCTATGCCAGTCCTCGTCCACAAGCGACAAGCGATACATTTGACCTTTATTATACTATTATATATAATATGTTTAATAATAAAATTTCAAAAAAAATTTCCAACTTTTCATAATGAGGTGAGTAGGCATGATCGAAATTAGCTCTAGAGCCAAGTCGATGATTGACCAGATGATAACGGAGAACGATATTTCCAGCTTGTTTCTAAGAGTTGGAATTGAAGATGGCGGCTGCAGCGGCTTGTCGTATAACATGAAACTGGATGATGCCATGACGGAGCATGATCGTTTCATTCACAATCAGGACTTCAAAGTCGTGTGGGACCAGCGAATCGAGCAATACTTGAAGGGTATGAAAATCGACTATCAGCATCAGGGGATGACGGGCGGATTTACGATCGACAATCCGAACGCCAAGGCAACGTGCGGCTGCGGAGCGAGCTTTAGGACGGCGAATTATAAAGGAAGCAAGAAGAAGTGCGATTGAGCTGATCTGCTGAAAAGAACCCTCATCTCTTACAAGATATTCGGGAACGAGGGTTCTTCTTTTTTCACTTAATCAAACTCCTCGTTCCATTCATTTAGCATCATCTTCATTCGGCCGATGCAGCGGAAGCTCCGCGATCGTACCATCGTTCTGTCTAATCCAAGTATCGAAGCCGCGTTCTCCTGCATGCAGCCGAATGACGCGGCCGCCCGTCTTGTAGCGATCGTTGCGCGCACCGTCCACATAGCTGACATAGCGGGTGGAGCGGCCGTAGCACAATTGGATGCCTTGCAGCTCTCCGCTGAAATCGTTGGCATGGTCGTGGCCGACGAAGATGCCCATAACGTCGCCCATCTCCACCATCGCCGTGAATATGCCAGAGTTAAGTCGAGGGGAGCTTACTCCCTCGAAGCAATGACCGAGACAAGTCTTCGTCTCCCATACCTCCCTGTACTCCGGAAGCGGAATGTGGAAGAAGGCCAGAGAGGGCAGCGGAACGCCTCCTGCCGTGATCGTTCGCTTGCGTGACTCCGTCACGTACCAGTCGATCTGGTCGCGGCGTATCCAATCATAGCCGCCGACGGTAGGCAGCTGCGAATAATCCCCGCTGTCCAGAAAGTAGAGCGCTGCGCAAGGTACGCCATCATGGTCCGTTAACGTCACGGAATAATTGCCGAAGCCGCTCACATGCGGCGGGTCCGGCTCTGCAACGGTATGACGGTGCGCCAGCTGCTCCTCATTCATCTCGCCTCGCGTGACCGCACCCTCTGAATCATGGTTGCCGAATACGGCGGCCCATGGAATGCCCTTCTCCTCGGCGACCGCCACCGCCTGTCGGAACGATTCGCGCGGATCGTTGCCGCGCGCGCTTGCCGTAACATCGCCTGCGAAGACGATCAGGTCCGGCTTCTCGTGCGCGATGACCGTCTCCATCGTCTCTCTTGCCCCCGCGTTTAAATCCGGCGTATCCGGATCGTAATCTCCTTCCGAAATAAATTCCGTATCGGAGAACTGAACGATGACGAACGAGCCGTCCTCGCGAAATGTCAGTTTTTTAGCCATTGCAGCTATCCCCTCTCTGGCTCTTGGAATTCCAATTCCACAATCATGCAACCGTACCATCGGACTCTCTTCAATTCTACGTTGACATTCTCAAGCCTGTCCAGCCCAAAAGAAACAGCAACAAGAAGCAAATTAAAGCAAAATAAAGCAAATAAACAATTGAAAAACGGCTTCAGGCAACTTATACTCAAGTTATCAAAAATGATATGGACAGTGCTCATTCTTCCAAGCAGCCACTTATTGCTTATTGTTTATATCTAACATTTAGGAGCAATCATGAACCTACCTGCAATAGAAGTCCGTCCTGCGAACGCCCAGCGTCCAGTCACGATCATTGCCGTAGTTACCGCACTCTGCCTACTCGGGGATTCCATGCTGTACATTGTACTCCCGATTTACTGGAAGGAAGTTGGTCTCAATGCCTTATGGGAGGTTGGTTTTCTTCTGTCCATCAACCGCTTTGTCCGGCTGCCGTTGACCCCGCTGATCGGCATGCTCTACAAGAGAATGCCGATCAGCACAGGCCTTATCCTTGCCGTACTGCTGGGCGTGGCGACCACGATCGGTTACGGCGTTTGCAAAGGCTTCATCCTTTGGCTCATTTTGCGCTGTATGTGGGGTGTCGCTTGGTCCTTCCTGCGGATGGGCGGTTATCTAGCCGTTATCCATTATTCGGATGATTCGAACCGCGGCCGTCTAATGGGGCGATATAATGGGATCTCCCGTTTGGGCAGCTTGGTCGGCATGTTGTTCGGCGGCATTTTCGTTCCCCTTGCGGGCATTGACCTTGTTTCGATCGTTTTTGGTCTGATTATGCTGACTGGTCTTCCTTTTATCACCATCTTTATTCCAGCTAAAAAAACGGGCAGAGCGGACCTTGCCCAATTAAGGAAGGAACAGCATGATCGTCCGAAGACGATATGGACAAAGCCCGTTATGAAAATTATTACGACCGGCCTGTTCATTTATCTCTTCCAGGCTGTGCTAAGCGCTACCTTAAGCTTGCTGATTGAAACCCATTATTCGAAGGAGATCATGCTGATCGGAATTGTCGTGACGAGTACGATGCTATCGGGTGTGCTGCAAGCGGCAAGATGGAGCTGGGAGCCGTTTCTCGCCACCTGGATCGGTATGCGATCTGACGGTCCGAAGGGGCGGCTGTCGTTATTCAGTCTGACGTTGATCGGATCGGCGGCAGGGTATGCGTTGATCCCTTGGCAGCTGCCGCTTTATCTATGGTGTACGGTCATCCTATTCATCATGGCGGCCAGTACGGCCATCTCAACCTTAATGGATGCACTGGCTTCGGATGCAGCCCGTACGTCTTCCGTTGTCCCCGTCATGACCGCGTATTCGATTGCAACGGATACCGGCGCGGCGCTCGGCCCGATATTTGTCTACTTGCTGATTGATTTGCCAGGCAGCATGATGTACATCTATGCAGGAATTGCTCTTCTCATCCTGCTCATCGCTTTATGGCATCGTTCGCATTTATTTAATCGTTTTTCATGATCTACGCTCTATCAAGATCTGTCTTGCCAACCTGGAAATTGAAGGATATAATGTGCACATTCCGAACTGCGGAGGGGAATGTAGCATGACTGAAATGGAAACGATAACGGCCAAGTCAGGGCTTGGACTCGCCCTTGAAGGAGGCGGAGCCAAAGGCGCTTATCATATGGGGGTTGTAAAGGCTTATCTGGAGATGGGGCATACCTTCGACGCGGTTGTCGGCACCTCCATCGGCGCCATCAATGCTGCGGTTATTGCGCAAGGAGACTTTGAGAGTGGTTATCGGATGTGGGAGATGCTGGATGCCCGCTCGATATTCGACATGAACGATGAAGAATACTTGCTCATGCTGCACCGCAAGCTGGATACTAGCACCCTAAGCCATTTGGCCGCACATACGAGGAAGCTGCTCGCCGGCAGAGGTATCAACACTCAAAAAATGAAACAATTAATCGCTTCTGTCGTCGATGAAGAAAAGCTGCGTAGTGCCTCAGCCGACTTCGGATTGGTGACGGTATCCCTGACCGACCGAATGCCCCATGAGCTATATAAAGACGATATTCCGCAAGGACGCTTGGCGGACTATCTGATGGCCAGCGCCGCTTTCCCGGGATTCCAGCCTACCGTCATCGACAACAAGTCCTTCATTGACGGCGGTCTGTACGACAACTGCCCGATCAACATGTTGGCTCGCAAAGGCTACACACAGGTGATCGCCATCAGGACGCGCGCACTCGGAATTAACCGAAAAGTCCAGTATCCAGACATTAACGTTACAACAATCGCACCCTCTGAGCCGCTCGGCGGCATGATGAGCTTTAACCCGGAAGCCATTCTCCGCAGCCTGAATATGGGCTACTATGATGCCATCCGTCAGCTTAGGAGCTTACAAGGGCGAATCTATTGCATAGACGTTGGCAGTCTGAACGAGGAGATGTGCAAAGAAATGCTGGAGACTCTTCCGGGCGACAAAGTAATCGGGATTGGCCGCATGCTTAGCATGGACGGCGGCTTGTCCCTTCGAGAGCTGTGGAGCAAGGCCATCATGCCGAGGCTGTCTGCCAGCATGCGACTGCCGGAAGACACTTCGACCATGACCTTCATCATCTCTCTAGCGGAGACGCTCGCCGCAGCCAAGGGCGTGAATAAATACGCCATTTATTCCTTCGACGAGTGGATTAACGCTGCCGTATCCGGGCCGCTCCGACACACTTCCGGATTCGACTTTCACAAAGTGGCGCTGTGCATGGCGGCACAACGGATTCTGGAAGCCATCGAGCTGCCCGCCTGTTAATTAAGCTTCTTCCCGCTTGGCGCAATCTGTGTCGCTAATCATTTAATCCTTTGCCATCGAGAATTTGCGGCATGCACTTCTCCACCCTTGCCACGCGGGTTTTGGCTTGCTTGGGTGTGGTGAAGTGAAGAATATAGGCTCTTTGCCGTCCCGGCGTCAGTGCTTCAAAAGCGGTTTTCAAAGCCGGGCTTTCATCCAGCTTCGTTTGAAATTCTTCCGGGATGACATATTCCTCATGCTTCTTGAGATCCACCTTCAAGCCGGATTTTTCAACTTCTATGGCTTCCTCAATATACGCTTTTATAATGGCTTCCTTATCGATGATCTCTTGAACATTGGTGAACCGAAGCTGGCGTGCGGCCTGCACATTTTCTGTCTGTTGAATAAGGATGCCATGGGGGTCCTTTAACAGAGCGCCTTTGTGAAATAGCATTGCGCAATATTCCTTGAATCCATGGATAAGCACAATGTTCTTGTTATCTAACGTGTAGCAGGGATGCATCCACTTGATATCTTCGGTCAGATCGCAGCCAAGTGCAATCATCCTCAGCTCTTCGAATTCTTCCCTCCATTGCTTGGCCTTTCTCATAAAGCCATCTACCTTCGGGTTCTTGGCGCCACCTATCATCTTCATACCTCCAATTCGCTGATCGCTTATCCTATTCATCATACTATCATTTTTACTCGCAGCCACCAAATGTAAAACCCGACCTGAGCCGGCCGGGCTTTTCATCATTGGTTTCCTGAATGATCGCACACAACTATGATGGCAATAAGCTTGCAGAGTCCCATGTGTATTTTCTTAGTTTCCAACCCAGTCTGCCAGTCATTATCATATTCATTCCCCATATACGCGTCCATACGAGTCCCTGTTCCGGACCGAGGCCAAAACAGAAAAAGTCCATAAAGCTTTTATGCACCGGTGCCGTTCGGCCTGCGAGATCGGCCATCATGACTTTTCCAAGCCTTGTCGCCTGAGCCGTCGCTTCCTTGCAAGTTTTGCCGTCAGCTTTCCCACTGGCCGGATCTACAATTTGAGCGCAATCGCCGATGCAATATACCCCATGAGCTCCCTGAACCCGGTAGCTTTCATCTACCATCGCGTATCCTTTCGACGTAACAGGCAGTCCCATGCTTTTCAGCACAGGGTTAGGCATAAGCCCCAGCGTCCAGATGCATAAGCCGACTGACATCGTTTTGCCACTGGATAAAGTCAACGTACCGCCTTTTTCATGCAGGACTCTGCTGCCGTGTATAACCGTTACGCCCTTCGCGTTAAGGAACTGTTCCAGCTTTCGCCCGATTTTGACCGGCCCTTCTGGAAATAGTCTATCATTGGCATTAACCAAATTCACCATCACTTCATTGGGGTCGAGCCCCAATTGTCTCGCATCTTCACGAACGAAATGGGCCAGCTCAGCAGAGGTTTCAATACCGCTAATTCCCGCTCCTCCAACGGCAATCGTCATTAACCGCTGGCGCTCTGTCCCATTCTTTTCATTTACGGCTTTCCTTAAATTCGAGCACCATTCCTCACGTATCTTTTTCGCGGCATCTATGCTCGATAGCGCAATCCCGCCCTGTGCGGAATCTGGTCGACGTATCACACTGCCGGCGGCTACTACAAGAACGTCATAATGGATCGAATGTTCATTTCCGCCGAAATCCCGGTACAGTATTGTTTTTTCTCCCGACTCGATTTTGGTTACGGCAGCCTGTACGAATTCAACTCCTTCTGGAAACAGTTTTGTCAGAGGGACCTTTATGTCTTCATCCGTCACTGCGGGTTTGAAGAGCAATACTTTGCGCAGATGATAAGGATGTTGATCGATGAGAATGAGTCGAAGCCGCCGTGTTCCTCCATCACCTTTATATGTTTTTCTTATGGCCTTAACCGCATTAATTCCGGCATATCCTCCACCTATGACGATGCATGTCAGTTCATTCATCTCCACCACTCCTCTTACCGTTTGCCAATATGACGAGATAGGAGGATCGATTGTGACGTTCACAATTCGGGATGAATTCGATGCCTGGTCACCTAACCGACGAATTCTCCCTGAGCATGCAAAAAATCCACAATCGCATGCGGTTGTGGATTTGCATTTTGCATAACATCCTTGCAGAAAATGATTATTCACATCATACCTAAGCTTGCTCGTACCATCGCAACAATTCACGCGTCTCTTCTTGCGGTGTCTTGCATGCGGCTTCAGCCTGCTTCTGTTTCATACCTGCTGCCTCGGCTAGTTTCTCCTTCATACAAGCGATCGTCATTTCTTCGGTCATGCACTCATGCCCCCGGTCGCAAGTATAACAGTGATGAAGAAGGAAGTTCGTTAGCTGCTCGTCTTTGTATGTGTTCATCATGAGTATCACTCCTTAATACCTCTGGTTATATTTTCATTTTAATGCTATTACATCATATTGTATGTGATTTTATTCACAATACGATTTACAAACTTTCCACATGATGCGAACACTCCGTTAACAATGCGAGGTTAAAGTATAGTCAACAAGCACGCAATTGAATATGTAATGACAGTGGGCTTAATTGCAGAGAATGCCCGTGACTTCCCTCCTCCATTCCTGATGGAGCCGTGAGGGGAGTCGCGGGCTTTTTGTTGCGTTCATTTCAGCTTAGAGGAGGCGCAAGATTGAGACGATTTCCATGGCAGCCCTATTTGTATTTATCACCCGTCCTGGTGCTTTACGCGATCTTTTTTGTTTTTCCGTTTTTCTTCTCCCTCTATATCAGCTTTATGGAGTGGGATCTGCTGCTGGACAAAAAACAATTTGTCGGCTGGAGCAATTACAAGGAGATCCTTGACAAGCCGCTATTCTGGAAGGTGATCGGCAATACGCTCCTGTACATGGCGTTAACGGTGCCTCTGTCCGTTGCGCTGGGATTAGTTTACGCGCTTGCCGTCGAGCGAGCAGGCAAGCTCCGTTCCGTGTACCGGGTATTGTTTTTTGTTCCGGTAGTCGTCAGCGTCTCGGTGGCAGGTCTCGTATTCTCGCTCATGTTCTCGCCGCAGAACGGATTGATCAACGAATGGCTTGCTCTCTTCGGCGCAGCCAAGCGCGCTTGGCTTCAGGATACACAGCTGGCGATTTACGCGCTGGCTATTGTAGGCGTATGGATGTCCTTTGGCTACAACGTCATCCTGTACATTTCCGGATTGAAGCAATTGGACAACGAGGTGAAGGAAGCGGCGGCCATTGACGGCGCAAGCGGCTGGCAATCCTTCCGTCATATGACGTTCCCGATGCTGATGCCCGTTCATATGTTTGTCTGGACGATCACGCTGCTTCACTCCTTGCAAGTGTTCGCCACGGTGCAAATTATGACGCTCGGCGGTCCCAACAATTCGACGAACGTCTGGGCTTTCTTCATCTGGCAAGAGGCATTCCAGTTTTTCAACACAGGTACGGCCAGCGCGGCGGCGACGCTATTGTTCATTGTTGTGCTGGGCTTGACCGTAATTCAGGTGCGCTGGATGCAGAAGCGTACGCAATGGGTGTAGGGGGGGACTGGCAACTTGAAGCTGCGCAATCATCTGTTGTTGCATCTATTTCTTCTATTGTCTGTACTTGTGGTACTGGTGCCTTTCATCTGGATGTTGACGGTGTCCTTGTCCCCGAGCTCAGATCCGTTCCGGCGCATCGCCTTTCTTATACCGACGAGCGTCAGCTTGGAAGGTTACTTGCAAGTGTTCCGGCAGGCGCCAGCAGCCCGCTGGTTTATGAACAGCGTGCTGCTGACGAGCGTACTAACCGCAGGTCAGCTGCTGCTCGGCATATTGGCCGCGTATGCCTTCGCCAGGTACCAGTTCCGAGGACGCGAGACTCTATTCTTCTTCGTCCTGTGTACGATGATGATTCCGCCGCAGGCGATTATGCTGCCGGTCTATCTGGTCGTCAACTCGTTTGATTGGGTGAATTCCTATAAGGGGGTGATCATACCGCACATCGCAAGCGCGTACGCCATTTTTGTGCTCCGCCAATTTTTCATGGCTATTCCAAGGGAGTTGGAAGAAGCATCCAGAGTGGACGGCTGTCACTCCGTCCAGACCTTGTATCACATTTATTTAAGGGCCTCAGTGCCTACTCTGTTCGGCGTCGGCCTCATTCAATTTGTTAACAACTGGAACGATTATTATTGGCCGTTTCTCATTTTGAGCGATGGAATGAAGATGACACTGCCGGTGGCTATCGTCCAATTCCGCAACGACAGCTACATCGAATGGGTGCCTACTATGGCGGCTGCCACTTTGTCTGTCTTGCCTGTTATCGGGATCTACGTGCTGGCGCAGCGGTATTTTACGGAAAGTTCATTGCATAGCGGAATTAAATAACCATTCAGGAGGAATCGAAATGAAGAATCGGTCGGGTTTAAATATGATGTTGGTAATCGCGTTATTTATGCTGCTGGTCGGCTGCGGACAAGGGAACGCCGGCTCCGGAAGCAACTCCGATCCATCGGCTTCGCCGGCTGAGACGGAAGCCGCTTCTAATAAAGGCAATGAGACGGATAAGGTAGAAAAAGCGATAGAGATCAAATTTATGCACGTGTTTGGCGGAGCTCAGGGCGAGGCAATTCAAGAGCTGGTCGACCGTTACAACGCTTCGCAGAGCAAGGTTGTTGTGACGGCTGAGCAGGCGCAGGGCTTCTATGACGGACTTCTGGAGAAGCTTCAAACGCTTGCGGTGTCCAAGCAGCTGCCGGAGGTGGCGATTGGCAGCTACGCGAACGGGGAATTCATGTCTACACGGATGCCCATTCGTCCGATGCACACGTTTATCGATAAGGAAGCTTATTCAACCGAAGACTATACGGCTCAGATGCTAAAGCTGGGACAAGATGCAGAGGGCAAGCAGCAATCACTTCCTTTTCTTGTCAGCACGCCATTGATTTATGTCAATCTGGATCACTTTGAGCAAGCGGGTATTCCGGTAGTGGAGCAGCCTGAGAGCTGGGAGCAAGTAAGAGGCTGGGCAAAGCAGCTTGCCGATGCGGCGCCGGACCGCGGCGGAGTCTACTTCCAGATGGACTTTGATACGTGGATGTTCCAGACGCTGCTTGAAACGAAGGGCGGAAGCTATGCGTCCGTAAAGGATAAGGATGTGCAGTTCAATGACGAGGCCGGCAAAGAAGTGCTTCGCTACTGGTTGGAGATGAGGAATGAGGACAAGTCGATTCCGATGATGAACGGTACGCAAGCGGCTGAAGCTTTCCAGAGCGGCAACCTGTCCATGCTGGTGGCTACAACGGGCAATCTCGCGAATCTGGCGAAAAATTCCTCCTTCAAGCTGGGCATTATGCTGCTTCCGACTTGGGAGGGCAATGAAACGTCTCGCCGCTTGCCGGCTGGTGGAGCAGGCTTGTACGTATTCCAAAGCAATGAGGAGAAGGAAGCGGCGGCGTGGGACTTCGTGAAATTCGCGACTTCACCTGAAGGCTCTGCCCTACTGGCGCAAAAGATGGGTTACATGACGGTACGAGACAGCGCCCGCAATGAGCTGATGGCCGATTACTTGAAGGAAAACCCCATGGCGGCCGCTACTTACAAGCAAGCGCAAGATATTGTACCGTGGTTCAACTGGCCGGGCGATGCGGGAACGCGTGCGACTCGGACGCTGCTTGATCACATTCAAGGCTCATTCTCCGGCGATATGACCGGTGATGAAGCGCTGGACAAGGCTGCCGTGGAAATCGAAAAGATATTGAGGTGGTAACAGGTGAAGCGTCCAGCTGCGATCGGTTGGGCGCTGCCTCTTCTAACAGGCTTGTCGATGCTGGTAACCGGGATGATGGAGTCCATGAAAGGTTTTTTGCCGGACTTCTTCCTGAACGAATACCAGTTTGATGCGCAAACTAGCGGACTCATCTTTGCGTTCAGCTCCGCTGGATTGCTGGGGGCCAATGTGCTTGCCGGTCGCGTAACGGCATTATGGGGATGGCAGAAAGCCTTTAGTAGACATCAAGTGATTTTTACGGCAAGCATGGCCCTCATGGCGCTGCTGTCCGCTTCTTCCGCGGCGGTATGGTGCGGTTTGTTCCTGATGGCTGGCTACGCCAACGGAATCGTTGGCATGATTTGCAATGTGGTCCTTCCACTTGCTTCACCGGAGCGGGCGGGACAATTACTGGGACGGCTGCACTTTATGATGGGCTGCGGTTTTATGATTGGACCGCTTGTACTGGAGCTGATCGTAAGCGGCGGAAAGTCGACTGCCGAGGCCGCGGCGGCGTGGCCGCTCATTCTATTCGCCTTTGCTGTATTCGGCGCGCTGCTCGCTTATGCGGGGATAAGGCCAATCTGGCCAAGCGGGGATGGTGCGTCCAAGGAGAAGCGTTTGGTCGAAGCGGCGAAACCGCAACGTCTATTCAGCCGAGGATCCATTGTCCCGCTTCTGGGCTTTGGCCTGCTGTACTTTTGCTATGTCGGAGCAGAGGTCGGCCTTACCGTCTGGTACCGCCCCTTGCTGATTCAGCACTATCACATTGAGCCTGGTATAGCTACGCTGTTGTTCTCAGTGGCGTTTGGCGGCTTTACGGTCATGCGGCTTGGCGTCAGCCGAAGTGTTAGGCGCTGGGGTTACAGCGGCACTCTTATTCGATGCGCGGCGCTGGCTGCCCTGAGCCTATTGGGGGCCAGCTTGGTTCCGGGCTTGCCCGGCGCTCTCGGATACGCAGCGTTTCTAATGGCGATTGCGATGATCTTTCCGACATTGACAGCGCTGGCTGTAAGCTATTGGGGGGAGCTCGCCGCTTCACGCATGGGGTTGTTTTTTGCTTGCGGCTTTGCGGGCGGGGCTTGCTCCACCTGGCTAATCGGCGCGCTGCAGCAATCCGCCTCGTTCAGCCATGCCATCATGGTGGTGACGGGATTGTTTCTTGCCTTTACCGCAGTATTGTTTGGGGTGCTGCGTATTCCTTTTCGACCTATCGACAGGAGAGTGAGCTAATGAAATTACATCATCTGCTTAGTCCGTTCTCGGTTATTGCGGCAGTCAAGACAGAGCTGGATATGGCCAGAGCGGAGCGTACAGGCGTACGGAATGTGTTCCTGGTTCGTTCAACGTTGAACGAGTTAAGGGCGTACAGCAAGCAAGCGGAAAAAAGCGGCATGCGCTTGTTCGTCTATTTCGACATGATCCGCGGATTGTCACAGGATAAGGAAGCTGTTCAGTTCCTTCTCAACGAGGTCGCCGTATGCGGTATTGTGAGCAACAAGGCGCATATTGTCAAGGAAGCGAAGAGACTCGGCGTATTCGGCATATTGACGATGTTCCTGCTGGACAGCCATTCGCTGGAGCTGAGCGGCAAAGTGATTAACGAGCTGCAGCCAGACGCGATCAACATCGCCCCGGGCAACTTGCCCAAGAACGTTCGTGAGTTGTCCGAGCAATACGATGTGCCTATCATTGCAAGCGGACTGATTACCTTGCCTGAGGAAGTCGGGAAGCTGTATGAAGCTGGCGCTTGCGCAGTATCGACCAGTCAGTCGGAGCTATGGTCGATTGAATGGAAGATGCTGGAGCGGGAACAGCATGCGCCATAACGATGAAGATACCATTACTTTGCTGTATACCAGTGATGCGCATGGGCATTGGGCACGCGCTGACGGGCAGTCGGGCGGGTCGCTCGCTTGCGCAGCTCAATATGCCGCGAACATCAGGAAAGTGCGGAAGCATGTATGGATGATCGACAATGGCGACTTGCTGCAAGGCACTCCGCTTGCAAGCTATATTGCCATGCATGAGGGAGAACGCGGAGCGAAGATGATCGGGGATCTTCTTCGGGCAAGCGGAGTGGATATAGCGATTCCGGGCAATCATGACTTCGATTACGGTCTGCCTTATTTAAGAGCGATTATTGCGTCCTCCTCTTGTATGTGGTTAGCGGCGAATGTGCGTCATCGCTCAGGAATAGGGCTGGCGGAAGGTTATCATATCGGCGTATCCGGAACAAGGCGGATCGCATTCATCGGCGTTACCACGCAAGTGCCGTCATGGCAATATCCGAATCGGCTAGAAGGCTGGCAATGGCATGACGAGGTGGATGCAGTCCAGGCAATCGCAGACAAGCTCCGTCCCTGCGTCGATGCAATCGTCGTATGCTGCCACGGGGGAGTGGAACAGGGAGACGTGCTAGAACCTGAGAACGCCGCCCTCCGAATCGCGCGTGAGGTGAAAGGGATTGATGTGCTCCTGACGGGCCACCAGCACGACCGCTTCGTTCGGCGGGAGGGCAAGACGCTTATCCTGCAGCCTGGTTCCCATGGTGGCAGTATCGGTGAAGTGACGCTGACATTTGATGGTGCGAATAAGGAAGGGATGGTATCGGAAGGGCGAATTGTTGATTTGACCGAGCAAGAGGAATCTGCAGAGGTAGTAACTGAAGTGCTGGCTGTCCGGAAGCTGGCGGAAGCCCAGCTAGGCAAAGTATTATGCGACTGCGATGCTAACTTGCAACTGCATGATTGGCGCGACTTGACGCGAAGAGAACATCCGCTTGTGGAGTGGCTGCACCGTGTGCAGCTCAAGGAGAGTCGTGCTCAGCTATCTGCCGTAGCGTATGTGGGAGAGAAGCCGCTTGCGGGGCTGTTAGAGAGGGACGCCGGCTCGCAGCGCATGCTGCAAATCGATTTTACGTCCAACTGGGAGATCATAGGGAGGAATGAGGATGACGATTCATGCAGCGAGGGGGACTCCCAGGGCGGCGGCCTTTGATATGGACGGGACGCTTCTGCGCTCGGACGGCACGATGTCTGCTCGAACGGAGCGAGCGCTGCGACGATATAGCGACAGCGGAGGCATCATTATTATCGCGACAGGAAGACCGCCGCGGCTAGTGCTTCCGTTGTTTCCGCAATTGGCGGTAGCGGACTATTTCATTTTTAACAACGGAGCCGTTGTGGTTAATAGCGAAGGGGACTGGCGAGTAGAACAACCCATCCCCAACGATACGGCGCATCGGCTCCATCAGCATGTGCTGAACCGTCACGCGGACGGTATTTGTATATGGGAGGTGGCCGACCGATGGCATGCCAATCGTCCGCTCAGTGAGGAAGAAAAAGCCTGCTTTCTAGGGCCCTCCGATCAGCTGGAACCGATTATTTTATCGGAACAGTGCATTCGAGAACTGCAGCCGTCGAAGATGCTTCTGCCGCGGGCCTATGATGTAGAGGATTTGTCCGAAAAGTTCCAGAATGAGCTAAACATTTACAGGCTGTCCAGCGCGCCATGCGTGGAAATGGCTCCAAGAGCGGCAAGCAAAGCGTCGGGTGTAGAAGGAATTGCGCTGCGGCTTGGTTTGTCCGGCGGGGAGATCGGCGCGTTCGGAGATGATTATAACGACTTGGCGATGTTCCGTTATTGCGGACATTCTGTCGCTATGCATAACGCGGTACCCGAGCTCGCTTCCATCGCTTCGGATACAACGGCCAGCAACGACGAGGATGGTGTCGCGACGAAGCTGGAGCAGTGGCTCCATGAGCGTGAGGGATAAGTGCTCTACTCGCTTTTTAAAAATTCTAATGTGGGAAAAAAGCGACTGATCTAAGTCGCTTTTTCTCATCCTACTATTCCAGCTCCGCCTTTAACGCCTGTATCGATTCCGGACTTCCGCTGACGAGCAGACGGTCATTCGGCAGCAATTGTGTGGCGCCATGCGGGATAATGATGGACTCGCCGCGATAGATGCGCAGAATGAGCGCGTCGCCGAGGAAAGGCAACTCCTTCAATTGGGCATTGGCATAATGCGGATTGTTCATTCTGACTTCCTGCAGCGAATCGTCCTGTGACAGCAGCATGACAGCGCTTGGGTATTGAATTAACCCTTGCAGCAGCATGCGAGAGGCGAACAAGGTCGAGAATACGTTGAAGCCTTCATCCTGCAAGGATTTAATCAAGTCCGGACTCTCTGCGCGTACGATCATATTTTCGAGGCCGAACGATTGGGCTTGACGCGCCAAGATCGCATTATGCTGCTCATCCATCGATCCGAACACAATGACATCCGTATTGAAAGCGCCGGCCTTCAGCAAGGTATCGACATGCAGATCGGAAACGGCAATGAGCGGAAATCTCCCGTAATCCTGCTTGGATGTCTCATCTCCGGTCGAGGCGTCCGCACTATAGATTTTAATCTCATACCCATCCTTCAGGAGATCCTGGGATACCGGCAGCGTGATATGATTGGCCCCGATCAAGGATACGCGCCTTCGGGCCGCCTCTGCTCTTGGCACCTGTTTATTGAACAATACCGGAAAGAGCAGACAATTGATGACGCAGACCAGTATGACGGCGCCTTGCAGCTCAGCCGAGATAATGCCAAGATCGTAAGCGACAGATGCCGCCGCTATGACCAAGCTTAGCGTGCTCGTCATTAGCAAACCGCCGGAAGAGGCGTATTTGAACCGGAACCAATAGCCGAGCAGCAAGGTAGGCACATACCGCGCGACGAAGATCAGCCCGCTAAGCAGAGGGATCAGCAATACGATCTTCCAGTCTGTAATGAGTGCAGGAATATTCAGAGTTACACCCACCATAATAAAGAAGATCGGGATCAAGAAGCCATACCCGAAGGATTCCAACTGATGTACCAGCTCACGGGACGGACGCAGCAGCGACACGATTACGCCCGCCAGGAAGGCGCCAAGGATGCTCTCCACTCCCAGCGTCTCGCTCGCCACCACGAGCATCAGAATAAGTGCGAATATAGCGCGTGTTCCCAGCTGAGCCGTGCCGCCGCTAATCGCAGTGATCAGCTTGGAGCGCATGAACCTTGAGGCAAAGCGGTACACGACAAACACAAGAACAAAGAACAGCCCCAGCAGCCATAAGCTATTCGTACTGCCGGACTGCAGGCTGATATAGACGCCAAGCAGGATCATCGTAATCAGATCGGACAGAATCGTTATCATAAGCAAGGTCTGTCCATAAGCATGGTCCAGCAGCTTCTTCTCCTTCAACACGGGCACGACAACACCGAGTGAAATAGAGGCAATCATAATAGTGAACAAATACGGCTCGGTTATGTAGTGCAGTTGCTGCAGCAACTGGGCGCAGCCGAAAGATACGGCTACGATCAGTACAAAAACAACGCTGGACAACAGCAGCGGATTAGGCGGTTTTCGAATGCTGAGCTCGTCCATGTAATGATCTTTGGGCAAGTGGGCCAAAATGACCGCCGATTGCTTCTTCGGCTTAAACAGGGACACATCCAGCTCAAGTCCGCTCAAAAACATCAAAAAAATGAGGCCAAGCGTCGAAAGCTGGCTCACCCAGCCCTCCGGTTCGATCAGATTGAAGCCAGAGCTGCCAATAAGGAGCCCCACAAAGATCTCCGCAACCACAACCGGAATAACGCGCAGCTTGAAATATTGCAATAAAATTGGCACCAGAAAGGCCAGTCCCACTACGAGCAGCAGTGAAGTCAAATCGTTATGCATCGCTTCCTCCTAATAGGAATATTTTCGCAATTAAAAAATATTATCCCCAATTTATTTCAGTCATCCTCGTTGAATTCGACTTTTCCAGACACTTTTCCTCTTGAAATCCTAATTCTTAACAAATCCGCTCGAAAAAAGTTTATCGCCCAACAGCAAAAACCCACAACCTCATGCGTTGTGGATTTGCTTGCTTACTATATTTGTCGCTGCCTCCGATACAACCACTCGATCACGAAGGACAGTCCAACCATAACCGCGATGATCCATAATTGCTTCGGCGCTTCCAGCAATGCATGCAGCAGAAGCACACCTAATGCAATGGAACAGAGCAGGATTCCTGTAAAGGGAATCCAATAGCGACTCTTCGTCTGATGGCGAAGCTTAAGATTAGCTCCATTCACGGCGGCGAATAAGATGAGGAAACCGGCACTGCCCATTGTAGATATGCTGGACAAATCGAAGCTATTGGCAAATACAATCGTGAGTCCAGTCGTAATGAGCAGCCCTTGAATGGGACGCCGCCAAACTTTCCGTTCGAGAAAAGCTGGCAGTTCCCCGTCCTTCGCAATCACATAGCTAACCCTTGCCGCCCCATATAACGTCGCATTAATCGCCGAGGCCGTGGACAATACTGCGGCGATTGCGATTAATGTAAATCCGAACGCGCCAAGAAAAGGCTTCGCTGCCATGGCCAGAGCGTAATCCTCGGCTTCGGCTATATTCGCGAATGAAAGGTTCCCCACCGTAACCATCGCAATACTTACATAGAGCACGATAACGAAGCCGACAGCGGCATAATAGGCGCGGGGCAGATTGCGAGCTGCGTGCTTAACGTCGCCTGCGGTATTGGCAATCAACTCGAAGCCTTCATAGGCCAGGAAGATAATCATCGCTCCTCCAATCATGCTGAAAGGACTCGCCCACTCCCCAGGGGCCATGCTGCTCCAATCAACGGTCCAGAAGCCCGCACTGATGAATACAACTAGAATGATGACTTTAAAGAGTACAATCCATTCCTCGGACTTGCCCACAAGCTTGGCACTGATTATATTGAGAAGGGTAAAGAGCAGCACAACCGAAGTGATTAATACGTGCTTCCACATGTCCGAATGACCCTCAGGCAAAAAAACGGCTCCGTAACTGCTAAAGGCACTGGCATACAACGATAACATGACGATATAACTCAGCCATAGCAATATGTTCAGCGCCCCGCTGAACAGCCCCTTTCCAAAAGCCTGATTGAGAAATTCCACGGTTCCTCCTTCCGAAGGATATCTAACCGACAACTTGGCATATGAATAGGACGTAACCAGAGCAACTATGCCGCCAAACAAAAAAGCCAACGGCGTTCCACCCTTGGCATATTGAACGGATAAGCCTAAAACGGCAAATATACCTCCCCCAACCATCCCTCCGATGCCTATTGAAATCGCTGACATTAATCCAATAGATCCCGGTCGATCTTGTTCCGTACGTTTAGAAGCGGACAAACGCACTCCTCCTTTCTGCTATCCATACGATCAGCTTCTCAAGGTAAACACTTCTCTATTTATTATGCCACGCATTGCAATTTTGCGCGACACTGACCGCGAAGAAGCCTTCAGCCTTTCTAGCGCTGACGAATAAGGAGTAGGAGGAGGTCATGGTGATTCGTCTATGCTACGTGCCTCTCCATCCAGGACGCCACTCTTGCCAGCAAGTCGGCTCGCAGCCTAACAAGCTCATCATATTCGTAGAAGAACAATACCTTCTTCTCTGCAATCGTCGTCCCCGCGGGTTTCTCCGTCAACACAAAGTTCATCCAGGATTCTGCCATATCTTCAACAAAATCCGTTGCCGCATACTCGCTCACGAATTGCTTCTCATCATAATCGTACTCGGGTTCCGGCCAAAATGTCGCGTAAAACTCCAAAATATAAGCATCCTTGCTAACGCATCCTTCATCGAGGAATAGAGTCGTGCAGCTTCTTTCCTCTTCGAGCGGGTCTACCTGATCGGAATTGAGCGCAAGCAAGTGACCGAATTCATGAACGAGAGTGGCTACTTTCTCTTCCGGAGTCATAATACCAGGGTCTATATTCATGCCAAGCGACCACTCCTGCACATTATCTTCATTCTGAGAGACATGAGCAAGCGTATCTACATGCGAGAAAACCGAGAAAGCTGTCACCATTTCCCGTTCCTCGAGAGGAAACAGCCATGTGAAGTCGTTCCACAGCCGTTCATGCCCGGCTGCATCCGTCGATTCTTTACTTCCAACGAAGTCATTGCCCTCGGTCTCATATTCCGCTATTATTTCTTCGTCTTCTTCGGACCGTTCCTCATCTTCTTCGCTCATTTCAACAGGCTCCATCTCGACAAAAGATCCATAACGCACTGCCAGCTCTTCTGCGATTTGATCTCCCCAAGCTGTGCAAGTCTCCGTATTGTCACACTCGGTTCGCAGCGCACAGCTGCCCGCCTCCGACACAAGCTCCTCCTTAGAAGAACATGTGATCATTTCACCTTGCTCACTTTTCATATCCGCTGTTTTAGATTGAACGCTGGATACTTGAGTTGCCGGACTAGCAAGCTCATTACTTTCATCTAATTGCTGCCCTCCGCAACCGGTCGCGCTCAAGCAAATGATTATACTTATACTAGCTAAAAAATAAGAATAAAGCCTATTAACTCGCATTCTATTCCCTCCTATTATGTATCCGGCCCGCGACATACTTCCGCAGACCTGGCGTTGACAGATAATGAAAGCACTGCGACTTCTCATGCTGAGGCCGCAGTGCTTAGTGAATCCCGGTAACTGTTACAATTGAAGCATGCGATAAATCATAACCGCTGCCTGAGCTCGACTCGAGCTATTGCGAGGCGCAAATGCAGTTTCCGTTAACCCTTGTATCAGACCTTCCTGACTGGCCCAATCGACAGCTGTCCTGGCCCACTCTGAAATCTCATCACTATCCTCGAATCGTATTGGATTCGTCAATGGCTCTGATGCCGGGTTCATAGCTCGAACAATCATGACTATCATTTGCTCGCGCGTGATCGCTTCATCGGGACGGAATGTGCCATCCCCCCACCCGGCTACAATGCCTGTCTCGCTGGCGGACTCCACGATAGCCGCATACCATGCATCAGCAGGAACATCCCTATAATAACCTTGATAATCCGCAACAGGCAGTTGCAGTGCTCTGACTAGCATAGCGGTAAACTCGGCGCGAGTAACTTGGTGATCCGGTGCGAACAGATCGCTGGACGATCCTTTGAGTACATGCATCGAAGCGAGCAGCTCGATCTCATCCTTTGCCCAATGGCTGGAAAGATCCGTGAACGTTTTATGATACGCTATGGCCGCGAACGTCCCCAATTGATTTGTCTTGATCATTAGCTTGTTCCCATCTTGATCGGAAGGAATGCCCATATAGCTCCATCCCTCTTCTGCGAGACGATATATACCCACCTTCCTTTCATCGGCAACAAGTTTATTAGAGTATGTCAGTGTAATCGCGATCTCATCCGACAGCATGCGGTTGGCTTCACCTATTTCCAACACAGGGGATACGATGGATGTTTTGTTGTCGGATAGAATGGTTACGCCCGCTCGGGTATCGAATGGATTTATCTTTACCTTAAGTTGAAAGCCTTCCTCGCCAATAAAATCGGAAATGGCACTGTTCGGAATTCTGATTTCAACCTGACCATCTTTAAATAGAATATCCTTGCCCGATTCCTGGAGCAACAGAGACAATTCTTTCTCCAAGGTGAATCGCAATTGTTGGAAGGATTCCTTAGTTAATTCAGAGAAGTCTATCGTTACTTCCGACTCCCTCTTCTCTTGTACATGCTGCTTCACGAATGCGTGAGCTAATTTCACTTCAACTGCGTTCGGGTCATCTTTATCAATGATAGTAGAGAAAGCTCCCTCGTCTTGTTGATTGTCGGTCTGATCAATAGGCGTACCCGGGATAGGGGGATGATTACCGCCGCCCGCTTCTTTTTCCTTCGTGACCGTCAAATGAATGAGGGTCCGATTGCCTGCTCTATCCTCCGCATGAAGGACAATCTCATTCTCTCCCTCACTTAATTCAAATGTTTCATGGAACGGTCTTTCATCCGCTTCGCCTGCCTCAATTTTATAGCCAAGAGCACCTAAGATTTGACTATCATTGATCCCGAAATAAAAGCTGGTCAGCCCATCCCTAACGGTTCCTTGCAACGAAATGGATGAAGCGGTGGTGATCGTCTTGCCTTCAAATATTCGCCTGCCGTCTTCCGACTCCTCGGTCTCGGTTAATGCCAAGTCGAGATTCGTCAATTCGATCGTTGGCGATGTTAGATCGACGATTACCTTCCTGTGGTGATAGCCGGAATTGCCTGCTGCATCCCGATAATGCAATTCAATATTTTGAATTCCTTCCTCCACGAAGGATATCACTTCATTAACAAAGGTAAAACCACTATCACTCTCCACCTGAACATGCTCGGGTTCAGCCATGCCGGGTACGCGAAGGCTGACCGAATCTTCATCCAGATCATCGGCGTAGACAAAACCTTCAAACGCTACGCCAGCTCTATTCTCTTGTACACTTATTATCTCGAAAGAAGTTGGTCTGAAAACAATCCATGCCGGAGCCGATAAATCTCTTACAATCGTATACGTTAAGGTTCCTTCCCCTCCCTCTTGATCCGTGGCTGTTATTTGAACTGTTACGGTGTCTTCATCTTCGTAAGATGTAAGATCCAGCATGTAGAACGTATCATTCACAGAAAGCGGGCGCTCTTCTCCATCCACCTTCAGCGTAACAGCATACACATCCTCACTTATATTAACGGATGGATCATAGTCCCAATCCAATGCGAGATAGTCCTCATTCGTTCGAATCATCGATTCCGAATCCCCGTAATCCAGCAGCCCTGTTGGGTATATGAACAAATCAGCGTTGCTTTTGTCCAACAATTGATCATTGGCATCATAAGCGTCCAGTTGAAGGGTGAAGTGACCGGAACTTAGGCTAACCGTCTCCAAATGGTACGTATACACAGCATCCGTTACGGAAATGTAGACCGAATCCGTCACACTCTGTCCTTCTGAATTAAAAATGTTGAAGGCGGCGTTGTCGACATCTTCACTAAATCGCATCGTGACCGGCAGATTGGCATCATCTACCACGGTGTACGCTTCTTGAGCAAACTTCACATCGAACAGTTTCACATTGCGAATCGTGACGAGTTGTTGACCTAACAATTCATCTTCCCCAGTCCAAGCTTGCAGCGTTAGCACCGTTTCTCCATGAGGCGCATCATAATAAAATGTATATTTTCCTGGTTCATTTATTTGCTGTTGCGACTGCTGATCCGTCCCCTCCACTGACATCGTAACGGCTTCCACGCGTTCATCAGAGACATAATAACTGATTTCGATGGGCTGCGTAAGGTGGTGATGAGTGGTAATCGTCTCATCTACTGCGAGAGACATCGCATTAAGCCCCTCAATCGATTCCTCGATGAACGCTATCAACTCGCCCTCTGCATCAAATGCTCTGATCGATACGGTGTGATCGCCGTAAGTCAATGGCAGCGGATAGGAACTGCGCCAATTGGATTCTGCAGCAATACTTCTCTCTTCCTGATCGTCCACCTGTATAGTCATATCCGTTACAAGGCTCGATGCGCTCCAGGCAAAATTCACGATGGCCGTATTGTTTACAGTGGAAACCCCATGATAGATAAACGGCAATTCCGTTCCCGCTTCGACTTGTGTCACGTTGCCGGCATAATCATAGGCTGTAATAATGACATAAGGGTCTTCCGGCAACTCTTCGATAGGAATCGTCACCATGAAATTCTCATCATCTCCAGCTACTGAACCTTCCAGAACGTGAACACCGTTCCGATCATAAATGTCAATATAACAATAAAAGATGCCCGTCTCGTCCTCCCCGACGATCTGAAGGTTGGTTATTCCGTCTTCCTCTATCAGTTGTCCGCTGATGATCGGTTGTTCGGTATCCACTTTGACAGGATACACATACTCCTGTATGTCATCATCTCCGACACCATAAGCTTTGGCCATCACTTGAATATAATATTGACCGTCTGCCACCACTTCACCATTCAGCGTTCCGTTCCATTCTTTCAATTTGCGAATCGTGGTCCCTGGACTCGTCGCTTTTCTTTGATGGTTTCCTACCATAAAGGTTTGAAGGCGATTGTACTGACTGTCCAATAGATTCACTTCTAACCGCTCTGCACTGCGCAATAAACTGATCTTGGGTACAATCACATCCAAATTGCCATCGCCATTCGGGGAGAAAGACGCATACTCTTCCCAATAGTCATAACCCATGCTCATACCGAGTGGATAGTTTTGCGGGATATCCTCGAATAACCCTGTCTCCCAAAAATAGGATTCATACTCGGACCAATGCTTATCAATCACTTCAGGTTGATTCCAGTCGCCGTAAAACCCAAAATACGGAACAATGATAGTCGTGTCGTCCAGCTCATCCGTCGGAGTCAGATAAATCCAGCCGTCCACAAATTGATTCACGTCCAGATCATCCGGCAATTGCAGCGTAACGTCGATCAGGCTTGTTGTGTGAGCAGGCACCGTCAACGTTTCTTGATCGAACGACACTTCAGCCCCCGCTAATTCCTCCAGGGTTAATTCGTTGTACTCCAGCCCATCATCCGTGTCTACAAAAGTAGCATCTATATAGGAGTCACCCTCCAAACGATACGTTCGTTCTTCGTTCCCCACATTTTTCACTTGCAGGGAAAATGTGATCGTTGACTGATCAAATGCCTTCAAGGCTACTCCAGGTTCGCCGTTCAAGCCGGTTGCCCATACCGTCGATGCAACAGCCTTATCCACCTGAATGCGGCCTGCCCCTTGCTGTCGAACGGAATAAGGAGTGTCGGTTTCAGGATTAATCAATATGTCAGCAGTATTCGACAGCACCGTTGTTACATCTTGCGGGATGTAATCAATCGAACGATTCCGAAAGGATTCAATAACGAGCGCAGATGCGCCGGCAACTACTGGAGCTGCCATAGATGTTCCACTCTTTTCTCTATAGTCATCATTCTCAACACTGGAATATACATCTTCGCCCGGTGCCGTAAAATTCGGTTTGAAATTCAGATGAGGTTCAGGACCCCATGACGAGAAGTCGGTCATCCATTCCATTTCAAGATCGGCCAAAACCAAATCATCCGCAAAATGCAAAGTTAACGGCATATTCGCATCCAGCGCTTCTTTCATCGTACGTCCATGGTCGCCTCGAATGAACACGGCAGGAATACCTTCATTATTGGAGAATTCCTCCATTTCGACATATCCTTCTCTATGATCGTTATAAATTATCGCCGCTACTGCGCCGTTAGATGCAGCATTCGCTGTTTTATCGGCGAAGGATCCTTCCCCGCGTTCCATCAAAGCGATTTTCCCGGAAACATCAATCGTTGCGAAATCGGATACCCGACCAAATCCTGCATCCACAATTTCGAATTCGCCTTCCAGCGAGTCTGGAGAAGGAAGCAAATCATACGGCAGCATCGCTACCTGCTGCAAATCGCTGACCTCTTCTGTCTCGCTTTCAATGGGTACGTTTAACTCAAAACTGTCGTAATAGCCAAACCGATTGGCAGAGGCGGCAACACTGATGGCTGACGGGGAAATGCTGGGTGAACCGACTGTTGCATAGTCACGCATACCCGCCAGAGGATAATAGGCATATTCTGTAGCATAACTTGAATTGCCTGCCGATATCACAACGACAACACCTGATTTCACCGCATTTTCTATCGCCTGATTCGCCGGATCGTCAGACACAAAAGCTTCCGCTTCCATTCCGAAACTCATGTTAATGACATCGGCGCCATTCGCAACAGCATGCTCAATGGCAGCGATATACTCGACTGAGTACGTAAATCTCCTGGAGCCATTATTAGAAACCACTTTTTCGGCCAGTATCTTTGCCTTGGGAGCAACGCCTTTGAAAGGCATCCCGCTTATCGTTCCGCTAGCGTCATAACCTGCTGCGATGCCCGCTACATGAACGCCATGCTGAAATCCCGTTCTGTCGACGATATCGTTATTTCCATCCGCCCAATTGTACCCTCCAATGATACGTTCATTGTAGCCTTGCCCGTTGCCGGTGACAAGAGATAGATCTTGCTTCCCTCCCAATGCCAAGGTCTCACGACCATTCCCGCCGAACGCGGGATGATAATAATTGACGCCGGTATCAATAATCGCAATGGTGATGTCTTCTCCTTGCAGCCCTGTATCCCACGACTGCTCGATTCCGATGTTCGGAGCGCCATAGAAGTAATCAGGCTCAGACTCTACTTGTTTTTGATCATATATTTGGGCGATATGTACATCTTTCACTCCAGGAATCTTTTTAATTTTATGAATATCCCTATATAATACTTCGCCACTGAAAGCGTTTAACATGTTCTTGAATTGATAGCCCTTCATTAGCCACACATTCATACTGTCGATCGTATCCAGCACCTGCTGCTGACTTGTATGGATCTCGCTCTCATAGGTTTTAACTTGAGCAGCATTCGCATCCTTAAAGTCTACTTGACGATCTACTAGTTTCTCGGAAATCGATTGACCTGTCATTTCAACAATAACTTGGACCTTGTCATTCGGCTTGTAGTCCGTTGCCTGTGCACCCAATTCACTTGATTGTCCAGACCGTTCCTTGCTCTTTATCAAGGTTGGATCTGCCTGCTCGCGCTCTTGCAGCCACTCTTTTTTCTTTTGTTCCGCATTCTCCAGTGATTGCTTGGACAATTCATTGAATAGTGACAGTGTGGTGTCACCCGCAGCGGATGGATTGGCGGCAGACGCAATGTTCATAATCGGTGTAACCATCAATAGAACAATGAGTATAAAGGAAATCTTTCGGTAAACGTTTTTCATTGCTTTCTTCAGCTCCTTAGCCTTGCAGTTGTCGAACGCTCATGCTCGATTCCGTTCATTCCAAATTCTATCAAATCAATAAAATGATGAATATTAACTAAAGTTAGCATTATTCAACATCGTTCGCTCCTTTTCGACATGAAGAAACCCACAACCGCATGCGGTTGTGGGTTTGCTTGTCGCCTGTTGTCCAAGGCAGTTCGAATCTTCGATTAGAAGAAACGATTAGATAGAGGCTTTCGCTTTGTCCAGCATCGTATTCCAATCTGCGAAGGAAGTTTCTCTAGCGACATGACGATCAAGCAGCTCACCTTCAATATGAACAAGATCCTCTTGCGTCCACGCTTGAAAATTCCCTTTTTCCAAAAATTCACGAAAACTCTTCGAGTTCGTATACTCGCTCATGAACGATTCATTGAACAGCTTATCCAGCGTCAGATTGGACGCATCCTCCTGATTCGTACGCTGCTCCTGCAACTCCTTCAATAAATCATCAAATGACATCGACGCTTTCTTTCTCAAAAAACCACTCCTACATTTTTATTATTCACTATTTTTATGCTCCAGACTTATTCCCATTATTTTTAACGGGGGACGTATCTGCCGTTCCGTCTTTCCGTTTCGTACCCTTACTCTTATATGGCTTAGGGGCATTCTTGGCACGTTTCTCAGCGGCCTGCCAGCGGTTCCAGCCCTTTTTTCCAGTTCCTCTACCCGTACCGCCTTTACCTTTTGAACTGCTCAATTCATCACTCCGTCAAATTCTCATGTCTTACCATAACATCAATTATACGATAAATCCACTTGAAGTTCTATGGTGAACCACCAATCCGACCTCGACAAC
>NZ_JAOQJC010000060.1 GCF_025567625.1 Paenibacillus sp. J5C2022 | reverse complement strand
CTCCTCATTTCTGTCTTTCCGCCCGGCTTATGTATGCCACATACACTCGACCTCCTCATTTCCGCCTTTCCGCCCATCTTATGTATGCCACATACACTCGACCTCCTCATTCCCGCCTTTCCGCCTTCCCTATGTATGCCACATACACTCCCTTCTCAAAATTACAAAATGAACTTAAGCGCATTTTTATCCACCACATATTCATAATGCCTACTGTTGCTAGGTTTCAGTGGTATTATCAAGCTCTTGTCAACTAGTGATTTGATTACCTTTCTAACAATCCAGTCACTCTTCTTAAATAGACTGAATAAGTCTTCCCTTCTAATTGGCCTGCCAAGCCTCAGGGCATACCGAATAGCCTCCCTCTCGTAGACACTAAGCGTTGAATCGGGGGATGCCCGGAAGCGGCTAAGCAGCTCAAATACTGAAGCTCTGCATTGCTCCGCTCTCTTATCCAACTCATCCCAACTGAACGGCATGTACACAATACCGCCTTTTGCCATCGTTCGTACCCTCTGCTTTTCGAAGCTGAATCTGCTTCTCGAAATATTCTCGCCGTGCACGACATAACCGTCGCTTTCGAACGCAATACCGTACGGCTTGAAAAATGCATCAATATACATCGTCACACCCGAAGAGCTCTGAAGCTCATACTCCAGAACAAAACCTTCGAATGTTTGAAATATCGGCCACAATACTTCCTGAAAAAGCTTCTTCTCACCGACTAAATCCTTCTGCAGCATGTCCAATCGAGTGCCGCTCGCTTCTCGTCTCTGCTTCTCCAGGAAAGCTTGAAACTCCGCTTCAAATGACATCCTCAATGCCTCCTTAAAATTTTTCCCCACAGAACGCAAATACGCCGCCTATCTCCACTCCCAAGAGATAAACGGCGTATGCTTCACGCTGTACATGTATATTATAAAGTTGAAATAACAGCCCGCCTGTTATAGCCTGTACGCAGCCAGAGCCTCGTTCAAGCCGCGCGTCTGTCGATACACGTCCCGATAAATCCGGAACAACTCCGCATACCTAGTCACCATCTCGGGACGAGGATCGTATGTCACACCATATTCTACGAACTGCCGCGCACATTCCTCCAGGCTGTCGAACCATCCGCAGCCGTAAGCCGCCAGCATTGCCGCGCCAAGCCCTGGCCCCTGCTCATGCTTCAGTGAGACAACCGATGCGCCGAACACATCCGCTTGCATTTGCAGCCATGCCGGATTGCGGGCGCCGCCGCCGATAGATACCACTTTGTCGATCGGCTTGCCTGCCGCGCGGAATAAGTGTATCGACTCATTAAGCGAGAAGGTTATCCCCTCCATGACTGCCCGGGCGAAATGAATCCTCTCGTGTGAGCTGTCCATTCCGATAAAGCTTCCGCGTATAACGGCGTCGCCATGCGGCGTTCTCTCTCCGACCAGATAAGGGGTGAACAAGAGCCCGCCCGCTCCAGCCTCCACCTCGCTCAAGCCAGCCAGCAATTCATCATAGGATTCACCCGCAGCGAACGTATTCTTGAACCAGCTCAGTGAATAACCCGCAGCAAGAGTAACGCCCATACCGTAATAGGCATTCTGCTTGCCATGGTTGAACAAATGTATGCCCCCGTCGTACGATCGGCCGAGGCCGATATCCCCTTCGTAGGTCAGAATAACTCCCGAGGTGCCTATGCTGCACAGCGTTAATCCCTCATCCAAAATACCGGCGCCTATAGCCCCGCATGCATTATCCGCGCCCCCTGCAAACACCCTGGTGGACGCAAGCAATCCGGTCCGGTTCGCCATAGCGGGAAGCAGTGCGCCTACCTCCTCATGGGATTCCACTAAGGGCGGCAGCAGCTTCTCCGAATCCGAAAGTCCCACTGCCGCTAACAGCTCCCGGCTCCACTGCTTGGCCGCGATATCCAGCATTAGCGTCCCCGCTGCATCGGAATAATCCATGTGCAGCTCTCCAGTCAGCCGATAACGCACATAATCCTTCGGAAGCAACAAGTACTCCGCCTGCGCGAGCAACTCCGGCTCATGCTGCTGCACCCATAGCAGCTTCGGCATCGTCATCCCTTCCAGTGCCGGATTCCGTGCTATGGCATGCAGCTTGTCACCCAATGCTGCTTCAATTTGGCGACATTGCGAAGTCGTTCGCGTATCGTTCCATAGAATCGCATTGCGCAATGGCCGGCCTGCCGCATCGAGCAAGACAAGTCCATGCATCTGCCCCGAGAAGCTGATTCCTTCCACTGCATCCGGCGCTGCTCCCGAGCTCTGCATTAGGGCATATAGCGCGCCCACTGTCGCTTCAACCCAATCCTCAGGCCGCTGCTCACTCCAGCCGGATCGCTCCTGAATAAGCGGATAGCTCCGCGAAGCTTCTCCCGCCACCTGCCCGTTGCGATCGACAAGCAGCGCTTTCACTGCACTCGTACCCAGATCGATACCTATCACATAGCGCATGCTATCCCTCCGATTATTCAATAGTTATACGCTGAATATAACTTCACTCAGCTTGAGACGCATCAGTTCCTGACGTCCCGACTGAAGCCGTGCTACGGGATTGTTCAACGCATATTGCTCCAATGATTGCAAGGTCGCTTTTCCCGCTACGATATCCGCGCCAATTCCATCGTTAAAGCTGCGATAGCGTTCAGCAACGATTTCTTCCAGTATGTTTTCCTCGATTATTTTCGCCGCTGCTTTCAATCCCCATGCGAAGCTGTCCATCCCCGCTATATGAGCCAGCACCAAATCGTCCAGTTGGTATGAAGCCCGACGAACCTTCGCGTCGAAATTGATGCCGCCCCGTCCGAGGCCCCCCGCCTTCAGCACTTCCAGCATGGCCAACGTCGTGGCATACAGATCCGTCGGGAATTCATCCGTATCCCATCCCAGCAGCAGATCGCCCTGATTCGCATCAAGCGAGCCGAGCATACCGTTCATCGCCGCGACTGCAATTTCATGCTCGAACGTATGACCGGCAAGCGTCGCGTGGTTGGCTTCAATATTAAGCTTGAAATGATCTTGCAGTCCGTATTTTTGAAGGAACATAATCGTCGTAGCGGCATCGAAATCGTACTGGTGCTTCATCGGCTCCTTCGGCTTCGGCTCAATCAGGAACTGCGCCTGAAATCCGATCTCCTTCGCATAGTCTACCGCCATATGATATAACCGGGCCAAATTGTCCAGTTCCAGTGTCATGTCCGTATTCAGCAGCGTTTCATAGCCTTCGCGCCCGCCCCAGAACACATAATTTTCTGCGTTCAGCTCCTTGCCGACCTCCAGCGCTTTCTTCAACTGAGCGGCTGCATAAGCGTATACATCCGCATGGCAGGACGTCCCGGCTCCATGCACATACCTTGGATTGGTGAACATATTCGCCGTGTTCCACAACAGCTTCTTGCCGCTGTCACGCATGTAATCTTTCATCATCGCGACGATAACGTCCAAATTCTTGTTTGTCTCCCGCAGCGATTCGCCCTCAGGCGCAATATCCACATCATGAAAGCAGAAGAACGGAATGTTAAGCTTCTCCATAAATTCGAAATTGGCTTCCACACGCGCTTTAGAGCGATCCAGCCCATCGTACTTGTCCCAGCCTCGCACCATCGTGCCCGCTCCGAACGGGTCCGAGCCGTTGGCATTGAAGGTGTGCCAATACGCCGCGGCGAAGCGAAGATGCTCCTCCATCGTCTTGCCTAGTACAACTTCACTTGCGTCATATCTCTTGAATGCAAACGCATTGCCGGTTGCTTTCCCCTCATATTGAATGCGGTCTACAGAAAAATAAGTCATCGCCACAAATCCTCCCCATACGTAATATATCGTCAGAATAGCATACGTCAACTTAGTTTGTCTATTAAACAAACTAACGTTATGTTATACTGGCATTTATACGAACGATCTTATGCAAACGGAGGCTATTGAAGAAGCATGGCAAAATCGACAGGAGATCCCGCTCTAATAAAAAAAATTAACACTTCCATCGTATTGGAATGCATACTGCAATTCGCCCCTTTGTCCCGAGCTGCCATAGCTCAAAAGACTGGGCTGAATAAAGCGACGGTCTCCAGTCTGGTACAGGATCTGATCGACCGCCATCTGGTGCTGGAGGTTGGAGCGGGGGCATCCAGCGGCGGCCGAAAACCAGTCATGCTCATATTTAATGGAAAAGCCGGCTTCGCGATCGGAATTGATGTCGGTGTCAATTATTTGAGAGGCATCCTGACCGATCTGGAAGGAAAGGTGCTGCAGCATGTCCACCATTCCATGCCAGATTCGCGTCAAGATTCTGTGTTCAAGGCCATATCGAATTGTATTGATCAATTCAAACAGCAGGCTCCCGACAGCCCTTATGGAATCATAGGCATCGGAGTTGGCGTTCCCGGCATCGTGAACGAAGAAGGAACAGTCGTATTCGCCCCTAACATGGGATGGCGTCAGGTGGAATTGAAGCACGCACTGGAGAAGCTTTACCAGCTGCCGGTTATGATCGACAATGAAGCGAATGCGGGAGCTTTAGGCGAGCATAATTATGGAGCAGGCAGATCATACCGCAACCAGATTTATGTCAGTGTCGGTATCGGCATCGGTACTGGCATTATATTGGATAGCGAGCTTTACAAGGGCAGCTCCGGCTTCTCGGGAGAGCTGGGGCATCTGTCTATTCAGTTCGACGGAAAGAGCTGCAGCTGCGGCAACCAGGGTTGCTGGGAACTGTACGCATCGGAAAATGCGCTGCTGGAAGCCGGTGCTGCATACGGGTACCATGATATCCATGCCATGCTTCAAGCTGCTGAGCAGAATAAGCCGCATATCCG
Source organism: Paenibacillus sp. J5C2022 (assembly GCF_025567625.1). Lineage (GTDB taxonomy): Bacteria > Bacillota > Bacilli > Paenibacillales > Paenibacillaceae > Pristimantibacillus. The sequence goes on along the minus strand of NZ_JAOQJC010000060.1, from coordinate 33,664 downwards.
AGAGCTGTTCCATGACATCGGCACTTACCTTGGCATCGGCATCGCCAATATCGCCAATATTTTCAATCCGGAAGCTGTCATTGTCGGCAATCGGATGTCTCTGGCGGAGGAATGGATACGACCTGCCATAGAGCAAGCCGTATCGCGGCGCACGCTTCGTTTCCACCATAGGCAGTTGCTCATCCACTTCGCCGAGCTTGGAGAACAATCCGCCGTTCGCGGTGCGGCCTACTGCGCGATTAAAGCGTTCTGGATAGAGGTGAAGAGCGGGCATTAGCTACCCGCTTATTTCACCCGATGCACGCCGCTTATGCTTGACGCATTCCCCTTGATTTCAATGGATACCGTTGCCGTCTTTATCGTGCCGTTATTGTAATATGCGGTGAATGTCACAGTATACGGCCCATCCTCCAGCTCCAGGAACGACTCCTCCCACAGCTCCCCGCTCCATTGGCCAGCCTGAGTTCCTGCTGGCTGCAAGGTTGTTGTAACGGCTTGGAACTGAACCTCTACTTTCGACGCCTTCGTATCCGTCCCCGTCTCCGTAGTCATCGCCTTCAGCACCAGCTTCTCACCGGCCCAGAACACAGCCTCTCCACGAGGCGTCTCCGGATTGCCGCTCTTGTTCCTGTTGTACTGCCTTCGGCGGTCGTTCCATTCCTCCGTATGCTCCACTGTTCCTGCAATCGCAAGCGGCAGCACATGGATCGTCTTGTCGACGACAATCGGACTTCCTTTGCCGTCGCTGGTCGAGAGCTTCATGCGCCACACTCCCAGCTCCGTCATCCTGTATTCCGGCCCCGTTGATGGATATGGAGGTTGGACAACGTAGGAATAGTTTCGCTTCGCTCCTGATGGACTTGTCAACTCGTAGTTTAATGTCAACGTATCTCCGTCAGAATCATGCACTGTGCTGGCGAACGTCACGTTGTCCCCTTCATATACAGGTTGCGGCGACCAGGTAAAGTCTGCCGTAGGCGGCCGATTCGTTTCAATATAAAAGTACTTCTCCGGACTCCAGCTGCTCCAGTCATAACCGTCATATACTCTCACTTGAACATACATATTCAGCTTCTCCTTGAGATCGAACGAAGGTGTCCATTCCAAATCTGCACCATTGAGAACGCCTGACTCATGCATGACATAGCCGCCATATCGGTAAATTCTCAGCTGATACTTTTTCTGTGCATCTCCATCCGCATCCGAATAGGTCCACTTGAAAGTCGGTCTAAGCGTGGTGAATTTTGTTGGTTGACTGGCATTCGAACTGGATGGAACGGTTATATGGCCGACTGGTATTCGATTCACAATCTCAATCTCATCAATAGCCTGATCTGTAGCACCAACGGAGTCTTCCACTAGCTGCCGTATTCTGTAGGTGCCGAAATCATGGAATACCCTGTTCCAGCTTGTCCTGTTCGTACTCACCTCAAGCTCCACGTCCGTTGTATCCATGTTTTTCAGATAATAGTAATGCTTGATCTTTGTCCGATCCCCATCCTCTTTATCGTAAGCGGTGGAGTTTATCGTGATCGTATCCCCTCTGTAAGCCGTCTTTTTATTAACTGTAAATCCAGCTACAGGCGGAGTGTTAGGAGCCGGTATATGGGTCACATCTATGGTGACGACATAATAATCGCTCCAAGCGCCGTATTCATCTTTCACCGCCAACCCTACTTCATGTATGCCTCGTTCTGTAGGCGTTAGCAGCTTTTCCGCGACGTACTCACCGCTTGGCGTAATGTAGTAGTACCTTCTCTCCATTACTCCACGCGTCTTCCGATAGTCGATACCGGTATTTTCGGTCGAATACCTGGTATCCGATTCGTATCGATCCGGATCGTAGCTCCTGTCATCCCATACCACCCGCTTATTGGCACCATCCACCGTTAAGCTGAATTGTGCGATAGGCTTGCGGTGTACGATAATGTTCTGCGAATAAGGATTGGAATACTCCCTGTACGCATCAAAAACGGCACTAGGATACAAGTAATCCTTGTTAGGATCATCGGCAACCTGATAGGTGATCTTATACAATCCCAGCTTATCGGGTGATAATGGCGCTATTTTGGTTTTGCCATGCAAGGCGGACAGGCCGTAATGTCCGTCGCCAGTATCCAAAAATTTATAGGGATCGACATGATCGTAATGCCACTTGCTCAATGCCTGTACAAGATCATCGCCTTCTGTATCGACATAGCTGGTAACGTACTCTACAGGCTCGTTCACGATAATGACGTTCTCTTGCGTTTCCTTCGTCGCAATGACTTCCGTCATCACGATATCCTTGAACTCCGTCAGAGCTGCGGCAGAGAACAAGCCGAAGTAGCCTGGAGACGTAAAGGTATCATCGGATACGTCGATTAAAGGTACGCCATTCACATAGACCTTAATGGAATCATGAAGCGTCTTGACGGAAATGTTGTAGTACGTATGCGGATCAAAGCTATAATCTGCTTTGGCTACGACGCTTCGCACCCCGTTCTCGATCTTGGTCAACAATAGCTCATCATCTGATGTTTCTACTCTAAAGGTGTTCTGATACGTATTGTCTTGTGACCTGAAGGAGAATCCGGAATAACGATCATAATTCGTAAAGTAATTCGTCTTGAACTTGTACGAGAAAATGAAATTCTCCAGCTTAGGCAGTTTATCGGAATAGAACGTCCCGTATGCATCGTAGTTGCTGCTTCGTACAGGTTCTTTCCCGGATATCAATACGTATTTGTTGTATTGAGATACTTTAATGTCACCGTCATTAGTAAGTTGGATGGAACTGATCGTATAATCGAAACTGCTCAGATCGAGATTATATATATTCCCATTCGTTAAATCAATTTCTTTCAGCACTTTTGTGCCATAAGGTATAATGTACAAAAACCCATTTCCAGAAATAATGATTTGCGTGTTCATGTTATACTTGTTGCCAAGGTTGCGTTGCCATTTTATCGTAGATATATTATTGAAATCACGTGCCCTTATGGTTTCGCCCTGTCGAGTGATGACCAAATTTTTATAACTCGAGATGACCTCTTCATATTCTTCCGTGTCCACTTGACTAAATATTGAACCGTTGGACGTATTTCTAACGATAATTTTATGGATCTTTTGGCTGAAAGTAGTGTTATAAAATGAATAGGCAATCTTATTGCCCGCATCATTTCCTACAACATTTCCCCTATACCCTGAACCAGCACCTACATCTTCCCAGTTCGTGGTTCCGCCGTCATGATAATTTCTGATCATCTCTCCTGTATTACCATCTAGCTGGGTGAGGTATGTGCCGTAGTACGTCCGGCTTCCCTCAGACCCTGCGTGATGATCCCATGATTCATAATACACGTTACCTCGGCTATCGTAACCTTTGAAGTTATTCTCATATATCGTTCCATCCGATTTCACATTACTTTCTTGCAAATCATTTTGGAACTCTGTCTTACTCTTGAATACAGTAGGAGCGTTGTAACTGTAGTTGTTTGAATAGTCCTTCCCATGATTCCAAACATAACTGCCATCGCTTCGTTTATACGTTTTGGTTGTATAGATCTCTTTCATATCGTGATTAAAGTAAATAGGCTTGTAGTCTAGCAAGGAGTGGCTTCCTGCCAGCCAGCAGTCACCTATACAATGCCACTCTCTTCTTCCCTGTTTGCTTTTTAAAGGACTTTCTCCCAAAGCAAATCCTCGGAAGGAGAATACTTCATCTACACTTTTCGATGAATCCCTGATGTAGATTAATTTACTGTAATAATCGATAAAGCTTACTTCTGATTTTGTTATTTTCCGTACTTCTACACCGTTACTGTAAACGTATATATCGGATTCATCGCCATATTTATTTTTTTCATAGTAGAGACTGAAGCTTTCAAACAATGGTATTGGATTGAAATCCGTTTTTAATATGAATGGAGATATTTCTGCTGTAGCTAGAGATACGCCCCTCCAATCATAGTTCACTGTACTTTCAAGCAATGTTGAATTTGTCTCGAATAAATTGACTGTAGAAAGAGAATTTTCAGAAGAGTCGATTGACCAAGATTTACCTACGTTCGTGTTTTTCCAGTCATTCCCCATAAGCTGACCAGGCGTAATCGCGAACACCCTTCCTGCCACTGGCGGTGATGCAGTTTCGCTCTCAACATGGAAGGAGACAGTAGGCGCGTCGTTAATGATTTCCAATGGGAATCCTTTAAGAGCTGTTTTCCCCCAATCCTCCGTTACTCTCACATAGATCATGTATTTGCCGACCTTTGTAGGCTTTAAGTTGAATTTGCCTGAAGCATCAACCGTAATAGAAGTAGCCGGTTCATCGAAATTGCCGTCATTGTTTTTGTCATAGACAAGTGAAAATTCCCGCGCTACGATCATATCCCCATCAGGACTGTAGGATTCATCGGTGAATCCGATATCGATATTCCTGACTCCTACATCGGTGTATTTCAGTGTCGGAATAGGCGGTAGATCAGGCTTCACGTTAATCTTGTGGACGGCGGGAGACAACGACTTGAGTCCTGTATTGTCGTATACGTCCAACGTGACGATTTGCTGGCCAATCGTCGTGTATACTGACTTTTTATTCGACCATTCATCGCGAGAGTGATCAATGCTCCGATTCTCATAAGGGCTGTAGCTGTTTTCGGAGCTAAGTTCGTCTTCAAGCGGTCTGCCCTCAATGACCTCAATCGATCCGGTAATGACCGGCACAGGATTGGGAGGGACGACATTAATACATGCTGTGCGAGACGTATCCAGACCCCAAATATCCCCTATCGTCACTTTACCGCAAAAATGGCCGACCGTATCCAAAGTGATATTTCGATACCCGTTGTATGATTCGAAACCTCTGTCAGGAATATTTTTTGACCATTCATTAAATTCAGAAAAATCAAAACCTTTATAGACTAGTAAATCCCCGTCAGGATCGTATGGCTCGGGTTGCTCAAGGTACACCAAGTCCATTTTTGTCCCTACAGGCACAACCTGCTTTACGTAAGGCTTATAGTGCAAGCCCGGCGGAACCCAACCAGCTTCAAAAATCGGCGGATTATTCCCTTCAATGTCATTCACAGTCAATATTTTGTGCGCCATCCATTCGGATTCGCCGCAGTTCGTCTTAATTTTAATGCTGACTGTATGCTCCCCTACCCCAATGACATAGGGATACTTTGCATAAGGGAACACACTGCTCTTGGTTTGGCCGCTGACACTATCTGTCCCTGACGCACTCCCGTTCCTCTCGATCCGATATCGATGACTAATGTAAGTACAGCCATCCATCACGAAGTCTCTAGGAACCAGTTCAAACGTATCCCGGTAATTGATCACATTCGGCACAATATCAAAGTCACCGGTGAACAGTGGCAAACTTTGTTCATAGTAAAACGATACATACGCTATTTTATTGGTTTTAGTCAACGTTGCTTCGACAGTTGAACCACCCGTAAAACTGGCATCATAGCCGGTATAGCTTAAACTATGGCCCAATAAATTACCGAAACTGCCCTCTGCTTCGAATGACTTTGTGTGTGGCAGAATCTCGTTATAGGTGAATGTATCCTCATTCTTCTTGATGAATGCACCGCTTGGCGATGATCGAACCATATGCCTGACTTTCACTTCCGATTCTTCGATGTTGGGCATATCATCATCATAAGTCACAATGAGCTTATTGTAATGACGGTAGGTTTTGGAGTGGATATCCACCTTAAATGCAGCGAAGTAAATATTCATTTGCGCGTAGTCTGCTGCCCATGGCAAGTTGTACGTATCCGTATTAAAGTCCTGTTCGTATGTGATTTCATATTTTTCTCGTTCTGAATCCAGGATTTTCACTTCTCTGGCTGCTGTGTTATTTATAGGATTTACAAAACCGCTTTTACCGCCTGGCCCTACTATCGCTATATCCCTATTTATTACCACATCGTTTGCAGGATCGATTTCTACATCCTCTTTATACCAAGAAACCATAACCGGATTCACCCAAGTTTTATCATCCCCAACAAATTTCCATGGCTGATCGCGAGTCGCTTTTAGCTTCAATTGCTCAGATTTGCATCCGGGGAATTTGGGCATATAGTTTGGTCCCGGTACTCTAGGATCTCGATTATTAGAAGGAAGAGAACTGCCAGCCGGTGTTTGCGATTCCGAGACTCCATTACAAAAGGCCAATTCAGATCCTCCACCGGGGTACCATATCCTGCCGGAACCTTGGCTCCCGAGACTGTATCTGTCCCAAGCGTACCAGCCTTTAGCAGATGTATTTCCTGCAGACACTACTTCAAGCCCTTCACCTGTTATTGTAGAGGTGCCTGACCAAGATTTTTTCCCAAGGGCAGCTGAAATGACCCCATTAGTATCTCTCTCGGTCCCCCAGTGCCATGCAAGGTCAACAATTTTCATGCCGGGTATCTCGGGAATATCTATATTCGCTGCCATATTTTCATAGGCGGTGTAATGATATTTCGAACCACCTTTAACGATTTCACTATCGTCTACACCGTTATATGAGACTTCCACTTCCTTGACGATCGGAGCCGCATCTATTCTCTCATTTATAAATATTCCATAGAACAAAGAAGTAATAACCGCAATAATGATGCCTACAGAAAGTGCTTTTTTTCGTTTCATCAATCGTCACCTATCCTATCTATGCTCTATTACCCCTTCAAAAATTTTAATATCTGTTGTTCCTACAGGAGCAATTGCACTCGATGATAATCCAAATCTCAACACACCATTACGGCTTTCAATGACCTTCTTAGGAAGAAGCACCATTTGATATTGAATTTCCCCATCCATTGAAAACAGGAATGGAATGCCATTCAGAATCCCACGATTCATTTCATCACGTTCTTGAGGACTATAATCACCATAGTAATTGTTCATATTAACAAAATTAAACGTACCGTATTTTTTTGAATCCTTTACATAGTGAACTTTTGTGTTAAGAACAACTAGAAAGCTATCTTTGTAATCTTTTAAAGGGTAGTAGTTATAATACTCTGTTGTGTATTGAGGCTCAGGTCCCCACTGCAAACCATTTATATCCACTAAGCTTCGATTAGGATCGTTTTCATCTTCAAGGTCAATAACCGTCATTCGAATCAACTCGCCTTTATATAATCCATCACGGGACTCCACCATAAAGCTTTCATCATAAGGATGGTAGGAATCTGCCAAGTAATCATCCAGCATCGTATTGATATTTGTCCTTCTCCAGTCGAACTCAGCGTTCGAACGTGTCAGTTTATCCGCTTTAGGCAACACTTCCCCATCTTGCAGCTTCAGTAACCGTTCAATAACGGTAATGGATTGGGCGCGTGTCGTTAGCCCTTCAGGAGCTACTTCCCCCCCGCCTTTCCCGTGAATAAGGCCGGCATCCGTTGCCAAGTACATGTAGCCTGGATCATTGAAGTCGATGTAGTAGTATTGTCCTTGATCTTTACCGGCAGCCTTTACTGCGAACTTCGCCATTTCCGTCCGTGTGATCGCTTCATTCCACTGTTGATCCGATCCGAACTCATCCTGGTATATACCGGCTTCCTTCGCAGCGGCCGCGTAAGCCTTATACCAATCATTGCCCTTCGTTACGCCCTCCACATCTAATGCCATGGCCGACACGATCATCTTGATAAACTCTGACCGCTTCACGCTTCTCTCCGGCTTAAATGTGCCGTTATCATACCCTTCCACATAACCTTTCGTCACCGCTTGCTGAATATCCGATGCAGCCCAATGTCCATCTATATCCGTTAAGACAATCTCCCCACTAGCAACAGATTCCACCTTCCGGTCACTTTCAGCACTCCCCGTTCCTTCCACAATCCCCACAGCTACTACGAATACAAGCACGGAACTAAAAAGCTTCTTCCACATTGTCAAAGTCCTCCTCTATAGGTTCACTCCATAATTCCAGCAATAAGTTACTCGTTTTTGTTGTACCACCTATCACCTCAATTGCCAACATTTTTCTTCAATTTCCCGTAAATTTCAACATTTCCCAAACAAAAAAAGCACACTTCCCTTACGATTCGTAAGAAAAAGCGTGCTTCGCTTAATATTTATCTCTATATGCAATTATCGATTCGCCAAAATCTACCACAATGTTACTTTACAGGCTAAGCGTTGTCAACACTTTTGAGGCACATTTTACTTCACACTTTTATTATGGCGCTGAAAACATGCAGTCTACGAACGGAGTACAGTGGAACGGAGTGCAGTAGAGCGGAGTGCAGTAGAGCGGAGTGCAGTAGAGCGGACGTTTAGCTAAATTTTTGAGCGTTTCAGAAAGGTGCTGAGCTAGCAGACAGTTATCCTCATTCACAACAAAGGCTAAAGGACCACATTGCCCTTATTTGTGAGAAATCGACGATGTTCTGATGCTTACGGGTGCCACCGCGCTTATTTCATTCGTTTTGTTGCTTCCGGACTACAAACAAGAGAAATAGGGATGTATGCACCCGTTAAAACTTCAAATGCGGCCAAGTAGGCAAAATAAGCTCCGTCAAATCCGTTACACCCGCCAGAGCTACTCCAGCAGTCACTATCCCTCCCATCCATATAACTCCCGCCAGTGCCACTCGATCTACTCGCACCACATCGGTATTACTACCGTCAGCACAGGTCAACCATCATGGCAGGACAATAGTTAATCAATTCTAGTGATATCCTTTCTCGCCATACGGCTGAAGCTTCTCCAGCCATCGCTCCTTCAACTTTTCCATTTTCCTCCTGTAGTCCCGCACTACGCCTGCGAGCTCCTGCCCTTCCTCATCACGCACATCCTTGTAATCATAGCGCAGCTTCTCTTCCGGCTTGTAGATTTCCACAATCTCGAAGCGGAACGCCTCAGCGCCATGCTGCTTCCAATCCCCCTGCAGCCCCTTGTTCATATGCGTCCCCATGTCCAGAATGAACCTTTCACGATTCCATAGTCCGTCCAGATTATTGGAAGAGCCGATGTAGACTTTCCCGTTTTTCTCATTCGTAATCTGGTACACGCCCATGGAACGTTCACGTTCCTGATATTCGGCAGTCAACAGCTTGCGCTGCTCCTTCGATAAATTGCCCGATTTGCTTATTGCAACCTTCTCCTTTCCTTTCCCGCTTTTCGGCTCTTTACTACGGCTTGTCACAGCTGCGATCTCATTCGCATCATTCCCAGATTCCTTCACCCAGTAAGCGGAGCCGTCCTCCTCGCGATCAAGAAAACCGTATTGTATCAAATAACGCCGCAGCGTCACATAATCCTTGCTCCAAAACTGCTGAAGCCGCTCGTTCACTTCCTTCTCCGAATACTTCACCTCACCCTTGAAGAAAGAAGCGATATGGCGAAGCACGGCGATTTTCCTTTTTTCCTTGCGGGGGAATGACATGAGCGGCCCATCCGGTCCGTTCGGAAAATATTGCTTCAACAGGCTCGTATTCTCCTCTTCCGTCATCGCGTACCTCTCGTCCACTTGTGTCGCCGTCCGATGAATCGGCACGAACTTGGGGGCATTCGCCGTCCCCTGCCCCTGCTCCATCATATCCATAATGGCAAGCAGCAGCTTCGCTTGCCTTGCCTTCTCCTTCAACACGAAGCGATGATTGCGAATGGTCGATGCGCTGCCGCCCGCCCGCTTCACAATGTCCGCATCCGACAACCCGGCCGCGAATTGTCCGACCAGTTCCTTCTGCAATTCCGTCAGTCCTGTTGATTTCTTATCCAAGCGAAGCAAATAGTCCAGCATTGAGCCATGCCGCTCAACGACATGAATGCTTGCATATTTGCCAGCCTCGAACATTCTCTCCCCTTGCCTGAAGATTTCCCCTCTCAGGAAGCTCTCCCCGCAGACAAGACAGCGATAACTGTCCGTTTCTTCATCAAGCACAAAACCTTGCTTCAGCTCCTCCAATGTCGCCGACCAGAACCGCTCATCCAAACTCATGCCATCCCACTCCCAATAAACAAACGTAAGTTTATTTTGTTTATCTATTTTATAGACATTATATATATATGTTAGTTTTTTAGCAATGGCTATAATTGTTTTGCACCAAAGTACACCATTGCAAAAAGCAGCAGTCCGAGACCTTCGTCTCGAAACTGCTGCCATCTTCCTTGCACTATCTATACCTTCCGTCTATACCTTCTGTCATATACCTTCCATCTTACGCATTCCGTCTATATCTTCTGTCTATACCTTCCGTCTTACGCCTTCCGGCTGTAAAGCAGCGGGAAGTAGTCGTTGTTGAACTGCTGTCCGTTGTAAGGACGCGGTCCCAGCAAGCTTACATTGGTATGATGCTGTCTTCCTTTGCGATATGCCGTATGTCCCGGCATCAGATGGGCAACGACGGACAGACGCGGATCGCTCGTCACGTTCGGTCCCGAGCCGTGGAACGTAAGCGCATGATGGAAGCTGGCCTGGCCCGCCTTCAATATGCACGGCTCCTCCACCCAATCGCGGGTAGCGAACTTCGCTCTCAGTTTGTCCATATCCTGATCAAAGAATGTATTGCTGCCTTCTACCTCTCCCCACTTGTGGGAGCCCAGTATCGTCATCATCGCGCCGTTCTCGATCACCGTATCCTGCAAGGCAAGCCATACAGTCACCATATTCGTCGTGCTGCTGGCGCGCCAGTAGCCGTAATCCTGATGCCAGCCCACGTTGCCCAGTTTCGTCTCCTCGCCGCCCGATCCCGGCTTCAGAATGACCTGATCATGCCACAAACGGATTTCATCTTCATTCAGCAGTTCAGCCGCGATCTCTCCCAGATTCTCGTCGGTTACGAAGGAACGCACCTCGTCGTTGATCCACCAGCCATTATCCAGCTTTCTGATTTGCAGCTTGTCTTTGGGACGAACTACGGGATACAGCGGGGAACCGTCGCCATCGAAGTCTTTGCTCCAGATGCGATCATGCGCCTGACGAAGCTTCTCGATCGTCTCGTCGTCGATCAGCTTGGGGCTGATCCAATACCCGTCTCTATTGAATACATCCTTATCTTCTTGCGTTACGTTATACTTGATAACTGTCACAACGTCACCTCATTTATGAATGATATGCCTCTATAGTAGTGGATTGGCGCACCGTTTTACTTTTCAGTTATTATCAAGTAGGATTAGAAACATTACGACATACTGAAACAACATAAGGAGCGTCTCTCCATGAATGATAAGCAAATGCCCATCCGCTGGCTGTTCGATCCCTCCATGCACAATAATCATGTTGCCACCGCCGTACCCGAGATTGTGCTGCTTGGCTACGACCGCTTCAATGAAGCGTTGTCCTTGACGGATCATCTGCATGAGGATTGCTTCGAATTCGTCTACATGGAAAGCGGCAAAGCGTCGTGGGTCGTTGACGGTGAAACATATGCATCTCATACCGGCCAACTGTTCCATACCCGTCCGAACGAATGGCATCGCGCACGCTTGCATCATATTGAGCCCTGCACGATCTGGTGGATCATTGTCACCGATCCCGGAACGTCGAACGAATGGCTCCGATTGGCCAGCGATGAGAAGAAAGCGCTGGAGAGCGCCTTGCGCAGCCTGCCCAGAGTCATTACTGTCGATTCGCGGGTAAGGAGCGATTTTCATCTGATGAGAGAGGCGGTGGAACAGAACGATTCGCATGCCGCCCTGAAAATACGGCACTGTCTAACCGATATTCTGCTGCAGGCGATGCAGCCCCGAGACAGCAACCTTCTGCCGCAGGACTTGCAGGAATCGATGGCATCTCTTGCTCTTAATATCGAGCAGAATCCTGATCAGCCCTGGACGATTGAACGGCTGGCAGACGAGCTGGGCATCAGTGAATCGCATGTATACCGCGTATTCCGCCAGTTGCACGGCCAATCTCCTGCCGCCTTTATCGAACGCCTTCGTATCGATCAAGCTTGCGCTATTCTCGCTTCACAGCCTGACAAGCCAGTGACGGACATTGCATTCGATCTCGGCTTCAAGACGAGCCAGCATTTTGCGACCGTATTCAAAAAATGTACAGGACATACACCTAGTCAGTGGAGAAAGCTGCAAAAAGACAAATTGGGATAAGTAATAAAGTGAAAATATGCCTTGTGTTCACGAGGGATTACGCTACAATGAACTTGTAACGCAATCCTATGTCTGGCACAACGGCATTTTTTCTTTATAAGCAAGAATCATCCTAAAAATAATTTCTGGAGGTATCCTCATCATGCGTAAAATCAAGGTGGCCGTTATCGGCTGCGGACCGCTCGCCAACAGCACTCATATTAAAGCTTACATGGCCAATCCCACGTCCGAGATCAAGTACTTCTGCGATCAGCAGCTGGAACGGGCAGAGAAAGCGGTAGCCGACTTCGGCTGCGGCGAGGCTATATCGGATTATCGGGTCATTCTAGACGACCCGGAAGTGGAAGCGGTGTCAATCTGTACGCCGAATCATGTCCATGCTCCGATCTCCATCGCATGCATGCGCGCAGGCAAGCACGTATTGTGCGAGAAGCCGGCTGCCAGAACGTACGAGGAAGCGCTGGAGATGCAGCGCGTTCAGCATGAGACGGGCAAGGTGCTCATCATCGGCGTCGTGAACCGCTTCAATACAGGCGTCAATCTCATTAAGAAGATGATTGACGACGGCGAGCTCGGCGAGCTTTACCACATTTATGCCAGCTTCCGCTCCCACCGCTCCATTCCGGGACTGGGCGGCACGTTCACGACGAAGAGCATTGCCGGCGGCGGCGTGCTTATCGACTGGGGCATTCACTTCCTGGATATCGTCATGTACTGCTCCGGCGATCCGAAGCCGCTTACGGTCAGCGGGCAAGCCTACTGCAAGCTGGGCAAGGATATGGAGAACTATGCTTATACCAAAATGTGGGCAGGCCCTCCTAAGTTCGACGGTACATACGACGTCGATGACTTCGTGACGGCGATGGTTCGGACGGAAGGTCCAAGCATCACGCTTAATGGCGCATGGGCGCAGAACATTGGCGAGAACGAGATGTATATCGACTTCCTTGGCGATAAAGCAGGTATTCGCCTGCAATACGGCAAGGAGTTCAAAGTATACAGCTTCAAGGACGGCGTATTATATGAGACGAAGCCGGAGTTCAATGCTGTGGATGCGTTCCAGAACGAGATCGATTCCTTCCTCGCCTGCATCGATAGCGGCGAGAAGCTGCCGTCCCATATCGACACCGTCATTTTGTCCACACAAATTATTCAGGCCATCTACGACTCCTCGGAGAGACGCACTGAAATCAATTTGACGGGTGAAGCATGAAGAAGATCGGCTTTATAGACTATTATCTGGATGAATGGCATGCCAACAAATACCCGGACTGGATCAAGGAAGCGTCGAACGGAGAGATGACCGTCGCTTACGCTTACGGCAAGCGGGATGCGGACAACGGTCTTGACAATGCGGCCTGGTGCAAGGAGAAGGGCATCCAGCTCATGGATTCCATCGAAGCCGTCGTCGAAGCAAGCGACTACTTGATCGTGCTGTCCCCCGACCATCCGGATCAGCACGAGGAGCTGTGCCGGCTTCCGCTTCAATCCGGCAAGCCGACCTACGTCGACAAGACGTTCGCTCCTGACAGAGCAACCGCCGAGCGTTTGTTCCAATGGGCTTCGGATTCGGGGACGCCCCTCTTCTCCAGCTCCGCCCTGCGGTTCGCCTCGGAAGCGGACGCCGTACGGCAAGAGGGGATCGACGCCATCGTAACGTTCGGACCTGGACAATATGCGAATTACTCCATTCACCAGGTGGAGCAGATCGTCGCCATGATGGGCAGCGAAGCGGAGCGTGTCATGTGGACGGGAACCGATGCTACACCGGCGCTTCAGATCGGATTTTCCGGCGGAAGGTTCGCCAGCATCCATCACTTTCACGACAGCGCATTCCAGACCTCCATCAATTACACTGAGGGCGGATCGGCAAGCTATAAGGTAGAGTCCAATTTCTTCGGCAGCTTCATCTCCCGTATGGTTGATTTCTTCCGCAGCGGCCAGCCGCCTGTCCCTCAGGAAGAGACGGTGGCGATCATTGCGATAATCGAATATGGGTACAAAGCGATGAAGACGCCTCATCAGTGGCTGGAGTTGCCGCGTAGTTAAGCGATCGAACATTCCGGCGCACTGAGCAGCTTCCATACTATCAGATTGAAAGACGGGCCCATCGGCCCGTTTTTGCTGTTATACTGTACTTATAATGAGACAACAAAGGAGGGGTATCGATGACGAACGAACAACATGCCGGATGCCTTTTCCATTTTGACAATGCCTTTCCTCCCGATCAAGTCCATTACGGCGGAATCAATCTCTATCAATTCGGTGAAATTGCCTGCGAGTGCGGCCATGTTATTCCCGCTCACAAGCAGGTATGCCTGGAGCTCAGCTATATCGTATCGGGCACCGGCAGCTTCTATATTAACGACGAGTGCATCATGGTGAGGGAAGGCGACATCGTCTGCAATGCGATCGGCCATCGGCACGCGATCAAAGCCGACAGGTCGAGCATGCTCCGCTTCGTCTATATGGGCTTTATATTTACGGAGAGCGCAAGCGAAGAGATGCAGGATATTCAGAGCTACTTCCAAGCCGTCCCTTATCGTCACGCGACCGGAGCCGACCATCTGATGGTGCCTTTCTTCCGGAACATTGACGAGTTCTTCTCACAGAAGCCTTATTCGCACATGCTTATCCGCAATTGCCTGGAGGAAATCATTATCTTGTCCTATCGCGCCTTCCGGGAGAAGGAGACGGGCAAAGCGGCAAGATATACGCCTGACAAGTGGGGGCATTCCGTCGGCTCCACCGTCTATTCCATCATCCGCTACGTTGAGAATCATATTTACGAGCTGAAGACGATCCGTTCCATTGCCGACGAGTTAGGCTATAGCTACACTTATTTGTCCCATACCTTCAAAAATAAAACAGGCATGACGCTCCAACGTTATATCAATCACAAGAAGATCGAGAAAGCGCTGGAAATGCTGAAATTCGGCAACCTGACCGTCAAGCAGACGGCGGATCGTCTCAACTACGAAACGATCCAATCGTTCAGCAAAGCCTTCTCCCGCATTATGGGCTACCCTCCCTCCCACTATGTGGCAATGCAGCGGAAGGAGTCGCGCTCTCGGCAGGATCTTGCGTAGCCTCAATGAAAAGAATAACCGGCTTAGCGGACAGCTTACTTGTCCGCTAAGCCGGTTGCTTGCCGCCGAACTGAAAGACTGATTATTTCGTCACTTTCACGACAATCGTCTCGCTCGACGTTGTACCGGCGGCGTTCTCCAGTTCACCGCGATACTCGTACGTTCCAATCGGCTTGCCGCTGATCGGAACGACGGCCGATTGCGCCTGCGGCGTCTGTGCCGTCAGTGCCACCTCTGCGATCAGAACTTCATTCTCGTACAACCGGTAAGTCGTGCCGTTCATTCCCCACCACATATTCATCTCAATGTTGTAGCTGCCGTCGCCGTCCCAGTTATCGCTCGACAGCTCCGGCTCGGCCGGCAATCCGTGTGACACCGTAACCTCCCGCGGATCGCTGACCGTCGTGCCATACTCGTTGATCAGCTCCGCATAGTAGACGTACGTGCCGTTCGCTCTGCCGGCTATTGGCGTAACCGCGGACTGGGCTTGCGGCGCTTGATCCGGAAGAATCTGTGTATCAATTAGAATGCCATTCTCGTACAACTTGTAGATTCGGCCATTGCCGCCCCACCACATATTCATTGTTATGTCATAATCGCCGTCCTGCAAGCCGGTGTCATGGCCGTTGTTATCGGACAATACCGGCTTCCCGGGCGCTCCGGTGCTGCCGGACGAGATGTTGCCGACCGTCGCCGTCACTGCGCCTGCATGACCTGCGGCGTCGACAAATTCGAAGGTAAAGCTTCCGTTATATATGAATTCGTAACTGTCCGCTCCATCATTGTTCGTAATCGTAACCGCTTCGCTTGGCGCGATCGTCGCCGTCACGGTCCCATAGGTCGGATCGGTCGTACTGTAGGCGACTGCAGCCGTCGGCGCGGTCAAGTCGACCGACACGAGCGTCTGCTTCGTCTCCTCCATATTGCCCGAAGCATCGACGCTCCGGTATTCCAGCGTATGGACGCCATCGTCTGCGAGAACAAATGGACTGTTATACGTCGTCCATTCTCCTCCGTCCAGTCGATATTCCGTGAACCCGCCGCTACCTCCATCCGCATCCAGGCTAACCGTTACCTCGGAGATATACCAGCCGTTGGCCCCATCAGGCTGTTCTGGCTGCAGCGCGAGCGTCGTCTCAGGCGGCTGGCCGCCCTCGTCGAACAGCCTGTCCATAATATCGTCCGCCTGCTGGTCTTCCACATCGCGCCCAAGCTCGAACCAGCCTTCGACATACGCGTAAAGCTCGTCAATCTCGGCTTGACCAAGGCTGTCCAAATTCGGAATCTGACTGCCGTTCATCTGTCCTTGCTGGATTAGCGGCAACACCTTCGTATTATAGAAATGCGCATCGTCCGCGTCTCCGTTCAGCCATTCGGCCTGCAGCTCGGCAACCGACGTATTGAACGACTGCCACGCTTGCTGGATCACGTTCCTTTGAATAGCTGTACGCACGGCCGGCGTCGGCTCCTCCATATCGAGCACATTGAATCGTCCTGCCTGATGAACCTTGCCACCCCATGTAGGAGCATGCGAAGGCGACCAGCGAATCAGGGCGAACTCCCAATCTTCTCCGTTAAGGGGAACGTACTTGTAGGCGGCTTTCCATGGAATGTACAGCACACTGCCCCATCCCGTCGGAAGCTGCTCATTGGTAATCACGGCATTTCCCTTCAGCGGCAGATTGTCGCGATATTCCGTCTGCCATTCGAAGTAGTTCACTGCGCTGTCGTTCGTCTCGAAGATCATCTGATGGTAGGGCAGATCACCCAGTCCGTACTTGACGAATAATTCAATCGAGCTGTTTTTCAAGTTGCCGTTCGTATCCAGCTCCTGCTCATTTGACTGGAAGAAGATGTATACGCCGTCTTCGCGATACGCAGCGTATAACCCGGTATCGCGCGGTCCGCCCGGCTCAATCGGCGTCTCCACCCAATACTGTACGAAGCGATTTTCTTTGAACTCCGGATTGTCGAAGAAGTCGCTGTTATACCAAGCCGTGGGCGTGGATAAATCTTCGGTTGTATAGACGACTTCATAGCTCAGCTTGCCGTCATTCGCCTCCGCATAAGCATGCGGAATGGAAGTCGACGCAAGGAGCAGCACCGCCAGCAAAAACATATAACGCTTGGCTTTTCTCCACATAGACATACCCTCCTAGTTCCCGTTTTCCAAATCGAGAAGCTTCATGATATGGTCGATGATGCCAAGGCGAAGCATATCAGAGCTCGTCTTCCGCTCATCCGTCTCCTCCAGCCAATCTAACGCTTTGGAAGCGGCAGCGGCGCGAGCCGAATCACCCGAGTTCAACGCAGACTCCGCCAATTGCTTCAGTTTCGTCGCGTAGCGGATGTCGTCAATGCCCTCGCGGAATCCTTCCCATGCAAGCGTGTCGATCACATCCGTCTGTGTCGGGTAGACGAAGCCGAATGCGCGATAGGTCGCGTCTACGTAATCCGCCCACGGATTAACGTAAGGACTTTCGAAGTACCAGATGTAGTTGTAGACCGCATCATAATTTGCCTTGTACAGCCACATCCCGTGGCGCTGGCGCATCAGATCGGGATTTTCGGGTCCGGAATGCGGGTGGGCATAGTTCGTAATGATCTTGTCGTCTCCCAGCTCATGCCAGCCTTCGGATTTCTCCCGCGTCGGATCTCCAACCCAGTTCAGAAAATCTTCTTTAACCTCCAGATTGAAGTGATTGTCGTGGCCTGTCGCGTAAATTTTGGCGCCGATGTCTTCCTTCACGTATCTCCACATCTCCTGCTGCCAGAGCAATCGATTCCATTCCGCCTCATCCCAGGCGTCGAAATAGACGTTCGTATGGCCGAGAGACTGCGTAACGATGTCAAAGGCTTGCTGGACGTAAGCTTTCGGAGCGACCAGCGTCTGCTCGTAGGCGGCGTAGCGCTGCTCCATGAGCTCCTGATTCTGAGGAGTTGGATCGGCTTCATAAGCGGCCTTGGCCTGCAGGTATTGTGTCCAGATCGAATAGTCTTCGTTGGACGGGAACAATGGACCGACGCCGAACAGCGGATTGAGATCCATGCCCGCTTCTTCCATCAGCTCCAATTGACGCAAAAATACTTGAGGGTTATTGACGTCGATGCTGGTATTCGTAGGCAAATTGATGATGTTGTGTTCCACCAGATTGCGGTAGTGGTTGCGCAGCCTTGTTTCGGAGAGCTGTACGTCGCCGCTGAAACCTTGCAACGTATCCTTCATGCGGGCATTGTGATAAATCATGGTGTAGAAGTCTTTGTCCAGATCGTAGTATGTTTTCGGTGAAGGCAGCTCGAAGGGGAACACTCGAATTTTCAACGTGAGCTGTCCGGCCGGTACGCCGTCCGCCGTCATATTGATCGTACCGGTGTAAATGCCTTCCGCCGTTCCGCTCGGCACCTTGGTCGTTATCCATATCTGCTTCGATTCCCCTTGCTTCAGCTCGATCGGCAATAGCACCTCACTGTCTTCGACCGGGGCGGTGAACGAAGAGAACGCCGCAGGAGGGCTGCCGGAGATGTCCACATATTGCGAGCCTGCAGGATAATCGACGCGCAAGGAGTTGCGCTTCGTCTCATGATCGACAAGGATCAGATTCTCGTCGTGCAGCAGCAGCTCAGGCGTCAGCACATCCTTCGTGTCATCGTAGAAGTAGCTCTGCCAAGCTGTCCCGCCTTGGTACCATGTCTTGACGACCCGCAGATCAACTTCGGAGGCCGGAATCGTTCCGGCGGTTCCTTGCAGATCGTTCACCGTGAAAGTAACCGAAGCCGCATCGGCAAGCGGAACGATAACGAACGATGATGCTTCGAAATCCCCTTGGGCCGATACGACCCGAATCTGATCGCTAATCTCGCCGTCGGTCGGAATCGTATTCGGCAGCCGCTTCTCGGGACTGAGCGCCGGCACGTCATACACGATAAACGGCGTGTCCGTCCATACCCCGGCAGCGCCTCCGGCATCCATCGCCAATTGCAGAGCATTCTCCAAAGTCCCCTTCGTTGCCAAGCCTTCGTCATGCGACAGACCCGGAGTAGCGATGGCGGCATCCGCGACGCTCTTCACCTGCTGCAGATAAGCGCTCAGTTGCGGCCGGGTCGTCTGTCCGATCGCCGTACCGAGCTTCCCGCTCAGATCGGTCAACTGCGCCAGCGTCCAGGCCCCTGAAGTCGAAGCGCCCGTTCCCGAATTAGCGAACGCGGATGACGCCACTGTCAGCAACAGACAAGCAACGAGCATTGCATACCTATAACGTTTACGCATAATCAAATTCACTCCCGTCAAATTGAAGTCGTTTCAAACCTCATTTTCTCCTCGGGCAGCTCTATGATGTAAACGCATACAAAAACTGTGAATATTCCGCAAACTCCCTCCTCTCACGATGCTGCAGCCAGCTTGTCCAACTAGTAAAATTTGACTTTCACTTTCACATTATAGCATGAATTTTATATATATGAAATATTTTTTTAGAACCCATTTGGGCCCAATTGCATGCAAGCTAGTTTCGATTTCAGTATCGTCAATTAATTCCCGCCCCAACTTTTCAATCAGGTTGCTTCTATTACTGTTTCAATTTTAAGCTCTTTCCCCCGTGAAATGGGCTTTTTTAAATATTTCACTCCTTTTTTAAATTTACGGAGTGCAACCGCTTGCTGTAATGTGATGCATGAAAGGAGCACGATAACATGCAAACGAGTGCAGCGGTTAAACCTGATGACAGCCGCCCGACATCAACAGTTGAAGTAACGAAGAAACGCGGATTTGTATTTGAATTGCTAAAAAACAAAGTACTTTATTTGATGGCCATTCCCGGCATATTGTATTTTTTGATTTGGCATTACTTGCCTATGGTGGGCATTGTCATCGCTTTCAAAAATTACAACGTCATTGACGGCATTTTTGGCAGCGAATGGGCAGGCTTTAAAAACTTCGACTTTCTCGTCAAATCTGGCGATATATTCCGCATTACGTTCAACACTCTGTTTTTGAATACATTATTCATCGGCTTCGGCACCTTGTTCCAGGTCGGCATTGCCATAATGCTTAATGAAGTGGGCAAGTCCTGGTTCAAAAAACTAAGCCAATCGCTATTGCTTCTGCCCTATTTCATCTCCTGGGTCGTCGTCGGCGTGTTCGTCTATTACATCTTCGCTACGAATACCGGCATGCTTAACGGATTGCTGGGATGGTTCGGCATCGACCCGGTGCCTTGGTACCAGAGTCCCGAATTCTGGCCGGCGATTCTGACGGCTACTTACATCTGGAAGTGGGTCGGCTACGGCAGCGTTATCTATCTGGCCGCCATCGTCGGCATCGATTCAACGATCTATGAGGCGGCCAAGATTGACGGCTGCAGCAAGTGGCAGCTTATTCGCTACGTCACGATTCCGATGCTGATGCCGACTATTATGGTATTGACGCTGCTGTCTATCGGCGGCATTTTCTACGGCGATTTCGGCATGATCTTTAACATTGTGAAGAGCAACGTACTCATCTTTGAGACGACTGACGTCATCGACACGTATGTCTATCGCTCCTTCCAGGGCACCGGCGGAGGCATGGGCAGCATTGCGATGGGCAGTGCGGCTGGCGCGCTGCAATCGTTCCTCGGTTTCGTTACCATCATTACGGCCAACTGGCTGGTAAGAAGATACAATCGCGACTACGCGCTTTATTAGGAGGTGAGCATAGATGAACACTGTAACTCGCAAAAAAAGAATTTCTCCTTCCACCCTCATGTTGTATATCGTATTGACCGGAATGTCCCTGTTCACGCTGGCGCCGTTCCTGCTTGTCCTGATCGGCTCATTGACGCCGGAGATAGAGATCGTACGCAACGGGGTCAGCTTCTTCCCCAAGGATATCACTTTCAGCGCCTACACCTTTATCTTTGAGCAAAATAAGGACATTCTGCGCTCTTACGGCGTAACGATCTTCGTCACGATCGTCGGTACGGCTTTAAGCGTAGCTCTTACATCCATGCTCGCATATGTCATCAGCTTGAAGTCGGTGAAATACCGGAACCATATCGCCTTTTTCGTCTACTTCACGATGCTGTTTCAGGGCGGGATGATTCCCTGGTACATTTTGAACGTCTCCTATCTGGGGTTGAAGGATTCCTTGCTGGCTCTTATATTGCCTATGTGCATTAATCCGTTTTTCGCCTTTCTGATGAAATCTTATCTGCAGAATATCCCGGAATCGCTACGGGAATCCGGCATTATCGATGGCGCCGGGGAGTTTCGCATCTTTCTGAAGATCGTGATGCCGATCTCTATTCCCATCATTGCGACGATCACCTTGTTCTATATGCTCATGTATTGGAATGATTTCTACCTGTCTCTGTTCTTTATAGAAAGCGAGCATCTCGTATCGCTCCAGTATCACTTGTATCGCATACTCTCGACGTTGAATTATCTGGCCAGCTCCTCCACGACTGGCGAAGGGGCCTCATCGAGCGCCACCATCATCTTGCCTAACGAAAGCGTGCGTCTTGCAACGACGATCTTGACGATCGGTCCGATCGTATTCGTCTATCCGTTCATCCAGAAGCACTTCGTGAAGGGGATTACGATCGGAGCTGTGAAAGGCTAAGGCATCACTCGGTTTATTCCGATTGAGCATATATTATAATGTTATTAGGGGGAATGACCATGTCCAGCAAGACTCAGAAGATGTTATCTACGATGCTAGTCGCCATCCTGCTCGCCGTAGCCGTCGTCGGCTGCAGCAGCAACGGAAACGGCAACAATTCGGGCAAGAGCAACGGCAGCAACGGAGAAAATTCCGGGAAATCGGAATCCACTGCGGCTCCCGAAGAGAAGAAGGAAATCGTCACGATTAAAAGCATTTATCCAGGCGACAAGCCTGCCGGAACGGACGCCGTACTGGAAAAAGTAAACGAAAAAATGGCGGCGGACATCGGCGTAAAGCTGGAGCTTACATTCGCGCCATGGGATCAATACGCGAACAAAATTACGCTGGATGCCGCCACGAGCAACTCCATCGACTTCTTCTGGAACGGCTCTTCGCAGCTGGTCAGCTATTATTCCCAAAAGCTGCTGGCCCCGATTGACGAGCTGATGGAGCAGCACGGCCATGCAATCTATGAAAACATCGACAGCATGCTGTTCGAAGGGATGAAGATCGACGGCAAGCTGTATGGCATTCCGAGCACGGGCAACTCGCCGAAAGCGAGTATCTATCAATCCATCCTGTACAGAGACGACTTGAGGGTGAAGCATAACTTGCCGGTACCGGATTCCGTCGAGAACTTCGAAGCCTTCCTGCAAGGCATTCAGGACAACGAGCCCGATCTGGTGCCTCTGACTTCCGCTTCCGTCGCCTACATTCTAATGAACCAATTCGGACCGGAAGAATATCTCGCCGGTACAGGCAGTTCCGCAGGCTTCCAAATCAACGACGACGGCACCATTACCGTTATGCCGACGCAAGAGATGACAGGTCTGCGCGAAGCTGCCAAGCTGGTGCACGAATGGTACAAGAAGGGCTTCATTCCGGAAGATATTCTGAATATCGGCGATGTGAATGCACGCTTGACTGCAGGCGCGACTGCAGTCGTGAACGGCGCAGCCATGTCCGCTGCCGACCAGCAGAATGTGATCGCCAACAATGTGAAGGATGCCGTGCTGAACAATCAAGGCTTCGGGCCGGAGAAGAAATATATTAAAAGCCCGGGCGGCGATGCCATCTATGTGACCTCCCAGACCAAAAAAGGCGAGGCCGTCATCAAGTTCGTCAACTGGGTATTCTCCAGCCAAGAAAATTATGACTTGTACGTATACGGCATCGAAGGCGTCAACTATGAAATTATCGATGAGCGCGTGAAAATGCTGAATGAGGATTACGTGACGTTCCCGGGCTGGATGTTCAAAAATATGAATTTGCAGCGCTTCGCAGTTGGCATCACGGATGACTATATCGAGAAAATCAAGAAATGGGACGAAGGCGCGGAATTCAGCCCGCTAATGGGCTTCAACTTTAATCCCGAATCTGTGAAAACGGAGCTGGCACAGGCGCAGCAAGTATTCAACTCTTACTCCAAAACGTTGAACTCCGGCATCGTCGATCCGGAAACGATCTGGCCTGATTTCACCAAGCAAATGAAGGCGGCCGGCCAAGATAAAATCATTGAAGAAGCCCAAAAACAAATCGACGCATTCCTTGCTTCCAAGTAAGCATAAGACCTCATTGAACTGAAAATGCAATCCACGACCAGTCGGCGTTGCCGGCCGATCGTGGATTGTTGCAGTTCCAATGGCAAGTGCTTGGCGAGAAATATGAAATCATGTTATCTTTAATGCTCAGTCGACGGAATGGGAGAGATGACAATCATGGCAAAAGCATTCTTCAAACAGACAATCGTGAAATGGATGGGATCTCTCGCCCTGATGATCAGCCTGTTCATCATCGCCATCTCGATCTTCTTGTACAATTGGTACGCGAAGGATAATGTGAAGCTGTATAGCGAAATGGCTGTTCATGTGCTGCAGAATACGGCCAAATCGATGGAGATTACAGAGAAATCACTTGTCAGCACCGGATTCCTCACCTCAAGGGACAACGAAATCAGCACAATGATGAACAGCAGGCAGCCGTCATATCAGACTTATAACGCCATTCAAGACAATTTGACGGGCTTCCTCTTCTCCAATCCGATAGCCAGCTCGGTATACGTTGTCAACCCTGCTGCCGATCTGGTGCTTGGCAGCCCCTCGTCTCATACGATAGATGCCGACGAATACAGCCGCTTCATTCATGATTGGATTGCAAGTCATTATCCCGAGCAATTGGGGAGCGCAGTCATCCAATTCGACACGCATATTCCCAATGTGGAAGGGCTTACGGATCAGAAGGACAAATTATTCTCGTATATCTTCTTCCAGAGAAGAGAAAGCACAGTGGAAGACTCTTTCATGATCGTGAACGTCAAGCAAGCGGATATGCGGAATCATCTGCTCAGCATTAATCCGATGAAGGAAAGTCAGATCAACGCAATTAATTATAGCGGCGAACCCGTCTTCTCCTCCGCCGAGAAGCATCATGTCCCTCAACCTTCTCAAGATGAGGCGATTATACATCGCATGATGGAGCGGCAAGCGGATATCGGTTTTTTCCTGCACGAGGACAACGGCAGACGATCTCTTGTGACGTATGTCAACTCCGACGAGCTCGACTTAATCTTCTTCAGCGTAACGCCATACCATATCGTGCGCGAGTCCGCTATTGCCTTAAGGCTGAAAACGATCAAATTGAGCGCAGTTATTCTAATATTGGGGATTATCGCGGCTATCATTATCGCAACCTACTTCCACCAGCCGCTGCGGAAGCTGATTCATAAGCATGTACGTTCGCAGGACGACCAAGGTAGAGCCTCGGAATACGGGAACGACTTCGAGCTACTGGATCAGTTCATTGAGAACAATCAGAATAAAGCCGCTACCTTGAATCAATATGTGCAAGACAATATGCCTGTCATTAAGCAGGATTTCTTCAAAAATGTGCTGGAAGGACGCATCTCGCTGGAGAGCGAGCTGGCGACAGAACGGCTGCAGGAGCTTGGCTCCAACTTCACGCACAACCATTACAGTGTCGTCCTCTTCGAGCTGGAGCAGGCGATCAAAACTTCGCCTACCTTCAAGCCGGAAGCGGATAATCATCTGCGCCATGCCCTAATCCGTCTAATCGAAGCCGGCATGAAGCCGGTATGCAGCTGCGAAGCGATCTATGGCACTCATGAGAACCATGTCATCTTAATTCTGAACTTCGATAGCGGAGACGAACGGCTAGCGGAGAAAATTACGAGAAAGCTGCAAGCTGTTCAAGCAGCTGCGGAAAGCGAGCTGACGACCAAACCGACGATTGCCGTCGGCCGAGGAAGCTCCGATATTCGGAATTCCTATCTTCAGGCGGTGGAGCTGTTAACCTACAAGCTGAAGTACGGACTCGGCTCCCTTATTCAAGACGGCAAAGTAAATGAAGATATTCATGCATACAACATATATCCGAAGAGCATCGAGCAGCAGCTGCTCGTCAACTTTCGCGCGTTGAACGCCGGGCTCTGCGAGAAATATATCGTCGAGCTGACGGAGCAGTTGTATACCTACAGCATGAACGATATAATGCGTGCGATCAATCAGGTACTATATCATGTACTGCAAGCGACGAAGGAATTGGCCGCTTCGAAGGACGCTTCCATCGAGCTCGACTATTACGGACAATATAACAGCTTGATGAATTATGTAACACTGTCCGAATTCCAGCATAATCTGACCGTTTATTGCCAGCATGTCATCGAGCAACTGAAGACCCAGGACAATGACCGTCCTCATACGATCAAGAAAGTGCTGGATTATGTGGAAAGCAATTATCATCAAACCTCGATTTCTCTGGAAGCGGCAGCCGAGCATATCGGCTTGAACTCCAGCTATCTTGGAAAGCTGTTCAAGGAAAGCGAAAATATTTATTTCACGGAATATGTGAATCAGCTCCGCATGAACAAGGCGAAAGAACTGCTATTGACAACAAACGAAAATATTGCTTCGATTTCCGGCATGGTCGGCTTCAACAGCACCTCCTACTTTGTCACGTGCTTCAAGAAGCACGCCGGCATGACCCCTACCCAGTTCAGAAGCAACGGGTAGGGGGATTTCCCTCCTTCGCCCCCTATTCCAGACGATTTAAAAAATTCTAGGATGGACTTTTTAAAATTGAAAACGCTGTCAAACGAAACTTATGATGGTCATGCGCCACAAAAATTGAATGTAAGGAGGAAATGGATGTGCACAACGCTTTACAAAGCAATATGACACGTTGCATTTTATTGGTATGCATGGCCTTCTGTCTGGCCGCCGGTTCTTGGGGGGGGATCGCTCCGGAGCAGGCCTTCGCGGCCGGCGGCACTACTTACTACTTCTCCACGTCCGGGGACGACACCAATGACGGACTCACGGAAGCAACACCGAAGCGAACGCTGGGTGCTGCCGTCGCGCTGGCAGTCGGCTCCGGGAGCGGGGAAGGAAATACTCTAAAGTTCAGACGCGGGGACGCCTGGAATATTCCGCTCGACAATGTTGATTTATCCGGCCTGTCGGGAACGGCTGCGAAGCCGATCATATTGGATGCCTACGGCGCCGGTCCCCGTCCCGTTATCTCCAATCTGGACCTGCTGAACGATGCGGGATGGGAGAACGTCGCCGGCACTTATCAGTGGAGACATGCCATTAGCGGATATACGGATGCTTATCGCCTCTACGTCAATGACGTTCCGAAGCTGAGACAGCCTACCTCCGCCCATGTCAATACGCC
Organism: Paenibacillus sp. J5C2022; assembly: GCF_025567625.1. Lineage (GTDB taxonomy): Bacteria > Bacillota > Bacilli > Paenibacillales > Paenibacillaceae > Pristimantibacillus. Next base: position 7,203 of record NZ_JAOQJC010000060.1, on the reverse strand, counting down.
TGATGAATGGGCCATGACAAGCACTTACGTCTATGTCAATACCGGGTCCGACACGGTTGCTCCGACGAATGTGGAAGTGCATCCCGTTCCGGCAGCGGGGAGTGTCCCCGTTCTGGTCATGAACGATACTCATCATGTGCAAGTAAGCGGCATCGACTTCCGCGGCGGTTCATCATGGCTTGGAATTGAAGTGCAGGCACCGGGCACCAACATCTCATTCGATAATATTTCGGTAACGAAGCTGACCAAGTACGGATTATCCGTACATAACCTTATAACGACTTCTCCAACCGCCAAAGTTGAAGATATTAGCGTAACGAACAGCTTCTTCGATAAAGTATGGGCGGACCATATGACGGTTGCGGATACGATGGAATATGGGGACGGCATTCGCTATATGCATGCAGTGGACGGCGGCGTTATTAAAGACAACCGAATCATTAACTTCGGTCATTCGGCGATCTCGCTAACAGGGTACGAGCCCGCTATGTCAGGCGTTCATCATATATTGGTAGACCGCAATGACGTGTCCGGCGGCGATGCGGGCTATTCCCGGACGATTGACGTCATCGGAATTCCGGGCAAAACAACGAATAATACAATTCGCCGAAATTATATGCACGATTACACGACGACCAGCCATGTGCAAGGCAGCTACAATCACTTCTACAGCAACATCTTCGCCGGGGTGAAAGATACGGAAGTTATCCCCCACTCCCATCAGCCCTACGCCGCCGATATGAACACATGGTACCTGGGCAGCGCCGGCCAATACATGGAGGCCCGGAATAACCGGTTCATCAACAATACGATTGCCGAATCGGAGCAGGCTTCCATGGTCATCGGGACAGCGTCGGGCGCTACGGGAACGGATATTGTGGACGGCAACGTCATCTCCAACAACATTATGACGAATTGGCATGAGAGCTATGTCGGCGACATAGCCCTGAATGTATGGCAGTCGACCGGGGAGCTGGACGTCAACAACAACAACTTCTGGGACGGCAGCGCCACGAGACCTTCCGTCAAGTTCAAAAATGATACGGCGGACAGCAAAACCGCATCCGAGCTTAATGCCACTTGTGCCAGCTGCGCGGACAATACGCAATTGGACCCGTTGTTCGCGGATGCAGCCAATCGCGACTTCCGGTTGACGGCAGGCTCGCCCGCCGCATTGAGAGAAGGCGCCAGTGTCGCTGACGTAACCTATTACGGAACAGACTTCGTCGACTACTTCGGCAATCCGGGCGATCCGTCGAAGCCGAGCATGGGCGCCGTTCAATATAGCGGGATGTCTCTGGCGAACGTATCGACAGGCGTTGTACCAACCTTCGGCGTTCCTGGCGGAAGCTATCCCGGCACGGTGACGAATCCCGTCTATTTGACGGACGGATCTACCGCATCCGGTACAAGCGTAGTCGGCAATACCGGTTACCCGATTGCCTACGTTCAGCTCGATCTTGGCACGTTCAAAGATGTCAGCATGTTTAAAATGTTTTTCCAGGCGAGCAGCCATCTGTACACATATAAGGACTTGGCCATTCAGGTGTCCGAGACAGCCGATTTCTACGACGCGTTCACGATCTACAACAATGATGAGGACAACAGCATCGGACTTGGATATGGCGAAGATGAAGAATTTATCGCAACCCCTTCTGGAACAACGATTATGATGGCGCCGAAGAAGGCGCGTTACATCCGCTTCTGGGTGGGGGGCTATGAGAGCGGTGATGGAGTGGCTAGTCCGCTTACCTACATTAAAGAGCTTGAAGTGTACGGCACGAACCCGACACCTTAATTCGCTTACCACAGGCGCGCAAGCACGAGATTATCGTGCTTGTGTGCCTGCGTGCCTGCGTATCTGCGTACTTGCTCATTCGCGTGCTTGCGTACTTGCTCGTTCGCGTGCCTGCGTACCTGCGTACTTGCTCGTTCGCGTGCTTGCGTACTTGCTCATTCGCGTGCTTGCGTACCTGCGTACTTGCTCGTTCGCGTGCTTGCGTACTTGCTCGTTCGCGTACCTGCGTACTTGCTCGTTCGCGTGCTTGCGTACTTGCTCGTTCGCGTGCCTGCGTACTTGCTCGTTCGCGTGCTTGCGTATTTGCTCGTTCACGTGCCTGCGTACCTGCGTACTTGCTCGTTCGCGTGCTTGCGTACTTGTGTGACTGCGTTTGTCCGATCACACTTCTGTCATCCCTCTCCCACTCTAAAGAGGATTTGTACGATAAATCGTACAAATTAGGTCAATCGAGCGTTCTCCTGTGGGGATTTGTACGATAATTCGTACAAAACAGCTCAATCGAGCACCCACCTGGGGGGATTTGTACGATAATTCGTACAAAACAGGTCAATTGAGTCCACTCCTGTGGAAATTTGTACGATAAATCGTACAAAACAGCTCAATCAAGCGCACCCCTGTGAGGAGTTGTACGATAAATCGTACAAAACAGGTCAATTGAGCTCACCCTTGTGGGGATTTGTACGATAATTCGTACAAAACAGCTCAATCAAGCGCACCCCTGTGAGGAGTTGTACGATAAATCGTACAAAACAGGCCAATTGAGTCCACCCTTGTGGAGATTTGTACGATAAATCGTACAAAACAGCTCAATCAAGCGCACCCCTGTGGAGATTTGTACGATATACCGTTGCTACTTAGCAACTAAAGTAAGTAAGGGCTTATCGCTCAAATGGTACATAGACTCGGAAAAGTAGAGGTAAGTGTGCGCTATCTCTCATTTTGGTCACATAGCCCCGCCAAGCGTGCCTCGTACCACCGAAAAGCAGAAGCTATCGCTCAAAATGGTCACATAGACTCGGAAAAGTAGAGGTAAGTGTGCGCTATCGCTCATTGTGGTCACATAGACCCGTCAGGCGTGCAGGCGCTATCGCTCATTTTAGTCACATAGCCCCCGCCAAGCGTGCCTCGGATTTTCGTTTAAGAAATTCTAGAATGACTTTTTTAAAATTGACAGTGTTGGCATCACAATCCTACGATGAAACTAGCGATAGTGGGATGAAAAGTGTGTATGCCATAAGCCACAAGAATTCCATAAGGAAAGGAAGTATCTCTGAATGACGACTACTAGCACTAATTTAGCGCCACCGATCGCTTCGGATACATGGGAGCGGTGGTCGCCCATGCCGCAGATGACTCCGATCTTTCATAAAGCATCAGAGGGCAATGAAGCTTGCCTGACGATCACAGCGAACGGCAGACGTCAGATGGACGGCCGCTGGATATGCTCCGCGATCCCTATTCAGGCGGAGACGACCTATCGTATTTCCGCTCAGTATTCGTGCGAAGATCATGATGACGATGCCAATACGGTTCATGCGCTGGCAACATGGAACGATGCCGATGGCAAGCTGCTTCAGGCGGACTACTTGACGGAGGCTTCCCAGCAGCCTGACGGCTGGATAGAGCTGCATCTGACGGGGCAAGCTCCTCCTGGAGCGGGGCAATTGCAGTTGGAGCTGATCTTCTTCCGTACGGCATCAGGAAAGGTGAAGTGGCGACAGCCCGTTGCAGCGGAGACTTCGCCGCTTGCCCCCCGCAATGTGAAGGTGGCGACAACGTTCCTCCGGATCGACAACGATCCGCATGCCACCGTCGATTCGCATGTGCGGACGATGCTGGAGCTGGCCGATGAAGCGGGCAGGCAAGGCGCCGATATCATCTGCTTCTCCGAGCTGATGATCAGGCCTGGCGGCGTACCGCTAATGGAAGCGGCCCAGACGATACCTGGGCCGGTAACGGAGGCGTTCTGCCGGAAAGCGCGCGAAATCGGCGCTTATATAATCGTTAACTTCCATGAGAAGGATAAGGAAGGCTTCCTGTACAACACAAGCGTCCTGATCGGCCGAACGGGCGATATCGAAGGAAAGTACCGGAAGGTGCATCTGACGGTGACAGAAGCAAAGAACGGCATTAACCCTGGCAGCGATTATCCGGTATTCGACACCGACTTCGGCAAGATCGGCATGCTGGTATGCTGGGACCACTTCTTCCCGGAGAGCGCCCGCATGATGAGATTGCACAGCTGCGAGATCGTATTCGTCTCGACGAAGGGAGACGCTGTCATGCAATGTCTGGCGGATTCGATCTCCAACGGACAATATATGGTCGTAGCGGGCTGGAACGGCGACAAGCCGTCCCGCATCGTCAATCCGCAAGGCGTTATCCTTGCGGAATCGACGCATCCCAAGCGCGAGGTGCTGGTGGAGGAGATCGATCTGAATGAGCGCTTCCGAACGTTATGGCTGTCGGTCGGACCGGGATACGGCGAAGGGCGCAGTCTTTATGTAGAAGAGCGGCGTCCGAACACCTATAGCGAGTTGAACCGCCGCTCACGCCGGAATAGATAAGCTAGCCTTAACTATTCCGACGCATAATCGAAAACAGCGTGCAGCCCCCCTCACAACAGCGTAGTTGGGGGGGCTTTTTCTGAACTAAATTTCCATATTCGGCTAATTAATGTACGATCTTAGAAAAAGCATGTACCCGAGAGGAGTGCACACGGTAAGCTCCAAGTGGAGCAGTACGAGCTTACCGGCTCGTCCTATGAGCTAACGGAAATTTACACCGGGGCCACGACCGTACAGTCCGGAAGGATCAGTCGCATCTCCTTTACGATAAAAGAAATTATCAGCCATATTCCTGAACATATACGGGAGTAATGTCTCCTTCGCCTATCTCCGGTCCTTGGGCAGCCATATCGCCAATATGCCCGCCAGAGGCAGCACGCTTGCGCCTATCATGACAGGCGATATGCCATGCGTGTCGGCCATATTCCCCAGGACGATGGCGCCAAGCGCGCCCATGCCGAACGCAAGGCCCGTAATCAGTCCTGAGGCCGTTCCGACCTTGCCCGGCAGCAGCTCTTGCGCATAGACGACGCTAACGGAGAAGCCCGACTGCAGGATGAAGCCCATCAGCGCAATTGCCGGGTAGACCCAAGCTAACGGCAAATGAGGCAGCGCCAGAGCGAACGGTGCTGAACCCAGCAGAGAGAACAGCATAACTTGCTTCCTCCCGATCCGATCCCCCATCAATCCGCCGAAGAATGTGCCTGCTACCCCTGCTGCCATGAACAGGAAGAGCGGGATCTGAGCCATCCCGATAGAGATGCCATAAGTTTCCTTGGCGTAGAACTGATAGAAATTGCCGATCGCCGCTGCATACCAAGTACGGGCAATGACAATGAATAACAGCAAGGATAGCGCGATAGCGACAGCTCGGCGCGTGAAGGAGGCGATTCCATCCTCTTCGGCATGCACCCCCTTCTTCTTCGCAGCTGCAGTTGCTCTTCCCTGCTCCTCCAGCCGCCTCGAATACCATGGCACTACCCGATATAAAATAATAATCGCCGCAAGCGCAAGCAGCGTTCCCCATATCGCTCCCCGCTGGCCTAGCGGCAAGAAGATGTAAAGCGTCATTAGCGGGGCCAGCGACTGGCCGAAATTGCCGCCAACCTGATAGAGCGCCTGCGCGAACGCCCTGCGCTTGCCTGCGGCAAGATAGACGACCCGCGAGCCTTCCGGATGAAAGACGGCTGAGCCGAAGCCGACGAATACAACAGACAAGAGCAGCAGTGCGAAGCTCTGCGCGAAGGCCATGCCGATCATTCCGCCCATGCTGCACAGCATCCCGACCGGCAGCATCCACGGTGTCGGACGCTTGTCCGACCACATCCCTACGACGGGCTGCATAATGGATGAAGTCATATTCAACGTGAAGATAATCCACCCTACCTGGGCAAACGATAGATGCATCGCATCATGAAATACAGGAACCAGGGCGGCTACAACAGACTGCATGGAATCGTTCAGCATATGCACAGCGCTGATTGCGAATAACATGGTGTATACGGTAGTCGTGCGCAATACGCTCTCCGCACGGGCTCCCGCAGCTTGAGTTGACACTGTACAGGACCTGCCTTCCAATCTATTAATTAACTAGCTAATTGCAAAACGCACGCATACCGGCGAGGATACCGCAAGAGAGTGCTCCGTCTGTGTCAGCTTCCCGCTTGCCGCATCGCGACGGAATACAATGACTGTACCGCTCTTATGATTGGCCGCCAGCAAGTAGCCGCCGTCCGGCGTAATGCCGAAGTTGCGAGGCAGCTCGCCTCCGCAGCTTACATGCTGAACCGCCGTCAGCTTGCCGTCGTCTTCGTTCACTTCGAATACAGCGATGCTGTTGTGGCCGCGATTGGAGCTGTACAGGTAGCGGTCATCCGGAGACAGATGAATATCCGCTGAATCATTGTAGCCGTCGTAATCTGCAGGCAGCGATGAATAGGTGTGCAGCGGCGTTAGCGTACCAGCATCCTTATCGACACTCAGCAATGTTATGCTGGAATCCGGCTCGTTCGCGACATATGCCACAGGTAGTGCGGAATGGAAGACGAGATGCCTCGGTCCAGCCCCTTTATGAAGACGACATACATGATGCCGGTCCAGCGTCCCCTGATCAAGATTGACACGGTAAGTGATAATTGCATCCTGTCCCAGATCGGCCACGCACACATATTCAGTGTCTGGCAGCGCGGTTATGCAGTGGGCGTTGGACTTCACATGTTGCCCCTCTCCGGCAATCTCTGCCCCTTCTTCCATGCCTCCTCCCTTCACCGAAGAAGCAGGCCGCAATTCACCGTTCGACGTAAGCGGCAGCAGCGCAGCATGGCCTCCCGTATAGTTCGCCACGAACACAGCGCGACCGTCAACAGCGACGCTGACATAACATGGATGCGCCCCTTCCGAAGACTGACTGCTCGTCGTCTCTCCCAGCAATCCGTCGGTTCCTATTGTCATGCTGACGACTCCGCCGCCCGATCTTCCGTCACTATGATCCGTCTCCTTCACCGCATACAGACGTTCGCCGCCGGGGTGAATCGCCAGATAGGAGGCATTCTCTACTCCAGCCGTGCTTTGAAGCAGCGTCAGCTCTCCCGTTCCTTTGTCCAGCCGGCACACATGAATTGTCGTTTCGCTCTGCTCGCCGTAGCATCCGATATACAGCAGTCCATCTTTCCAACCCTTTTTCATCGCGCCTGTACTCACTCCTATCTCTTTCATTTAATAAGGTGAACCTCTCGTCAATTCATTGACGAGCTTCTCAAATCATCGGGACTCGTAACCTCGTCCCTCCTTGAAGGCTAGTTCCTAGCCTGATTGAATTGCTGTGGCTACGATACA